>NZ_CP061281.1:5245139-6556424 GCF_014621695.1 Streptomyces xanthii
ACCCCGGCCCGCTCGCCCACCCCGTACCGCTGCCCGCCCCGCACCAGTTCCAGGCTCAGGGCGGCTGGACCGCGGCCCGGCGGGCGCAGGCGCAGGCCGAGGCCCAGGCCCGCTACGAGCACGCCTGGCACGCGGCGCAGGCCGCCGAGGCCCAGCGGCAGCAGCGACTGGCCGCCGCCCGGCAGGAGCACACCCGCGCCGCCGAGGCCCACCTGACGGAGGTCCGCCGGCACAACGCGGCGATCACCGAGGCCGTCGACGGCGTCCGGCAGGGCGACCCCGAGTCCGTCGTCGAGTACTTCTCCGCCGCCCTCTACGCGTCGACCGCCTGGCCCGAGGGATTCCCCCGCCAGGTCACGGCCGCCTACGACGCCGCCGCGCGGCAGCTGGTGCTCGACTGGGAGCTGCCCGGCTACGACGTCGTGCCCGAGGCGAAGGCCGTGCGCTATGTGCCGGCGCAGGACCAGGACAAGGAGACCGCCCGCCCCGTCACCCAACGGCGCGCCCTGTACCGGGAGGTCCTGGCGCAGAGCGTGCTGCTCGTCCTGCGGCAGCTCTTCGCGGCGGACGAGTACGGCGTCCTCGACTCGGTCGCGCTCAACGGCTTCGTCGGCGCGCCGGACCCCGCGACCGGCCGCCACGGACAGATCTTCCTGGCCACCGTCATGGCCCGGCGGGAGGACTTCACCGAGCTGCGCCTCGCGCGGGTCGACCCTGTCAGCTGTCTGACGGACGCGCTGCGCGGGCAGCTCACGGCCCGGCCCGACCAGCTCACCCCGATACGCCCGGCGCGCCGGCCGCGTGACGTCGGGGACCAGGTGGTCACGCACGGCGGCGCCGGCGAGGAGCCGGACCTGTACGCCATGGACCCGCTCGCCTTCGAGGACCTCGTCGCCGAACTGTTCCGCGCGATGGGCATGGAGGCGGTCACCACACAGCGCTCGAACGACGGCGGCGTCGACGTCGACGCCCTCGACCCGGCGCCGATCCGCGGCGGCAAGATCGTCGTCCAGGTCAAGCGGTACCGCAACACCGTGCCGCCCACCGCGGTCCGCGACCTGTACGGCACGGTCCAGGACGTCGGCGCCAACAAGGGCGTCCTGGTGACGACTTCGGGCTTCGGCCCCGGCTCCCACACCTTCGTGCGCGGCAAGCCGCTGGAGCTGATCTCCGGCCCCGAGCTCGTCGACCTGCTGCACCGGCACGGCCTGCGCGGCCGCCTCGGCGACGCCGCCGGACGGACCGCTCCGGCCGCGCCCGCGCCGCCGCCCGCCGACAGCGGGGACCACAACGTGCTGGGCCTGACCTGGTCCGGCACCGTCGCCCTGGACGTGTGCGCCCTGGTCTGCCGGGGCAGCCGCGTCCTGAGCGAGGACCACTTCGTCTTCTTCAACAACGCCCGTACGCCCGACGGTTCGGTCCGCGCCCTGACGCCCGCCGCCCCGGACCGCGCCGCCCTGCGGGTCGCCTTCGACGCGCTCCCGGACGAGGCCGACCGGCTGGTGCTCGTGGCGGCCGTCGACCCGGAGACCGACCCGCACGCGGACCTCGCCGGGTTCACCGACGCCTGCGTCCGCCTCCTCGACCCGGCCCGCGCCGAACTGGGCCGCCTCGAGGTCTCCGACGGCCGCGCGGGCGAGACCGCACTGGTCCTCGGCTCCTTCCGGCGCCGGCCCTCGGGCGACTGGGACTTCGTGCTCGGTGGCAAGGGCTACCCCGGCGGCCTGGAGCAACTCGTCCAGGACTACGGCATCGAGGTGGAGTGACGGCCGGGCCCGTACGAGGCCTGTACGGCACGAGAAGGGGCGCCCGGTGCACATGCACCGGGCGCCCCTTCCCCGTACCGCCTGCCTGCTTCCGTACCGCCTACTTGCTGACGGCGAAACGCATCAGGGCGTGCTCGTCACCCTGCTTGATCTTGCCGGTCGTGTTGATGACCTCGAGCTTCCAGGAGGCGCCGACACGGATCGCCTTGGCCACCGCGCAGCCGTTGTCGGACGTGAGCAGGCTCGGCCAGATGTCCGCGACCTGCTGGGTGCTGCCGCCCGTGGCGTCGTACACCTTGAAGCTGATGTTGCGCGCCTTGTTGAAGGCGCTGCCCTTCTTGTAGGCCGCGGCCACGAACACGATCGACGTGATCTGCTGCGGGATCCGCGAGAACTCGACGGTCACCGTCTCGTCGTCGCCCTCGCCCTTGCCCGTCTGGTTGTCGCCGCTGTGCACCAGCGAGCCGTTGCCCATCGGGTCGAGCGAGTCGAGGCCCGCGAGGCGCACCGGGTCGTTGCCCGACATCGCTATGGCGATGAGGTCCAGGTCGGTGCCCTGCTTGCGGCGCAGGGCACCGAGGACCCCGCCGCTGCTCCCCGAAGTGGGGTCCCAGGACACCCCGATGGACAGGTGGGTCACACCGTCCAGGTCCGCCGGGCCGTCTTCCTTCGTGAGCGTGATCATGCGGGTTCCCCTCCGACTGTCTGGATCTCTACTGCGCAAAGTGTGCCTATACGAGACGGTTCCCGTCCACGCGCCGCAGACCGACACGCCCGATCCGGTGGCCCTTTCGTGCATCCGTTCCGTGTGTGACGGCGTCTCAACAGGCATGGATCGCATGGACATGGACAAGCGGCGCGGCGAGCCCGAGGGCTGCCTCGTCGCCGCGATCCGGCTGCCGGTGCGCATCGTGGCGCTCGTCGTCGTGGTGCCGGTGCGGCTGGTCTGGGACGCCCTCGTCGTGAGTGGCCGATTCCTTTACGAGAAGGCGCTCGTGCCGCTCGGCCGGGGCCTCGGCCTGCTGCTCGGCGCGGTCCTCGTGTGGCCGTTCGTGATGCTGGGCCGCGCCCTCGCCTGGCTGTGCCACGTGCTCATCGCGATCCCCGCGCGGTGGCTGTACGCCCACGTCCTGACCCCGCTCGGCCACGGCCTGGTCTGGCTGACGCGGACGCTGATCGTGGTGCCGGCGGTGTGGCTGTACTCACAGGTGCTGGTGCCGCTGGGGCGCGCGGTGCTGACGGGGCTGCGGTGGCTGGGGCTCGCGTTGTTCGTGTGGCCCTGGGTGGCGCTGTGGCGGTACGTGCTCACACCCCTCGGACACGGCCTCGCCTGGCTGGGCCGCGTCCTGGTCGTGATCCCGCTGACCTGGCTGGGCCGCGTCCTGGTAGTGATCCCGCTGACCTGGCTGTGGACGTACGTCCTCGCACCCGTCGGACGGGCCCTCGCCCTTGCCGCGGCCGGACTCGGCCGCGGCCTCGCCACGCTGCTGCGCTGGGTGTTCGTCGTACCGCTCGTCGCCCTGTGGCGGTACGTCCTCGTGCCCGTCGGCCGCGCCCTGCGGATCGTCGGCCGGGAGACGTGGGACGCGCTCGTCATCGCCTGGCGGATCGCCGGCCGGATCTCCCGCGCCGTCGGCCGGTTCCTGGGACGCCTGCTGCGCTGGACCTTCGTCGAGCCCGCCCGCTGGACGTACCGCACCGTGCTCACCCCGCTGGGACACGCCGTACGCGATCACGTGTGGCGGCCGGCCGCGCGGATCGGCCGCGAGGTGCGGGCCAGTGTCCGGCAGGCCCGGGCCGAGGTGCGGCGCGCGCTGTTCGGCGCGCCGAAGCGTCCCGCGCACGCCACGGAGCCCCTGGTCGGGGACCGGCGGGAACCTCACAGCGCGCAGGCACGTACTCTTGGTAGTAGTACGACCCCTCTCACGAAGACCGACATTCACTAAGGACAGGGACACTGGGCAAGCGACAGCCCGTAGGCCCGCCGCCCGCACCCGCGGTGCAGCGCATCCGACTGCGCTACACCAAGCGCGGCCGCCTCCGGTTCACCAGCCACCGTGACTTCCAGCGCGCCTTCGAGCGTGCGCTGCGCCGTGCCGAGGTGCCCATGGCGTACTCGGCGGGGTTCACGCCGCACCCCAAGGTGTCGTACGCCAATGCCGCACCCACCGGCACGGGCAGTGAGGCCGAGTACCTGGAGATCGCGCTCACCGCGCAGCGCGACCCCGAGAAGCTCCGGCAGCTGCTCGACGAGTCGATGCCCGTGGGCCTCGACATCGTCGACGCCGTCGAGGCCCGCACCTCCGGCCTCGCCGACCGGCTCACCGCCTCCGTGTGGGAGCTGCGGCTCGACGGAGTGAGCGTGGAGGAGGCCGCACGGGCCGCCGAGACGTTCCGCGCCGCCGAGACCGTCGAGGTCCAGCGGCGTACGAAGAGCGGCATCCGGACGTTCGACTCCCGGTCCGCCGTGGTGAGCCTGGACGCCGTCGCCGCATCCGATGTTCCGGCTGATAGGCCCACCGACAAGGCTTGTGCGATACTGCGCCTGGTTGTTCGGCACGTGACGCCCGCCGTTCGACCCGACGACGTCCTGTCCGGTCTCCGCGCCGTGGCCGACCTGGCGCCGCCGGTCCCCGCTGCGGTGACCAGGCTGGCGCAGGGGCCTTTCGATGAAGAGACCGGCACGGTGACCGACCCGCTCGCGCCCGACCGCGAGGCAGACCAGGCCGCCCCACACACCGGGGCCGCGGATTCTGCCACCGCGACGGCGCCTGCCGTGGAAGGTTCCGCGTAAGGCGGTCGTCGTAGCGCCGCCCTCGTACTCGGGAGCCACCTGGGTCGGGCAGCGCACCCACCCAAGGACTTTCGCCAGGCCGGTACGTACATGGCGTACCGGAACCGGCGAGAACAGACAGAGAGCCCCCGTGCGGCGCCCGCGCCCCGGACCGGCGGCACCGCGATCGACACGGTCGCGTGAGCCGCGGACGTCACCGGTCATGGACCAGGCGCGGCGCCCGGGGGCCTGACGGGAGATCCACCCGCATGCCCGAGCCGACCGAACCCACCACCCCTGCCGCGGACAGCCCCAGCGACACCCTGCCCCCGCGCCGCCGGCGCCGGGCCGCGTCGCGCCCCGCGGGCCCGCCGCAGGCCGCAGCCGCCGTCGAGCCGGAGCTCGACAGCACCGAGGAGACCGTCGAGGAGGCCGAGGAGGCCGCCGCGGAGACCCCGGTCGCCGAGACCCCCGCGCCGGACGCCGCGCCCGCCCGCCCGCGCCGCCTCGCCACCCGCCGCGCCTCCGCGCCCGCCGGTGCGCCGGCCGCCGCCGAGCAGGAGGCCGCCGAGGCCCCCGCCGCCGAGCCGGCCGCCGCCGAGCCCGCCGTCGAGGAGCCCGCCGCCCCGCGCCGTCGTCGTCGCGCCACCCGTACGGTGTCCGCGCCCGAGGCCGTCCAGGCCGCCGAGCCGGTCGAGGCCCCCGCGCCCGCCGCCGAGCCCGTCGCCGCCGAGCCGGTCGCCGAGGAGGCCCCCGCGCCGCGCCGTCGCCGCCGTGCGACCCGCGCCGTGGCCGCCCCGGAGGCCACCGAGGCCGCCGAGGCCCCGCAGGTCACCGAGAGCGCCCCCGCCGAGGCCGTCGCCGCGCCCGAGCCGGTCGAGACGCCCGCCGAGGAGCCCGCCGCGCCGCGCCGCCGTCGCCGTGCGACCCGCGCCGTCGCCGCCCCGGAGGCCACCGAGGCCCCCGAGCAGGCCGAGCCCGCGCAGCCCGCCGCCCCCGAGCAGACCGAGGCCGCCGAGGAGCCCGCCGCCGAGGACGCGGCCCCGCGCCGCGGCCGCCGCCGCGCCACCCGTACGGTGTCCGCGCCCGAGCCCGTCCAGGCCGCCGAGCCGGCCGAGGAGCCCGCGGCCGCCGCCGAGCCCGCCGAGGAGACCGGCCCGCGCCGCGGCCGTCGCCGCGCCACCCGCAAGGCCGCCGGCGGCTTCGCCGAGCCCCGCACCTCGAAGCAGGACCGCGCGAAGGACGACTCCGAGGGCGGCCGCCCGAAGCGCCCGTCCGTCGCCGTCTTCCAGGCGCCGGTCTTCACCGAGCCGATGTTCCAGACGCCCGAGCGCGCCGCCGCCGCGGCCGCCGCCGAGGCCGCCGAGGTGAGCGAGCCCGAGCCGGAGGTCCAGGCCGAGCCCGCGCAGCCCGCCGTCGCCGAGGAGGAGCAGACCGGCCGCCGTCGCCGTCGCCGCCGCGCCGCGGACGAGCAGCCGGCCGCCGAGCGCCGCCGCCCCGCCGCCGAGGCCGAGCCCGCCGCCGACACCGAGGCCGAGGCCGAGGTGGAGGAGCCGGAGGAGCAGGCCGACGAGCACGACGAGCAGGACGAGCGGCCCACCCGCCGTCGCCGTCGCGGTGGCCGTCGCCGTCGCCGCGGCGAGTCCGCCGACGCCGAGTCCGACACCGACTCGGAGGCCTCCGCCGACGAGGAGGGCGAGGACGAGGACGCCGAGGAGCAGGACGCCGAGGACCACGAGGACGCGGCCGACGAGCAGGACGGCGCCGGTGCCTCCGGCTCCAGCAGCAGCCGTCGCCGTCGTCGCCGCCGCCGTCGCGCCGGTGACGCCGCCACGGACGCCGAGCCGGGCACCGACGACCCCGAGCGCACCGTCGTCAAGGTCCGCGAGCCCCGCAAGAAGGACGACAAGCCCGTCTCCGTCGACGAGGTGCAGTCCATCAAGGGCTCCACGCGCCTGGAGGCCAAGAAGCAGCGCCGCCGCGAGGGCCGCGAGCAGGGCCGCCGCCGCGTCCCGATCATCACCGAGGCCGAGTTCCTGGCCCGCCGCGAGGCCGTCGAGCGCGTGATGGTCGTCCGCCAGAACGGCGAGCGCACCCAGATCGGCGTGCTCGAGGACAACATCCTCGTCGAGCACTACGTCAACAAGGAGCAGTCGACCTCGTACGTCGGCAACGTGTACCTGGGCAAGGTCCAGAACGTGCTGCCGTCCATGGAGGCCGCCTTCATCGACATCGGCAAGGGCCGCAACGCGGTCCTGTACGCCGGTGAGGTCAACTTCGAGGCGCTCGGCCTGGCCAACGGCCCGCGCCGCATCGAGACCGCCCTCAAGTCCGGCCAGTCCGTCCTCGTCCAGGTCACCAAGGACCCGATCGGCCACAAGGGCGCCCGCCTGACCAGCCAGGTCTCGCTGCCCGGCCGCTACCTGGTCTACGTGCCCGAGGGCTCGATGACCGGCATCAGCCGCAAGCTGCCCGACACCGAGCGCGCGCGCCTGAAGACCATCCTCAAGAAGATCGTCCCCGAGGACGCGGGCGTCATCGTGCGCACCGCCGCCGAGGGCGCGAGCGAGGACGAGCTGCGCCGCGACGTCGAGCGTCTGCAGGCCCAGTGGGAGGACATCCAGAAGAAGTCCAAGCAGATCTCGACCTCGTCGCCGAGCCTGCTGTACGGCGAGCCGGACATGACCGTCCGCGTCGTGCGCGACATCTTCAACGAGGACTTCTCCAAGGTCATCGTCAGCGGTGACGAGGCCTGGCAGACCATCCACGGCTACGTGAACCACGTGGCGCCCGACCTGTCCGACCGTCTGTCGAAGTGGACCTCCGAGGTCGACGTCTTCGCGACGTACCGGATCGACGAGCAGCTCGCCAAGGCGCTCGACCGCAAGGTGTGGCTGCCCTCCGGCGGCTCCCTGGTGATCGACAAGACCGAGGCGATGATCGTCGTCGACGTCAACACCGGCAAGTTCACCGGCCAGGGCGGCAACCTCGAAGAGACCGTGACCAGGAACAACCTGGAGGCGGCCGAGGAGATCGTGCGCCAGCTGCGGCTGCGCGACCTGGGCGGCATCGTCGTCATCGACTTCATCGACATGGTCCTGGAGTCCAACCGCGACCTCGTCCTGCGGCGCCTGCTCGAGTGCCTCGGCCGGGACCGCACCAAGCACCAGGTCGCCGAGGTCACCTCGCTCGGCCTGGTCCAGATGACCCGCAAGCGGGTCGGCCAGGGCCTCCTGGAGTCCTTCTCCGAGACCTGCGTGCACTGCAACGGCCGCGGCGTGATCGTGCACATGGAGCAGCCGACCTCGGTCGGCGGCGGTGGCGGCAAGCGCAAGAAGCGCGGCAAGGGCGGCTCGGGCGCGGAGCACACGCACGAGCACGAGGCGCACACCGAGGCCGCCGAGGCCGTCGAGACGGAGGCCGAGGTCGCCGCCGAGGCCGCCGAGCCCCTGGCGCTGCCCGAGCCGGAGTTCCGGCCCGACGAGGAGCTGTACTCCAGCCCCGCCGAGGCGGAGGCCGCGGCCGGTCGTGGCCGCTCGCGCCGCCGGGCCACGCGCCGTGCGTCGGCCCCGGCCGGTGCGCCCGCCGCTCCCGCCCCGGAGCCGGTCGTCGAGCGGGCCGAGCCGGTCGCGCCCGTCGCCGAGCCCGAGCCGGTCGCCGAGCCCGTCGTCGAGCCCGAGCCGGCCGAGGCGGCGCCCGCGCCGCGCGGCCGCCGCCGGGCGACGCGCAAGGCGAGCGCTCCCGCCGGTTCGCCAAAGGCGTCCTCCGACGAGGCCGCCGCGGTGACCGTCACGGAGCCGGTCAAGGAGGCCGTCGAGGAGCCGGAGCCCGTCGTGGCCGAGGAGCCCGTGGCCGCGCCGGAGCCGGCCGAGGCCGCCGCCCCGGCCCGTCCGCGCCGCCGCGCCGTCCGCAAGGCCACCGCGCCCACCGCGCCCGAGGAGACGGCCGTCGTGGTCGTCCCCGCGGTCGCGGAGGAGCCGGCCGCAGCGGAGGAGGCCGAGGCGCCCGCCGCCAAGAAGACGGCCCGCAAGACGGCCAAGAAGGCGACGGCGAAGAAGGCCGCGACGACGAAGAAGACCGCCGCGAAGAAGACGGCCGCGAAGAAGACGACGGCGAAGAAGGCCGCCGCCACGAAGAAGACCGCGACCAAGAAGACGGCCGCGAAGAAGACGGCCGTGGCCGTCGCCGACGAGTCCTGAGGCTCGGCCCGGTGGGGCGCCCCCGTACAGCTCGGCTGTGCGGGGGCGCCCTCTTGCGGGGGCCAGTTTGACCCCTTAGGGAAGGGCCCGTAATCTTGACCGTCGGCGTGTCCATCGGACGCGCTTCACTCCCGTAAACCTTTTTCCTCCGGGATCTTCGAAGAGCTCTTGAAGAGTGCTTCGAAGCCGGAGAGGCCGCCTCGTGCGGCTGGACTGCGGGGGTCCCGTTCCGAGCGAGAGAGAGTTCCGCGTGTACGCCATCGTGCGCAGCGGTGGTCGCCAGCACAAGGTTGCTGTCGGCGACATCGTTGAGGTTGACAAGATTTCCACCGCCAATGTCGGCGACACGGTCGAGCTCTCGACCCTGCTCGTCGTCGACGGCGAGTCCGTGACCAGCGACCCGTGGGTGCTGGCCGGCATCAAGGTCCAGGCCGAGGTCGTGGACCACCACAAGGGCGCGAAGATCGACATCCTTCGCTACAAGAACAAGACCGGCTACCGCCGTCGTCAGGGCCACCGCCAGCAGTACACGGCGATCAAGGTCACTGAGATCCCCACGGCTGCGAAGTAAGGGACTGAGACAAGATGGCACACAAGAAGGGCGCATCGTCCACTCGGAACGGTCGCGACTCCAATGCTCAGCGGCTCGGCGTGAAGCGCTTCGGCGGTCAGGTCGTCAACGCCGGTGAGATCCTGGTCCGCCAGCGCGGCACCCACTTCCACCCGGGCAACTCCGTTGGCCGTGGCAAGGACGACACGCTGTTCGCTCTCGCCGCCGGTGCGGTGGAGTTCGGTACCCACCGCGGCCGCAAGGTCGTGAACATCGTTCCGGTCGCCTGAAACGCCTGACGGCTTTCTGATCCGGATTTCGCGAGGCGGACCTCACTTCCCTGCGGGGAAGCGGGTCCGCCTTTCGCGTGTTGAAGTAGAGACATTCCGTTCGTAACTGGAGGCACTGAACCATGACCACCTTCGTGGACCGCGTCGAGCTGCATGTCGCCGCGGGTAGCGGAGGCCACGGCTGTGCCTCCGTACACCGGGAGAAGTTCAAGCCGCTCGGCGGCCCCGACGGCGGCAACGGCGGCCGTGGCGGCGACGTGATCCTGGTCGTCGACCAGGACGTCACGACGCTCCTCGACTACCACCACTCCCCGCACCGCAAGGCGACCAACGGCGCGCCCGGCGCGGGCGACAACCGCTCCGGCAAGGACGGTCAGGACCTGATCCTGCCCGTGCCCGACGGCACCGTCGTCCTGGACAAGCAGGGCAACGTGCTGGCGGACCTCGTCGGCCAGGGCACCACCTACGTCGCCGCCCAGGGCGGCCGCGGCGGCCTGGGCAACGCGGCGCTGGCCTCGGCCCGCCGCAAGGCCCCCGGCTTCGCCCTCCTCGGTGTTCCCGGCGACCTCCAGGACGTCGTCCTGGAGCTGAAGACCGTCGCGGACGTGGCCCTCGTCGGCTACCCGAGCGCCGGCAAGTCCTCGCTGATCTCCGTGCTCTCGGCCGCCAAGCCGAAGATCGCCGACTACCCGTTCACGACCCTGGTCCCGAACCTGGGCGTGGTCACCGCCGGCTCCACCGTCTACACCGTCGCCGACGTGCCCGGTCTGATCCCCGGCGCCAGCCAGGGCAAGGGCCTCGGCCTGGAGTTCCTGCGCCACGTCGAGCGGTGCAGCGTGCTCGTGCACGTCCTGGACACGGCGACCCTCGAGTCCGACCGTGACCCGGTCTCCGACCTGGACGTCATCGAGGAGGAGCTCCGCGAGTACGGCGCGGGCCTGGAGGACCGGCCGCGCGTCGTCGTCCTGAACAAGATCGACGTGCCGGACGGCCAGGACCTCGCCGAGATGGTCCGCCCGGACCTGGAGGAGCGCGGCTACCGCGTCTTCGAGGTGTCGGCCGTCGCCCACAAGGGCCTCAAGGAACTGTCGTACGCGCTGGCCGAGCTGGTGGCCGCGCACCGCGCCGCGAAGCCCAAGGAGGAGTCGACCCGGGTCGTCATCCGTCCGAAGGCCGTGGACGACGCGGGCTTCACCGTGGTCCGCGAGGAGGTCGGCGGCGAGCCGCTGTTCCGCGTGCGCGGCGAGAAGCCGGAGCGCTGGGTGCGCCAGACCGACTTCAACAACGACGAGGCCGTCGGCTACCTCGCCGACCGGCTCAACCGCCTCGGCGTCGAGGACTCCCTGATGAAGGCCGGCGCCCGCAACGGCGACGGCGTCGCCATCGGCCCCGAGGAGAACGCGGTCGTCTTCGACTGGGAGCCGTCCGTGACCGCGGGCGCCGAGATGCTCGGCCGCCGCGGCGAGGACCACCGCTTCGAGGCCCCGCGCCCGGCCGCCCAGCGCCGCCGGGACCGGCAGGCGGAGCGGGACGAGGCGCAGCAGGAGTACGAGGGCTTCGAGCCCTTCTAAAGCAGGCGCCTGCGTTTCCGGCATCGGTACGTGCGAAGGGGCGGGCCCGGAGGATCTCTCCTCCGGGCCCGCCCCTTCGCACGGTCGGCAGCTGCTCACACCTCGTGGGCCTGCGCCAGCATCCGGTCGACGACGCGCGCCGCCGCGTGCCCGTCGTCCAGGTCGCAGAACAGCCGCCGGAACCGCTGCGAGCGCTCCCGGTGCGCGGCCGCCACCGCGTCGATGTCCCGCACCGCCGACACCAGCTCCCGCGAGGTGCGGATCAGCGGCCCCGGCGCGTCCGCCTCGAAGTCGAAGTAGAAGCCGCGCAGCGTGTCCCGGTAGTGCTCCAGGTCGTACGTGAAGAACAGCATCGGGCGGCCCAGGTGCGCGTAGTCGAACATCACGGACGAGTAGTCGGTGATCAGCAGGTCCGCCGCCAGGTAGAGGTCCGCGATGTCGGGGTACTCCGACACGTCGACGACGAAGCCGTCGCCCGCGCCCGGCACCTGGTCCACCACGTTCGAGTGGCGCCGGATCAGCAGCACGTGGTCCGCGCCGAGCCGCCGCCTCGCGTCGTCGACGTCGATCCGCAGCGAGAACTTGAACTGGCCGCGCCGGTGCGCCAGATCGTCCCGCCACGTCGGCGCGTACAGGACGGCCTTCTTGTCGGGCGGCACCCCGAGCCGCTTCCTGATCTCCGCCGCGCGCTGCTCCCGGTCGGGCGCGTACAGGTAGTCGTTGCGCGGGTAGCCGGTCTCCAGGATCTCGCCGGTGTAGCCCATGGCCCGCTCCAGGATCGGGGTGCTGAAGCGGTTGGCCGAGACGAGCAGGCTCCAGTTGCGGGACTCCTGGCGCAGCCGCTCGTGGTACTCGGGGTCGAACTTCGGGGCCTCGATGTCCAGGCCGATCTTCTTCAGCATCGTGCCGTGCCAGGTCTGCAGGACGACCTGGCCGGGGCGCCGCTCCAGCCAGTGCGGCAGGTGCGCGTTGGTGACGATGTAGCGGGAGCGGGCCAGGGCCTCGTACCACTCGGTGCCCCAGAACCTGATCTTCCGTGCGGTGGGCGGCAGTTCGACCTGCCCGTCGCGGACCAGCCACAGGTGCTCGACGTCCGTGCCCCGGCGCAGGAGTTCCTCGTGGAGGGCGCGCGGGCTGTCCGAGTACTGCTTGCCGTTGTAGCTGATGTAGAGGACGGCGTCGCGCAGCGGCTCGCTCCGGCCGGCCCCGTAGACGTCCCGCCGCAGCCGTTCCTGGCGGTACGGGCCCCGTTCCAGCACGGTGAGGTCGGAGGGGCAGTCGAGCTGCGGGAAGTCGTGCCAGCGGGCCTCGAAGGCGTACCGGCGGCCGGCGTGCGTGCCGTGGACGGGGAAGCGGGGGACGGCGAGCCGGTCGATGGTGAACGGGATATCCGTGACGCCGCCGCGCGCTTCGGGGTCCGGGCGGCGCAGGAAGAAGTTCCAACGGCCGCTCCTGAGCGGGAGCCTGCCGTCCGGCCCGGACATCGTCGCCGGGGTGAACTCGGCGCAGAAGGTCCCGTCCGGGAACGCGTCGAGCGGCACCGTCTTCTCGTCGAAGCGGTCCCGCGCCCTCACCACCAGCACCGCGCCGTCGAGCCCGGCCGGCGTCGCCCCCTGAAGGAGGTACCGCCCGTCGCTCCAGCGGACGTCGGTGAGCCGCGCCTGCAAGGGCCGGCCGGAGAACTTGAGATAGCCGTTGGCGCCTGCCAGCAGGGCCAGTTCGTGGCGTGGGGCCCGGGCGCCGAGCGAGGCGGGCAGCGGGATCTGGAGGTCCTCGACGCCGTCCCGGACGACGGTGGCGAACCGCCGGTCCGGGCCGTTCGGGGCGGTGAACTCCAGCTCCGTGCTCCAGTCGCGGCGCGCGCCCTGCACGGTGTCGGCGCCGCGCGCGGTGGCGTCCTCCGGGACGCTCTCCGGGGCGTCCTCGGCCGGGTCCTGCAGGCCGGGCAGCAGGGCCACGTCCCGGAGCGGCACGTGCACGGTGAACGGGGTGACGCCGTCCACGGCGGGGGACAGGTCCAGCGGGTAGCGGTGGCGTTCGCCGGTGCGGCGGTTGAGGACGGACAGCGCGCCCTGTTCGCCGGGCCGCAGCGGAACCCGAATCGCGCCGGATATCCGCACCCGGTCGCCGTCCGCCGCGAAGCCGGTGACCAGCGCCCTGACCCGCTCCACGCGCAGGTTCAGGCCGCCCTTCACGACGGACGGCACCAGCCGGTACGAGCTGTCGAGCCACTGGTAGGGCGGGTGGCCCGCCCGGGTGGGGCCCTTGGCCTGGACGGCCCGCTTGCGCACCAGGCCGCCCGAGACGATGCCGATGCCGGCCCGCCAGGTGCCCTCCTGCCAGCCGTGCCGGCCGCGCAGCCGGTTCAGGTCCAGGTCGGCCTCCCAGCCGGCCCAGTCGTAGCAGTAGTGCTTCTGCCGGGACAGCGACGTCGCCTCGGGCCGGTACGTGTTGCGCAGCGGGGTCACGATCGTGCGGCGGCTGCCCCGCTTGCGCAGCACGAGGACCTTGAGGGCGCTGTGCCGCGTGGGCTGTTCCATGCGGCTGATCCAGGCGTGTCCCTCCAGACGGAGCCGGCCCGCGCCGAACGAGAGGTCCTGGAGCGGGGCGTGCGGCGTGAGTTCGGGATCGATCCGCCGGGCCCGCCTCGGCAGCGGGGGCGTGAGCGACCGGAGCGCCGGGAACTCGGCGTACTTGCGCAGCAGGCCCCTGATCTCGATGCCGTCGCCGCGCCGCTCGGACCGCAGCTGGTCGAGGAGCTCGGCGAGCGCGTGCCGGCGGACCAGGAGCCACTTGATCCGGGCCGGCGCGGGCAGCGCCATCACGACGGCGGGGTCGACCTGGTCCAGGTAGCCGTTGACGACGCGCAGGAACTCGGCGTGGAACGCGCCGTCCGCGTCCGCCAGGACGTTCATGAAGATGCGCAGGTCGCCGGTGAGCACGGTGTGGTCGTACGCGTTCTTCAGCTCGGCGGCGCGCGGGTCCGGATGGGAGCCGAAGAAGCGGCTCACGGACTCGACGGCGGCGGTGCGGTCGCGGACCGCCTTCGGTTCGGTGCGCCGCTGGGTGATGGACGGCGCCGCCTCGCCCTCGCGCAGCCGCCAGTAGTAGGTCGGCTCGCTGATCACGTCGACGGCCCCGGCGAGGAACTGGGCGGGCAGGATCACCGGCACGTCCTCGTAGAGCACGCCCTCGGGGAAGGCGAGCGCGTGCCGCTCCCAGAAGGCGCGCCGGAACACCTTGTTGCACGCGATGCGGTCGTTCAGGAGCCGCCGGTCCCGGGTCACATGGGTGCCGCGCACCGCGCCGCCGGCCAGGATGCGGTGCATCGGCGACTGCCACACCTTGGTGCTGTTCACGTGCTGCACGTTGCCCGTCACGAAGTCCGAGCCGCTGGCGTCCAGGCTCGCGATCATCAGCCGGTACGCGTCGGGCGGGACCATGTCGTCGCTGTCGACGAACGCCACGAACTCGGCGGAGCCGGACAGGTGCCGCAGCCCCGTGTTGCGGGCCGCGCCGAGTCCGCCGTTCTCCCTCCTGACCAGGACGAAGCGGGGGTCGCGGGCCGCGTAGGCCGCCGCGATGTCCGCCGAGCCGTCCGGGGACCCGTCGTCGACCATGACGACCTCGATGTCCTCGAAGGTCTGCGCCGCGAGGGAGTCCAGGCACGCGGGCAGGTACCGCTCGACGTCGTAGATCGGCACGACGATGCTGAGGCGGGGAGCCACGGGGACCACTCCTTTCCGTCGGTCGGGCAGGTCAGGCGGTGCCGGTCCGCTCGGCGAGAGCCGCCACCTCGGCCGGGGACGGCGCGCGCCGCCGCTCCTCGTACGGGACGAACGGGAGCAGCTCGCGCTCGCCGAGGAACACCCGGCGCACGACGCGCTCGGCGGCCCGCCCGTCGTCGAACGCGCAGAACCGGCGCCGGAACGCGGCCCGCAGCGCGGTCGCGGCACCGTCGTGCCAGCCGTCGGAGCCCAGCAGCTCCACCAGCGCGTCCTCGCTCCGGACGACGGCGCCCGGCGGCTCGGCGGTCAGGTCGAAGTACGTGCCGCGCACCGCCGAGTACACGTCCCAGTCGTCGGCCAGGATCACGATGGGCCGGTCCAGGAGGGCGTAGTCGAACATCGCCGACGAGTAGTCCGTGATCAGGGCGTCCGCGGCGAGGTACAGCTCCTCGACGCGCGGGTGCGCGGAGACGTCCAGGACGCGGCCGCTCGCCCGCGCCCCGTCGAGCCGTTCGGACCCGGCGTAGAAGTAGTGGCCGCGGACCAGGAGCGTGACGTCGGGCCCGAGTTCGGCGGCGACGCGGGCGAGGTCGAGACGCGGCACGAACTCGCTCTGGTACTCGCGGTGCGTCGGCAGGTGGAGCAGGACGGTCGCGTCGTCGCGCAGGCCCAGTTCCCGGCGCACCCGGCGGACGTCGGCGGCCGTCGCGTTCACCAGCACGTCGTTGCGCGGGTAGCCGGTCTCCAGGGACGTGTAGGAGGCGGGGTAGACGCGCTCCCAGACGGCCGTGGAGTAGCGGTTGGAGCTGAGGCTGTAGTCCCAGCGGTCGCAGCGGGCCAGGAGCCGGTCGAAGTCCATACGGGTCGACGCGGGGTACTTGCGCTGGTCCAGGCCCATCGTCTTGAGCGGGGTGCCGTGGTGGGTCTGGAGGTGGATCTGGCCGGGGCGCTTCACGACCGCGTCCGCGAAGTTCACGTTGTTGACGAGGTACGTGGCGCGGGCCAGCGCCGACCAGTACGCGCGGGAGCCGACCTCGACGTGCTCCACGCCCCGCGGCACCCGCCCGGCGTGCTCCGCGCGCACCGCCCACACGCGGCGCACGTGCGGGGCGAGCCGGGCGAGTTCGGCGTCGATCGCGGCCGGGTTGCAGGCGACGCCACGGCCCCAGTACGCGGAGAAGACCGCCAGGTTCTCGTCGAGCGGGGCGTGCAGCCGGGCCCGGTAGTACGCGCTCATGGCGCCCCGCCCGGACTGCCGGGCGGCGCCGCGGGCCCGCCGCCGGACCGAGGCGCGGGCCTTGACCGCGAGGCCCGCCCCGGCGAGGGCGGCGTAGGAACCGCGGGCCAGGAGCGCGTACTTGTAGCGGGCGGACCCCGGGGGCGGGGTGAAGCCGGCGGGGCGGCGGGCCGCGTAGTCGGCGGCGGCGCGGTGGAAGAACTCGGCGCGGGCGTCCGGCGGCAGCCGGCCCGGCCGCTCCAGGATCGTCAGATAGTGGTCGGCCATCTTGCGGAACAGCGCGGGCCGCCAGCCGGCGAGGCCGGGCCGGGCGTCGACGAACGCGAAGAGGCGCTCGTACTGGTCGAACACGTCGAAGTGGCGGCGGCTGACGGTGCCCAGGATGTTGCCGCCCGTGCGGTGCTGGCGGTACTCGACGCAGACGCGGTCCAGCAGGGCGATCCCCCGCGCGGATATCAGCGCGCCGAACGTCCACGGCGCGTCCTCGTAGAAGCCGGGCGGGAAGCGGAGTCCGGCGCGCTCCACGAAGTCCCGGCGGTAGGCCTTGTTCCACACGATCTGCAGGAGGTCCAGCAGCTCGGGCCGGTCGGCGAGGCCCAGCACGGTGCGCGGGTCGGGCAGGCGCAGCAGGTGCGCGAGCTGGTTGCGCCGGCGGCGGCCGTCCCAGTACGTGCGCGCGTAGTCGTAGATCAGCACGTCGGGGTCAGCGGTCTCGGCGAGCCGGTCGGCGACGGCGCGCAGCGATCCCGGGGTGAGCGTGTCGTCGCTGTCGAGGAAGAGGACGTAGTCGCCGCGCGCCCGCTCCAGGCCGGCGTTGCGGGCGAGGCCCAGGCCCACGTTCTCCGGCAGGTGGACGGCGCGCACCCGCTCGTCCCGCGCCGCGTACGCGTCGAGGAGCTCGCCCGAGCCGTCCGGCGAGCAGTCGTCGACGGCGATCACCTCGAAGTCCGTGAAGTCCTGCCCGAGGACCGAGTCGAGGCATTCGGAAAGATAGGACTGAACACGATAGACCGGAACAACTAGCGTGAATCTGGTCATTCGACAACCCTAAGCCGCTCAACGCGCGCTGCCACGCGCGACGGTGACGGTCGTGACGCACTGGCGATATGACACAGTCGCACACATCGGTCACCACGGAAGGGAGACGCATGAACTGGCTCGTCACGGGCGGGGCCGGATACATCGGCGCGCATGTCGTCCGCGCGCTGCGCGCCGGCGGACAGGACGTCGTCGTCTACGACGACCTGTCGACGGGCCTGCGCGACCGCGTCCCCGGCGACGTGCCCCTGGTGGTCGGCAGCGTCCTGGACGGTCCGCTCCTCGCCGCCACCCTGCGCGAGCACGCCGTCGGCGGGGTCGTGCACATCGCGGGCAAGAAGCGGGTCGCCGAGTCGGTCGAGCGGCCGCTGCACTACTACCGGGAGAACGTCACCGGGCTCCAGGTCCTGCTGGAGTCGATGGCCGGGGCCGGCGTCGACCGCCTCGTCTTCTCCTCGTCGGCCGCGGTCTACGGGATGCCCGACGTCGACCTCGTCACCGAGGACACCGCCTGCCGGCCGATCAGCCCGTACGGCGAGACCAAGCTCGCGGGGGAGTGGCTGATCGCCGCTGCCGCCCGCGCCCACGGGCTGCGGGCCGCGTCGCTGCGCTACTTCAACGTCGCGGGCGCCGCCGCCCCGGAGCTCGCCGACACCGGCGTGTTCAACCTGATCCCGATGGTCTTCGAGAAGCTGGAGGCCGGCTCCCCGCCGCTGATCTTCGGCGACGACTACGCCACCCCCGACGGCACCTGCGTGCGCGACTACATCCACGTCGAGGACATCGCCTCCGCGCACCTGGCCGCCGCCCGCCGCCTGGCGGACGCCGCCGAGGGCACGGCGCTCACCCTGAACATCGGCCGCGGCGAGGGCGCCTCCGTGCGCGAGATGGTGGACCGCATCCTCAAGGTCACCGGCCGGGAGTCCGTCTCCGCCGAGGTCACCGCGCGCCGCCCCGGCGATCCCGCCCGGGTCGTGGCCGCCGCCGACCGCATCCGCGCCGAGCTCGGCTGGAGCGCCCGGCACGGCATCGACGAGATGATCGACTCCGCCTGGCGCGGCCGGCGGCGCGCGCACGCCTGACGGACGACGAAAAAGGGGGCGGGCCGGCCCGAGCGTCTGCTCGGACCGGCCCGCCCCCTTCGTGTTCCGCGAGGTCAGCCGGCGACCGTGTTCTCCGGCGCGTCCTCGTCGACCAGGGTCACCTGCTCTACGGGGGAGTCATCGCGTTGTATCGGAATCTCCGCGGCCTCCCGGGCCTCGGCCCGCACCCGGCGCTCGTCGGCGCGGCCGCACAGGGCGCGCACCGCGCCGTTGAACCGGTCGATCGACGGCGGGTCCGACGGGCCGAGCAGGTGCTCCTTCAGCTCCAGGCGGGCCTCGGCGTACACGTCCTCGGTCTCGCCGCGGACGGTCGCGAGCAGCCGGGGCACCTCGACCGCCTCGGGCGTGAGGATCGTCGCCGCGCTCACGGTCGGGAAGCCGAGCCGGAACTCGGCCTCCGACAGGCCGGAGGTGTTGGCGACGGCGTACGGCTTCTCGCTGCTCAGCCAGTCGGAGACCACCGAGGAGACGTCGGAGATGAGCACGTCGGCCTGGTTGAAGCAGGTGAAGATGGCCGGACGGGCCTCGGTGACGATCAGGTGCTCCCACTCGGGGAACGAGGCCCAGTACGCCTCCTCCCACGCGGTCGTCGCCGCGCGCACGGCGGCGCTGCGGCCCGGGTCGGGCTCGCCCTGGAGCATCATCCGCTCCATCTCGTCCGCGCTGGAGCGGAACGAGGTGGAGGTCAGCCGGTGCAGTTCGGCGGCGCGCTCGGTGAGCTCGGCGGCGGCGCGGGCGTCGGGCCGGGTGCCGGAGCGGCGCGCGTTCGCCTCCTGGATCATCGCCTTGATGCGCTCGTTGGCGGCGCCCGCGGCGGGGACCTGGGAGCCGGTCATCGGGTGCGGCTTGTAGATCAGCCGGACCCGCTCGTCGGCGAGCAGGTGCCGCACGATGTTCTCACCGGCCAGGACCACCGAGGTGTTGCCCGGGTTGCCGTCCCAGCCCTCCCAGGTGGGGGCGTACAGCACGGTGGTGAAGGGCTTGTCCTGCGCGGCGCCCGTGCCGATCTCGATCGGCGACAGCTGCGGGCGTCCCACCTCCACGACGTCCTTGTCCTCGACGCCCACGTCGGCCTGCTGGTAGCGGTCGCGGGCCGCGGGGCCCGCCACCCACACCTCGTCGTACGCCTTCGCGTACGGGTTGCAGGAGCTCAGCTTGTCGGACTCGCCGTGGTTGATGAACGCGTGCTTGATCGTCGGGATGCGCAGGACCTGGGAGGTCTTCGCGGCGTTCGCCGGGTGCAGCATCATCTTCAGCGTCGAGTTCTCCAGGGAGAACATCGTGGCGACCTTGGGGAAGCAGATGATCGGCACGTCGGTGGCGTCGATCTTGTTCACCATGAAGCGCTCGCGCAGCACGATCAGCGGCTTGCCGTCGACGTCGGCGAGGGTGGAGAGCCACATGTTCGCCTGGTACGCGGAGGTCGTGCCGCCCGAGAAGTACATGGCGACGGTCGGCCGGTAGGCGGCCAGCCACTCGTCCAGCCACGCCATGACCCGCTCGTCGGAGAGCCGGCGCTTCTTCGGGAGCAGCCAGGTCGCCAGGTAGAACGTTCCGCCGAGGAACAGGGCGAGCGCGACGCCGATGCCGATGCCGCCCCACAGCGCGTTCGTCGTGGCCGCCGTCACGAGCAGGCCCGCGGTGGCGGGGATCGAGAACGTCAGCAGGCGGTGGCTGGAGCGGCGCGACAGGATCCGCGGCGGGGCCGAGGACAGGCGCAGCGCCGAGGTGTCGATGTTGCGCGTGACGATCGGCAGCTGGCGGCGCCGGCGGACCAGCACGGCGGCGGCCTGGCACGCGAAGTGCAGCACGTACACCCCGAGCAGCGCGATCAGCAGCGGGGCCTGCTCGCCGAGCGGCTCGATGCCGTCGATGCGCAGCAGGCCGACGAGGATCAGCATGTCGCGCAGCAGCTGGCGCACGGTGACGTCGAAGCGAACCTTGCCCAGGAGCGAGAGCAGACCCGGCTGCCGGTACTGCAGATACACGTCGAGGGCGAGGCCGGCCGCGCTCGTGGCCACGAACAGCGGTACGTGGGGCACGAGCGCACTGACGAGCTGGGCCGCATAGAGCGCGAACATCGCGAACAGCGCGGAGAGCTGCAGGATGCGGCGGGGGGCAAGTCCGGCGGAGGGCACGGGCTGGGCTCCTGGCAGGAATTCGAGGGTGGGGGAGGCGTGTGGGGTGAGGATCCCGGCGGGTTGGGGGGCCCGTCGGACGAACGCTGACCACAGACCGTATGACTTTCGGTGCCCCCGTAGCAATCTTCCGTGACACCAATCACCAGTAAAATGGATAAAACGTACAGAACGCGGGGGCGGGCATTCTGATCACACAACTGTGCGACTGCTGTGCGTCACGGTGTCCGCTCTGCGAAACCGGAAAGCGTCCGAGGCGCCCGGTCGCGTAGATTGCGGAGCATGTCAGGGGCAACAACAGGGGCGGCAACAAGCGTGACAACCGGGGCAACGACCGAGGCGGCGGGCACGACACGGCAAGGCGTGGCGGACGCCCGCCGGATCGTCGTCAAGGTCGGCTCCTCCTCCCTCACCACCGCTGCCGGCGGCCTCGACGCCGACCGCGTCGACGCCCTCGTCGACGTTCTCGCCCGGCACCGCTCCGGCGGCGAGAAGGAGATCGTCCTCGTCTCCTCCGGCGCCATCGCCGCCGGACTCGCCCCCCTCGGCCTCACCCGCCGCCCCAAGGACCTCGCCCGCCAGCAGGCCGCCGCCAGCGTCGGCCAGGGCCTCCTCGTCGCCCGCTACACCGCCTCCTTCGCCCGCTACGGCGTCCGCGTCGGCCAGGTCCTGCTCACCAGCGACGACATGGCCCGCCGCGCCCACCACCGCAACGCCTCGCGCACCCTCGACCAGCTCCTGGCCATGGGCGCCCTCCCGGTCGTCAACGAGAACGACACGGTCGCCACCGACGAGATCCGCTTCGGCGACAACGACCGGCTCGCGGCCCTCGTCGCCCACCTCGTCCACGCCGACCTCCTGGTCCTCCTCTCCGACGTCGACGGCCTCTACGACGGCGACCCCAGCAAGCCCGGCACCTCCCGCATCGCCGAGGTCCGCGGCCCCGCCGACATAGCGCACGTCAAGATCGGCTCCGCCGGGAAGGCCGGCGTCGGCACCGGCGGCATGGTCACCAAGGTCGAGGCCGCCTCCATCGCCGCCGCCGCCGGCATCCCCGTCGTGCTGACCTCGTCATCGCACGCCGCCGACGCCCTCGCCGCCCGCGACACCGGCACCTACTTCCACCGCACCGGCCGCCGCAGCGCCGACCGGCTCCTCTGGCTCCAGCACGCCTCCACCCCGCAGGGCGCCCTCACCCTCGACGCGGGCGCCGTGCGGGCCGTCGTCGAGCGGCGCACCTCGCTGCTGCCCGCGGGCATCGCGGCCGTCGAGGGCGAGTTCAGCGCCGGTGACCCCGTCGAGCTGCGCGACGAGACCGGCCGGGCCGTCGCCCGCGGCCTCGTCAACTTCGACGCCAAGGAGATCCCCCAGCTGATCGGCCGCTCCACCCGCGAGCTCGCCCGCGACCTCGGCCCCGCCTACGAGCGCGAGGTCGTGCACCGCGACGACCTGGTCCTGCTGCGCCCCTGACCGCCAGGAGACCGTCCGGACGGTCCGGCCGAACCGCACGGACCGGGCCCGGCCGAACCTTCGAAACAGCCCGGCCGGACCTTCGAAACAACCCGGCGAGACGGCCGAAAGCCTGCCTCCCGTGGGGGACCTTCCCCAAAACCGCCCCACGAGGCTCTGTCGCCTGCTCAACTCTTTGCAGGGAAGTACCAACGCAGCCAGTCCGCACGACCATTGCGCAAAGGAGGCCGTCGTGAGACGAGCGCGCCCGGGGGCGACGTCCCGAGGGTCGGCGGAGCGGACGCTGACGAGCGTGGCCGCGGGGGAGACCTTCCCCACCCAGAGCCCGACCCCGGACACTCCCCCCGACGCCGACGGGACCACCGACGAAGGCCCCCGCCTGTGGCACGTCACCCTCAGTGTCTCCGGCACCGAGGCCCCGATCGCCGAGGTCCGCCGCGCCCTGGAGCAGCTCGCCCACGACCACCCCTTCCTGCTGACCAGCCGCTACGCCGCCGACCACGCCGAGATCCGCTACTGGGAAGAGGCCCGCGACCTGCACGACGCGGCCGCCGTCGCCCTGCGCCTGTGGGGCGAGCACCGCAGGACCTCGCGGCTGCCCCCGTGGGAGATCGTCGGCCTGGAGGTCATCGACCGCCGCACCTACCACCAGCGCATCGCCGCCGGCTACGGCCCGCTCCCCGCGACCCCGGTCGGCATCCACCCCTTCTGACGTGCCGGTACCACACCCGTTTTCGGCCATGTCTCACCCCCCGGAACAGCGGCTGGACACCCCGCCGTGCCCAGTACCCTGCGGGGTATGACGCTCAACCCGTACGACTCGATGACCCCGGTCACGCAGGCCGCCTACCGCGCCCGCGCCGCCGCCCACGACATCGCCTCCCTGCCGCGCGCGGAGAAGGACGACGCCCTCGGCGCCATCGCCGACGCCCTCGAAGTCCGTACGGCCGAGATCATCGAGGCCAATGCCAAGGACATCGCCAGGGCCCGCGAGGCCGGCACCAGCGAGTCGATCATCGACCGGCTCACCCTCACCGCCGAGCGCATCCGCGCCATCGCCTCCGACGTCCGCGACGTCATCGCCCTGCCCGACCCCGTCGGCCAGGTCGTCCGCGGCAACACGCTGCCCAACGGCATCGACCTGCGCCAGGTCCGCGTCCCCCTCGGCGTCGTCGGCATCATCTACGAGGCCCGGCCCAACGTCACCGTCGACGCCGCCGCCCTCTGCCTCAAGTCGGGCAACGCGGTGCTGCTGCGCGGCAGCTCCTCCGCCTACGAGTCCAACACCGCGCTCGTCCGCGTCCTGCGCGACGCCGTCGGCGGCTCCGGACTGCCCGCCGACGCCGTCCAGCTCGTGCCCGGCGAGTCCCGCGACTCCGTCACCGAGCTCATGCGCGCCCGCGGCCTCGTCGACGTCCTCATCCCGCGCGGCGGCGCCTCGCTCATCAAGAACGTCGTCGAGAACTCCACGGTCCCCGTCATCGAGACCGGCACCGGCAACTGCCACGTCTACGTCGACGCCACCGCCGACCTCGACATGGCCGTCGACATCCTGATCAACTCCAAGGCCCAGCGCCCCTCGGTGTGCAACGCGGCGGAGACCCTCCTCGTCCACCGCGACATCGCCGACGCGTTCGTGCCCCGCGCCCTCGACGCCCTCGCCGACGCCGGAGTGACCGTCCACGCCGACCCGCGGATCCTCTCCTACGCCGAGGGCTCCAAGGCCACCGTCGTCGAGGCCACCCCCGAGGACTGGGACACCGAGTACCTCTCCTACGACATCGCCGCCGCCGTCGTCGACGACCTCGACAAGGCCGTCGAGCACATCCGCCTGTGGTCCTCCGGCCACACCGAGGCCATCGTCACCACCTCGCAGCAGGCCGCCCGCCGCTTCACCCAGCTCGTCGACTCCACCACCGTCGCCGTGAACGCCTCGACGCGCTTCACCGACGGCGGCCAGTTCGGCTTCGGCGCCGAGATCGGCATCTCCACCCAGAAGCTGCACGCCCGCGGCCCCATGGGCCTGCCCGAGCTGACCAGCACGAAGTACATCGTCACCGGCGACGGCCACATCCGCTGACCTGTGCGGACCCGGGGCAGGCGGCGGGGAATTCCGGTGAATTCCCTTACCGTCTGCCCAAATTGACCCTTCCGGTCTACTCTGGTCGGGTGCCGGAGGACGTGGGGGGCACGCCGTTCCCGGACGGCAGGGAGCCCGACGACGACCACGACCGCGGGGGCTGGGACGAAGAGTTCGCCTCCGTGGTCTTCGACGAGGACTTCGTGAAGGCCGCCGAGGTCCACGAGCCCACCGCGGTCGAGCGCCTGCTCGCCGCGGCCCAGGCCCGCGCCGAGGCCCAGGAGGCCGAGGCCCGCCGCGCCCGCACCCGCCGCGCCCTCGACGACGACTTCCCCGACGACGGCTACGGCTACGACGACACCGGAGAGTTCGGCCCCCTCCACGACGACGCCGACGACCTCTACGAGGAAGAGCTCGACCGCGACCGCCGCAGCGGACTCCTCCCCGGCGGCATGATCCGCTGGCGCCGCCCCGTCGCCTGGGCCCTCGCCCTCCTCATGGGCGTCGGCATGGTCGCCCTCGCCTTCACCGCCGTCTACCGCGGCGCCTCCGCGGGCCGCTCCGACCGTGTGCCGCCGCCCGCCACGACCGAGCTGGAGAAGAACCTCCCGGCCCGCCCCTCCGCCCCCGCCGAGCAGCCCCGGCCCGCCGTCTCCGCCGTCCCGCGCACCCCCTGAACCCGCCCCTGACCAGCGGGTGCGCCACCGCGCAAACTTGACATGTACCAGGGCCCCGCAGCGAAGCCGCCCATGACGTTTACCGGAGCGCGCCGCGACCTACCCTGAAGGTATGGGCGGGCCAGGAGACCCACCGGACGGAACGCCGGACGGCGCCCCGGGCGGTGGCGGAGCGAGCGAGGACGAATACCGATCCGTCGTGTTCGACGAATCGTTCGTCCGGGCTGCCCGCCTGCAGGAATTCTCCGCCGACGAGCGCATCGACGACCACACCCCCGCCGTCCGCCGCACCCCCACCCTGCGCCGCGGCCTCACCCGCCAGGCCGTCCTCCTCGTCGTCCTGGTCCTGCTCGCCTTCGGCACCGCCCTCTACATGGGCGTCCGCAGCCCCTACCGCAGCGCGCCCCTCGGCGCACGCCACGTCGACCCGCTGCGCATGACCGTCATACCCCTCGCACCCACCGGCCCCGTCCCCGGAGCCGACGGCGCCGGCGAACTCTTCGCGCACAGCCCCGCCGCCTCGTTCGCCACAGCCGCCGACGGCATCGACGAACCCCGCGACGCCCACGGCACCGCCCACTTCTCCGACGGCCAGGTCCGCACCGCCCTGGACCTCGCCAAGCAGTACCTCGTCGCGTCCATGCTCGACCCCGACGTCCTCACCGGCGGCGCCGTCCGGCCCGTCCGCGCTCTCGTCGACCCCCAGCAGCTGCCCCAGTTCGACCGCAGCCTCGCCCACCCCGCCGCCGACGGACGCTACGCCGCCACCGGCTGGCTGCTCCGCTTCGACCCCGGCCAGGTCCGCCTCGCCGGCTCCGGCATCCGCGTCCACGGCACCCTCGACGTCGACGAGACCGACGCCAACAGCCTCGACGTCCTCTCCGACCACACCTTCGTCTACGCCCTGCGCCCCGCCCACGGCGACCGCGACGCCCGCGTCTCCCTGTTCACCGTGCGCCGCGCCGTGCACTTCCGCTTCGACCGCGACGACCTGCGCGGCCGCACCGCCGAACTGCTCGCCTCCACCGTCCAGGCCGGGCCGCTCGCCTGCGCCACGGACTCCTCCGCCCGGCTGCACCCCCTGCTCGCCGGGCAGCGCGCCGGACACTCCGGGGAGCAGGACCGCCCGGCCGGCACCGACCCGTACGCGACGGGCGGCCCGGCCGCGCTGTGCGGGGCGCTCGCACCGAGCGCCCAGCCCTCCCTCAAGCCCTGAACCCGCTCCGCGGGCCCGGAGGCCTGCGGATCACACGTCCTCGTCGGTGCCGTGATTCCCGCTGTTGCCCCCGCCGTTCCCGTTCCCGGAGCCGTTCGCACCGAAGTTCCCGAAGCCGCGCCGCACCCGGCCGCCCAGGTCACCGGCACCGCCCGCGAGGTCGCTGACCAGCTTCATCAGCGGGTCCTTCGAGTTCTTCACGTGATCCGTGTAGTGCGCGGCCGACTCACGGAACGAGTCCGACACCTTCGTGTCCTTGTCCTCGTCGCGGCGCGGGTAGTGCCCGTCCATCAGCCGCTGGTAGTCCCGCGTCTCGGACCACTTCTTCAGCTCGGCCGCCCGCACCGTCGTGAACGGGTGCGAGCGCGGCATCACGTTCAGGATCTTCAGGACCGAGTCCCGCAGATCGCCCCCGGCCTCGTACTCCTCGGCCTGCTTCAGGAACGCGTCCACGTTCATCTCGTGCAGGTGGTTGCCGCCCGCGATCTTCATCAGGCCGCGCATCGACGCCTGCAGGTCCTGGCCGACCAGGAGCCCCGCGCGGTCCGCCGACAGCTCGGACTTGCGGAACCACTCGCGCAGCGCCGTCACGATCGCCATGATCGCGAGATTGCCCAGCGGGATCCACGCCACCCGCAGCGCCAGGCTCGTCAGGAACAGCAGGATCGTCCGGTAGACCGCGTGCCCGGACAGCGCGTGCCCGACCTCGTGGCCCACCACGGCCCGCATCTCCTCCTCGTCCAGGAGCTCGACGAGACCCGTCGTGACCACGATGATCGGCTCGTCCAGGCCGATGCACATCGCGTTCGGCTGCGGGTCCTGGTTCACGTACATCGGCGGGACCTTCTCCAGGTCCAGGATGTAACAGGCGTCCCGCAGCATCGAGTTCAGATGCGCGAACTGCTCGTCGGACACCCGCACCGAGTCCGACAGGAACAGCAGGCGCAGACTCCGCTCGGGCAGCAGCCCGCTCAGCGCCTTGAAGACCGTGTCGAAACCGCTCAGCTTGCGCAGGGCGACCAGCGCCGAGCGGTCCGCCGGGTGCTCGTACGCCCGCGAGGAGATCCCCGGGAAGCGCCGGCGCTGCCTGCTCGGAACGTTGTCGTGCTGCTCGTTCGGTACGTCGGGCATGCGTCCCCCATGTCGATGGCCGGTCGATCCTGTCGACGGCGTTTCGGTGTTCGGTTGTGCCCCCGAGGCGGAGTCCACCCTAGGCGGAGATACCGTGGCGGGGCAGCACACAGAAGGAGCGAACCGTCATGGATCATGCCGAACACCTCATCGCCGCCGCGGCCCAGCAGGGCGCGGGCAATCTGTTGCGCATCGTGATCGTGGTGTCCGTCCTCGGTGCGGTGCTTCTCGCCTGGTTCCTGCTGCGCGGCTACAAGCGAGACGAATGACACCACCGGGATGGTTCCGGGCACGCGCGGCGATCCGTGGCGCCCGTACGGCAGAGTCGGCGTGAGCCCCGAGGAGGGGCCCGCATACGATGGGTCAGAAATCGTTGTCCCGATCCCACACCGGATAGGTCCTGCTGAAGATGAGCCTCCACGCCACCGCTGCCCAGCTGGCCACTCTCGCTGCCGAGGGCGGCGAGCACGGCGGCAACCACGAGAGCATCAGCCCCCTCATGACGGGCGGCGCCGCGCTCGTCATCCTGCTTCTGCTGCTGTGGATCACCACCCGCTTCAACCGCGACCGCTGATCCCGGGCGAGGGCACGGGGACCGGGCCAGTAGGCTCTGCTCGCATGGGAGCGCAGGACATGCCTACCGGCCCGGTCAACAACCCGGCCGGCGGCCCGGATCGCGAGTGGGACTCGCCCGCCAAGCGGCGCCTCGGCGTCATGGGCGGAACGTTCGACCCGATCCACCACGGACACCTGGTGGCGGCCAGCGAGGTCGCCGCACAGTTCCACCTCGACGAGGTGGTCTTCGTGCCGACCGGACAGCCGTGGCAGAAGAGCGACAAGCACGTGTCGCCGGCCGAGGACCGCTATCTGATGACGGTCATCGCGACCGCCGAGAACCCCCAGTTCTCGGTGAGCCGCATCGACATCGACCGCGGCGGCCCCACCTACACCACGGACACCCTGCGTGACCTGCGCGCGCTCAACCCGGACACGGACCTCTTCTTCATCACGGGCGCCGACGCCCTCAGCCAGATCCTGACCTGGCGGTACACCGAAGAGCTCTTCTCCCTGGCACACTTCATCGGCGTCACCCGGCCCGGCCACACACTGGCCAACCCCGGGCTCCCCGAGGACGGCGTCTCGTTCGTCGAGGTGCCCGCGCTCGCGATCTCGTCCACAGACTGCCGTGACAGAGTCGCCAAGGGCGACCCCATCTGGTACATGGTGCCGGACGGTGTGGTGCGCTACATCGACAAGCGCCAGCTGTACCGCGGCGACTGAACCCTGCACCGCCGAGAGGGGCATCGGTGAACGACCGATACGACGGTTACGACCAGCAGAATTACGAGCTGGTCGGCTACGACGAGTTCGGCCGGCCTGTCTACCGGCAGGCTCAGCAAGCGCCGTCGTACGAGCAGAACGCAGGGTACGGATACGGCTACGACCCGTACGCGCCCGGGCAGCAGCAGCAACAGCAGCAGCAAGCGCCGCAGCAGCAGCCGCAGTACGACCCGTACGCCGGCCACCCGCAGCAGGACGGCGGCTACGACCCCTACGGCGCCGCCTCCGGCACGGCTCAGCAGCCCCGGCAGACCGAGCAGGCCACCGCGTACATCCCGCAGCAGGCGCCCGCGCCCGCCGGGCCGGAGCGCCGTGAGGACCGCGACTACCGCACCGAGCAGTTCGACTTCGTCGAGGAACCGGACGAGAACTCCGAGGACGTCATCGACTGGCTCAAGTTCACGGAGTCGCGCAGCGAGCGCCGTGAAGAGGCCAAACGGCGCGGCCGCAACCGGATCACCGCCCTCGTCGTCGTCCTCGCCCTGTGCCTCATCGGCGGCGTCGGCTACCTCGGCTACCAGGGCAAGCTGCCCTTCCTCGGCGGCGACGACGCCAAGAAGGACGGCCCCGCCGCGGCCGGACCGCAGAACCGCGACGTGATCGTCGTCCACCTGCACAACACCAAGGGCGGCGGCACCTCCAGCGCCCTCCTGGTCAACAACACCACCACCGGCCAGGCCACCACCGTCCTGCTGCCCAACGCGCTCGCCCTCAGCGGCGAGGACGGCAGCGCCACCACGCTCGCCAAGTCCGTCGACGAGGACGGCTCCGCCGGCACCGGCGACTCCATCGACACCCTCCTCGGCACCGACATCGAGGGCACCTGGCGCCTCGACACCCCCTACCTCAACAACCTCGTCGAACTCGTCGGCAACATCGAGGTCACCACGAACACCGACGTGCCCGACCCCGCCAAGAAGGGCACCTTCCTCGTCCACAAGGGCCAGGAGCAGACCCTCTCGGGCCCGGCGGCCGTCGCGTACGCCACCTACCGCGCCAAGGGCGAGGCCCAGACCGCGCAGCTCCTGCGGTTCGGCCAGGTCATGCAGGGCGTCCTGCGCAAGCTGTCCTCCGACCCGCAGGCCGCGACGACGACCGTCCAGACCCTCGCCCAGATCCTCGACCCCTCGCTCACCGAGAAGGACCTCGGCGCCTTCCTCGCCAAGCTCGCCGACCACGCCAAGGAAGGCGACTACAAGACGGCGCTCCTGCCCGTCGGGCAGGACGGCACCCTCTCCGAGGCCGCCGCGAACTCCGTCGTCGAGGACGTGCTCGGCGGCACCGTGAAGGCCCCCGCCGAGGGCGACGCCCTGCGCGTCGGCGTCAAGAACGCCACCGGCGACAAGGACCGCTCCGAGAAGGCCCGCATCACCCTGGTCAACGGCGGCTACACCTTCGTCGAGGCCGGCACCGGCACCACCGCCGCCACCTCCCAGGTCACCTACGCCGACGCCGCCCGCAAGAACGACGCCGTCGAGGTCGCCAAGACCCTCGGCCTCCCCGCGAGCGCCGTGAAGAAGGGCAAGGCGGCGGCCAACGCGGACGTCACCGTCGTCATCGGCCAGGACTACACCGGCGGCAACTGAGCCCCGACCGGCGCCCCCGCGGCGGGGCGCCGGTAATGCCGTGAGGCGTGTCGGCGGGTCGTGAGACCCTTGGAGTACCCGCCCGTGCGGGCCCGCACGGGCCACGCCGGGGGTCCTGACCGCCGACCGAAAGCCTTGTAGTGACCGCCACCGACCGTTCCATCGAGCTCATCACCGTCGCCTCCCAGGCGGCCGCCGACAAGCTCGCGCACGACATCATCGCCTACGACGTCAGCGACGTGCTGTCCATCACGGACGCCTTCCTGCTGGCCTCGGCGCCCAACGACCGCCAGGTCAAGTCGATCGTCGACGAGATCGAGGAGCGGCTCAGCAAGGAGCTCGGCGCCAAGCCCGTGCGCCGCGAGGGCGACCGCGACGCCCGCTGGATCCTGCTCGACTACGTCGACATCGTCGTCCACGTCCAGCACAGCGAGGAGCGCGTCTTCTACGCCCTCGAGCGCCTGTGGAAGGACTGCCCCGAGCTCGACCTGCCCGAGGACGCCAAGGCCACCCGCGGCAAGGCCGCCGAGCACGCCGAGCAGACCGCCGCCGCCGCCGACGCGGGGGAGCTGCTTTGACCCGCTCCGCACGGGGGCGGCGGGTCATCCTCTGGCGCCACGGCCAGACGTCCTGGAACCTGGAGCGCCGCTTCCAGGGCTCCACGGACATCGAGCTGACCGAGACCGGCCTCGCCCAGGCCCGGCGCGCCGCCCGGCTCCTCGCCTCCATGAAGCCGGACGCGATCGTCGCGTCCGACCTCAAGCGGGCCGCGGCCACCGCCGCCGAGCTCGCCACCCTCACCGGCCTCGACGTCACGCACGACGAAGGCCTGCGCGAGACGTACGCCGGCGAGTGGCAGGGCCTCACCCACGAGGAGATCATCGCGCGCTACGGCGAGCAGTACGCGGCGTGGAAGCGCGGCGAGCCCGTGCGGCGCGGCGGCGGCGAGCTGGAGACCGAGGTCGCCGACCGGGCCGCCCCCGTCGTGCTGCGTCATGCCGACAAGCTGCCCGAGGACGGGCTGCTGGTCGTCGTCAGCCACGGCGGCACCATCCGCACCACCATCGGCCGTCTCCTCGGCCTGGAGCCCCACCACTGGGAGAGCCTCGGCGGCCTGTCGAACTGCTGCTGGTCGGCCCTCGGCGAGGGCGCCCGCGGCTGGCGGCTGCTGGAGCACAACGCGGGCACGCTGCCCGAGCCGGTCCTCGGAGACGACGACTGACCCGGCCCGCCCACGACGGTGAGGCCGGTCCCCGCGGGCCACGGGGACCGGATTTCACTTTCTGGCTGGTGGCAGGCTAAAGTTCTTCTTGTTCGGCCCGCCGGGGAGAAACCCGGAGGGAAGAACAGAAGCAAGGGGCTATAGCTCAGTTGGTAGAGCGCCTGCATGGCATGCAGGAGGTCAGGAGTTCAATTCTCCTTAGCTCCACAGCAGATCCCGCCCGATCGATCCGATCGGGCGGGATCTTTTTCATCTCCGGGATTCTCCGAGGACCCGGTCCTCGTCCCCTTCCTCGTCCCGGGACGCGCGAATGCGGACGAGCCCCTCCCGCGTCTCCCCGTCCGCCGGCGCGTAGGCGACGATCCGGCACTCCGGCAGCCCGTCGACCGACAGGGACGTCGACGTCATCCGCAGCTCGCCCGGAACCGACCGGTGCCGGAACGTCTTCACCCGCGACCCCGGCGGTGCCACGTCCCCGCTCTCCCACATCCGCGCGAACTCCGGGCTCGCCACCGTCAGCTCCCGCACGAACTCCTCCCACGCCGGCTCGCCCACGTGCCGCCCGTACCCCGAGCGCAGCGTCGCCACCATCACCGGCAGCTCCACGTCCCGGAACACCAGCGGACAGGTCAGCTCCGGCGCCACGAACAGCGTCCACAGCGCGTTCGTCCGCGGGCCCATGGTCGCCGGCGACACGATGAACACGTCCCGGTAGGCGGCATTGGTCGCCAGCAGATCGAAACGCGCGTTGTAGACCACCGCCGGGAGCGGATCCATCGCGTCCAGCACCGCCTGCAGCTCCGGCCCCACCGTCACCGGCGCCGCCTCCCGCACCGGCTCGTACGGCACCTCCGCCAGGTGGTACAGATGCTCCCGCTCCGGCAGGTCCAGCCGCAGCGTGCGTGCCACCGCGTCCAGGACCTGCGCCGACGCGTTGATCGGACGGCCCTGCTCCAGCCACGTGTACCAGGTGACCCCCACGCCGGACAGCTGCGCGACCTCCTCCCGGCGCAGTCCCGGCGTCCGCCGCCGCGGCCCCGCCGGCATCCCCACGTCCTGCGGACTCACCCGCGCCCTGCGCCGCCGTAAGAACGCCGCGAGCTCCGGCCTGCGGCGATCCGCAGGCCGCGGGTGCGCACCGTGCCGCGATCCGTGCTGCCCAGTGGTCATCGTCGTCACATCCCCCATCGTCCGCGCCCGCCCCGCGCCCCGGAAGGCGCCTGCCGGGTGGTGCCGGTACCAGCATCAGCGGGCTCTCGGTACCCGTGCCGGACCCGCGTCACTGTTGCCGCCATGACGACAACCGTCCCGGAAAGTCCTCAACCCCCGAAGCCTGCACCCTCCCCAACTCCCGGACCCAGTAAAGCCCCTGACACTGACAACGGACCGGACAACGGCCCTGACGTCGGTCCTGACAACGGCTCGACCGCCCGGGCCCGGCGCGGCCGGCTCCTCGCCGTCGTGCTCGCCGCCCAGTTCATGGCCGTGCTCGACGTGTTCATCGTCAACGTCGCCGCCCCCACCGTCCGCACCGAACTGCACGCCTCCGGTGCCGCGTTGCAGCTCGTCGTCGCCGGATACACCATCACCTACGCCGTCCTGCTGATCACCGGCGCCCGGCTCGGCGACCGCCACGGACACCGCCGGATCATCCTCACCGGCCTCGCCGCCTTCACCGCCGCCTCGCTCGCCTGCGGCCTCGCTCGGACCAGCGGCCAGCTCATCGCGTTCCGCATGACACAAGGGGCCGGCGCGGCCCTGATGATCCCGCAGGTCCTCAGCCTCGTGCAGCGTCACTTCAGCGGCGAGGCCCGCACCCGCGCCCTCGGCGCCTACGCCGCCGTCCTCGCCGTCGGTGCCGCCGCCGGACAGGTCCTCGGCGGGCTCCTCGTCAGCGCCGACCTGTTCGGCACCGGCTGGCGCTCCGTCTTCCTCGTCAACGTGCCCGTAGGCCTGGCCCTGCTCGCCCTCGGCGGACGCGCGCTGCCCCGCGACCCCGCCCGCACAGGACGGCCCGCCCGCGCCCTCGACCTGCCCGGACTCGTCCTGCTCGGCGGCGCCGTCAGCCTCCTCACCGTGCCGCTCGTGCTCGGCCAGGAACAGGACTGGCCCCTGTGGTCCTGGCTCTGCATGGCCGCCTCCGTCGCCGTGTTCGTTCTCCTGTACGTCCACGAGTCCGCCCTCGCCCGGCGCGGCGGCGATCCGATCGTCGCCCCGCGCGTGCTGCGCCTGCCCGGCATCGGCACGGCCGTCCTGCGGATCCTGACGGTCATGGCCGTCAACGCCGGCTACCTGTTCGTCCTCACGCTGCACGTACAGGGCGGACTCGGCTACAGCGCCCTGCGCGCCGGACTGACCTTCGCCACCACCGCCGTGTCCTTCGGCGCCGTCGGCCTCACCTGGCGCCGCTGGCCCGCCCGCCTGCAACCCGCCCTGATTCCCGCCGGGTTCGCCCTCACCGCCGCCGGAACGCTCGGCACCGGACTCGCCCTGCGCCACGGCACGGACGGCGGAATCGGCCTGTACGCCGCCTTCGTGACCACCGGCGCCGGACTTGCCCTCGGCTTCGGACCCACCCTCACCCGCGCCCTCGCCGGCGTGCGCCCCCAGGACGCCGCCGACGCCAGCGGACTGCTCACCACCGTGACCCAGCTCGGCCAACTCGTCGGCGTGGCCGCCTTCGGCACCCTCTTCCTCGGCCGCACCGGGTCGACAGGGACGCCCGGTCCGTACAGTTCGGCCGACGCCCTCCTGACGTGCGCCTGCGCACTGGCCGCCGCGGCCGTGATCGGCGCCGTGTCCGGACTGGTACGCCTGCGTCGCTGACCGGGGAGCCCGGGCCGTGGCAGAATCGGACGGCCGGAAGGGGGCCGCGTCCGATCGACGCATACGGCCCGGACGGGAGGGAGTGCGCGATGCCCTTGAGCATCAACGAGGAAGCCGACCGCTTCCTCGCTGTGACCGTGCCGCCCACCGCGTCCGCCGCCCGCGCGCACGCCCCGCTTCCCCTCAACTGTCCGTCCTGCGGCTCCTCCCACGTCGCCCAGATGCTGGGCGACAACGGCGGGATCTCGTACGTGTGCACGGCCTGCGGCCACAGCTGGAGCTGAGCGGAACGACATGGGGTCACACAGGAGGAAGTGCGACTGGTGCGGCAGCGGCACGCCCATCGTGCGCGACATGGAGCCGGTGAACGCCGAGTACCAGTACTGGTGCGAGGAGTGCGCGCGGGCGCTGATCATAAAAGGCGACCCGATCGAGACGTATCGGGAACTGGAGGGCGAGCCGATCTACGGCCGCCTCCTGGACGAGCACTGCACCCTGAAGCGCTTCTACTCCTTCGCCCGGGCCTGACCCCTCCACGGCCCGGGGGCCTCCGGAAACCGATTTGGTGAATCACGGGGGTGACCGTGTAATGTTGGCGTCGCCGCCGGGGAAACCGACAGGAACACCGGGCGGAACACCGCAAGGGGCTATAGCTCAGTTGGTAGAGCGCCTGCATGGCATGCAGGAGGTCAGGAGTTCAATTCTCCTTAGCTCCACAAGAGTTGGAACAGTAAGAAGCGGGTCGTCCGGTCGGACGGCCCGCTTCTTCGTGTGCCCGCACTGCCTTCGTGTGCCCGCACTGCCTTCGTGCCTTCGTGTGCCGGTCCTAGCGGCGGGCGCGGCTGCGGCCCGGTGGCAGGGCCGGCGGGAGCAGCGGCCGGGGCGGGAGCGCCGCCGGGTCCTCCTCCAGGCGCAGCGCCAGCGCGGGGCAGCGGCGGACGGCCCGTGCCGCGTTCGCCTCCGCGGAGCGCGGCACCTCGGCCTCCGCGACCGTCGGGAAACCGTCCGGGCCGAGCCGCAGCAGCTCCGGCACGATGTCCGCGCACAGGCCGTGACCCCGGCACAGCGTCCAGTCCACCGCGAGGCGCTTCCCGGACGGCGAGGAGCCCGCGGGCGCCTGCGCGTGCAGCGGCAGCACCCCGCGCACCGGGCGGCCGCAGCCGCCGCCCAGCACGTGCGCGGCCAGATCGTCCGGGAACGCCGCGATCGTCGACTCGATGAACGCCGCCGAACCGTCCGGATGCTTGCACGCGCCGCGCCGCTTCACCGCGCGCGTGACCTCGCGGAGCGCCTCCAGGGCCGTCGGCCCGCCCCCGTTCAGGACGTCCTCCAGGCCGCGCGCGGCCGCCGGCAGTCCCAGATAGCAGGGCCCGCACTGGCCGGCGCTCTCCGCGGCCAGCCACTGCGCCACCTTCAGCGACTCGCCCAGCGGGCAGGTGTCCGGGCCGATCGGCAGGATCGCGCCCGCGCCCAGCGCCCCGCCGCACGCCTCCAGGGAGGCCCGGGACACGATCGCGTCCAGCGCGCCGACGCCGTCCAGCCACTTGCCGTGATAGCCGCCCGTGAGCACGCCCTGGGGGAGCGGGGGAGCTCCGGCGAGCTGGAGCACGTACCGGAGCGGGACGCCGGAGGGCACCTCCAGGACCATCGGGCGGGCCACCGCGCCGGACAGCGTCAGGAGCACCGTCCCCGGCTCGTCGTGCAGGCCCGTGCGGCCGTAGCGCTCGGCGCCGATCCGGGCGGCCACCGCGAGCTGGGCGAACGTCTCCGCGTTCGACAGCAGGGTCGGGGCGCCGCCCACCCCGGAGTCGGAGGCGCGGACCTTGCGGCCCGGCGGCAGCGGCGGGCCGCCGTCCGCCGAGCGGATCAGCGCCGAGGACTCCCCGGTCACCATGCGCACCGGATTGCGCTGCACGCGCGCGCGGAGCGGCGCGCCCCGCCGGTTCGACAGGCCGCGCTCGGCCAGCGCCGTGCGCATCGACGCCTCCGTCGAGTCCCGGGTGACACCGACGACGAGGGTGCGCGCGCCGATCGCCTCCGCGGCCAGCAGGGCGCCGTCGAGGACGAGGTGCGGGGCGCGGTTGAGCAGCACGGTGTCCTTGCGGCAGGCCGGCTCGTCCTCGCTGCCGTTGACCACGACGACGGGCCGCACGCCGCGCCGGATCGCCGACTCGGCGACCGCGCGCAGCTTCTTGGCGAAGGGGAAGCCGGCGCCGCCCCGGCCGCGCAGTGAGACCGCCTGCGCCAGACGCGCCAGGCGCTCCCCGGGCATCGGCTCCAGGGGGCCGTGCACCTTCAGGTGCATGTCGAGGTCGAGCCGCTCCACGAGGTCGAACCCGGAGGTGAGCTGCGGCAGGCCGACGACGCGGACCTCGGGGACGTCGGGCAGGGCCGTGTTCACCACGTGCCTCCGTAGGGCTGGTCTTCTTCGTAGGGACGGGCCGGGGGCGTGCCCCAGGGTTCGCCGGCGGAGGGTGCCTGGAAGGGGGCGCCGTAGGAACCCGCCTCTTCATAGGGCGCGCTTTCGGACGCGTACGTGGGCGGGGGAGGGGCCTGTGCGGGCGGCGGGGGTGACGGGGTGGGCCAGCGCGGGGCGTTCGGCGGCTCGGGGAGCGGCGGCTCCGGGTAGGGCTCGGGGTACGGCGGGGGCGGCGCCGCGGACACGGCCCGGTAGGCGGCCGAGAAGCCGACACCGGCGGGGGCCCGCGTCGGCGGGGGCGCCGGGGTGGCTTCGGGCCGTACGAAGGGCTCTGTGGCGGGACGCGCGGGCGGCTCCGGGGCGGGGGTGGCCGGGGCGGCGGGGCCGGGGGCGAGCAGGGCCAGGATCCGGGCCGCCACCGCCCGCTTGACCGGCGGCGGGGCCGCGCGCAGCGCCACCGCCGCGGCGACGGCCACCAGGCACAGGCTGTAGAGGACCACCACGTACGTCTTGGGCTGCCGGCCCGCGTACAGGCCGTGGACCAGGGCCAGGCACCACGCCGGGTAGGCGAGCATGTGGGTCGCGCGCCAGCGGGTCGCGAGGCGGGCCGGGGAGGCCATGGAGCTGCGCAGGGCGCCGGTGACGCCGGTCGTCACCATGAGGAGCCCGGCGAGGACGCCCAGGCCGATCAGGCCGCTGCTGCCGGAGAAGCCCGTCCCGAACGGGATCAGGGCACCGGCCGGCGTCACGTGCGCGAGGGCGAGCTTCACGCTGACGTGGAGCAGCAGGAACCCCAGCGAGGCGATCGCCGTGGCGCGGTGGACGCCCTGGGCGAGGAGGCGCTGCCGCGAGGTCAGGAACAGCCGGTCGGAGGCGACGAGCCCCCACACGACGGACGCCGTGAGCGAGACGAGCGACAGCACACCGGTCGTGAAGTCGAGGGCCGCCCGGAAGGCGTCGTCACCCGCGACCACGACCACGGGTATGAGCAGCAGGACCGCCGCGCTCAGCACCCCCGTCCGTATACGGCGGCCGCGGGCGGTGGACGGCGAACTCCACAAGGACTGCGGGGAATTCACGGCGCGGGAGGCGCGAGGGTTCAGAGAGTTCATGGGGGCGACTCCGAAACGTTCGGCACGGTGGACCCACGCCCGCACTCTAGGTCGACGCATACCGGCCAGTACGAGGTTTGAGTTATCTCGTCGTTATCTCGCCGTGTCCCGGGGGAGTCACGCCTTTGTGTTGCCCCGATAGGGGTCGGTACGCGGAGTAACCCCCCGGCCGTGGAAGTCCGTCGCGGCCCGCGCGGAGCCTGCGGTACCCTGACGCCATGCGTGCCGTACGCCTTCTGCTTAGCGAGCCGCGCTGATCAGTCCCGATCCGCCCCCGGGCGTGTGGTCGGAATCGGCGCGGCGTCCCCTCCTGTGCGAGGGGCTTTTTCATTTCCTAGGCAAGGGCCGCCTGGCAGAGACGATCGATGGAGCTTTGAGAATCATGAGCGAGACGAATACCGCTGCCCCGTCCGAGGCGGCGGTCGCGCCGCACCGCTACACGGCGGCCATGGCCGCCGACATCGAGGCACGCTGGCAGGACTTCTGGGACGCCGACGGCACGTACGAGGCGCCCAACCCGAGCGGTGACCTGGCCGGTGACCCGGCGATCGCGTCCCGCCCCAAGAAGTTCGTCATGGACATGTTCCCGTACCCGTCGGGTGCGGGCCTGCACGTCGGCCACCCGCTGGGCTACATCGCCACGGACGTCTTCGCCCGCTTCCAGCGCATGAACGGCCACAACGTCCTGCACACCCTGGGCTTCGACGCGTTCGGCCTGCCCGCCGAGCAGTACGCCGTGCAGACGGGCACGCACCCGCGCACGTCGACCGAGGCCAACATGGAGAACATGAAGGCGCAGCTGCGCCGCCTGGGCCTGGGCCACGACAAGCGCCGGTCGTTCGCCACGATCGACCCGGAGTACTACAAGTGGACGCAGTGGATCTTCCTGCAGATCTTCAACTCCTGGTACGACGACGACCTGAAGAAGGCCCGTCCCATCACCGAGCTGGTCCAGCAGTTCGAGACCGGTGAGCGCGCCGTCCCCGGCGGCCGCCCCTGGAGCGAGCTGAACGAGGCCGAGCGCGCCGACGTCCTGGGCGAGTACCGCCTGGCCTACGCCTCCGACGCCCCCGTCAACTGGGCGCCCGGCCTGGGCACCGTCCTGGCCAACGAGGAGGTCACCGCCGACGGCCGCTCCGAGCGCGGCAACTTCCCCGTCTTCAAGGCCAAGCTGCGCCAGTGGAACATGCGGATCACCGCCTACGCGGACCGCCTGATCGACGACCTGGACGGCCTGGACTGGCCCGAGGCCATCAAGCTGCAGCAGCGCAACTGGATCGGCCGCTCCGAAGGCGCCCGCATCGACTTCGGCTTCGACGCCTCCGACGAGGTCATCACCGTCTTCTCGACCCGCCAGGACACCCTGTTCGGCGCCACCTACATGGTGCTGGCGCCCGAGCACGACCTGGTCGACACCATCGTCCCGGCCGCCTGGCCCGAGGGCACCCACGACGTGTGGACCGGCGGCCACGCCACCCCCGCCGACGCCGTCGCCGCCTACCGCAAGCAGGCCGCCTCCAAGTCCGACGTCGAGCGCCAGGCCGAGGCCAAGGACAAGACCGGCGTCTTCACCGGCGCGTACGCCACCAACCCGGTCAGCGGCGAGCAGGTCCCCGTCTTCATCGCCGACTACGTCCTGATGGGCTACGGCACCGGCGCGATCATGGCCGTCCCCGCGCACGACGCCCGCGACTTCGCCTTCGCGCGCGCCTTCGAGCTGCCCATGCGCTGCGTCGTGGAGCCCTCCGACGGCCGCGGCACCGACCCGTCCACCTGGGACGACGCCTTCGTCGCGTACGAGGCCAAGCTGGTCAACTCGGCGAGCGACGAGGTCAGCCTGGACGGCCTGGGCGTCGCCGACGCCAAGGCCCGCATGACCGAATGGCTGGAGCGCAAGGGCATCGGCCACGGCACCGTCAACTTCCGGCTGCGCGACTGGCTGTTCAGCCGCCAGCGCTACTGGGGCGAGCCCTTCCCGATCGTCTACGACGAGGACGGCATCGCCCACTCGCTGCCCGAGTCGATGCTGCCGCTGGAGCTGCCCGAGGTCGAGGACTACAGCCCGCGCACCTTCGACCCGGACGACGCCGACACCCAGCCCGAGACGCCCCTGTCCCGCAACGAGGACTGGGTCAACGTCACGCTGGACCTGGGCGACGGCCGCGGCCCGCGCAAGTACCGCCGCGAGACCAACACCATGCCCAACTGGGCCGGCTCCTGCTGGTACGAGCTGCGCTACCTGGACCCGCACAACAGCGACAAGCTGGTCGACCCCGCCATCGAGCAGTACTGGATGGGCCCGCGCGAGGGCCGGCCGACCGGCGGCGTCGACCTGTACGTCGGCGGCGCCGAGCACGCCGTGCTGCACCTGCTGTACGCGCGCTTCTGGTCCAAGGTCCTGTTCGACCTGGGCCACATCTCCTCGGCCGAGCCGTTCCACAAGCTGTTCAACCAGGGCATGATCCAGGCCTACGTCTACCGGGACGCGCGCGGCATCGCCGTACCGGCCGCCGAGGTCGAGGAGCGCGACGGCGCCTACTACTACGAGGGCGAGAAGGTCTCCCGCCTGCTGGGCAAGATGGGCAAGTCCCTGAAGAACGCCGTCACGCCCGACGAGATCTGCTCCGAGTACGGCGCCGACACCCTGCGCCTGTACGAGATGGCGATGGGCCCCCTGGACGTCTCCCGCCCCTGGGACATCCGCGCGGTCGTCGGCCAGTTCCGCCTGCTGCAGCGCCTGTGGCGCAACATCGTCGACGAGACGACCGGCGAGATCACCGTCGCCGACGTCCCCGAGGACAGCGTCGACGCCGACACGCTGCGCGCCCTGCACAAGGCGATCGACGGAGTCCGCGGCGACCTGGAAGGCATGCGCTTCAACACCGCCATCGCCAAGGTCACCGAGCTGAACAACCACCTGACCAAGGCCTACGCGGGCGGCGGCCTGCCGCGCGCCGTCGCCGAGCGCCTGGTCCTGCTGGTCGCCCCGCTGGCCCCGCACGTCGCCGAGGAGCTGTGGCGCAAGCTGGGCCACACCGACTCCGTCGTCCACCAGGACTTCCCCGTCGCCGACCCGCAGTACGTCGTCGACGAGACGGTCACCTGCGTCGTGCAGATCAAGGGCAAGGTCAAGGCCCGCCTGGAGGTCTCCCCCGGCATCTCCGAGGAGGACCTGGAGCGCACCGCGCTGGCCGACGAGAAGGTCGTCGCCGCCCTGGACGGCGCCGGCATCCGCAAGGTCATCGTCCGCGCGCCGAAGCTGGTGAACATCGTGCCTGCGTAGGGCACTCGGGGATGTTCCCTACGGGCAGGTTGGGGGTCGCTCAGGAACCCTCGGCCTGCCCGCTCCGTTTACGGTGGAGACAGCGTGCGCCGGCCATCGGCGGCAGAACCGAAGAGGTGGGTGGGAGGAGCGTCATGGAAGCCGTGATCCTGATCGTGGTGCTGATGTTCGTGGCGTTCCTCGCCCTCGGCGCGTACGCGACCGTCAAGGCCGTCGGCGCCGCCAAGCGCGGCGTCGACCGCAAGGTCGAGCAGGCCCGCCGCGCCGTCGAGGACACCACCCTGCGCGCCCGCAGCTTCGCCCAGCCCGGTGCCGCCAGCGAGCTCGCCCAGCTGCGGCTCAAGCTGCGCGGCTCCATGCGCGCCACCCAGGACGCGCTGCGCGCCGGGGTCGGCGACGACCCCACCCTCCAGGAGTCCCTCGGCCTCTTCGACCGGCTCAGCGCCCACGGCCGCGAGCTGGACGCCGACCTCAAGCGCCTGGAGAGCGAACCGGACAAGGCGCACGTCGCCCGCCTGCTCCCCGACCTCAGAGCACGCACCGAGCAGATCACCGCCTCCGCGGACGCGCTCCGGCACGCCGCCCGCGACCGCGCCAGTCACTTCGCGAGCGACGACCTGGACGACCTCAGCCGGCAGATCGACGTGGAGGCCGGCGCCCTGCGGCACTGGACCACCACGGACACCCCGCAGACCGGGGCCCCGCGCACCGCCCCCGCCCCGGAGGCCGCCCCGCAGCCCGGACCGGAGCGCCCCCGCCGGCAGATCACCCCGCCCGGCCCGCGCCCCACCTACCCGTGGCAGAAGAAGCCCCGCCCCGAGAGCACCACCTGATCACCCGCCCCCGCACGGGGGCCGGGCTGCCGTGCACGACCCCCGGCGGGTAATCTCCGGAGCATGTCCCGCCATGTCGCGATCGTCACCGATTCCACGGCCTACCTGCCGCACCTGACGATGGAGCGCCACGGCATCACGGCGGTTCCGCTGACCGTGGTCCTGGGCGACCGAGCACTCGAAGAGGGCACCGAGATCTCCGCCCGCTCGCTCGCCGAAGCGCTCCAGAAGCGTCGCCCGGTGACGACGTCGAGACCCAGCCCGGAACTGTTCGCCGAGACCTACCGCAAGGTCGCCGAATCCGGCGCCACCGGCATCGTCTCGCTCCACCTCTCGTCCGAGTTCTCCGGAACCTACGACGCGGCCGTGCTCGCCGCACGCGAGGCCCCCGTGCCCGTCCGCGTCGTCGACACCGGCATGGTCGCCATGGCCCTCGGCTTCTGCGCCCTCAGCGCCGCCGAGACCGCCGACGCCGGCGGCAGCATCGACGAAGCCGTCCTCGCCGCCGAGAAGCGGGCCTCCGGCACCTCCGCCTACTTCTACGTCGACACCCTCGACTACCTGCGCCGGGGCGGCCGCATCGGCGCCGCCCAGGCCCTCTTCGGCTCCGCCCTCGCCGTCAAGCCGCTGCTCCAGCTCGACGGCGGCCGCATCGAACTCCTCGAGAAGGTGCGCACCGCGTCGAAGGCCATCGCCCGGCTGCAGGAGATCGTCGCCGAACGCGCCGGCAACGGACAGGTCGACATCGCCGTCCACCATCTCGCCGCACCCGAGCGGGCCGAGGCGCTCGCCGCGTGGCTGCGGGAGCGGGTGCCGGGGCTCGCCGAGCTGCACGTCAGCGAGGTCGGGGCGGTCATCGGGGCGCACACCGGGCCGGGGCTGCTCGGGGCGGTCGTCTCGCCTCGGGAGTGACGTGATCCCGGGCGGGTGCGGCGCGGCGCCAGGTGGGTGTGCAGAGATTCCAGGGGCGGGGCGCGGTCCCAGGCGGGTGTGACGTGATCTCAGGGGTGTGCGTGGCCCGTGGTTGTGGTGGGGCGCGTGTGGGTGACGGAGTTATCCACAATCGCCGGGTCGTCCCCGGGAATTGAGCAAGATCCACTTCGTCGTGTGGCCGTGCCTACCGTCTCGTGGCATGGCACTTCGATCACTGACCAGGACAGCCCGTACGACCAGCGGACCCGGGCGCGCGCCCACGTCCGACAGCCGCGCACGACACCGTGACGGGGCGCGGCGCCGGCACGCCCGGCACCGCCGCGTCGCGGCCGAGCGGACACGGGCCCATGCGTTGTTCGCGCCGGGTGCGGCGACCACGGCGACACCGACCGCGCGGCCGGCGCCTGGGCCGGTGCCTGTGCCCGAGCGGGCGCCTGTGCCTGTGCCCGAGCGGGTGCCTGTGCCTGTGCCTGTGGGGGAGTCTGTTCCGCCTTCGCCAGGGGTGCCCGAAGCCGTTCCTGAACCCGTGCCCGCTCCGGATCCGCCGCCCGAGCCACAGCCCGCCGCCGGGCTCTGGCGGACCCGGGCCGCCCTCGCCGTACGGGACCGCCTCCCGCTGTGGATGCAGACGCGCTGCGGGATCGAGCGCCGCGGCGCCGTGGCCCTCGTCCTGCTCGTCGCCGTCATGGCTCTCTTCGCCGTGCCGCACTTCTGGACCGGCCGCACCCAGCCGGTGCGACCCCCGCAGGCGGTGCGTGCGGTGGGTCCCGAGGCGGGATTCGCGGGGGACGAGAAGAACACGGGGGACGGGAGGGAGGCGTTCGGCGCTCCAGCCTCGCCCGTCCCCTCGGCGGTGGGCGGCGCAGGGATCGTCGTGGACGTCAGCGGCAAGGTGCGCCACCCCGGGCTCCGCCGACTGCCCGCCGGGTCCCGGGTCGCAGACGCGCTGCGGGCCGCCGGCGGGGTGCGTCCCGGCACGGACACGGCGGGGCTGAACCAGGCGCGGCTGCTCATCGACGGGGAACAGATCCTGGTCGGAGCACCGGCGACCGGCGCCCCTCCAGGGCCCCCGACCACCGGTACGGGAGGTCTGCCCGCGGCTCCCTTGGGCCTCAACACGGCGACCGTCGAGCAACTCGAAACGCTGCCGGGCGTCGGCCCCGTCCTGGCCCAGCACATCGTCGACTACCGCACGGAGCACGGCGGTTTCCGCTCCGTGGACGAACTCCGCGAAGTGAACGGCATCGGCGACCGCCGCTTCGAGGACCTGCAGAATCTCGTGCGGCCATGACGACCACGGGGGAGCGGGAGGAGGCGGAGACGCCGAGGGAGCCGCGGCACACCGATCTGCGGCTGGTGCCGCCCGCGCTCGCGGCCTGGGCGACCGCGGCGGTGGCCCTCACGACACCGGCCGCGGCCACGGCGCTCACCGCGGGCGCCTGCCTCGCCGTCGGGATGGCGCTGCTGATCGTGGCCCGGGGCGGCGACACCGGAGCCGGTGCGGGTACCGGCACGGGGCAGCAGACAGCGGCCCGTTGGCGGAGTCCGTCCGCGGCCGCGCTGCTGCTGTGCGTCGCCGCGTCGGCGATCTCGGCCGGCCTGCACGGAGCCGAATCGCGCAGGGGCCCCGTACCGGGTCTCGCCGAGCGGCACGCCACCGTACGGGCCGAGGTGGAACTCACCGGTGACGCGCGGCTCACCCGGCCCCGGGTCAGCGGTGACCGCACGACACCCTCCGCGGTACTGATCGAGGCCGACGTGAGGGAGCTGACCGAGGCGGACGGCGCCCGGACACGCGGCCGCACCCCGGTCCTGATCATCGTCGACGGCTCGCCGACCGCCCGCGACCGCTGGCTGTCCCTTCTGCCGACCACCCGGCTCCGTGTCGAGGGCAGACTCGCTCCACCTGCCGTCGACGGCGACCGGATCGCGGCCGTGCTGCGGGTCGGGAAGGACGACCCTCCGCAGACCGTCGGCCCGCCGAGCCGGGCGCAGCGCCTGGCCGGGGCCCTGCGTGCGGGGCTGCGCGAGGCGACGGACGGGCTGCCGCAGGACGCGCGGGCGCTGCTGCCCGGACTCGTCGTCGGCGACACGGCCCGCGTCGGCCCGGAGCTCCACGCGGCGTTCCGGGAGACCGACCTGCTGCACCTCATGGCCGTCAGCGGCGCCAACTTCACCATCCTCCTGGCCTTGCTGATCGGCCCGCCCGGCACCGCGCAGCGCGCCGAACGGCGCGGGCTCGCACCCCGGATCGGGCTGCCGCTGCGCAGCACGGCCGCACTCGGCGGGGCACTCACCCTGGGCTTCGTCGTGGTGTGCCGGCCCGAGCCGAGCGTGCTGCGGGCCGCGTCCTGCGGACTGATCGCCCTGCTCGCCATCGCCACAGGGCGGCGCAGATCCCTGATCCCCGCGCTGGCCACGGCCGTTCTGCTGCTGGTCCTCTACGACCCGTGGCTGGCCCGGAGTTACGGATTCCTGCTCTCCGTCCTCGCGACCGGCGCCCTCCTCACGGTGGCACCGCGCTGGAGCGTGGCCCTCACCGCGCGCGGGGTGCCGCCGCGGATCGCGGAGGCGCTCGGGGCGGCCGCGGCGGCACAGGCCGTGTGCGCACCTGTGGTGGCGGTGCTCGCGGCGCGGGTGAGCCTGGTGGCGGTGCCGTGCAATCTGCTCGCGGAGTTCGCCGTCGCACCCGCCACCGTGCTCGGGTTCGCGGCGCTGGCGACGGCACCGTGGGCGATGCCCTTCGCGAAGGTCCTGGCCTGGTGCGCGGGGTGGCCCGCCGGCTGGATCGCGGACATCGCGCGGACCGGCGCCGCACTGCCGGGCAGCGGCATCGACTGGCCGGACGGCTGGCGCGGCGGCGCCCTGCTCGCCCTCGCCACGGCGGTACTGATCGGGCTGGGCCGAAGAGCGTTCAGGTCGCCCTGGATGCTGGGGGGTTGCGCGGTGCTGCTGGTGCTGTTCGTCGTCCAGCCACCGCCGGTGACCCGGGTGCTCACGGGCTGGCCCCCGCCGGGATGGCGGCTCGTCATGTGCGACGTGGGACAGGGCGACGCCCTGGTGCTCGCCGCCGGGCCGGCCACCGGGGTCGTGATCGACGCGGGCCCCGACCCCCTGCCGGTGGACCGGTGCCTGCGCTCCCTCGGCATCACCCGGATCCCTCTGGTGCTGCTCACCCACTTCCACGCCGATCATGTGGCGGGTCTGGCGGGGGTGTTGCGCGGGCGGGAGGTGGGGGCGGTCGAGACGACGGGGTTCGGGGAGCCGGAGGACCAGGCGGCGTTCGTGCGGAGGGTCGCGGCGCGGTACGGGGTGCCGGTGGGCCGGGCGGCGGCGGGGGAGCGGCGGCGCGCGGGTCCCCTCGACTGGCAGGTGCTGTGGCCGCCGGGCGGTACGGCGGCGGTGCCGGCTCCCGTGCCGGACGGGCCGAACGACGCGAGCGTGACGCTGCTCGTGCGGACGGCGGGGCTGAGACTGCTGCTGCTCGGCGATCTCGAACCGGCGGCCCAGCGGGCGCTGCTGCGGGCCACCGGCGGGGCCGCGTTGTCCCGGGTGGACGTGCTGAAGGTCGCGCATCACGGCTCGGCGTACCAGGACCCGGGGCTGCTGCGGACGGTGGCGCCCCGGCTCGCGCTGATCTCCGTAGGGGCGGACAACACGTACGGACATCCGGCGCCGCGCACCCTCGCGGCGCTGCGGGGACAGGGGGCGACGGTCCTGCGGACGGACCGGGACGGGGCGGTCGCGGTGGTCGGGGGAGACGGGGGAGACGGGGGTGCAGGGAGGGCAGGGGTGAGGCTCGGGGTGGCGCGTCGCTGATCGCTGATCGCCGGTGGTCCGGGTTCTTGGGCTCCCAGGGCTCATCGCTCATCAGGTCGATGCTGAGGCTTCACGGTCTCCCGGGCCCTGAGAATCTCGCGCCGCACGCGGAGGCCGATGTAACCCCAGGCAGGGAGCGACACGAGGAAGCCCATCAGCCGATCCTCGGCGGTCGCCGAACCCGGCACGGCCCCGAGAGCCATCGCCCCGTAGAACCCCGCCCACACGATCGCGAAGCCGAGCAGCCTGCGCCCCATGTGCCTTCCCCCCCCGGGTCGAGTCGATGCCTGAGGTCGGTTGTACCGCAACGTGGCGTGTATCGGACCCCGAACAGGTGGGGGGAGGGGGCCGGGGCGAGGGGCCGAGGTGGAGGTGTTGCCATCCGTGGTTGATCCGGAGCCCGCTGTGAGGGGGCTCCGGAGCGGGGCGCTCGAAGTTTCGCTGAATGTGCACAAGCAGTTGCTACCGGTGAGTAAAAATGCCGCTGAGCTGGCGAAACGCTAACCGGAGTAGGTAATTCGGGCTCTCGGTCGCCTTCTCTGCGATTCCCGCGTTGTGGGCTCGTGTTGCCTCGAAAGCCGCAACGATGGTCGAATGCTTCTTCGTTCATCTAGCAACTACTGTTGTCAAGACGCACTGGGGTAGGTAGTTCATGTTCGGCCGCTGGCTGGGAAACCGTACGAACCGGGCGCAACGGCCCAATCCCCTGGCGGACATGGTGGTGCCACCCAGCGCGGGGATGTTGAGCTGCCGGGTCCTCGATCCCGTCAACGAGCCGATCCGCACCGCCGAACTCGTCGTCAACGACGCCATGGGGCGGCAGGTGGTCACGGGCGGCACGGACCCGTTCGGTTCGTTCATGGCCACGGTGCCCGCCGGTGATTACAAGCTCGCGGTGACCGCCGACGGCTACACGCCGTTCCACGGCAACGCCAGCGTCGGCGAGAGCGGGCACGCGTCTGTCGGCGACGTCATGCTCCAGGTCGCGCAGCCGCCGCAGCTGCCCGACGCGGGCGACTGGGAGATCGAGCCGATGCACTCCTCGATCGCGTTCACCGCGCGGCACATCGGACTCGCCCGGATCCACGGCCGGTTCAACACCTTCGCGGGCGTGCTGCGCGTCGCCGAGCGCGTCGAGCAGTCCGCGATGCACGTCGTCATCGACGCCGCGTCCATCGACACGAACGTGCAGATGCGTGACGACCACCTCAGATCGGCCGACTTCCTGGACGTCGGACGGTTCCCGACGCTCGAGTTCTACAGCGACAAGTTCACGCACAAGGGCGGCAGTCGCTGGGCGATCACCGGCGCGCTCTCGCTGCACGGCGTGACCCGCACCGTCACGCTCGACGCCGAGTACCTGGGCCTGGGCAACGGCATGGAGGGCGAGACCCGCGCCGCCTGCCGCGCCACCGCCGAACTGCACCGCGACGACTTCACCATCAGCTGGCAGACCATGCTCGCGCGCGGCATCGCCGCCGTCGGGACCAGCGTGAAGATCGAGCTGGACATCCAGGTCGTGCCCAAGGGCTGACCGTCGTGCCCAAGGGCTGACCCGGGCCGCCCGGTGCGGGCCGTGTCGCGCGCGTGTCCGAAGATGGTGCCGTGAGCGATGTGAGACACGTACTGGTGCTGCCGGACCGCGACGCCGCGGAGGAGGCCGCCGAGGCGCTCGGGGAGCGCTTCGGCATCACCGAGGAGCCGCAGCTCGTACGGGACGCGCTGGCCGGGGAGGACGACGCGGAGGACGCGCAGTGGCTCCTCGTCGTCGAGGACCCGGACGAGGTGCTGGACGCGGCGGCGCTGGACGCGTTCGCCGGGGAGTGGGACGGCTGGCGCGAGGAGCCGTAGGCCGTCCGTCGGTTTCCTGCTGCCGGGTTTCCTCGACCCGGGCTCTTCAGCGGGGGCACTTCCGCCGGTTTCCTTCGGCCGATCCCGGTCGGCCGGGGCTCTGCTGTCGGTCCCGTCCGGCTGGTTTCCTTGTGCCGGTTCTGTGCCGGGTCTCTGATGGGGTTTCCCTCCGCGGCGGCAGGTCGCGCGGTCGGGCCGGGCTGTCAGTGGCCCGTGGGATGCTTGACCGCGATGGCCAGGAAGACTGCAAACGACGATCCGCTCGCTCCGCTCACCGTCGCGGTGGGCCAGGAGGACCTGCTGCTCGACCGCGCGGTGCAGCAGGTGGTCGCCGCCGCGCGCGCGGCCGATGCCGACACCGACGTGCGCGACCTCACCCCCGACCAGCTGCAGCCCGGCACGCTGGCCGAGCTGACGAGCCCGTCGCTGTTCGCCGAGCGCAAGGTCGTCGTCGTACGCAATGCGCAGGACCTGTCGGCGGACACGGTCAAGGACGTGAAGGCGTACATCGGTTCGCCCGCCGAGGAGATCACGCTCGTCCTGCTGCACGCGGGCGGCGCCAAGGGCAAGGGGCTGCTCGACGCGGCGCGCAAGGCGGGGGCCCGGGAGGTCGCCTGCCCGAAGATGACGAAGCCGGCGGACCGGCTGGCGTTCGTGCGCGCGGAGTTCCGGGCGCTCGGGCGGTCCGCGACACCGGAAGCCTGCCAGGCGCTCGTCGACGCGATCGGCAGCGACCTGCGCGAGCTGGCCTCCGCCGTCACGCAGTTGGGGGCCGACGTCGAGGGCACCATCGACGAGGCCGTCGTCGGGCGGTACTACACGGGGCGGGCCGAGGCGTCCAGCTTCACCGTGGCCGACCGAGCCGTGGAAGGGCGGGCGGCCGAGGCCCTGGAGGCGTTGCGGTGGTCGCTCGCGACCGGGGTCGCGCCCGTGATGATCACCAGCGCGCTGGCCCAGGGGGTGCGGGCGATCGGGAAGCTGTCGTCCGCGCGGGGTGGGCGGCCCGCGGATCTGGCGCGGGAGCTGGGGATGCCGCCCTGGAAGATCGATCGGGTGCGGCAGCAGATGCGGGGGTGGACTCCGGACGGGGTCGCTGCCGCGTTGCGGGCTGTGGCGGAGGCCGATGCGGGGGTCAAGGGGGGCGGGGACGATCCCGGGTACGCCTTGGAGAAGGCCGTCGTGGCTGTTGCTCGGGCCGCTCGGGCTCGGGGGTAGGGTCCGGCCGGCGCCGCGTGCTTCGTTCGGCCGTTCTGTCGCCGCGTAGCCTGCGGGTTCGTCGTGGCCGGGGTCGGGGAGGTCGCCCCCGCCGCCCCTTCCCGTCCCGTCCCTGGGGGCTGCGCCCCCAGACCCCCCTGTCGGCCTTCGGCCTCGTCCTCAAACGCCGGACGGGCTTGAAGGGGGGAAATGCCGAGTGCCCCCGTTCCTGTCGGAGACGGGGGCACTCGGGGCAAGCTCTGAGGTTGAGCCCACACCCGCGTGGCGAACGCAGGCCGCGTGTGGGCTCGGGGGCCGGTCGGGGGCGGATGAGAGAGGGCCCGCCCGGGTCCTTCCGGCGTCAGATCAGTCGAAGGTTCAGCCCTTGAGGGACGCGACCTGGGAAGCCAGGGCCGACTTCTTGTTGGCAGCCTGGTTCTTGTGGATGACGCCCTTCGAGACGGCCTTGTCGAGCTTGCGCGAAGCCTCGCGCGCGGCGACGGTGGCCTTCTCGACGTCACCCGCGGCAGCAGCCTCACGGGCCTTGCGGATCGCGGTCTTCAGGGAGGACTTGACGGCCTTGTTGCGCAGCCGAGCCTTCTCGTTGGTCTTGATCCGCTTGATCTGGGACTTGATGTTCGCCACGAAATGAGCCTTTGCAGGTTCAGGCACGGGGCCGGTGAAGGTCCCGTACCGGTGATTTTCACTGAGTGTGTGCCTCGCGCTGAGAGGGCATGAGACACAGCTGCCCACGGTACCAGTCGTCCTCCGAGCGGCCCAAACCGGGCGCAGTCCCGCCGCCATGGGACCATGGAAGCTACGTGACGATCCCAACCGAGGCCGACCTGAGGACAAGGCGCCTCAAGAGACAGGACCCTGCGTGCCCGCGACCCCTAACAATGTGCCCGAGCCGAGCCGTACCGACCCGGCTCTGATCCGCAATTTCTGCATCATCGCGCACATCGACCACGGCAAGTCCACGCTCGCCGACCGGATGCTCCAGCTGACCGGAGTGGTCGAGCAGCGGCAGATGCGTGCTCAGTACCTCGACCGGATGGACATCGAGCGCGAGCGCGGCATCACGATCAAGTCCCAGGCGGTGCGTTTGCCGTGGGCTCCCACCCACGACAAGACCGACACGCACATCCTCAACATGATCGACACCCCGGGCCACGTGGACTTCACGTACGAGGTCTCGCGCTCGCTCGCCGCGTGCGAGGGGACGATCCTGCTGGTCGACGCCGCCCAGGGCATCGAGGCCCAGACCCTCGCCAACCTGTACCTGGCGATGGAGAACGACCTCAAGATCATCCCGGTGCTCAACAAGATCGACCTGCCGGCCGCGCAGCCCGAGAAGTTCTCCGAGGAGCTCGCCAACCTCATCGGTTGCGACCCCGAGGAGGTCCTCAAGGTCTCCGCGAAGACCGGCATGGGCGTCGAGGCGCTGCTCGACCGTGTCGTGGAGCAGATCCCGGCCCCGGTCGGCGTCAAGGACGCCCCCGCCCGCGCGATGATCTTCGACTCGGTCTACGACTCCTACCGCGGCGTCGTCACGTACGTACGAGTCGTCGACGGTCAGCTCAACAAGCGTGAGCGCATCCGGATGATGTCGACCGGCGCGACGCACGAGCTCCTCGAGATCGGGACGAACTCGCCGGAGATGCTCGCGGCCGACGGTCTCGGCGTCGGTGAGGTGGGCTACCTCATCACCGGCGTGAAGGACGTCCGCCAGTCCAAGGTCGGTGACACGATCACCTCCCTGCACAACGGGGCGACCGAGGCGCTGGGCGGCTACAAGGACCCGAAGCCGATGGTCTTCTCGGGTCTGTATCCGCTGGACGGCTCGGACTACCCCGAGCTGCGTGACGCCCTCGACAAGCTGCAGCTCAACGACGCGGCGCTCGTCTACGAGCCGGAGACCTCGGCCGCGCTCGGCTTCGGTTTCCGCGTCGGCTTCCTCGGCCTGCTGCACCTCGACGTGATCCGTGAGCGGCTGGAGCGCGAGTTCGGCCTCGACCTCATCGCCACGGCGCCGAACGTGGTGTACCGCGTCGACATGGAGGACGGCAGCGAGCACGTCGTCACCAACCCGAGCGAGTTCCCCGAGGGGAAGATCGACAAGGTCTACGAGCCGGTCGTGCGGGCCACCATCCTCGCGCCGTCCGAGTTCATCGGCTCGATCATGGAGCTGTGCCAGACCCGGCGCGGCGTGCTCCTCGGCATGGACTACCTGTCGGAGGACCGGGTCGAGATCCGGTACACGCTGCCCCTCGCCGAGATCGTCTTCGACTTCTTCGACCAGCTGAAGTCCAAGACGCGCGGCTACGCGTCCCTCGACTACGAGCCCACGGGCGAGCAGACGGCCAACCTGGTGAAGGTCGACATCCTGCTCCACGGCGACAAGGTCGACGCCTTCTCCGCGATCACGCACCGGGACGCGGCCTACGCGTACGGCGTGCGGCTCGTCGCCAAGCTGCGCGAGCTCATCCCCCGCCAGGCCTTCGAGGTGCCCATCCAGGCCGCCATCGGCTCCCGGGTCATCGCCCGCGAGACGATCCGCGCCATCCGCAAGGACGTCCTCGCCAAGTGCTACGGCGGTGACATCTCCCGTAAGCGGAAGCTGCTGGAGAAGCAGAAGGAAGGCAAGAAGCGGATGAAGATGGTCGGCTCCGTGGAGGTCCCGCAGGAGGCCTTCATCGCGGTGCTGTCCAGCGACGAGAGCGGCGGCAAGGCCAAGAAGTAGCCCCCGTCGTCCGTGTTCTCGCGGCGGGCCCGGTGCGCGGTGTGCGTGCCGGGCCCGCCGCTTTTGCGTGCGCGCGCCGGAAAGCGCGTGTGAAAGCCGTGTGCGATCCGGGACGGACGGGGCGCCGACCGGGTGCAACCCGCGGAAGTTCAAGGCCGGAGCCTCTTACGCGCCGGGCGAGTGCGCCTTACCCTGATCACTGCTCGATGGTTACTCGCCAGTTAAACAAGCCGCGCTGTCGCGGGCCCCGGAGGACGTCGTGAGCGACACACAGACCCTGATCGAGAACCGGCCGCCGTCCGTGGCGGCCCTCTTCCTGGAGCGCGTGACCGCGACGCCCGATGCCGAGGCCTACCGCTATCCGGTGCCATCGGCGTCCGGCGAGGGCCCCGACGAATGGAAGTCGCTCAGCTGGGGCCAGGCCGCGCAGCGCGTCTACGCCGTCGCGGCGGGCCTCGTCGAGCTCGGCGTGCAGCCCGAGCAGCGCGTCGCCCTCGCCTCCTCGACCCGCGTCGAGTGGATCCTCGTGGACCTCGGCATCATGTGCGCGGGCGCGGCGACCACGACCGTGTACCCGCAGACGAACGCCGAGGAGTCGGCGTTCATCCTCTCCGACTCCGAGTCGAAGGTGCTCGTCGCCGAGGACGCCGCGCAGCTCGCCAAGGCCCGCGAGCGGCGCGCCGAGCTGCCCGAGCTCGCCCACGTCGTCGTCATCGACGCGACCGGCGTCGAGCCGGACGCCGCCGACCCCGACGGCTGGCTGCTCACCCTCGACGACCTGGAGGCGCGCGGCGCCGCCTACCTGGAGAAGAACCCGCAGGTCGTCAAGGAGCGCGTCGGCGCCATCGACAAGGACCAGCTCGCCACCCTCATCTACACCTCCGGCACCACCGGCCGCCCCAAGGGCGTGCGCCTGCCGCACGACAACTGGTCGTACATGGCGAAGGCGATCGCCGCGACCGGCCTGATCGGCACGGACGACGTGCAGTACCTGTGGCTGCCGCTCGCCCACGTCTTCGGCAAGGTGCTGACCAGCGGCCAGATCGAGGTCGGGCACGTCACGGCCGTCGACGGCCGCGTCGACAAGATCATCGAGAACCTGCCGGTCGTCCAGCCGACCTACATGGCCGCCGTGCCGCGCATCTTCGAGAAGGTCTACAACGGGGTCGCGGCCAAGGCCCGGGCCGGCGGCAACGCCAAGTTCAAGATCTTCCAGTGGGCGGCGGGCGTCGCCCGCGAGTACGCGAAGGTCACCCAGGACAACTTCCGGCGCACCGGCGTCGCCTCCGCGCCGTTCGGCCTCGCCTCCAAGCACAAGGTCGCCGACGCGCTCGTCTACAGCAAGCTGCGCGAGGCGTTCGGCGGCCGGCTGCGCGCCTGCATCTCCGGCTCGGCCGCGCTCGCGCCCGAGATCGGCTACTTCTTCGCCGGCGCCGGCGTGCACATCCTGGAGGGCTACGGCCTCACCGAGTCCTCCGCCGCCTCCTTCGTGAACCCGGGCGAGGCCTACCGCACCGGCACCGTCGGCAAGCCGCTGCCCGGCACCGAGGTGCGCATCGCCGACGACGGCGAGATCCTGCTGCGCGGCCCCGGCATCATGGAGGGCTACCACGGGCTGCCCGACAAGACGGCCGAGGTCCTGGAGTCCGACGGCTGGTTCCACACCGGCGACATCGGCGAGCTGTCCGTCGACGGCTACCTGAAGATCACCGACCGCAAGAAGGACCTCATCAAGACGTCCGGCGGCAAGTACATCGCGCCCGCCGAGGTCGAGGGCCAGTTCAAGGCCGTCTGCCCGTACGTGTCCAACATCCTGGTGCACGGCGCCGACCGGAACTTCTGCACCGCCCTCATCGCGCTCGACGAGCCGGCGATCCTGGAGTGGGCGAAGGAGAACGGCCTGGGCGGCAAGACCTACGCGGAGGTCGTCGCCGCACCCGCCACCGTCCAGCTCGTCGAGGGCTACGTGAAGGAGCTCAACGAGGGCCTGCAGCGCTGGCAGACCGTCAAGAAGTTCAAGCTGCTGCCGCGCGACCTGGACATCGAGCACGGCGAGCTGACCCCGAGCCTCAAGCTCAAGCGGCCGGTCGTCGAGCGCGAGTACAAGGAACTGCTCGACGAGATGTACGCGGGCACCCGCGAGGGCTGAGCCCGCCCGGTCGCCGACCAGGGAGGGCCGGGTTCCCCCGGCCCTCCCTGAACAATGTCCGCATACCACTCTTCTCACCCGTCGCGGACCGGTTCGGTGACTCGCCGCTTATGAGCGGGCCCGGTCTGTCACTCTGTTCCTGTCGCCTGAGGCGTCCACGCCCGAAAAGCTCAGGAGCCGAACAGTGGGGTCCATTCCTCTTCAGCGGGAGACTCAGCGGGAAACCGCCTTCTGCACCGGGGACGCGCCCGGCCGCCCCGACGAGGTCCGCACCTCGCTGCCGGGGAACCCGCTGGCGCCCGCCGCCGCCCGCCGCTTCGTCCGGGCCGCGTTCGCCGACTGGACCGCCGCACCCCGGCCCGCCGCCCCCGTCGGCGACCGGCTCGCCGACGACGCGGTCGTCGTCGTCAGCGAACTCGTCACCAACGCCGTCGTGCACGCCGGCACCGGCGTCGACCTCGTGTGCCGCCGGGAAGGGCCCACCCCCGACGACCCCGCGGGCCTCGTCGTCGAGGTCACCGACCACCACCCCACCCGCGCCGTCCGCACCGACCGCGTCTGCCGCACCCCCGAGACCCCCGAGTACGGGCGCGGCCTCCAGCTCGTCGCGTCCCTCGCCGACGCCTGGGGCATCACCTACCGGCCCGGCACCAAGACCGTCTGGGCGCGACTGCCCGCCGACGGCACCGACACCGGCCCCGACGGCACCGCGGGACAGCCCGCCGCCCGCCCCGACCGGCGCGGCCTGCGCGCCGCCGAACCCCTCCCGGCCCAGCCCGTGCGCGCCCCGCAGGACGAGGACTGGATCAACCGCGGCGCGCTCGCCTTCCTCGCCGAGGCCTCCGACCTGCTCGCCGGCCAGCTCGACGAGGACATGGTCGCCGCGATCGTCGGCCAGCTCCTCGTCCCCCGCCTCGCCGACTGGTGCGCCGTCTGGTTCTACGACGAGGAAGGGCGCGGCCTGCCCGGCGACCCGCTCACCGCCGACCCCGCCGGCCGCTCCACCGACCCGCACCCCGCCCCGCGCCTCGCCCGCGTCTGGCACACCCACGAGAGCCGCATCGAGGACCTCACCCGGATCCTCGCCAAGGAACCGCCCCGGCTGCCCGACGCCGCCCGCTCCGCCGCCGTCCCCGTGCCCTGGCCCGGCGCGGCCGGCGGCAGCGGCTCCGCCCTCGCCTACCGGCTCAGCGCCGGCGGCCGCACCCTCGGCATCCTCCTCATCGGCCGCTCCGGCCTGGAGCACTTCCCCGACGAGGTCACCGGACTCGTCGAGGACTTCAGCCGCCGCGTCGCCCTCGCCGTCAGCGCCGCCCGCCGCTACACCCGGCAGGCCACCATCAGCCGCATCCTCCAGCGCGGCCTGCTGCCCAGCGTCGTCGCCGACATCCCCGGCATGGAGCACGCCATCGTCTACGAGCCGAAGGAGGCGGGCGGCCCCGGCGGCGACTTCTACGACGTCTTCCCCGCCGGTGACGGCCGCTGGTGCTTCGCCCTCGGCGACGTCCAGGGCAAGGGCCCCGAGGCCGCCGTCGTCATCGGCCTCGCCCGCCCCTGGCTCCGCCTCCTCGCCCGCGAGGGCTACCCCGTCGCCAAGGTCCTCGACCGGCTCAACCGGCTGCTCCTCGACGACGCCACCGAGGCCGCCGACGCCGCCGCCCGCGCCATCGCCGCCGCCGGCGGCCAGGGCGTCCCGCCCGAGGGCTCCACCTCCCGCTTCCTCTCCCTCCTCTACGGAGAGCTCACCCCCACCGCCGACGGCACCGCCGTCCACTGCACCCTGGCCAGCGCCGGACACCCGCTGCCCCTGCTCATGCGGCCCGGCGGCGACGTACGGACCGTCGCCACGCCCCAGGTCCTCCTCGGCGTCGTCGACGACCCCGACTACACCAGCGACACCTTCGAGATGGCCTCCGGCGACACCCTGCTGTGCGTCACCGACGGCGTCACCGAGCGCCGCAACGGCCCCCGCCAGTTCGACGACGGCGAAGGCCTCGCCCACGCCCTCACCGGCTGCGCCGGCCTCACCGCCCCCCTCCTCGCCGAACGCATCCGCCGCCTCGTCCACGCCTTCGCCGACAGCCCCCCGGACGACGACCTGGCCCTGCTGGTGCTCCAGGCGCAGTGAGCGCGGCGGGGAAACGGCGCGGAGGCTGGACAATGGGGGCATGCCTTCCGCACTTCCCGATGGTGAGCCCGTGCCCGACGACGGGTCGCTGCCCGCCTCCGCCCTGGCCGGTTCCGCCGAGCGGCCGCTCGGGTTCTACCTGCACGTCCCGTACTGCGCCACGCGCTGCGGCTACTGCGACTTCAACACGTACACGGCGACCGAGCTGCGCGGCACCGGCGGGGTCCTCGCCTCCCGGGACAACTACGCGGACACCCTGATCGACGAGGTGCGCCTCGCCCGGAAGGTGCTCGGGGACGACCCGCGTCCCGTGCGGACCGTGTTCGTCGGCGGCGGTACGCCCACACTGCTCGCCGCCGGTGATCTCGTACGGATGCTGGGGGCGGTGCGGGACGAGTTCGGGCTCGCGGACGACGCCGAGGTGACCACCGAGGCCAACCCGGAGTCCGTCGACGCCGCGTATCTCGCCGAGCTGCGGGACGGGGGATTCAACCGGATCTCGTTCGGCATGCAGAGCGCCAAGCAGCACGTCCTCAAGATCCTCGACCGTACGCACACGCCCGGACGGCCCGAGGCCTGCGTCGCCGAGGCGCGGGCGGCCGGGTTCGACCACGTCAACCTGGACCTGATCTACGGCACCCCGGGCGAGAGCGACGACGACTGGCGGGCCTCGCTGGACGCCGCGATCGGCGCCGGGCCCGACCACGTCTCCGCCTACGCGCTCATCGTCGAGGAGGGCACGCAGCTCGCGCGGCGGATCCGGCGCGGGGAGGTGCCCATGACCGACGACGACGTGCACGCGGACCGGTACCTGATCGCCGAGGAGATGCTGGCGGGGGCCGGGTTCGACTGGTACGAGGTGTCGAACTGGGCCACCTCCGAGGCCGGGCGGTGCCTGCACAACGAGCTGTACTGGCGGGGGGCCGACTGGTGGGGGGCCGGGCCCGGGGCGCACTCGCACGTCGGGGGCGTGCGGTGGTGGAACGTGAAGCATCCCGGGGCGTATGCCGCGGCGCTGGCGGGCGGGAAGTCGCCGGGGGCCGGGCGTGAGGTCCTCGCGGACGAGGACCGCCGGGTCGAGCGGATCCTGCTCGAGCTGCGCCTCAAGGACGGCTGCCCGCTCGATCTGCTGAAGCCCGCCGGGGCGGACGCGGCGCGGCGCTTCCTGGCGGACGGGCTCCTCGACCCCGAGTCCTTCGGGGCGGGGCGGGCGGTGCTCACCCTGCGGGGGCGTCTTCTGGCCGACGCGGTGGTCCGCGACCTCGTCGACTGACCGGGCGTCCTGAGCCCGGCCGCTCACGCCGACTGGGCCGTCGGCCCGGCGCGGGCCCGCACCGGTGCGCGGCCGCGCTGCGCGGCGGCGGGGCTGTACCCGTTTCAGCGGCTCCGTCGCGCCGCCGCCGTGGGGGCTGAGGATCGTCGCCGGGTGTCGCCCGGTGGGGCTTCTCGCGCAGTTCCCCGCGCCCCTGAAGACACGCTCCGCGTGTCCCAGGGGCCCAAGGCTGCCTGAGGCCGGGTGCCGGGCCGACGCGCCCCCGGAGGGGGCGGGTGGGTGGGAGAAGGGCTGGGGAAAAGGCGGGATGGGCTCGGCAGGGGCGCCGCGGACGACAGCAGCGGGTTTTGTGGTGGGGGACGGGTCAGGGGGCTGTGACGAAGTCGATCAGTTCTTCCACTCGGCCCAGGAGGGCAGGTTCCAGGTCCTTGTAGGTGTGGACGCGGGACAGGATGTGCTGCCAGGCCTCACCCGTGTGGGCGACCTTCCAGCCCAGCGCACGGCAGACGCCCGTCTTCCAGTCCTGACCGCGCGGCACCCGTGGCCACGCCTCGATGCCGACCGAGGACGGCTTCACCGCTTCCCAGATGTCGATGTAGGGGTGACCGACGATCAGGGCGTGCTCGGTGGTGACGGACTGGGCGATGCGCCATTCCTTCGTACCCGGGAGGAGGTGGTCGACGAGTACGCCGAGCCGCGCGTCCGGCCCCGGGTCGAACTCCGCCACGATCGCCGGGAGGTCGTCGACGCCCTCCAGGAACTCCACCGCGACCCCCTCGACGCGCAGGTCGTCGCCCCAGACCCGTTCGATGAGCTCCGCGTCGTGCTTGCCCTCGACGTAGATGCGCCCCGCGCGGGCGACGCGCGCACGGGCCCCGGGCACCGCGACGGAGCCGGAGGCGGTCCGCGTGGGCCGCACAGGACCGCCCGCGCTCGGCCGGACCAGCGTCACGACCTTGCCTTCGAGGAGGAACCCGCGCGGCTCCATCGGGAACACCCGGTGCTTGCCGAAGCGGTCCTCCAGCGTCACCGTCGGCCCCTGCGCGGTCTTCTCCACCCGCACCACGGCCCCGCAGAAGCCCGTCGTGACCTCCTCGACGACGAGATCGGGCTCGGCCGGAACCTCGGGGGCCGGCGTGTTCCGCTTCCACGGAGGGGTCAGGTCGGGGCTGTACTGGCGCATTCGGCCGACGATAGGAGAAACCGGCAGGCCAGGACTACGACACGCCGAAACGCGCGGCCAGCGCCGCCCGCTGCGCCCGGACAAACTCGGCATTCACCGCGGAACCGTGCCCGGGCACGTACACCGCGTCGTCCCCGCCCAGGTCGAGGAGCCGGTCGAGCGCCGCCGGCCAGTGCCGGGGCGCCGCGTCCGGCCCGGCCTGCGGCTCGCCCGACTCCTCCACGAGATCCCCGCAGAAGACGATCTCGCGGGCGCCCGGGACGAGCACCGCCAGGTCGTGGCCGCTGTGCGCGGGTCCCACGTTCGCGAGCAGCACCTGCAGCCCGCCGCCCAGGTCGAGCGTCCACTCGCCGCACACCCGGTGCTGCGGGCTGACCAGCACGTCCGTCGCCTCGGCCGCCTCATGGGGTCCGAGCCCGTTGCGTACGGCATCCGTGCACAGTTCCTCACGCGCGCGTGCCTGGGCGAAGAGCGTGTCGACGCCCACCGCCCCGTACACCTCGGCGCCCGAGAACGCCGCCGTGCCGAAGACGTGGTCGAAATGGGGGTGGGTCAGCGCGATGTGCGTCACGCGCGCGTGCGGGCCGAGCAGCGCTCGTACGTCCGTGCGCAGCCGGGCGCCCTCACGCAGTGAGGATCCCGTGTCGATCAGCAGGGCCGCGCCGTCCCCGGCGACGAGACCGGCCGTGCAGTCCCAGCCCGGCAGCCGGACCCGGCCCACGCGCGGGGCCAGTTCCTCCCAACCCGTCCCCACCCAGTCGATACGTTCCATGACCTCGACGCTAGCGCCCTTGCTAGGGGTGTACCCACCGGCCGTACACTGACCCGGGGACGACTGGCACTCGCCCGCAGCGAGTGCCAACAGCGTCCCAGGGACAGAGATCGAGCGGGAAGTCGCTGGAGGTGTGCGCCGATGCTCAGTGAACGCAGGCTCGAGGTGCTGCGCGCCATCGTCCAGGACTACGTCGGCACCGAGGAGCCGGTCGGTTCCAAGGCGCTGACCGAGCGCCACCAGCTGGGGGTCTCCCCGGCGACGGTGCGCAACGACATGGCCGCCCTGGAGGACGAGGGATACATCGCCCAGCCGCACACCAGCGCGGGCCGCATCCCGACCGACAAGGGGTACCGCCTCTTCGTCGACAAGCTCACCAGCGTCAAGCCGATGACCCTGCCCGAGCGGCGCGCGGTCCAGAACTTCCTGGAGGGCGCCGTCGACCTCGACGACGTCGTCGGCCGTACGGTGCGGCTGCTCGCGCAGCTCACCCGGCAGGTGGCGATCGTCCAGTACCCGTCCCTGACCCGGTCCACGGTGCGCCACGTCGAGCTGCTCTCGCTGGCGCCGGCCCGGCTCATGCTCGTACTGATCACGGACACCGGCCGGGTCGAGCAGCGGATGATCGACTGCCCGGCGCCGTTCGGCGAGAGCTCGCTCGCGGACCTGCGGGCCCGGCTCAACAGCCGGGTGGCGGGACGACGGTTCGCCGACGTGCCGCAGCTGGTGCAGGATCTGCCGGAGGCCTTCGAGGCGGAGGACCGCGGCACGGTCTCGGCGGTGCTCTCCACTCTTCTGGAGACACTCGTCGAGGAGTCCGAGGAGCGGCTGATGATCGGCGGCACCGCCAATCTCACTCGCTTCGGACATGACTTTCCCCTCACCATCCGGCCCGTCCTCGAGGCGCTCGAGGAGCAGGTCGTGCTCCTCAAGTTGCTGGGCGAGGTGGGGGATTCGGGCATGGCCGTACGGATCGGTCATGAGAACGCACACGAGGGACTCAACTCCACGTCCGTCGTGTCGGTCGGCTACGGTTCGGGCGGCGAGGCAGTCGCCAAGCTCGGTGTCGTCGGACCGACACGCATGGATTACCCGGGAACGATGGGAGCAGTACGCGCAGTGGCACGTTACGTCGGACAGATCCTGGCGGAGTCGTAAGTGGCCACGGACTACTACGCCGTACTCGGCGTGCGCCGCGACGCTTCCCAGGACGAGATCAAGAAGGCCTTCCGGAGGCTGGCCCGCGAGCTTCACCCGGACGTGAATCCGGACCCGAAGACGCAGGAGCGCTTCAAGGAGATCAACGCCGCCTACGAGGTCCTCTCGGACCCGCAGAAGAAGCAGGTCTACGACCTGGGGGGCGACCCCCTGTCGCAGTCCGGCGGAGGCGGCGCGGGCGGGTTCGGAGCCGGTGGCTTCGGCAACTTCTCGGACATCATGGACGCGTTCTTCGGCACGGCCTCGCAGCGCGGTCCGCGCTCGCGCACGCGCCGTGGCCAGGACGCCATGATCCGGCTCGAGGTCGAGCTGGACGAGGCCGCCTTCGGCACCACCAAGGACATCCAGGTCGACACGGCCGTCGTCTGTACGACCTGCAGCGGCGAGGGCGCGGCCCCCGGCACGTCCGCGCAGACCTGTGACATGTGCCGCGGCCGCGGTGAGGTCTCCCAGGTCACGCGGTCCTTCCTGGGCCAGGTCATGACCTCGCGGCCCTGTCCGCAGTGTCAGGGCTTCGGCACCGTGGTCCCGACCCCGTGCCCCGAGTGCGCGGGCGACGGCCGCATCCGTTCCCGCCGCACGCTCACGGTGAAGATCCCGGCCGGTGTGGACAACGGCACGCGGATCCAGCTCGCGGGCGAGGGCGAGGTCGGCCCCGGCGGCGGCCCCGCCGGCGACCTGTACGTGGAGATCCACGAGCTGCCGCACCCGACCTTCCAGCGGCGCGGCGACGACCTGCACTGCACGGTCACCATCCCGATGACGGCGGCGGCCCTCGGCACGAAGGTGCCGCTGGAGACGCTCGACGGCATGGAGGAGATCGACATCCGGCCCGGCACCCAGTCCGGCCAGTCGATCCCGCTGCACGGGCGCGGCGTCACGCACCTGCGCGGCGGCGGCCGCGGCGACCTCATCGTGCACGTCGAGGTCACCACCCCGCAGAAGCTCGACCCCGAACAGGAACGCCTGCTCCGCGAACTGGCCCAGCTCCGAGGCGAGGAACGCCCCACGGGCCAGTTCCAGCCGGGGCAGCAGGGGTTGTTCTCGCGGTTGAAGGACGCGTTCAACGGGCGCTGATCCGGATCCGACCGACCGGTTCGCCGTTCCCCGCGCGGGGTGTCTCGCGCGGGGTTCTGTGTGTCGGGGGCCGGGGGCCGGGGGCCGGGGGCCGGGGTGCTTGTGCGGCCGGGGGTCCGGGGGTTGTCCCCCGGGCAGGCACAGCCAGCCGGGGCAGCAGGGGTTGTTCTCGCGGTTGAAGGATGCGTTCAACGGGCGTTGAGCGGGCCGCGTTCAACGGGCGTTGAGCGGGTCGCGTTCCGTGGGTGCTGATCGGCTGCGAAAGCGGCGATGAAGCGCTGATCGTGGTGTGTTCGGAGGGGTTCGGGGAGTTTGGTTCCCGGGCCCCTTTCGTGCGGGGCCGGGGCGATTCGGTCGGCCGGGGGCGACATGGCACGATGCCGGTATGTCCTCCGCGCTGAACGATCTCTTCCCCCATCCGATCGTGCAGGCCCCCATGGCGGGCGGCGCCTCCTGTCCCGAGCTCGCCGCCGCCGTGTCCGAGGCGGGCGGGCTCGGTTTCCTGGCCGCCGGGTACAAGACGGCCGACGGCATGTACCAGGAGATCAAGCAGGTGCGGGGGCTCACCGGGCGCCCCTTCGGCGTCAACCTCTTCATGCCGCAGCCCGAGGTGGCCGACCCCGCCGCGGTCGACGTCTACCGGCACCAGCTCGCCGGTGAGGCCACCTGGTACCGGACCCCGCTCGGCGACCCCGACGGCGGCCGCGACGACGGCTACGACGCCAAGCTCGCCATCCTCCGCGACGACCCCGTCCCCGTCGTCTCCTTCACCTTCGGCTGCCCCACCCGCGAGGTCGTCCACGCCCTCCAGCGCGTCGGCACCCGCACCGTCGTCACCGTCACCACGGTCGAGGAGGCGCAGGCCGCGCAGGAGGCCGCCGCCGACGCCGTATGCGTCCAGGGCGTCGAGGCCGGCGGACACCAGGGCACCCACCGCGACAACCCCGAGACGGACGGCGCCGGGATCGGCCTGCTGGCCCTGGTCACCCAGGTCCGGGAGGCCGTACGGCTGCCGATCGTCGCGACCGGCGGCATCATGCGGGGCGCGCAGATCGCCGCCGTCCTCACCGCCGGCGCCGATCTCGCGCAGCTCGGCACCGCGTTCCTGGTCGCTCCCGAATCCGGGGCGCCCACCGTGCACAAGGAAGCCATGACCGATCCGTTGTTCACCCGTACCGAACTGACCCGCGCCTTCTCGGGGCGGCCCGCGCGCGGGCTCGTCAACCGGTTCCTGCGCGAGCACGGACCGTACGCGCCCGCCGCGTACCCGCAGGTCCACCACATGACCGCGCCGCTGCGCAAGGCGGCCGCGCGGGCCGGTGACACGCAGGGCATGGCGCTCTGGGCCGGGCAGGGCCACCGGCTCGCCCGCGCGCTGCCCGCCGGGCAGCTCGTCGAGGTGCTCGCCGCGGAGCTCGACGCCGCGCGCGCCGCGGCGGGTCAGCGGGGTGCGGCATGACCGCGCCGGTGTTCGTGGTGGAGGGGCCGGTCCCCGGTGACCGTACGTACGTGCTCGACGGGTCCGAGGGGCGGCACGCCGTCTCCGTGAAGCGGCTGCGGGCGGGCGAGGAGATCGTTCTCACCGACGGGCTCGGCGCCTGGACCGAGGCCGTCGTCGTCAGCAGCGAGGGCAAGGACCGGCTCGTCGTCGAGGCGGGGCCGGTGCAGGTCGAGGCCGAGGAGCGGCCCCGGATCACCGTGGTGCAGGCGCTGCCCAAGGGGGACCGCGGGGAGCTCGCCGTCGAGACGATGACCGAGACCGGGGTCGACGCGATCGTGCCGTGGGCCGCGTCGCGGTGCATCACGCAGTGGCGGGGCGAGCGCGGGGTGAAGGCGCTCGGGAAGTGGCGGGCGACGGCGCGCGAGGCCGGCAAGCAGTCGCGCCGGGTCCGGTTCCCGGAGGTGTCCGAGCTCGCCTCCACGAAGGAGGTGGCGCGGCTGCTCGCCTCGGCGGACCTGGCCGTGGTGCTGCACGAGGACCGGGACTGGGTGAGCGCCGCGCTCGCCTCTGCGGCGTTGCCGTCCGACGGGGAGATCGTGCTCGTGGTGGGGCCCGAGGGTGGGGTCTCGCCGGAGGAGCTGAAGGTGTTCGGCGAGGCGGGGGCCGGGACGTATCGGTTGGGGCGGAGTGTGCTGCGGACCTCTACGGCTGGTACGGCGGCGGTTTCGTTGCTGTTGGGGCGGACCGGCCGCTGGGGGTGACCGGGTGTGGCGGTTCGGATACGCGCCGTTGATGGTGCGTGTTCGTTGCCGGGTGCGGCTCTCGTCGTGGCTGGTCGCGCAGTTCCCCGCGCCCCTGAAGGGCACACTTCGTGCGCCCCCAGGGGCGTTTCAATTCCAGCCCCTCCATCACACGTTCGACGTAAAATGAGGGCATGGAACTTGCCCAGGTGCGGTTGCTGGTCTCCGATTTCGGAGCGTGTTATCGGTTCTACGCCGATGTGCTGGGGCTCAAGCCGCAGGCCGGCTCGGAGCAAGGGCCCTACGAGAAGTTCTCGCCCGCGGGCGGGGGCGCCGGGATCGCGTTGCAGGACCGGGCCATGATGGCCGAAGTCCTCGGCGAGCTGGGCGAGTCGGCGACGGGCCACCGTTCGCTCGTCGTGCTGCGCGTCGACGATCTCGACTCCTACTGCGAAGAGGTCACCGGACGCGGCGGCGTCCTCGTGCACGGGCCCGCGCCCATGACGGACCGGATGCGCGTCGCCCACCTCAAGGACCCCGAGGACAACATCGTGGAACTCCAGGAGTGGCTCCTGCTGCGCGGCTGACGCTTCCCGGCCAAGTGATCAGAACGGGCTGACGGGGCCGGAGCGCAAATTTAGGGTGGGCGGGGTGACGAATCCTGCCTACCTCCGGTTCCCGCACCCGCACGGCGAGTTGGTGGTCTTCACCGCCGAGGACGACGTGTGGGCCGCGCCCCTCGACGGCGGCCGCGCCTGGCGGGTCAGCGCCGACAACGTGCCGGTGAACCACCCCCGCCTCTCGCCCGACGGCACCACCGTCGCCTGGACCTCGCGGCGCGACGGCGCCCCCGAGGTGCACGTAGCCCCGGTCGACGGCGGACCGGCAAAACGGCTGACGCACTGGGGGAGTTGGACCACCTCCGTGCGCGGCTGGACCCCCGACGGGCGCGTCCTCGCCGTCACCACCCACGGCCAGGCCTCGCTGCGCCGCAGCTGGGCCCGCGCCGTCCCGCTCGACGGCGGCCCCGCCGAGACCCTGCCCTACGGCCCGGTCGGCGGCGTCGCGCACGGGCCCGGCGGCCGGGTGCTGCTGCTGTCGGCGCCGATGGGCCGCGAGGCCGCCTGGTGGAAGCGGTACCGGGGCGGCACGGCCGGCAAGCTCTGGATCGAGCAGGCCGCCGAAGTCGCCGACGGCGCACCGGAGTTCGAGCGGCTGCACCAGGAGCTCGACGGGAACATCGAGTGCCCCCTGTGGGTAGGGGAGCGCGTCGCGTTCCTCAGCGACCACGAGGGCGTCGGCGCCGTGTACTCCTCCCTGCCCGACGGCTCCGACCTGCGCCGCCACACCCCGCTCGACGGGTTCTACGCCCGCCACGCGAGCACCGACGGCCACCGCGTCACCTACGCGAGCGGCGGCGAACTCTGGCTCCTCGACGGCCTCGACGCCGACAGCGCGCCCCGCCGGATCGACGTACGGCTCGGCGGGCAGCGCACCGACCTCCAGCCCCGCCCCGTCGACGCCGCCCGCTGGTTCGGCGACGCCTCGCCCGACCACACCGGACGCGGCAGCGCCGTCGGCGTGCGCGGCGCCGTCCACTGGGTCACCCACCGCTCCGGCCCCGCCCGCGCCCTCGCCGCGACCCCCGGCGTCCGCAACCGGCTCCCGTACACCTTCCGTGTCGACGGCGAGGAGCACGTGGTGTGGGTGACCGACGCCGAGGGCGACGACGCCCTGGAGTTCACGCCCGCCACCGGCGCCGCCCCCGGAGCCACCCCGCGCCGGATCGGCGCCGGACGCCTCGGCCGCGTCCTCGGCCTGACCGTGTCGCCCGACGGGGGCCGCGTCGCCGTCGCCGCGCACGACGGCCGCGTCCTCCTCGTCGAGCGGGACAGCGGCGACGTACGGGAGGTGGACCGCAGCGAGGACGGGCACGCGAGCGGGCTCACGTTCTCCCCGGACTCGGCGTGGCTCGCCTGGTCCCACCCCGGCCCGCACGGCCTGCGCCGGCTGAAGCTGGCCAACGCCACCGACCTCGCCGTCACCGAGGCGACCCCGCTGCGCTTCCGCGACTTCTCACCCGCGTTCACCCTCGACGGCAAGCACCTGGCGTTCCTGTCCGCCCGCGCCTTCGACCCGGTCTACGACGAGTACGCCTTCGACCTGGCCTTCGTCGGCGGCGTCCGCCCGTACCTGATCACGCTCGCCGCGACGACCCCGTCCCCGTTCGGACCGCAGCGCCACGGGCGGCCGTTCGAACCCGCCGACAAGGACGAGACGCCCGAGAGCGAGGGCGCGCCCGCCACCCGCGTCGACCTGGAGGGCCTCGTCGACCGGATCGTCCCGTTCCCCGTCGAGGCGGCCCGTTATTCGACGCTGCGCACCGCGAAGGACGGCGTCCTGTGGCTGCGGCACCCGGTGGCCGGTGTCCTCGGCGACTCCCGCGCCGGACGCGACGACCCCGCGCCCCAGTCCCGCCTGGAGCGCTACGACCTCGCCCAGCAGCGCCTGGAGCAACTCGGTGCCGACGCCGACCACTTCGAGGTCACCGGCGACGGCAAGCGGGTCCTGCTGTGGACCGGCGAAGTCCTCAAACTCGTGCCCAGCGACCGGCGTCCCGCCCACGACGACGACAGCGACACGAACATCACCGTCGACCTCGCCCGCGTCTCCCAGACCCTCGACCCGGCCGCCGAATGGCGCCAGATGTACGCGGAGACCGGCCGCCTGATGCGGGACAACTTCTGGCGCGCCGACATGAACGGCGTCGACTGGGACGGCGTCCTCGACCGCTACCGCCCGCTCCTCGACCGCGTCGCCACCCACGACGACCTCGTCGACCTGCTCTGGGAGGTGCAGGGCGAACTCGGCACCTCCCACGCCTACGTCACCCCGCGCGGCGGCGCCGGTTCCGCCGCCCGCCGCCAGGGCCTGCTCGGCGCCGACCTCTCCCGGCACGAGGACGGCACCTGGCGCGTCGACCGGGTGCTGCCCTCGGAGACCTCCGACCCGCGCGCCCGCTCGCCGCTGGCCGCGCCCGGCGTCGCCGTCCGCGCGGGGGACACCGTCGTCGCCGTCGGCGGGCGGCCCGTCGACCCCGTCACCGGGCCCGGCCCGCTGCTCGTCGGCACCGCCGACCGGCCCGTCGAACTCACCGTGTCGCCCGCGGGCGGCGGCGACCCCCGGCACGTCGTCGTCGTGCCGCTCTCCGACGAGGAGCCGCTGCGCTACCACGCGTGGGTCGCGGACCGGCGGGCGTACGTCCACGAGCACTCGGGCGGGCGGCTCGGCTACCTCCACGTGCCGGACATGCAGGCGCCCGGCTGGGCACAGATCCACCGCGACCTGAGCGTCGAGGTGGCGCGGGACGGGCTGATCGTCGACGTCCGCGAGAACCGGGGCGGGCACACCTCCCAACTCGTCGTCGAGAAGCTCGCCCGGCGGGTCGTGGGATGGGACGTGCCGCGCGACAGCCGGCCCTTCTCGTACCCGATGGACGCGCCGCGCGGGCCCGTCGTCGCCGTCGCCAACGAGTTCTCCGGATCGGACGGCGACATCGTCAACGCGGCGATCAAGGCGCTCGGCATCGGGCCCGTCGTCGGCGTCCGTACGTGGGGCGGGGTCATCGGGATCGACAGCCGGTACCGGCTGGTGGACGGGACGCTCGTGACCCAGCCCAAGTACCCGATCTGGCTGGAGGGGTACGGGTGGGGCGTCGAGAACCACGGGGTCGATCCGGACGTCGAGGTCGTCGTCGCGCCCCAGGACCACGCGGCCGGTCGTGACCCGCAGTTGGACGAGGCGGTCCGGATCGCGCTTGCGGCGCTTGCGGAGAACCCGGCGAAGCAGCCTCCGGCGCTACCGGATCCGTCTGCGTCTGCCTAGTTCGGGTTCGTCGCGGGCTGCGGGCCGGTGGGGGCTGGTCGCGCAGTTCCCCGCGCCCCTGAAATGCAGACGCTTCGCGTCGCATTTCCCTGATGAGGCGCAGCCTCATCAGGGGCGCGGGGAACTGCGCGACCAGCCACGAACCACCCGCACCCGGCAACGCGCCCGGGCCCGGGCCCGGCAGATACGATGCCGCGAAGACCCGCACCCATCCGACCCGCACCCGAAGGGGGCCGAAGTTGACCGGGGAACCGCAGGCCGACTGCCTGTTCTGCAAGATCGTCGCCGGGGACGTACCCGCCACGATCGTCCGCGAGACGCCGACCACCGTCGCGTTCCGCGACATCAACCCCCAGGCCCCGACCCACGTCCTGGTCATCCCGCGCGTCCACCACCCGGACGCCGCCTCCCTCGCCGCGGCGGAGCCCCAGATCGCCGCTGATGTGCTGCGCGAGGCCGGCGAGGTCGCCGTCGAGGAGAAGCTGGACAGCCACCGCATCGTGTTCAACACGGGCAGCGGCGCCGGCCAGACCGTGTTCCACGCGCACGCCCACGTGCTCGGCGGCCGCGGCCTCCAGTGGCCCCCCGGATAACCGCCTGTGTCCGTACGTGAGTTCGTCGTCCTCGGCACCGCGAGCCAGGTGCCGACGCGGCACCGCAACCACAACGGCTACCTGCTGCGCTGGGACGCCGAGGGCATCCTCTTCGATCCCGGAGAGGGCACCCAGCGCCAGATGCTGCGGGCCGGCGTCGCCGCGCACGACCTGAACCGGATCTGCGTCACGCACTTCCACGGCGACCACTCCCTCGGCCTCGCGGGCGTCATCCAGCGCATCAACCTGGACCGGGTCCCGCACCCGGTGACCGCCCACTACCCGGCCTCCGGGCAGCGGTTCTTCGACCGGCTCCGGTACTCCACCGCGTACCGGGAGACCGTCGACATCGCCGAGGAACCGGTCTCGGGGGAGGGCGCGGTGCTCGCCGACACCCCCGCGTACCGGCTCGAGGCACGCCTGCTGTCGCACCCCGTCGAGTCCTACGGGTACCGGCTCGTGGAGCCCGACGGCCGCCGCATGCTGCCCGAGGCGCTCGCCGCGCACGGCATCGCCGGACCCGACGTGGGCCGCCTCCAGCGGGACGGCGCACTGCGCGGCGTCACGCTCGACGACGTGAGCGAGGTGCGGCCGGGGCAGCGGGTCGCCTTCGTGATGGACACGAGGATGTGCGCGGGCGTCTCCGAGCTCGCCGAGGGCTGCGATCTGCTCGTCATCGAGTCGACGTTCCTCGACGAGGACGAGCGGCTCGCCGCGGACCACGGGCATCTGACGGCAGGCCAGGCCGCCCGCGTCGCCGCGCAGGCCGGGGTGCGGCACCTCGTGCTCACCCACTTCAGCCAGCGCTACTCCGACCCGGCCGAGTTCGAGCGGCAGGCGCGGGCCGCCGGGTACGCGGGCGAACTGACCGTCGCCCGCGACCTCGACCGGGTGCCGGTGCCCAAGCGCCGCTGAGCCGCCCCGGCACCGGGGCGGCCGCTGCGTACGATGGCCGGATGTCCCTCGCACCACTCGCCCGCATCCCCAAGGCCGAACTCCACCTGCACATCGAAGGCACCCTCGAACCCGAGCTGGCCTTCGAGCTCGCCGCGCGCAACGGCGTCACCCTGCCGTACGCCGACACCGAGGCGCTGCGGCAGGCCTATCTCTTCGACGACCTGCAGTCCTTTCTCGATCTGTACTACGCGCTGATGGCCGTCCTCCTCACCGAGGACGACTTCGCGGATCTCGCCGACGCCTATCTCGCCCGCGCCGCGGAGCAGGGCGTGCGGCACGCCGAGATCTTCTTCGACCCGCAGGCCCACATGGCGCGCGGTGTCGGGATGGGGACCGTCGTGGAGGGGCTCACGCGGGCGCTCGCGCGCAGCGAGGAGCGGCACGGGATCTCCACGAAGCTCATCATGTGCTTCCTGCGGGACCAGTCCGCCGAGTCGGCGATGGAGACGCTGAGGGCCGCCGAGCCGTATCTCGACCGGATCGTGGGCGTGGGCCTCGACTCGGCCGAGGTCGGCAACCCCGCCTCCAAGTTCCGTGAGGTGTACGCGGCGGCGGGCGAGCTCGGGCTGCGCAAGGTCGCGCACGCGGGCGAGGAGGGCGACCCGTCGTACGTGTGGGAGGCCCTCGACGTGCTCGGTGTCGAGCGCGTCGACCACGGGCTGCGGTCCATGGAGGACCCGAAGCTCGTCGAGCGGCTCGTACGGGACCGGGTGCCGCTGACGCTGTGCCCGCTGTCGAACGTGCGGCTGCGGACGATCGACGTCCTGGAGGACCATCCGCTGCGCGCGATGATGGACGCCGGGCTGCTGTGCACCGTCAACTCCGACGACCCCGCCTACTTCGGCGGATACGTCGGGGACACCTTCCACGCCGTGCACGAGGCGCTCGGCATCGACCCCGAACGGGTGCGGCAGCTCGCCCGCAACTCGTTCGAGGCCTCCTTCCTCGACGGCAGCGAGGAGGACGAGGCCCGCCGGGCCCGCTACCTCGCCGAGGTCGACGCGTACGAGTTCTGAGCGCGCGTCAGGACTGAGCCGTACGGGCCTGCGGACCCGCCGCCGTGAAGTCGCCCTGGACCGGGTCCGGGGCGGCCTCCGCGACGGCCGCCGGCATCTCGATCTCCACGACCGGCTGCTCGGGCACACCGGACGGCGGGACGATCGCGCCGACCGGGGCGCCGCTGCTGCGCCGTGCCGCACCCGCGAACAGCGGACGGCCGCCGGTGTGCAGGGCGACCGCCGTGAGCGGCAGCGCGAGCAGGACGAGGAGCGTGGCGAGCGCCGCGCCCATCACCGGGAAGCCCACCGCCTGCGACAGCGAGCTGCCCACGAGCGGGCCGCAGGCCGTGCCCAGCGAGGACGCCGAGCCGACCAGGACCGCCCAGCGGCCGCGCGGGTCGAGCGAGGCGGCCAGGCCCAGCAGGTAGGAGAGCACCACCGGGTACAGGGTGTTCCAGGCGATCTCGCCGGTCGCGAAGGTGCCCAGGCCGTCCGCGCGGGCGCTGACCGCGATGCAGCAGGCGATCAGGGCCGTGCCGAGACCGATGGGCAGGGCGCGGCCCAGCCGCGCGCCGAGGGCGCCCGCGCCGATCACGCCGAGCAGTCCGGCGCCGAGCGCCACCGCGAACACGCTGCCGACCGTGATCTCGCTCAGGCCCGCCTGCTCCGTGCCGATGCGGCTGCTGACGCCCCACAGCGAGTTCTGGGCCATCGACCAGCACACGATCACCGCGGCCAGGACCATGCCCGAGCGGGCGTGGGGGAGCGGGGTGTGCGGGGCCTGTACGGGACTGTTGTCCTCGGTCGCGGGCTCAGGCAGGCGGTTCGTCGCCGGCCACACCGTGAGGGCCGTCAGCGCGAGTGCCGCGAACGGGACGGCGTGGCCCGTGCTGATCCTCGGGATCGTCAGGTAGAGGGCGCCCGCGAGCGCCGAGACGCTCAACAGGCCCAGCGTGGACGCCCGGTGAGGGTCTTTCTGCGCGGCGATCCCCGTCGCGGCCACCGCCGTCGCCGTGCCCGAGCCGAAGCCGCCGAGCATCGCACCCGCGACGACCAGCGGGACGGTGCCGGTGAGCGCCGCCGTGCCGTAGCCGAGCGCGGCCAGGAGAAGTCCCGCGCGGGCCGCTCTGCGCGGGCCGATGCGTTCGACGCGGGACGCGAGCGTGAAGCCCGCGGTGGCCGAGCTCAGCAGCAGCGCACTGCCGACGAGACCGGCCTGGGTGGGAGAGAGTGCCAGGCTGTCGGCGACACGGCCGACGACGGTGGGCAGCAGATAGGCGGCGAGATATCCGGCCGTGAAGAGGGCTATGAGAGCGGGCCGGGGGGTGCGCGACGACACGGGCGATCCTGGAGAACGGCCCCCTGCCTTGGACGCTGTTTTGGGCAAGGGGGTGGTAAGGCCGGGGGAGGGGTTGAACGCCGGCGTCTTTGCGAACGGGACGGAACCGTGGACGCCGGGTGCGGGCCAATTTGTATCAAGCGGGAAGGGGGCTGCGGGGCGCGGGGTGGTGTGAGCTGGGGCACATTCGGTTTGGGTGGGGTGGGGCCGGGTAGCAGCGGGGATTTTCCGGGGGTGGACCTTCGTGACGGGTTGATGTCGGGGACCCGTCGCAGAGGGGTGTTTCGGGCACACTGTGCGGACCCGTACCACCTGCAGGGAGCGTGATGTGAACCCCGTCGAACCGGACCGCACCGACCCCCTGGCTCCGCTGCGGCGGCCCGGCGACCCCGCCTGCGACGTCTATCTGACGGGCACCGTCTTCCTCGACATCGTGTTCACCGGGCTCGACAGCGCGCCCGTGCGCGGCACCGAGTCCTGGGCCCGCGGCATGGGATCCAGCCCCGGGGGCGTCGCCAACATGGCCACCGCGCTGGCCCGGCTCGGGCTGCGGACCTCGCTGGCGGCGGCCTTCGGGGACGACCACTACGGCGAGTACTGCTGGGACACGCTGGAGCGCGGCGAGGGGATCGACCTCGGGCTCTCGCGGACGGTCCCGGGCTGGCACTCGCCGGTCACCGTCTCCATGGCGTACGAGGGCGAGCGGACCATGGTCAGCCACGGGCACGAGCCGCCGCCGGAGGAGCCCGCGCCCCGCTGCCCCCCGCCGGCCCGGGCGGCCGTGGCGTCCCTGGTGCCGGGGGTGTCCGCGCCCTGGGTGGGGGACGCGGCGCGGGCCGGGACGCGGATCTTCGCCGATGTCGGCTGGGACGACACCGGGCGCTGGGATCTGGGGGCCCTGGGGGACCTCTCGGAGTGCGAGGCCTTCCTGCCGAACGCGGAGGAGGCCATGCGGTACACGGGTACGTCCTGCCCCCGGGCCGCCGCCCACGCGCTGACGGAGCACGTCCCGGTCGCCGTGGTGACGCTGGGCGCGGAGGGTGCCTACGCGGTGGACGGGCGGACCGGGGAGACCGCGTCCGTCCCGGCGATCCAGGTCGAGGCGATGGACCCGACCGGGGCGGGGGACGTGTTCGTCGCCGGGTTCGTCACCAGCACGCTGGCCGGGTGGCCGCTGGCGGACCGGCTGGCCTTCGCGGGACTCACGGCGGCCCTCTCGGTGCAGGAGTTCGGAGGGTCGCTGTCGGCGCCCGGCTGGTCGGAGATCGGGGCGTGGTGGCGGCAGATCCAGGCGTACGAGGAGCGGGGGGCGCAGGATCCGGCGGCGCTGGAGCGGTACGCGTTTCTCGAGCCGCTGGTGCCCGCCGGGGTGCGTCCGTGGCCGCTGCGGCGGGCCGTGCCGACGATCGGGTTCGGCCGCTCCATGTGAGCGCGCGGGAAGGGAGGGCGGCCGCCCGGTGCTCTTTGGCGGCTTTCCGTTTCGTGCCGACCGGTGCGTGGGCGGGTACGGGGCCGCACGGGGCATGTCCGTGCTCGCCATCTCGAAGGCGCCGCCCGCCGTGTCGGTGCGGGGCAGCCTGTGCTCGGGTGCTGCGCGCGGACATGCCCCGTGCGGCCCCTTCCGTCTCGTGCCCGGTGGGCGGCCGGTGGCGCGGAGACGGTTCCCGTGCGGGCTCTTCCGTCTCGTGCCCGGTGGGCGGCCGGTGGCGCGGAGACGGTTCTCGTGCGGGCTCTTCCGTCTCGTGCCCGGTGGGCGGCCGGTGGCGCGGAGACGGTTCCCGTGCGGGCTCTTCCGTCTCGTGCCCGGTGGGCGGCCGGTGGCGCGGAGACGGTTCCCGTGCGGGCTCTTCCGTCTCGTGCCCGGTGGGCGGCCGGTGGCGCGGAGACGGTTCCCGTGCGGGCTCTTCCGTCTCGTGCCCGGTGGGCGGCCGGTGGCGCGGAGACGGTTCCCGTGCGGGCTCTTCCGTCTCGTGCCCGGTGGCGGCCGGTGGCGCGGAAAACGGCTCGGTCGGCGAGGTGGGGGCGTCGTACCCTTGAACGCGTCAGACCACGGCTGTCACAAGGAGACTGCGGCCCTCGGGGCCCGCCCATGACGCAGACATCAACCCGCGCGCAGTTCACCGTTCCCGCGAAGCACCCCATGGTCGAGGTGCTCGGTTCGGGCGACGCGCTGCTGCGAGTCATCGAGAGGGCCTTCCCGGAGGCCGACATCCATGTCCGGGGCAACGAGGTCAGTGCGGTGGGTGAGCCGCGGGACGTGGCGCTCATCCAGCGGCTGTTCGACGAGATGGTGCTGGTGCTGAGGACGGGGGCTCCGATGTCGGAGGATGCGGTCGAGCGGTCGATTGCGATGCTGAAGGGCGAGGGGGAGGAAACTCCGGCGGAGGTTCTCACGCAGAACATCCTGTCGTCGCGGGGGCGGACGATCCGGCCGAAGACGCTCAACCAGAAGCGCTATGTCGATGCCATCGACAAGCACACGATCGTCTTCGGGATCGGGCCCGCCGGTACCGGCAAGACGTACCTGGCCATGGCCAAGGCCGTGCAGGCGCTGCAGAGCAAGCAGGTCAACCGCATCATTCTCACGCGGCCCGCGGTGGAGGCCGGCGAGCGCCTGGGATTCCTGCCCGGAACGCTCTACGAGAAGATCGACCCCTACCTGCGGCCGCTCTACGACGCGCTGCACGACATGCTGGACCCGGACTCCATTCCCCGGCTGATGGCTGCCGGGACCATCGAGGTCGCGCCGCTGGCGTACATGCGCGGCAGGACCCTGAACGACGCCTTCATCATCCTGGACGAGGCGCAGAACACCTCTCCCGAGCAGATGAAGATGTTCCTCACCCGGCTCGGATTCGACTCGAAGATCGTCATCACCGGTGACGTCACGCAGGTCGACCTTCCGGGCGGGACCAAGAGCGGGCTGCGGCAGGTGCAGGAGATCCTGGACGGGGTCGCCGACGTGCACTTCTCGCGGCTGTCGTCGCAGGATGTCGTCCGGCACAAGCTGGTCGGCCGTATCGTCGACGCGTACGAGAAGTACGACACCGAGCACGGTACGGAGAACGGCACCCACCAGGGCCGCCCCAGAGGGAAGTAGAACGACTGCGTCATGTCGATCGACGTCAACAACGAGTCCGGCACCGAGGTCGACGAGCAGGCGATCCTCGACATCGCCCGCTACGCGCTGATGAGGATGCGCATCCACCCGCTCTCCGAGCTCTCGGTGATCGTGGTGGACGCCGATGCCATGGAGCAGCTCCACGTGCAGTGGATGGACCTGCCGGGGCCCACGGACGTCATGTCCTTCCCGATGGACGAGCTGCGGCCGCCCATGAAGGACGACGAGGAGCCCCCGCAGGGCCTGCTCGGGGACATCGTGCTGTGCCCCGAGGTGGCGAAGAAGCAGGGTGAGGACGCGCCGACCCAGCACTCCATGGACGAGGAGCTTCAGCTCCTGACCGTCCACGGGGTGCTGCACCTGCTGGGGTACGACCACGAGGAGCCCGACGAGAAGGCCGAGATGTTCGGGCTCCAGGCGGCGATCGTGGACGGGTGGCGCGGTGAGAAGGGGCTGACGGGGCCGTCGCCGGCGCCGACCGTGTCATGAGTTTCTCGTTGATCGCCGGTGCTGTCGCGCTGGTTGTCGTGGCGTGGCTCGCGGCCTGCGCCGAGGCCGGGCTCGCCCGTGTCTCCAGCTTCCGGGCCGAGGAGGCCGTGCGGTCCGGGCGGCGCGGCGGGGCCAAGCTCGCCCAGGTCGCGGCCGACCCGACGCGCTATCTGAACGTCGCCCTGCTGGTGCGCGTCGCCTGCGAGATGGCCGCCGCGGCCCTGGTGACGTACGCCTGTCTCGAGGAGTTCCGCGAGACCTGGCAGGCGCTGCTCGTGGCCATCGGCGTCATGGTGCTCGTCTCGTACGTCGCCGTGGGCGTCTCGCCGCGGACCATCGGGCGGCAGCACCCGCTCAACACGGCCACGGCCGCCGCGTACGTGCTGCTGCCGCTGGCCCGGATCATGGGGCCCATCCCCTCGCTGCTCATCCTGATCGGCAACGCGCTCACCCCCGGCAAGGGCTTCCGGCGCGGGCCGTTCGCCTCCGAGGCCGAGCTGCGGGCCATGGTCGACCTCGCCGAGAAGGAATCCCTCATCGAGGACGAGGAGCGCCGCATGGTGCACTCCGTCTTCGAGCTCGGGGACACGCTCGTGCGCGAGGTCATGGTGCCGCGCACCGACCTCGTGGTGATCGAGCGGTACAAGACCATCCGGCAGGCCCTGACCCTGGCGTTGCGGTCCGGATTCTCGCGGATTCCCGTGGTGGGGGAGAGCGAGGACGACGTCGTGGGCATCGTGTATCTGAAGGACCTGGTCCGCAAGACGCACATCTCCCGGGACGCCGAGGCCGAGCTGGTCTCCACGGCCATGCGGCCCGCCGCGTTCGTCCCGGACACCAAGAACGCGGGCGATCTGCTGCGGGAGATGCAGCAGCTGCGCAATCACGTCGCCGTGGTCATCGACGAGTACGGCGGCACGGCCGGCATCGTGACCATCGAGGACATTCTCGAGGAGATCGTCGGGGAGATCACGGACGAGTACGACCGTGAGCTGCCGCCCGTGGAGGAGCTGGGCGACGACCGGTTCCGGGTGACCGCGCGGCTCGACATCGGGGACCTCGGCGAGCTGTACGGGCTCGAGGAGTTCGACGACGAGGACGTCGAGACCGTGGGCGGCCTGCTCGCCAAGGCCCTGGGGCGGGTGCCCATCGCGGGCGCCTCCGCGGTGGTCGAGCTGCCGGACGGGCGCGTGCTGCGGCTGACCGCCGAGGCCCCGGCCGGCCGGCGCAACAAGATCGTCACCGTGCTCAGCGAGCCCGTGGAGGCCGCGGGTGACTCCTGACGCGCTGCGGGCGCTGTGCCTCTCCTTCAACGCCGCCGTGGAGGAGTTTCCCTTCCGGCCGGAGATCTCCGTGTTCAAGGTGCTGGGGAAGATGTTCGCCCTCAGCCACCTCGACGGGGAGCCGCTGACCGTCAACCTGAAGTGCGACCCCGAGGACGCCCTCCGCCTCCGGACCCAGTACGAGGGCCTCGTCGTCCCCGGATGGCACATGAACAAGCGGCACTGGAACACGGTGAGCGCGGGCGAGCTGCCCGATCGGGTGGTGCGCGAGCTGGTCGAGGACTCGTACGACCTCGTGGTCGCGGGACTGCCGCGGGCGGAGCGGCTGAAGCTCGATCGCTGACGCCGTCAGAGGTTCAGGTCGCGCAGTTGGGCACGGGACGTGATGCCCAGCTTCGGGAATACCTTGTAGAGGTGGTAGCCCGCTGTACGCGGACTCATGGTGAGGCGGGCGCCGATCTCCTTGTTCGACAGGCCCTGGGCCGCCAGGCGGGCCACCTCGTGTTCCTGCGGTGTGAGGTGCGGGACGGGGGTGGGGGCCGTGCCGCCCGCCGCGCGCAGTTCGGCGCGGGCGCGGTCCCGCCACACCGTCAGGCCCAGCCCTTCGAACAGGGCCGCGGCATCGCGCAGGTGCTCCCGGGCCGCCGCGGCCCGGCGGTCCCGGCGCAGTTGCTCGCCGCGGGCGAGTGCGGCCCGGGCCCGGGCGAACGGGTCCGCGGCGCATCCATCGGTCCCGGCTTCGAGGACCGCCCCCTGTGCCAGGGCCAGGTCCGGGGCGCTGAGGCGGGCGATTCTGCTGTGGGTGCTCCGGACGGTCAGAAGATGTTCGACGGCCTCGGCCGTGTCGTTCCGGGCCAGGGCCAGCAACGCGCGGGCCCAGGAGGCCTCCGCCTGCGCCGCCCGGTTGCGCAGGGGCAGGGCCAGGGCCGTCGCCTCGTCCGCGAAGCCGCGGCAGGCCGGGTCTGCGTGCAGGGCCGCGATCCGGGCGAGCAGCGCCAGGGCGTCGGCCCGTGCCACCGGCTGGTCCAGGTCGCGGGTGCAGCGCAGCGCCTCCTGCGCGTGCGCGGTCGCCGCCGCGATCCGGCCCGTACGGCACTCCAGGTCGGCCAGCCACAGCAGCGGGCGCGGGAGCAGGGCCTGGACCCCCTCGGCGGCGATCTCCGCGCACGCTCGCTCGGCGAAGTCCCGTACGGGCGCCGGGTCCGGGGCGTCGCGGGTGATCGCGAGGGGCCACAGCCAGCGGTGCACCCGGCTCGAGCCCAGCTCGTCGGGGGCGGCGTCCAGGACGGCCCAGGGGTCGTGGTGGGCGCCGGGGCCGGTGGCGAGCAGGCGCCCGTAGGCGTGGTGGCGGGGCGGGAGGTCGAGGGTGGTGATCCGCAGGGCGGTGCGGCGCAGTTCCTCGTCCAGGCCCGCGTGCTCGGCCGCGTCGCAGGCCATGAAGAGCAGGGCGGCGGCGGCCGCGGGGGCGTGCTCGGCGTGGGCCTCGGCGGCGCGGACCAACTGCCGCAGGGCGCCCGGCTGATCGCCAGACGAGTAGGCGATCAGGCCTTCCAGGCGGGCGAGTTCGGGCGAGTCCCGGTCGGGGCGGGCCGTCAGGGTGCGGGCGGTCTCCGGGTGGCCGGACTTCCAGGCGGCGTGCGCGGCGGACGCGAAGCGCCGGGAGCCGTGCGCCGGGTCGGGGCTCAGCTCCGCGGCGCGGGTCAGCACCGTGGTGGCGGCGGTGAGGCCGCCCCGGCCAGCGATCGCGTCGGCGTCGCGCTCCAGGGCCGCCGCGAGGTCCTCGTCGGGCTCCGTCGCGGCCAGTGCCCGGTGCCAGAGCGCCTCGTGCCCGGTGAGGGCCGCGGCGAGCGCCTCGTGGACGCGGGCCCGGTCCGCGGACGGGGCGCCGGCGTAGAGGACGGAGCGCAGCAGGGGGTGGCGGAAGCGCAGGGCGGGGCCCGTGACGTCGAGGAGGCCGCCCGTCTCGGCGGTCGCCAGCGCGGTCGCGGGGAGCTTCAAGTGCCGGGCCGCGGCGAGGACCGAGGCGGTCGCGCCGCGGCTCTCGGCGGCGGCGACGAGCAGCAGGGTCCGGGTCTGCGGGGGCAGGGCGCGGACGCGGTCGGCGAAGGCCGAGCGCAGCCGTGCGGGCAGGGGCGCAGGGCCGGGCTCGGGGAGTTCGGTGAGGGCGAGCGGGTTGCCCTCCGCCGCCGCGATCAGGGCCGCGGTGTGCGCGCCGCGCACCCCGCGCGCGTCGAGCAGGGCGCGGGCGGCGTCATCGTCGATCCCGGCGAGGTCGAGGGTGGGCAGATCGTGCTCCGGGCTCGTACGGGCGGCCAGGAGGACGGCCGTGCCGGGTACCGGGCGGCGGGCGAGGAACAGGAGCGCGGCGCGGGTCGCCGGGTCGAGGTCCGGGAGATCGTCCGCGACGAGCAGCACCGGGGCGGGAAGGGCGGCGAGGAGGGTGCGCAGCGCGGTGCGGACCGTGAGCTCGCCGGTCTGCCCGGTGGGTGGGCACAGGCCGAGGGCTTCCGTGAGGGCCCGGCGCTGGAAGTCGGGGAGGGCGTCCGTGTGGTCCAGGACGGGGGTCAGCAGGTCCAGGAGGCCGCTGAAGGGGAGCGCCGCGTCCGGTGCGCCGCCCGCGCAGCGCAGCACCGTGGTGCCCGGGCGGTGTTCCAGAGTGTGGGCCGCGACGTCGTCGAGCAGCGCGGTCTTCCCGGTGCCCACGTCGCCGCGCAGCATGAGGACCGGGCCGGCCTCCGCGTCGGCGACCAGCGCGTGCAGCAGCGCCTGTTCGCGTCGGCGTCCGTACAACTCTCGTTTCCTCGGCACGCTTTGAGGCTAACCGGACCGGTCGAAGTGACGGATGCCCGGTGCGGGCCAGGTGGCGCAGAGTCGGAGGCGTCCCGAGGAGAAGGTCCGGAGGTTTCCGGAGAGATGGAGTTCCCCATGCCCGCGAGTCCGTTCAGCCGCCGTGCCGCGCTCTCCGGCGCCGTCGCCGCCGCCGCGACCGTCGCCGCCGCGCCCCGGGCCCGGGCGGCGGACGCGCCCGGCCGCCGGTTCGCCGGGAAGGTCGTCCTTGTCACCGGGGCCACGTCCGGCATCGGCAGGGCCACCGCGAAGGCGTTCGCCGCGGAGGGCGCCAGGGTCGGCTTCTGCGGCCGCCGGCGCGAGCTGGGCCGGGAGGTGGAGCGGGAGATCCGGCAGGCGGGCGGCGAGGCCACGTACCTGCACGCCGACGTCAGGGAGGCCGAGCAGGTCGAGGCGTTCGTCGACGGCGTGGCACGGCGCTACGGCGGGCTCGACATCGCCTTCAACAACGCCGGGGTCGAGAGGTCGAAGCCGCTGCACGAGATGACCGTCGCCGAGTGGGACGACGCCCTCGCCACGAACGAGCGCGGCGTCTTCCTCGGCGTGAAGTACGAGATCCCGCATCTGCTGCGGCGCGGCGGCGGCGTCATCGTGTGCACGTCGTCGGCGGGCGCGGAACGGGTCAGGCCCGGACACGCGGCGTACGCGGCGGGCAAGCGCGGCGTCGAGGGCATCGTGCGGGCGGCCGCCATGGACTACGGGGACCGGGGGGTGCGGATCAACGCGATCCGGCCCGGCACGACCGACACCCCGCTGGTGCGCCCGGCCGGGGTGCCGGACGCCGACTGGGAGGCGTTCAAGAAGGCGTGGGGGCCGCTGAACGTGGCCGGGCTGCGCCGGATGGCGACGGCGCGGGACATCGCGGCGGCCGTGCTCGCGCTGGCCGGGGACGAGCTCGGCTATGTGACCGGTGCGGAGATCGCGGTGGACGGTGGCGCGACGGCGGGCGGCCCGCAGGTGTGGCCGCAGGGCTTCCCGAAGCCGCCGGGTGTGTGAGCCCCGGGCGGCGCTCTTTATGCTCACCCCATGACTGAGAGCACCGACCTCACCGCAGAGGACCGCAAGATCGTCACGCTGGCTCGTTCGGCCCGGGCCCGGAACGGGGTGGCCGAAGGGGCCGCCGTGCGGGACGAGACGGGGCGTACGTACGTGGCCGGGACGGTCGCGCTGGACTCGCTCAAGCTCAGCGCGCTGCAGACGGCCGTCGCGATGGCCGTCGCGTCCGGGGCGCAGTCCCTGGAGGCGGCCGCCGTGGTGACCGAAGCGGAAGGTGCCGCGGACGCGGACCGGGCCGCCGTGGCGGACCTCGGCGGGGCCGGCACTCCCGTGATCGTGGCCGGGACCGACGGGGTCGTGAAGGTGTCCGTCACCGCCGGCTGAGCGGCGGGAAAATGAGCGGTCCGTGCTGAGGCACGGGCCGCTTTTTTGTTGCCCGACTGACAGGTGCTCCAAGGAACTTGCCATCATCTGATGGGCCATCAGCTGATGCGGTTCGACTCCATTGACTTTTCACACAACCCACACGTCAATGTGCGCAGTCGGCGCGAAACCGGCACCGGAGCCGCCGCGCCCACACCCATCAGGAGGGGACGTCCATGGGTTCCACCAGTCGAAGACGCCGCGGCTGGGCCGCGCTGCTCGGGGCCGCCGCGCTCGCGGTCACCGCGGGCGGCACGCTCGCCGCACCGGCCAGCGCCGCCGCCCAGTCCACCGACGTGGACTTCGCCACGCACTGCATCCCGCCCGCCATCGCCGGCATCCCGCCGATCGACGGCACCACCACGGCCCGGATCGATGTCGACAACGCCGCCCCCAAGGTCGGCGACACCGTCACCGTGACGTACACCGTGGTCAAGCCCGCCGCCAGCAACCCGGTGGACCTCGCCCTGCCGGCCGACATCATGACGCCGACCGGCAAGGTCGTCCTCGGGGGCGCACAGGGCGGGGAGATCACCGTCGCCGGGCCGAAGAAGAACGAGCCGGTGCCCGGCAAGGGCGCCTTCCCGTCCTTCTCCATGACCGGCACGTTCACGGTCACGTCGCCGGGCGCGATCAACCTGTCGCCGGGCGACTACAACATCCACACCAGCTACATCATGGAGCTGGACACCCCGTGCACGGTGACGAACGGGCCCGCGCCCGTCTCCGAGACCGTGAACGCCACGGACGGCGGCGGTACCACCAACCCGCGGGCCATCCAGCTCGGCACGGCCTCCGGGAAGCCCGGTGACGCGGTCACCGTCTCCGGCAGCAAGTTCACCCCGGGTGCCTCCGTCACGCTGGCCGGCCGCGCCGGTGCCGCGCAGACCGGCGACACCGCCACTGTCACCGCCGACGACCAGGGCTCCTTCAGCGGCTCCCTGACCGTCAACGACAAGACGACCACCGGGGTCGTCGCCTACGAGGGAGGTGCCTGGAGCGACGACAAGGGCGCCGGGCCCGCGGCGTACGTCGTCATCGACGACAGTCCGGTGCCGCCGGGCAGCCAGAAGATCAAGGCGTCCGTGAAGGCGGGCACGCTGTCGATGACCCAGGCCGGTGACACCGTCGAGCTCGGTGCCGTCGACTACGGGCAGGGCGGCGCCGCCAAGGGCGACCTGCAGACGGTGACCGTCAAGGACTTCCGCGGCGGCCCCGCGGGCTGGTCCCTGACCGGCAAGGTCACCGACTTCACCGGGCCCGGCGGCGCCTCCATCGGGGGCGACAAGCTGAGCTGGACCCCGAAGTGCGCCACCAAGGCGGGCAGCCCGAGCACCTGCAAGGCCGGATCCGCCGGGGCCGTCGGCTCCGCGGGCGCCACCCTCGCGTCGGCGCCGGACGCCGCCGCCACCGGCGGCGAGTTCACGGTCGACGCCGGGCTCTCGCTGAACGTGCCGCAGTTCACGGCGCCCGGATCGTACGCGGGCGTCCTCACCCTCACGCTCGCCTGAGTCCCGACCCGGACGAGCCGTGAGCGAGCCGGGCGCGCACCCGCCCGGCATCGCCGTTCCCCTCCCGCCTTCCCCTGTCTTCTCCTGTCTCCTTCTGTCGTCGTTTTCCTCCGCCTTCGCCGCCCGCCCCGGGGGTCCCGCACCGATGCGCAAGCCGTCCTGTGCCGTCCTGCTTCTGCTGCTCCTCGGCTGCCTGCTGAGCGGCGCGCCCGCCCAGGCCGCCGACAACGGCAGCTGGTCCGTCTTCCCCTACGCCACCGAGCTCGCCCGGCGCCCCTACTTCCACCTCTCGGCCGACCCCGGCGACACCCTGCGCGACCGTGTCGTCGTCGCCAACAAGACCGCGCGCCCCCTCACCTTCCGGCTCTACGCGGCCGACGCGTACAACACCGCGCGCGACGGCGGCTTCGCCGTGCGGACGCGCAAGGAGAAGCAGCGCGGCGTCGGCGTCTGGGCCCGCCCCGCCCGCACCCGCGTCACCGTCCCGCCCCGCGGCCGGGTCACCGTCCCGATCACGATCAAGGTGCCCGAACGCGCCGAGCCCGGCGACCACCCCGGCGCGATCGTCGCCCTCGACGAGCGGGTCGACCGCGGCGACGGCTCCCTCGCCCTGGGCGTGCAGCGCGCCGTCGCCGCCCGCGTCTACCTGCGGGTCAGCGGTCCGACGATGCCCGCGATCAGCGTCGAGCAGGTGAAGGTCGAGCACAGCCGGCCCATGGTGCCGGGCACCGGGCCGAGCACCGCCGTCATCTCGTACACCCTGCGCAACCGCGGCAACGTCACCCTCGACCCGTCCGTCCGGCTGCACGCCGGCGGGCTCTTCGGGCGCACGCTGCTGGCCCGCTCCCTGTCCGGGACGCCCGCCGAACTGCTGCCCGGGCAGCGGGTCCGGCTCACCGCGCGGTGGAACGGGGCCCCGCAGTTCGACCGGGGCGACATCACGCTCACCGCGAGCGCCCGCGAGACCCGCGAGTCGGTGAGCGTCTCGTATCTGGCGCTTCCGTGGGTGTTCGTGCTCGTCGTGGCCGCGCTGCTCGTGACCGGGACCACTCTGACGGTCCGCGCGCGGCGGTCCCGGAGAGGCGCAGGTCACATATAAGCCCTGATCAGGGGGTTACGTGAGCGTCCTCACGTCGGGCTCGGGCGGGGCCGGAAGGCCCCTCGGGCGAATCGGACAAAACTGCGTGTTTAAGGCGCGCAAGGGACTTTGGTCCCGGTACTTATGGGGACCGAAGAAAGGACCAAAGTCCCGTTCGGTGGGACCGGGGACCCAAAAAACGAGCCTTGCCGCGGGCCATGGTGGAGCAGTCGCCCGGCGCCGAGAGGTTCCGGCAGCGCCCCCCCGTCACGGGAGGCGCGGCGACACCCCCGACCCCGAACAAAGGTTTCTTACGTGTTCAGCTTCGCCCGTACCGCCACCGCCGCCCGCACCAACCGCGCCCGTCGCTTCGCCGCCGGAGCCGTGCTCGCCGGCGCCGTCGGCACCGCCGTCTTCGCCGGCACCGGCAGCGCGTCCGCCGCGCCCGCCGCCTCCGGCTGGGACGCCGTCGCGCAGTGCGAGTCGACCGGCAACTGGTCGGCGAACACCGGCAACGGCTTCTCCGGCGGCCTGCAGTTCACGCCGTCCACCTGGGCCGCGTACGGCGGCACCCAGTACGCCCCGGCCGCGCACCAGGCCAGCAAGAGCGAGCAGATCGCCGTCGCCAACAAGGTGCTCGCCTCGCAGGGCAAGGGCGCCTGGCCCGTCTGCGGCGCCAAGCTCTGAGCCGCACCACCAGTCAGCGACTGACTCAGACGGCGTCGGGGCCCCGTTCGCCCGTCCGCACCCGCACCACGGTGTCGACGGGCACGGCCCAGACCTTGCCGTCGCCGATCTTCCCGGTGCGCGCCGCCCGCACGACCGCTTCCATCACGGGCTCCGCGTCGTCGTCCGCGACGACCACCTCGATGCGCACCTTCGGCACCAGATCCACCCGGTACTCGGCGCCCCGGTACACCTCCGTGTGGCCCCGCTGGCGCCCGTACCCGCTGGCCTCGGTCACCGTCAGACCGTGCACACCCAGCTCCTGCAACGCCGTCTTCACCTCGTCGAGGCGAAACGGCTTCACGACCGCGGTGATCAGCTTCATGATGTGACCCTTCCGGCGACAGGAGTGCTGCCCTGCGGGGCACCGTGCCCGAGGACGCCGTGATCGTAAGCGGTCTCCGCGTGCGCCGTCTGGTCCAGGCCCGTGCGCTCCTCGTCCTCACCGGCCCGGAAGCCCATCAGCCGGTCGATCGCCTTCCCGATCCCGTACGTCACCAGGAACGTGTACGCCGCCACGACCAGCACCGCGAGCAGCTGCTTGCCCAGCTGACCGAACCCGCCGCCGTACAGCAGACCCTCCTTGTCCGCCGAGCCCGTCATCGCCGACGTGGCGAACAGGCCGATCAGGACCGTGCCCACGACCCCGCCCACGAAGTGCACGCCGACCACGTCCAGCGAGTCGTCGTAGTCGAAGCGGAACTTCCAGGCGACCGCGTACGAACACACGACACCGGCCGCGAGCCCGACCACGGCCGCGCCGAGCACCCCCACGACCCCGCACGCCGGGGTGATCGCGACGAGTCCGGCGACCGCGCCCGACGCGGCGCCGAACGTCGTCGGATGCCCGTCCCGCTTCTGCTCCACGAACAGCCAGCCGAGCAGCCCCGTACAGCCCGCGATCAGCGTGTTGAACAGGGAAGCCGCGGCCAGCCCGTTCGCGCCGAGCGCCGAGCCACCGTTGAAACCGAGCCAGCCGAACCACAGCAGGCCCGCGCCCAGGACCACCATCGGCAGGTTGTGCGGGCGCATCGCGTCCTTCTTGAACCCGAGCCGCGGCCCGAGCACCAGACACAGCGCGAGCCCCGACGCGCCCGACGCGATCTCGACGACCAGGCCGCCCGCGAAGTCCAGCGCGCCCAGGTGGTGCGCGATCCAGCCGCCCGGCCCCCACACCCAGTGCGCGACCGGGACGTATACGAGCAGCGCCCACACCGGCACGAAGACCAGCCACGCCCCGAACCTCGTGCGGTCCGCGACCGCGCCGCTGATCAGCGCCGCCGTCAGGATCGCGAAGGTCAGCTGGAACGTGGTGAAGAGGAAGGTGGGGACGGTGCCGGTCACGTCGTCCGGGCCCACCCCCGCCATGCCCGCGTGCCCCAGATCCCCGATCAGACCCGCGAACGCGTCGTCGCCGAAGGCCAGCGAATAGCCCGCCACCAGCCACACCACCGTCACCAGGGCGATCGACACGAAGCTCATCATCAGCATGTTGAGGACGCTCTTCGTGCGGACCATGCCCCCGTAGAACAGGGCCAGGCCCGGGGTCATCAGCAGAACGAGCGCGGTCGCGGCGAGCAGCCAGGCCGTGTCACCCGTGTCGAGGGCGGCGGCTACCGGGGCGGCGAGGGGAGGGGGCGTGGGAGGCATGCGGGCCAGCGTCACCGGCCCGCGTTTCCGTTGTCGCACCCCGGGGTTTCCGCCGTGTTTCGTGTCACCCCGGTGTTACGAGACCCTCACGGTGCCGCACGGCTTCGCGGATCAGGGACAATGGGCGCCATGAGCGTTCACACCCCCGCTGCCGGACCTGCCCACCGCGCCGGCTTCGCCTGCTTCGTCGGCCGCCCCAACGCGGGCAAGTCCACCCTCACGAACGCTCTGGTCGGCAAGAAGGTCGCGATCACCGCCGACCAGCCGCAGACCACGCGGCACACCGTGCGCGGCATCGTGCACCGTGACGACGCGCAGCTGATCCTGGTCGACACCCCCGGGCTCCACAAGCCGCGCACCCTGCTCGGCGAGCGGCTCAACGACGTGGTGCGCACCACCTGGGCCGAGGTCGACGTGATCGGCTTCTGCCTGCCCGCGAACGAGAAGCTCGGCCCCGGCGACCGGTTCATCGCCAAGGAACTCGCGTCGATCAAGAAGACGCCGAAGATCGCGATCGTCACCAAGACCGACCTCGTCGACAGCAAGCAGCTCGCCGAGCAGCTCATCGCCATCGACCAGCTCGGCAAGGAGCTCGGCTTCGAGTGGGCCGAGATCATCCCGGTCTCCGCCGTCGGCGACAAGCAGGTCGACCTGCTCGCCGACCTCATCGTGCCGCTGCTGCCCGAGGGCCCGGCGCTCTACCCGGAGGGCGACCTCACCGACGAGCCCGAGCAGGTCATGGTCGCCGAGCTGATCCGCGAGGCCGCGCTCGAAGGCGTCCGCGACGAGCTGCCGCACTCCATCGCCGTTGTCGTCGAGGAGATGCTGCCGCGCGAGGACCGCCCCGCCGACAAGCCGCTCCTCGACATCCACGCCTTCGTCTACATCGAGCGGCCCAGCCAGAAGGGCATCATCATCGGCCCCAAGGGCAAGCGCCTCAAGGACGTCGGCATCAAGTCCCGCAAGCAGATCGAGGCGCTCCTCGGCACGCCGGTCTACCTGGACCTGCATGTGAAGGTCGCCAAGGACTGGCAGCGCGACCCCCGCCAGCTCCGCAAGCTCGGCTTCTGACCCCGGCCCCGGTCCTCGTACTCCCTACTCGTACACGGTCGGGCTCGGGGCCAGGTCCTGGAGCCCGATCACCCGCAGCAGCTCCAGCCGCTCGTACGCCGGGGTGCCCGGGCGTGCCGAGTGCACGACGAGCTGCTGGTCGTGGCCGGCGCCCAGCAGCACCTCGCAGTCCAGGTCGAGCACGCCGACGACCGGGTGCACGAAGCGTTTCGGCGACGGGCGGTCCACGACCACGTCGTGCGCCGCCCACATCTCCTCGAACTCCGCCGACGCGGACCGCAGTTCGCGGACGAGCGCGGCCGGGCCCGGGTCGTCCGGGCGGGCCGCCGCGACCGCGCGCAGGCCCGCCACATGGGCGCGGCCGAGCCCCTCGTGCTGGTCGGCGGGGAACAGGGCGCGGGTCGCCGGGTCCGTGAACCAGCGGCGGATCATGTTCGTGCCCACGTGGTCGCCGGTCAGCGCCATCGACATCGCGTTCTGCGCGAGCACCTCGCCCCAGTCGCCGAACACCGTCGCCGGCAGATCGTGCAGCCGGTCCAGGATCAGCAGCAGCCCCGGGCGGACATGCCCCGACGAGGTGCCGGGCCGCGGCGGCTCCTCGCCCGCCAGATGGAACAGATGGTCCCGCTCGGCCTCCGTCAGGCGCAGCGCGCGGGCCAGCGCCGTCAGCATCTGGCGCGAGGGGTGCGAGCCGCGGCGCTGCTCCAGCCGCGTGTAGTAGTCCGCGGACATCCCGGCGAGCTGCGCCACCTCCTCGCGGCGCAGGCCCGGGGTGCGGCGGCGCGGGCCCGTGGGCAGGCCCACGTCCGGGGGGTTCAGGCGACTGCGGGAGCGGCGCAGGAAGTCGGCGAGTTCGGCACGGTTCACGTCTTTCAGCATGGCTCGCCGCCGGGTCCGTATCCAGGGAGTGCCGGTCCCTGGATAACCGCGTCTCTCCCGCCGGGGCGGCGGCGGGCGGAGGCTTCAGCCACGGCCGGTTCGGCCACGGCCGGTTCGGCCACTTTGGCTACGAGGACGAGGAGACGGCCATGCTGATATTGGTGACGGGTGCGACGGGTCAGGTCGGGCGGCGGTTCGTGCCGCGGCTGCTGCGGGCGGCCCCGCACGGGGACCGGGTGCGGGTGCTGGTGCGGGAGGCGGAGCGCGGGGAGGAGTTCGCGGAGCTCGGGGCCGAGGTCGTCGTGGGGGATCTGCGGGACGCGGAGACCCTCGGGAAGGTGACGGCCGGGGTGGACGCGGTCGTGAACGTCGCGGCGGCGTTCCGGGGAGTCCCGGACGAGGAGGCGCGCGCGGTCAACCGGGACGCGGCGATCGAGCTCGGGCGGGCCGCGGTGGCCTCAGGCGTCGGCAGGTTCGTGCAGGTCAGCACGGGGCTGGTGTACGGCGCGGGGCGGGGGCGGGCGCTCGTCGAGTCGGACGAGTCGGTGCCGGGCGGGCACCTGTGGGGCGCCTACCCCGAGTCCAAGTGGGAGGCCGAACAGGGGCTCGCGGGACTCTCCGGGCTCGGTGATCTGCGGATCGGGCGCCTGCCCTTCGTGTACGGGGACGGGGACCCGCACCTCGACACCGCCGTGGAGTGGGCCCCCGGGTGGGCCGGGATGCAGCGGCTGCACCTCGGGCACCACGCGGATGTGGGCCAGGGCCTGCTGCGGCTCCTGTACGCGCCGGGTGCGTCCGGCGCGTACAACATCGCGGACGACGCCCCGCTCACCACGATCGACCTGCTCACCTTCGCGGGTGTGGAGGTCCCGCCCGCCGTGTCCGAGAGGGAGACCACGGACCCCTGGCACGCGGTGATGTCCACGTCCCGCATCCGCCATGAACTGGGCTACCGCCCCCTGTACCCGTCTCTCTGGTCGGCCCAGGCAGCCGGCGCGCTGTGATCACGCTCGGGCGGTGGCCCCTTGTGGCGGGGCCGCAGCGGAGCCCATTTCCGCACGGAGCCTCCCCTTTCCCTGGGCCGCCGCCCGACCCCGGCCCTCCTGGGCACGGTGCTGTATCGACGCGCGGGCCCGACACGTCCTCCGGCAACGGCTGCGCAGCGTGCCCCACGGCACAGCCACATCCGGCGCCGTCGTACGGCCTGTGCTGAGCCTTTATCCCACCCGCCCGCCCCCTCCGGGGGCGTCGGCCCGGCGCCGGGGCGACGCCCCAGCGGCGACTGGTTTGCGGCCAGAGCCGACAGGCACCCCGTAACGGGCGCGGGGCTGTGTCGATGTGCGGCTCCACCGCCTGGGCGCGATCGGCCCTGTCTGCCTGGCGCCGGAGCAGACGTGCCCCGTCAGGGGCGCGGGGAACTGCGCGAGTAACCACGACGGTGGCGCGGTCGGCGGTGATGTCCGGCCCCCACGGCGTCGACGCTGTAGCCGAGCCCCGATGAGCGCACCCGGCGCCGGGGTGCCGCCTTGCCCACCCTCCCTCAAGCTCTCGGCTTCGCGCGTCGAGCAGGGAGGACTCCCATCGCCCCAGGCGGCAGACTGCCCAAGGCCAGGCCGACCGAAATGCGTACCCGGGCTGGGGTGTTGCCTGAGGCCGGGTGCCGGGCCGAACGCCCCCGGAGGGGGCGGGTGGGTGGGAGAGGGGCTGGGGCGAACGGGCCAAGGTTGGGGCGGCCGGATGCGTGGCCGGGGCAAGCGGGCCAAGGTTGGGGCGGCCGGATGTGTGCCCGGGGCTGGGTGTTGCCTGAGGCCGGGTGCCGGGCCGATGTCCTGGAGGGGGTGTGCAGGGGAGGGGCGGCACGGATCCCGAGCCGGAGTGCTGGTCCGAGGCGGGCGGCTGGGGCGCAGGCGCCGGGCGGCTTGGGCTCTGGCCCCGGCGCCCAGGGTGCCGCCCCGGCCGGAGGCGCGGCGGCGTTCGGTCCCGGTTCCGGCCCTGGCGCCCAGGGTGCCGCCCCGGCCGGAGGCGCGGCCGCGTTCGGTCCCCGTTCCGGCCCCGGCGCCCAGGGTGCCGCCCCGCGCCGGAGGCGCAGTCATGCTCAGGTCCGGCAAAGGCACCGACCAAGGAACCGGCCCCGGCACCCACGTTGCCACCCCCGGCCGGAGGCGCAGCCGCGCTCAGGCCCCGGCCCCCGCATTGCCGCCCCCCCCCCGGGGGGGGCGTAGCCGTCGTCAGTCCACCCCCTTGATGCGATGGACCAGCAGCGCGCCCGCGAGGCCGATCGCCGCTGAGACCAGGTAGAGGACCCGGTAGCCGCCCAGTTGGCCGACCAGCGGCGCGGCCAGTACGGGCGCGGCCACCTGCGGCAGGGAGTTCGCGATGTTGATGACGCCGAGGTCCTTGCCCCGGTCCAGGGCCGCCGGAAGCACGTCCGTCATCAGGGCGAAGTCGACGGAGGTGAAGACACCGAAGCCCACCCCGAGCACCGCGGCGGCGACGAGCGCCCCGCTCCACGTCTGCCACCCGGACAGCACCCCCGTCGCGACGGCGATGAGTACCCCGGACCACAGGACGAACGGTTTGCGCCGGCCGACCCGGTCCGACCAGACCCCGCCCACCACCACCGTGGCGAGCAGCGTCACCCCGTTCACGGCGGTGAGGATCAGCACCCCGGACTCCGGGTCCGGATAGTGGAGTTGGTCGCGGAGGTAGTAGAAGAGGTACAGGAGAACGAGCGCGTTGCCGAGGTTGATCAGGAACCGGGTCAGCCAGGCCCACGCGAAGTCGGGATGGGCGCGCGGGCTCAGCCAGAACCCCGCGGCGAAGGCCCGCCACGACCAGGCGGGCCGATCGGCCGCGGCGAGCCGCAGATCGGGATGGCGCAGCACGTACGGCGCGACCCCGACCAGCGTGAAGACGGCACAGGCCGCGTACCCGGCCCCCGTCCCGCCGGCCAGCGTCGCGAGCCCGGTCCCGCCGACGACCCCGAGGATCTGCGCGGCCCCGAGCCATCCGCCGACCGCCCCGCGCTGGAGGCGCGGCACCCGGTCCGGCACGGCCGCGGTGACCGCCGCGAACGCCGCGTTCAGTGTCAGCTGCACCAGGCACCAGCCCAGGAACAGCACCCAGACGGCCTCCGCGACCCCGAGCAGCAGCAGGGACAGCGCCCCGCCGACGGCCCCGGCCACGATCCACGGCGTACGCCGCCCGTAGCGGGACACGGTCCGGTCGGACAGCGCCCCGAACAGCGGGTTCGCCGCGAGGGAGACAACGGCCCCGACCCCGGTGACCCAGGCGAGCAGCGACTCCTTCGACAGGCCGGTGCCGGGCGCGAACCGCTCCGACTGCTGGGCGAGAAGGATCTGGAGCGGCCCGTACCAGCCCACCCAGATCGCACCGTTGGCCAGCGACAGGGCGACCGTCCAGCCGCGCCGGACCCGCTCGGCGGGCTCCTCCAGGGCGAGCGCGCTCATGACCGCGGCGCCTTCTGCTCCCGCAGCGCGTCGCGCAGCCAGGCGTACGAGGCCTTCGGTGTGCGGGTCCCGGTCGCGTAATCGACGTGGATCAGGCCGAAGCGCTTCGTGTAGCCCTCGGCCCATTCCCAGTTGTCGAGGAGCGACCAGACGAAGTAGCCGCGCACGTCGGCGCCCGCCTCCATCGCCCGGTGCAGGGCCCGCAGGTGTCCGTCCAGGTAGGCGATGCGGGCCCGGTCGTCGAGGCCCTCGTACGCGCAGCCGTTCTCGGTGATGACAACGGGCGGCAGCCGGTCCCCGTACCGGTCGCGGAAGGAGGTGAGGAGTTCGGTGAGCGCGTCGGGGACGACGGGCCAGCCGAAGTCCGTCACCGGGTGTCCCTCGATCTCCCGTACCGAGAAGGGCAGTTCGGCGGGCAGCGTCAGTCCGGAGAACTCCACGTCCGTACCGCCGGCCAGCGGCGCCCCCACCTTGGTCGGCTGGTAGTAGTTCACCCCGTACCAGTCGAGGGTGCCTTCGGAGATGACCTTCAGGTCGCCGGCGAGGTCGTCGGCCGGCATCAGCTCGCCGAACCCGTCGGGGTAGCGGCCGAGCAGCAGCGGGTCGGAGAAGAGCCGGTTGAGGACGACGTCGTACAGGTCGGCGGCCGCGGCGTCGGCCGGTCCGGCGGAGGCGGGCCAGGTCGGGCCGTGGGAGTTGGCGATGCCGATGTCGGTGGCGCCCGCCGCGCGCAGCGCCTGCGCGGCGAGCCCGTGCGCGAGGAGCTGGTGGTGGGCGACCGGCAGCGCGTCGAACAGCAGCTTCTTGCCGGGCGCGTGCGCGCCGAGGGCGTGGCCGAGCAGGGTGTGTTCGGCGGGCTCGTTGAGGGTGATCCAGGTGCCGGTGCGGTCGGCGAGCCGCGCCGCGACGGTCTGCGCGTGGGCAGCGAACCGGGCCGCGGTGTCCCGGGACAGCCAGCCGCCGGCCTCCTCGACCTCGACGGGCAGGTCCCAGTGGAAGAGGGTCGGAACCGGCCGCACGCCCCGCGCGCACAGCTCGTCGACGAGCCGGTCGTAGAAGTCGAGGCCGCCGGGCCGCAGCACCCGCGGCCAGGACACGGAGAAGCGGTACGCGCCGACCCCGAGACCGTGGACGAGGTCCACGTCCTCGCGGTGACGGGCCACGTGGTCGCAGGCCGTGTCCGCGGTGGAGCCGTCCTTGATCCGCCCGGGTTCGGCGCCGAACACGTCCCAGATCGAGGGCGCGCGTCCCTCGGCGGCGCCCTCGATCTGGTGGGCGGAGGTGGAGACACCCCACAGGAAGCCGGGCGGGAACTTCGGGAGCGGCGACGCGTCCGGGGTGGCTGGCATGGGCGCGATCATCCGTACCGACCGGTAGAGAAGTCAACGCCCGTGCAACCACCAGTAGTTACCGCGGGTATCACCAGGCGGGAAACCCCGGGCGCTCAGGCCTTCAGACGACCTCCGTCAGACGACCTCCATCAGGCACCCTCCACCAGGCGCCCTCCTTCAGGCGCCCTCCTTCAGGACCCGGGTGATCAGCCTGCGCTGCTCCGGAGTGAGCCGCGGATCCGCGCAGTACACCGTCCGCCCGTCCACGGTGATCGTGTAGCTGAACCCGTCGGGCACCCCGGTGGGCGGGCTGTCGCGGCCCTCGGCGAGCGCCGCCGCGGCCAGCTCCCGCCACTCGTGCTCGTCTGCGTGGCCCGCCGTGTCGATCTCGGCCTGCCGGGGGACCCCGGCGAAGCCGCCCGTGCGCCTGACGTGAATCCGCATGGCTGCCGCCTACCCGTTCAGCTCGTCGGCACCCCGACCTGTTCCCAGGCCTTGAGCACGGCCTGGGTCTCGTCGCCCGCCCCGTACCGCTCCCGGGCGGTCTCCGCGGTCAGCTGCGCGAAGTCCGCGAAGGAGGCGTCCTGTGCCAGCTCGCCGCCGGTGAGGGTGTCGAACCAGATCTGCCCGGCCCGCTCCCACGCCTGCCCGCCGAGTTCGGTGGCCAGCAGGTAGAAGGCGTGGTTGGGGATGCCGGAGTTGATGTGGACGCCGCCGTTGTCCTCCTCGGTGTCCACGTAGTGCTCCATGTCGGCGGGCTGCGGGTCCTTGCCGAGGACGTCGTCGTCGTACGCGGTGCCCGGCGCCTTCATGGAGCGCAGCGCCACGCCCTGGACGCTCGGCGCGAGCAGCCCCGCGCCGATCAGCCAGTCGGCCTCGGCGGCGCTCTGGCCGAGCGAGTACTGCTTGATGAGGGAGCCGAAGACGTCGGAGAGCGACTCGTTGAGGGCGCCCGGCTGGCCCGCGTAGGTCAGGTTCGCCGTGTACTGGGTGACGCCGTGGGTGAGTTCGTGGCCGATCACGTCGACGGGCAGGGTGAAGTCGAGGAAGATCTCGCCGTCCCCGTCGCCGAACACCATCTGCTCGCCGTTCCAGAACGCGTTGTTGTAGTCCTGGTCGTAGTGGACCGTCGCGTCGAGCGCGAGCCCGTTGCCGTCGATCGACCAGCGGGCGTACTTCCGCAGGTACAGCTCGAAGGTGGCGCCGAGGCCGGCGAACGCCCGGTTGACGGTGGCGTCCCGGCCCGGCTCGTCGCTCTCGCCGCGCACCTTCGTGCCGGGCAGTTCGGTGCCGTGCGCGGCGTCGTAGATGGTGCGGTTCGGCTTCTGGTCCTCGGGGGCGACGGGCCGGGGGACGACGGCGGTGCGGGCGACGACGGTGTCGCGGCGCCGGCCGCGCTCCAGGGCGTCGCGTTCGAGGGTGAGTCGGGCGCGCTCGGCGGCCGTCGCGTTCGAGGACCGGGCCACCTTGTCGAGCAGGTGCGGGGGGACGATCGAGCAGAAGACGGGCTGGAAGCCGGCGGGGTTCGAAGTCATCATGCAACGGTGGCACTGCGTCATCGCCCTGTCACGAGGTGCGACGGTGATTAGCGAAATAGAGCGAAATAGCGGGAGGGAGAGGTCGAAATGGAGGCGTACGTCACCTATGCCCGGTTACTCGCCGGTCGTCCCGCATACTGATACGACCCTCCGCACAAGAGCGGGACTCGGTTAAGGTGCTCAGCATCATGCGATTCGGGCTGCTTCTCCTTAGCTGCCGCGGCGAGGGCCTGTAGTCGAGGCCGACCCCCTCCCCGCGGAGTTTGGCGTTGCGCCGTCGGCCGCCTTACCGGCCACCCTCTGAGGAGCCCCGCATCATGGCGAACCGCCAGCAGACCAGCCGCATGCCCATCCACAAGTACGGTCAGTACGAGCAGGTCGACATCGCCGACCGCACCTGGCCGAACCAGCGGATCACCACTGCTCCTCGCTGGCTCTCCACGGACCTGCGCGACGGCAACCAGGCCCTGATCGACCCCATGTCGCCCGAGCGCAAGCGCCGGATGTTCGACCAGCTGGTCAAGATGGGTTACAAGGAGATCGAGGTCGGCTTCCCGGCCTCCGGCCAGACCGACTTCGACTTCGTCCGCTCGATCATCGAGGAGCCGGGCGCCATCCCGGACGACGTGACGATCTCCGTACTGACCCAGGCCCGCGAGGACCTGATCGAGCGCACGGTGGAGTCGCTGAAGGGCGCCAAGCGCGCCACGGTCCACCTGTACAACGCCACCGCTCCCGTCTTCCGCCGCGTGGTCTTCCGCGGCTCCAAGGACGACATCAAGCAGATCGCCGTCGACGGCACCCGCCTGGTGATGGAGTACGCGGAGAAGCTGCTGGGCCCCGAGACCGAGTTCGGCTACCAGTACAGCCCCGAGATCTTCACGGACACCGAGCTGGACTTCGCCCTGGAGGTCTGCGAGGCCGTCATGGACGTCTACCAGCCGGGTCCGGGCCGCGAGATCATCCTCAACCTGCCCGCCACGGTGGAGCGTTCGACCCCGTCGACGCACGCGGACCGCTTCGAGTGGATGGGCCGCAACCTGTCCCGCCGCGAGCACGTCGTCCTGTCGGTCCACCCTCACAACGACCGGGGCACCGCCGTCGCGGCGGCCGAGCTGGCCGTGATGGCCGGCGCCGACCGCGTCGAGGGCTGCCTGTTCGGCCAGGGCGAGCGCACCGGCAACGTCGACCTGGTCACCCTGGGCATGAACCTGTTCTCGCAGGGCGTCGACCCGCAGATCGACTTCTCCGACATCGACGAGATCCGTCGCACGTGGGAGTACTGCAACCAGATGGAGGTCCACCCGCGCCACCCGTACGTGGGCGACCTGGTCTACACGTCCTTCTCCGGCTCCCACCAGGACGCCATCAAGAAGGGCTTCGACGCCATGGAGGCCGACGCGAAGGCCAAGGGCGTCACCGTCGACGACATCGAGTGGGCCGTCCCGTACCTGCCGATCGACCCGAAGGACGTCGGCCGCTCCTACGAGGCCGTCATCCGGGTCAACTCGCAGTCCGGCAAGGGCGGTATCGCGTACGTCCTGAAGAACGACCACAAGCTGGACCTGCCGCGCCGCATGCAGGTCGAGTTCTCCAAGGTCATCCAGGCCAAGACCGACGCCGAGGGCGGCGAGGTCACGCCGAAGGACATCTGGAACGTCTTCCAGGACGAGTACCTGCCCAACGCGGGCAACCCGTGGGGCCGCATCCAGGTCAAGACGGGCCAGACCACGACCGACACCGACGGCGTGGACCGCCTGACGGTCGAGGCCGAGGTGGACGGCACCGAGCAGATCCTGGTCGGTACGGGCAACGGTCCGATCTCCGCGTTCTTCGACGCGCTGCAGGCCATCGGCGTCGACGCCCGCCTGCTGGACTACCAGGAGCACACGATGAGCGAGGGCGCCTCGGCCGTCGCCGCCTCGTACATCGAGGTCGCCATCGAGGACAAGGTCCTGTGGGGCATCGGCATCGACGCGAATACGACACGTGCGTCGCTGAAGGCCGTCGTCTCCGCGGTGAACCGCGCCGCCCGCTGACTCCTCTGAGCTGGCGTTTCCCGGCCCCGTGCACCTTTTGTCGGCGTGCGGGGCCGCGTCATGTCTCGGCCAGGACGTCTGTTCGCCGTGATCCCGTCGTGACCAAGGTACTGACGCCGCCTCGGTGATGTGGCTAACATCACGCCAGCGTCGCGATGTTGCGGCGCCGTTACGGAGGTGTGCACGTGCTGCCGAAGCTGGGACAAACACGGCGAACCGGGCTCACGCGCGTACTCGGCGTGCACACCACCTGGACCACCGTGGGCGACGGGGAGTTCTTCTGCCCGGGCTGCGGCGGCGACCGCAACTATCAGCGGCGCACCGGCCGGCGCCGTTTCACCGTGCTCGGCGTCCCGCTCGTGCCGCGCGGCCACACCGGCCCCGTCGTCCAATGCGCCGCCTGCGAGCACCGGTTCGGCATGGACGCCCTCGACCACCCGACCACGCACCGCTTCTCGGCGATGCTCCGCGACGCCGTGCACACCGTGGTCCTCGCCGTCCTCGCGACCGGCGGCACCGCCTCCCGCACCACCCTGGAGTGTGCCGTCGGCATCCTGCGCGGCGCCGGCTTCGACGACTGCTCCGAGGTCCAACTCGCCGCGCTCGTCGAGGCGTTGGTGACCGACGCGGGCCGGCTGCCCGAGCACGCCGGATCCGGCGCCGGGCTCGCCATCGAGCTGCACGAGGCGCTCGACCCGATCGCTGCGCACCTCGCGCCCGCCGGACGGGAGTCGATCCTGACCCAGGGCGCGCGGATCGCCCTCGCGGACGGCCCGTACTCGGCCGCCGAGCGCGATGTCCTCGGCACCGTCGGCGCCGCCCTCACCATGTGCACGGACGAGGTCTCCGAACTGCTCCTGGCGGCGGCCCGCACCCCCAGCTGATCGGTCCGCGGTACACGCGCAGGGCGTCCGTCCGGGGTGGGCGGCCCCCTGACACACCCCGTCGCGAGCACCCGGCCCGGCCTCTCCCGGGCGACGGGCGACGGGCGAACAGGCCTTCGGGGCAGGGGCGGGCGCATCACCCTTTCGGCTCAAGGGCACGGCCCCGCCGGGTCTATCCGGGAGCCGCCGCGTTAGCGGTGGCGGATACCGCACCCGGAGTTGCAGAAAGGTTTCTGATGACCGCCCTGTCCATCGACTTCACCCAGGGGCTGAACGATGCCTGGTCGAAGGTCGCCCAGTTCGTCCCCCGGCTCGCCGCCTTCCTGACCATCCTGGTCGTCGGCTGGTTCGTCGCCAAGGTGATCCGCAACGTGCTCGACCGGGTCCTGCGCAAGGCCGGTTCCGAGCGCCTGGCCCGCTCGGCGGGCGCCGACAAGCTGCTCAAGGGCGCGTCCTTCGATCTGACCGGACTCGTCTGCAGAATCGTTTACCTGGCCCTGATGCTGATCATTCTCCAGCTCGCCCTCGGCACCTTCGGGCCCAACCCGGTCAGCGACATGATCAACGGCCTCGTCGCCTGGCTGCCCCGCGCCGTCGTCGCCGTCGTGCTCGTCGTCGTCGCCATGGCCGTCGCCAACGCCGTCCGCTCCATCACCGCGGGCGCCCTGGCCGGCACCTCGTACGGGCACACGGTCGCCGGCGTCCTGTGGGGAGCCGTCGTCGCGCTCGGCGTCATCGCCGCGCTCGGCCAGGCCGGCATCGCCACCACGGTCACCCAGCCCGTGCTCTACGCGATCCTCGCCACCGTCGCGGGCATCCTGATCGTCGGCGTGGGCGGCGGCATGATCATGCCGATGCGGCAGCGCGTGGACCGCTGGATGAACGCCGCCGAGCAGGAGGCCGCCCGGGCCAAGGGCGCCGGCGGCCCGGCCGCGTACCAGGCCGGTCACCACGACGCCCGCGCCCAGGCCCAGCCGCCGCAGCAGGCCCACCCGTATCCGCCGGGCACGTACGCCCCGGGTGCGGGCCCCACGTACGGCGGGCAGCACCCGGGCGGCGCGCAGTACCAGGGCGGAGCACAGCACCAGGGTGGCCCGGGCTGGTAGACCCGCCCGGCCCGTGTCACCGCCCCCGCCCGCGGCCTCGCAGCCCCGGACGGGGGCGACGCGGCGGCCCCGACCGGTTCTGGATCAGGTCAAATCCCCGCCAGGGAACCGGTGTTCGAGGCACGCTGCGACGGTGACGCACGCAGAAGAACCCGCCAGTGAAGCCCGTACACCCGGCACCGCCGCCGTCCTCACGCAGACGGCCGACATCCCGGTCCCGGGCGCGCCGACCCGCATGACCACGTACCTGGCCCGCCCCGCCGAGCCCGGCGACCACCCGGTCGTCCTCCTGGGCGGCGAACTCTGGGGCCTCAACGACGACATCCGGGCCGTCGCCCGCCAGGTCGCGGCCCTCGGTCATGTCGCCGTCGTCCCGAACCTCTACCACCGCACCGACCCCGCGTCCCGGGACGGCTTCGCCCGCTCCGACGCGAACCGCGCCCACGCCTTCGACCTCGTCGGACGGCTCACCCGCGACGAGGTCGAGGCCGACTTCCGCGCCGCCGCCGACCACGCGCGGCCCCACGCGGGCGCCGCCGGCCGCACCGGCATCCTCGGCTTCAGCCTCGGCGGCCATCTCGCCTACTTCGCCGCGACCCGCCTGCGCCTGGCCGCCGCCGCGATCTACTACCCCGGCTGGCTCGCCACCCCCGGCACGGCCCTCAGCCGGCCCGCCCCGCTCCTCGACGACACCGACCGCATCGCCGAACACGGCACGCGCGTCGCGCTGTTCTACGCCGGACGCGACCACATCATCGACGCCGCCCAGGTCGAGGCCGCCCGCACCGCCCTCACCGGGGCCGGGGTCCGCCACGACATCACCGTCCACGAGGAAGCGCCGCACGCGTTCTTCTTCCCAGGGCACGACACGTACGACAAGGTGGCCGCGGACCAGTCCTGGGAGCGGGTCGCGGACCTCTTCCGGACAGAGCTGCGGCACGGCAACGGGTGACGACGGAGAACAAAGGGGGACGGCATGCCCAAGGCGGCATTCCGGTTCACGGCGCTACAGGCGCAGGACCCGGCGGAACTGGGGGACTTCCGGCCGGTGGCACGGCTGGGGGAGGGCGGGATGGGACAGGTGTTCATCGCGTTCTCGCCGGGCGGGCACCCGGCCGCCGTGAAGGTGATCCGCCCCGAGTTCGCGCGGGACGCCGAGTTCGGGGAGCGGTTCGAGCGGGAGGTGCGGGCCGCGCAGAAGGTCCGCGGCGCCCACCTCGCGCCGCTCCTCGACGCGGACCCGCACGCCGAACAGCCTTGGCTGGCCACAGGGTTCGTCGCCGGGCCCACCCTGCGCGACCTCGTCACCGAGCGCGGCCCGCTGCCCGCGCCGCAGGTGCTGCTGCTGGCCTGGGGCATCGCCCACGCCCTCGCCGACATCCACACCGCGCACGTCGTGCACCGCGACCTCAAGCCCGGCAACATCATGCTCGACGAGACGGGCCCCAAGGTCATCGACTTCGGCATCGTGAAGTCGCTGACCCAGTCCGTGACGTACAGCAGTCACTCCACGCGGGTCGGCACCCCGCTCTACATGTCGCCGGAGCAGGCCATGGGCCGCGCCGTCGGCGAGCCGTCCGACATCTTCGCCCTCGGCTCCACGCTGTACTTCCTCGCGACGGGCCAGGAGGCGTTCGGCGCCGAGAACGAATGGGGCGTCGCCCACCGCATCGTGGCCGACGACCCCGACCTCTCGGCGATCCGCTCCGCGCCCCTACGGGACCTGCTGACCGCCTGCCTCGACAAGGAACCCGCCGAACGGCCGCCCGCCCCGCAGATCCTCGGACTCTGCGAGCGGGAACTCGGCGACGACCTCGGCCCAGGCGCCTGGATGCGGGTCAGCGGAGCGCGCGAGGCCATTCAGGAGCGCACGGCGGCGCTGCGCACGCTCGCACGGCACGACGACGACCCGTCCTCCGCCGTCACCGTGCCGCGACCGCGCGACGTGCCGAAGACCCGGGAGGCCACCGAGCTGCGCCTGCGGGACGCGATGAAAGCCCGGGCCGCCGATCTGGAACCGCCGGTCCCCGCCCCGACCAAGGTCGCGAAGCCGCCGGTGCCGCCCGAACCGAAGGGCCCGGGGCGTACGGGTGGCGTCGTCGCCGTCCACCTGTTCAAGCTCGCGCTCGCGGCGATCGTCCTCTTCATCGCCTCGGCCAATCCGATCATGACCGAGACATGGACCAGCGACTCCACGGGACAGCAGGTCTCCCAGGTGACGGGGTCCTTCGACTGGGCGGACCCCTGGCGGTCGTACGCCAGCGGCATCCCCGGCGTGACCTCGGACTGGGCGGTCGTACCGGTCGGCGTCCTCGGCACGGCCGTACTGATCGTGTGCGGCCTGCTGTATCTGCTGCGGCTGTCCTCGGACTCCGACTACCGGGCCTGGTCCGGCGTGGCGGCGGCCGGCGCGGCCATCTGGACCGTCGTCCTGACGCTCATGGGAATCTTCCTGATCGTCATGACGCTCGGGGTGACGATCGACGACGACAACCCCGCGTACGACATCCGGTCCGTGCTCGAACCCGGGGGCTGGATGGTGCTCCTCGCCAACGTCCTCGCGGCCGAGGCGATCTGGCACACGTCCAACCGCCTCGACGCGCTCAGCAAGGCCGCCTGACCCCGTCCACGAACGCGGCCCACGCCGCGGCCCCGATCACGACGACGTCCCCGCCCGCGACCTTGGAGTCCCGGACGGGGACGACGCCGGGGACTCCGTCGGCGACCTCCAGGCAGTCGCCGCCGTTCCCGTCGCTGTACGTGGATTTCCTCCAGCGGGCGGCGCCCTCGAAGTCGTACGCCACTTCGACGCAGTTGCCGCCGTCGCCGTCGCTGTAGGTGGACTTGCGCCAGTGGGCACCGGTCAGGTCGTACTCGCGCATCGCTCGTAGTCCTCCGCCGCCGATTCGATCAGGGCCAGGGACGCCTCCGGCGGTAGCGCGGCGACCCTGAGCAGATCGTAAGCCGCCCGTGTCCGCTTCACTACTGCCGGATCGTCCAGCAGGTTCCCCGAATACACCGCCTCTGTATAGGCGGTTGGGGGAGCGTCCGCGAACTCCATGAGCCGCAGCGACTTGCCCATCTGGGCATGCGCGCCGGCCGTGTACGGCAGTACGAGCACCAGCGCGTGGCGCTCACGGGACAGCATGGTGAGCTGCCGCAGTTGCCGGGCCATGACGGCCGGGCCCCCGACCGGCACGCGCAGGGCTGTCTCGTGCAAGATCGCCCAGTACAGGGGGCGGGTCTCACCCCGGAGGAGTTGGGCGCGTTCCAGCCGAGCCGCGACGATCTCCTCGATGTGCCCCTCGGGGGCGAAGGGATTACTGGCGAGGGTGATCGCCCGGGCGTACTCGGCAGTCTGGAGGAGACCGGGGATGACGAACGGCTCGAAGTCGCAGAGCACGGTCGCCAGCCTCTCCAGCTCTGCGGCGGCGGCGAAATACTCCGCATACCGGCGATCATCGATGAGCTGGCGCCACATCCGCTCGAAAATACCGTCGGTTTGCAGCGCCTCGTCAATCCTCTGGGCTACGTCCAACTGCGGCTTGCGAATTGCCTGTTCGAACTGTCCGATGTAGCCGCCGGAAACGAATACGCGTAAGCCCAACTCCACTTGGGTCAGACCGGCGTCCTCGCGGCGCCGCTTCAGTTCGAGTCCGAAGAACTCCCACGCCGCTTGTCGCGAACCATTGGCCATGGCCAACCCCCAGGTGCAGCCCCGCAGTTGTAGTGCACAGAGCCTTCCCCACTGTAGAGACGCGACGCCACCGTTGAGGTGCGAAGCGTGAAATCGAATCGGGAAGGGGAGCCACGTGAAGGGCAACGGGAACCATGCCGCGCGGTGCGTGGAGGAAGCCGAGGAAACGGTGGAGAATGTGCGAGCCGCACTCGCGAGGGTCGGAATTGTGCTGCCGTCGCTGGGCCTGGATCCCGGGTCAATCGCACGGAGTGCCCCGTGTCCATTGGTGGAATTGGGGCGTTGTTCGGTTGACGCGGCGTCCCGTCTCGCCGCCGTCCTCCTCGCAAGCCCGGACGACAGGAGCGCAGCGCGATGAAGCCACCGATCGGTTCGTACGCGGTCGACACGAGCACCGGTCAGGTGGGACGGGTGATGGGGCACGAGGGCCCGTACGTACAGCTGCGGCCGTACGGGGGCGGGCGGGAGTGGGACTGTCCGCCCGAGGTGCTGCGGGAGGCGACGACCCACGAGCGCCTGCGGGCGGCGACGACGTACGCGAACCGGCGCAGCCGGGGCGAGGTCCCCTAGGGCCGGCCCTAGGTCACCGGGTCCTCCGCAGGAGCACGCAGGCGGTGGCGGCGAGGGCCGCCGAGGCGGCGCACACCGGTACCGCGCCCCAGGTGAACCAGAGCGCCCCGAGCAGGGCGACACCGAGGGAACCGGCGGCCTGCTGAGCGGTGTTGAGCAGCCCGGAGGCGGCACCGGCGGAGGTGGGCGCGACGCGGGACAGGGCGGCGCCGATGAGGGGCGGGAGCAGCAGACCGTTGCCGAGGCCGTTGAGGGCGAGCGCGGGGAGGAGGGCCGCGGCTCCGGGGCTGTCGGACAGGGCGAGCAGGCCGGCGAGCAGGGTCAGGCCGGCGAGGACGAGCACGCCGCCCAGCAGGGGGGAGCGCGACCCGAACCGTGCGGTGAGCCGCCCGCTCGCCAGTGCTCCGGCGCTGAAGAGGACGGCCTGCGGAAGGAACACGAGCGCGGCGGTGAACGGGCCGAGCCCCAGGTCGGACTGGAGCAGCAGGGCCAGGGCGAACATGTAGCCGCCGAAGTAGGTCTGGAAGAGGCCGACGGCGACGAGTAGCGTCACGTAGGGGCGGTTGCGGAGCAGGGCGGGGTCGAGGACCGGTTCGCCGCCGCGTGCCCGCAGGGCCCGCTGCCGGCGCCAGGTCGCCCAGCCGGCCGGGACGGCGGCCGCCAGGCAGAGCCAGGTCCACACCGGCCAGCCCGCCTCGCGGCCGAGGGTCGCCGGGATCAGCAGCAGGGCCAGGAAGAGCGTGACGCCGAGCGCGCCCGGACCGTCGAACCCGCGCCGGGCACCGGACAGGGCGGGCAGCGCGCGGAAGGCGAGCAGGGCCGCGGCGGCGCCCACGGGGACGTTGACGAGGAACACGCTGCGCCAGCCGAGCCCGAACACGTCCGCCTGCAGCAGCACCCCGCCGAGCAGTTGCCCCGCGATCGAGCCGAGCCCGGCCGTCGCCCCGTACCAGGCGGTGGCCCGGCCGCGATGTTCGGCGGGGTAGCGGGCCGTCACCAGGGACAGCACCTGCGGCACCATCACCGCGGCGGCGAGCCCCTGCGCGAGGCGCGCGGCGACCAACTGGCCCGCGTCCTGGGCGAGCCCGCACAGCAGGGACGTCACGGTGAAGGCGAGCATGCCGGTCACGAACATCCGCCGGTACCCGAAGCGGTCGCCCAGCCGGCCGCCGGTGATCAGACCGGCCGCGTACGCCAGGGCGTAACCGGCGACGACGAGTTCGAGCGCGGCGTCGCTCGCGCGCAGGTCGGTGCGGAGCGCCTCCGTCGCGACGTTCACCACGAACAGGTCGAAGCTCGCCATGAACGTCGCGGTGAGGGCGACCGCGAGCATCCTGCGGTCGGCGGGGGAGGGCCGCGCGGCAGCCGCCTCCGTCGCTGTCTTCGTCGGTGTCTTCGCTTCCTCGGTCATGTCGGCCATGAGGTACATCGATATCATCGACATTGAATATCCATCAAGTGGTCCGAGCGGTAGTCTCGGGGCCATGAAGCTGTCGCAAGGGGTCGAGTGGGCGCTGCACTGCTGCGTTCTGCTCGTGCAGGCGGAGCCGGGGGCGGCCGTGCCCCGCACCACCCTCGCCGGGTACTACGGGCTGCCGGACGCGTACCTCGCCAAGCACCTCAAGTCGCTGGCCGCGGCAGGGGTGCTGATCGCCACGTCCGGGCCGCGCGGAGGGTTCCGGCTGGCCCGCGACCCGAAGGACATCACGGTGCTCGACGTCGTCGAGGCGGTCGAGGGCTCGGCCCCGCCGTTCGTCTGCACCGAGATCCGGCAGCGGGGCGCGTGCGCGGTACCGGCCGACCGGTGCGAGGGGCCCTGTGGGGTCGCGCAGGTCATGTACGACGCGGACCGTGCCTGGCGCGACTCGCTCCGGTCCGCCACGGTCGCCGGCCTCAGCGACTCGCTCCCGGCCGCGCTGCACGAGCGGGCCCGGGCCTGGCTGAAGAACCCGTCGGCCCCGCTGCCGCCCTTCGCGTGAAGGCAGAATGGACACATGACTTCCCCGTTCCGTGACGACAGCGCCCGAGGCGGCGCGCGATGAGTCTTTTCCGTGACGACGGGATCGTTCTGCGCACCCAGAAGCTCGGTGAGGCCGACCGGATCATGCTGTTTTCTTCCGGGGGGCGACCCCCGTACCCCCGGCCGGACATGCGTGGGGGCGCGCGATGAGTCTTTTCCGTGACGACGGGATCGTTCTGCGCACCCAGAAGCTCGGTGAAGCCGACCGGATCATCACGCTGCTCACGCGGGGGCACGGCCGGGTGCGGGCCGTGGCTCGGGGGGTGCGGCGGACCAAGTCGAAGTTCGGGGCGCGGCTCGAACCCTTCTCGCACGTGGACGTGCAGTTCTTCGCGCGGGGCAGCGAACTGATCGGGCGCGGGCTGCCGCTGTGCACGCAGAGCGAGACCATCGCCGCGTACGGTGGCGGGATCGTCAGCGACTACGCCCGGTACACCGCCGGGACGGCCATGCTGGAGACGGCCGAGCGGTTCACCGATCATGAGGGCGAGCCCGCGGTGCAGCAGTACCTGCTGCTCGTCGGCGCCCTGCGCACCCTCGCCCGCGGCGAGCACGAGCCGCACCTCATCCTCGACGCCTTCCTGCTCCGCTCCCTCGCCGTGAACGGGTACGCGCCGAGTTTCGGGGACTGCGCGCGGTGCGGAATGCCCGGTCCCAACCGGTTCTTCTCGGTCGGCGCCGGCGGCTCGGTTTGCGTCGACTGCCGGGTACCGGGCAGCGTCGTACCCTCACCCCAGGCCCTCGACCTGCTCGGTGCGCTGCTGACCGGCGACTGGGAGACCGCGGACGCGTGCGAGGCACGGTTCGTGCGCGAGGGCAGCGGGCTGGTGTCGGCGTACCTGCACTGGCACCTGGAGCGCGGTCTGCGCTCGTTGCGTTACGTAGAGAAAAGCTGAAGCTGAGCTAGGGGAGAGGCCCGGAACATGGCACGTCGAGGAATCCTCGGACGGTCCCGTCGTGAGTACAAGACGCCCGAACCGCACCCGTCGGGCGCGCGGCCGCCGAAGATCCCGGGCGAGCTGGTGCCCGAGCACGTGGCCATCGTCATGGACGGCAACGGGCGCTGGGCCAAGGAGCGCGGGCTGCCCCGCACCGAGGGCCACAAGGTCGGCGCCGAGCGCGTCCTCGACGTCCTCCAGGGCGCCGTCGAGCTGGGCGTCGGCGCGATCTCGCTCTACGCGTTCTCCACGGAGAACTGGAAGCGTTCCCCGGACGAGGTGAAGTTCCTCATGAACTTCAACCGGGACTTCATCCGCAAGACCCGCGACCAGCTCGACGAACTCGGCATCCGGGTGCGCTGGGTGGGCCGCATGCCCAAGCTGTGGAAGTCGGTCGCCAAGGAGCTGGAGATCTCCCAGGAGCAGACCAAGGGCAACGACAAGCTGACCCTCTACTTCTGCATGAACTACGGCGGCCGCGCCGAGATCGCCGACGCCGCGCAGGCCATCGCCGAGGACGTGAAGGCGGGCCGGCTCGACCCGTCGAAGGTCAGCGAGAAGACGTTCGCGAAGTACCTCTACTACCCGGACATGCCGGACGTCGACCTGTTCCTGCGCCCCAGCGGCGAGCAGCGCACGTCCAACTACCTGCTGTGGCAGAGCGCTTACGCCGAGATGGTCTTCCAGGACGTCCTGTGGCCCGACTTCGACCGCCGCGACCTGTGGCGTGCCTGCGTCGAATACGCCTCCCGCGACCGCCGCTTCGGTGGGGCGACGCCCAACGAGGTGCTGCTTCAGCTGGAAGCCGGCGGTAAGTAGTCACCAGCGCCCCTGGAATGCGACCCGAAGGGTCTGCATTTCAGGGGCGCGGGGAACTGCGCGAGAAGCCCCACCGGGCCGCAGCCGCGGAACCGGCCGACGTCACCCCGCGGTGGCGGCACCCGCACACTCGGAACACGTGCCGAAGATCTCCACCGTGTGCGCCACGTTCACGTAGCCGTGTTCGGAGGCGATGGACTCGGCCCACTTCTCGACGGCCGGGCCCTCCACCTCGACGGCCTTGCCGCAGACGCGGCACACCAGGTGGTGATGGTGGTCGCCGCTGGAGCAGCGGCGGTAGACCGCCTCGCCCTCCGTCGTGCGCAGCACGTCGACCTCGCCCGCGTCCGCGAGGGACTGCAGGGTGCGGTAGACCGTCGTCAGGCCCACCGAGTCGCCCTTGTGCTTGAGCACGTCGTGCAGCTCCTGGGCGCTGCGGAACTCGTCCACCTCGTCGAGCGCCGCCGCCACGGCCGCGCGCTGGCGGGTCGACCTGCCTCGAACCGGGGCTGCCACGGGTTCCTCCTCACGTCCCTGCCACCTGCGTACCGCCGCCATTGTGCCAGGCGGCGGCGCGCGCGGGTCAGACCTTCTCGGGCGCCTGCGCGGGGATCGCGCACTCCGCCGGATCCCCGGCGACCGCTCCCGCCGCACGTGCCCGGCGCCGCGCCAGCGGCGTCGCGAGCAGCGTCAGCGCGATGAACACCGCGATGGTCAGCAGGACAATTGTCGCGCCGGGCGGCACGTCCTGGTAGTACGAGGTCACGGTGCCGCCGAGCGTCACGACGACGCCGATCGCGACCGCGATGACGAACGTCGCCTTGAAGCTGCGGGTCAGCTGCTGCGCGGCGGCGACCGGCACCACCATCAGCGCCGACACCAGGAGCAGGCCCACGACGCGCATCGCGACGGTGACCGTGACGGCCGCCGTGATCGCGATGAGCAGGTTCAGGGCGCGCACCGGCAGGCCCGTGACCCGCGCGAACTCCTCGTCCTGGCTCACCGCGAACAGCTGCCGGCGCAGGCCCACCGTCACCAGGATCACGAACGCCGCGAGGATCACGATGGCGGTCACGTCGGACGGGGAGACCGTGGTGAGCGAGCCGAACAGGTAGGAGCCGAGGTTGGCCGTGGAGCCGCCCGGCGCCAGGTTGATCAGCATCACGCCGCCGGCCATGCCGCCGTAGAACAGCATGGCGAGCGCGATGTCGCCGCGCGTCTTCCCGTACCAGCGGATCAGCTCCATGACCAGCGCGCCCAGCGCGGACACGGCCATCGCCATCCACACCGGGGAGGTGGACAGGAGGAAGCCGAGGCCGACGCCGGTCATCGCGACGTGGCCGATGCCGTCGCCCATGAGGGCCTGGCGGCGCTGGACCAGGTAGATGCCGATCGCGGGGGCCGTGATGCCGATGAGGACGGCGGCGAGCAGCGCCCGCTGCATGAAGGCGAAGTCGAGGAGTTCCATCAGCTCAGCAGTCCTGTACGGATCGGTTCGGCGTCCGCGGCGGTGTGCGGGTGGACGTGGTCGTGGCCGGGCAGCGCGTGCTGGCCGACGGCCTTCGGGGGCGGCCCGTCGTGCAGGACGCAGCCGTCGCGGAGCACGACGGCCCGGTCGATCAGCGGCTCCAGCGGGCCCAGTTCGTGCAGGACGAGCAGTACGGTGGCGCCCGCGGCGACCTGCTCGCGCAGGGTGGCCGCGAGGACCTCCTGGCTGGCCAGGTCGACGCCGGCCATCGGCTCGTCCATGATCAGCAGCTCGGGTTCGGCGGCGAGGGCGCGGGCGATGAGCACCCGCTGGTGCTGGCCGCCCGACAGCGCGTTCACCGAGTCCTTGGCCCGGTCGGTCATCCCGACCAGGTCCAGGGCGCGGGCCACCGCCTCGCGGTCGGCCTTGCGCATCAGGCCGAAGCGGGTCCGCGACAGCCGGCCGGAGGCGACGACCTCGGCGACGGTCGCCGGGACCCCGCCCGCCGCCGTCGTGCGCTGCGGCACGTACCCGACGCGCGCCCACTGGCGGAACCGGCGCCGCGCCGTGCCGAACAGCTCGATCGTGCCGCCGGTGAGCGGCACCTGCCCGATGATGCTGCGCACGGCCGTGGACTTGCCCGAGCCGTTGGCCCCGAGCAGCGCCACGACCTCGCCGCGGCGCACGGTCAGGTCGATGCCGCGCAGCACGGGGCGCGCGCCGAGCTCGGCCGTCACCCCGCGCAGAGCGATGACGGGGGCCTCGCTGTCGTTCGCGCTCATCTCGCTGCCACCCTTCGCGTCACTGGTCCCGTACGTCACTTGGCGCCGAGCGCCTTCTGCAGGGCGGCCAGGTTCGACTCCATGACCTGCACGTAGTCCTCGCCCTTGGACTTCTTCGTGATGCCCTCGAGCGGGTCGAGCACGTCCGTCCTCAGGTGCGCGTCGCCGGCCAGGGTCTTCGCCGTCTTGTCGCTGACGAGGGTCTCGTAGAAGACGGTCGTGACGCCGTCGGCCTTCGCCATCTTCTGGAGGTCCTTGACGCGGGCCGCGCTGGGCTCGCTCTCCGGGTCGAGGCCGCTGATGGCCTCCTCGGTGAGGCCGTAGCGCTCGGCGAGGTAGCCGAAGGCGGCGTGCGTGGTGATGAAGACCTTGGAGTCCGTGTTCTTCAGGCCGTCCTTGAACTTCTGGTCGAGCTTGCCGAGGTCGGCGACCAGCGCGGCGGTGTTCTTCTTGTAGTCGGCCGCGTGGTCCGGGTCGGCCTTCTCCAGCGCCTTGCCGACGCCCTGGGCGACCTCCGCGTACTTCACGGGGTCGAGCCAGATGTGCGGGTCGGAGCCTTCCTCGCCGCCGTGGTCGTGCCCCTCGTGCTCCCCGTGCTCGTCGTGCTCCTCGGCGTGGCCGCCGACCTCGGAGCCGTGCTTCTCCAGGGAGGTGAGCGACGCGGCGTCGACCTTGGTCTTGATCCCGGACTGGCTGATCGCCTCGTCGACGGAGGGCTGCAGGCCCTTGAGGTAGAGCGCGACGCCGGCCTGCTCGATCCGGCCGCGCTGCTGGGCGCTGACCTCGAGGTCGTGCGGCTCCTGGCCCGGCTCGGTCAGGTTGGTGACGCTGACGTGCTCGCCGCCGATCCGCTCGGCGAGGAACTGCATCGGATAGAACGACGCGACGACGTCCAGCTTGCCGTCGCTGTTCTTCCCGTCCGCTGCGCTCGTCGCGGAGCACGCGGACAGGGCGGTCAGACCGAGGACGGTCGTCGCGGCGACGGCGGTGGTGGATATGAGTCGGCGGCCGGAGAGCCGGGGCAGGCGTACGTTCATGACAGTCATTTTCAACAAAACTGGAAACGATTGTCAACAAGCTCTCGTCGAGACCTTCGTCCCACTCTGTGGTGACTCCGGACCCGGAACCGATTTGGTTCGGGGGGTGGCCGCGCCGGTAACCTGAAGCATTCGCTCCCGGAGTGCGTATCCAGCGCACTCGCCGTCGTCGTAATGAAGAGAGCACCGTGGCCGCCGACAAGATCGAAACCATCGTCAGCCTCAGCAAGCGCCGTGGCTTCGTCTACCCCTGCAGCGAGATCTACGGCGGTCAGCGTGCCGCCTGGGACTACGGACCGCTGGGCGTGGAGCTGAAGGAGAACCTCAAGCGTCAGTGGTGGCGCTACATGGTCACCTCGCGCGAGGACGTCGTCGGTATCGACTCGTCCGTGATCCTGGCGACCGAGGTCTGGCAGGCCTCCGGTCACGTCGCCACGTTCACCGACCCGCTCACCGAGTGCACCTCCTGTCACAAGCGTTACCGCGCCGACCACTTGGAAGAGGCGTACGAGGAGAAGAAGGGCCGTCTCCCCGAGAACGGCCTCGCGGACATCAACTGCCCGAACTGCGGTACCAAGGGCGCCTTCACCGAGCCCAAGCAGTTCTCGGGTCTGCTCGCCACGCACCTCGGCCCGACGCAGGACAGCGGCTCCGTCGCCTACCTGCGCCCCGAGACCGCGCAGGGCATCTTCACCAACTTCAGCCAGGTGCAGACGACTTCCCGCCGCAAGCCGCCCTTCGGCATCGCGCAGATGGGCAAGTCGTTCCGCAACGAGATCACGCCCGGCAACTTCATCTTCCGCACCCGCGAGTTCGAGCAGATGGAGATGGAATTCTTCGTCAAGCCCGGCGAGGACGAGCAGTGGCAGGAGTACTGGATGGAGCAGCGCTGGAACTGGTACACCGGCCTGGGCCTGCGCGAGGAGAACATGCGGTGGTTCGAGCACCCGAAGGAGAAGCTCTCCCACTACTCGAAGCGCACCGCTGACATCGAGTACCGCTTCCGCTTCGGCGGCAGCGAGTGGGGCGAGCTCGAGGGCGTCGCCAACCGCACGGACTACGACCTGTCCGCCCACTCCAAGGCCTCCGGCCAGGACCTCTCCTACTACGACCAGGAGAAGGGCGAGCGCTACACGCCGTACGTCATCGAGCCCGCGGCCGGTGTCGGCCGCACGATGCTGGCCTTCATGCTCGACTCGTACTTCGAGGACGAGGCGCCGAACGCCAAGGGCAAGATGGAGAAGCGCACCGTCATGCGCTTCGACCCGCGCATCGCCCCGGTGAAGGTCGCGGTCCTCCCGCTGTCCCGCAACCCGGAGCTGTCGCCGAAGGCCAAGGGCCTGGCCGCGGCGCTGCGCCAGCACTGGAACATCGAGTTCGACGACGCCGGTGCGATCGGTCGCCGCTACCGTCGCCAGGACGAGATCGGTACGCCGTTCTGCGTCACCGTCGACTTCGACACCCTGGACGACAACGCGGTCACCGTGCGCGAGCGCGACACGATGAAGCAGGAGCGGGTGTCCCTCGACCAGATCGAGGGCTACCTCGCGGCGCGCCTCATCGGCTGCTGATCGCCTCCGGCGCGCTTCGGTCCCGGGTTCCCGCGATGTGGGGGCCCGGGGCTTTTGCGTGCGGGCCCCCTTCCCGCGCCCCCAGGGGCTCCGCCCCGGACCCCGCTCCTCAACCGCCGGAGGGGCTTGATGTGCCGACCCACTTGATGTGCCGACCCACCGTTTTTGGGTGCGCGTGATGACGCCCCTGGGGGCGCACGGGGTGTGCCTTCAGGGGCGCAGGGCTGGGAAAGGCCCTAGGCGGCGACGCCTCGTAGGACGAGGGTGAGGACGGCCTCGAAGGCGGGCCGGGTCTCGGGGCGGGGCCACTCGGGGGCGTAGGCCGGGTCGTGGAAGTGGGCCGTGGCCTCGAAGACGGCGCGGGCCGTCGCGGGGAGGTCGGGGGCCTCGAAGGCGCCCTGCTCGACCCCCTCGGCGAGGATCGCCGTCAACTGCCCGACGAGCTCGGCGATATGGGCGTCGACCACGCCCCCGTTCTCACTCGTCAGCACGGTGTACGTGGCGAACAGCTCCGGGTCGTCGCCCGCCTTGTGCCGCTTCGCCTCGAAGAGCGCCTCGAGCCAGTGCCGCAGCTTGGCGGGCGGAGCCTCGTCCGCCGCGACGACCTCCGCGAGCAGGCCGGTCGTGCGGTCCAGCCACCGCTTGGTCACCGCGCCGCGCAGCTCCGCCTTCGTGCGGAAGTGCCGGTACACCGAACCGTGGCTGACCCCCAGCGCGCGGGCCACGTCGACCACGGTCGCCTTCGCGGCGCCGTGCCGGCGCAGCACCTCCTCGGTCGCGGCGAGGATGCGCTCGGGCGTCAGGGTCTCGGTGGGCGGTGCCATGGCAGTGACCGTACCGGGAGCGGCTCAGTGCTCGCTGTCCAGGTGTGCCATCTGTGCGGCCGGGTAGCGCTCACCGGCCGCCGCGCCGGCGGGCACCGCCGCCTCGATCGCGGCCAGGTCCGCGGCGTCGAGCGTCACGTCGAGCGCGCCGAGCGCCTCGGTGAGGCGGGCCCGGGTGCGGGCGCCGACCAGCGGCACGATGTCCTCGCCGCGCGAGAGCACCCACGCGATCGCGATCTGCGCGACGCTCACGTCCTTCTGCTCGGCGATCTTGCGCAGCCGCTCGACCAGATCGAGGTTGTGCGCCAGGTTCTCGCCCTGGAAGCGGGGGCTGAAGCTGCGGAAGTCGTTCGCCGCCAGTTCGCGGTCGCGGGTGAAGTGCCCGGAGATCAGGCCGCGCGAGAGCACTCCGTACGCCGTCACGGAGATGCCCAGCTCACGGGTGGCCGGCAGGATCGACTCCTCGATGCCGCGGGAGATCAGCGAGTACTCGATCTGCAGGTCGCTGATCGGGGCCGTCGCCGCGGCCCGGCGCACGGTGTCCGCGCCGACCTCCGACAGTCCGATGTGCCGGACGTGGCCCTGCTCGACGAGCTCGGCGACGGCGCCGACGGTCTCCTCGACCGGGACGTCCGGGTCGAGCCGGGCCAGCCGGTAGACGTCGATGTGGTCGACGCCGAGGCGCTGGAGCGAGTACGCGGCGAAGTTCTTCACCGCCGCCGGGCGCCCGTCGTATCCGGACCAGCCGCCGTCCGGGTCGCGCAGGGCGCCGAACTTCACGCTGGTCAGCGCCTGCTCGCGGGCCGCGGAGGGGGCCGTGCGCAGGGCCTCTCCGATCAGCATCTCGTTGTGCCCCATGGCGTAGAAGTCGCCGGTGTCGAGCAGGGTGACGCCCGCGTCGAGCGCGGCGTGGATCGTGGCGATCGACTCGGCGCGGTCTGCGTCCCCGTACAGCGCGGACATGCCCATGCAGCCGAGACCGAGGGCGGAGACGCGCGGGCCGGTCGTGCCGAGGGGGCGAGTGGGGAGGGTCATGAGAACTCCTAGGTGGGGTGTCTCCACCTTCGCATGACAGATGACAGATTTCAATATCTGTCATCTGTCATGCGGTCGACGGCCAGGGGCCGTCGTCGACCGCGACCTCGGCCCCCGTGACCTCCGCCGCGCTCCAGGCGGTCAGCGGATCGTCCGCGGAAGGCGCAGACTCAGGGCCAGCGTCAGGGCCACCGCGGCCAGTTGGGCGGCGAGGGTGAGCAGGAGCGCGTCGCGCATGCCGAGGCCGGGGGTGAGCGACAGGAACAGGGAGCCGAGCGTCGCCACGCCCAGCGCCATCGACGCCTGCTGGGCCGTCGTCATCACGCCGCCCCCGACCCCGGCGCGCGCCGCCGGCACCTCGGAGAGGATCACGCGGAACAGGATCGGCAGCTGGAGCGCCTGCCCCGCGCCCGCGACGGCCGCCCCGGGCAGCAGCTGGGCCACCCCCAGGTCCGGCCAGGTCCGCCACGCGGCGAACGCGATCAGGAGCAGACCGGTCGCCTGGAGCAGACCGCCCGCCGTGACGACCCGCGTGCCCCAGCGCGCGACGAGCCGCGGGCCCGCGAGCGACGTCACGAAGAACGCCGCCGCCATGGGCGCGAGCGCGAGCCCCGCCGAGACCGGCCCCATCCCCGCGCCCTGCTGGAGCGCCACCGCGATCACGAACATGAACCCGGAGAAGCCGAGCGCGAACGGCACGATCATGGCGAGGCCGCGCCGCAGGGAGACCAGCCGGAACAGCGACGGCGGGACCAGCGGGGTGCGGCCCGCGCGGTCCGCCCTGCGCTCCACCGCGTAGAAGCCGTACGCGAGGAACGGGGTCGCCGCGAGCGACAGCCACGTCCACAGCGGCCAGCCCGCCGCCCGCCCCTCGGTGAGCGGGGCCAGCAGCGCGGTCAGCGTCAGCGCGAGCAGCACCGTGCCGGGGCCGTCGAGCGGTTCGGGCCGCGCGGAGCGGGTCTCGGGGACCGTGCGCGCGGCGAGCAGGAGGCCGAGCAGCACCGCCGGCACGTTCACCAGGAACACCGAGCGCCAGCCCGTGCCGAACAGGTCCGCCGCGACCAGGACCCCGCCGAGCACCTGCCCGGCGACCATCGACAGGCCCGCCGTCGCCCCGTACATGCTCATCGCGCGGGCCCGGCGCGGGCCCTCCGTCGTCGCCTGGATCGTCGCGAGGACCTGCGGCAGCAGCGCCGCCGACGCCGCGCCCTGCGCGACCCGTGCGATCACCAGCACCCAGGCCGTCGGCGCGAGACCGCAGGCCAGCGAGGTCAGCCCGAACGCGGCCAGACCGCCGAGGAACATCCGGCGCCGCCCCAGCAGATCGCCGAGCCGGCCGCCGAGCACGAGCAGCACGGCGTACGCGATGCCGTACCCGGCGACGACCAGCTCCAGGACGGGCTCGCTCGCGTGCAGGTCGTGGCCCATCGTGGGCAGGGCGACGTTGACGATGAAGAAGTCGACGAGGGGCAGGGCGGCGCCGAGCAGCACGGTCAGCAGCCCGGCGCGGCCCAGGGCCGGGGCGGCCGGCGCGGCGGGTGCCAGGCCGGCCGGTCCCGGCGCGGTGTGCGTGTGGGTGGTCATGACATCGAGGGTCCGCCGTCACGCAGACTGGTACCAGAGTGTTCTTATCCTGGTAGAACCGCTACCTGGAAACAGGCTCGGACCGGGTCCACGCTGGAGGCATGACCACCATGACGCAGGAAGTGCAGGACGTGCGGCCCGCCGAGATCCGGCGCCACGAACTGGCCGGGTTCCTGCGCAGCCGCCGCGAGCGGATCACGCCCGAGGAGGTCGGCCTGCCGCGCGGACGGCGCCGCCGAACCCCGGGCCTGCGCCGCGAGGAGGTCGCCCAGCTCTCCGCGGTCGGCGTCACCTGGTACACGTGGCTGGAGCAGGCCCGCGACATCCAGGTCTCCGCGCAGGTCCTCGACGCGCTCGCCAAGACGCTGCGGCTCGACGTGGGGGAGCGGGCCCACCTCTTCGGCCTGGCCGGCGCGGTCGACCCGGCCCCGGCCACGGTCTGCGCCCCGCTCAGCCCCGAGCTCGTCGGTCTGATGGACCAGCTGGAGCCGATCCCGGCCTGCGTGCAGAACAGCCGCTACGACATCCTCGCCTACAACAGCACGTACCGGCTGCTGCTGTGCGACCTGGACGAGATCCCGCCCGAGGACCGCAACTGGATGCTGCTCGCCTTCACCCACGAGGGCTGGCGCTCCTCGATCGTCGGCCTCGACGAGGTGCTGCGCACCCTCGCCGCGAAGTTCCGGGCCGGGATGGCCGAGCATCTCGCCGAGCCCGCCTGGAAGGCCGTCCTCAAGCGGCTCACCGAGGAGTCGGCCGAGTTCCGCGAGGTGTGGGAGCGGCACGAGGTCGTCCAGTCCGTGGCCAGCAAGGTCAAGCACTTCCACAACCCGTACGTGGGCCCGCTCGCCCTCGTCCACACCGACCTGTGGCTCACCCGGGGCGGCGGCGCCCGCATGGTGACGTACACGCCGGTCGACGACGCCTCGCGGGAGCGCCTCGACCGGCTCCAGGAGCTGGCGCTCAGCCGCGTGGGCTGACCGCGGGCCGTGACTCCTCGCGCGGCGCCGAGAACCGCTCGGCCGTGCGCCGCGCCGTCTCCCGGGCCCAGCGCCCGCTCGTCACCAGGCCGAGCACCAGCACCGCCAGACCGCACCCGGCGATGATCCACCAGCAGGCCCGCGCGGCGCCCGTGAAGGACGCGGCGTACGAGGATCCGGCGACGCCCGAGGCGAGGACCGCGCCGATCACGGCGACGCCGAGCGTCGAGCCGATCTGCCGGCTGGTGGAGGCGACGGCCGCGGCGACCCCGGCCTGGGCGCGGGGCATGCCGGACACCGCGGTGTTGGTGATGGGCGCGTTCACGAAGCCGAAGCCCAGGCCGAACAGGACGTAGCCGAGCACCAGCGTCCCGTTCGAGGTCTGCGCGTCGAACGCCGCGAACAGCACCCCGCTCGCCGTCATGGCCACGCCCGCGATCAGCAGCGGGATCCGAGGCCCCTGGCTGCCGACCAGCCGGCCCGACAGCGGCGCGCAGACCAGCGTCATCGCCGCCATCGGCAGCATCCACAGCCCCGCGTGCAGCGCGTTCAGCCCGCGCACGTCCTGGAGGTAGAGCGTCGACAGGAACAGGAACCCGGCGAGCGCCGCGAACGCGCTGATCGCTATGACGGTGGCGCCGCTGAACGGGGCCGAGCGGAAGAACCGCAGATCGATGAGGGGTTCGACGCGCCGGGGCTCGTAGAGGAGGAGACCGATCAGCGCGGCGAGCGCGAGGCCGCCGAAGAACAGGATCCGCCCGGACGCCCAGCCCGCGTGCGGGCCCTCGATGATCGCGTACGTCAGCGAACCGAGCAGCGCGATCATCAGGAGCTGGCCGACCGGGTCCGGACGGCGGGCCTTCGGAGCGCGGGACTCGGGGACGAACCGCCAGGTCAGGGCGAGGGCGGCGAGGCCGACCGGCAGATTGACCCAGAAGATCGAGCGCCAGCCGACCGAGTCCACGAGCAGACCGCCCACCAGCGGGCCCGCCGCCATCGACAGCCCGACGACACCGCCCCACACACCGATGGCGCGGGCCCGCTCGGCCGGGTCGGTGAACGTGTTCGTGATGATCGACATGGCGACCGGGTTGAGCATCGAACCGCCGACGGCCTGGAGCATGCGGAACGCGACGAGCGCCTCCAGGTTCGGCGCGAGGGAGCAGGCCACGGACGCGGCCGTGAACACGATCAGGCCGATCATGAAGATCCTGCGCCGGCCGACGCGGTCGGCCGTCGACCCGGCCAGCATCAGCAGCGAGGCGAGGACCAGCGTGTAGGCGTCGATCGCCCACTGCATGCCCGGGAGCGTCGCCCCGAAGTCCTTCGCCATGCTCGGCAGCGCCACGTTCAGGACCGTGGTGTCGAGGCTGACGATCAGCAGGCTCATGCAGCAGATCGCCAGGACCAGCAGGCGCCGGCGGTGGGAGAGCGCGGACGGGGCCGGCGGGGTCAGGGCATCGGGCATGTTTCCGAAGGTAGCCCGATCCGCCGGATGCGGAGAGCGGGGAGCCGAGGAGGTCATGCCCCCGACGATCGCGCACCCCTCAGCCGGGTACCAGAGCCTGCTCATCCTGTTACAGGCAGCACCTGGCAACGGGATGAGCGCGGGGGCACCCTGGAGGACATGACCACAGCTGTCACGGCCGGATCGGCCCAGGCCCGCCGGGACGAACTCGCCGCGTTCCTGCGGAGCCGGCGGGAACGGATCAGTCCGGAGCAGGCGGGGGTGCCGCGGACCGCACGGCGGCGGACACCGGGGCTGCGGCGGGAGGAGGTCGCGTTCCTCGCCGCCGTCGGCGTCACCTGGTACACGTGGCTCGAACAGGGGCGCGCCATCAACGTCTCGCCCGGCGTCCTCGACGCCGTCGTCCGGGCCCTCCAGATGGACCCCACCGAACGCGCCCACGCCTTCGCGCTCGCCGGCACCGTCGACCCGCACCCCGCGACCGCCTGCTCGCCCGTCACCGAGACGACCCTGCGCACCATGCACAAGCTGGCGCCCTACCCGGCCACCGTGAAGAACGCCCGCTACGACATCCTCGCCGCCAACCAGGCCTACGCCGACGTGTTCGGGGACCCGCAGGAGCTCGCCCCCGAGCACCGCAACGCGCTGTGGCTCATGGCGACCAGCGAGCGCTGGCGCACCCAGTTCGTCGAACGGGACGCGATGCTGCCGGTCATCGTCGCGAAGTTCCGGCAGGCCATGGCCGAGCACGTCGCCGAGCCCGCCTGGCAGGCCCGGCTCGACGGGCTGCTCGCCGCTTCGGAGGAATTCCGCGCGCTGTGGGAGCTGCACGAGGTCGCGCCGATGGCCCCGCACGTGAAGCGGTACCTGCACCCCGACCCCGGGATCGGCATGCTGCGCCTGGAACACCGCCACCTGTGGCTCAGCCCGGACGCCGGCGGACACCGGCTGGTCGCGTACGTACCCGTGGACGAGGAGAGCGAGCGGCGCCTGGAGAAACTGGCAGCCCGGGGCGGGGCCCTCGCCGGGTGAGGGACAATGGGTCCTTGCCCCCAGCCCCGCACGTTCCGGAGAACCCCGCGATGTCCGCTCTGACCATCGGCCCCCACCTGGTGCAACCGCCGGTGGTCCTCGCGCCCATGGCGGGGATCACGAACGCCCCGTTTCGGACGCTGTGCCGGGAGTTCTCCGGCGGCAAGGGCCTCTTCGTCAGCGAGATGATCACGACCCGGGCGCTGGTCGAGCGCAACGAGAAGACGATGCAGCTGATCCACTTCGACGTGACGGAGAAGCCGCGCTCGATCCAGCTGTACGGCGTCGACCCGGCCACCGTCGGCAAGGCCGTCCGCATGATCGCGGAAGAGGACCTCGCCGACCACATCGACCTGAACTTCGGCTGCCCCGTCCCCAAGGTGACCCGCAAGGGCGGCGGCTCCGCGCTCCCGTACAAGCGGAACCTGCTGCGCGCGATCCTGAAGGAAGCCGTCTCCGGGGCCGGTGACCTGCCGGTCACGATGAAGATGCGCAAGGGCATCGACGACGACCACATCACGTACCTCGACGCGGGCCGCATCGCCGTCGAGGAGGGCGTCACCGCGATCGCGCTGCACGGCCGCACCGCCGCCCAGCACTACGGCGGCACCGCCGACTGGGACGCGATCGCCCGCCTCAAGGAGCACGTCCCCGAGATCCCGGTGCTCGGCAACGGCGACATCTGGTCCGCCGACGACGCCCTGCGCATGGTCCGCGAGACCGGCTGCGACGGCGTCGTCGTGGGCCGCGGCTGCCTCGGCCGGCCCTGGCTCTTCGCCGACCTCGTCGCCGCGTTCGAGGGCCGCGAGGAGCGGGTGCGGCCCACGCTGCGCGTCGTCGCCGACGCGATGGTGCGGCACGCGACGCTGCTCGGCGAGTGGATCGGCGACGAGGCCCGCGGCGTCATCGACTTCCGCAAGCACGTGGCCTGGTACCTGAAGGGCTTCTCGGTCGGCTCCGAGATGCGCAAGCGGCTCGCGATCACCTCCTCGCTGGCGGAGCTGCGGGCGGGCCTGGACGAGCTGGACCTGGACCAGGACTGGCCCGCGGGCGCGGACGGCCCGCGCGGCCGCACCTCCGGCAACAACCGCGTGGTGCTCCCGGACGGCTGGCTCAAGGACCCGTACGACTGCGCGGGCGTCTCGGAGGACGCGGAGCTGGACACCTCCGGGGGCTGAGCCCGCACGCCGCGCACAGATGAGCGGCACTCATTCGGGTCGAGGCGCCCGTCGGTCGATGACCGGCGGGCGCCTCCGCGTTGTCCGGATGCTGAAATCCGGGTGTCCGAAGGGCCTCTTCCGGCGCGTGATCCTCGCCACCCCTGATAGGGGTTGCGCTCAGATGAGCGCTTATCCGCTGACTGCGCTTCTTCAATGCCTGGCACTGAGTGCCACTGCGCGATCATTTATGATGTGAACGCAAGTGAGCCAGAGACCCGCTCACATGAGCGTTACAGCGGGTCTACGGGGGTTGTGGATTCAAGAAGTGAACGAACAGCCTTGGGCGACCTTGCCAACCCATTACTTTCAATCTGCTGGCGGACGGGTGGTTGGGGCCCCAGGACGGCTGAGTGGACGTACCCATCAGCCTTGGATCTGGGTATGTTCCTGGCCGTCAGGGCAGCCACCGAGCCTCAAGGGGTCGAGACCCGTGTCGGAAAACAACACTCCCCAGGTAGCGAAGTTCGTCTACGACTTCACCGAGGGAAACAAGGACCTCAAGGACCTCCTCGGCGGCAAGGGTGCCAACCTCGCCGAGATGACCAACCTGGGTCTCCCGGTTCCTCCCGGCTTCACCATCACCACCGAGGCCTGCAAGGTCTACCTCGACAGTGGCGAGGAGCCGGTGGCACTGCGTGACGAGGTGTCCGCCCACCTGGACGCCCTCGAGCAGCAGATGGGCAAGAAGCTCGGCCAGGCCGACGACCCGCTGCTCGTCTCCGTCCGCTCGGGCGCCAAGTTCTCCATGCCCGGCATGATGGACACGGTCCTGAACATCGGTCTCTCCGACAAGTCCGTGCAGGGCCTCGCCAAGCAGGCCGGCGACGACCGCTTCGCGTGGGACTCGTACCGCCGCCTCATCCAGATGTTCGGCAAGACGGTGCTCGACGTCGACGGCGACCTCTTCGAGGAGGAGCTGGAGAAGGCCAAGCACGCCAAGAAGGTCACGGTCGACACCGACCTCGAGGCGGCCGACCTCAAGAAGCTCGTCACCAAGTTCAAGAAGATCGTCAAGACCGAGGCCGGCCGCGACTTCCCGCAGGACGCCCGCGAGCAGCTCGACCTCGCGATCCACGCGGTCTTCGACTCCTGGAACACCGACCGCGCCAAGCTGTACCGCCGCCAGGAGCGCATCCCCGGCGACCTCGGCACCGCGGTCAACATCTGCTCGATGGTCTTCGGCAACCTCGGCCCCGACTCGGGCACCGGCGTCGCCTTCACCCGCGACCCCGCCTCCGGCCACGCCGGCGTCTACGGCGACTACCTGCAGAACGCGCAGGGCGAGGACGTCGTGGCGGGCATCCGCAACACGGTCCCCCTGGCCGAGCTGGAGCAGATCGACAAGAAGTCGTACGACCAGCTCATGCAGATCATGCAGACCCTTGAGAACCACTACAAGGACCTCTGCGACATCGAGTTCACCATCGAGCGCGGCCAGCTGTGGATGCTGCAGACCCGCGTCGGCAAGCGCACCGCCGGCGCCGCCTTCCGCATCGCCACGCAGCTCGTCGACCAGGGCCTGATCGACGAGGCCGAGGCCCTGCAGCGCGTCACCGGCGCGCAGCTCGCCCAGCTGATGTTCCCCAAGTTCGACGAGGACGCGAAGGTCGACCAGATCGGCCGCGGCATCGCCGCCTCCCCGGGCGCGGCCGTCGGCAAGGCCGTCTTCGACTCCTACACGGCCGTCAAGTGGTCGCGCTCCGGCGAGAAGGTCATCCTGATCCGCCGCGAGACCAACCCCGACGACCTGGACGGCATGATCGCCGCCGAGGGCATCCTGACCTCGCGCGGCGGCAAGACCTCCCACGCGGCCGTCGTCGCCCGCGGCATGGGCAAGACCTGCGTCTGCGGCGCCGAGGAGCTCGAGGTCGACACCAAGCGCCGCCGGATGACCACCTCCTCCGGCGTGGTCGTCGAGGAGGGCGACGTCGTCTCCATCGACGGTTCCACCGGCAAGGTCTACCTCGGTGAGGTACCGGTCGTCCCGTCCCCGGTCGTCGAGTACTTCGAGGGCCGCATGCACGCCGGCGCCGACGATGCCGACGAGCTCGTCGGCGCCGTGCACCGGATCATGGCGTACGCGGACCGGGTCCGCCGCCTGCGGGTCCGCGCCAACGCGGACAACGCCGAGGACGCGCTGCGCGCCCGCCGCTTCGGCGCCCAGGGCATCGGCCTGTGCCGCACCGAGCACATGTTCCTCGGTGACCGCCGCGAGCTCGTCGAGCGCCTGATCCTGGCGGACACGGAGAGTGAGCGCGAGGAGTCCCTCCAGGCGCTGCTCCCGCTCCAGAAGAAGGACTTCATCGAGCTCTTCGAGGCCATGGACGGCCTTCCGGTCACCGTCCGTCTCCTCGACCCGCCGCTGCACGAGTTCCTGCCCGACATCACCGAGCTGTCGGTGCGCGTCGCCCTCGCCGAGTCCCGCAAGGACCCGAACGAGAACGACCTGCGGCTCCTCCAGGCCGTGCACCGCCTGCACGAGCAGAACCCGATGCTGGGTCTGCGCGGCGTCCGCCTCGGCCTGGTCATCCCCGGCCTGTTCACCATGCAGGTCCGCGCGATCGCCGAGGCCGCGGCCGAGCGCAAGAACGCCAAGGGCGACCCGCGCGCCGAGATCATGATCCCGCTCGTCGGCACCGTCCAGGAGCTCGAGATCGTCCGCGAGGAGGCCGACCAGGTCATCGCGGAGGTCGAGGCCGCGACCGGCGTCAAGCTCAAGCTGGCCATCGGCACGATGATCGAGCTGCCGCGCGCCGCGCTCACCGCCGGCCAGATCGCCGAGGCCGCGGAGTTCTTCTCCTTCGGCACGAACGACCTGACGCAGACCGTGTGGGGCTTCTCCCGCGACGACGTGGAGGCCTCCTTCTTCACGGCGTACCTGGAGAAGGGCATCTTCGGCGTCAGCCCCTTCGAGACGATCGACAAGGACGGCGTGGGCTCCCTGGTCCGCAACGCCGCCGAGGCCGGCCGCGCCACGCGCCCCGACCTCAAGCTCGGCGTCTGCGGCGAGCACGGCGGTGACCCGGAGTCGGTCCACTTCTTCCACGAGGTCGGCCTGGACTACGTCTCCTGCTCCCCGTTCCGCATCCCCGTCGCGCGCCTCGAGGCGGGCCGTGCGGCCTCCACGTCGGAGGGCAGCGACCACCGCTGATCCCGTCCCCGTGAACCCCGGAGCCGCCGTCGGTCCCTGACCCTCACCGATCCTTCGGCGGCCCCGGTCACCTACGAGAGAGCGGCACCCCTTGTGCGGGGGGTGCCGCTTTTTCGTTTCCTCGCCCTCTCCCGCATTTCCGCTCCGTGCGAGGATCACCCCATCAAGTGATCGTCACTTTGAGTAATCGGTTCAGCGCTTTGCGTACGACTACTGTCTGTGATCCCCGGGTCGCCGCTGGAGCGGCCGGGGTTACTCGGAGGGTGTGCGCGTCGTGCGTTTGCGGAGTGTGAAGAACGGTGTGGTGGGGCTGGTCGCGGCCGGGGTGTTCGCGGGTGGGGCGGGGGTGGCGGTGGCGGCTTCTTGGCATGGCATGCAGCTCAAGAGCGCAGGAGCGAGCTTCTCTGGCTGGTACCTGTTCAACAAGCGAGGCGTCAATCACGGTGCGTTCGAGTGGAAGGGCACGCTCAAAGACCAGGACCGTACCGACGGGCACAACGCGTACATCGAGACCAAGATCGAGGGCCACGACTGGACCCGGACCTACGGCAAGCAGGGCAAGGCCGTGAATCTGCATCGCTCTCACTGGGACGGCGCGCAGGCGTACACCAGGGACGCATACATGAGGGTCTGCCGGGACCGGGGATCGCTGCACCCGGACAACTGCTCGTCCACCATGCACCGCAAGAACCCGGCCGCCGACTAGCAGACACGTAGGCCCGGGGTGCTGGACGGCACCCCGGGCCCTTTCCCAGGAGGGTCCGATACAGATGTCTGCGCAGGCGCCGGAAGTGCTGGTGGCGAGCAAGGTCGAGCTTCGGTACGGGGCTGCAGTGGCCGTCAAGGAGGTGTCCCTGTCCGTGCGGCGTGGTGAAGTCGTCGCGGTCACGGGACAAAGCGGGTCAGGTAAGTCGTCCCTGTTGTACTGCCTGGCAGGCGTGCTCCCCGTGTCGGCGGGGGAGGTGTGGTTCGAGGGGAACGTGTTGGGTGAGCTGGACGACGAGGAGCTCAGCGCGCTGCGGCGCGAGCGGTTCGGGTTCGTCTTCCAGTACGGGGAGTTGTTGCCGGAGCTGACCGTCGAGGAGAACACGGCCCTGCCGTTGCGGCTCGCAGGGCAGCGCAAGGGGGAGGCGCTCGAACTCGCGGGGCAGGTCCTCGGTCGACTCGGGCTCGATTCCGTACGGGATCGGCGGCCTTCCCAGGTTTCCGGAGGGCAGAGCCAACGGGTCGCGGTGGCGAGGGCGTTGATCCACAAGCCGGCGGTCGTCTTCGCCGACGAACCGACCGGCTCCCTGGACAGTGCCAACGCGAACACCGTGCTGGAGGAGTTCCTGCTGCTCGCCAAGGCGCAAGGGACAGCTGTGGTTCTGGTGACGCATGACGCGGCGGTCGCGGCCCGTGCCGACACCCGGTATGTCATGGCCGACGGGACCCTCACTCCGGAGGGCGACCAGTGAGGGAGTTTCTGCTTGGCCTGCGCCTGCTGGTCGGGTCTGGCCGGGGCAACCGGGTCCGGTTCGCACTCATGGCCGCAGGCGGGGCTGTCGGGGTGTGCTGCCTGACCATCGTGCTGTCGATCTCCGGAATCCTCGAGGCCCGTGACGCCCGTACCGCTGCTCGAGAGCCGGAGTTCTCGAAGTCGGCTCCGGGCGGGAGCGGTGCGTACGGGTTCACGATCCAGCGGGACGACCCCTTCGGGTCCCGACAGTTCACCCGGGTCTTTCTCGCTCCGGGTACCGACCGGGTGCCACCGGCGCCGCCAGGGGTGAACCGGTTTCCCCGACCCGGGGAGTTCTTCGTCTCGCCGCGTCTGGCCGAGGCGCTGGCTGATTATCCCGGCCTCAAGCAACGGTTGCCCGGCCGCCAGGCCGGTGTCATCGGCCGTGAAGGGGTGGCCGACCCGGACGAACTGTTCGCGTACGTGGGAGTCAGCCGCGCGATGATCCCGGAGGAGGGACATCGGTTCAACACTTACGGAGATCCCTATGGCGTCGGACCGACCGTCGAAGCGAGCGCGCTGGAGATCGTCCGCTTCACGATGATCGGCGTCGTCCTGCTGCCCCTGGGCGTGTTCCTCGCCGTCTGCGCGCGGCTGTCAGCGGCTAGCCGGGCCCGCCGTCTCGCCGCGCTGAGACTGCTCGGCCTGAGCACCAAGGGGATCCAGCGTGTCAACGCGGTGGAGACAGTCGTCGCAGCGCTGTTCGCGGGGCTGCTCGGGCTGGGGCTGTACACGGTGCTCAACCAGGTGGGGGCGAAGATCGGGTTGCCCGGCCTGAAGTGGTACCCGGAGGACGCCACGCCGGACGGGACAACGATTGCGGTGTGCCTGATCGGCTGTCCCCTCCTCGCCTGGCTGGTGGGACGAGTGAGCGTGCGGGAAGCTGCCAGAAGCCCACTGGCCGTGCGCCGCACCGCGGTTCAGCGTCGCCCTTCGAGGTGGGGCTTCATCCCGCTCCTCGCAGGGGCAGGCATCGGCGTCGGATACTGCGTAGCAGGAGCCACGGGGCACGCGCCGCGGGACACGGCTCTGTCTTCGGTGCTGATCCCCTCTGCCGTTCTTCTCGTCGGTGCCGGTCTTGCTCTCACCCTCCCGGTTCTCGCTCAGTTCCTCTCCCGGCGCGTGGCCGCGTCCACTCGCTCGTTCACGCTGAACCTCGCCATGCGGCGCAACGAAGTGGAGTCCGGGAGCGCCCTGCGCGTGGCGACGGGGCTGGTGCTGGTCGTCTTCGCCGGCTCCCTGACGCAAGGCGTACTGATCGAGCTCGATCAGGTCTACCGGCCGGACTCGCCGGTGCAGGAGTACCGCATTGCTCGCAGCGCGGTGTCCGAGCGGCAGGTGCGTGAACTGGGCCGGATCCCGGGCGTCGGAGCGCAAGTCGTGGAGGCCTGGTCGTGGACGGATCCGGAGGAGGAACACTACGTTCCTGGCGCGTCCGTGCTCATCGGCACGTGTCGGCAACTCGAATTTCTCGCTCCCGGCGCGGAAGGGTGCGTGGACGGTAAGTCCCAGCGGCTCCGCAGTCCCTATCCCAGTGATGATCAGCAATTGCTGCCAGGCGAACCGGCCCCGTTTCGTCAGAACGGGGCCGGGCGCGAGCGCATGTGGAAGCTGACTGTGCCGCACGGCGTGGTGAAGGTGCCCGAGGACGGTTCCTCGATCGTCGACGGCAACTCCGGAATCATCGTCCCGCCCTCGGCGATCCCCGCAGGTGCGCGCTTCAAGGGTGCGGAGGTCGTTCTGGCCTCGGCCTCGGACACGGACACCGTTCGCTCCGTACTCGACGGCATCGGCGCTGTCGCGCCCACGGTGGAAATCATCCCCGGCGTTCTCAACATCGACGGCATCCGCCAAGTCGCCCTCATCAAATCCCTCCTAGGCGTCGGCATGGTCCTGGGCCTGGTCATCGGCGTCGCCGCCTACCTCGTCGCCGCCGGGGACCGGGCCGTGGAGCGGCGGGGGCAGGTCACCGCGCTGACCTTGCTCGGGACGCGGCGGCGGACGCTGCGGGCCGTGCAGGTGGCTCAGGTCGTCATGCCGCTGGGCATCGGGCTCGTCCTCGCCCTGGTCACCGGGAAGCTCGTCGAATCCAGCTACCTGGTGACCGGCGGCGGTGACGTGTTCTGGGACGGGGACGGGGTGCCGCTCCTGATCGGCAGCGCGCTCGGGGTCGTCGGGATCGCCGCGCTCGGGTCACTGCCGCTCGTCGGCAGACGGATCGACCCGGAGCTGATCCGCAGGGACTGAGAACCAGGGGCGTACTCTGCGGTAACCCCGCCGCCGACGCACCAGGAGAGAGGCCCCACCATGAGCGCCGCATGGAACGCGACCCGGATCCCCGACCAGCACGGCCGCACGGCCATCGTGACCGGGGCCAACAGTGGGATCGGGTACGTCACCGCGCGGGAGCTCGCCCGGGCCGGCGCGCGGGTCGTGTTCGCGTGCCGGAGCGAGGCGCGGGGGAGCGCCGCCGTGGAGCAGGCCCAGAAGGAGGTGCCGGGCGCGGAGGCCGAGTTCGCGCCGCTCGACCTCGGGGACCTCGCGTCCGTGCGGGAGTTCGCCGAGGCGTGGCGGGGCCGCACCCTCGACCTGCTCGTCAACAACGCCGGGGTCATGGCCCTGCCCCGCACCCACACCACCGACGGCTTCGAGACCCAGTTCGGGGTCAACCACCTCGCGCACTTCGCGCTGACCGGCCTGCTGCTCCCCAGCCTGCTCGCCGCCCCGGCGCCCCGCGTCGTCACCGTCTCCAGCGCGATGCACGCCCTCGCCAACATCGACATCGGCGACCTCAACAGCGAGAAGAAGTACAGCAAGTGGATCGCGTACGGGCGGTCCAAGACGGCCAATCTGCTGTTCACGCACGAGCTGGCCCGGCGGGCGACCGGCGCCGGCACCGCGCTCGTCGCGGCCGCCGCCCACCCCGGGTACGCCGCCACGTCGCTCCAGACGCGCGGCGCGCGCATGGAGGGCCGCAAGGGCGCCGAGCGGATCTTCGAGCTGGCCAACCGGATCATCGCCCAGCCCGCCGAGGACGGCGCCCTGCCCACGCTCCGCGCGGCGACCGCCCCCGACGTCCGCCCCGACGACTTCTACGGACCCCGCGTGCTGATGACCCGCGGCGCCCCGGCGAAGTCCTGGCGGGCTCCCTGGACGCTCGACGACACTGCGGGCGAGCGGCTCTGGGCCGCTTCCGAGCAGCTCACGGGCGTCACGTACGGCAGTGTGCTCAAGGGATGAGACGTCACACGGCCTTAGTGGGTCTGTCGTAATTCCCTTGCATGGTTGATCGTTGGGCCGACGAGTTCATGTGTGCGGATTCGTGTGTATGGATTCATGTGTACGGGCCAGGGACGGACAACTGGGGGCGACAGCATGACCATCAGCCGTAGAGGAATGCTCGGGAGCGCCGCCGCGCTCGGCCTGCTCACCGCGTGCGGTTCGAACACCGGCCGGGACGGCGGCGGCGACGGGGGCGGCGGCGGCAGCGGCCCGAAGCTCTCGCACTGGTACCACCAGTACGGCGAACAGGGCACCGAGCAGGCCGTGAAGAAGTACGCGGCGGCCTACGACAAGGCGCGGGTGAGTGTCCAGTGGCGGCCCGGGAACTACGACCAGCAGACCGCCGCCGCGCTGCTCACGAAATCCGGCCCGGACGTCTTCGAGGTCAACGGGCCGACCCTGGACCAGATCCAGGGCAAGCAGGTCGTGGACCTCACCGACCTGTTCGAGGGCGTCAGGGACGACTTCAACCAGGCGGTGCTCGCGCCGAAGACGTACGACGGGAAGATCTGGGGCATCCCGCAGGTCGTCGACATGCAGATGCTCTACTACCGGAAGAGCCTGCTGGAGGACGCGGGGGTCGAGCCGCCGCGGACGCTGGACGAACTCGTCGACGCGGCAAAGAAGTTGAGCAACAAGAAGGTCAAGGGGCTCTTCCTAGGGAACGACGCCGGGGCCGGAGTGCTCGGCGGGACGCCGCTGCTCGCCGCCGGACTCGAACTCGTCACCGAGGACGGCAAGGTCGGCTTCGACGATCCCGCCGCCGCCCGCACCCTCGGCAAGCTCCACCGGCTCTACGCCGACAAGTCGCTGTTGCTCGGGGCGCCCGCGGACTGGTCGGACCCGTCCGCGTTCCTCCAGGGCCTCACCGCCATGCAGTGGTCCGGGCTGTGGGCGCTGCCCGCCGTCCAGAAGGCCCTCGGCGACGACTTCGGCGTCCTGCCGTTCCCGAAGGACGGCGCGCGGGGCCGCCCCGCCGTCCCGGTCGGCGCCTACGCCGCGGCCGTCTCCACCCGCACCGCGCACGAGCAGGCGGCCAAGGACTACCTGAAGTGGCTGTGGATCGAACGCACCGACTACCAGGAGGACTTCGCGCTCTCCTACGGCTTCCACATCCCCGCCCGGATCTCCCTCGCGAAGAAGGCCGCCAAGCTGCGCACGGGTGCGGCCGCCGACGCCGTCCGGTTCACCACCGACCACGGCTTCGCCCAGCCGCTGCTGTGGACCCCGGCCGCGCAGACCGCGTACCAGGACGCGCTCAACCGGATCATCAAGGACGGCGCGAACCCGGACAGCGAGCTGAAGACCGTCGTGCGGAAGGTGTCGGCCGAGCTCGACCGCGTGAAGAGCAAGTGAGCCGGGAAAAAAAACAGAAGCAAGGGAAGAGGGAGAAGCAGGAGAGTCATCGGACCCGGTGGTTCTGGGTGTTCGTCGGGCCGTTCCTGCTCGGGCTGGTCGTCTTCACGTACGTCCCGCTCGGCTGGAGCGTCTACCTCAGCTTCTTCGACGCCCACAACACCGTGACGCCCACCGAGTTCGTCGGCCTCGGCAACTACACGGCGCTGCTGCGGGACGACGCGTTCACCAGCAGCCTGTGGACGTTCTGCCTGTTCACGCTGTTCATCGTGCCGACGACCTACGCCGCCTCGCTCGCCCTGGCCCTCATGGTGAACCGGCTGCGGCGCGCCCAGGCCTTCTTCCGGTCCGTCTTCTTCCTCCCCGCCGCGTGCAGCTACGTCGTCGCCGCCCTCATCTGGAAGATGTCCCTCTTCAACGGTGTGCGCTTCGGCCTCGCCAACACTCTGCTCGGCTATGTCGACGCCGACCAGATCGCCTGGCTGTCCACCACGGACCCACCCTGGTACTGGCTGGTCATCGTCACCGTACGGCTCTGGCTCCAGGCCGGTTTCTACATGATCCTGTTCCTGGCCGGGCTCCAGCGGATCAGCCCGACGCTGTACGAGGCGGCGGCCGTCGACGGGGCGCGGCCGGGCTGGCAGGTGTTCCGGCACATCACGTTCCCGCAGCTGCGCACGACGTCCGTCGCCGTCGTCCTGCTGCTCGTCATCAACGCCTTCCAGGCCTTCGACGAGTTCTACAACCTGCTGTCCGACGCCCGCGGTTACCCGCCCTACGCCCGCCCGCCCCTCGTCTACCTCTACTACCTCGCCCTCGGGCAGGGGCAGAACCTCGGCCTGGGCAGCGCCGGCGCCGTCCTGCTCGCGCTGATCGTCGCCGTGGTGACGATCGGGCAGGCCCGCTGGTTCGGTCTCGGCAGGAAGGAGGCCGACGCGTGAGCTCCAGAACCGGAAACAGCGGGCTCAGGGACGACGGGCTGGTGCGGGCCGGGCGCGCCCTGCGCCTCGCGCTGCTCGTCGCCCTCGCCCTGCTCTTCCTCGTCCCCTTCTACCTCCTGGTCCGCAACGGCCTGGCGACCGAGCAGGAGATCACCTCCCCGGACTGGACGTTCTTCCCCACGGATCTGCAATGGGGCAATGTCACCGAGCTGTTCGAGGACAGCTCGGTCCCGTTCGCGCGCTCCCTGCTCAACTCGGCGCTCATCGCCGTCGCCACGACCCTCGGCACGCTCGTCCTCGCCTCCCTCGCGGGATACGGCCTGGCCCGCATCCCGTACCGGCACGCGAACAAGGTCTTCTACGCGATCCTCGGCACGCTGATGGTCCCGGCGGCCGTCACGTTCGTGCCGAGCTTCGTGCTGGTGTCCTCGCTCGGCTGGGTGTCGACGCTGCGCGGACTGATCGTGCCGACGCTGTTCTCGGCGTTCGCCTGCTTCGTCTTCCGGCAGTACTTCCTCGGGTTCCCCGGGGAGCTGGAGGACGCGGCGCGGGTCGACGGGCTCGGCTACTGGCGCACGTACTGGCGGGTGGTCGTGCCGAACTCCCGGCCCGTCTTCGCGGCGGTCGGCACGATCGTGTTCATCGGCGCGTGGAACTCGTTCCTGTGGCCGCTGGTCATCGGACAGGACCAGAACTCCTGGACGGTGCAGGTGGCCCTGTCCTCGTTCACGACGGCGCAGGTGGTGCGGCTGCACGAGCTGTTCGTCGCGGCCGCCGTGTCGATCCTGCCGCTGCTGCTCGTGTTCCTGCTGTTCCAGCGGTGGATCGTGGCGGGCGTCGAGCGCTCCGGCATCGACTGAGGACGCCGGGGCCGGCCCGCCACGGTCCGGCGGCGGGTCAGGCCGCCCGCACCTCGTACGCCTCGACGGCGATCCCCTCGTCGTCGAGGCAGCGGCCCGTCTCCAGGTCGAAGCGCTGCTTCAGGAGCGGCGAGGCGACGAACGGGCGGCCCTCGGCGGTGCCGAGCAGGCCGCGCGAGAGGACGGCCGCACCGGTGAACGGGTCGGTGTTGTCGATGGCGTAGACCCGCCCGGAGCGGTCCCGGAACAGGGCGGCCTGCCGGCCGTCGGGCAGGAGGGCGGCGACCCCGCGGCCGGGGACGAGCCGGTCGAGGTCGCACACCTCCAGCCACTCCTCGTCCAGAGCGAGCTGCACGGTGGTCGCGGGGGCGATCGTCGTCAGGGTCATCGGGCTGCGGTTCCTTCCAGGGAGGCCAGCGAGATCAGCGGAAGTTCGGGCTTGATCTGGTCGCGCTCCGGGACGAAGCGGACCGTCGGGTCCGGGGTGCCGGGCGCGTTCACGAAGGAGACGAAGCGGGCCAGGCGCTCCGGGTCGTCGAGGGTCTCGGCCCACTCGTCGCGGTAGTGGGCGACGTGCGCCCGCATCAGGGACTCCAGCTCGTCGCAGATGCCGAGGCTGTCGTGCACGACGACGTCCCGTACGTGGTCGAGCCCGCCCTCGATCCGGTCCAGCCAGGTCGAGGTCCGCTCCAGTCGGTCGGCGGTGCGGATGTAGAACATCAGGAAGCGGTCGATCAGACGGATCAGCTCGGCGTCGCTCAGGTCCTGCGCGAGCAGGTCGGCGTGGCGCGGGGTCATGCCGCCGTTGCCGCCCACGTACAGGTTCCAGCCGTTGGCCGTGGCGATCACGCCGAAGTCCTTCGACTGGGCCTCCGCGCACTCGCGGGCACAGCCGGAGACCGCCGACTTCAGCTTGTGCGGGGAGCGCAGGCCCCGGTAGCGCAGCTCCAGGTCGATCGCCATGCGGACCGAGTCCTGCACGCCGTAGCGGCACCAGGTCTGGCCGACACAGGACTTCACCGTGCGCAGCGCCTTGCCGTACGCGTGCCCCGACTCGAAGCCCGCGTCGACCAGCCGGCCCCAGATCGCCGGGAGCTGGTCGACCCGCGCACCGAAGAGGTCGATGCGCTGGCCGCCCGTGATCTTCGTGTAGAGCCCGAAGTCGCGGGCCACCTCGCCGATCACGATGAGCTTCTCCGGGGTGATCTCGCCGCCGGGCACCCGGGGCACGACCGAGTAGGAGCCGTTCTTCTGGAGGTTGGCGAGGAAGTGGTCGTTCGTGTCCTGGAGCGCCGCCTGCTCGCCGTCCAGGACGTAGCCGTCCGCGCCGATCGACGGGGCCAGCGAGGCGATGATCGAACCGACCGTCGGCTTGCACACCTCGCAGCCCTCGCCGCCGCGCGCCGCCTCACGCCCGTGCCCGTCGAGGACCTCGGCGAACGTCGTGATCCGCTTGACCCGCACGATCTCGTACAGCTCCTGACGGGTCAGCGCGAAGCAGCCGCACAGGCCCTCGTCGCCGGACTTCGGCAGCAGCTGCCCGATGAGCTTGACGCAACTCCCGCAGCCCGTACCGGCCTTGGTGCACTTCTTCACCTCGGGCAGCGTGGTGTGGGCGCAGATCTCGCCCTTGGTGACGTTGTGGCAGGAGCAGATCACCGCGTCGTCCGGCAGCGCCTCCGGGCCGAGCTGCGCGGGGGCGCCCGCACCGGCCGGCAGCACCAGGGCCTCCGGCGCGACGGGCGGCACCGTGCCGGTCAGCGCCCGCAGCGTCCCGTACGCCTCCGCGTCCCCGACCAGGATCCCGCCGAGCAACTCGCCGCCGGAGCCGATCACGAGCTTCTTGTACGTGCCCGAGCGCGAGTCCGAGTAGACGACGTCGAGACAGCCCTCCGCCGCCCCGTGCGCGTCGCCGAACGAGGCCACGTCCACGCCGAGCAGCTTCAGCTTGGTGGACAGGTCGGCGCCGGTGAAGCCGTCGCCCGCCGTGCCGAGGATCGCGTCGGCGGCCGTCTGCGCCATCTCGTAGCCCGGCGCCACGAGCCCGTACACCCGGCCGTCCACGGCCAGGGCGCACTCGCCGATCGCGAACACCGCCGGGTCGCTCGTGCGGCACTCCGCGTCGACCGCGATCCCGCCGCGCTCGCCGACCTTCAGACCCATGTCCCGGGCCAGCTGGTCGCGCGGCCGGACCCCGGCGGAGAACACGACGAGATCGGTCGCCAGCTCCGAGCCGTCCGACAGCTTCATCGCTCGTACGGCGTCCCGGTCGCCGGTGACGATCTCCTGGGTGCCGACGCCCGTGTGGACGCTCAGACCCATGTCGCCGATCGTCCTGAGCAGGGCCGCGCCACCGCCCTCGTCGACCTGCACCGGCATCAGGCGCGGCGCGAACTCCACGATGTGCGTGGTCAGTCCGAGACCCTTCAGCGCGCCCGCGGCCTCCAGGCCGAGCAGCCCGCCGCCGACGACGGCACCGACCGTCGCGTGGTTCTTCGCGTACTCCTCGATCGCGTACAGGTCCTCGATCGTGCGGTACACGAAACAGCCGGTCGCGTCCTTGCCGGGGACCGGCGGCACGAACGGGTACGAGCCGGTGGCCAGGACCAGGGTGTCGTACGTGAACTCCAGGCCGGAGCGGGAGCGCACGGTGCGGGTCGCCCGGTCGACGGACTCGGCCGGGTCGCCGACGTGCAGCTCGATGTTGTGCGCGGTGATGAACTCCGGGTCCGTCATGGACAGTTCCTCGGGCGTCGTGCCCGAGAAGTACGAGGTGAGCTGGACCCGGTCGTAGGCGGGGCGCGGCTCCTCGCAGAGCACGACGACGCGGTGGCTGCGGGTCAGGCCGCGCTCGGCGGCCGCTTCGAGGAAGCGCTGGCCGACCATGCCGTGGCCGATGAGAACGAGGGTGGGCATGTCAGAGGCCTCCGTCGTGGGTGAGCAGATGGAGCAGCGGCGCGCCGACGGCGTCGTCGGCGGCCAGGGATTCGTTCGCCTCCCAGGCGAGGGCGAGCGCGCCGACGCTGGCGAGCTCCCCGACCAGGACGCCGCCGACCAGCCGGTCGCCGCGGACCACGACCTTGCGGTACGTGCCGCGGGTGGCGTCGGTGAGCTGCACGACGTCGTCGCCGGGCAGCGGGTCGGGCTCGCCGAACGCGGCGAGGTCCAGGGGGCCGGCCTCGTGCGGGAGCGTGAGCCGGGTCAGGGTGCGGGTGCCGGTGTACGCGGCCTCGGCGCCGGTGAGCAGCGCCGCGAGCGCGTCCGCCTGTTCGAGCGCGGGCGTCGCGAGGCCGTACACCGTGCCGGCGTGCTGGGCGCAGTCGCCGACCGCGCGGATGTGCGGGTCGCTGGTGCGGAGCTCGTCGTCGACGACGATCCCCTTGCGCACGTCGAGCCCCGCGGCCTGCGCGAGGCCGGTGCGGGGGCGGACCCCGCAGGCCAGCACGGTGACGTCGGTGTCGAGCATGAAGCCGTCGTGCAGCTCGACGCGGCGGACGTGCCCGTCCTCGACGCGGACGCCGCGCACCCGGCACTCGGTGTGGATCTCGACGCCCAGCTCGGCGAGGTGCCGGTGGACCAGCGTGCTCGACCGGGGGTCCAGCTGCCGCTCCATCAGCCGCTCCGCCTGCTGCGTGAGCACCACCTGGGCGCCGCGCCGGGCCAGCGCGCGGGCCGCCGACACACCCAGCAGCCCGCCGCCGATGACGACCGCGCGGGTCCCCTCGGTGACGGCCCGCGACAGGGCGAGGCAGTCGTCCATCGTGCGGAACGCGTGCACGCCGAGGGGGAGTTCGGTGGCGCCGGGGGCGAAGAGGCCGCGCAGCGGAGGCAGCACCGGGTTCGAGCCGGTGGCCAGGACCAGGGTCTCGTACGGGACCTCGGTGCCGTTCTCGCACTGGACCACGCGGCGCTCACGGTCGATCCGGACCGCGCGGGTGCGCAGGGGGGAGGCGGGGGTGCGGGGGAGGGCGATGACGTCGGGGGCGTACGTGCCGGCCAGGACCTCGGCGAGAAGCACGCGGTTGTACGGGGCGTGCGGTTCCTCTCCGATGAGCACGGCGTCCTCGCCCAGGCGCTGGGCCAGGCGGGTGCCGGCCAGGCCGGTGCCGATGATCACTGGGCGGGGGGTCGGTGCGGGCATGCTGTTCAGCGTGCGGGGTGGGTGTTTCTCGGGGGCGTCCCGTCGGTTTCTCCCGCGGTACGGGGTGCTCCGCGGGTGGTTCGGGGCTGTGTGAGGCGGCGCCTCTTCGGCTGCCGGGTTCCTCTTCGCGGGCGGCTCTCCCACCGCCGTGGCTGGTCGCGCAGTTCCCCGCGCCCCTGATGAGGCTGCGCCTCATCGGGGAAATGCGACCCGAAGGGTCTGCATTTCAGGGGCGCGGGGAACTGCGCGACCAGCCCCCACCGGGCCGCAGTCGACGTACGACTATCGGCTGGAGGCCAGGTGGGCGAACACCACTACGTTGCCCTCGTACCCGGTGCCGCGTGAATAGGGGCCCCCGCACGTGATGACCCGGAGCTCCGCGCGGGAGCGCGGCCCGTAGACCTTCTCGTCGGGGAAGGACTTCGCGTCGTACACCTCGACGGAGTCCACCGTGAAGACGGCCACGGAACCGTCCCGCCGGTCGATCTCGATCGTGCGGCCCCGCGTGAGCGCCCCGAGGTCGTAGAAGACGGCGGGCCCGTCGGCGTTGTCGACGTGCCCGGCGACCACCGCCGTACCCCGCTCACCCGGTGTCGTCCCGGCCTCGTACCAGCCGGCCAGGTTCTTCTTCTGCGGCGGCGGCACGTCGAGGCTGCCGCCGCGGGTCAGCCGCAGCCCCATGAGCGGCGCGTCGACCCGGATGGACGGGATGCGGATGCGGTCCGGCGGGGACGGGGACAACGGGGACGCGCCGGGCGGGGCGTACCGGTCGGTGCCCGGACGGGCCTGCGCCGCGGACGGCTGCGGCGGCGGATGCCCGCCGGAGTTGGTGGCCAGCAGCCAGGCACCCGTGCCGAGGGAGAGCACGGTGACGACCGCTATCGCGGAGTTGACTGCCTTGCCCGATCGCACGGGACCTCCTGGGACGAACGTCGCCCGCCCCTCCGGTCCGCGAGGGGCTGCGGCCGGAGGGGTGGGGACTGGCGGTACCGGTGGGCGGACGGGTCACGGACGGCGGAGGATGTCCGCGACCCGGTCCGTCCGTGGTGGCTCCTGCGGATCCCTTCAGATCCCCTCGCCTCTCGCCCGGCGATGCAGGAGCCAGGTACCGCCCGCGGCGGCGACGGCCAGAGCCGCCACGCCCGCCGCGGTCTGCACGGGGTCGGGTCCGAGCGCGCCGCCGACCCCCGTCTTCACATGGCCCTTCGGCATCTGCGCGCCCGAAGCGCCGGCCTGGGCGAGCGACACGATGAGGTCGCCGGTGACACGCGTGCCGCCGGCGCACTGCGCGACGATCTCGTACGTGCCGGGCTGCGCGGACGCGGGCACCGCGAAGTGCCCCGCCGCGTTGTCGCCGTCCGAGGCCGGGGCGAGCGTGAACGCGCCCGCGCCGACCGTGCGGGCGTCACCGGCCGCCGTGCCCCGCGTGCCGCACGCGGTGGTGTCCACGGTGACCGTGGTGCCCGGGGCGGCCGTCGCGGGATAGACCTCGAGCCCGCCCTGCGCGGCGGCGGCCGGGGCGGCGCCGAGACCGGCGAGGGCGACGGCGAACGCGGCGGCGGTCAGCGGTCGGCCTGTGCGCATCGTGGAGCTCCTTCGCGGGCGTCGGACGCGCCCTGCAAGTCCGAGGTAAGTACCAGTCGCCGCCGCACGCCTGCTGATGTTGCGTCAGATACGGGGTTTCGGCAGGGGTTCTGACGGGGTGGCGGGTGCGTCGTCGCAGGTCATCGGCGTGACAGGGAGCGCGGGGTGCGGGGAGCGGTGCGGGCGTACGACCGGGTGACCGGACACTCCGTCAGGCGGCGGCGCGGGGCCCGGAGGTCACAATGGGGGAGTGGAGATCACCGACGAGACCGTGCTGACCGTACTGACGACGACGGACGCCCCGGATCGGGCGGACACCCTGGCCCGCGGCGCCGTCGAGGCCCGCCTCGCGGCGTGTGCGCAGGTGTCCGCGGCGGTGACGTCCGTGTACCGGTGGGAGGGGGCGGTCGAGACGGCCCGGGAGTACCAGATCCTGCTGAAGACGACCGCCGCGCGGTACCCGGAGCTGGAGCGGTGGCTGACGGACCACCACGACTACGACACGCCCGAGATCGTGGCCGTGCCGGTCGTGCGGGGTGCCTCCGGCTATCTGGGATGGGTGCGCGGCGAGACGACCTGAACCGTAGCTCCGGCGGGGCGCGTCGTCGTCCGCGGGCCGGTGGGGGCTGGTCGTGCAGTTCCCCGCGCCCCTGAAATGCATACCCTTCGGGCGCATTTCCCCGATGCTCCGGCCCCCACCGGCCCGCACCCGGCGAAACGGCTACACCCGTTCGACCCGTACCGCGCACACCTTGAACTCCGGCATGCGGGAGGTCGGGTCGAGGGCAGGGTTCGTGAGGGTGTTGGCGCGGCCCGGGCCCGGCCAGTGGAAGGGCATGAAGACCGTGTCGGGGCGGATGCCCGGGGTCAGACGGGCCGGCGCGACCGCGCGGCCGCGCCGTGACACCACCGCCACGTCCTCGCCCTCGGCCACGCCGAGCCGCGCCGCGAGCCGGGGGTGCAGTTCGACGAAGGGGCCCGGGGCCGCCCGGTTGAGCTCGTCGACGCGGCGGGTCTGGGCGCCCGACTGGTACTGGGCGACGACCCGCCCCGTCGTCAGGTGCACCGGGTACTCCGCGTCCGGCTCCTCGGCGGCCGGACGGTGCGTCACCGGCACGAACCGGGCCCGGCCGTCCTCGTGCGCGAACCGGTCGAGGAAGAGGCGGGGCGTACCCGCGCCGTCCGGTTCCGGGCAGGGCCAGAAGACGCCGTCGCCCTGGGCGAGACGCTCGTAGGAGATGCCCGCGTAGTCGGCCGGGCCACCCGCGGAGGCGCGGCGCAGCTCGCCGAAGACCTCCTCGGGGTCGGCCGGGAAGCCCTTCTCCAGGTCGGGGGCGAGGCGCGCGGCGAGTTCGCGGAGCACTTCGAGGTCGGAGCGGACGCCGTCGGGCGGGGTGAGGGCGCGGCGGCGCAGCAGCACCCGGCCCTCCAGGTTCGTGACCGTGCCGGTCTCCTCCGCCCACTGCGTCACCGGCAGCACGACGTCCGCGAGTTCGGCGGTCTCGGACAGGACGACATCGGCCACGGCGAGGAAGTCGAGGGAGCGCAGCCGCTGCTCGACATGGGCCGCGCGGGGCGCCGACACGACCGGGTTCGAGCCCATCAGGAGCAGCGCGCGGATGTCGCCGCCGAGCGCGTCGAGCAGCTCGTACGCGGAGCGGCCGGGGCCGGGCAGCGAATCCGGGTCCACGCCCCAGACCCCGGCGACGTGGGCGCGGGCGGCGGGGTCGGCGAGCTTGCGGTAGCCGGGCAACTGGTCGGCCTTCTGGCCGTGTTCGCGGCCGCCCTGCCCGTTGCCCTGGCCGGTGAGACAGCCGTAGCCGGAGTGCGGGCGGCCCGGGCGGCCGGTGGCGAGGGCCAGATTGATCCACGCGGAGACCGTGTCCGTGCCCTTGGCCTGCTGCTCGGGCCCGCGCGCGGTCAGCACCATGGCCTCACCGGCCCCCGCGAACAGGTCGACCGCCTCGCGCAGCCGCGGCACCGGCACCCCGGTGACCCGCTCCACGTACTCCGGCCAGTGCGCCATCGCCGCGGCCCGCGCCCCCTCCCAGCCCGAGGTCCGCTCCCGGATGTACGCCTCGTCGGCGCGGCCCTGCGCCACCACGAGGTGCAGCATGCCGAGGGCGAGCGCGAGGTCCGTGCCGGGGCGCGGGGCCAGGTGCAGGTCGGCGAGTTCGGCGGTCCGGGTGCGGCGCGGGTCCACGACGATCAACGTGCCGCCGTTGGCCTTGAGTTCGGTCAGATAGCGCAGCGCGGGCGGCATCGTCTCGGCCGGGTTCGAGCCGACCAGCAGCACGCAGCCGGTGCGCGGAATGTCCTCCAGCGGGAACGGCAGCCCCCGGTCGAGCCCGAACGCGAGCTGACCGGCGGCCGCCGCCGACGACATGCAGAACCGGCCGTTGTAGTCGATCTGCGAGGTCCGCAGCACCGTGCGGGCGAACTTGCCCAGCGCGTACGCCTTCTCGTTCGTGAGGCCGCCGCCGCCGAACACGGCGTTCGCGTCGGGGCCGTGCGCGGTGCGGGCCCGGTCGAGCCCTGCGGCGATCGTGTCCAGGGCCTCGTCCCAGCCGGCCGGTTCGAGGCGGCCCGTGGTGGCGCTGCGCACGAGCGGGCCGGTCAGCCGCACCCGGGACGACAGCACCTCGGCGGCGCTCTGGCCCTTGCCGCACAGGGCGCCCCGGTTCACCGGGAAGTCCTCCCGGCCGCTCACCGTGGCGTCCGGGGCGACCCGCATCCCGCACTGCAGGGCGCAGTACGGGCAGTGCGTGGCGGTGGGGGCGGGCGGCTCGGAGGCGGTGACCGTGTGCATACGGGCCAGCGTGCGGGCCCGTTGTTACGCGGTGAGGGGCGCGGCGGTTACGCACGGGGTACGCGGTCCTCCCCGCGCCCGGGGTCAGGCCGTGAGGTCAGCGGCGCAGGGCGTCCGCGATGCCGGTCTCGCGCGGGCCGAGGAAGTGCGGGTCGGGGCGGACGACCGCGTCCAGGGCCGCCTTGCCCGCCGCGATGACCTCCCGGGCGCCGCCCGCGTACCAGGTCACGTCGTGCGGTTCGTCCACCCCGACGCCGTACGAGGACACGCCGGCGGCCTCGCACAGGGCGACCGCCCGCCGGATGTGGAAGCCCTGGCTGACCAGGACCGCGCGGTGCACCCCGAAGATCTTGCGGGCCCGCACGCAGGAGTCCCAGGTGTCGAACCCGGCGTAGTCGCTCACGACGGCGCGTCCCGGCACGCCGTGCCGGGTCAGGTAGTCCCGCATGGCGTCGGGCTCGTCGTAGTCCTCGGTGCTGTTGTCGCCGGTGACCAGGACGGCCCGGACCCGGCCCGTGCGGTACAGCTCCGCCGCGGCGTCCAGCCGGTGGGCCAGATACGGGGAGGGCTCCCCGTCCCACAGCCCCGCGCCGAACACGACGGCCACGTCGGTACGGGGCACGTCCCCGAGCGCCTTGACCCGGTCACCGGTCGACGCGAACAGCCACGTCGCCGGCAGCAGCGCGAGCACGCACAGCCCCATGAGGGCCTGCACGGCGATACGCCGCCCCCGCGTGGTCCGGGGCAGCCGCGGCCTGGTTCCGGGCAGCTTCAAGGGTGGCTCTCCTCAGTCGAGGCGACGGTACTTCCCTGTCACCGACCCAGACGCCCCACCTCCGGAGAAGGTTTCGCCGCACGGCGGGCGGGAGCAGGACCGGGCAGGTGCGCCCCGTCAGGGGCGCGGGGAACTGCGCGAGAAGCCCCACGGGGCGGCGGCCGGGGACGATGGCGAGCACACCACGGCGGTGGGCCGGGTGGACGGGCGGGAGCAGGACCGGGCAGGTGCGCCCTGTCAGGGGCGCGGGGAACTGCGCGAGAAGCCCCACGGGGCGGCGGCCGGGGACGATGGCGAGCACACCACGGCGGTGGGCCGGGTGGACGGGCGGGAGCAGGGCCGGGCAGGTGCGCCCCGTCAGGGGCGCGGGGAACTGCGCGAGAAGCCCCACCGGGCGGCGGCCGGGAAGAGAGCGGCCGCACCACGGCGGGACCGGGGCCGCCCCGGGCAGAGGCCCCGCTCACCGATCCCCCCGCCGCACAGTGAACCCGCGGCAACCACTCGTCACCGCCCCGCAACAACACGGCAACCCCCACCCGGCACGATCACTCCATGACGGACGAGTTCGCAAGCACGGGCACGACCAGCACGGCAGGACTCCTCACCATGATCAGTGACCAGCTCGGCGATCAGCTCAGCCACGTCTCCCTGCGGAGCCGCAAGAAGGCGCCCGCCCTCGTCCTCGTGGCCCACGGCAGCCGGGACCCCCGCGCCCTCGCCACGGTGACCGCCCTGACCCACCGCATCCGGGAACTCCGCCCCGCCCTCCCCGTCCACCTGGGTCACATAGAACTCAACGAGCCCCTGCTCACCGACACCCTCACCGCACTCCGCCCCGGCCGAGCCGTCCTCGTCCCGCTCCTCCTCTCCCGCGGCCACCACGTCAAGCACGACATCCCCGGCGCGGCCGGCGCCGCGGAGCACCTCCGTACCCGCGTCGCCGCCCCCCTCGGCCCGCACCCCCTCCTCGTCGACGCCCTGCACGACCGCCTGACCGAGGCCGGCTGGCCGGCGCAGCAGTCCGAGCGGGCCCGCCGCCGCTCCGGCGTCGTGCTCGCCGCCGCCGGGTCCCGCGACCCCGACGCCGCCGTCGACATCCGCCGCACCGCCGACCTGCTCGCCCACCGCCTCGGCGTCCCCGTCGTCCCGGCCCACCCGGGCTCGGCCGAGGCCCAGGACGTGCCGGCGGCGGTCCGCGCCCTCGCCGCCCGCGGCAGGACCCGTACGGCGGTCGCCGCGTACTTCACGGCCCCGGGCCGGTTCGCCGCCCAGGCCGCGGCCGCCGCGCCCGGCATCGCGGCGGCCCCGCTCGGCACCCACCCGGCCCTCGCCCGCCTGGTCCTGCACCGCTACGACACCGCCCTGACGGGCGCCGCGCAGAACGCCCCGCACACCGCTCTGCCCGATCTGGCGACCGCCTGACAGTGGTGCCGTCTACTGTCGCCCCATGGAACGCAGCGACAAGAACGGCCTGGACGACACCGGTTACGACCCCGCCGCGGCCGAGCGCTGGGCCCCCGAGCCCGACAAGCGCCCCGGCCGCACCGCGTTCCAGCGGGACCGCGCCCGCGTCCTGCACTCCGCCGCGCTGCGCCGTCTCGCCGGCAAGACCCAGGTCGTCACCCCCGGCACCAGGAGCCGGCACTGGGACGCCAGCCCCCGCACCCGCCTCACCCACTCCCTGGAGTGCGCCCAGGTCGGCCGGGAGCTCGGCGCGGCGCTCGGCTGCGACCCCGACCTCGTCGAGACGGCCTGCCTCTCGCACGACCTCGGCCACCCGCCCTTCGGGCACAACGGGGAACAGGCGCTCAACGAGATCGCCGAGGACTGCGGCGGCTTCGAGGGCAACGCCCAGTCGTTGCGCCTGCTCACCCGCATCGAACCCAAGCGCTTCGTGCACGCCCCCGGCACCGGCGAACTCGTCAGCGTGGGACTCAACCTGACCCGCGCCGCCCTCGACGCCGCCACCAAGTACCCGTGGCCGCGCGGCGCCCACCCCAGCGACCCCGGCTCGCCCAAGTTCGGGGTGTACGAGGACGACCGGCCGGTCTTCGACTGGGTGCGCCAGGCCGCGCCCGGCCGGCGCACCTGTTTCGAGGCCCAGGTCATGGACTGGTCCGACGACGTCGCGTACTCGGTGCACGACCTGGAGGACGGCCTGCACGCGGGCCACCTCGACCCGAACGTGCTGCACGCCGAGCCCGAGCGCGCCGACGTCTTCGCGGTCGCCGTCGGGCGCTACGTGCCGGCGGACACCGACCCGGCCGAGCTGGCCGCCGCCCTCGACCGGCTCCTCGACCAGGAGTGGTGGCCGCACGGCTACGACGGCACCGCCATCGCGCAGGCCCGCCTCAAGGACGCCACCAGCCAGCTCATCGGCCGCTTCTGCCTCGCCGCCGAGGGCGCCACCCGGGCCCGGTACGGCTCGGGCCGCCTCACCCGCTACGGCGCCGAACTGGTCGTCCCGCGCGAGGCCCGCATGGAGTGCGCCGTCCTCAAGGCCGTCGCCGACCGCTATGTGATGCAGCGCCCCCAGCAGGAGGCGCTCCGCGCCGACCAGCGCGTCGTCGTCGCCGAACTGGCCGAGGCCCTCACCGCCCGCGCCCCCGACGGCCTGGACCCCCAGTTCCGCGCCCTGTTCGACGAGGCCCCCGACGACCGGGCCCGCAAGCGCGTCGTGGTCGACCAGATCGCCTCCCTCACGGACGCCACGGCCCGCTCCCTCCACGCCTCCCTCACGGCGCCCCGCTCCTGAACCCTCCCGCTCACCGGCCCCCGCCGGCCACGTCCTCGCCGACCCGTCCCCCGTTCATGACCGCGTCCCCGAGGGGCGTCCGCCGGTGCAGCACCGTGTTGCCGCGCCGCTCCGACGTGACCAGACCCGCCTCGCGCAGCACCGTCGCGTGGCGGCTCGCCGTCGAGGCCGTCAGCCGGAGCAGCTCCGCCAACTGGCCCGTCGTCCGCGGATGTTCCAGCGCGTCCAGGACCAGGGCCCGTGTCGGGCCGATCAGTTGGGAGACCGGTGGCGGCGCCGAGCCGTGGGCGCGGGTGCGGGCGAGCCAGCCGGGGGCCGGACCCAGCGGATGGACCAGCACCGGGTCGAGCGCGTCGTCGGCCAGCACGACCGGCGCCACCACACAGAAGAACCCCGGCACGATCGTCAGCGGCCGCCCGCCCAGCGGCAGCCGCCGCGCCACCGGGTACGCGGCGACCAGCGCCCCCGCGTCCAACGCCACCGACGGCCCGTAACTCTCCAGGAGCCCGGCCGCGCCCCCGCGCAGCGCCGCGTCCGCCCGCACGGCGCGGTCGTCGGCGACCGCGCCCCGCATCGCCGGGAGATACGGCTCGACCGCGACCGCGTGGTACGCCCGCAGCGCCCGCCCGAGCCGCTCCAGCGCCGCCACGTCCCCCTCGGCGAGCCGCCGCACCCCCGGCGGCACCGGCCCGTGCGCGTACACCTCGGACAGTTCCGCCGACAGCCGGCGCCGCGGCGTGCTCAGCACCGCCTCGATCCCCTCCGCCAGACCGCCGCCGCCCTGGCCGGGCGTGAGGAAGTCCGGGAAGTACGCGGCCCACGGCGACAGCCGGGTCAGCGCCGCCGTCACCTCCGTGAGCCCGCTCCGCGCCAGCGCCGCCCGCACCTCGCGCCGCCACGGGTCGAACACCACGGCCGCCTGACGGTTCTGCAGCAGATGCAGACTCAGCACGATCTCCCACAGCGGATCGGTGTCCGGCGCGACCCGCAGCCGCGCCAGATCCTCCCCCGTGACCTCGATGCGCAGCATCGCCCAGGATCCCCCCGCTCCCTTTGCGTTGTGGACGAATTACCCCACAACTCCCCGCCATTACCGCACGGTTGGGCCCGGGGAAGCACGGGGGACACGGGGATATCGGGGGATGGCCGTGGACGCGGTGGACTGGTGCGCGCTGCTCGCGGTGGCGCTCGCGGCGGGATGGCTGGACGCGGTGGTCGGCGGCGGGGGCCTGGTGCAGGTGCCGGCCCTGATGGTGCTGCTGCCCACCGCCCCGATGGCGACGCTGCTCGGCACGAACAAGCTGGTGGCGATCACCGGCACCTCGTCCGCGGCCCTGACGTACGCGAGACGCGTGGGCCTGGGCGGCACGGGCACCGTCCGCGCGGCCCTGATCGGCGTCCCGACCTCCTTGCTGGGCGCGATGACGGCCGCGTACCTGCCCGAGGGCGTGTTCCTGCCCGCCGTCCTGGTGACGCTGCTCGCCGTCGGCGTCTGGGGCCTGTTCGGCGCGGGCGCCGCGCAGGGCCGCGCCCCGGACGGGCCGGGGGAGCGGCCCCGCAGGCCGGGGCGCCGCGCCCTGACCGCCGTCGCCGTCATCGGCTACTACAGCGGGGCCATCGGCTCCGGCACCGGCGTCCTCCTCGTCGCCCTGTTCACCGCCACCCTCGGCACCGGCTTCCTCAAGGGCTCGGCCACCGCCAAGGCGGTCTCCGTCGGCACCGACCTCGGCGCCCTCGTCCTGTTCGCCTCCCTCGGCCACGTGCTGTGGGCGACCGGCGCCGCGATGGCCCTCGCCAACATCACCGGCGGCGCCATCGGAGCCCGTACGGCCATCCGCGGGGGCGCCGGATTCGTGCGCGCCGCGCTGCTCTGCACGGTGGTCGCCCTCGTCACGAAGCTCGCACTCGACCACTGGGCGTGACGGTCCGGCGGACCACGCCGAAACCGCTCCAAAGGAAAAATCGGAGAAAACCGCTGAAAAACGGAGAGAAAGGTGCTGTGATCGGGCCGCGCCCCCTTCCCGCATCACGCTCCGTGCGGGACGCTCGCATATGACGGCACGGCTTGACGGGCTTGACGGCTTGGCAACGAGGAGGAATCACGTGGTCGACGCGGACCAGACGTTCGTCATCGTCGGAGGAGGACTCGCCGGCGCGAAGGCCGCCGAGACGCTCCGCTCGGAGGGCTTCACCGGCCGGGTCATCCTGATCGGTGACGAACGGGACCACCCGTACGAACGCCCACCCCTGTCCAAGGGCTACCTCCAGGGCAAGGAGGAGCGCGACAGCGTCTTCGTCCACGAACCGGCCTGGTACGCGAGCAACGACATCGAGCTCCACCTCGGCCAGACGGTCACCGCCATCGACCGCACCGCCAAGACCGTGCAGCTCGGCGAGGGCACCGCCGTGCGCTACGACAAGCTGCTGCTCGCCACCGGCGCAGAGCCCCGCCGCCTCGACATCCCCGGCACCCACCTCGCCGGCGTCCACCATCTGCGCCGGCTCTCCCACGCCGAGCGCCTCAAGCACGTCCTCGCCTCCCTCGGCCGGGACAACGGGCACCTGGTGATCGCCGGCGCCGGCTGGATCGGCCTGGAGGTCGCCGCCGCCGCCCGCCAGTACGGCGCCGAGGTCACGATCGTCGAGCCGGAGGCCACCCCGCTGCACGCGGTCCTCGGCCCCGAGCTCGGCCAGATCTTCACCGAACTGCACAGCGACCACGGCGTCCGCTTCCACTTCGGCGCCCGGCTCACCGAGATCAGCGGCCAGGACGGCATGGTCCTCGCCGCCCTCACCGACGACGGCGAGGAGCACCCCGCGCACGACGTGCTCGCCGCCATCGGTGCCGCCCCGCGCACCGCCCTCGCCGAGGCCGCGGGACTGGAGATGGCGCCGCGCGAGCACGGCGGCGGCATCGCCGTCGACATCGCCCTGCGCACCTCCGACCCCGACATCCACGCCGCGGGCGACGTCGCCGCCGTCCAGCACCCCCTGTTCGACACCCGGCTCCGCGTCGAGCACTGGGCCAACGCGCTCAACGGCGGGCCCGCCGCCGCCCGCGCCATGATGGGCAAGGACGTCGTCTACGACCGGGTGCCGTACTTCTTCTCCGACCAGTACGACCTCGGCCTGGAGTACTCGGGCTGGGCGCCCCCGGGCTCGTACGACCAGGTCGTGCTGCGCGGCGACGCGGGCAAGCGCGAGTTCATCGCCTTCTGGCTCAAGGACGGCCGCGTCCTCGCGGGGATGAACGTGAATGTGTGGGACGTCACGGAGCAGATCCAGAAACTGATCCGCACCGGCGTCCGGCCCGGCGCCGAGCGCCTCGGCGACCCGTCCGTGCCGCTGGCCACCCTGCTGGAGGAGTGAGACCGGCGTCCCTGAGTCACCCTCCCGTGCCCGTAGAATTCACGCGTGGCAGGCAGGATCAATGACGAGGACGTGAAAGCGGTTCGGGACGCGGTCCCGATCGACGCCGTCGTGTCCGAGTACCTGCAACTGCGCAACGCGGGCGGCGGCAACCTGAAGGGCCTGTGCCCCTTCCACGACGAGAAGTCACCGTCCTTCCAGGTCAGTCCGAGCAAGGGGTTCTTCCACTGCTTCGGCTGCCAGGAAGGCGGCGACACCATCACGTTCGTGATGAAGATCGACCACCTCACCTTCTCCGAGGCGGTCGAGCGCCTGGCCGGCCAGGCCGGCATCACGCTGCGCTACGAAGAAGGCGGCTACAACCCCTCCCACCAGCGCGGCGAGCGGATCCGCCTGGTCGAGGCGCACAAGATCGCCGCACAGTTCTACGTGGACCAGCTGGAGTCCCCGGAAGCCGAGATCGGGCGGAAGTTCCTCGCCGAGCGCGGCTTCGACCAGGCCGCGGCCGCCCACTTCGGCGTCGGCTACAGCCCGGCCGGCTGGGACCACCTCACCCGCTTCCTGCGCGGCAAGGGCTTCACCGACAAGGAGCTCACCCTCTCCGGCCTCTCCCAGGAGGGCCGCCGCGGCCCCATCGACCGATTCCGCGGCCGCCTCATGTGGCCCATCCGCGACATCGGCGGCGAGGTCGTCGGCTTCGGCGCCCGCCGCCTGCGCGAGGACGACAACGGGCCGAAGTACCTGAACACGCCCGAGACCCCCATCTACAAGAAGTCCCAGGTCCTCTACGGCATCGACCTCGCCAAGAAGGAGATCGCCAAGTCCTCCCGCGCGGTCGTCGTCGAGGGCTACACGGACGTCATGGCCTGCCACCTCGCCGGGGTGACCACCGCCATCGCCACCTGCGGCACCGCCTTCGGCGGCGACCACATCAAGATCCTCCGACGGCTCCTCATGGACAACGGGTCGGCGCGCGTCATCTTCACCTTCGACGGCGACGCCGCGGGCCAGAAGGCCGCCCTGCGCGCCTTCGAGGACGACCAGAAGTTCGCCGCCGAGACCTACATCGCCATCGCGCCGGACAACATGGACCCGTGCGACCTGCGCCTCGTCAAGGGCGACGAAGCGGTCGCCGACCTGGTCGAACCCCGCACCCCCCTCTTCGAGTTCGCGCTGCGCCAGATCGTGAGCCGCTACGACCTGGAGACCCCCGCCGGGCGCGCCGCCGCGCTCGACGAGGCCGCGCCCGTCGTCGCCCGGATCAAGAACAGCGCCTCCCAGCACGAGGTCGCCGTCCAGCTCGCCGGGATGCTCGGCATCCTCGACACCCAGTTCGTCGTCAAGCGCGTCGCCCAGCTCGCCCGCTGGGCCCGCGACCGCGGCGGCAAGGGCCCCGCCCCGGCCCGCGGCGGCGCCCCGTCCATGGCCGCGGCCGCGCCCGCCACCCCCGGCTTCGGCGGCCCCGCCCTCACTCTGCGCAACCCCGTCTACGCCACCGAGCGCGAACTCCTCAAGCTCGCCCTCCAGCACCCGCACCTCGTCTCCCCGGCCTTCGACGCGTACGGCATCGACGAGTTCACCGCCGCGCCCTACGCGGCCGTGCGCCAGGCCGTCCTGGAGGCGGGCGGCGCCGAGCAGGGCGTCCAGGACCCGCAGGCCTATCTCGTCGCCGTCCGTGAGGCCGCGCCCGACGACGCCGTGCGCGCCATGGTCACCGAGCTCGCCGTCGAGGCCATCCACCGCAAGACCGTCGACGAGGCCTACGCGGGCGAGCAGCTCGTGTGGGTCCGCCGCCGCGCCGTCGACCGCCGCATCCGCGACGTCCAGGGCACCCTCACCCGCCTCGGCAACGGCGGCGACCCGGCGCAACTGGCCGCGGTGCAGAACGAGTTGTGGGTGCTCCAGCAGTACGGCCAGGCCCTGCGGGAGCGCGGCGCCGAAGCGCTGTAGCCGGGCCGCGCACCGACGCGCCGTTTGGCGGCGGGCCCCGCGGGGAAGACCGGCCGAACCTACAGCTCGGTAACCGTCCGGTCACGCACCGGACTCAAAAAGTCATCGCACACCCCTCGTGGCGGGACTGTGTCGTACCCCACACTGAGTCCGGTGCCTGAGTCCCCGGAGCGCGGCCGGAGCACGGACGACGCTCCCTCCGCCGCACGCCTCAGCAGCGATCACCTGGAGGTCGCCCCCGTGCAGACCCAGACCCTCACCCCGAGCGAGAGCACAGCGCAGGCCGAACCACCCGCCGCCCCGGCGGACGACGTGCTCCCCGCGGTGCCCGCGCAGAGCCGCTCCGCGCACCACCCCGAGGCGGCCGGCGCCGGGGCCCCGCAGGACGAGCCAGGCGAGACCGTGCCGTCCGATGCGCCCGAGCCGCTGCGCGCCGCCCGCGCCGAAACCGGCGGACCCTCGTCCGACCTGTTCCGCCAGTACCTGCGCGAGATCGGCCGCATCCCGCTGCTGAGCGCCGCCGAGGAGGTCGAGCTCGCCCGCCGCGTCGAAGCCGGACTGTTCGCCGAGGAACGCCTCACCTCGGGCGCCGACCTCGACTCCGGGCTCGCCCTGGACCTCGACCGGCTGGTCGTCATGGGCCGCATGGCCAAGCGCCGCCTCATCGAGTCCAACCTGCGCCTGGTCGTCTCCGTCGCCAAGCGCTACGTCGGCCGCGGCCTGACCATGCTCGACCTCGTCCAGGAGGGGAACCTGGGCCTCATCCGCGCCGTCGAGAAGTTCGACTACGCCCGGGGCTACAAGTTCTCGACGTACGCCACCTGGTGGATCCGCCAGGCCATGAGCCGTGCCCTCGCCGACCAGGCCCGCACCATCCGTGTCCCCGTCCACGTCGTCGAGCTCATCAACCGCGTGGTCCGCGTCCAGCGCCGGATGCTCCAGGAGCGCGGCTACGAGCCCACGCCCGAAGAGGTCGCCGCCCACCTCGACCTGCCGCACGAACGCGTCAGCGAGGTGCTCCGGCTCGCCCAGGAACCGGTCTCGCTGCACGCCCCGGTCGGCGAGGAGGACGACGTCGCGCTCGGCGACCTCATCGAGGACGGCGACGCGGCGAGCCCCGTCGAGTCCGCCGCGTTCCTCCTGCTCCGCGAACACCTCGAAGCGGTCCTCTCCACCCTCGGCGAACGCGAACGCAAGGTGGTCCAGCTCCGCTACGGCCTGGCCGACGGCCGCCCCCGCACCCTGGAGGAGATAGGCCGCATCTTCGGCGTCACCCGCGAACGCATCCGCCAGATCGAGTCCAAGACCCTCAACAAGCTGAGGGACCACGCCTTCGCGGACCAGCTGCGGGGCTACCTGGATTGATGGAGGCGCCCCGAAGGGGCATGCCTCCAGGGGCGCGGGGAACTGCGCGACCAGCCACGACGGACCGGTGGCCGACAGTTCCCCGCAACCCGCGACGGCGCCTAGTCGACCTCGGCGACAGCCTGCGCGAACTGAGCTTCGTACAGCCGCTGGTACGCCCCGCCCGCGGAGACGAGGTCCTCGTGCGAGCCCTGCTCCACGATCGACCCGTTCTCCATGACCAGAATCGTGTCGGCGTCGCGGATCGTCGAGAGACGGTGCGCGATGACGAACGAGGTCCGCCCCGAGGCGAGCCGCGCCATGGCCTTCTGGATGAGCACCTCGGTGCGGGTGTCGACGGAGGAGGTCGCCTCGTCGAGCACGAGGATCACAGGGTCGGACAGGAACGCCCGGGCGATCGTGATGAGCTGCTTCTCGCCCGCGCTGACCCCCGTCCCCTCGTCGTCGATCACCGTGTCGTACCCGTCGGGCAGCGTCCGGATGAACCGGTCCGCGTGCGCGGCCCGCGCCGCCCGCTCGACGTCCTCCCGGGTGACCTCCTTCGCCGCGCCGTACGCGATGTTGTCCGCGATCGTCCCGCCGAACAGCCACGTGTCCTGGAGCACCATGCCGATCCCGGCCCGCAGCTCGTCCCGGGACATCTCCGCGATGTCGACCCCGTCGAGCGTGATCCGTCCGCCGGTGACGTCGTAGAACCGCAGCAGCAGATTGACCAGCGTCGTCTTGCCCGCACCCGTCGGCCCCACGATGGCGACCGTGTGCCCGGGCTCCGCCGTCAGCGACAGGTCCTCGATGAGCGGCCGGTCCGGGTCGTAACGGAAGGCGACGTGCTCGAACTCGACGTGCCCGCGCAGCCGTTCCGGCTTCCGCGGGGTCCGCGGGTCCGGCGACTGCTCCTCGGCGTCGAGCAGTTCGAAGATCCGCTCGGCGGAGGCGACGCCCGACTGCACCAGGTTCGCCATCGACGCGACCTGCGTCAGCGGCATCGAGAACTGGCGCGAGTACTGGATGAACGCCTGCACGTCACCGATGGACAGCGAACCGGACGCCACCCGCAGACCGCCGACCACGGCCACGAGCACATAGTTCAGGTTCGACACGAAGAACATCAGCGGCTGCATGATCCCGCTGTTGAACTGCGCCTTGAACGAGGCCTCGTACAGCGCCTCGTTCTGCTCGGCGAACTGCTCCGCCGACTCCTTCTGCCGGCCGAACACCTTCACCAGCGTGTGGCCCGTGTACATCTCCTCGATGTGCGCGTTCAGCACACCCGTGGTCTTCCACTGCTGCACGAACTGCGGCTGCGACCGCTTGCCGACCTTCGCCGCGACGACCACCGAGAGCGGCACCGTCACCAGCGCGACCAGCGCGAGCAGCCACGAGATCCAGAACATCATCACCAGCACGCCGACGATGGTCAGCAGCGAGTTGAGCATCTGCCCCATCGTCTGCTGGAGCGTCTGCCCGATGTTGTCGATGTCGTTCGTCGCCCGGCTCAGCACCTCGCCGCGCTTCTGCTTGTCGTAGTACGACAGCGGCAGCCGCTGCAGCTTGGCCTGCATGTCGCCGCGCAGCCTGGCCACCGCCAGGTTGATCGCGCGGTTGGCGAGCCGCGTGCCGATCATCATCGAGAAGCCGGCCACCGCGAACACGGCGAGCGCGAGCAGCAGCACCTCCCCGATCGCGTCGAAGTCGACGCCCTGGCCGGGGGTGAAGTCGACGCCGCCGAGCATGTCGGCCATGCCGGTGTCACCCTTGGCCCGCAGGCCCTCGATGACCTGCTCCTTGGTCGCCCCGGGCTTCATCTGCCCGCCGACGATCCCGCCGAACAGCAGGTCGGTGGCGTGCCCGAGGATCTTCGGCCCGACGACCGAGAGCCCCACGCTGATCACCACCGCGACCAGCACCCCGGCCACCGCCGCCCGGTGCTCCGCCAGCCGCTTGAGGAGCCGCTTCCCGGACCCCTTGAAGTCCATCGACCGCGAACCGGGCCCACCGGCCGCCATCCGCGCCGCCATCGGCCCACTCATCAGGCCGCCTCCGCTTCCGTCAGCTGGGAGAGCACGATCTCCCGGTAGGTCTCGTTGTCGGCCATCAGCTCGTGGTGGCGCCCGCTGCCGACGACGCGGCCCTCGTCGAGGACGACGATGCGGTCGGCGTCACGGATCGTGGAGACCCGCTGCGCGACGATCACCACCGTCGACTCGGCCGTCTCGTCGCCCAGCGCGCGGCGCAGCGCCGCGTCCGTCGCGTAGTCGAGCGCGGAGAACGAGTCGTCGAAGAGGTAGATCTCCGGCCGCTGCACGAGCGTGCGCGCGATCGCGAGCCGCTGCCGCTGGCCACCCGACACGTTCGTGCCGCCCTGGGTGATCGGCGCGTTCAGGCCGCCCTCCAGCGCCGCCACGAACTCCCGGGCCTGCGCCACGCCGAGCGCGTGCCACAGCTCCTCGTCGGTCGCGTCCGGCCGCCCGTAGCGCAGGTTGGACGCCACCGTCCCGGAGAACAGGTACGGCTTCTGCGGTACGAGGCCCACGGTGCGGGCCATCAGCTCGGGGTCGATCTCCCGCACGTCCTCGCCGTCCACGAGCACGGCACCGGAAGTGGTGTCGTACAGGCGGGGCACGAGGCCGAGCAGCGTCGACTTGCCGCTGCCGGTCGAGCCGATGATCGCGGTGGTCTCGCCGGGCCGGGCGACCAGGTCGACGGCGCGCAGCACGGGCTCCTCGGCGCCCGGGTAGCCGAAGTCGGCGCCCCGGATCTCCAGATGGCCGCGCTGGAGCAGCTCCCGCACCGAGGTCTCGGGCGCCGGCGGCACCACGCTGGACTCGGTGGCGAGGACCTCCTGGATGCGCTCGGCGCACACCTCGGCGCGCGGCACCTGCATGAACATGAAGGTGGCCATCATGACGCTCATCACGATCTGCATGAGGTACGCGAGGAACGCGGTCAGGTCGCCGATCTGCATGCCGCCGCTGTTGATCCGGTGGGCGCCGAACCAGACGACGGCGATCGAGGCGACGTTCACGATCGTCATGACGAACGGGAACATCAGCGCCATGATCCGGCCGGTGGCCAGCGAGGTCTCCGTCAGATCCCAGTTGGCCTCGCCGAACCGGCCCTTCTCGAAGTCGTCGCGGACGAAGGCGCGGATCACCCGGTTGCCGGTGATCTGCTCGCGCAGCACCCGGTTCACCGTGTCCAGCTTGACCTGCATGGAGCGGAACAGCGGCCGCATCCTGCGGATGATCAGCGTGAGGACGATCGCCATCACGGGCAGCACGGCCAGCAGCACGCCGGACAGCGGCACGTCGAGGCCGAGCGCCATGACGACACCGCCGACGCACATGATCGGCGCCGACACCATCAGCGTGAACGCGAGCAGCACCAGCATCTGGACCTGCTGCACGTCGTTCGTCGTACGGGTGATCAGCGACGGCGCGCCGAACTGGCCGACCTCGCGGGCCGAGAAGGACTGCACCCGGTCGAAGACGGCGGCCCGCACGTCACGGCCGAGCGCCGCCGAGGTCCGGGCGCCGTAGAACACGGCGCCCGTGTTGCACACGACCTGGACGACGGTGACGCCGAGCATCAGGGCGCCGAAGGTCAGGATGTAGCCGGTGTCGCCCTCGACGACACCGTTGTCGATGATGTCCGCGTTCAGGGTGGGCAGGTACAGCGAGGCGCAGGTCTGCAGGAACTGCAGCAGCACCAGCAGCCCGATGGGTTTCTTGTACGGGCTCAGGTGGGCCCGCAGAAGTCTTATGAGCACGCTCGGTCTCTCGGTGGTCGGCGATCAGGAGTGTGAGCGGTTGGGGAGTGGGGAGGTGCGCCGCCGCCGCAACGGTGACGCATGGACCCCTATCGTCGGACACTCCACCCGCGTTACCTCAACCGAATAAGCCAAGAGCGTTCAAAGACCGCCCGCGGGACGGCGTCCGGGCTACGCGAAGGCGCCCGGGTGGATCTGCTCGCGCACCGCCCGGTACTGCTGCCGCACCGCCTGCCCCACGGCCAGCTCCTCGCCCGGCTCGAAGACCTGCGCGGCCGCGCCCTGCCACAGCGGCAGCTGCCCGGTCAGCGCCCACGCGGCCTGCCGCGCGGCGCCGAGCGCCGCGTAGTCCGCGGGCTGCGGCACCACGACCTGCGTGCCGAACAGCATCGGGGCGACGGCCTGCACCGCGTGCAGCTCGGCGGCGGCGCCGAGCAGGAACACCCGGCGGATGTCGACGCCTCGCCCGCGCAGCACGTCCATCGCGTCGGCGAGCCCGCACAGCATGCCCTCGAACGCGGCCCGCGCCAGGTGCTCCGGCTTCATCGACTCGCGCCGCAGCCCGCTCAGAGTGCCCGCGGTGTGCGGCAGGTTCGGCGTCTTCTCGCCCTCCAGATACGGCAGGAGGACCAGCCCGTGGGCGCCCGGCGTGGACTTCACGGCCAGCTCGGACAGCTCCTCCGGGCCGCCGTCGAGCCCGAGCATCTCGGCGGTGCCGCGCAGCGCCCGTACCGCGTTGAGCGTGTGGACGACCGGCAGGTGCATGCCGGTGGCGTCGGCGAGCGAGGTGATGGCGCCGCTCGGGTCGACGAGCGCCTCGTGGTGCACGGCCATCACGGACCCGGACGCGCCGAGCGACACCACGGCGTCCCCGGTCTGCACGCCGAGGCCGAACGCGGCGGCCATGGTCTCCCCGGTGCCGGCCGAGATGATCAGGCCCTCGGGAGTGGTGCCCGCGGCGTCGCCGGGACCGAGCACCTCCGGAAGCATCGCCTGCTGCCCGAGGGCGAGTTCCACGAGGTCGGGCCGCCAGGAACCGGTGGCCGCCGACCAGTAGCCGGTGCCGGACGCGCCGCCGCGGTCGGTCGTACGGCGTGCCGGACGCCCGAGCAGCTGCCAGACGAGCCAGTCGTGGGCCTGCATGAGCGCGGCCACGCGCTGCGCGTTCTCCGGCTCGGTGCGGGCCAGCCAGCGCAGCTTCGTCACGGGCTGCGCCGACTGGGGGACGCTGCCGACGGCCTGCGCCCACGCCTCGCGCGAGCCGAGCCGGTCGACGAGGTCGGCGGCCGCGACCTGGGCCCGCTTGTCGTTGCCGACCAGGGCCGGGCGCACCGTGTTGCCCTGGTGGTCCAGCGGGACCAGCGCGTTGGCCTGCGCGGACACGCCGATCGCCTGCACGCCTTCGAGGAGCCCTCCGCCGGCCGCCTCGCCGAGCGAGAGCAGCCAGGCCTGGGGGTCGACGTCCGTGGGGCGTCCGCCGCCCTCCACCGGTTCCAGCGGATGGGGGGCGTACCCCTGCCGCAGTACGGCCCCGGTGTCGGAGTCACAGACCACAATGCGCGTGAAATCGGGCGAACTGTCCAGCCCGGCGACTATCCCCATGACGGAAATTCTGCCGTACCGCGCGGCCGTCCGGGACCGCGCCCGTCAGGTGTTGCTGGTGCCCCAGTCGTCGTCCTCGGCGCCCGCGCCGCGCTCGCGCAGCGAACGCACCCGGCCGGCCACGGAGTCGGGCACCTTGCCGCCGACCTTCTCGGTGACGGAGTGCAGGGCCTTGCCCGCGTACTGGCGGGTCTGCTGGGCGCCCGCCTCCGCCGTGTTCCGCACGGCCGGGTTCTGGGCGACCGAGCGGGCCGCCTTCTTCAGCTTCTCGTACTGGTCGCGTCCGGCCCGCGTCCCCAGTACGTAACCCAGGGCCAGACCGGCGAAGAATGTGAGCCGGTAGCGCATGAGGGGCCACCCTTTCCGTAGCTCGGTGATCACCGGGGGGAACCGATTGGCGGAGCACCCCCCTGCTTGCGCTAATGTATGTGTCGCAGCGAGCGCACGCCGCCTGGCACTAGCCCAGGGGGACGCGTTCGAGGCGACGAGACATTCCCCTGTAGCTCAATTGGCAGAGCAGCCGGCTGTTAACCGGCAGGTTACTGGTTCGAGTCCAGTCGGGGGAGCTCGATCTCCTGTAGCTCAATTGGCAGAGCAGCCGGCTGTTAACCGGCAGGTTACTGGTTCGAGTCCAGTCGGGAGAGCTGTCGGACAAGCCCTTCGGAGTTCACTTCGGAGGGCTTTTTCGTGCCTGGTGGAACCGCGTGCGCCGCACCGGAGTCCTCATGGTCGTGCAGAGCCGAACCATCCGAGGCAGGAGATCGTATGAGCGGCTATGCTGCGGCAGACGGCGCGTACACATGTACGCGCCACGCCGTGTAGGGGCGGTAGCTCAGCCGGTTAGAGCAGCGGACTCATAATCCGTCGGCCGTGGGTTCGAGTCCCACCCGCCCCACCAAAGAAAAACGTTCTGAGCTGCGTGAACGCGCGGCTCGGGCGTGTTCGGGCTCGGGGGTGTGACACCGTGAAGATGCTTCCACGGCGACCCCGCGGCTCTCACATGTGACGCGCCCCACATCACACCGAAGGCGCTCTCATTCGCCCCATTGGTCGAGCAGCGCGTCCGCCAGGTCGGTGTCGGGTTCCGTGGCGCCGAGGGCCTGTTCGGTCCAGATGATCTTTCCGCGGGTCGTGTAGCGGGTGCCCCAGCGGCGGGCGAACTGGGCGACCAGGAACAGTCCGCGGCCGCCCTCGTCGGTGGTCTTCGCGCGCCGCAGGTGCGGCGAGGTGCTGGAGCCGTCCGCGACCTCGCAGATCAGATGGTTCCGGTCGTGCAGCAGACGCAGCCGGATGGGCTGGCTGCCGTACCGGATCGAGTTGGTGACCAGCTCGCTGATGATCAGTTCGGTGGTGAAGCCGATCTCGTCCAGGCCCCAGGCCTCCAGCTGACGGGCCGCCTCGCCCCGGACCGTGGCGACCGCCGCCGGGTCGGAGGGGACGTCCCACTCGGCGACCCGCATCGGGTCGAGGAGGCGGGTGCGGGCGACGAGCAGCGCCACGTCGTCGCGCGGGCGCTCCGACAGCAGCGCGTCGACCACCGCCCGGCAGATCTCCTCCGGCCCCCGGTCCGGGTGCCCCTCCAGCGTCGTGCGCAGCAGCTCGAGGCCGGTGTCGAGATCGCGGCCCCGGTCCTCGACGAGGCCGTCCGTGTACAGCACCAGCCGGGAGTCGGCGGGCAGTTGCAGCTCGGCCGTCTCGAACGGCGTGGTGGCGCCCAGACCCAGCGGCGGCGAGACGGGCAGCTCCGGGAACGTGACGGTGCCGTCCGGGTGGACCAGGGCCGGGCCCAGGTGCCCGGCCGTCGCGACGGCGGCGCGTCCGGTGCTCGGGTCGTAGATGGCGTACAGACAGGTGGCGCCGGTGACCGCCGGTCCGTCCTGGTCGGCGACCGTGCGGTCGCTGTCGATGTGGGCGACCAGCTCGTCCAGGTGCCCGAGCAGCTCGTCGGGGGACAGGTCCAGGGCGGAGAAGTTGTGCACCGCCGTGCGCAGCCGGCCCATGGTGGCGGCGGCGTGCAGACCGTGCCCGACCACGTCGCCGACGACCAGCGCCACCCGCGCGCCGGGCAGCGGAATGATGTCGAACCAGTCGCCGCCCACCCCGTCGCGGGCCGGCAGATAGCGGTGGGCCACCTCCAGGGCCGACTGCTCGGGCAGGGCGCGGGGCAGCAGGCTGCGCTGGAGGGTGACGGCCATGCCGTGCTCGCGGGTGTAGCGGCGGGCGTTGTCGATCGCCAGCGCCGCCCGCGCCGCCAGCTCCTCCGCGGCCGACAGGTCGTCGCGCTCGAACGGCTCGTGCTCCGAACGCCAGAAGTCCGCCATGCCGAGGACCACGCCGCGGGCCCGCAGCGGCACCGAGATCAGGGAACGGATGCCGTAGTCGAGAACCTGCCGCGCGCGCTCCGGATCCTGGGAGCGCCAGCACTCGGAGGCCGCCAGATCCGCCTCCAGGACCGCGCCGTCGTCCGCGATCGGGTGGTCGGGGGACAGGAAGTGGATCAGCTCCCCGACGGGGTAGAGCGGCGCGTCCTCGCTGATGCCGCGGAAGGCGGCGCGGCGCATCTGCAGAGGCGCCCCGGCCGGCTCCTCGCCCCGCAGCACCGGGTCGAGCAGCTCGACGGTGACGAAGTCCGCGAACCGGGGGACCGCCACCTCCGCCAGCTCCTCGGCGGTGCGGGTGACGTCCAGCGTCGTACCGATCCGCACCCCGGCGTCGTAGAGCAGCCGCAGCCGCTCCCGGGCCACCTCGGCCCGGCCCGCAAGCGCCCGCAGTTCGGTGGTGTCGCGCAGGGTCGCCACGGTCCCGGGGCCGCCGCCGTGCGGCTCGGTGGGCCGGATGTTCACCGCGAGCAGCCGGTCCCCGGCCGGGTGGACCTCGTCGGTGGCCGTGCGCCCCGAGCCCAGCAGCTCGGCCGTCTCCGGCTCCAGACCCAGCTCGTCGATCCGGTGCCCCTCCGCGTCCGCCGGCAGGCCGAGCAGGCGCCGCGCCTCGTCGTTGGCGAGCACCAGCAGCCCGTCGCCGCCGACGATCAGGACGCCCTCCCGCACCGCGTGCAGCACCGCGGCGTGATGCTCGTACATCCGTGTCATCTCCGCCGGGCCCAGGCCGTGGGTCTGGCGGCCCAGCCTGCGGCCCACGAGGCCCGCCCCGACCGTGGCGATGACCAGCGCGGCGGCGGCGGAGCCGAACAGGACCGGCAGATGCCGGCCCAGGGCGTCGTTCAGCGTCTCGATCTTGACCCCGCCGGACACGATGCCGACGACGGTGCCGTCGGCACGGGTGATGGGGACGGCGGAGACCACGGAGGGGCCCTGGCTGCCCGAGAAGGTCTCCGTGACGGTCTGCCCGGCCAGCACGTCCTCTATGACGTCCTTCGGCCCGATGACGTGCTTGCCGATCAGGGCCGGGTCGGGGTGGGTGAGGCGGGTCCCGGCCTTGTTCGACACGACGATGGCGTCGACTCCGGCGCCCTTGCGGGCCTCCTCCGTGAGCGGCTGCAGCACCGCCGTCGGGTGCGGGCTGTCGAGCGCCTGCACGATCCCGGGGGCGTGCGCGAAGGACTCGGCGGCGGCGAGCGACCGGTGGCGGGCGTCCTGCTCGGTGTCGTGCCGCACCTGCACCACCATCGCCACCACCGCGGCGGCCACCAGCAGCAGCACGGTCGCGACCTGGAGGAGGAACACCTGGCCGGCGACGGTGCGGGCGCTCAGCAGGGAGCCCAGGCGTCGCCCCGGCGACCGGTGCGGCGCCTTCCGCCGGTCTCCGGCCCGAGTCACGGCCCGGTTCCCGGATGCGGAACCTCACGCCGATGCATATCCATATGTTCCTCCATGTTCCCCGGCCTCGCCTCGGCGCCCGCCCGCCAGTGGGACGGCAGAGGGACAATTGTTCCCAAGAGGAGAGGGATCACTCCGCGGGGGATCACTCCGTGGAGGACCGCCCCGCCGTTCTCGGGAGGCCTCGATGGCACAGACCCGGTTCGCGCCCGACCGCGGGCTCACCTCACGCATGGTCGCCACGATGTTCTTCATCGGCCTGCTGTACGTGGTCGTGGTCGGCGTGCTCGTCGTGCTTCTCAAAGGGGCGTGGGCGTTCGTGCTCCTGTTCTCGGGCGCGCTGTTCATCGGCCAGTTCTGGTTCAGCGACCGCATCGCCGCCTTCAGCATGGGCGCGCGCGAGGTCACCCCGGAGCAGGCCCCCGAACTGCACGCCGCGGTCGACCGGCTCTGCGCGCTCGCCGACATGCCCAAGCCGCGCGTCGCCGTCGCCGACTCGGACGTACCCAACGCGTTCGCGACCGGGCGCAACCGGAAGAACGCGATGGTGTGCGCCACCACCGGACTGCTGCGCCGCCTGGAACCGGAGGAGCTGGAGGGGGTGCTCGCGCACGAGATGTCGCACGTCGCGCACCGCGACGTCGCCGTGATGACCATCGCCTCCTTCCTCGGCGTGCTGGCCGGCCTCATCACCCGCTCGGCGATCTGGAGCGGCTTCGGCCGCAGCAACCGCGACAGCAACACGGCGGTCGCCGTCCTGATCGTCACCGCCGTCAGCGCCGTCGTATACGCCATCAGCTTCCTGCTCACCCGGCTGCTGTCCCGCTACCGCGAGCTGTCCGCCGACCGGGCCGCGGCCCTGCTCACCGGCCGCCCCTCCGCCCTCGCCTCCGCGCTCACCAAGGTCACCGGGCAGATCGCCCGTATCCCGACCCGGGACCTGCGCAAGGCCGAGCCGTTCAACGCGTTCTTCTTCGCGCCCGCCTTCAGCAAGGAGAGCGCCGCCCGGCTGCTCGCCTCGCACCCCACCCTCGAACAGCGCCTCGACCAGCTGAGCCGGATCTCGGCCCAGCTCGGCCGCCCGTGACCCTCCGGAAGAACAGGACGCCGCATGGGATTCCTCGACGCCCTCCTCGGCCGGAGCAAGCCCGTCCGGCCCGACCTCGACCAGCTCTTCGCGCTGCCCTCGGCCGCCGTCACCCTCCAGGCCGCCGCCGGGCTGCTCCCCACCGGGGAGGGCTCGGTCTGCTTCGCGAGCGTGGAGGGCGGCGCCTTCGACCGGATCCAGGACGAGCTCGCCGAACTGCTCGACGGGCCCGTCGAGTTCACCGAGGACGGGCTCGGCTACACCTGGCTGCGCGTGCGCCACGCCCCGGACGACGTGGCCGGCCTGGTCAACGACCTCCACGCCGTCAACACCTCCCTGGAGGAAGGCGGCTTCGGGCCGCACCTGCTGTGCTCCCTGATCGCCTTCCGGGACCCGCGCGAGGCGCGCTCCGTGGCGCTCGTCTACCTCTACAAGCGCGGCACCTTCTACCCCTTCGCGCCCCGGCCCGGCCAGGCGCGGAAGCGGGACAACACGCTGGAGCTGGAGGTGCGGTCCGCGCTCGGCGACGACCTGCGTGTGGAGCCCGATCTGAGCCGCTGGTTCCCGGTCTGGGACGCCCCCGGACTGGCCTGAGAAATACGTCCGAACAAAAGTCTCGATGCGCACAACCGTTTGGGTCTGCCGCGGGTCTACACCGCGAGTCAACCGAAGGCTCACTCGAATCACACGGTTTCTTCACCCTCGCGGGTCGCAAGGGCCTGCGGGGCGCGAGGGCCGTACTTCTCAACTGGAGAAGCATTCATGCGCATTCGTGCCAGTCTGGTCGCTGCGACGATGTCCGGCGCCGCGGCTCTGACCGCCTTCGTCGTTCCCGCCGCACAGGCGGACGACGCCCCCTCCGCCCCGTCCGCCGCGGACGCCGTGGCGCCGCTGGTGGTCGGCGAGCAGAAGAGCACCTTCTCGGCGGCGGACGCCGGCGACATCAAGATCACCAAGGTCACCGTCAACGGCAACAAGGACGTCGTCGTCGGCGGCACCCTGGCCAAGTCGTTCAACATCTACGTCACCGCCACCAACCCCGAGGGCATCGAAGGCGTCCAGGCCTTCCTGTGGCACGGCACCGACCTCACGAGCGAGGACGGCATCGACGGCGCCATCATCCCGGACCAGCCCGAGGACATCTCGCGCGACTGCGAGTACTGGAGCGAGACGACGGCCACCTGCAAGGTGACCCTGACCGCCACGCCGGGCGTGGACCTCTACAAGAGCTCGCTCAACGGCAAGTGGAACGTGTACGCGGGCGCCGTGGGCAAGGACCTCGACGTCGCCGAGAGCGACGTCTACAAGAACCACTGGGTCAAGCGCGCCTCGCACTTCGCGTCGTTCAACGCCTCGCCCGAGCCGGTCGCCAAGGGCAAGCCGATCACGCTCTCCGGTGGCCTGAGCCGCATCAGCTGGACCTACCTCAAGTACTACGGCTACGCCGCCCAGCCGGTCCAGGTGCAGTTCAAGAAGGCCGGCAGCAGCAGCTACACCACGGTCAAGACCGTGAACAGCTCCTCCACCGGCCAGGTGAAGACCACCATCACGGCTTCCACCGACGGCACGTGGCGCCTGTACTACCCGGGCAACAGCGCGACGTCCACGGCGACGTCGTCCGCCGACTACGTCGACGTCCGCTGATCGCCTGAGCCGACGCGAACGGCCCGGAACCTCCTGGAGGTTCCGGGCCGTTCGTCTGTGCCGGGGGAGGTCAGCCCTGGAGCTCCTCGGCCACGTACGCGCTCAGCCAGGTCCGGAAGTCGGGGCCCAGGTCCTCGCGTTCGCAGGCGAGGCGCACGATCGCCTTGAGGTAGTCGCCGCGGTCGCCGGTGTCGTAGCGGCGTCCCTTGAAGACGACGCCGTGGACGGGGCCGCCGACCTTCTCGTCCGCGGCGAGCTGCTGGAGGGCGTCGGTGAGCTGGATCTCGCCGCCGCGGCCGGGCTCGGTCTTGCGCAGTATGTCGAAGACGTGGGGGTCCAGGACGTAGCGGCCGATGATCGCGTAGTTGGACGGGGCGTCGGCCGGTTCGGGCTTCTCCACGAGGTCGGTGACCTTCACGACGTCACCGTCGCCGGTGGGCTCGACCGCGGCGCAGCCGTAGAGGTGGATCTGGGACGGCTCGACCTCCATGAGGGCGATGACGCTGCCGCCGTGCCGTTCCTGGACCTCGACCATGCGGGCGAGGAGCGGGTCGCGGGGGTCGATGAGGTCGTCACCGAGCAGGACCGCGAAGGGCTCGTCGCCCACGTGCGGGGCGGCGCACAGGACGGCGTGGCCCAGGCCCTTGGGGTCGCCCTGGCGGACGTAGTGCATGGTGGCCAGGTCGCTGGACTCCTGGACCTTGGCCAGGCGGCCCGCGTCGCCCTTCTTCTGGAGGGCGGACTCCAGTTCGTAGTTGCGGTCGAAGTGGTCCTCGAGCGGGCGCTTGTTGCGGCCCGTGATCATGAGCACGTCGTCGAGACCCGCGGAGGCGGCCTCTTCGACCACGTACTGGATCGCCGGCTTGTCCACCACCGGGAGCATCTCCTTGGGAGTCGCCTTGGTGGCGGGCAGGAACCGGGTGCCGAGGCCCGCGGCCGGAATGACCGCTTTCGAGATCCGTGACGTCATGGTGGTGCGTTCCCCCGTTGCGTGTGATGCGTCGTGCGTCGTGCGTGTGGTCGGTCGGCGGTCGGTCAGGCGCCGACGAGGTCGGCGTCGCCCGCGGTGCCGCCCGTGGTCACGCCGGCCCGGTCGGTGGCCTGCGCGGGACGGGGCGCCGGGGTCCGCTCGGCGAGCGGCAGGACGGCCGGCGTCGCCTCCTGGTTCAGGAAGATGCGGCGCACGACGCGCTCGGCCGCGTGGCCGTCGTCGTACTGGACGAAGCGCTCGCGGAACGCCTGGCGCAGGGCCGCGGCCCGCTCGCCGTTCCAGGCGCCGCTGCGGAACACCTCGATCAGCTCGTCCTCGGAGGTCGCGGTCGCGCCGGGGGTCTGGCCGGGCTCCTGCGACAGGAGGTCGAAGTACACGCCGCGCGCCTTGCTGTAGACGTCCCAGTCGTCCACGTAGGACACGATCGGCCGGTCCAGGCAGGCGTAGTCGAACATGATCGACGAGTAGTCCGTGATCAGGACGTCGGAGGCCAGGCACAGGTCCTCGACGACCGGGTAGCGGGAGACGTCCTTGATCAGACCCCGCTCCTGGAGGGCGGCGAGCTGCGGGTCGGCGCCGTAGAAGTAGTGGGCGCGCACCAGCACGACGTGGTCCGGGCCGAGCTCACGGCACAGCCGCTCCAGGTCCAGACGGGGGATGAAGCCCTTCTGGTAGTCGCGGACCGTGGGGCAGTACAGGATCGCGGTCTGCCCGTCCTGGATGCCCAGTTCGGCGCGGATGCGGGCGACGTCTGCCGAAGTGGCCTGGAAGTAGACGTCGTTGCGCGGGTAGCCCGAGTCGATGTTCTCGAAGGCGCAGGGGTAGACGCGCTCCCAGATCTCCGTCGAGTGCTGGTTCGAGGAGAGGCTGAAGTCCCACTTGTCGACGCGCTCGAGCATCTTGTGGAAGCTCATGTTCTTCGCGGCGGCCGGGAAGCGCTGCTGGTCGATGCCCATCTGCTTGAGCGGCGTGCCGTGGTGCGTCTGCAGGTGGACCTGGCCGGGGCGCTTGACGATCTCGTTGGGGAAGTTGACGTTGTTGACGAGGTACTTGGCGCGGGCCATGACCTCCCAGTAGCGCGGGGAGCGGCTGACGACGTAGTCGACGCCCGCCGGCACGTTCTCCTCGTCGCCCGCGCGCACCACCCACACGCCGTGGACGTGCGGGGCCAGCTCCTTGGCCTTGTGGTAGATCGCCGCGGGGTTGCAGGCCACGCCGCGGTTCCAGTACGCGCTGTAGACCGCGAGGTTCTCGTCGATCGGGCGGCGCTGGTACATGCGGTACAGCTGGTCGTACGCCTTGCGGCCCAGCACGTTCTTGGTCTTCAGCGCGCGCTTGCGCAGCTTCGACTTGGTCGCGCCGGCCAGCTCGAAGGCCTGGTACGCCGGGTAGGAGCCGCGCTCCAGGAGCTCGAACCGTACGCCGGTCATGCCCTCGGGGCGGGTGAAGCCGGCCGGCTTGAAGCGGCGGTACTGCTGGGCGGAGCGCTTGAAGAAGGAGGCGCGGTCCGACGGCACGATGCGGTCCGGGCGGACCAGCGTGAAGAGGAAGTGGCTCACCATGCGCTCGAACATCAGGGCGCGCACGGGCTCCAGGTGCGGGCGCTCGTCGAGGAACGCGAAGAGCCGGGCGTACTGCTCGAAGATGCCGAAGTGCTTGCGGCCGGGGGTGCGCATCGAGTTGCCCTGGCGGCGCTGGCGGTACTCCACGCAGACCTGCTCCAGGCAGGCGATGCGCTCCGCGGTCAGCATGGTCTTGTAGACCATGAGAGCGTCCTCGTAGATGCCGTCGGTGAACGTGAACTCGTTGCCGACGTAGAACTCGCGGCGGTACACCCTGTTCCACACCACGGCGAACATCGTGAGGTACTCGGGGCGCTCCAGCGCCGTGAAGACGTCCTTGCCCGCGGCGGCGAGCATCTCGCCGGCGGCGCTGGCCTGCACCCGGTTCGTCCAGTACGTGCGGACGTGGTTGAGGAGCAGGATGTCCGGGTCGGCGGTGAGGTCGAGACGGTCGGCGACGGCCTGCAGGGCGCCCTCGGCCAGGGTGTCGTCGCTGTCCAGGAAGAAGATGTAGTCGCCGCGCGCCCGCAGCGCGCCGAGGTCGCGGGCCTTGCCGATGCCCTGGTTCTCGGTCAGGTGGACCGGTACGACGCGCTCGTCGCGGGCCGCGTACTCGTCGAGGATCCGGCCGCACGCGTCGGGGGAGGCGTCGTCGATCGCGACGATCTCGAAGTCCGTGAAGGACTGGTCGAGGATCGAGTCCAGGCAGGCACGCAGATATCCCTGAACCCGGTAGACCGGCACAACGAGGCTTATTCGAGGGGCGATCGCGTTCTCTGCGTGACTCATCTGGCTTCCCTGGTCGTGGGGTCCCGGTGTCCGCCCAGCACACGACTCTGTGAAGGATGTGAAGAGCGCGGGTGAATATTACATGAGGGTCCGACATCTACTGTTTCGGGCGTATATCCATCCAAACACCCTTACGTTTCCCACCCGCTTGTGCTAGACCCGCGACGGGCCGGCACGGTTGCGATGCGCGCGTGGATTGTGACCCAGCGCACATTGACCCCGGCGCTCTAGCGGGGTGCCTGCCAGATCACCGGCGACGCCTGCGCGCCTTCGTCCGGAGCCCCGTCGTCCGTCACCGTCAGACGGACGCCCGGGCGGCCGTCGGGCAGGGTGGCCCGCGCGTCGACCGAGACGTCGATCCGGGACACGCCCGCACGCCGCGAGGCCGTGGCCAGGGCGCGGCGCAACGCCGCGAGGAGATGGGTCTGGGCCTGGTCCGGCACCGCGGACTCCACGGCGCCGGTGAAGTGGACGGACGGGCTGAAGCCGAGGACCGCCGCCGCGCCCGCCGTCTCCCGCAGCACCTTGCCGCGGAACGTCGACGGGGCGTCCGACGGCGGCTGCTGCAGCGCGAAGATCGTCGTACGGACCTCCTGGACCGTCGACTCCAGCTCGTCCACGGCCTGCGCCAGCATCGTGCGCACCTCCGCGGCCTGCGCCCGGCGCGCCGCCGTCTCCAGCATCATCCCCGTCGCGAACAGCCGCTGGATCACGAGATCGTGCAGGTCACGGGCGATCCGGTCACGGTCCTCGAACACGGCGAGCCGCTCCCGGCCGGCCTGCGCGTCGGCGAGGACCAGCGCGAGCGCCGCCTGCGAGGCGAACTGGGTCGCCAGCCGGTGGTCCACCGGCGTGTAGGGGCGGGCGCCGGGGGAGCGGGGCAGGGCCAGGGTGCCGATCAGCTTCCCCGCCGCCCGCAGCGGCAGCATCATGCTCGGCCCGAACAGGCTCCGTACCCGCGTCGTCATCCGCGGGTCGGTCGCCGAGTCGTCGATGAACACCGGCTCACCGGCCAGGAGTTGATCGAGGACCGCCGTGCCAGGACGGATCGTGGCCCCGAGCAGCACAGCCGGGTCGTCCGTCGTGGCCGCCGCGACGATCTCCATGCCGCCCTCTTCGGTCGGCTGGAGCACCACCCCGGCCGCCGCGTCCGCGAGCAGCCGCGCCTGCTCGGCGACCGTCGTCAGGGCGTCCCCCGGGGCGCCGGTGAGCAGCGCCGTCGTCACCGCCGCCGCGCCCTCGATCCAGCGCTCGCGCTGCCGCGCGCTCTCGTACAGGCGCGCGTTGCCCAGCGCGATGCCCGCCTGGCCCGCCAGAACCCGCAGTACTTCCAGGTCGGCGCCCGTGAACCCCTCGGGCGCGCGCCGCCCGGTCAGCCGCAGCCGGCCGCACACCGCGCCCTGCACCAGGACCGGCACCGCGAGCAGCCCCGGCTCGTGCAGCACCGCGTCGTACGGCTCGCCGGGCGGCAGCTCGGGCCGGGCGCCCTCGCTGGTCACCACCTCGACCAGCCGGCCGTGATCGGGGTCGAGGACGCCGAGCACACCGTGCCGGGCGCCGGTCAGCGCGGTCGCGCTGTCCACCAGCTGCCGCAGCGTGGCCCGCGGTTCGAGGTCGGTGCCGATGGTCAGGACCGCTTCCAGGAGGACGGACAGGCCGGACGGAGCGCCGGGCTCCGGCCCGCTCGGGCTCATCGTGAGGGTCGCTCCGTACACCGGTCAGTCGGCCAGCGGGTCCAGGACCATCGGCTGGATCTTGCCCTCCATCATCGCGCCGAGCCCCTGCACCGCGCACACGTCGGGCCGTTCGGCGATGTGCACGGGCATGCCCGTGGCGTCCCGCAGCATCTGGTCCAGGCCCGGCAGCAGCGCCGAACCGCCGACCATCATGATCCCGCGGTCCGCGAGGTCGGCCACCAGGTCCGGCGGGCAGTCGCGCAGCACCTTGCCGATGCCGTCCAGGACCGCCGTCAGCGGGGTGTGGATGGCGCGCCGCACCGCCGAGGTGTCGACGTGCACCGAGCGGGCCAGGCCCGTCGCCACGTCCCGGCCGTGGATCTCGGTCTGCTCGGGGCCGCTCGGCGTGAGCCCGTTGCCGCTCAGCGCGAGCTGCAGGGGGCGTACGGACTGGGAGGGCAGCATCAGCTCATGGTGCTGGCGCAGGTGCTGCACCACGGCGTGGTCGATGGCGTCGCCGCCGACCGGGATCCGCTCCGCCGTCACGATCGCGCCGAGCGACAGCACCGCGATCTGCGTCGTCGCCGCCCCGCACACCATGATCATGGTGGCCTCGGGCTGCTCGACGGGCAGGCCGCAGCCGACCGCCGCCGCGATCAGCGTGTCGACCAGCTCGACCCGTCTCGCGCCGAGCCCGACGAGGGTCTCCACGGCGGCCCGCTGGGCGAGCGGGTCCGCGTCGTGCGGGGTGCACGCCGCCGCGCGCAGCCGGGGCTTGCGGCGCAGGGCGCGGCGCAGCTTCTCGCCCAGCAGGTGACGCAGCATCCGCTGCGCCATCTCGATGTCGACGACGGTGCCGCCGGAGACGGGACGCACGACCCGGATGTAGTCGGGGGTCCGCCCGGTCATCTTCTCGGCGAACTCACCGACCGCGATCAGGGCGCCGGTACGGGTGTTGACCGCGGCCGCGCTCGGCTCGTCGACGACGAGACCCGCGCCCTTCACGTACACGCGGGTGCGGGCGGCGCCCAGGTCGACGGCGAAGTGGCAGCGGCGCAGCTGCTCCAGACTGACGGTCATGGCAGTTCCTCCCGAGAGCGCAGACCGTGGGCGGGCCGTCGGAATGCGGCCCACTAGAAATCGTGCGTCCGTGGCGGGCATCGCGCGCGCTGGAGTGGGCCGGGTGGGGCTGGGCTCAATGGGGGTTGCGCGTGCGCACGATGTCGGTCAGCCGGGCCAGGTCCCGGAAGACGTGACGGGCTCCGGCGCGCTCCAGTGCCTGCTCGGCCTGCGGGGACGCCGCGTAGCCGATGAACGGCAGGCTGAGCTGCCGGGCCGCCTCCAGCTCGGCGGGCTGAGAGCCGATCACCAGGCCGCGGGGTGTGGGTGATCCGGGCTGGTGCAGGGACCGGAGCAGCGCGTCCGGGTGCGGCAGCAGCCTGGGCGGATCCCCGACACGGCCCTGCACCGCCCGTCTCACGGGCAGGGCGCGACTGTCCACGTACTCCCTGACGACGTGTGAGGAGACGTCGGAGAACACGGCGACGGGCAGCCCCGCCGCGTCGAGGGCGCGGACCAGGCCGTCCGCGCCCTCGACACGGCGGGCGGTGCGCAGCGCGCGGGACTCGACGGCGTCGAGCCGCTCGCGCAGGGGGCGGCTCAGGCGAGGGTGGCGGGCGAAGGCGCGCAGGACGTCGAGAGGATGCGGCTCGGCGCCCGGGTGCGGGTCGAGCGGGGCGCCGCTCAGCGCCTCCTCCGGATCGCGCAGCTCCGCCACCAGCCCGGTCAGTTCCAGTGCGGCGCGGCGGGCGTCCCCCTGGCGGGGATACAGGTGCACGAGCAGGCCGTCGAAGCCGACGAGCGCGCACTCGGCGGAGTCGATCAGGCGGGCCACGTCGTCGCGCGCCGGCTTCTGCGGGGACGGCGGGCGGGCGGTCTCCGGGGCGGGCGCGGCCTGCGCGTCGGGGAGCACCCAGCGCACGGTGTGCCCGGGGATCGGGCGGACGCGCGCCGGATCGGCCGGGGGGACGCCCAGCCGGAGATTCCAGGCCAGCCGGGCCGGCAGGTCCGGGCCCCGGGACCGGCGTGCGGCGGCCTCGACAGGATCGGTGATCTGCACGACGGCGCGGGCGCCGGGCAGCACCTCGTCCAGGGGGTACGTGTACGCGCGCAGGTCGACCTCGTAGCACTCCACGTACGCCTCGCGCGGGCCGGGCGGGTCGAGGGTGCGGACGCCGTCCGGGCGGACGTAGACCAGGGTCGTGCCCGGGGCGGGCGGGACGCCTTCGGCCGGGAGGTCGAGGGGGCCCCGGACGAGGGACTCGGGCGGCGGCCCGGCGGGCTCGTCCGGCGCGTCGGGGGCGGTCGTCGGGACCGGACGGCCGATCAGGCGGAGCAGTGCCTCGGTGTCGTAGCGGTTCGAGAGGGCGGCGTGGGCCAGGGCGAGGGCGTCGGTGCGCAGGTCGGTGCCGGGCAGGACGACGGCGTCGCTCGTGGCGTCGGCGAGGACCCGGCCGAGGTACTGGCGCAGGGCCGGGTCGCCCATGGCCTCGTACGCGACCAGGGAGTCGGCCACCTGGAAGAGCCGGTCGAGCCGTCCCGGGACGGTCTCCATCAGGGGGAGCCGGTCCGGGGGGACCAGTTCGTTGAGGCGGTCCGCCGCGTCCGGCCCCTCCGTGTAGCGGATCAGCTGGGCCAGGACCCGGAGCCCGTCCTCGTGGCCGAGTGCGGCCCGGGCCACCTCCTCCAGGGCGTGCCGGCTGCTGCCGCCCAGGTGGATCGTGCAGTCGAGCCGGTCGGCCAGGATCGAGGCGCACAGGGCGCGGTGGCCGCGGTGGCGCTGGACGGCGAGGCCTTGCAGGGCGGCGACGACGTCGGACACGTCGAGGCCCTGGTCTTCCGCTCTGTCGAGTGCCTCACCGGCGGTGCTCACGGCGTCCGGGGCGTGGCGGCCCAGGGAGCCGATCAGGGCGCGCCGGCCCCGGGGCATGCTCAGTACGGCGGCGGCGATCTCCAAGGACGGGGGGCGGGAGCCCAGTGCGGGTGACAGGCCGCTGCGGCGCAGTTCGGCGTTGAGGTCGGCGACCAGCGCGGAGCGCGCCTGCTCCCGGTGGCGCAGCGACTCGTCGAGCACCCACGCCAGTTGGCGTTCCACCGACGCCGAGAGGTGCTGGTGGATCCAGTGGGTGGGAGGGTCCCCTACGGGGCGAAGGCCCAGGACGCGAGCCCGGTCCGCCGTGACGAGCCGTGCGGAGACCGCCACTTCCAGCGGGGCGGGGGAGAAGCCGGGAGTGACCTTGGGGATGCGGACGCCCTTCGGCCAGAAGGTCACGGAGAGGTCGCCCGTGAGCTGGAGGTCGGCGGCCGTCCCGGCGAGCCGGGTGACGACGGCTTCGAGGAGGCGGTCCAGTGCCTCGGGCGTGGCGATGAGCTCTTCGTGCAGATGCGGGGAGGAGGTGGCCGCCGTGTGGTCCGCCTCGGCGAGGTCGGCGCTCGCGGCCAACCGGCCGGCCAGAACGGACAGTTGATTGCTCCGGCCGTCGGGGGCACTGAACAGCACGGAGGCGTGGCTCGGCGCGCTCACGGCCGGCTCGGGCTCCGAGGGCGTCTTCGCCGACGGGGCGGGGACTAGCGGCACCCGGGACTCCCGGTCCAGGTCGGCCCGCAGCGCGAGCAACGTCAGGCGCAGTTCGGTGAGTTCGGCGCGGGCCGCCTCCGCGCCGGGGCCCGGGACGCCGTCCAGTGGGGTGCCTTCGTACAGGTCGAGGACGCGCTGGACGAGGGCGCGGGTGGAGCCGAGGGTCAGGGGCGTGCGGTTCGTGTAGGCGGTGTCCGCGGTCCGCGCCGCGTTCAGGAGCTCCGTCACGTCGAGCAGGTCGGCGCTCGTGTGCACCGCGTACCCGTCGTCGACCTCCGCGATCAGACCGGCGCCGGCCCCGCGCAGCCGGGACACGCAGGCGGCGAGCGCCGCGTCCGGGTCCTCGGGGCGGTCCTCGGGGTCCCATACGGCGTCGGCCAGTTCGGCGCGGGTCAGCGGGTGGCCGGTGCGCAGGAGCAGGGCGCACAGCACGGCCGCGTCGACGGGGGAGTAGAGCGGGATCTCGGGGGCGTCGTCGCCGTCGTTCGGGAGGACCTTGAGCGGGCCGAGCAGGCTGTAGACGAGCGGGGGGCGGATCGTGGCGCCGTCGTCGACGAGCGCGAGCCGTGCGTGGCCGTCGGCGAGGCCGCGCAGATTGCTCTCCATCTGCCCGGCGCCGCCCGAGAGCAGGGTCTGCGTGAACCCGGGCGCGCAGCCCAACTGGCGGCACAGTGCGGCCAGTTGTTCAGTGTCGCGGTCGAAGGCGCCGGTCTGGCCGGCGCTCGCGGGGGCGAACTGGACGAGCTTCACCGTGCCGTCGGGCAGCAGCATCGCCCGCGATCCGCGCACCCCGCCATGGGCGAACCCGGCGTCGTGGACCGCCACCAGAGCGCCGCCCAGGCCCGCGGCCACCCGGGTCAGCAGGGAACCGGGCAGCCGCCCCGGGGTGAGGGAACCGAGCGGGACGCCGTCCAGGTACTCCATCACCAGATAGGGGACCGGAGCCTCCGTGTCGGCGTCGGACACGGCGACGACGTTCGGATGCCGCAACTGCCGCAGCCGCTCGGCCATGTGACGGAACGCGGGGCGCCCCCGCGCGGGCAGCGACGGGTACAGCTTCACCGCCACGGCCGCCCCGGACCCCGTGTCCCGCGCCCGCCACACCGAGCCGCCGGGCCGCACCTGCCGCACGAGCCGGTAACGCCCGCCGAGCAGCACCCCCGGGGCGGGGACGGCCGGCGCCGCGGAGCCGCCCATGCGCTCCAGCGTCTCGGCGCTGACCTCCGCCACCGCCCCGTCCCCGCCGGGGTCCGCCCCCGGCGACGTCGTCACGGGCAGTTCCGGCGGCACCGTGTCGACCAGCGCTTCGATCAACGCGCCGCGCTCCGCGAGGAGTCGGGCCGTGCGTCCGCGTTCGCTGCGCGGCAGGGAGCGCAGCAGCAGCTCCCGGACGCCGGGGCGGAACGCGTAGGAGCCGGGCGGACCGGGGACCTCCACGAGCATGCCCGAGACGATGATCTCGGCGAGGTGCGCCGGGCGCGGATCGGGTTCCAGGACGGAGTGGACGAGCCGCATCACCGGCAGGTGCGGCACTCCGAGCGCCAGATGCCCGGCGAGCCGGAACGCCTCCGGCGAGGCGGATCCCCGGAAGCCGAGCACGAGCCGCTCGGCGTCGGTCATCGGGTCCGGATCGTCGTCCGGGCCGGCCGTCCCGTAGGGGTCGACGGTCCCGTACCGCTCGACCGTCCTGTACTGGTCCACCGTCCCGGACCGGTCCGTCGCGCCGTACCGGCCCGCCTCCGACAGGTCCGGGCCCGGGTCCGGGGCCGTCGCGTCGGCGGGCCCCGCGGGGGTCAGCCAGGCCGCCGCGCCCGGCACCCGCGCGCCGCCCGGCGCGGCCGTCAGCCGGGCCCAGTGGGACAGCCAGCGGGGGTCCGCCTCCAGGACCGGGAGCGCGAGCGCGTCCGGGGCGTCCTCGGGCCGTGGCCAGGCGTCGGGATCGTACGGGGCGAAACCCAGCGCGGACGCGGGCGCCGCCGGGTGCGGGGCGGTGAGGCGGCCCGGTACGGCGGGCAGGGCGGTGCCGGGCCACAGGCGTTCGGGGAGCGGCTGGAGCACCGCGAGCGGGACGCGCCGGGCCAGGGCGTGCAGGGTGCCGTACCAGCGGGCGCCCGCCTCCCCGGAGTGCCACTGCGGGCCGGAGCAGTCGCTGAGGACCAGCACGGCGGTCCGGCCGTCGGGCGGCACGACCAGGCCGTGGATCCGGCCGTCCGGCGACGCCTCGTGGACGGCGATCGTACGGAAGACGCCCGACTGCCCGAAGAGTCCGTGCAGTTCGCGCAGGAGGGGGCGCCAGACCGGCATGGTCGGCCCGTTGTCGTGGACCAGCACGAGCCGCAGCCAGCGCTCGGGCGCCGGGCGCAGTACGGGCAGCCAGGCGTCGGGTCCGCCGCCGAGCCGGGCGATGCGGTCGGCGGTGGCGTGCTCGTCGAGCTCCGGCACGCCCGTCGGCGACGGCACCCGGCGCTTGAGGGGCCGCAGCGCGCGCTGCAGGGGCAGCGGGTGCCGCAGCATCGGCGGCGTGGGGGCCAGCGGCCCGGCCGGACCGGCGGCCTGGTCCTCGGCCACGTAGAGGGTGACCCGGGGCGGCTCCGGCATGAGCGGCCGGGGCTCGGGCGGTGCCGGCGCGGGCTGGTCGACGGGGGCCGGTGGCGTGCGCGGGCCGGGCGGCGGGTGCGGCGGACCCGCCGGTGCCGTGGATCCGTCGCCGGACCCCGCGCCACCGGAAGCGCCACCGGGAGCGGAAGCGCCGGAGGGCCCCGCGTCGCCCGTGCCCGTGGCGCTCTCCGCGCGGTCCAACGCCCGGGCCAGCCACAGCAGTTCCGCCAGCTCGGCCGGGGTGGGCCGCTCGCCGTCCGCCGCCGCGGCCAGCGCCGCCGCGAGCCGGTCGAGGTCACCTGCCATCGTCGTCAGCCGCCGTCGTCGGGACGCGCGCCGAGCCCCGGCAGGAGCTGCTGGGCGAGCTCCTCGCGGGACGCCGCGTCCAGGCCCGCCGCGCCCGTGAGGTACAGCGCGTTGAGCAACTGGTCCGTGGCCAGCTCGCCCGCGTCGGCGCGCCGCAGGAACCGGCCGATCAGCTCCTCGGCGTACCCGTCGGTCTCGCCCAGGTGCGCGTCGACGATCGCGGCCAGCTGGTCCCGGCCCGGGCGGCGCAGCCGCAGCCGGACGCAGCGGCGCAGGAACGCGGGCGGGAACTCCCGCTCCCCGTTGCTGGTCAGCACCACGAACGGGAACGCGCGGCAGCGCACCCGGCCGGCCGCGACCGGCACCGTCTCGTCCGTACCGTCGGCCCGCACCCGCGCCTCGGTGCCCGCGCGCAGCAGTTCGGGAATCTCGTACTGGCCCTCCTCCAGCACGTTCAGCAGGTCGTTCGGCAGGTCGAGGTCGCCCTTGTCGATCTCGTCGACGAGCAGCGCCCGCGGCCGCTCGTGCGGCAGGAGCGCGGTGCCGAGGGGGCCGAGCCGCAGGTGGTCGGCGACGTCCGCCACGCCTTCCGCGGGCGGACGCCGCTCTCCGCGGGCCGCGTACAGGCGGGAGAGCGGGTCGTAGCGGTACAGGCCGTCCGCGAGCGTCGAGCGGCTCGTCACGTTCCAGCGCAGGACCGGGCCGAGCCGCAGCTCGCGGGCGACGGCGTAGGCGAGGGAGGACTTGCCGGTGCCGGGCGGCCCGGTGACCAGGAGCGGACGGCGCAGGTACAGCGCCGCGTTCACCAGGTCGACGCTCTCCGGCGTCGGCCGGTAGGTGTGGGCGCGGTGCAGCCGGTCGGGCGAGACCGCCGCCGTGTCCGCGTCCTCGGCAGGCGGCGGCAGGACCGGGCCGCCGTCGAACGCGCGCCAGGGCGGCGGGGCGGGCAGCCGGTCGATGCCGTCGTGCGGCGCGGACGCTCCCGTGTACACGGACCACTGCGGCATGTTCGGCTCGTCTCCGTACGTCGTTCGATTCGTCGTCGTTCGTGGATGATGCGGGTCGATCAGGCGACCGGGCAGTGGCGGTGCAGTGCCTCCCGGTCCGGGGCCGGGAAGCAGCGCGGGGAGTCCCACAGCAGCTGGATGTCGTGCGCCCAGTGCTGCTCCTGCGCGCTCGCCCGCTCCCGCAACGCCATGATGTGCTGCGGGAGTTCGTCGAGCGGCAGACCGGACACGTACGTGCCGAGGGCGTCGAGGAACGCCGTGCCCGGGCACGGCGTGCCGTCCTCGTGGCCGCCCGCGCAGCCGGTGCGCGGCCACAGCAGCACCGGGACCGGCTTGGCGAGCGCCGTGTCGAAGTGCGGCCGCGGACCGGGACCCGGCGGCGCGGCGAAGCCCACCACGTCGGCCCGGGCCAGGTCCGACTGGCTGGGCGGCGGACCGTCGGAGCAGTCGACGCGGTGCACCCCGGACGCCGGCCGGTCCCCGCGCGCCCGCCAGCTCTTCGCGAGCCGGCGCCGCCGGCCACCCTCGCGCCGGCTGTGCGCGGTGACCACCACCGGGTAGGCGCAGCCCAGCGGCGTCGGGTCGCCGTCGCCCGCGGGCCAGCGGTCCACCGGCCAGTTGAGGAACGGCCGGGGCAGCTCGAAGGCCACCAACTCGTCGGTGTCGTCCGGGAGATGGTCGATCGCGGTGTCGATGACCGACTCGACGTAGCCGGGCACCTCCGAGCTCGGCAGCGTGCGCGGCTCCTCGACCAGATGCGGATGGCCCTCGTGGTACGCCGACACGGTCACCCGCACCTCGTCCTCGCCGGCCCCGCTGTGCTCCACGGTGAACACCACCGGCGTCCAGGCCGCCGGGGCCCGGCCCGGCCGCTCCCGCGCGCTCTCGCCGAGCAGCTCCTCGAGCCGGTCCGCGAACCGCTCGGCGACCTCCGGCTCCGGCGCGTTCAGCGCGTGCCACGCCGCCATCGGCAGGGAGCGCAGCTCGTGCGAGGGGACGGGCGGCGCCCAGGGGCCCGCCGCCTGCCGGTACAGCCGCTCCGGACGGCAGTCGAGCCCAGTCCGCAGCGCCTTCTCCACCAGCGCGTTCAGCCGGGCCGGGCCCGGCAGGTACAGGACGAGGTCCTCCCAGTACCGGACCATGACCGACAGGGGCATCATCCGGCCCGTCATCGTGCCCGCGCCGCCCGTCACGCTCGTGACGATGCCGACGACCCGGTTCGTGCCCGCGACGGTGAGGGCCGCGCCGCTGAACCCGGAGCGCAGCGGCTGCCCGTGCGCGAGGTCCGCGACCAGCTCGACCCACTCGTCGCGGACCCGGGTCGGGCTCACGGTCCGGTACGCGGCCTGCGTGCCCTCGTCGAAGCTCTTCGGGAAGCCGTACGCGTGCAGGGTCGGCGCCCGGCCGTCGGCGCCCGCGTACGCCTCGCTCTCCGTGCCGAACCGGGCCGGTGCCACGTCGACCTCCCGGGCCAGCTCCAGCACCGCCAGGTCACCCGGCGCGGTCGCGTCGCCGTGCCAGCCCGCGCCCACCAGGACCCGGGCCTCCACCGGGCGTTCGGACCGGCGGTTGGGGAACGTCACCGTCAGTGGCCCGTCCGCGCCGGCGACGACGTGCGCGCAGGTCAGCACGGTCCGTCCGGCGATCAGGAAGCCGGACCCGAGAATGCGCCCGGCCCGCTCGATGCGGGCCTGCCACTGGCAGTCGTTCATCGGCCGGCCGTGTCCTCCTCCGCCGGGCCGGGGCCGGAGGACCAGCTGAGCTTGACCACCAGATGCCCCTCGGCGGCGCCCTTCGTGATGACGGCCCCGACCTCCGCCGACATCTTCACGCCGAACTCGATCTCCACCGCGTCCGGCTTCAGCGCGCCGTCCCGCAGCACGCGCAGCGCCGACTCGGCCGCCGAGCGGACCGCGCCGAGGGACTGCTCGAAGGTGCGGGAGGCCCGCACCGCGTCGTTGTCCCGGTTCACATGCCGGGCGCCGTCCGGCTCCGCGTCCTCGCCGACCGCCTCGAACAGCACCGGCGCACCCTCGGTGACCTCGAACTCCACCAACCCGTCCACGACTTCGTCCCCCCTCAGCCTCGTCCCTGCCTCCCCGCCATTGTGCCCTGGCGGGAAGGTGTCACGGCGGTCATCCGCCACCACAGTTCAACTCCGCTGACGCAGAAGGTCGTTCACACTCCTCCTAGCACTCTGGCACCACCCCCGATCGGAAGCCTGCAAAGAGAGGCCAAGATGACCAGAGGACCAGTAGCGAGACGTACCGCGGCGCTGTTGTCGGCAGGGCTCACCCTCGCCCTGCTGCCGTTGGCGGGAGCGCACGCCGCACCGGACGGCACCGGCCCGACCGGCCCGGACACCCCGGCGCGGCAGACCACCAAGGCCGCCCGCGCCGCCCACACGGTGACGCTGGTCACCGGCGACAAGGTCACCGTCACCGACCTCGGCGGCGGCAGGAAGACCGTCGACGTGAAACGGCCCCAGGGAGCCGACGGCACCGTGCGCACCCAGGTGAGCGACGGACGGATCACCGTCGTACCCGAGGAGGCGCAGCCCTACCTGGCCGCCAAGACCCTCGACCCCCGGCTCTTCGACGTCAGCGCCCTGATCGAGCAGGGCCTCGCCGACAACAAGGCCGACGCGACCCCGCTCATCGTCACCTACAAGGGCAAGAGCGCGCGCTCCGCCGCACTCACCCCCAAGGGCTCCGAGCGCACCCGGAAGCTGTCCAGTGTCGGTGGCGCCGCACTCGCCGCCGCCAAGGGCCGCACCTTCTGGAACGCGGCCACGGAGAAGGACGCGTTCGCCGACGGCATCGCCAAGGTGTGGCTCGACGGCCGGGTGAAGGCCGACATGGAGCAGTCCAACGCGCAGATCGGGACGCCGAAGGCGTGGGAGGCCGGGCTCACCGGCAAGGGCGTCAAGGTCGCCGTCCTCGACACCGGCTACGACACGACGCACCCGGACCTCGCCTCGCGCGTGAGCGAGTCGAAGTCGTTCATCGCCGGTCAGGAGGTCGCCGACCGTCAGGGCCACGGCACGCACGTCACCTCGACCGTCGGCGGCTCCGGCGCCGCCTCCGACGGCAAGGAGAAGGGCGTCGCCCCGGACGCCACGCTCGCCGTCGGCAAGGTGCTCAGCGACGACGGCTTCGGCACCGAGTCCGAGATCATCGCCGGCATGGAGTGGGCCGCCAAGGACATCAAGGCGAAGGTCGTCTCCATGAGCCTCGGCTCCTCGGAGGGCAGCGACGGCACCGACCCGATGGCCGCCGCCGTCGATTCCCTGTCCGCCGAGACCGGCGCCCTGTTCGTGATCGCGGCCGGCAACGCCTACGGGCCCGGCACGATCGGCTCGCCCGGCGCCGCCGACTCCGCCCTCACCGTCGGCGCCGTCGACAGCCAGGACGAGCGGGCCGAGTTCTCCAGCCAGGGCCCGCGCTACGGCGACCAGGGGCTGAAGCCCGATGTGTCGGCCCCGGGTGTGGGCATCCTCGCCGCCCGCTCCTCCCTCGTCGCCGGCTCCGGCTCGTACACGACCATGAGCGGTACGTCGATGGCGACGCCGCACGTCGCGGGTGTCGCCGCGCTGCTCGCCCAGGCCCACCCGGACTGGACGGGCGCGCAGCTCAAGGACGCCCTGATGTCGACCTCGAAGCAGCTCGACGACTCGGCGTACGCCATCGGCGCGGGCCGTGTCTCGGTTCCCGACGCCGTCGCCGCGAAGATCACCGCGACCGGCAGCGCCGACCTGGGCTTCTTCAAGTGGCCCTACGAGAGCAATGAGCCGGTCACCAAGAAGGTCACCTACTCCAACTCCTCCGATCAGTCGGTGGAGTTGAGCCTCGCGGCGGAGGGCGCCTCCGACGGGGTCGTGGCGCTCGCCGACGACAAGCTGACCGTGCCCGCGCACGGCACCGCCTCCACCACCGTCACCGGCGACGGCAGCAAGGCCGCCGTCGGCAACGTGAGCGGGCGGATCGTGGCGAGCGCCGCCGGGACCCCCGTCGCGCACACGGCGTTCGGCCTGGTCAAGGAGGAGGAGCGGTACACGCTCACCGTCCACGTGAAGGACCGGGACGGCGAGCCGACCCCCGCGAACATCGTCTTCCAGGAGCTCGCCGAGGGCACCGACCCGGGCATCGTCGCCGTCGGTGACTCCGGCACCGTCCAACTGCGCCTGAAGCCGGGCACGTACACCGCGGACACCTTCCTCGACGTGCGCGGCGCGAGCGGTCCCGACTCGCTCGGCCTCGCCTACCTCTCGAACCCCGAGATCACCCTCGACCAGGACCGCGAGATCACCCTCGACGGACGCACCCTGCGCGAGACCGGGCTCCGGCTGCCCAAGGACACCGACCCGCGCCAGCGCCTCATGGAGTACGACCGCAAGGCGAACGGCGCCGACGTCCTCGGCATCGTCCAGGTCCCGATCAAGTACGACTCGCTGTTCGCCGCGCCGACGAAGAAGGTCACCGGCGGCAGCTTCGAGTACCGCACCGTCTGGCGGCACGGACAGCCTCGCGTCGCCGTGGACGGCATCGGCGAGACCTTCGAGCAGCCCGGCTCCACGCTGCTCCAGGGCCGCACCAGGCTCGGCCTCGTCGACGCGGGCAACGGCGCGCCCGGCGCGTACGCGGACAAGGACGTGCGGGGCAAGGCCGTCCTCGTGCACGCCGACGGCACCCTCACCCCGGCGCAGATCGCGCAGGCCGCCCAGGACGCGGGCGCCAAGGCCTTGTTCATCGGCGACGACGCGCCCGGCCGTCTCAACACCGTCTTCTACGACGAGAACTACGAGGACCGCCCGCTGCAGATCGCGAGCGTGAACAAGGAGGACTTCGCCCGGCTCCAGACCCGCGCCCGCGACGGCCGCCCGCTCGACATGACCGGCACCAAGGACGCCTCGTACATGTATGACGTGTCGAACGGCTACACGGGCGCCGTGCCCGACCGCGGCCTCCTCTACGCCCCGGACGGCAAGGACCTCGCCACCGTCGACACCACGTACTACGGCGGCGACCGGAAGGCCGACGGCGGTGAGTTCCGTTTCTCGATCACCGACACCTTCAAGGTCGGCGTCGGATTCCTGGAGCGCCACACCTTCCCTGACCGGCGCACCGACTACGTGTCCATGGAGCCGGGCCAGAAGTGGCACGAGTCCGTCATCGTGCCGGGCCTGGAGGAGCGCTCCGGACTGGTCACCTACAAGGCCGGCCGGCACACGGAGCTCAACTGGTTCAAGCCGGTCTGGCACCCGTGGCTCGGCACCGGGCTCGGCTGGGGCCAGGAGCGCGTCGCCGACCAGATCCAGTTCAACGTGCCGGGCTGGGGCGACTCGGGTCCCGACCACACCGGGTTCGGTGACGCGTACGACCCCGAGAGCGGGATGAAGCAGTACACCGAGGTGTTCGCCGACGGCGTCAGCCAGGGCCGCAGGACCAGCTCCGCAGGGTACGTGTGGAACGCGGCCCCGGAAGAGAAGACGTACAAGGTCGTCACCGACACGGCGCTCGACCCCGAGAAGTGGAGCCTCGGCACCACCGGGCACACCGAGTGGACGGTCCGCTCGGCGCGGCCGGCCGACGACGAGTGGCACTTCCTTCCGATGATCAACCTCGGCTTCGACGTCGACACCGACCTCACCGGAAAGGTCCGCGCGGGCGCCTCGCTGCCCGTCGGCCTGTACGCCGAGTACATCAAGGGCGCGACCGGCACCGGCACCCTGGGCGGCGGCAGGCTGGAGGTCTCCTACGACGACGGCAAGACCTGGAAGTCCGTCGCCCTCGACGGCACCGGGGCGTCCTGGACCGGCGAGCTGCGGATCCCCGAGGACGCGGCGTCCGTCTCGCTGCGGGCCTCCGCCCACGACGACAAGGGCGCGACCGTCACGCAGGAGATCGTCCGGGCGATCGGCGTGAAGTAACCCTCTGAAAAAATGAGTTCGAGGCCGGGGCACGGCGCGGAGCACCTCCGCGCCGGGCCCCGGCTGTTTCGTATGCCGGTACGCAACCGCCCGCCATGTGGACATGTCTTGTGGCGGCGGCGTGTTCGCGGCAAGGATGGGTGCATGGCCCCTGTACTCGTCTCGCGTCGTCACGTGGATCTGCTGCGTGTCTCCACGATGCTGTGTCGGGCCATCTGTCTGCGCGCTCCGTCCGGCTGCTGAAGCAGCCCCGTAGGCGGCGTCGCCGGGCCTTCCCTCGCTGAAGGCCCCTTCTTCTTCCCTGTTCTCACCTGTCCGACGTGCTCCCGCGCGCCGCCCCGCCCGTGTCCGTGCCCGCGTCCCGGGCCGTCCGGCGGCCGGCGCCGGCACGTCATCACGCCATGAGCCCGAGGTGCCCCATGCCCGAAAACCGCCCGCTGCTGCACTGGTTCCTGCCCACCGGAGGCGACGGACGCGATCCCGGCGGCGTCACGTCCGTGCAGGGCAGGACCGGCGCCGCGACCCGGCGGCGGGCCGACATCGGCTACCTCGCGCAGGTGGCGCGCGCCGCCGAGCAGGCCGGTTTCACCTCCCTGCTCACCCCGGTCGGGCTCGGCTGTGTGGACCCGTGGATCCTCACCTCGGCCCTCTCCCAGCACACCGAACGCATCGGCTTCCTCGTCGCCTTCCGGGCCGGCTTCAGCAGCCCCACCCTGCTCGCCCAACAGGCCGACGCCTTCCGCAGATTCACCGGAGGGCGCCTGCGCCTGAACGTCGTCACCGGCGGCGACTCCGTCGAACAGCGCTCCTACGGGGACCAGTTGGCGCACGACCAGCGGTACGGCCGCACCGACGAGGTCATGGCCGTGCTCCGCGACCTCCTCGACGGCAAGCGCATCGACTTCCAGGGCCGGCACGTCCAGGTCGAGGGCGCCCAACTGACCGACCCCGCCGTCGAGTTCAAGGTCCCGCTGTACTTCGGCGGGGCGTCCGGCGCCGCCGAGGACGTCGCCGCGCGCCGCGCCGACGTCCAGCTCCTGTGGGGCGAACCGCCCGCCGCCGTCGCCGAGCGCGTCGAGCGGCTCCGCAGCCGCAACCCGTCGCTGCGCTTCGGCCTGCGCCTGCACGTCATCAGCCGCGACACCGCCGCCGAGGCCTGGGCCGAGGCCGACCGGATCCTCGCCGCGATGGACCCCGAGGCGATCCGCGCCAGCCAGGAACGCTTCGCCCGCATGGACTCCACCGGCCAGGCCCGGATGACGGCCCTGCACGGCGGCAGCGCCGACGGCCTCACCGTCGCGCCCAACCTCTGGGCGGGCATCGGCCTGGTCCGCGAGGGCGCCGGCACCGCCCTCGTCGGCAGCCACGACGAGGTGGCCCGACGCCTCCACGAGTACACCGAACTGGGCATCTCCGAGTTCATCCTCTCCGGCTACCCGCACCTGGAGGAGGCGTTCCGCGTCGGCGAGGAGGTCGCCCCGAGGCTGCGGCGCCTGGTGGGTGCCCAGGCATGAGCACCGCACAGCTGAAGACCCGGGCCCCGGACACCGGGCCAGGGACGCGCCCGGCCGCCGCGCGTGTCCCGCGCCCGGCACGACCCGGCCGGGAGGCCGCACAGTGGCTGGCCCTGCGGCTGATCGCCCTCGCCGTCCTGCTCGCCGCCTGGCAGGCGGCCGTCGCCGCCGAACTGTGGCCCCGCGTCCTCGTCCCGTCCCCCGGCGACGTCGGGCACGCCTTCGCCGTCGGGATGACCGACGGCTACAGCGGCCACCTCCTCACCGAGCACCTGGCCGTCAGCCTGCGCCGGATCGGCATCGGCACCGGTTACGCGGCCCTGGTCGGCGTCCCGCTCGGCCTGGTCATCGGCGCGGTGCGGCCCGTCGCCGTCGTCCTCGAACCGGCGGTCACCTTCCTGCGGACGCTGCCGCCGCTCGCGTACCTGTCCCTGCTCGTCATCTGGTTCGGCATCGACGAGTCGCCGAAGATCTGGCTCCTGGTCGTCGCCGCGCTGCCGCCGATCGCCGCCGCGACCGCAGCCGCCGTCCGTGACGTGCCCGGCGATCTCGTCGAGGCCGCGCGGGCCCTCGGCTCCGGGCCGGCGACCCTGCTGCTCGCCGTGCGGCTGCCCGCGGCGCTGCCCGAGATCCTCACCGGCGTCCGGATCGCGGTCGGCGTCGCCTACACCTCCGTCGTCGCCGCCGAGACCGTCAACGGCGTGCCCGGCATCGGCGGCATGATCCGCGACGCCCAGCGCTACAACCAGACCGCCGTCGTCATCGCGGGCATCCTCGCCATCGGCGTCTCCGGCATCGTGCTCGACGCACTGCTGAAGGCCGTCGAACGGGCCGCCGTCCCCTGGCGCGGACGCGCCTGAACACCCCTGCCCCTTCCGCATCCGACCTCCCTTTCCCGCCTGTTGCCGCCCCTGTCCTGTCTGCTTCTGGAGATCCGTCATGCCCTCCCACCGCCGTACGCTCCTCGCGGCCGCCGCCGCGCTCACCCTCGCCGCCACCGCGACCGCCTGCGGCACCGGCGGTTCCGACAGCGCCTCGGGCCGGACCCAGGTGCGCATCGCCTACCAGGCGATCCCCAACGCCGACCTCGTCGTCAAGCACGAGCGGCTCCTCGAGAAGGCGCTGCCCGACGCCGACGTGAAGTGGGTGAGGTTCGACTCGGGCGGCGACGTGAACACCGCCGTGATCTCCGGCGCAGTCGACCTCGGACTCGCCGGCTCCAGCCCCGTCGCCAAGGGCCTGTCCGCCCCGCTCGACATCCCGTACAAGGTGCTCTGGATCCACGACGTCATCGGCGACAACGAGGCCCTCGTCGCGAAGAAGGGCACGGGCGTCAAGGCGGTGAAGGACCTCAAGGGGAAGAAGATCGCCGCGCCGTTCGGCTCCACCTCGCACTACTCGCTGCTCGCCGCGCTCGACGACGCCGGGCTGAAGACCTCCGACGTGACGCTCGTCGACCTCCAGCCGCAGGACGCGCTCGCCGCCTGGCAGCGCGGCGACATCGACGCCGCGTACGTGTGGACGCCGACGCTCGGCGAACTGGAGAAGGACGGCACCGTCCTCACCACCAGCCGGAAGATCGCGGCGGCCGGCAAGCCCACCGCCGACCTGGGCGTCGTCACTGACGACTTCGCGGCCGAGCACCCCGAGATCGTCACCGCCTGGCTGAAGGCCGAGGACCGGGCCGTCGCCCGCGCGAAGAACCAGCCGGACAAGGCCGCCGCGTCGATCGGCGCCGAGCTCGGCATCCCCGCCGGCGAGGCGAAGCGCCAGCTGAGGCAGCTCGTGCTGCTCAGCGCCGAGGAGCAGCGGGGCGCACAGTACCTGGGCCGGCCGGGCGCACCCGGCGCCCTCGCCGCGAACCTGCGGGACGCCGCCGTGTTCCTCAAGGGGCAGAAGGCCGTGGACGCGGTGCCGGGGCGCCCGGTGTTCGAGCGGGCCCTCGCCGTGAAGGAGCTGAACCGTGCCGCGAAGTGAGACGGCGGAGAAGGACACCGGCCGCGACCCCGCGGACATCGTGCTCGACGGGGTCGGCGTCCGGTACGGCGGCAAGGGCTCCGGGGCCGTGACCGCCGTCTCCGAGGTGTCCCTGAGCGTCGGCGCGGGCGAGTTCGTGGTCCTGGTCGGCCCCTCGGGCTGCGGCAAGACGACGCTGCTGCGCCTGGTCGCGGGCTTCGAGCGGCCCGCGACGGGCGGCGTCGACGTGCGGCGCACGGTCGGGGTCGTCTTCCAGCAGCCCCGTCTGTTCCCCTGGCGCACCGTCGGCGGGAACATCGCGTTCGCGCTGGCCCGGCACGGGGTGCCCCGGGGGCAACGGGCGGAGAGGGTCGCGGAGTTGCTGGAGCGGGTCGGGCTCGCCGGTACGGCACGGAGGCGCACCTGGCAGCTGTCCGGCGGTCAGCAGCAGCGGGTCGCCCTCGCGCGGGCGCTCGCGGCCGAGCCCCAAGTCCTGCTGATGGACGAGCCGTTCGCCGCGCTGGACGCGCTGACCCGGGAACGGCTCCAGGAGGAGGTGCGGGACCTGGCGGACACCACGGGCACGACCGTCCTGTTCGTCACGCACTCCGTCGACGAGGCGGTGCTGCTCGGCTCGCGGGTCCTCGTCATGGCCGCGGGTCCGGGCCGGGTCGTCGCGGAGGTCCCGGTCGCGCTCGCGCGCGGCGCCGCCGATGTGGCGGGCCTGCGGACGACCCCCGAATTCTCCCGGTTGCGGGGCGAGTTGGCGGAGGTGATGCGCGCGGCGGCGCAGGACTGACCGGGCCCCGAGGAGACACCCGAAGAACGCGGAAGGCGCCGCCTCCCCGTGGGACCGGGGGAGACGGCGCCGCATGCGTGCGCCCGACAGGCGTGTTACACGAGCCAGCCGACGAAGTTGAAGACGCCGGCGAGGATGTCGGTAAGCAGGTTCATGGTGTCGCGTTCTCCTAGAGGTGTTGCATGTGTGTGGGACTTGCACGTGCATCGCGATGCGTTTCGCTACGGTCTGCAGCCCGTTGCTTGCGCTCCGTAAGCATCGTTGTTCACCTGGGTCACATGCAAACTCTGAGGCGACGATCACCTGTTCAAGGGAACAACTGCTCGCCTGTTCGGTTGCGGGGTCATGTCAGGCGATGCCCCGCACCACCCCCAGATCCACCAAGTCCTGCGGGCGAAGCCGCAGTTGAGCGGCGGTCTCGTGGACCTGGTCGACCGGCCGCTTGAGGATCGCGGCCGCGAGCTCGGGGGCGATCACCGAGAAGTACGCGTCCGGGGTCACCCAGGTGTTCCCCGGCGCCGCGAGCGCCAGCGCCCCGCCCGAACCGCCCTCGCCGATCACCAGCGTCGTCACCGGCACCGGACACTCCGCGACCGCGACGAACAGCTCCGCGATCGCGGGACCCGCGCCCGCCCGCTCGGCCTCCGCGCCGTTCGCGGCGCCCGGGGTGTCGACCAGGGTCAGCACCGGGATGCCGAGCCGGCCCGCGAGCCGGATCAGCCGCGTCGCGGTCCGGTAGCCCGCCGGGGTCGTCGCCGTGCCGCACTGCGCCACGTACGCGACCGTCCGCCCCGGATCCCCGTACGCGGGCCGGGGCGCCCCGAAGCCGCACAGGATGCCGTCGTCCACGCCGCCCGCCCGGTCGCCGCGCAGTTCCTCGCGGTACGTGAAGCAGGCGTCCAAGTAGGCGGGTGCGTGCGGCCGTTCGGGGGCTCGCGCGCGCAGCACCGCGTCCCAGCCGGTGGCCGGCAGGTCGGTGCGGCCCAGCGCGGCGGGCACCGGGGCCGGTTCCGGGTCCGGGGTGCGGGCCGTGAGCAGCCGTAGCCGGCGCCCGACGTCCTCGCGCAGCACGTCCGGCGCCACGACCGCGTCGACCGCGCCCGCCGCCCGCTGCCCCTCCGCCGTGTACGCCGCCGGGTCCGCGTCCGCCGGGCGCACCCGGGACCCCGCGAAGCCGATCTGCGCGCCGGGCAGCGCCAGGGTGACGTCCGCGCCCGCGCCGAGCGTCGCCCAGCCGCCCCCGGTCGTCGGGTCGCAGGCCACCGCGATCTGCGGCAGCCCGGCGGCCCGGGTCAGCGCGCACTGCCGGGCCGCGCGCTGGAGCTGGGTCAGCGCGAGCATGCCCTCCTGCATCCGGCTGCCGCCCGTGGCGACCAGGGAGACGACCGGCAGGCCGTGCGCGCGGGCGTGCGCGTGCGCGGCCTCGATCCGGTCGCCGGTGGCCCGGCCGAGCGAACCGCCCAGGTGCCCGAAGGCGAAGGCCAGGACGACCGCCGGGACACCGCACACCGTCGCCGTGCCGGCCACCACCGACTCGGACGCACCACTGCGCGCGACGGCCCGCGCCTTCGACTCCGCGTACCCGGGCCAGCCCAGCGGATTCGGTTCGGCGGGCGGCGCGGGGTCCGGCAGCGGCCGGAAGGTACCGGGGTCGCACACCAGCTCGGGGTGCGCGGCGCCCCGCGGATCGGACTTCGGAAGGGTTGGCACGTGCGCTCCTGAGGGGTGACGGGGCCGGTCCCGGTCCAGCATGCGGGGCGCCGGTCGCGGGGTGGTGGACGGCACGAACCTGAGGGCCGCCGATCCGGTCGACGACGGCCTTCGACCGCCTCGGGATCACCTTGAGAGGATGAGCCCGGCCCGACCCGGGCGGACAAGGTGAGGAGAAGGCGTTGGCACGGATAGCACTGGTCACGTATCGGGTCGGCGAGGACGGTGGGCCCGTGGACGCGGACCTGCCGCTGCTCGTCGAGGGGATCGAGCGGCTCGGCGCCCGCGCCGACGTCGTCGTCTGGGACGACCCCGACGTCGACTGGAGCGCGTACGACCTCGCTGTCGTCCGCTCGACCTGGGACTACAGCTGGCGCCGCGACGAGTTCATCGCCTGGACCGAGCGCTGCGCCGCCGCGACCCGCCTCGCCAACCCGCCCGGCGTGATCCGCTGGAGCACCGACAAGCGCTACCTCGGCGAACTCGCCGGGGCCGGCGTGCCCGTCGTCCCGACGACGTACGTGCCGCCGGGCGCCGCCCCCGAGCTGCCCGCCGACCGCGCCTTCGTGATCAAGCCGACCTCCAGCGCCGGCGCCCGCTACGCGGCCCGCTACACCCCGGCCGAACAGGACGTCGCGCTGCGGCAGTTGGCGCGGATGCACGACGAGGGGCTGACCGCCATGGTGCAGCCCTACGTCGACGGGATCGACGTCAGTGGGGAGCGCGCCGTGCTCTTCTACGGCGGCCGGTTCCTGCACGCGATCCGCAAGGGCGCGGTGCTCTCCGCCGGGGTCGCGTTCGACGCGCGCAAGGTCCCGCACCCCTCCCTCGAACCGTGGGAGCCGACCGAGGCCGAGTTCGCCGTCGCCGAGCGGGCCCTCGCGGCCGTGCCCGGTGGGCCCGAGCAGTTGCTCTACGCGCGCGTGGATCTTGTCGACGGGGCCGATGGGCGGCCGTGTGTCATGGAGCTGGAGCTCGTCGAGCCGAACCTGTTCCTGAGCGCGGTGCATCCGGGGTCCGTGGACGCGGTCGCCGAGGCGATCGTGAAGTCGGCGTAGCGCTGCGCTGAGCTTGAACCGGGGGGCGTCTGCGTGGCTGCGGTCTCGTCGCCGGGTGCGGGTGCGTGGGGGCTGGTCGCGCAGTTCCCCGCGCCCCTGGAAGGCATGCGGCTTCGCCGCGCCTTCCCCAGATCACAGGCACCCCGCACCTTGATCGGGGGAATCAGGCCCCCGTACCTCTATCGGGGAAATGCGGCGCGTAGCGCCTGCATTTCAGGGGCGCGGGGAACTGCGCGACCAGCCCCCACCGGGCCCGCACCCGAAGACCAGCCCCCACCTACCGCACCGGGCGACGAGACTTCAGCCGCGCAGACGTTCCGGCGTGATCTCCGTCCAGCGCTGGAGCAGGCCCCAGGTGAACTCGGCCCGGATCCGGCGCGGGGTGCCGTCCTCGTCCGGGGCCGTGAACTCCAGGCCCCAGCGGGTCGGGGCCGAGCCCTCCAGAGGGCGGGCCGGGGCGAAGGCGTGGGCCGCCTCGTCGACCGTGCAGGACCAGGGGGTCAGGTCGGCGAGGGTGCGCAGGGCGGGGCCCGGGGCGCCGGGGGCGCGGGTCAGCCATTCGTTCCAGACCGCGCCCGTGGGCGCGAGCAGCACCTCGAAGCGGAGCGTGGGCCACAGCGGCACCTGCCACTGGAGCGCGGTGCAGGTCAGGTCGCCCAGGCGGCGGGGGCGTTCCGACGCGGGGGCGCCGAGCACCGAGCGGTACCGCGACGCCGCCGCGCGGGAGCGCGGGGCGTGCAGCATCGCCTGCCAGCGCCGGTTCGCCTCCCGCATGTCCGCCACCGAGACGCCGAGGTCCGCGCGGGCCGTCTCGACCAGCTCCGGATTGTGGTCCGCCATCCGGCGCAGCAGGACGAGCTGGAACTCGAGCGGGCCGAAGGGGTCAGCGGGACCGGTGGGCGGGGTGCGTCGCGCGGGTGCCATGTCTTTCATGGTCGCGCACGGAGCCCGGGGTGCGGCCGTCCGGCAGGAACAGCACCGAGTTGACGTAGCGCGGGCGGCGGGCCGCCGGGGTCAGGGCCCGGCGCAGCAGGCCCTGCGAGGCGATGTGCGCGGTGCCGCGCTGGTGCGCCGCCAGATCGAACGAGGGCAGCGGCAGCCAGTCGGCGCCGGGCAGCACCCAGCCCTCGTATCCCCGCGCGCGCAGATGCCGTACCACCGGGGTGATCGGCTGGATGCGGGTCTCCAGCTCGATGAAGAGCGCCGGGCGGTCCCGGGCGAGGAGGGCTTCGGCGCCGCGCAGAACGGCGAGTTCCGCCCCGTCCACGTCGATCTTCACGAACTCGACCTCGTCCAAGGCGAGTTCGTCGAGGGTGACACAGTCCACGGACTGGCCTGTCGTGGCGTGCAGACCGTCGCGGCGGACCAGCGAGGACACCCCGCGGTCCCCGCGCGCGTCGTGCGGCGGCTGCCACAGCGGGGCGGTGCCGGGCCGGTCGCTGGCCGCCGCCCGCACCACCCGTACGTTCGCGGGCGCCGTCGCGGCGAGCGTACGGGCCAGGTGCGGTACGGGTTCCAGGGTGACCACGCGCCGGGCGCGGGCGGCGAGGCGGTGGGTCCAGGGCCCGTACCAGCCGCCGACGTCCACCGCGGTGGCGCACCCGGAGCCGCCGGGGACCATGTCGGACAGGCGGGCCAGCTCCGGTTCGAAGCGCGGGTAGAGAGCGCGGGCCGTGGCCGCGGTGAGGCGGGCGGGCAGCCAGGGGGCGAGGCGGGCGGCGATCGTGGTCACGTCACACCGCCTCCCTCGAACTGTTTCAGGAGGCGTTCGTGCTCGTCCTCCGCGAGCTGCTCGCCGGACGAGGGCAGCAGCTGCGGCACCCCGTCGACGATCGGATAGCGGCGCTGGAGACGCGGGTTGTAGAGCGCGTCGCCGTCCGGCAGGAGGCGCAGCGGCCCCTTGTCCAGCGGACAGGCGAGCAGGGTGAGCAGCGGGTCGTCAGGCTTCATGGGACAGCAACTCCTTCGGAGGTTCCATGGACGGTGTCGTCGTGGCCGGGGGCGGGTCGTGCTTGGGCATGAGCAGCAGGACGGCGACGGCGAGCGCGGTGCCCGCGACGCGCAGCGCGAGCAGCAGCGGCTCGGAGGGCAGTGACTCGCCGAACGCGAGCGTGCCGAGCACGACCGTGAACAGGCAGGTCACCGTCGTGCACACCGGGACGATCAGCGAGGCCCGGCAGCGCTGCAGCGCCGCCTGCGACATGACGAGCCCGCACGCGCCCGTGCACAGCAGCAAGTACGGGTACGGGGAGGCGAGCAGCCGGGGCACATCCCACAGGAGCCCCGACACTCCCTTGATGGCGAGCGAGCTGACGCCGTAGAGCAGGCCGACCGCGACGCCGTACTCGACGCCCGCGCTCGGCATCCGGTGCCGGCGCCGCGCCCGCCGCTCCGCGCCCGCGTACAGGTACAGGCCGGCGGCGAGCGAGGGCACGCACACGAGGAGGATGAGCGGCGCGGGGGCGGCCCCGCCGACCGCGTCCGGGTCCCGGCCGGTGTCGCGCAGCGAGAGCACCACCATGACGAGGGCGGCCAGGATCGCGCCGATCGCGTACCGCTCGCGGCCCGAGGTGCGCTCGCCGAGCAGCCGCGCGGACAGCAGGAGCAGCAGCACGAGACCCGACACGAAGATGCCCTGCGCGGCGGCGATGGGCAGCGTCCGGTACACGGCGAGCTGGGCGCCGAACCCGCCCGCCAGCGCCAGCGAACCCGCCAGCCACAGCGGACTGCCCACCAGGTGCCGCAGCAGCCGCGCGGGGCGGCGGACGCTGATCGCCGGCAGCCGCCCCAGCGCCCGCTTCTCCAGCACGAAGCCGACGCTGTACAGGGTGTTCGCGAGCAGCGCCGAGGCCACGCCCCACACCACGGCCGGCACCGCCGCTCACGCCTTCCGCGCGTGCAGCAGCAGGATCGAGGAGAGCGAGGGGGCAGCGCAGGCCAGCCGGTCCAGCGGGCGCAGCGGGCCCGGCACCCCGTGGAACGGCGCCCCGGAGACACCGACCACCCGGTACCCGGACGCGGCAACGAACGAGCGCAGCGCACGGGCCGTGTACAGGCGCAGGTGCCCCACGACCTCCCGGCCCGGCCTGCCGTGCACCCCGCGCAGACTCACCTCGGAGAACACCGGCTGCACCCCGGCCAGCAGCAGCCCCCGGTTGTACCAGGCGGCAAGGTTCGGCGTGGACAGCATCAGATGGCCGCCGGGCCGCAGCACCCGGCGGATCTCGTCCAGCGCGGAGTCGGGGTCCACGAGGTGCTCGATCACCTCGGAGAACAGCACCGCGTCGGCGGCCCCGTCCGCGAACGGCAGCCCGTGGTCGGACAGTTCGCCCCGCACCACGTACGGGATCCGGGTCGCCGCCCGCCGCAGCGCGTCCTGCGACCAGTCGACGCCGACCAGCCGGTGGCCTGGCAGCAGCGCGGCGGCCGTCGCGGCGGCCGAGCCGTCGCCGCAGCCCAGGTCGAGGACGGTCGCGCCCGGGGTGTCCGCGAGGGCCCGCGCGAGGATCCGGGTCTGGCGGACGGTGCGCGGGGTGCCGGAGGCGACCGGCACGTCCGGGTTCTCGTAGAAGTCGCGCAGGCCGGGCGTGCGGGCCTTCGGCGGGGTGAGATGCGGAGGTGTGAGGTTCGGTGGCGTGAGGTTCGGTGGCGTGGAGGGTGCCGTCATCGTGCCTCCTCGTGGGTCGCGCGCAGATGTTCCTCGAACAGGTCGCGCAGCCGGACGCCGTCACCGGGGCCCAGCAGCGTCCGCGACCAGCGCAGGGCCAGATGGAGCCGGCCCGCGGTGGACGCCGTCGTCACGGTCAGGCCGCGCGGGGTGCGGGCGGGCGCCGAGAACCAGACGGCGCTCGCCCGGATCCCGTCGCCGAAGTCCAGCGGGTACGGGACGCGCCCGATGTTGCTGAGCAGCGTCGTCGAGGTCCAGGGCGCGGCGGCCCGGCGCAACACCCTCGTGGCGGCGGCCCGCCAGGCGACGGGGGCGTACGGAGCGGTCAACAGGGCGGCACCGTGACCGAGTTGGGGACGCGGCATGCTCTTGAGCGCGGCGGTGCGCGCCGCGACCACTTGGAGCAGCTCGCTCGTGGGACGGGACAACTCGGTGGCGCTGAAGGCGACTTCGACGAGGCGCGTGCCGTTCCCGATCGGCATCGAGACGTCCCGGGGGCGGTCGTCCACCGGCATGGTGATGCGCAGCGGGCGGCGCGGATCGTGCGCGCCGCGCGCCGTGTTCCAGTCGACGAGTGTGCGAGCGGTGGCGGTCATCAACTGGTCGTTCACCGTGTACGGGGCGCCCTTCGGGCGGCGCGGCACGGGCAGTTCGCACACCAGCAGGCCGTTGCCCGGGGACGTCTCGGGGCGGGCGCCCGGGGCGACCCGGGCGGGGGGCCGCCAAGGTGACGGCATGGGCGGGTGGGCCGGGGGTGTGCGGCGGGCGGGGGCGGTGCCGTGGTGGTGGGCGGGGTGTTGTCGGGGCCGCCGTACTCCTGAGCGGCGGTGGCCAGGACCCGCAGGCAGGCCGGGCCGTCCAGGGCCGTGTGGTTGACCGTGAGGAACAGCACCGTGTCGCCCGTGGCCGGGTGCGGGACGGCTTCCAGACGGACGGGGGGTGCGCTGGTCAGTGCCGGGGCGTGGGCGAGGGAGCGGGTGCGGGCCGCCTCCAGGGCGTCGGGGGCCGGGGGCGGGAACGAGACGGGCGGCACGTCCGGGGCGCCGGTCAGCTCCCACTCGTACCGACGCGCGTACCAGCGGCGCGGGGCCTCCCGCATCAGGATCCGGGGGTGCCGGGCGAGGGCCCGCGCGAACGCTCCGGTCAGCCGCTCGTTGTCCAGGCGCCCGCTCAGGTGCACCTCGATGTGTACGGTCTCCGGCTCGTCGTCCTGCAGACAGTGCCGGGCGACTTCGTCGACGACGGGGAACGCGATGCGGTGGCGCTCCGCTGGGTTGACCTGGCCCTGGTGTCGGCCCTCGACTGTCGTCATCGGGTCCCCCTCCGGTGGGGGCGGGGGGCCGCCGTAGGTGCGGGGCGTCGCTGCCGGGTGCCGCGCCGTCGTGGCTGGTCGCGCAGTTCCCCGCGCCCCTTACGGGGCGCGTCTGATCCTGCGTCGAACTTGTCGCGCCCCGCGGCGGAGCCGCTGTTGGGTACGGCCCCGCGCCCCGCGGTGGAGCCGCTGATCGGGTTGGTCATCGTCGCGCCTCCCCGTCCGAACCCGGGGACTCTCCGCCCGTTGTCACCAGGGCCGCGAACACCGCCAGCAGGGCCAGGAGTTGGGCCGGGGCGCTGAAGGGGCCCTCGCCCGCGCGGACCGGTTCGCCGGCTCCCGTTGCCGCGAGTACGCCCGCCGCCGCCATCGCCAGGAACGCCAGCGGGACCAGCAGGGCTCGGCGCCATCGGGCCAGGAGGGCCAGGGCCGGGACCAGGGCCGCCCAGGGGCCCGCGATCACCACGGCGACCAGGGTCAGGGCGAGCGTGCCGAGGATCCAGCCGGGGGCCGGAGGAGCCGGTGACGGTGGCGCGGAGTCGGGGGCGCGCCTGCGCCACAGGGCCAGGGCGATCAGGGCCACGATGCCCGCCCCGCCCGCGAACAGGCCCGCCTGATAGGTGGTCGCCGGCTCGTAGGAGAGCTCGACCGTGCCGCTCGCCCCCTGCGGGACCAGCCACGCCTGCTGCCAGCCGTCCAGCCGCAGCGGCGTGAGCTTCTTGCCGTTCAGCGTGGCCTGCCAGCCGTCGTTCGCGTTCTCGTACGTGGTCAGGTACGCGGCCGCGCCCGCCTCGACCCGCACGCTGCGCCGGTCGCCGAGCCAGTCCCGTACGGTCATGCCGCGGGTGGCGGTCTCGGCGGTCGCGGTCGTGTCCGCGCGGGTCAGGGTGAGGTCCGTGACGGTCAGGGCGCCCTTGCCGCTCGTGGTGAGCGTGTGCTCGCCGGCGGGAAGGTCGAGGGGGCCGCACAGGGTGACGTCCACGGGCCTGCGCTCGGTGAGGTCGGCGACCGTGCCGCGTACGGAGGTGCGGTGACGGGTGCCGTCGACGGTCACCGAGGGTCCCTTGCCGCACGGCAGCTTGAACTGCCACTCGGGGTCGGGCTGTTGGACGCGGTAGCGGTCGAGTCCGGGGACGTACGCCTCGGTCAGGCCGACCGGCAGCTGCATGTCCTCGTCGGCGACCGGGTTGTGGACGGTCAGCGGGGCCGTCTTCGTGACGGTGATGTCGAGGCGGTCCGTGGTGATGGTGTCGAAGCGGGCCATGCCGTTGACGTCGACGCCCGCGACGGCCGCCCCGTCCGGGCTGCTGATCTCGATCTGCTCGGGCCGGGTGGACAGGCCGCCCGCGGGGGCCAGGACGAGCGACGACACGGGCTGCTTGTCCGGCCAGCGGAGGCGGATCGTGGGACGGTCGCCCGCGATCCAGGCCGTGGTCAGATCACCGTCGGTGAGATTGCGCGCGGAGGTGTTCGTGCCGAGCGCCGCCGTGGAGTCGGCGGTGGCGGTGATCTTCCGTTTCTGGCTGGGTGCCACGTCGTAGAGGAGCCGGTCGAGGGCGTCACCGGCCGTGGGGGTCGCGGTCGCTCCGAACGTGTAGCGGCCCGAGCCGGAGCTGGTGAACACCCGGTTCAGGGAGGGCTCGGTGTCGGTGAGCGTGAGCCCGCCGCCGCTCACCGCGCGGTGGAAACTGAACCGGTCGGCGCCCGCCGAGTCCGCGGGCAGCCGCAGCGCGCGGTGCGCCCGCACCCCCGGCACGTCGATGTCACGGAACCCGGCGCCGGTGAGCCCCGGCTTGGCGCGCTGTGTCTCCAGGATCGTGACGCGCAGCCAACGGGCCTCGCCCGCAGGCGCGTTCACGGTCTGCCGGGTGCCGTCGGGCTGGATCTCGGCGGTGGTGCTGCCCCGGTCGGTCTCGATCCGGATCCGGGTGGGCGCGGCCCGCACCCCCTCCTGCGGCAGTGGCGTGAGCCTCAGCCGGCCGGGGATGTCGGTGGGCCCGGAGAAGTCGATGCGCAGCCACTCGCCGCGCGCCGAGTCGGGGGCGCCCTCGGCCCAGGCGGTGTCGGGGTCGCCGTCGAAGGCGTTCACGGGGTCGAACTGGGGCAGGTGCAGCAGCCAGTTGCCGCTGGAGGACGCGCTGACGGCGCGGGCTCCCTCGATCCGGGCCGTGGTCTGCCGCTCGACGCCCCGCGTCGGCAGGATCTGCTTGGGCTCCTCGCCCGGGTTCTCCGCCGCCTTCGGGCTGTTGCGCTCCGTCGGCGTGTACGGGTACGAGGTGTTGGTGTTGACCAGGCCGAAGCGCGTGTCGGCGCGGCGCAGCCCGTCCGCCGCGATCCGCAGCGCCGGGTCGCCGATCCCCGGATGGTTGTCCCCGGTGAGCACGGCGGGCCGGTCGCGGAACTCCGGATCGGCGGACAGCCGCAGCAGCGCCTCGGGCCCGCCGCTGACCTCGGCCGTGTTCCGCACCGGCAACAGCCCCGCCTGGCCGGGACGTCGGGCCTTGTCGTCCGGCGCGTAGATCTCGACGGAGCGCTGGCGCGGGTACAGGCCCTCGATGGCGATGGGGGTGTCCTCGGCGATGCGCCCGCCGGTGACGACGGGGCCGAAGCCGGTGACGCGGTGGAAGCCGGACTCGGTCAGCGTGCGCTTCACGGTCGCGGTCGGTACGTAGCCGAACTGGTCGGGGTCGAGGTCGTTGCGGACCACGACGTAGTGCAGGCCCGCCCGGGAGACGAAGTCCTGGAGGCCCGGCACCCGGCCGCCCGACATGAGGGCCTGCTCGACGGCGTCGAGGGCGCGCCGGTTGCCCGCGGTGCCGAACGGCACGTAGTCGCGCTGCGCCCACCGGGACTCGGCGAGCACGTCGAGCGGCTGGTCGATGGGGGAGCCCCAGGTGTAGACGCCGTGCGCGGTCGCGGGCACGACGAGGGCGCGCGAGTCGGGGGAGTACTTGTGGAGCCAGTCGGCGGTCGCCTTCCAGTACGTGGGCAGCTTCTGGAAGGAGCCCGGCTGGAGGATCGACCCGTTCAAGTAGGGCCAGGCGAGGCCCGGCAGGACCAGCACGGCCGCGAGCAGCGGCGCGTACCGGCGGACCCGCAGCGGCCGGGCGCCGCGCGGATCGGCGGCCACGCCCACGAGATGGGTGAGGCCGAGCGTGAGCGCGAGGGCGAGCCCGGTCTGGAACTTGTAGATGTTGCGGAACGGGGCGAGCCCGCCGTCCAGCCAGCCCTGCACGGTGCCCGCGAAGGGGGCGCCGAGCGCGCCCCCGTACCCGGCGAGGGTGATGAGCAGCGCGGCGAGCACGGTGAGCAGCAGCCAGCGCCGCTCGGGCAGATCGCGCCGGGCCAGGCCCGCGAGGCCGAGCCCCGCGGCGAGCGCCGATCCGACGACGGCGACCGCGGCCGTCGCCACGGTCCAGCCCGCGGGCAGCCAGGCCTCGCCGAGATGCAGGTACGCGACCCAGTTCCCGGCGCCGCGCAGCACCTCCGTCGCCGCCATCGGATCGGTCGTGGTCCGTGAACTCTCCACGTAGGGAAGGAAGTTCTCGCCGTACGTCCCGAGGAGGAGCAGCGGCACGATCCACCAGGCGGTGGCCAGCACGACGCCGGGGATCCACCAGGCGATCTGGCGCCGCTTGCGCGGCCCGGCCGGCCGGGACAGCAGGTACAGGCCCACGGGCAGCAGCGAGGCGAGCGTCGACGCCGCGTTGACGCCGCCCATGAACGGGATCAGCAGGGCCGAGCGCATCGCCGAGACCCGCGCCGAGGTGCGCGGGTTCGCGAGGGGCAGCAGCACCCAGGGCAGGAACGCTCCGGGCAGCGCCGCCGCCGAGGTCGACCCGACGACGATGGTGAACGTCGGCCACAGCGCGTACGCGGTCGCGCCCAGCAGCCGGCTGCGCGGGCCGCCGACGCCGAGCCGCTCCGCGAGCCGCAGCGCGCCCCAGAAGGCGACGCTCACCACGATCGACATCCACAGGCGTTCCGCCAGCCACACCGGGACGTGCAGCAGATCGGTCAGGCCGTAGTACGGCAGCATCGGGAAGGCGTAGCCGATGTACTGGTCGGCGATGCCGCCGAAGCCCGCCCGGTCGTGCCACAGCTGCCCGAGATCCGCGAGGAACTGCCACGGGTCCTGGGCCACGCCGAGCTTCGTCTCGAACGTGGCCCGGCCCGGGCGCACCGCGCAGAACGCGACGAACAGCACGGCCCAGAAGGTCAGCAGCCGGCGGCGCGGGCACGGGCCCGGTCCGGGCTCGGGGGGCGCCGGGGCGGCCGGTGGGGCCTGGACCGTGGTCGTCATGGGGGACACCGCCTGAGGATGAGGAGAAGGTTCCACGTCGCGAACTCGCGCAGGCCCGGCACCCGCGTCACCGTCTCGGTGAGGAACGGCCAGTAGCGCGAGCGCGCGGTGAGGACCGAGACGTCGTCGCGGGCCCGCACATGGCGCAGCGTGGACCCGACGTGGTGCCGGAAGAGGTTCTCGCCGAGGGTGTGCTTGGGCGGCCGGCCGGTGCGCCGCCGGTAGCGCTCCTGGGCGCGGCCCGCGCCCAGGTAGTGCCAGGGCGCCCACTCGTGACCGCCCCACGGGGACAGCCAGTTGGTGAACGAGACGTAGACGAGGCCGCCGGGCCGGGTGACCCGGACCAGCTCGCTCAGGAACGTGTCGCGGTCGGCGACGTGCTCCAGGACGTTCGACGTGAACGTCACGTCGGCGCAGCCGTCGGGCAGCGGCAGCAGATAGCCGTCGGCGACCACGGTGGAACTCGGCGGCGCGCCGCCGAGCTCCCGGGTGTCCGGCTCGAACAGGACGCCCTGGGCGCCGCGCGCCCGGAACTCCCGCGTGAAGTGACCGCTGCCGCCGCCCACGTCCACGACGACCTTGCCCGCGACCTTCCCGTACGCCTCGACCTGGTCGGCGGCGTCCCGGGCGAGCAGCCGGTAGCAGGCCTCCGGGTCGCGCTGCTCGGCCATGAACGCCTTGAACAGGGCGAGCGAGCGGCGCGGCGACGGGTCCCTGAATCCCGTACCCGTCATGGCGTCCAGCCCCGCACCGCCTCCGCCGCGACCGACTGGAAGCGGCGGACGGAGTGCGCCCAGCGGTAGCCGGCGGCCCGTTCCTCGGCGGCCTTGCCCATCAGTTCGCGGCGCCGCGCGGACAGGGCGAGCGTGCACCAGGCGGCGGCGAACCCGGACGGGCCGCGGGCCAGCAGCCCGGTCACCCCGTCCTCGACGGAGTCGCGCACCCCGGGCACGTCGAAGCCGACGGCGGGCGTGCCGCGCGCGGCCGCCTCGGTGATCACCAGGCCCCAGCCCTCGACGGCCGAGGGATGCAGCAGCATCCACGCCTCGCACAGCAGCCGGTGCTTGTCCGCCTCGGAGACATGACCGGCGAACTCGACGCCGGGCCCGGCGAGTTCGCGCAGGCGCGGGGCCTCGGGTCCGTCGCCGACGATGACGAGCCGGCCGCCGGTCACCGGCCGGACCCGCTCCCACAGGCGCAGGAGCATGTCGATCCGCTTGTACTCCACGAGCCGGCCCATCGCGAGGAACAGCGGCTCGGGGGATCGGCCGGCGCGCGGGCCCGGCTCCTCGACCCCGTTGGGGACGAGACGGATCCGCGCCGGGTCGACGCCGATCCCGTGCAGGGCCTGCGCCGTCGACGGCGAGACGGCGACGAGCAGATTGCGGCGCTGGGCGACCCCGGACAGGGCCCAGTGCTCCAGCCTGCGGCCCAGGTGGGCGGCGGGCGCGAGCGGGCCGCGCAGCCGCATCCGCCACAGGTCGGTGTGCACGTGGTTGACGAGGCAGAGCGTGGGCCCGTCGTGCCACAGCGGTGCCAGGTACGGCATGCCGTTGCAGACCTCGACGAGCAGGTCGCAGGCGCCCACCTGACGGGCGAACGCCGAGCGGGCGCGCAGGTAGTGGGCGGTCTGGCCGCCCGCGGAGACGACCCGGTAGTCGCGCTCGGCGGCGGGGCCGCCGCACAGCAGGGTCACCTCGTGGCCCGCGCGGGTGAGCCCGTCGGCGAGCCGGTCGATGAGCAGTTCGGAGCCGCCCGCGTTCGGATTGCCGAGATCGCGGTGGGCGAGGAACACGATCCGGCGTGGTGCGGGCGGTGCGGCCGGAGGGTGCTGCGCGCCCGGTGGGGACGCGACGCGCAGGGGGGACGGCACGTGCTGGGGCATCCTTGCTCCAACTCGTCTCGGGGTGCGGAGCTCTGTGGGGGCATTTGCGAGAGGTGCGCGGCGCTGGTCGGGGGCCGCGACCGGTCCGTACGGGGAGTGCGCTGGGTCCGTACGGGGGGCGTGCTGGGTCCGTACTCGGGTCGGTACTGGTCCGTACCGGTGGGTACTGTGGCGGGGCTGTGCGGGGACTGTGCACGGGGTGGGGTGGCACAGTTTTCGCCGCGGGGTTCGCCGCGGCTACTCACCCGCGTGACAAGTTTCGGGCTTTCGCGGCCTGACGTACCGTCACATCGTGGACGTTTCCAGGGCCGTCGGGGACGTATCGGGATCAGGCCGCCGAAGCCCCTCGGGTCGCCGCCCGCCACCCGTTCCCCGCCCGCCCCGCACCGCGAGCAGCACCGCGCCGGCCGCCAGGGCGAGGAGCCCGGCGCCGCCCGCGACCAGCGGGACCGTCGTGCCGAGCAGCGTCAGCCGGTCGTTGTCGTCCTGCGCCAGCGCCACCTGCGCGCGCTGCGTCGCCGGGGTGAACGCGATCTTCCGGCTGTCCAGGAGCACCGCCGCGTCCCGGTCCGTGCCGGGCGCGCGCAGCGTCTTGCGCGGGCCGATCGCCGCGTACAGGACGCGGCCCGTGCGCCGGTCGACGACCAGCTCGACGCCGTGGTTGGCGTACCACTCCTCGGCGAGGACCTGGCCGCGCTTCGGCTGCCCGACGAGCTTTCCGGGCACCAGGCGGGAGCCCGTCCTGGCCGGGGCGACGGTGCCGGTGAACCGGTAGCCCTCGTAGCCCTGGACCTTCGTCGTGCCGCGGAAGCGGAGCGGGATCGTCGCGCCCAGTGTGTTGTCCCACCAGGTGTACGTCCGCCGCTCCACCCGGAACGGGAACTTCAGGTAGGCCTCGCCCCTGAAGGCGGGGCTCTCTCCGCAGCAGTGCACCGGGAGGTTGGTCTTCCGGTCCGTGACCCAGCGCTCCTGGGTCCACTGAAGGGCGTCGTGGGGATCCGCGGCCGGCAGCGAGGCGTCCGTGTCGACCGAGGTCGTCACGTCCCACACCGCCGTCCCGCCGCGCTCTCCGTCCGCGACGTCGCCGCGCACCTGGCGGGTGATCGTGATCCGCTTGTCGTGCACGGTCCGGATCTTTCCGGTGTCGAAATAGCTGCCGGTTCCGGTGAACACCGTGGTGGTGTCGGTGTTCAGCGGAGTGCGTTCGGCGCGCGGTTCGACGTACCACGCGAGCAGCCCGGCGAGCACCAGAAGGAACGCGCCCACACCTATGGCCACCAGCGGAAACGTCCGGGACGCGGCCCGGGTCGAGGTCGGGGAAGCATGCGAGGCACTGCGACTCATGGGGCGCTCCTGGGGGGTAGGGCGCCACGGCATGGCCGTGGTCGGCCGGTCATGGGCCGGGAACCGTAGACCCGCTCTTGACGCAGTGTCAATCTCCTGACAACACTGGGGACTTGCCGGAACACACAGGGTGGGGACCGACCTCAGAACTCCGAGAACTTGGACGAGAGGCTGACCCTGCGATGAACCGACTGCTTGCCGCGGCGCTGTCCGTGGCCGCCGGTGCGGCCCTCGCCGTCGCCGCGGCCTTCGGCGTGCTCGCGCTGATCGACGCGACCCCCGAGCAGCCCAACACGCCGCTGCTCACCTATGAGACACCCGGATCGGGGCGCTGACCCGTGCCCACGACCACCACCCGCTCCGCCTGGTGCGACGTGCCGCGCCCGCAGGTGCGGCAGTTCTCGGCGCTCTCCCTGGAGGAGGCGCCGCGGCTCGCCGAGGACATCCTGCGGGAGATCCGCCGCGAGTTCCCCCAGCTGCCCCTCGTCCTCGACGCGTCGGGCGAACCCATGGCGCTCGTCGGCATCCGGCGCGCCATCGAGGGCTTCGTCCGCCACCTCGCCACCGTCTCCGGCGCCAACGGCGACACACAGGGCGCCGACCAGCTCCCGTCCATGTTCCAGGAGTTCGGACGCGGCCAGAGTCTGCACGGGCAGAGCCTCGACGCCCTCCAGGCCATGTACCGGCTCGGCGTCAAACTCGCCTGGCGCCGCCTCGCCGACATCGGCCAGCGCCTGCGCATCCCGCCCCCCGCCATGTACGAACTCGCCGAGTCCGGCTACGAGTACCTCGACAGCCTCGTCGACCAGTCCGTCCGCGGCTACGCCGAGGCCGCCGCCCGGCAGGCCGGGGAACGCCTGCGCCAGCAGCGCAAACTCATGGACCTGCTGCTCGACGGGCACGCCGTCGCACCGCCCGACCCCGTCAAGGCCCTCACCGAACGCGCCGCCCGCATCGGCTGGCCCGTCCCCGACCAGGTCGCCGTCGGCGTCCTGCTGCGCCCCGCGCGCGACGCCGTCGCCCCCGCCGTCGGCCCCGACGTCCTCCTCGACATGGAGACCGAACGGCCCCGGCTCGTCGTCCCCGACCCCGACACCGGCGGCCGGCCCGACCTGCTGCGCCGCGCCCTCACCGGCTGGTCCGGCGCGATCGGCCCGCCCGTCGCACCGGCCGACGCCGCGAAGTCGCTGCGCTGGGCCGAGTCCGCCGTCGCCCTCATGGAACGCGGCCTGCTCCCCGCCACCGAGGTCCTGCGCTGCACCGAGCACACTCAGGCCCTCGTCCTCCTCCAGCCCGAGGAACTCGTCGACGACCTCGCCCGCCGCGCCCTCGCCCCCCTCACCCACTGCGGCCCCGCCCACGCCCGCCGCCTCGCCGAGACCCTCCTCGCCTGGCTGGAGACGCGAGGCGGCGCCCCCGAGGTCGCCACCCGCCTCGGCGTCCACCCCCAGACCGTCCGCTACCGCCTGCGCCAGATCCGCGAACTCTGGGGCGACGAGGTCGACGACCCGGACCGCCGCTTCGAACTCGAACTGGTCCTGAGGGCCCGCCGCTTACGGGGAGAACTCGGGCCGCCGTAGTCCCCGCGCGGGACCGGCGCCGACGATCCATTGCCCCCGAGGAGAGCCTGTACGTACCCTGTGTTCGCGATGCCGAATGATGGTTGAAATTTCGAACAAGGGAGGGGGTCGGTGATGGGACGCCTCGTGCCGGCCGTGACCCGGGCTCTGGACATCCTCGAGCTCTTCCTGGACGGGGACGGCACGCTGACCGCCCCCGACATCGTCCGCAAGCTGCAGCTGCCCCGCACCACCGTGCACGAGCTGGTCTCCACGCTCGCCGCGCGGCAGTACCTGGTGCAGGAGCCCGGTCAGCCCGGCCGCTACCGGCTGGGCGTGCGCCCCTACCAGCTCGGCAGCCGCTACGCGGAGCAGCTCGACCTCGCCGCCGAGGGACGGGAGGTGGCCCGCGCCGTCGCCGAGACCTGCGACGAGACCGTCCACGTCGCGATCCTCGAGGACACCGACGTCATCTACATCGCCAAGGTCGACTCCACGCACGCCGTACGCATGGTCTCCGCCGCCGGCCGCCGGCTGCCCGCCCACTGCACGTCCGTCGGCAAGATGCTGCTCGCCTCGCTGCCCGAGCCGGAGCTGGACGCCCGCATCCCGGACGACGCCGAGCTGGCCGGCATGACGGAGAACTCGATCACCGACCCGGCCGCCCTGCGCGCCCACCTCGCCGCGATCCGCGCGCGCGGGGTCGCCGTCGAGAGCCGCGAGTCCAACCCGGACGTGTCCTGCGTCGCCGCCCCCGTGCGTGACCGCACCAACCGGGTCGTCGCTGCGCTCTCCGTCTCCGTACCGATGGTCCGCTGGAGCGAGGCCCGCGAGGCCGAGCTCGCCGAGCTGGTCGTGAAGGGCGCCGCCGACCTGTCGGAGCGGCTCGGCCACCGGGGCCGGCCGTGAGGGCCGAGCAGGCCGTCGCCGCCCACGCCGAGCTGGGCGAGGGTCCCACCTGGGACCCGGCCGGCGGCCGGCTGATCTGGGTCGACATCCTCGGCTCCCGCGTCCACACCTACGAGCCCGCCACCGGTCGCCGCACGGTCCGCGCCACCGAGCAGCACGTGGGCGCCGCCAAGCCGCGCACCGACGGCGGCATCGTGCTCAACCTCCGCGACGGCGTGGCGAGTTGGTCCCCGCAAGGTGACTTCTCCTGGCTGCACCGGGACCCGGTGGCGGGCCGGCGCGGCAACGACGCGGCCGTCGCCCCCGACGGCGCGCTCTGGGCCGGGTCCATGCGCTACGACGAGGCACCCGGGGGCGGTCATCTGATCCGCGTCGCCCCCGACGGCACGACCGCCGAGATCCTCACCGGCGTCGCCGTCTCCAACGGCACGGGCTGGAGCCCCGACGGCCGCCTCATGTACTACGTGGATTCCCCGACCCGCCGCGTCGACGTCTTCGACGTACGCGGTGAACACCTCGGCGAGCGGCGGGAGTTCGCGCGGATCCAGGAAGGCGCGGGCTTTCCCGACGGGCTCACCGTGGACGCCGACGGCTGCGTCTGGGTCGCCCTGTGGGACGGCGGCGCCCTCCACCGCTACACCCCGTCCGGCACCCTCGACCGCGTGGTCCCGCTCCCGGTCCGCCGCCCCACCTCCTGCGCCTTCGGCGGCCCCGGCCTGACCGACCTCTACGTGACGACGGCCCGCGTCGGGCTCGCCGCGGCGGCCCCTCTGGAGGGCTCCCTCCTCGTGCTCCCGGACGCGGGGCAAGGCCTTCCGCAACCGGCCTACGGCGAGCGGTAGTTCGTCAAGCGCTCCGGCCCCGCCCGTGGTGGAAACAGGGCGGGGCCGGGGGCTCGCGGGACGGGACTCAGGCACTGAAGGAGTGCACCGTCGTGGTCCGGTACGTCTCGCCGGGACGCAGCACCGTGGACGGGAACGACGGCTGGTTCGGGGAGTCCGGGAAGTGCTGGGTCTCCAGGCAGAGCCCGTCGCCCTGCCGATAGGTCCGGCCGGAGGGGCCGGCGAGGGTGCCGTCGAGGAAGTTGCCGGAGTAGAACTGCACGCCCGGCTGGTCGGTGGCGATCTTCAGGGCGCGGCCGGAACCCGGGTCGCGCAGCGTCGCGAAGGGCACCGGCCGGTCCGTGACGCCCTTGTCCAGAACCCAGTTGTGGTCGAAGCCCTTCGCGGTGACCAGCTGCGGGTGCGCGGTGCGGATGTCCCGGCCGACCGGCTTGGCGCGGCGGAAGTCGAAGGGCGTGCCCGCGACCTTCGCCAGCTCACCGGTCGGGATGAGCCCGGAGTCGGTGGGCGTGAACCGGGAGGCGTCCAGGGTGAGTTCGTGGTCGTAGACGCCGCCGCTGCCCTCGCCCGCGAGGTTGTAGTAGGTGTGGTTGGTGAGGTTGACGACGGTCGCCTTGTCCGTCACCGCCGCGTAGTCGATGCGCCAGTCGCCACGCGCGGTCAGCGTGTAGGTGACCCGCACCCGCAGCGTGCCCGGGTAGCCCATCTCGCCGTCGGGCGACGTGTAGTGGAGCCGCAGCCCCACGTCGGAGCCGGAGACGAAGCCCTCCACGTCCCAGACCCGGGTGTTGAAGCCCCTGGCGCCGCCGTGCAGGGAGTTCTCCCCGTCGTTCACGGACAGCTGGTACGTCCTGCCGTCGAGCGTGAACCGGCCCTTCGCGATGCGGTTGCCGTAGCGTCCGATCGTGGCGCCGAAGAAGGTGGTCCCGGTGACGTACCCCTCGATGTGGTCGTAGCCGAGGGACACGTTCGCGTACCGGCCGTGCCGGTCCGGGAGTTCGAGGGACTGGACGATGCCGCCGTAGGACAGGACCTTGAGACGGGTCCCGCCGTTCTCCAGGGACCAGCGGTCGATCCGTGTCCCGTCGGCGAGCCTGCCGAACTCCTCCCGCACCGGCTTTCGCCCCTGGGCGGGAGAGGCGTGCGCCGTGCTGCCGAGGGCCGTGGCGGCCACACCGGCCGCCGCGGCCGACGCGATGACCGTTCGTCTGCTCGGTTCCATCTGTGACTCCCTTTTCTCGTGAGAAATCGTGAGGGCGTACGTGAGGGAGGCCTACGAGCCCGACCGGCGCTTGTTCCACACGTCGAAGCCGACCGCCGCCAGCAGGGCGAGGCCCTTGATGACCTGCTGCCAGTCGGTGCCGACGCTCAGCAGGTTCATGCCGTTGTTCAGGACGCCGAGGACGAGGCCGCCGATGATCGCGCCGAGGACCGTGCCGACGCCGCCGCTCATGGACGCGCCGCCGATGAACGACGAGGCGATGGCCTCGAGTTCGAAGTTCAGGCCCGCCTTCGGCGACGCCGCGTTCAGGCGCGCCGCGACCACCAGACCGGCCAGCGCCGCGAGGACGCCCATGTTCAGGAAGACCAGGAAGGTGACCTTCTTGTCCTTGACGCCGGACAGCTTCGCCGCGGGCAGGTTGCCGCCGATCGCGTAGATGTGGCGGCCGAACACGGCGTTGCGCATCACATAGCCGTAGCCGACGATCAGCGCGCCGAGGATGAGCAGCACGATCGGCGCGCCCTTGTAGCTGGCGAGCAGCAGCGTGACGACGAGGATCGCCGCGACGATCGCGACCAGCTTCAGCAGGAAGATGTTGCGCGGCAGCACCTGGAGCGAGAACTCCTGCTCCCGCCGGCGGTCGCGGACCTCCTGGAGCACCGCGAACACGATCAGGGCGAGCCCGAGCAGCAGGGTGATGTTGTGGTAGTTGGTCTCCGGGCCGGTCTCCGGGAGGAAGCCGTTGCCCATCTTCTGGAGCCCGTCGGGGAACGGGCCGAGCGTCTGCCCCTTCAGCAGGATCTCCGTGAGCCCGCGGAAGAGCAGCATGCCCGCGAGCGTCACGATGAAGGAGGGGATGCCCAGTTGGGCGATGAGGAAGCCCTGCAGCGCCCCCGCCACCGCGCCGACCAGCAGGCACAGGACGAGCGCGAGCGGCCACGCCACACCGTGCTGCACCGTGAGCACGGCCGCGAACGCGCCGGTGAACGCGGTGAGCGAGCCGACCGACAGGTCGATGTGGCCCGCGATGATCACCAGCATCATGCCGATCGCGAGGATCAGGATGTAGCTGTTCTGGAGGACCAGGTTGGAGACGTTGCGCGGCAGCAGCAGGTCCCCGTCGGTCCACACGGCGAAGAGCGCGATGATCAGGCCGAGCGCGATCAGCATGCCGTACTGGCGCATGTTGCGGCGCAGGCCGTCGAGCACGAGAGGCAGCAGCCCGCCGGCCGAGGCCCCCGGCGGCGCGGCCGCCGGGCTCTTGTCGGTCACTTCGGTGCTCATCCCGTTACCTCTTTGTCCTTCGTCATCTGGCGCATCAGCACTTCCTGCGTGGCCTCGGCCCGCGCGAACTCACCGGTCAGCCGCCCGGCGGCCATGGTGTAGATCCGGTCGCACATGCCGAGCAGTTCGGGCAGTTCGGAGGAGATGAAGACGACCGCCCTGCCCTCGGCGGCCAGCCGGTCGATCACCGTGTAGATCTCGTACTTGGCGCCGACGTCGATGCCGCGCGTCGGCTCGTCGAGGATCAGCACGTCGGGCCCCGCGAAGATCCACTTGCTGAGGACGACCTTCTGCTGGTTGCCGCCCGACAACTTGCCGACCGGCTCGAACACGGTGGGCGCCTTGATGTTCATCGACGTCCGGTACCCCTCGGCGACCTGCCGCTCGTCGTGCTCGTCGACGATCCCGCGCCGGGCCACCTTGCCGAGCGCGGTCAGCGAGATGTTCCGGTTGATCGTGTCGATGAGGTTGAGGCCGTAGTGCTTGCGGTCCTCGGTGACGTACGCGATCCCGTGCCCGATCGCCTCCGCGACGGTGCGCGTACGGATCTCCCGGCCGTCCTTGAGGACGGTGCCGCTCGCGTGCCGCCCGTACGAGCGGCCGAACACGCTCATCGCGAGCTCGGTGCGGCCCGCACCCATCAGCCCGGCGATCCCGACGATCTCCCCGCGCCGCACCCGCACCGACACGTCGTCGACGACCTTGCGCTGCTGGTCGATCGGGTGGTGCACGGTCCAGTCGCGGATCTCCAGGGCGGGCGGGACCCCCTCCTCGGGCTGGTGCGGGGTGCGTTCGGGGAAGCGGTGGTCGAGATCGCGCCCGACCATGCCCGAGATGATCCGGTCCTCGGTCGTCCCCGGGTCCTTGACGTCGAGCGTCTCGATGGACCGGCCGTCGCGGATGATCGTCACCGAGTCGGCGACCTTGCGGATCTCGCCCAGCTTGTGGGAGATGATGATCGAGGTGATGCCCTGCTGCTTCAACTCCAGGATGAGGTCCAGGAGTTTGCCGCTGTCCTCGTCGTTGAGCGCCGCCGTCGGCTCGTCGAGGATGAGCAGCTTCACCTCCTTGGAGAGCGCCTTGGCGATCTCCACGAGCTGCTGCTTTCCGACCCCGATGTCGCACACCCGGGTCTCCGGGTGGTCGTCGAGGCCGACCCGGCGCAGCAGCGCGCTCGCGTGCCGCAGCGTCTCGCGCCAGTCGACGAGCCCGCGCCGGGCGTGCTCGTTGCCGAGGAAGATGTTCTCGGCGAGGGAGAGGAACGGCACGAGGGCCAGCTCCTGGTGGATGATGACGACGCCGTGCTGCTCGCTCGCGCGGATGTCCTTGAAGCGGCAGACCTCTCCGTCGAAGAGGATCTCGCCTCCGTACGTGCCGTGCGGGTGGACGCCGGAGAGGACCTTCATCAGGGTCGACTTGCCGGCGCCGTTCTCCCCGCAGACGGCGTGGACCTCGCCCCTGCGGACGGTCAGGCTGACGTCCGACAGCGCCTTGACGCCGGGAAAGGTCTTGACGATCGAGCGCATTTCCAGGACGGGTCCCGCCATGGTCCTGCCTTCCGGTGAGAGTGGGGTGGGGCGGTCGGTGGGTCCGGTCGGACCGCCGCGCGCTACTTGAGCTGGCCCTCGGTGTAGTAGCCGCCGTCCACCAGCACCGACTGGTAGTTCGCCTTGTCCACGCTCACCGGCTGGAGCAGATAGGCCGGGACGACCTTCGTGCCGTTGTCGTACGACTTGGTGTCGTTGACCTCGGGCTTCTTGCCCTTGAGGGCGTCGTCCACCATGTTCGTGGCGACCTCGGCGAGCTTGCGGAGGTCCTTGTAGACGGTCATCGTCTGCTGGCCCGCGATGATCGACTTCACGGAGGCCAGCTCGGCGTCCTGCCCCGTGATCACCGGGAGCGGCTTCGACGAGGAGCCGTAGTTGTCGGACTTCAGCGCCGACAGGATGCCGATCGAGATGCCGTCGTACGGGGACAGGACCGCGTCGACCTTGGCGCTCTTGTACGACTTGGTGAGGATGTCGTCCATGCGCTTCTGCGCGGTCGCGCCGTCCCAGCGCAGGGTGGTGACCTTGTTGAGCGCGGTCTGCCCGGAGCGGACGACGAGCTTCTTGTCGTCGATGTACGGCTTGAGCACGCTCATCGCGCCGTTGAAGAAGTACCGCGTGTTGTTGTCGTCGTTCGACCCGGCGAACAGCTCGATGTTGAAGGGGCCCTTGCCCTTCTTCAGGCCCAGCCGGTCGACGATGTAGTTCGCCTGCAGCTCGCCGACCTTCGCGTTGTCGAACGAGGCGTAGTAGTCGACGTTCTCCGTGCCGAGGATCAGGCGGTCGTAGGAGATGACGGGGATCTTCGCGTCGGCGGCCTGCTGCAGCACGTTGCCGAGGGACTTGTTGTCGATCGCGGCGACGATCAGCGCCTTGACGCCCTGCGTGATGAGGTTCTCGATCTGCGAGACCTGCTGGTCGGGGTCGTCCTCGCCGAAGACGAGCTTGGTCTTGTACCCCTTCGCCTTGAGGTCCTTCTCCACGTTCTTGCCGTCGGTGATCCAGCGCTCGGAGGACTTGGTCGGCATCGCGATGCCGATCGTGCCGCCCTCGGCGCCGCCCGCCTTCTCCTCGCTGCCGCCCTCGCCGCTCTGGCCGCAGGCGGTGAGGGTGAGGGCGAGGGCCGCTCCTGCGGCGGTCGCGGCGAATGCGGCTCGGCGGTGTGCCATGGTCATCATCCTTGGGTCGGGTACGGATTTCGGTCGGGGTACGGCTTCGATCGGGTACGGCTTCGATCGGGCTGAGCGAGGGGGCGTCAGGCGTCAGGAGGCCATGTCGAAACGCCGGAGGGAGCCGGGCAGCCGGGTGCCCAGGGGCGACATGCCGCCCCCGGCGCCGTGCCGTTCGAGCAGGTCGAGCGCGAGCCGGCCGCGCCGCACCCGCTCCCGGGCGGTGGCCAGCGTGACGTCGCGCAGATGGGCGCCGTAGGGGTAGATCGAGGGCGCCTTGGCGAGGCCGAACTTCAGGTACAACGGGGCGCCGCGGCGCACCAGTTCGGCGATCTCGTACATCCGGACGTACCCGCCGAGGTCGTCCGGAGCCTCCACGTACATGTCCATCGGGGCGGCCGAGACCCGGCGGATCTCGGTCAGATGGGCCAGGGTCAGGTCGCTCGGCACGTTGAGGGAGTCGGCGCCGAGGCGCTCGTAGACGGCGTACGCGGCCGGGTTCACGGGGCCGATGAGCGCGGACACCTTGAGCGTGGTGTCGGCGGGGATCACGCCCGTCGTACGGGCCCGGTGCAGGGTCCACAGCACGCCCTCGTCCGCGACGAGCAGGCACTTCACACCCAGTTCGGTGGCGCGGACGGCGTCCTCGACGCAGCCGGCGACGGCGTCGTGGCCCCGGGAGCGCAGACCCGCGCCGCCCGAGTCGGTGCGCACGGAACCGCCGGTGTCCCAGGTGCCGCGGGGGCCGGTGAACAGGCAGAGCTCGATGCCGCGTGCGGCGGTCGCCTCGGCCATCTCGGTGATCTCGGCGTCCCGCAGCATCCAGACGCCGCTGCCCTGGCTGACGCGGTGCACGGGCACGTCGAGGCGGGCCGACTCGGCCAGTACGGCGGAGAGGGCCTCCGGGCCTTCCACGGACGGTATCTCGACGCGCCAGGTGCCGCCGTCGGGGAAGGTGTGGGGGCTGGTGTCGCCGGGGTCGGCGGGTGGGGCGTGCAGGCCCAGGGCGGACAGTGCGGGTTCGCCGGGGCGGCGGGGTGTGTCGGTCACGCGGGGCCCTTCTTGTGCGGTTCGGTGTTTCCGTTGTTCGGTATCTCGAACGTGGTTCGGATCGGTGGGCGGGACGGGGGCCCAGGCGGGGCCCGCGGCCCAGGCCCTAGGGGCGCAGCAGCACCTTGCCCACCTTCGGATCGCCGGAGACGGTCAGGTCCATCGCCTTCTCGAAGCCGTCCAGGGGGAGTTCATGGGTCACCAGGGGGCGCGGCCGGAGCAGGCCGGCCGCGAACAGGCGGACCGCGTGGGCCCAGGCGGCCGGCGTCGCACCGAACACGGTGCGCACCTCCAGCTGCCGTACGACGAGGTCCGTCGGGTCGAGACCGTCCGCGCCCGGCGCCGGGATCCCGGTGAGCACGAGCCGTCCGCCGCGCCGCGGCAGCGAGGCCGCGGTCCGGGCGGCCGAGGCGGACCCGGCCGCCTCGACGACGACCTCGCGGTCGTCCGGCAGCCGCTCGTCGCACAGCCGGAAGTCCGTCGCCCCGAACTCCCGTGCCAGGCGCTCCCGTTCGCGGTCGAGGCCGACGACGAGGAGGTCCGAGGGCGAGCCGGCCGCGAGGATCTGCACGGCCAGCAGCCCGAGCGTCCCCGCCCCCACGACGGCGACGCGCGCGCCCGGCGGCGCGGCGGCCTTGAGCGCGGCGGCGGCGACGCACGCCGCCGGTTCCAGGAGGGCCGCGGCGGTCAGGTCGGCGTCGTCGGGCAGGACGTGCAGCAGCCGGGCCGGCAGCGTCAGCGTCGCGGCCATCGCCCCGGGCCGGGTGAAGCCCGTCTCCTCGTACCCGGCGGAGCACAGCGTCGTGTCACCGGCGTGGCACCGCTCGCAGACCTGGCAGTTGCGGAAGCCCTCGCCGGCGGTCTTGCGGCCCACGAGCGCGACCGGCACCCCCTCGCCCACGGCCTCCACGACCCCGGACCACTCGTGCCCCGGCGTCACCGGGTAACGCACGTACGGGGCGGGCCGGTTGCCCTGGAAGAGCTCCCGGTCGCTGCCGCACACGCCCACCGCGTGCACCCGCACCCGCGCCTCCCCGGGCCCGGGCGCGGCGGGCGCGTGCGGGACGAGGCGGTGGCGGCCCGGCTCCTCGACGACGACGGCGTGGCTCACGCGCTCCCCTTCGGGTCGCGCTTCTCCCAGCCCTCGGCCCACAGGTCGAACCGGGCCTGCTGCTGCGGGAACTCGGCCGCCGCGTCCACGTCGAGCTCCACACCGAGCCCGGGTGCGTGCGACAGCTCGAAGTAGCCGTCCACGACCTCCGGCGCGCCCTTGACGACGTGCTTGATCCCGGCGTCCGCGAAGTCGTTGAAGTGCTCCAGGATCTTGAAGTTCGGTGCGCTGAAGCCCACTTGGAGCGAGGCGGCGGTCAGCACCGGGCCGCCCACGTTGTGCGGTGCGACCAGCATGTAGTGGGTCTCGGCGGTGGCGGCCAGCTTCCGGGTCTCCCAGATGCCGCCGATGTGGCCCACGTCGGGCTGCAGGACGTCTGCCGCCTGGCTCTCGAACAGCTCCCGGAATTCGATCCGGTCGTGGATCCGCTCGCCCGTCGCCACCGGGATGTCCACCTTGGCAGCGACCTTCTCCAGCGCCTTCAGGTTCTCCGGTGGCACCGGCTCCTCCAGCCAGGCCGGAGCGAAGGGCGCGAGCTCCTTCGCGAGCCGGATCGCGGTCGCGGGGGAGAAGCGGCCGTGCATCTCCAGCATCAGCTCGGCGTCGGGGCCGATGGCGTCCCGCACGGCCTCGATCAGCGACACCGCGTACAGGGACTCCTCGTGGCCCAGCTCGAAGTGCCCGGTCCCGAACGGGTCGATCTTCAGGGCCCGGTAGCCGCGCTCCATGACGCGCTTCGCCGCGTCGTGGTACGCCTCGGGCGTCCGCTCGGTCGTGTACCAGCCGTTCGCGTAGGCCTTCACGCGGTCGGTGACCTTGCCGCCGAGCAGCTGCCAGACGGGGACGCCGAGCGCCTTGCCCTTGATGTCCCAGCAGGCCATCTCGATCACGGCGATGCCCGACATCACGATCTCGCCGGCCCGCCCGTAGTCCCCGTACTTCATCCGGCGCACGAGGTCCTCGATCGCGAACGGGTCGGAGCCCAGGATGTGGTTGGCCTGAGCCTCCTTCAGATAGCCGATCAGTGCGTCCGTGCGGCCCAGCATCCGGGTCTCGCCGACACCCGTGACGCCCTCGTCGGTGTGCACCTGGACATAGGTCAGGTTCCGCCACGGCGTGCCGACCACATGCGTGCTGATTCCCGTGATGCGCAAGGCGATTGCCCCCAGTGATGTTCGATATTTCGTCACGCGTTCGAAATCGTGGCGAGACAGTAAGGACGGCCCTGTGGGGGTGTCAATGGGTCTGCGTGGATCGGCTCACGACGGAAGGGCGTGTTCCGCACAGAAGATTCACAGTGTCGTCGTCCTGCCTCACCGCGTGGCGCCTAGCCTCCCTACGTCATGGACTACTGCCACCCCTGCCGACGCCACCTCAACGGCGCTGTGACCTGCCCCGGTTGCGGCACACCCGCCGAGGCCGTGCGCGCCTACGCCGAGGCGCTCGCCGCGGAGGAGGCGGTCGAGGAGACCGCGCCGGAACCCGAGGACGCGCCGGTCCGCCCGCGCGGCCGGCGGCGCCGGTCCTCCCGGGCCCGGACCCAGCGGCGCAGGCGCCGTCGCGTGCTGCTCGTGGCGGCGGGCCTCGCCCTCGCGGCGGGCGGCCTCGGCGTCGCCGAGCTCTCCGAGTCCGGGGCGCCGGCCGGCAACCAGGCCGCCCCCGACGTCACGGGCGCGGACGAGACCGGCGCCGCCGCGACGCCCTCCGCCGAGCCGAGCCAGGGCTCGACGCCGCCCGCCTCGTACACCGGCAGCCCGACGGCCTCCGCGTCCCCGAGCGCGACCCGCGACGCCGCCGACGCCGAGAAGTCCCCGTCGAAGGAGCGGGAGAAGAAGGAGAGCCCGAGCCCGGACGGCGCGGACACCCCCGCCGCGAGCACACCGCCGGACCGCCCCTCGACCTCCCGGCCCACGACGAGCGCCCCGCGCCCCACCTCCCCGCCGCCCGCCCCGGCCCCGGCGCCGACGGAGACCTGCGACCGCTTCCTGTGGTGGTGCACCTGACGGCTGCCGCCGCACCTGGGCGAGCCGGTCGCCAGGCCGCGCGTCCGGCGGCTCAGGCGGTGCCGGTCATCCGCCGCAGCATGTCCCGGAACACGAGCCGCTCCTCGTGCGACAGCCCGGCCAGCGGCTCCCGGGCGAAGTCCAGCGAGTCCCGCAGGCTCCGCGCGACCCGCACGCCCTCCTCGGTCGGCGCGGCCACCTTCACCCGCCGGTCCCCGGGCGAGGGCCGCCGCTCCACCAGGCCCCGGGTCTCCAGCCGGTCCACGATCCCCGTGATGTTCGACGGCTCGCACTTCAGGCGCTGGGCGATCTGCCGCATCGGCAGCGGGTCGAGCGAGAGCAGCCCGAGGACCCGCGCCTGCGCCCCCGTGAGGCGGTGCCGCGCGGCGGCCTCCTCGTACTCCTGGTGGTAGCGCGCGACGACGGCTCCGATCAGCTCGACGACTTCGAGCGTGAGGGGGTCGGTGCGGCGCGAACGGGTGGCGGTCATGCCGTCCAGGGTACCCAGATACTTGACATTCTGAAATATTCAGACGCATGGTTGTTTCAGGTAGTGAAACATTCGGAGCAACCGTCCGAGCCGTACCCCCAGCCGCGAAGGATCAGCGCATGTCCGCCGACACCCCTCAGATTCCCGCCACCGGCCGCGAGTGGGCCCTGATCAGCCGCCCGGTCGGCTGGCCGAAGCCCGAGGACTTCGAGCTGCGCGAGGCCCCCGTCGAGGCGCCCGCCGCCGGCCAGGTCCTGGTCAAGAACCTGTACCTGTCGGTCGACCCGTACATGCGCGGCCGGATGAGCGCCGCGAAGTCGTACGTCGCCCCGTACGAGCTGGGCAAGGCCATGCAGGGCGGCGCGGTCGGCGTCGTCATCGCCTCGAACGACGAGGGCGTCGCGGTCGGCGACCACGTCCTGCACTTCTTCGGCTGGCGCGAGTACGCGACCTTCGACGCCAAGCAGGCCGTCAAGGTCGACCCGGACGCCGCGCCCCTGTCCACCTACCTCGGCGTCCTCGGCATGACCGGCCTCACCGCCTACGCGGGCCTGCTGCGCACCCTCTCCTTCAAGGAGGGCGACAGCGTCTTCGTGTCCGGCGCGGCGGGCGCGGTCGGCAGCCAGGTCGGCCAGATCGCCAAGCTCAAGGGCGCCTCGCGCGTCATCGGCTCGGCCGGCTCGGACGAGAAGGTCAAGCTGCTCCTGGAGGAGTACGGCTTCGACGCGGCTTTCAACTACAAGACGGGCGAGGTCCACAGCCTCCTGAAGGAGGCGGCCCCCGACGGCATCGACACCTACTTCGACAACGTCGGCGGTGAACACCTGGAGGCCGCCATCGGCCGTCTGAACCGTGACGGGCGCATCGCCATCTGCGGCGCGATCTCCGTCTACAACACCACGGAGCCGGCCCCGGGCCCCCGCAACCTCGCGCGCCTGATCCAGACCCGCGGCCGCATCGAGGGCTTCCTCGTCGGCGACCACTACGACCTGCAGCCGCAGTTCGTGCAGGAGGTCGGCGCCTGGATCCGCTCCGGTGAGCTCAAGTACCGCGAGACCTTCGTGGACGGCATCGAGAACAACCTGGAGGCGTTCATGGGCGTCCTCCGCGGCGACAACACCGGCAAGATGATCGTCAAGCTCTGACATCCACCGCTTCCGGTACGCACTGTGGCCCCCGTCTGTGACGGGGGCCACTTTCGTTCTGCGCGCCATTCGCTACTCTCTTTCCGTAATACGGATCTGACTTTCCGCTTAATGGATTGATTGAGGGAGTACGGGCATGGCCATCACGCAGTCCGACGTCGTCTACACCGCCGTAGCCACCGCCGAGAACGGCCGCGACGGCCGCGTCGCCACCGACGACGGCAAGCTCGACGTCGTCGTGAACCCGCCGAAGGAGCAGGGCGGCTCGGGCGAGGGCACCAACCCGGAGCAGCTCTTCGCCGCCGGCTACAGCGCCTGCTTCCAGGGCGCCCTCGCCGTCGTCGCCCGCCAGGAGAACGCCGACGTCTCCGGCTCGACCGTCACCGCCCACGTCGGCATCGGCAAGAACGACGAGGGCTTCGGCATCATCGTCGACATCAAGGCGTCGATCCCGAACGTGGACGCGGCCACCGCCAAGGACCTCGTCGAGAAGGCCCACCAGGTCTGCCCGTACTCCAAGGCGACCCGCGGCAACATCACGGTCACGCTCTCCGTCTGAGCCTGACAGGCCCGCAGAGGCCGCCGGACCCGTCCCGTAAGGTGTGCGCCATGCGTGATCTCGGGGCGGGCTTCGGCTATCTGATGAAGGGGCAACGATGGGTTGCCCAGCACGGCAAGCAGTACGGCTGGAGCCTGCTGCCCGGTCTGATCACCCTGGTCCTGTACGCGGCCGCGCTGGTCTGCCTCGCCGTCTGGGGCACCGACTTCGTCGGGTGGGCCACCCCGTTCGCCGACGACTGGTCCTCGCCGTGGCTCGGCCTCTTCCGCGGCTTCCTCACCGTCGTCCTCTTCGCCCTCGCGCTGCTCCTGTCGGTACTGACCTTCACCGCGGTCACGCTCCTGATCGGCCAGCCCTTCTACGAGTCCCTGTCCGAGCAGGTCGACATCGCCGAGGGCGGCCACGCCCCCGAGTCCGGCCTGCCGCTCTGGCGCGAGCTGTGGATCTCGGCGCGCGACAGCCTCCGCATCCTGCTCCGCGCCGGCCTGTGGGGCGTTCTCCTCTTCGCCTGCGGCTTCCTCCCCTTCGTCGGCCAGACGGTCGTCCCCGTCATCGGCTTCTTCGTCACGGGCTTCTTCCTCACGGAGGAACTGACGGCGGTGGCCCTCCAGCGCCGCGAGGTCCAACTCCGCGACCGCCTCGCCCTGTTGCGCTCCCGCAAGTCCCTGGTCTGGGGCTTCGGCACGCCGTTGGCGGTGGCGTTCCTGGTCCCGTTCGTGGCGGTCTTCCTGATGCCGGGCGCCGTCGCCGGGGCCACCCTGATGGTCCGGGACCTCGAGTCCCCGCCCGACGACAGCGCCGCGTCGGGCGTGCGCCCGGCCACGCCGCACCCGCACCCGCACCCCGCGCCGAACCCCTACACGGCGGACGGCACCCCGCGATGAAGACCGCGAACCTCGCAGTCCTGTTCGCCGTCGAGCTGATCGCCCTCGGCGCGGTCGGCGCCTACGGCTTCACCCGCGACGTCTCCACCGCGCTGGCCTGGCTCTACGGCCTCCTGGGCCTGGCCGTGATGATCACCACCTGGTCCCTCTTCGGCTCACCGAAGGCCCGCTGGAAGACCCGCGGCGCCGCACGCGTCGCCTTCGAGCTGGCCTGGTTCGGCGCCGGAGTCGCCGCCCTCGCCCTGTCCGGCGCCTACGTCTGGGCCGCCCTGTTCGCCGCCGTCTGCGCCGTGAGCAAGGCCCTGGCCGCCGCCTGGGAGCAGTAGGCGGAGGATCAGGCGTCGGTGCCGAACGTGTACACCGTCCGCGACCGGAACACCTCGCCGGGCCGCAGCACCGTGGACGGGAACTCCGGCCGGTTGGGCGAGTCCGGGAAGTGCTGGGTCTCCAGCGCGATCCCGGCGCCCGGCTCGAACGGCAGCGCCGCGTCGAAGTGATCGGCCGTGTAGAGCTGCAGCCCCGGCTCGGTCGTCGCGACTCCCAGCGTCCGCCCCGACACCGGGTCGTGCAGCCCTGCCACCTCCACCGCCCGGGCCGTGACGCCCTTGTCCAGCACGTAGTTGTGGTCGTACCCGGACCCGGCCGTCCGCGGGGCGCGGAAGTCGAAGCGGGTCCCGGTCACGTCGAGCAGCTCACCGGTCGGCACCAGATCGCCGTCCGCCATGGTCACCCGCCCGCCGTCGATCCGCACCGCGTGCCCGGCCGCGCTCCCCGCCTTCCCGTCCGTGCCGCCCAGGTTCCAGTACGTGTGATTGGTCAGGTTCACCACCGTCGGGGCGTCGGTGACCGCCTCGTACGTGATGCTCAACGCCCCGCCCGCCTCCAGCGCGTACGTCGCCGACACCTCCAGACGGCCCGGGAAACCCTCCTCGCCGTCCGGTGACACCCGGCTCAGCCGCACCGCGTACGGACCGGCCTGCTCCGCCGCCCACACGTGTCGGTCGAAGCCGCGCTCACCGCCGTGCAGCGCGTTCGGCCCGTTGTTCCGCGCGAGCGGGTACGTGTGCCCGTCGAGCGTGAAGCGGCCCTGGGCGATCCGGTTCGCGTAGCGGCCGACCAGCGCCCCGAAGTACGGCCCCGTGTGCCTCAGATAGCCGTCGAGATCAGCGAACCCGAGCACCACGTCGGCTCGCGCGCCCGTCCGGTCGGGCGTCTCGACCGATTGCACGATCCCGCCGTACGTCAGGACGCGCACCCGCACCCCGTCCCGTTCGAGCGTCCAGCGATGGACATCGGACGAGAGAAGTTCATCGGTGTCGGAAAGTGTGCCGAAAAGTTCGCTGCGCATGATCGGGACCCTACGCCGGGCCCCGCCGGCTCACGCCCCGGGTTCCCGCACCGGCTCCCTCGACGTCACCCCGCGGTACGCGAGCGCCGCGAGCCGCGCCTGCCCGTCCCGGCTCGGATGGAACCAGTCCCAGTGGCTCAACTGCCGCTGCCCGAACCGGTAGTCGAAGACCGCGCCGCCGTCGTACCGGCACCGCTCGTCCTGCGCGCACACGTCCTCGAGCACCTTGTTGTACGCGATCACGCGCTCCTGCACCCGGTCCCGCCGGGCCCCCGCGACCGCGTCCAGGGCGTCCGGATCGGCCAGCATCGACGAACAGATCCCGAGCTTCCACACCTGCTTGCCCAGATCGCTGGCGCGGCCCTCGGACCACAGCCGCTTCAGGTCCGGCACGCTCATCACGTAGACCTGCGCCTTCGGCGCCGCCTCGCGCAGCCGGCGCAGCGACTTCTCGAAGTCCTCCCGGAACGTGCTGACCGGCGTCATCGACGTGGCGGTCGGCCGGCACGCGTCGTTGGACCCCGCCATCACCGTCACCAGTTCCGGGGTGCGGGCCCCGGCCCGCGCCATCTGCGCCGGCAGGTCCTCCATCCGGGCACCGGTGCGCGCGTAGTTCCAACTGTGCGTCTGCGCGCGGCTCGTGCCCAGCAGCCGTACCGCGAGACTGCGTACCTGCGCGTCCGAACCCGTCGCCCACGACACCTCGGGGCAGTCCGACAGGACGCTGCACGCGTCGAAGCCGCGCGTGATCGAGTCGCCCACCGCGGCGACCGACTCCGGGCTCGTGTCCCAGGCCGGCGTGGGGGAGGGGGACGGCGAGGGCGAGGAACGGGTGCCGCGCGCGCCCTGCGAGGTGTCGGCCGTGCCCGAACAGGCCGTCAGCGCCGAGAGACCGAGGACGCCCGCCACCACACCGGCCACCGCCCGGTGACTCCGCGCCCGCATCCGTGGTCCTCTCCGTCAATCGCCGTCGTCAAGCTTCGTCCGCCGTGCGCACACCCTGCCGCCCCGTCTGACGCCGTACGCGGGGCCGGGGTTGCGCCCCGCCGGGTGAAAGGTCGGAGTTTGTGCGCCCCGGGACCGACAGTACGACACACTCCTTGCACCGCTCCGCGATAGCCTCGCCCCGGGGTCCCGGGTCGGTCCGGTGAGATCTCGCTGTACCGGTTCCGCTAAATTACAACACGTTAAATTTGCCCCTTTTTGTCGGAGTCTTTTCGATCCGGTCGACACGGGAGGTCCCGGTGACGACACGTGGAGTTCTCTACGTGCACTCCGCGCCACGCGCGCTGTGCCCGCATGTCGAGTGGGCGGTCGCGGGCGTGCTCGGTGCGCGCGTCAGTCTCGACTGGATCAGACAGCCCGCGGCGCCCGGCACCTGGAGATCGGAGTTCTCCTGGCGGGGCGAGGCCGGTACCGCCGCCCAACTCGCCTCCGCACTGCGCGGCTGGCAGCTGCTGCGCTTCGAGGTCACGGCCGAGCCCTGCGCGGCGGCCGAGGGCGAGCGCTACAGCGCCACACCCGAACTCGGCATCTTCCACGCCGTCACCGGTGTGCACGGCGACATCCTGATCCCGGAGGACCGTCTGCGCGCCGCCCTGACCCGCTCCCAGCGCGGCGAGACCGACCTGGAGTCCGAGGTCGCCCGCCTCCTCGGCAAGCCCTGGGACGACGAACTGGAACCCTTCCGCTACGCGGGCGAGGGCGCACCCGTGCGCTGGCTCCACCAGGTCGTGTAGCGCGCCGGGAATGACGAAGGGGCCCGCCGGGATCGAATCCCGGCGGGCCCCTTCACCGCTGAACGGCAGGTCAGACGGACCTGAACGCCAGCACCACGTTGTGGCCGCCGAAGCCGAACGAGTCGTTCAGCGCGGCGATCCGGCCCTCGACGGGCAGCTTGCGCGCCTCACCGCGGACGATGTCCGCTGCGGCAGCGGCCTCGGGGTCCAGGTTCTCCACGTTGATCGTCGGCGGAGCCACCCGGTGGTACAGGGCGAGGATCGACGCGACGGACTCGATGCCGCCCGCGCCACCGAGCAGGTGCCCGGTCATCGACTTCGTCGCGGAGACCGCGAAGTGGTCCGTGTCGTCGCCGAAGACCTTGCGCAGCGCCTTCAGTTCGGCCACGTCACCGGCCGGCGTCGAGGTCGCGTGCGCGTTCACGTGCACGATCTCGGCCGGGTCCAGGTCGGAGTTGTCCAGCAGGTTCTGCAGGGCCTGCGCGATGCCGCGGCCCTCCGGCTCCGGCTGCACGATGTCGTGGCTGTCGGCGGAGATGCCCTGGCCGACCGCCTCCGCGTAGACGCGGGCGCCACGCTTGGCGGCGTGCTCGGCGGACTCCAGGACGATGACGCCGGCACCCTCACCGAGGACGAAGCCGTCCCGGCCGGTGTCGTAGGGGCGCGAGGCACCCTGCGGGTCGTCGTTGTTCTTCGACATCGCCATCATGTTGCCGAACGCGGCGATGGGGAGCGGGTGGATGGCCGCCTCCGTGCCACCGCAGACGACGACGTCGGCGCGGCCGGTGCGGATCATCTCGATGCCGTAGCCGATGGCCTCGGCGCCCGACGCACAGGCGGAGACCGGGGTGTGGACACCCGCGCGGGCGTTCACGGCCAGGCCCACGTTGGCCGACGGGCCGTTGGGCATCAGCATCGGAACGGTGTGCGGGGAGACGCGGCGGACGCCCTTCTCCTTCAGCACGTCGTACTGGTCGAGCAGCGTGGTCACGCCGCCGATGCCGGACGCGATGACGGCGCCCAGACGGTCGGGGTCCACGCTCTCGTCCTCGCCGGCCTTGGCGGTGAAGCCGGCGTCGGCCCACGCCTCCTTGGCGGCGATCAGAGCGAACTGGGCGGAACGATCCAGCTTGCGGGCCTGCGGGCGAGGGATGACCTCGCTCGGGTCCACGGCGACCGGAGCCGCGATGCGGACCGCCTGCTCGGCGGCCCACTCCTGTTCGAGGGGCTTGACGCCGGAACGTCCGGCGACCAGGCCCTCCCAGGTGGACGTCGCGTCGCCACCCAGCGGTGTGGTTGCGCCGATACCGGTGACGACCACGGTGCGATTGGTCGAGCTCACAGGAATTCTTTCTCCAACGGATACGAGGGATTCAGCGGCGCCACCGCCGGGTGGCGGAGCGACCGACCTCAGGGTCTTGAGCCGGCGGCTCAGGCCTGGTGGTCGAGGATGTACTTCGTGGCGTCGCCGACGGTCTTGAGGTTCTTGACGTCGTCGTCCGGGATCTTGACGTCGAAGCGCTCTTCGGCGGCGACGACGACCTCGACCATGGACAGCGAGTCGACGTCCAGGTCGTCGGTGAAGGACTTGTCCAGCTGGACGTCCTCGGTGGGGATGCCGGCGATCTCGTTCACGATCTCGGCGAGACCCGCGACGATCTCTTCCTGAGTGGCGGCCATGATGGCGCTCCTTCGGTGTGTATCCAGAGGTGGGGCGGTGTGCCGTCCGGACCTGACGATCCGGTGCGGGACACCTAGGGGAGGGTAACGACCGTGGCGGCGTACACGAGACCCGCCCCGAAGCCGATGACGAGCGCGGTGTCGCCGCTCTTGGCCTCGCCGGTCGCCAGGAGCCGCTCCATAGCGAGCGGGATCGAGGCGGCCGAGGTGTTGCCGGTGGTGCGCACGTCGCGGGCGACCGTGACGTGCTCCGGCAGCTTGAGAGTCTTCACCATCGAGTCGATGATCCGCTCGTTGGCCTGGTGAGGAATGAAGACATCCAGGTCGTCCGGGGTGATTCCGGCCGCGTCCAGCGCCTGCTGGGCGACCTTCGCCATCTCGAACACGGCCCAGCGGAAGACCGCCTGGCCCTCCTGCGTGATCGCAGGGAACTTGACGTTGCCCGACTCGTCGAGGGGCAGCTGCGCGACGTCGCCGACACGGAAGGTGTCCCACGGCATCGTCTGCTTGATCGTGCCGGCCTTGTCGCCCTCGGAACCCCACACGGTCGGGCCGATCGCGGGCTCCTGGGCGGGGCCGACGATCACGGCACCGGCGCCGTCACCGAACAGGAAGGCCGTCGCGCGGTCCTCCAGGTCGGTCAGGTCCGACAGCCGCTCCACACCGATGACGAGGACGTACTCCGCCGAGCCCTCGACGATCATGCCCTTGGCCAGGGTCAGACCGTAGCCGAAACCGGCGCAGCCGGCGGAGATGTCGAACGCGGCGGCCTTCTGCGTGCCCAGCCTGTCCGCGATCTCCGTCGCGATGGCCGGGGTCTGCGCGAAGTGCGAGACCGTCGACACGACCACGGCGCCGATCTGCTCGGGCCGGATGCCCGCGTCGGCGATGGCCTTGCCGGAGGCCTCGACCGACATCATCGAGACGGTCTCCTCGTCGTTCGCCCAGTGCCGCGTGGAGATGCCGGAGCGCGAACGGATCCACTCGTCGGAGGAGTCGATCTTCTCGAGGATCACCTCGTTGGGCACGACCCGCGTCGGGCGGTAGCCGCCCACGCCGAGGATCCGCGCGTACGGAGCACCCTTGCTGGGCTTGATCTTCGACATGCTGCTCGGATCTCCTTCTCAGGCCGTAACGTCGGCGATCAGGGCGCGGGCCGCGTCGAGGTCGTCGGGGGTCTTCAGGGCGAGGGTCTTCACGCCGGGCAGGGCGCGCTTGGCGATGCCGGTGAGCGTGCCGCCGGGGCACACCTCGATCAGCGCGGTGACGCCGAGCTCCTGGAACGTCTCCATGCACAGGTCCCAGCGGACCGGGTTCGCGACCTGGCCGACGAGCCGGGACACGACCTCGGCGCCGGTCGCGACGGCCCGGCCGTCCTTGTTCGACACGTACGTGACCGTGGGGTCGGCCGGGGCCAGCGCCTTGGCGGCCTCCTCCAGCGTCGCCACGGCCGGGGCCATGTGCTCGGTGTGGAACGCGCCGGCCACCTTCAGCGGCACCACGCGGCGCACGCCCTCGGGCTTGTCGGCGTCGAGCGCGGCCAGCTGCTCCAGCGTGCCGGCGGCCACGATCTGGCCCGCGCCGTTCACGTTCGCGGCGGTCAGGCCCAGCTTCTCCAGGTGCGGGACGGTCACCTCGGGGTCGCCGCCGAGCAGCGCCGACATGCCCGTCTCGGTGATCGCGGCGGCCTCGGCCATCGCCAGACCGCGCGAGCGCACGAGCTTCAGCGCGGCCGTGTCGTCGAGGACACCGGCGAACGCGGCGGCGGTGAACTCGCCGACGCTGTGGCCCGCCACGGCGCCGGGGGCGAGGTCACCGAGCGCGGACGCCGAGAGGATTCCGGCCGCGACGAGCAGCGGCTGGGCGACGGCCGTGTCACGGATCGCGTCCGCGTCGGCCTGCGTGCCGTAGTGGGCGAGGTCGAGTCCGATGGCGTCGGACCAGGCCGCGACGCGGTCCGCTGCGCCGGGGAGGTCGAGCCAGGGAGTCAGGAAGCCGGGCGTCTGAGCGCCTTGGCCGGGAGCGACGAGTACGAGCACTCTCACACTCTCTCTTGGGGACGGGTCGGGCCGCCCGTGGGGACAGGGACGAAGAACCGAAGGGGGAATTGTAGACCCCCGACAAACGGCAATGCCTGACTACGGCTGAGATTCGACGTCGGCGAGCCGTCCGAGAATCAGCGCGATGCGCAGGGTGAACGCCGAGCGGACATCAGAGGGCGACCACCCGGTGACGTCGGTCACACGTCGGAGCCGGTAGCGAACGGTGTTGGGGTGCACGAACAGCATCCGTGCCGCGCCCTCCAGACTGCTCGCCTGTTCCAGATAGACACTGAGCGTCTCCAGGAGCGCCGAGCCCGCTTCCTCCAGCGGTCTGTAGATCTCCTCCACCAGCTGCTCGCGCGCCGCCGGGTCTCCCGCGATCGCGCGCTCCGGCAGCAGATCGTCCGCGAGGACGGGGCGCGGCGCGTCCTGCCAGGCCCCGCAGGCCTTGAGGCCGGCGGCCGCGGCCTGCGCGGACCGGGTGGCCGCCAGCAGGTCGGGCACCACGGGCCCGGCGACCACGGCACCGGCCGCGAACGGGCCGATCAGCGACTTGGCGACGGCCAGCGGATTGTCGCTGCCGCCCGCGATGACGACGAGGCGGTCGCCGAGCACCCCGGTCAGGACCTGCAGCTTCGCGTGCCGCGAGGCCCGCCGGATCGCCTCCACGGTCAGCTCGCTGTCCCCGTCGGGGGCGGTGCCGAGGACGACGCACACGTGCTCCGGGGAGTTCCAGCCGAGCGCCGCGGCGCGGCTGACGGCGCCCTCGTCGGCCTCGCCGGACAGCACCGCGTTCACCACGAGGGACTCCAGGCGCGCGTCCCACGCGCCCCGGGCCTCCGCGGCCTGTGCGTACACCTGGGCGGTCGCGAAGGCGATCTCGCGCGCGTAGACGAGCAGCGCCTCGCGCAGCACGCTCTCGTCGCCCGGCGCGGCCACCTCGTCGATGGCCGACTCCATGACCTCGATGGTGGTGCGCACCATCTCCACGGTCTGGCGCAGGGTGATCGCCCGGGTCAGCTCGCGCGGGGCCGTGCCGAACACGTCGGTGGAGATGGCCTGCGGGGCGTCCGGGTGCCGGAACCACTCGGTGAACGCGGCGATGCCGGCCTGGGCGACCAGACCGATCCACGACCGGTTCTCCGGCGGCATGGCCCGGTACCAGGGCAGCATCTCGTCCATGCGCGTGATCGCCTGCGCGGCGAGCGCTCCGGACGACTTCTCCAGACGCTTCAGGGTCGCCTCGTGGGAGTGAGGCGCCGCAGGGGCTTCCGGGTGGCGGTCCGCCGGTTCGTTCGATGAGGGCTGCGCTGATTCCGATTGGGGCACGGGACAAGACTGCCTTATCAGGGCGGCCCGGCGGAGTGGAGGGTCCTGCCGGACTTCGGTACGGGCCGCGGACGCCGGGCTACCGTGGAGGCGTGAGAGACATACGCAGGGCGGGCGAGCGCTATCCGGGAGGCGAGCCCGAGGCCGGAATCGAGTCCCGCCACGCGTTCTCCTTCGGCCCGCACTACGACCCGGACAACCTGCGCTTCGGCGCGATCCTGGCCTGCAACGAGGAGCGGCTCGGACCCGGCGCCGGCTTCTCCGAGCATCCGCACAGCCACACCGAGATCATCACCTGGGTCGTGCGCGGCGAGCTGACCCACCGCGACTCGGCGGGCCACGAGACGGTCGTGCGGCCCGGCGACGTGCAGCACCTCAGCTCCGGCGGCGGCGTCCGGCACGTCGAGCGCAACGACTCGACCAGCGCGCCGCTCACCTTCCTGCAGATGTGGCTGGCGCCCCGCGACCCCGGCGGCGAGCCCCGCTACGAGGTGGTGCGCGGCATCGCCGACTCCACCCCGTACGACGTACCGGAGGCGGGCGCGCTGCTGCACGTGCGGCGCCTGGCCGCGGGCGAGCGCACCCGGCTGCCCGCGGCCCCGTACGTCTACGTCCACGTGGTGGACGGCGAAGTGATGCTCGGGGACGCGGAGTTGGCGCCGGGCGACGCCGCGCGCCTCACCGACGAGGACGGCCCGGAGGCGCTGGCGACGACACCGGCCCAGCTGCTGGTCTGGGAGATGACCTAGGGCGGTCAGAGCTCGGCGAGCACGGCGTCCGTGAAGGGCGGCCACACCTCGGCCGCCCACGGGCCGAACGCGCGGTCCGTGAGCGCGACGCACGCCACGCCCGCCGCCGGGTCGACCCACAGGAACGTGCCGGACTGGCCGAAGTGGCCGAAGGTGCGCGGCGAGGACGAACCGCCGGTCCAGTGCGGCGACTTGTGGTCCCGGATCTCGAAACCGAGCCCCCAGTCGTTGGGGTTCTGGTGCCCGTACCCCGGCAGGACGCCCTTCGTGCCCGGGTACTGCACGGTCATCGCCTCGGCGACGGTGCGCGGGTCGAGCAGGCGCGGCGCCTGCACCTCGGCGGCGAAGCGCACGAGGTCGGCGACGGTCGACACCCCGTCCTTGGCCGGCGACCCCTCCAGCGAGCTGTCTTTCATGCCCAGCGGCTCGAACACGGCCTGCCGCAGATAGTCCGCGAACGGGATCTCGGTCGCCTTCGCGATGTGGTCCCCGAGCACCTCGAACCCGGCGTTCGAGTACAGCCGCCGGGTGCCCGGCGCCGAGGTCACCCGGTGCTCGTCGAAGGCGAGCCCGCTGGTGTGCGCGAGCAGGTGCCGCACGGTCGACCCCTCGGGCCCGGCCGGCTCGTCCAGCTCCACGGCCCCCTCCTCGTACGCGACGAGGGCGGCGTAGGCGGCGAGCGGCTTGGTCACCGAGGCCAGCGGGAACCGGTGCTCCGTCGGCCCGTGGCTGCCCAGGACGCTTCCGTCGGCACGTACGACGGCCGCGGCGGCGGTGGGCACCGGCCAGTTCTCGATCAAGGCGAGGCTCTCCATGCCCACGAGCCTAAAGCGTGAGCCGCATGGCGGGAGCGGGGGTCCGCTCGAAGCCGAGGGAGGCGTACAGCGGCTCGCCGGACGCGGTCGCGAGCAGGTCGATCCGGGGCACGCCGCGCTCCCGGTACCAGCCGAGCAGCGCCTCCAGGCAGTGGCGGGAGTAGCCGCGGCGGCGGTGCCCGGGATCCGTGCAGACGTTGAAGACGTGACCGGAGAGGCCCGCGGGGTTCCCGGGACCGCCCAGGCCCTGGTGCACGCTGCCCGCCGCGCAGGCGGCCAGCGTCCCGGAACCGTCCGGGGCGTCCACCACGAACGCGGCCAACTCCCCGTCGGGGGAGGCGAGGTGACGGCGCAGGGTGGTGAGGGCGGCCGGCTGCCAGCCCACGTCCCGGCTCGGGCTCATCGCGTCGAGCATGATCTTGCGGAGCCGGACGAGTTCTTCGGCGTCCTCGGGGACGGCACGGCGGACGAGAGACATGACCGGCACCGTAACGACGCCCGGTCGGGTTGTCGTGCGCGTTTCGGCGCGGAGCCGGGCGGCGCGTGTCGCCGGATGCTTGCCTGGAGTGCGCTCGAAGGTTCTAGCGTGGGGTCATGACGGTGATGGAGACCACGCCCGAATCCACCCAGACCAAGGTCGACGTCTGTGCCTCGGCGCCGGAGGGGCATCCGCGGCCCGACGGCCAGGACCGCTACACCATCAGCGAGGTCGTCGCCTGCACGGGACTGACCGCGCACACCCTGCGCTGGTACGAGCGGATCGGGCTGCTGCCCGACGTCGACCGCTCGCACACCGGGCAGCGCCGCTACAGCAACCGCGACCTCGACTGGCTCGCCTTCGTCGGCAAACTGCGGCTCACCGGGATGCCGGTGGCCCACATGGTCCGGTACGCGGAGCTCGTACGGCTCGGCGAGCACACCTTCGACGAGCGCCGGGAACTGCTGGAGTCGACCCGCCGGGACGTGCTGAACCGGATCGCCGAGCTCCAGGACACCCTCGCCGTCCTCGACTTCAAGATCGACCTGTACGGCAGGGGGAACGGCTGACGCGGGTCACAGCTCCGCGAGGAGCTCCGCCTTCTTCGAGGAGAACTCCGCGTCCGTGACCAGCCCCGCCTGGTGCAGCTCGCCGAGATGCCGGATCCGGTCGGCGATGTCCGCCGGGTCGCGCCGGGCGGGCGGCGCCCCGGACGGGCTCGCCGAGCGCACGGCGGCCAGCACGGACGCGGCGAACGGCAGCGACTCGTGGACCGGACCGTAGCCGAGCCCGAAGACGACCGCGGCCGGGTCCTGGTCGGCCTGCCCGGGCCGCTCGTCGAGCCCCGCGTCCCGCGGCACGAGGCGCAGATGCCCCTCGAACAGCTCGGGGGAGCGCCACTCGACCCCGCTCAGCTCGCTGACCGGGAAGGTCTTGTCGCCCGCCTTCCACTTCGCGGAGGACGCGCCCGTCCAGAACCAGCGGAACGACACCGCGGCGCCGTCGAAGGTGGCCTTGCCGTCGTACGCCTTGAAGTGGAGCGGCGCCTTCGGGGGATCGACCAGGAAGTCGGCCGCGGCCGACCCGTCGTCGAGGAGCCGCGCCCGCAGCTCGTCCGCGTAGTACTCGGCAAGCGTCTCCCGCTCCGCGGGCAGCACGAGGCGATAGGGGTCGCACCCCTCCTTGAGCTGCCCGGCCGCCGCGTCCATCAGCGGGTCGGCACCCGGTCGTGGCACCGCCTGCAGCACGACGGTGCCGCGCTTGCCCGGCGTCAGCGTCACCCCCGTGATCGCTTCCAGCGGGATACGGCGCTCGCCGAGTGCCTGGAGCAGCCTCGGCGTGCGGATCCCCCGTTCGAAGCGGATGAGCACGGAGTCGGACGCGAACTCCCAGGCGGCATGAAATCCGGCCAGTACGTCACCCATGCGGCTCATCGTATGCGGCACGCGTCCCTCCGTCGCCTGTCGCGTCGGACCACTGTTCCACCGCTCTCTACGCGCGTCGGAAGGCGCCGGCACCGGAAAATCACTTCCGGCAGCCCTCGTTCCCGTCGGCACAGCTCACCGATCGGTACGCGCCAGTCCCGATCTCCGCGAAGTTCCGCAGGCTCTCCGTGCCGGGCACGAAGTACCCGGTGTGCCCCTGGGCGTCGCCGGCCGCGAAGACCCGCGCGCCGAAGCCCGACGCGACCGGGTCGGCGCCGTGGCCGAGGCCGCCGAGCTCCATGTTCGGGACGTCCGCGATCCAGTCGTCCTTGTCGCGGGTGGCCCACACGCGGGCCTTGGTGCCGAGGCCCGAGGCGTGCGCGGCCCGCATCCCGGGGCTGCCGGCCACCGCGATGTCGCTGACCCGTGAGGGCAGGCCGCGTGCCGCGACCCCGCAGACGACGGAGCCGTAGCTGTGGCAGTACAGGGCGACCGAGGAGCGGCCGGGCAGCCCGCGCAGCATCGCGTTGAGCCGCACCGCCCCGTCGTCCGCCCGCATCGAGGTCGCCGCGTCGACGCCGAGCCCGGCCGGGGCCGTGTAGTCGGCCCAGGCGATGACGGCGGTCCGGGCCGTCGGATCGGCCTCGCGCTCGGCCGCGTACAGCGAGCGGGCCATGCCGACGGGGGCGGAGTACTTGCGGGCGGTGCGCTGGAACGTCAGCACCGTCGTGTCGACGCCGGGCACCACGACGGAGACCCGGCGGGCCGTGTCGAGGTCGCCGAAGACCTCGGCGACCCGGCCGGTGCCCATGGGGTCGAAGGCGAGGATCTTGCGGTCGGGCCGGGCCAGCAGCGCGAAGCGCTTCATGCGCTCCTTGGCGTCGGCGTGACCGACCGCGGACAGGCGGTTGTCGTGGATGCGGCCGCGTTCGACCTCGCGCGCCTTGTCGAGCGCGATCCGGTTGGCGCGGTAGCGCAGGGAGACGGGCGCGCCGTTCATGTTGCCGACCGCGAGGGGATAGCGGTCGGCGAGCAGGCCGCGCTGGTGGGGGGTGAGCGAGGCGAAGAAGTGCGCGAGGCGGGTGGGGGAGCCGTCGGGCGCGGGCAGGGCGTGTCCGTTCAGCCGGCCGTGCTCCCAGGAGGAGAGCGCGGTCCGCAGCGGGGAGTCGGCTCCCCGGTGGTGACGCACCGCCGTCCAGCCGGTGGTCGCCAGCATGATGAACACGACGGCCAGAGCGAGCAGCGCGCGCCAGACGTTGAGTTGGGGGGAGGAGTCGAAGGAAGTCACTGCGGGACACCCTAGGAGAAGCGCGTCGCGCTCCGTGCAGCGGGTGAGGCAGATCACGTTTCCGGGGGTGTATTTGGGTAAAACCGGGCGTAGTTGCTGTCAGGGCCTCACGTTGCGTAGGGGCGCCGTGTCACGCGTCGTCACCGCGCCATCGCGCCCCGAGCGCGGGACCGAGCTGGTCGAGGCAGGACTCGGTGAGCGCCCTGATCGCCTCCACGCTCATGTCCTCGCCGGCGCCCCACAGCCGCCCGGTGAGCCGCATCACGCCGCTGAACGCGGCCACCGCCACGCGCGGCCGGGGGTCGGCGTCGACGTCGACGCCCTCGCGCTCGGCGATCACCCGCGCGACCTGCTCCTCCAGCTCGACGGAGCGGCGCAGATGCGCGGCGAGCAGGGCGGGCGTCGACTCGATCATCCGGTAGGCGCGCATGTGGAGTTCGACCGGGATGACCTCCGCGATCGAGCGGTTCAGGTCGTCCCAGGTGCCGAGGACCGTGCCGCGCAGCGCCTCCAAGGGGCCCTCGTGCGCGGGCCGTTCGCGCAGGGCGGCGACGTAGCGCGACTCCACCATCTCCTGGACGGCGAAGGCGGCCTCCTCCTTGTTCGCGAAGTAGCGGAAGAAGGTGCGCTGGGAGACCTCGCAGCGCTCGGCGATCTCGTCGACGGTCGTCCGCTCGTACCCCTGGGTCGTGTACAGCTCGAGCGCGGCTCGCAGCAGCGCGTCCCGGGTGCGCGCCTTCTTGAGTTCACGCAGGTTCAATCCGGCCGCCCTGGTCGTCTCTCCGGCTGTTCTCGCAGTTCAGCATAGTGTGAGCGACCTGACAGTTACCGACTTGTGAAATGCTTTGTCAACTGTCAGAGGCTGTCACTAGCGTGTCCCGCATGACTAGTCGGATCACCATCGACAAGGCGGACCGGATACCGGAACCCGCCGCGGCGCCGGACCCCGCACCGGCCAGGGGGCTGCGGGGGCACCCCTGGCTGACCCTGTTCGCCGTCGCGATCGGCGTCATGATGGTCGCCCTCGACGGCACCATCGTCGCCATCGCCAACCCGGTCATCCAGGACAAGCTCGACGCGAGCTTCGCCGACGTCCAGTGGATCACCAACGGCTATTTCCTCGCCCTCGCGGTCACCCTGATCACCGCGGGCAAGCTCGGCGACCGCTTCGGTCACCGGCAGACCTTCCTCATCGGCGTGGTCGGCTTCGCCGCCGCGTCCGGCGCCATCGGACTGTCCGACAGCATCGCGTTCGTCATCACGTTCCGCGTCTTCCAGGGCCTGTTCGGCGCGCTCCTCATGCCCGCCGCGCTCGGCCTGCTGCGCGCCACGTTCCCGGCCGAGAAGCTGAACATGGCGATCGGCATCTGGGGCATGGTGATCGGCGCCTCCACCGCGGGCGGCCCGATCCTCGGCGGTGTGCTCGTCGAGCACGTCAGCTGGCAGTCGGTGTTCTTCATCAACGTGCCGGTCGGCGTGATCGCCCTCGTCCTCGGCCTGTTCATCCTGCTCGACCACCGCGCGCAGAACGCGCCGCGCTCCTTCGACGTCCTGGGCATCCTGCTGCTCTCCGGCGCGATGTTCTGTCTCGTCTGGGCCCTCATCAAGGCCCCGACCTGGGGCTGGGGCGACGGCCTCACCTGGGCGTTCATCGCCGGCTCCGTGCTCTGCTTCCTGCTGTTCGCGGTGTGGGAGAACTTCGTCTCCGAGCCGCTCATCCCGCTCGGCCTGTTCCGCTCGGTGGCGCTGTCCGCCGGTGTGGTCCTGATGGTCCTCATGGCCATCGCCTTCATGGGCGGCCTGTTCTTCGTGACGTTCTACCTCCAGAACGTGCACGGGATGAGCCCGATCGACAGCGGTCTGCACCTGCTGCCGCTCACCGGCATGATGATCGTCGGTTCCCCGCTGGCCGGAGCCCTGATCACCAAGGCCGGCCCGCGCATCCCGCTCGCCGGCGGCATGGCGCTCACCGCGATCGCCATGTACGGCATGTCGACGCTGGAGCCGGGCACCGGCAGCGGCGTCATGTCCGTCTGGTTCGCCCTGCTCGGTCTGGGCCTCGCCCCGGTCATGGTCGGCGCCACCGAGGTCATCGTGGGCAACGCGCCGATGGAGCTGTCCGGTGTCGCCGGCGGACTCCAGCAGGCCGCCATGCAGATCGGCGGCAGCCTCGGCACGGCCGTCCTCGGCGCCGTCATGGCCTCCAAGGTCGACAGCGACCTGCCGGGCAACTGGGCGGCGGCCAAGCTCCCCGAGCTCCCGCCCGCCCAGCTCGACCAGGTCTCCGAAGCGGTCCAGGTCGGCGTCGCCCCGGTCCCGCCGGGCACCCCGGCCCCGGTCGCCGCGCAGATCACGCAGGTCGCGCACGACACGTTCATGTCCGGGATGGGTCTGGCCTGCCTGGTGGCCGCCGCCGTCGCCGCCTTCGCGGTGCTGGTCGCGCTCCTCACCAAGCGCGGCGAGAACGCCGAGGCGGGAGCCGGCGCGGCCCACATCTGACCGCGCCCCGCGTCAAGCCCCCAGGGTTCTCCCTGGGGGCTTTCGCTTATCCGGGTGACGCACCCGGCCGGCCCCTTCCCCGAAGTCGATCAAGGCCGCCAGAGTCGGCCCGGCAACTGATCGGCACACCAAGGGGGTTGACCCATGCGTACATCCACGACCGCGCTCACCGTCTCCGCGCTCGCCCTGGCCGCCACGGCCCTCACCGGCGGCCCGGCCACGGCGGCGGCCCCGCCCGCGCTCGGCGCCTGCGCCAAGGGCGAGCTCTGCCTCTGGTCGAAGCAGGACTTCAAGGGCGCCCGGCACGTCTACGAACTGTCCGGCACCGACATCGAGAGCTGCACCGCGCTGCCACCGGGCGTCAGCGCGTCCTCCCTCGCCAACCGCACGGGCCGCCCCGTGACCACGTACCAGTCCGCGTCCTGCGCCGAGACCGGAGAGTTCCAGACCTACCCCGGCAGCGGCACGTACGAGCCCGAAAGCCCGTACCGAGTACGGGCTTTCAAAATCTGGGAGAACTGAGGTCCGTAGCTGTCTGCGGCCCCGGTGGGGGCGGGCCGCGCAGTTCCCCGCGCCCCTGGAGATGCGCACTTCGTGCGTGATCTCCATCGGGGCGGTGCCCCGTCGGGGAAATGCGACGCGAAGCGTCTGCATTTCAGGGGCGCGGGGAACTGCGCGAGAAGCCCCACCGGCCCGCAGCCGACAACGCGAAGCTCCCCGCACCGACCCGTCAAGCCCTACGCGTCGCCACCCGCCGAACCCGGATCGGCAGCCGTGACGTCCAGCAGCTGATACCGGTCGATCGCCTGCTTCAGCACGGAGCGATCGACCTTCCCGTCCCGCGCCAGCTCCGTGAGCACCGCCACGACGACGGACTGCGCGTCGATGTGGAAGTACCGCCGCGCCGCCCCCCGCGTGTCGGCGAACCCGAACCCGTCCGCCCCCAGGGACTGGTACGTACCCGGCACCCACCGCGAGATCTGGTCCGGCACCGACCGCATCCAGTCCGAGACCGCGACGAACGGCCCCTGCGCCCCGGACAGCTTCCGCGTGACGTACGGGACGCGCTGCTCCTCCTCCGGGTGCAGCAGGTTGTGCCGCTCCACCTCGACGGCCTCGCGCCGCAGCTCGTTCCAGGAGGTCGCGGACCAGACGTCGGCCCGCACGTTCCACTCCTCCGCGAGGATCCGCTGCGCCTCCAGCGCCCACGGCACGCCGACACCGGACGCCATGATCTGCGCCGGGATCGTGCCGGCGGAGCCGGCGCTGATGCGGTGGATGCCCTTGAGGATGCCCTCGACGTCCACGTCGTCCGGCTCCGCGGGCTGCTGGATCGGCTCGTTGTAGACGGTCAGGTAGTAGAAGACGTCCTCGCCGGGCCTGCCGTCGGCCGTCGGCCCGTACATGCGGCGCAGACCGTCCTGGACGATGTGCGCGATCTCGTACCCGTACGCCGGGTCGTAGGCCACGCACGCCGGGTTGGTCGAGGCGAGCAGCTGGGAGTGGCCGTCCGCGTGCTGGAGGCCCTCACCGGTCAGCGTGGTGCGGCCGGCCGTCGCGCCGAGCACGAAGCCGCGGGACAGCTGGTCGGCCATCTGCCAGAACTGGTCGCCGGTGCGCTGGAAGCCGAACATCGAGTAGAAGACGTAGACCGGGATCAGCGGCTCGCCGTGCGTCGCGTAGGCCGAGCCCGCCGCGATCAGCGAGGCCGTGCAGCCCGCCTCCGAGATGCCGTCGTGCAGCATCTGCCCGGTCGGCGACTCCTTGTACGCGAGCAGCAGCTCGCGGTCCACGGACTCGTACTGCTGGCCGAGCGGGTTGTAGATCTTCGCGCTCGGGAAGAACGCGTCCATGCCGAATGTGCGGTACTCGTCGGGCGCGATCAGCACGAACCGCTTGCCGATCTCCTTGTCCCGCATCAGGTCCTTGAGGAGCCGGACGAAGGCCATGGTCGTCGCGATGGACTGCTGGCCCGAGCCCTTCTTCACGTTCGCGTAGGTCTTGTCGTCCGGCAGCTGGAGCGGCTTCGCCCGCACCACGCGCGTCGGCACGTACCCGCCGAGCGACTGCCGGCGGTCGTGCATGTACTGGATCTCCTCCGACTTGCGGCCCGGGTGGTAGTACGGCGGCAGGCCGTCCTCGAGCTGCTTGTCGGTGATCGGCAGGTGCAGCCGGTCGCGGAAGCCCTTCAGGTCGTCGACCGTGAGCTTCTTCATCTGGTGCGTCGCGTTGCGGCCCTCGAAGTTCGGGCCGAGCGTCCAGCCCTTGACGGTCTGCGCCAGGATGACCGTCGGCTGCCCCTTGTGCTCCTTGGCGGCCGTCATCGCGGCGAAGATCTTCCGGTGGTCGTGGCCACCGCGCCCCAGGTGCAGGATCTCCTTGTCGGACATGTTCTCGACCATGGCGCGCAGCCGGTGGTCGTCGCCGAAGAAGTGCTCGCGGATGTACGCGCCGGTCTCGGTGGCGTACGTCTGGAACTGGCCGTCCGGCGTCGTGTTGAGCCGGTTGACCAGCGTGCCGTCGCGGTCCTGCGCCAGCAGCGGGTCCCAACTGCGGTCCCAGACCAGCTTGATGACGTTCCATCCGGCGCCGCGGAACTGCGACTCCAGCTCCTGGATGATCTTGCCGTTGCCGCGCACCGGGCCGTCGAGCCGCTGCAGGTTGCAGTTGACGACGAAGGTCAGGTTGTCGAGGCCCTCGCGGGCCGCGATCGACAGCTGGCCGAGCGACTCCGGCTCGTCCATCTCGCCGTCGCCGAGGAAGGCCCACACATGCGACTTGGAGGTGTCGGCGATGCCGCGCGCCTCCATGTAGCGGTTCATCCGGGCCTGGAAGATCGCACCGAGCGGGCCGAGGCCCATCGACACGGTCGGGAACTCCCAGAAGTCCGGCATCAGGCGCGGGTGCGGGTACGAGGACAGGCCGTTGGGCGCCTTCGAGTGCTCCTGGCGGAAGCCGTCGAGCTGGTCCTCGGTGAGCCGGTCCAGGAGGTAGGCGCGGGCGTAGATGCCGGGCGAGGCGTGCCCCTGGAAGAAGACCTGGTCACCGCCGTCGCCCTCGTCCTTGCCGCGGAAGAAGTGGTTGAAGCCCACGTCGTACAGGGAGGCCGAGGACGCGAAGGTGGCGATGTGGCCGCCGACGCCCACCCCCGGGCGCTGCGCGCGGGACACCATCACCGCGGCGTTCCACCGCGTCGCGTTGAGGACCTTGCGCTCGATCTCCTCGTTGCCGGGGAAGTACGGCTCGTCCTTGGTCGCGATCGTGTTGATGTAGTCCGTGCTGCGCATCTCGGGCACGGCCACGCGCTTCTCGCGGGCCCGCTCGATGAGCCGGAGCATCAGGTACCGGGCCCGCTCCCGGCCGCGTTCGTCGACCGCGGCGTCCAGGGAGTCGAGCCACTCCTGGGTCTCTTCTGGATCGAAGTCCGGGACCTGGCTGGGAAGACCGCCAATGATGATCGGGTTGCGATCGGATCCGGAAGCCACGCTGTTCCCTCACTGTCGGTGATGCCACTGTTCCACTGTCGGTTTGCGCCGAGTCCATCGTGGACCTTGGAAACCGAATCGTCATCTCTACCGCGAGGTATTCGCGGTGCCGCGAACAAATCGCAACGATACGCTCAAGCTGGTGTGGCATAGATCACGAACCGGCGGGGATCCTTGACTGAGGTTGGGGTGAGACGGCCCGGAACGTCACCGTTTAGGCGGTCTCGGCAGCCGGGTACTTGCGCGATCCGTCGCGCACGTGTGGACTACGGCCAACGCTTCGCGCGTGCGCGAGGCTCTGGGGACACCCAGACAACCCAAGAACTTTCGTAAACATGATCAGGAGGCAATCCGTGAGCGCGACCGCGGACCACGCGGAGAAGAACCTTGCCGAGAGGCTCGGTTTCCAGCCCGACCAGGTGGTCCAGGAGATCGGCTACGACGACGACGTCGATCAGGAGCTCCGCGAGAGCATCGAGGAAGTCATCGGCTCCGAGCTCGTCGACGAGGACTACGACGACGTGGCTGACGCCGTGGTGCTCTGGTTCCGTGAGGACGACGGGGACCTTACCGATGCGCTGGTGGATGCCATCGCGTACATGGAGGAAGGCGGCTCCATCCTGCTCCTGACGCCGAAGACGGGCCGTGACGGCTACGTCGAGCCCAGCGAGATCGGGGAGGCCGCCACCACCGCCGGTCTCACCGCCGCCAAGAGCGTCAGCGCCGGCAAGGACTGGACCGGCAGCCGGCTGGCCACGCCGAAGGCGGCCGCCAAGAAGCGCTGAGCCGGCCCGGCGAACGGGACCAGAAGAGAAGGGCCCCCGGGGGCGCGCACCGTCGCGCCCCCGGGGGCCTCACCCGTTCCCGGAGCCCGCGCCACGCGCCGAACCCCCCGCCAACTACGCTGAACCCACCCGAACAGCCCCACCGAGAGGAAGCTTCACCATGGCGATCGCCGTCGGCACCAAGGCTCCGGACTTCGAGCTCAAGAACCAGCACGGCGAGACCGTGAAGCTCTCGGACTTCCGGGGCGAGAAGAACGTGGTGCTGCTCTTCTACCCGTTCGCCTTCACCGGGGTCTGCACCGGCGAGCTCTGCGCCCTGCGCGACGAGCTGCCCAAGTTCGTCAACGACGACGTGCAGCTGCTCGCCGTCTCCAACGACTCCCCGTTCTCCCTGCGGGTCTTCGCCGAGCAGGAGGGCCTCGAGTACCCGCTGCTCAGCGACTTCTGGCCGCACGGCGAGGCCTCCCGCGCCTACGGCGTCTTCGACGAGGAGAAGGGCTGCGCGGTGCGCGGCACCTTCATCATCGACAAGGAGGGCGTCGTCCAGTGGACCGTCGTCAACGCGCTGCCCGACGCGCGTGACCTGAACGAGTACGTCCGGGCGATCGACGCGCTCTGAGCCGCGCCCGAGCGCGGTCGAGGGGGCGACACCCTGCGGGAACTCTCGCGGGGTACGGGAACCCCTCACTAGGATCCAGACGTTGATCCGATGCCAGACGCACTACGGGGGCTCCCCGCCCCTCAGACCACAGGGAGGACTCGTGGGAGTCAGCCTCAGCAAGGGCGGCAACGTATCGCTGAGCAAGGAGGCTCCGGGCCTCACGGCGGTCGTCGTGGGCCTCGGTTGGGACGTCCGTACCACGACGGGTACGGACTTCGACCTCGACGCCAGCGCCATTCTGACGAACGCCGAGGGCAAGGTACGCAACGACCAGGACTTCGTGTTCTTCAACAACCTGAAGAGCGCGGACGGCTCGGTCGAGCACACCGGTGACAACCTGACCGGTGAGGGCGAGGGCGACGACGAGCAGGTCAAGGTCAACCTCGCGGCCGTGCCCGCCGACGTCGACAAGATCGTGTTCCCGGTCTCGATCTACGACGCCGAGAACCGACAGCAGTCCTTCGGACAGGTGCGCAACGCGTTCATCCGCGTCGTGAACCAGACGGGCGGCGCCGAGATCGCCCGTTACGACCTCTCCGAGGACGCCTCGACGGAGACCGCCATGGTCTTCGGCGAGCTGTACCGCAACGGGGCGGAGTGGAAGTTCCGCGCCGTCGGCCAGGGGTATGCCTCGGGTCTGCGCGGCATCGCGCAGGACTTCGGCGTCAACGTCTGAGCGGACCACCACCACCCAGACACCGTCCGGCGCCGCACTCCAGCAGTGCGGCGCCGGACGCGCTCGACCACAGCACCGTTCCACATCGGGGAGGACCACGATCATGGGCGTCACGCTCGCCAAGGGGGGCAATGTCTCCCTCTCCAAGGCCGCACCGAATCTGGCCCAGGTCCTGGTGGGCCTCGGCTGGGACGCGCGTTCCACCACGGGAGCCGACTTCGACCTGGACGCCAGCGCACTGCTGTGCAGCGGCGGCCGCGTCATGGGCGACGAGTGGTTCATCTTCTACAACCAGCTCACCAGCCCCGACGGCTCGGTCGAGCACACCGGCGACAACCTGACCGGTGAGGGCGACGGCGACGACGAGTCGATCATCATCGACCTTTCCCGCGTTCCGGCCGGCTGCGACAAGATCGTTTTTCCGGTGTCCATTCACGACGCGGACAACAGGGGCCAGACCTTCGGCCAGGTCAGCAATGCGTTCATCCGCGTGGTGAATCAGGCGGACGGTCAGGAACTGGCGCGCTACGACCTTTCCGAGGACGCCTCCACGGAGACGGCGATGATCTTCGGCGAGGTGTACCGGTACGGCGGCGAGTGGAAGTTCCGTGCGGTCGGTCAGGGGTACGCGTCCGGGCTGCGGGGCATCGCTCTAGACTTCGGAGTCAATGTTTCGTAAAGCCGTGCGCGGAGCGGGGGAGCCCCGTACAACCAGCACGGGGAAACCCGTACACACGATGGGGTAGCCAGTGGTTCTGAAAACCTTCGGCTGGTCGTTCGCGATCACCGTGCTCGGTTTGATCGCGGCGGTGTTCTACGACGGATGGACAGCCTTCGGGGTCGTCGCGATTCTCGCGGTCCTGGAGATCTCTCTGTCCTTCGACAACGCGGTCGTCAACGCCGGGATCCTGAAGAAGATGAATGCCTTCTGGCAGAAGATCTTCCTCACGATCGGCGTGCTCATCGCCGTCTTCGGCATGCGCCTCGTCTTCCCCGTCGTCATCGTCGCGATCAGCGCCAAGATGGGCCCGATCGAGGCCGTCGACCTGGCCTTCAACCAGCCCGACCGCTATCAGCAGCTGGTCACGGACGCGCACCCGTCCATCGCCGCCTTCGGTGGCATGTTCCTGCTGATGATCTTCCTCGACTTCATCTTCGAGGAGCGGGACATCCAGTGGCTGCGCTGGATCGAGCGGCCGCTGGCCAAGCTCGGCAAGGTCGACATGCTCTCGGTCTGCATCGCGCTGATCGTCCTGCTCGTCGCCTCCCTGACCGTCGCGCTCAACGCGCACCAGCACGGCGGCGCCCACGTCGACAAGCAGGCCACCGTCCTCCTCGCGGGCGTCGGCGGCCTCATCACGTACCTGATCGTCGGCGGCCTCTCCAGCTTCTTCGAGAACCGCCTGGAGGAGGAGGAAGAGCGCGAGCACGAGGAGGAGGAGCGCGCCGCACGCGAGGGCAAGCCCAAGTCCGCGGTGCTGCTGGCCGGCCAGGCCGCGTTCTTCATGTTCCTCTACCTCGAGGTCCTCGACGCGTCCTTCTCCTTCGACGGCGTCATCGGTGCCTTCGCGATCACCAACGACATCGTCCTCATGGCGCTCGGCCTCGGCATCGGCGCCATGTACGTCCGGTCGCTCACGGTCTACCTGGTCCGCCAGGGCACCCTGGACGACTACGTGTACCTGGAGCACGGCGCGCACTACGCGATCGGCGCCCTCGCCGTGATCCTCCTGGTCACCATCCAGTACGAGATCCACGAGATCATCACCGGTCTCGTCGGTGTCGTCCTGATCGCCTGGTCCTTCTTCTCGTCGGTGCGGCGCAACAAGCGCCTCGCGGCCGAGGAGGGCGGCAGCACGGACAAAGCCGAGGTGACGTCCGGGGTTTGACCCGGGGGTCATTTCTGGAACGCTCTGGACGGGGCGGCCGTACGAGGACGAGTCCTCCGCGGCCGCCCCGTCGGCATGTGGAGGACCACTGAATCTGGGGGCGGAGATGTCCTTCTGGGACCGGTTGTGGAGCGGGCGCTCGGCGCAGTTCGACTTCGACTCGGGCAGCGCCGCGACCAACGCGATCGAGCTGACCAAGCGGCACCCCGCGGTCTCCCTGTCCAAGCAGGGCGCCGCGACCGGCAACCTGCGCGTGAACCTGTCCTGGCGGATGCGCACCACGGACCTCGGCGGGCCGGAGCGCAGCAGCCTGCTGCGCCATCCGTCCCGCATGTTCAAGCCGGACGTCGTCCAGGCGCACACCCAGTCGATGGTCAACGTCGACCTGGACCTCGGCTGCCTGTACGAGCTGAAGGACGGCGACAAGGGCGTCGTCCAGCCGCTGGGCAGCTTCTTCGGGGACCTGAACGCGCCGCCGTACGTGAAGCTCAGCGGGGACGACCGGTTCGGCTCGGCGTCGGGCGAGACGATCTACGTCAATCTCGACCACCGCGACGCCATCAAACGCCTGCTGGTGTTCGTCTACATCTACGACCAGACGCCGGCGTTCGACCGTACCCACGCCATCGTCACGCTGTACCCGAGCAACGGGCCGCGCATCGAGATCAGCCTCGACGAGCGCGCCCCGCAGGCCCGCTCCTGCGCCGTCGTCTCCATCGAGAACGTCAAGGGCGACCTCGTCGTACGGCGCGAGGTGAAGTTCGTGTACGGATTCCAGTCCGAGCTGGACCGGCTGTACGGCTGGGGCCTGCAGTGGGGCCGGGGCTACAAGCCCAAGGTGGGCGAGCGCCCCTGAGCGAGGCGCCCGCCCCGGGTCACCGCCCGATGAACTGGGGGCCCTGCGGCGGCATGCGGAACGCCGGGTCCGCAGCCCCGGCCGCGGCCGCCACCGGCTGCGGATAGCCGTACGCGGGCTGCGAGGGCGGCGCCGGCTGCGTCGCCGGGGCCGGCGGATACCCGTAGCCCGGAGAGTGCTGCGGAGGCACCGGGAAGGCAGGGGAGGGCGGCGGCTGGTGCGAGACCTGCGCCGTCGTCACGGACTCGGAGGACACCGGGGCCGGCGGGGCCACCGGGGCCGTGACCGGGGTGGCCGAGGCCGGCGGGGCCTGCGGGGCGGGCTCCGGCTCCGGCTCGGGACCCGCGGCCTCGTCGACCAGGATGCCGAAGTCCGTGGCGAGCCCGACCAGACCGCTGGAGTAGCCCTCACCCACCGCGCGCAGCCGCCAGCCGCCGTCCCGCCGGTACAGCTCGGCGCAGATCAGCGCGGTCTCGGCGCCCGTCTCCGGCTTGATGTCGAAGTACGCGAGCGGCTCGGCACCCTCGCCCGCCGCCGCGTCGTAGACGCTCATCCGCAGGCCCGGCACCTGGTCGAAGCTGACGCCGTCGTCCGGGGACGCCGTCAGCAGGACCCGGGAGATCTCCGGGGGTATCCCCGCCAGGTCCGCCTGGATCGTGTCCGTCATCCCGTCGGGGACCCGCTTCTGACCGAGCCGCCAGACCTTCCCCGAAGGGTGGCGCGGCTGGTTGTAGAAGACGAAGTCGTCGTCGGAGCGGACCCGGCCGTTCTGGCCGAGCAGCAGCGCCGACGCGTCCACCGGCGGCACGTCCTGCCCCGGGGACCACCGGAGCACGGCGCGCACCGCCGTGGCGTCGAGCGGGATGTTCGCCCCCTTGAGCATCGCGTGCGTCATGCGGTCATCCTGCCCTCCCGGCCCCGGCCCGGACAATGCGGGGCCCCGTCATCGCCTGCGCACGACCCTGCACACACCGTCCGGAAGGACGTGTACGACATGCGTGGGTTACCTGAATTTCATGGCACACGGGAACCCTTGACACACGTTTGTACGTACTATTACCGGCCACCTCTTGTCAGCTCGGCACAGTCCGTGCAGCACCTCTCTGCCACCACACCAACGGGAAATCATCGGGGGACTCACATGCGTCATTTCGGGCACATAGCCCCTGAGGTGCGGGAACGGCTGTTTCACGAGGAGCCGCGCGCCTTCTCGGCCGACTCCTCGCCCCGGCTCCTCGCGGCCGCGCTCGGCGCCACGCTCTACAGCCCGGCAACCCGCCCCCGGCTCGCCGACGACGTGCTCAAGCAGGCCGGCCGCGGCGTCGTGTCCATGGTGCTGTGCCTGGAGGACTCGATCGACGACGCCGAGGTCGCCGGCGCCGAGGACAACCTGGTCCGCCAGTTCGCCGACCTGCACACACGCGTCACGGACGGCGCCGCCGAACCCCCACTGCTCTTCATCAGGGTCCGCACCCCCGAGCAGATCACCGGCCTCGCCGACCGGCTCGGCGCCTCCGTCGCGCTGCTGTCCGGATTCGTACTGCCGAAGTTCACCGAGGAGCGCGGCGTCCCCTTCCTGGAGGCGCTCACCGCCGCCGAGGCGGCCACGGGCCGGCGGCTCTTCGCCATGCCCGTCCTGGAGTCCCCCGAACTGCTGCACCTGGAGACCCGCACCGAGACGCTCGCCGGCATCTCCCGCACCGTCGACAAGTACCGCGACCGCGTCCTCGCCCTGCGCCTCGGCGTCACCGACTTCTGCTCCGCGTACGGGCTGCGCCGGCCGCCGGACATGACCGCGTACGACGTCCAGATCGTGGCCTCCGTCATCGGCGACGTCGTCAACCGGCTCGGCCGCTCCGACGGCACCGGCTTCACCGTGACCGGACCCGTCTGGGAGTACTTCCGCCACCAGGAGCGCATGTTCAAGCCGCAGCTGCGCCGCAGCCCCTTCCTGGAGGTCCGGGCCGACGAGCTGCGCCAGGCCCTCATCCAGCACGACATGGACGGCCTGCTGCGCGAGATCGAACTCGACCGGGCCAACGGGCTGCAGGGCAAGACCTGCATCCACCCCTCGCACGTCCTGCCCGTGCACGCGCTGTCTGTGGTCAGCCACGAGGAGTACAGCGACGCCCGGGACATCCTGCGCCCCGAGCGCGACGGCGGCGGCGTCATGCGCTCCGCGTACACGAACAAGATGAACGAGGTGAAGCCGCACCGCGCCTGGGCCGAGCGCACGCTCCAGCGCGCCGAAGCCTTCGGCGTGGCCCGCGAGGACGTCGGCTTCGTGGAACTCCTGGCGGCGGGCCTGCCCGCATGAGCCGTACGACGAACGTGGAAGGAAACGGGAACGACGTGGTGTGGACGGGTACCTGGGTCGCCGAGCGGCTCGGCGTCGAGCTGAACGGCGTGGAGCGCGACGGTGAGCGGCGGCTGACGGAGCTGCTCGGCCTCGCGCTGCGCCGCAACCCCAAGCGGGCCCATCTGCTCGTGTCGAACGTGCTGGGCAAGCACGTCCCGCAGCGCCCCTCCGTGGTCCGGGCCGCGGGCCACGACCTGGGCGTACGCGTCCGCGCGCTGCTCGGCGACGCGCAGGCCGCCCGCGCCGTCGTGCTCGGCTACGCGGAGACCGCGACCGGCCTCGGCCACGCCGTCGCCGACGGCATCGACCTGGCCCCCTACCTGCACTCCACGCGCCGCCCCGTCGAGGGCGTCGCCCGCGCCGGCGGCTTCGAGGAGTCCCACTCCCACGCCACCTCGCACCTGCTGCTCCCCGAGGACCCCGCCCTCCTCGCCGGCGACGGACCGCTCGTCCTCGTCGACGACGAGTTCTCCACGGGCAACACGGTCCTCAACACGATCCGCGCCCTGCACGAACTGCACGCCCGCGACCACTACGTCATCGTCGCGCTCGTCGACATGCGCTCGCCCGGCGACCAGGGCCGCCTCGACGCGTTCGCCGGCGAGATCGGCGCCCGCGTCGACCTCGTCGCCGCCGCCCGCGGCACGGTCGCCCTGCCCGACGGCGTGCTGGAGAAGGGCCAGGCCCTCGTCGAGGAGCACGAGGGCGCCGACGCGCCCCCGCGCCGGAGCGAGCGCGGCGAGATCGTCCGCGTCACCGGGCTCGGCTGGCCGGCCGGCGTGCCCGACGGCGGCCGGCACGGCTTCACGCCCGCGCACCGCGCCGCCCTGGAGGCCGCGCTGCCCGCCATGGCCGCGCGCATCGCCCCCCACATCGAGGGCCGCACCCTCGTCCTCGGCAACGAGGAACTGATGTACGCCCCGCTGCGCCTGGCCACCGCCCTGGAGGACACCGGCGCCGACCTCGCGTACTCCACCACCACCCGCTCGCCCGTCCTCGCCGTCGACGACCCCGGCTACGCGATCCGCACCCGCCTCGTCTTCCCCGCGCACGACGACCCGGCCGACGGCCCCGGCGACCGCTTCGCGTACAACGTGGCGGGCGGCGGCTTCGACACCGTCGTCGTCTGCCTCGACTCCGCCGGCGACACCCCCGGGCTGAGCGCGCCCGGTGGCCTCCTCGACCGCGTCGCCGAGCACACCGCCCGCGTCGTGGTCGTCGTCATCCCCTCCTACGTGCCCGCGTCCGCGACCGCGCCCGAAAGGCCCCCCATGTCCCTGCCCGAGCCGCTGCGCGGCCCCGCCTTCTCCTCGTACGCCCCGGACGAGGTCGGCTGGCTGCTCCAGGACCTCTCGGACGTGACCCTGGAGGCGCCCACCGAGGAGCGCGAGGAGGCCATCCAGAGCGGCGGCGCGCACTACGCGGAGTCGCTGCCCGTCGAGTACCAGCCCAGCGAGCAGTACCAGGAGCTGTTCCACGCCGCGCTCGACACCTCCGCCGGGCGCATCGCCCGGGCCGTCGGCGTCGTCACCGAGACCGTGCTCGCCGAGCGCCCCGGCCGGCGCCCCGTCCTCGTCTCGCTGGCCCGCGCCGGCACGCCCGTCGGCGTGCTCATGCGCCGCTGGGCCGCGCACCGGCACGACCTCGACCTCCCGCACTACGCCGTCTCCATCGTCCGCGGCCGCGGCATCGACGCCAACGCGCTGCGCTGGCTCGCCGCCCACCACGACCCGCGCGACGTCGTCTTCGTCGACGGCTGGACCGGCAAGGGCGCCATCACCCGCGAACTCGCCGCGGCGATACGGGAGTTCGAGGCGTCCGGGGGCGCGGCCGGCTTCGACCCGGAGATCGCGGTGCTCGCCGACCCCGGCTCCTGCGTGCGCACCTACGGCACCCGCGAGGACTTCCTCATCCCCTCCGCCTGCCTCAACTCGACCGTGTCCGGGCTGATATCGCGCACCGTGCTGCGCGCCGACCTGGTGGGGCCCGAGGACTTCCACGGGGCGAAGTTCTACCGGGAGCTGGCCGGCGCGGACGTCTCCGGCGCGTTCCTCGACGCGGTCGCCGCACGCTTCGACGACGTCACGGACGCGGTGGACCTCGCCGTCAAGGAGCTCCTGGAGGCCGACCGCACACCCACCTGGGAGGGCTGGGCCGCCGTCGAGCGGATCAGCGAGGAGTACGGCATCCACGACGTGAACCTGGTCAAGCCCGGAGTCGGTGAGACGACCCGGGTGCTGCTGCGCCGCGTGCCGTGGAAGATCCTGGCCCGCGCGGACGCCGGAGCGGACCTCGACCACGTGCGCCTGCTCGCCGAGCAGCGCGGCGTCCCGGTCGAGACCGTGGACGAACTGCCGTACAGCTGCGTCGGATTGATCCACCCGCGGTTCACGCGCGGGGCGACGGGTGCGGACGGCAAGGCGGTGGCGTCGAAGTGAGCGCGGGGAGTTCTGCCATGGGTGCGAGCGCGGGTGTCTCGGTCGTCGCGAGCGACCTCGACCGTACGTTGATCTACTCGGCCGGGGCCCTCGGGCTCACGATGCCCGACGCGCAGGCCCCGCGACTGCTCTGCGTCGAGGTCTACGAGAGCAAGCCGCTGTCCTACGTCACGCAGGACGCGGCCGGACTGCTGGCCGAGCTGGGCCGGCGGTCCGTGTTCGTGCCGACGACCACGCGGACGCGGGAGCAGTACGGGCGGATCCGGCTGCCCGGGCCCGTGCCGAAGTACGCGATCACCGCGAACGGCGGGCACCTGCTGGTCGACGGCGTCTCCGACCCCGACTGGCGGGCGGCCGTGGGGGAGCGGCTGGAGCACGAGTGCGCGCCGCTCGCCGAGGTGCGGGAGCGGATGGTGGCGGCCGCCGATCCGCAGTGGCTGCTCAAGGAGCGGGTCGCCGAGGACCTGTTCGCGTACCTGGTCGTGGACCGGGCGCGGCTGCCCGAGGGCTGGGTCAAGGAGCTCGGGGCGTGGGCGGAGGAGCTCGGCTGGTCCGTCTCCCTGCAGGGACGCAAGGTCTACGCCGTGCCGAAGCCGCTCACCAAGGGCGCGGCCGTACGGGAGGTCGCCCGGCGGGTCGGCGCCGGGCGGGTGCTCGGGGCGGGGGACTCGTTGCTGGACGCGGATCTTCTCGGCGCGGTGGACCTGGGCTGGCGCCCCGACCACGGCGAACTCGCGGACCTGGGCTGGACGGCCCCCCACGTGACCCCTCTCCCGGACCGAGGAGTCCTGGCCGGCGAATCAATCCTCCGAGCCTTCCTGAACGAACTCTGACCCACCCGGCGCCGGAGCCGGTCCACGCCCCGTCGCCGGGGACCGAATCGCACCCCAGGCGCGGGCGGGGTTGCGCGCCCGTGCCTGTGCCCGCGCCCATGCCCGCGCGTCGTACCCGTACCCGTGCCTGTGCCTGTATCCGCGCCCTGGCCCAGCCCCGCTCCCACCCGCCCGCCCCCTCCGGGGGCGTCGGCCCGGCACCGGGGCGCGGCACTGGACGGATCAGCGGCTCCGCCGAGGGCGCGATCAAGGCGAGGGCAGATGCGCCCCGTCAGGGGCGCGGGGAATTGCGCGATCAGCCACGACGGCGCGGTAGTCGGCGACGATCGTCCGCCCCGGCGGCGCCTCGGTAGCCGAGGCCGACCAACCCCGGTGGGGCGGGCGAGGCTCGTTGGCCAGGGTGCGCTCGGGGCGCCGGACAATGCGACGGCGCTCAGAGGGGGCCCACAACGCCGTAGGCTGTCCGCATGCCTCGTTATGAATACCGGTGCCGCGAGTGCGGGGAGCTGTTCGAGCTGGCTCGGCCGATGGCTGAGTCGTCGGCTCCGGCGAGCTGCCCCGCGGGCCACTCGGACACGGTCAAGCTCCTGTCGACCGTCGCGATGACCGGCGGCGCCGGACGCGCCCCCGCCCCCAGCGCCGCAGGCGGCGGTTGCTGCGGAGGCGGTTGCTGCGGCTAGGGCCTAGGGCCTTTCTTTCGGATCAGGCTGGGCTCGCGGGGCGTGGCACGCGCATCTGCGGCGTTGTCGTCGGTTGCCAACTCCCCCAAGCTCTCGGCTTCGCTCGAGCAGGGGGGACCCCCATCGCGTTGTCGCCCTCCTCCGCCTTGCAGCTGCACGCACCACGCCCCGCTCCCTGATCCAGCCTGATCCGAAAGAAAGGCCCTAGAGCTCGTCGGGGCGGTGGCGGGCCTGCCAGTACGGGTTGTCGTGCGGCAGCCCCCCGCTGACCCGCCCGTACATGCCGAAGAACATCAGCAGCAGCCCGACGACAAAGCTGAACAGCACGTTCTGCATCTTGAACGCCAGGAAGTTTGCACCGGTGTCGAGCAGGGCCAGGTTCACGAAGCCGCTGAGGATGAACAGGACGCCCAGCGTCATGTTCAGGGTCGACGCGAAGTTGCCGCCGACGACCATGCCGGCGAACAGCAGCAGGCCGACGCAGATGGACAGCACGCTGAGCGCGCCGTTCGTGTTGAGGCCCGCGACGGTGTCACCTCCCGTGTCGAAGAAGCCGATCCTGTCGATGAGGCCGAGGATGCCGAAGGCCAGCAGGACGAGACCCATGAGACCCGCCCCGGCGCGGTAGACCTGGCTGAGCCGGTGATCGACGGGCAGGTGCTCGTCCAGCCTGACGCGCCGCCGGGATCGTGGGTGGAGTACTTGCGTGGCCGCCATGATCGCCTCGCCTCCTCGCGCGTACGTACTCCAAGGATCCGCCCGCCGCACGGCGAGTGCCAACATCGCCGGAGGCCGAGAGGACGCGCAGGTCAGGCGGCCCCGCCGCGGTCCTCGCGGATCTGGGCGACGACCCGGGCGACGGTCTGCCGCACCGCCTCCGTCTCGGTCAGGAAGTGCCAATAGTCGGGGTGGCGGCCCTCCAGGCCGGCGACGGCGCGGTCGAGCCGGCCCACGGAGTCGTCCAGCGGGCGGGCGTGCCGCGGATCGGGCGTGGCGCGGCCGGCCATCGCGAGGCGCTGCGCGTCCCGGATCGCGAACCGCGTTCGGTCGATCTCCTGCTGAGGGTCCTTCGCCACCGCGTTCAGCCGCCGCAGCCGGTCCGAGGCCGCGGAGACCGACTCGTCCGTCGTGTTGAGCAGGGCGCGGACGGTGGAGAGCCGGGACGTCGCGTCCGGCCAGCGCTGTTCGTCACGGGCCGTGCGGGCCTCGGCGAGCTTGGTCTCGGCCTGCTTCACGTTCTCCGCGGCGAGCTCCGGGACGCGCTGGAGGTCCTGCCAGCACGCGGCGGCGAACCGGCGCCGCAGCTCGCTGAGGACCGGCTCGACCTGCCCCGCCCGGGTGGTCAGGGCCTGGGCGCGAGTGCGCAGCGAGACGAGTCTGCGGTCGATCTCGGCGGCCTTCTCGGGCAGCCGCTGCGCCTCCGCGCGCACCGCCTCGGCGTCCCGGGCGACCCGCTCGGCCCGCTCCAGGGTCTCGGGCACGCCGTGCTGCCCGGCCCCCTGGTTGAGCCTGGTCAGCTCGGGGCCGAGGGCGGCGAGCCGGGCCGCGAGGTCGTCGGCCTTGAGCCCGGCCTGGCGGACCGCGTCCAGCGCGTTCGTCGCCGCGAGCAGGGCCTGGCGGGCGCGCTCCACGGCGGGGGCGAGCCGGGCCAGTTGGGTCTCGGCCTTGCCGAGCAGCGGGCCGAGACCCTGCGCGAACCGGTCGAGGTCCTGCTTGACCCGGACCAAGTCGTCCTTCGCCCGCGCCAGTTCGCCCCGGGCGCGGGCGGCGACGGAGGCCTCCAGGTCGTCCCGGTCGAGGTCGTGGGCGTCGACCGCGGTGATGTACCGCCCGCTGGCCTCGTCGATGCGGGCGCCGAACTGCTGGAAGTCGGTGACGGCGCGGCGGGCGGCGGGGGAGTCGTCGACGGCCGTGATGGTCTCGATGGAGATCCGCAGGTCGCGCTGGGCGGTGTCCAGCTCGTAGAACGCCGCGGCGGCCGCGTCCTTGGCGGCCTGCGCCTCGGCCCGCTGGCTCTCCGAGCGGCCGCCGAACCAGCGGCGCGTACCGCCCGCGTGGAACGAGGCGGTGACCGCGGCGGCCAGCAGCGGCACCGGCAGCAGCGTCAGGGTGAGGAGGTCCCGCCAGGGGGACGCGGGGACGCGGCGCTGAACGACACGGCCACGCACCCCTCGGGGACGCTTCGTCGTCGCCGTCGTCACCAACCTCTGACCTCTCCTGTGCCCGTCGCCAGCCTTGACCGGTGTTCATTCTCCCACCGGTTAATGACGAACACACGGCCCCGTTAGTTCGCGGTTCGGAGGGTGACTTTTCCGTCCTGGGTGCGGACCGTGACCCGGTGCGCGCTGTCGGCGTCGCGCGGCACGGACACCCGGACCGAGCCGTCGTCCGTGTGCGAGCTCACCCGGTACGCGGCCGATCCGGGCAGCGCGACATCGAGCGAGCCGTCGTCGCTGACGGCGTCGACCCGGTCGGGCACGGTGCGCAGGTCCAGGTCCGCCGAGCCGTCCTGGGTACGCACGGACACCTGGCGGGCGTCGATCCCGGTGGCCTTCACGGAGCCGTCGTCGCTGCGCACCCGCAGCGGCCCGGCGCTGTTGCCGATCCGGACCGAGCCGTCCTGCGAGGTGATGTCGAGGCCGTGCCGGAAGCCGGTGGCGCGCACGCTGCCTTCGTCGGTCCGTACGACGACCTCGACGCCCCGCGGCACCTCGACGCGGTGCCGGGACGAGCAGTCGGCGATGAAGCCGGAGCAGTCGAGGCGCAGCGTCAGCCGGTCCTCGTCGCCGTCCCAGCGCCAGGTGGTCCGCGGGTCGGAGCCGATCACGGTGGAGCCCTGGAACCACCGGGTGACCTTCACCTCGTCGCCGTCGGCGGGGACGAGTTCGAGCGCGGAGTCGTCGGAGTCGACGGTGAGGGTGCGGCCCTGGAGGGCGAAGGAGCGGTGCTCGGGCCGGGTGTCGTCGCCGGCGTCGGCACCGCAGGCCGTCAGGCCCGCCGCGAGGGCGGCGGTGGCGGCGGTGACGGCGAGCACGCGGGCGGTGCGGTGCGGACGGCGGACGGTCATGGCGAACTCCCCCTGGGGCGACGGCTGGTGCGGGGGGCCTCGGCGTCCGGCCCGTCATGAACGTACGGGGGGAGCGGTCCGGGCGGGATCCGGACGGCCACCGGATCCACGGTGGGGTAAACCCCCGCAGCGGCCCGGCCCGATACGGGTTTGCGGGGCACGGGCGTCGGCAGGGTAGGCTGTCGGCTCGTCCTGGTCACAGCGCCAGGCTGCCGGGTGCGTAGCTCAGGGGTAGAGCGCCTGCCTTACAAGCAGGATGTCGGCGGTTCGAAACCGTCCGCGCCCACCGTGTCCGTCCCGTACGAAGCCCTCTCACCGCGACCGGTGAGGGGGCTTTCGTCATTCCCGGGCGAGGGCGGGGGCGGGGCGCGTCAGCCGGGCTCGTCCGTGCCGGGGCGCTCGTGGAGGTGCTTGAGGGCGGCGCGGGCGCGGACCGCCTCGGTGCCGCTGAGGCCGGACCAGTAGCGGTGGCACGTCACGAAGACGGCCAGCTCCAGCTCGCGCTGCCGGAGCTTCTCGACCTCGGCCTGCTCGTCGCCGGTCCAGCCCGGAGAGGCCGGGCGCTCCAGCTTGCGCCAGCCCTGGGTGTCGCTCACGGCGTCGAGGGGCTCCACGGACCAGGGGAGCCGCTTGAGGAGGGCCTGGAGATCGGCCCGGACCTGGTGCAGCTCCTCCTGACCGGCGAGGAGGTCGCTCGGGTAGTCGAAGTCGGGGGCGGAGTCATCGTTCGCTGCCACCCGCCAATGGTACGTCTGTTCGATTTAGTGAGGCGAGTGACTCGGCCCGGTTCACGCGAACGTGTGTACGTCTGACAGGGGTGGCTCGGCGCGTCAGACTGAAGACATGTGCCGCAGCATCAAGACGCTCCGCCCGCCCGCCCAGCCCGAAGAGGCCACCGAGGACGAGATCAGGGCCGCAGCCCTCCAGTACGTGCGCAAGGTGTCCGGCTTCCGGGCCCCGGCCGCGCACAACCGCGAGGTGTTCGACCGGGCCGTGGACGAGATCGCCCGCGCCACCGCCGCCCTGCTCGACGGCCTGGAGGTACGCGGATCGCACCCGAGACCCGCCGAGGCGGCTCAGGCCTCCTGAGTCACCGGGGCCGGGCGGCGCATCACGTAGGCGGCGACGAACCCCGCGCCCACCAGGGCGAGCAGCGAGACCAGCGTGGACATCCAGCCCGCGCCGAGCCAGTGCGCCCCGAAGTAGCCGAGCGCGACGCTGTACGCGGCCCAGGCGAAGCCCGCCAGGGCCGACCAGGGCAGGAACTCGCGGACCCGGCGGTGCGCCGTGCCGGCCGCGAAGGAGACCACCGAGCGGCCCGCGGGCGCGAACCGGGCGATGATCACGAGCAGTCCGCCGCTGGAGCGGCCGAGCGCCCCGCCGAGACGTTCCTGCGCGGTGGACAGTCGCCGGGAGCGGGCGATGGCCCGGTCGAGGCGGTCGCCGCCGCGCCAGGCGAGCCGGTAGGCGACGAGGTCGCCGAGGACGGAGGCGGTCGCCGCGCTCAGCGTGAGCGCCAGCAGATCGGGCACCCCGTGCGGGACCTCCCCGGTGGCCGCGCCGGTGCCGGCCGCCGCCGCGGTCGCCGCGGTGATCACGAGGACACCGCTCGGCAGCACGGGCAGGAAGACGTCGCAGAGGACCGAGACGGCGACGATCGCGTAGATCCAGGGACTGCCGGTCAGCGACCCCACACTCTCCAACACCGCGTGTCCACTCCCCGTACGTCGACCCGTACGACCGTTCTTGTGATGTTCCTCCGACCGTTCCTCCGGGCTGGGAGCGGCTGATGACAGCTGTACAGCGTACGCCTCAAGAGTTGCTGAAGTGACGCAAGGGGTACAGATGTTCCCCACGTCACGTTCACTCGATCGCCGTGTCGGACCGGGCGCCAAAGGCCGGTGTCCCGTACCAACGGACCAGGGGGCGCAGGGGGTGCAGGGGTACGAGGAGGAACCGGTGATGGTCACAGGAATGGTGAGCGGCGTCCTCGCGGCGGCCGTGCTCGCGACGGGCGGCGCCGGCGTCGCGGGCGGTGCGCCGGGCGGCGGCGGGTCGGACGCGTACTGGCTGCGGGTCGAGGGGCGCTTCGCGCCGCCCACGGCCTTCGTGCCGTCGGCCGCGGTCACCTACGACGACCGGCTCGTGCCGCCGGGCGCGTCGATCGAGGTCGAACAGGAGGGCGGCCGGGGCGACATGACCGTACGGCTCGCCGTCGAAGGGCTGGAGCCGGGCCGCGCCTACGGGGCGCACGTCCACCGGGAGCCGTGCGGGGCCGATCCCGAGGCGGCGGGCGGCCACTACCGGCACGAGGAGGACCCCGGGCGGGCGGACGCCGCGAACGAGGTCTGGCTGGACTTCACCACCGACCGGGCGGGCGACGGCCGGGCCGTCGTGCACAAGGCGTGGGGTCTGCGCCGGGGCGAGGCCGATTCGGTGGTGCTGCACGACGCGCCCGGCGGGGCGGGGCACCGCGTGGCCTGCTTCACGGTGCCGTTCGCGTCGCTGGGCTGAGGTCCGGACGCGTCGTGCGGGTGGTGCGTGCGGTGCGGGACGCGGTCAGGCCGCGACCTTCTCGCGCTCGGGGCTCTGCTCCCCGGACGTGCGCGCACCGCGCGCCGCGAACAGCCGGTCCAGGCCGAGGGCGCCGGAGCCGGTGAAGACGAGGAGCAGCATCGCCCAGCAGAACAGGGCGGCGGCGTCGCCACCGTTGGCGATGGGCCACAGGGCCATCGACTGGTGGACGTCGAAGTAGGCGTAGGCCATCGCGCCGGAGGCCAGGAACGCGGCCGCGCGGGTGCCGAGGCCGATGAGGACGAGGGCGCCGCAGACGACCTCGATGACACCGGCGTACCAGCCCGGCCAGGCTCCGACGGCGGGAGCGGCTCCGCCCATCGGGCTCTCGGGGTAGCCGAAGAGGGATGCGGTGCCGTGGCAGGCGAAGAGCAGGCCGACGACTATGCGGAACAGGCCGAGGGCGTAGGGCTGGGCGCTGTTCAGACGTCCAGTCATGGTGGGGACTCCTCATGTTGGGGGAGCCCAGAGATTAGGGGAACCTTACTTGAACTTGCAAGTTCAACATTTAGCCAAATCCGACGTCTCCGGCACGGCTCCAGAAGGCCTCAGTTCAGGTTCCGTTTGGTGACGCGTGTCAGCCCGCGCCGCGGGTCCGCCTGATCGAGGGTCAGCTCGGCGGCCCGTGCCCGCAGGGTCAGCGTCATCAACTGGTTCCCGAACCAGGGGCCGCCCGTGCGCCGCCAGTCGATTCCGGATCCACTCGGGCGCAGGCGCCGGGCGAGCCGTTCGCCGAAGGCGCGCGCGGGCCGGCTCCAGCCCAGCCGGAAGCCCAGGCGGATCGTGGCGGGGATCGAGTTGTGCACGGGGGAGCAGGTCAGCTGCACGACGCGGGAACTCGGCACGCCCGCGGGGAAGTCCTCGGGCCAGCGTGGCTCGGCGACGTAGGCGTGGTGCACGTCCCCGGACAGGACGCAGACCGTCGCCGGGGCGGCCGGCCCCGAACCCGCCTCGGCTATCAGCTCCGTCAGCGCGTCGAACGAGTCCGGGAACGCCGCCCAGTGCTCCAGGTCGGCCCGCCGCCGCAGGGACTCCCCGAACCGGGCCCGGCGCGGGCCGCGTTCACCCGCGCACTGCGCCGCGTTCCACCGCTCCACGTCGTGGATCAAATGCGGCAGCAGCCACGGCAGGGAGGTGCCGATGAGCAGGTGGTCGCAGTCCCGCGCGGTGTCGAGTGCCTGGTCACGCAGCCAGCGGGCCTCGTCCGGGTCGAGCATGGCCCGCTCCGGCTCGTCCAGGACGCGGGCGGCGCGGGTGTCGACCATCAGCAGCCGGGTGCGGCCGAAATCGCGCCGGTAGCTCCAGCGGACGTGCGCCGGATCGGCGTCGGCCCGCGCGGCGAACGCGCGCAGGGCGTCCGTCCCGTCCGGCGTCGCGCGCGCCTCCTCGTACAAGGGGTCGGCGGCGAGCTCGGCGGGCGTCAGGTTCCCCAGGTGCTGGTACACCCAGTACGACATCAGGCCGCTCAGCAGCCGCTCGCGCCACCACGGGGTCGCGCGCATGTCGGCGAGCCAGGCCGCGCTCGTGTTCCAGTCGTCGATCAGGTCGTGGTCGTCGAAGATCATGCAACTGGGCACGGTGGAGAGCAGCCAGCGGACCTCGGGGTCGCGCCAGGATTCGTAGTAGAGGTGCGTGTACTCCTCGTAGTCCGCGACCTGTGCTCCCGGTGGGTCGGAGAGTTCGCGGCGGCGGGCCAGCCAGGCGCGCGTCGCGGGGGACGTCTCGTCCGCGTAGACCTGGTCGCCGAGCAGGACGAGGACGTCGGGGCGGTCGGCGCCGGGGTCGGCGGCCAGGTGCGCCGCGAGGGTGTCCAGGGCGTCCGGGCCCGCCGGGTCGTGGCCTCCGGCGGGCGGCGCGGCCCAGCGGCAGGAGCCGAACGTGACACGGAACGGGGCGGGGCCGGGGGCGCCGTGGTCCGGGGTGCGGATGGTGCTCGCGGGGAAGGGGGAGTCCGGCTCGGGCCATACGCGGCGGCCGTCGACGCTCACCTCGTACGCCGTCTCGGTGCCCGGGGTGAGACCGGTGACCGGTATCAGGGCGTAGTGGTGCCCCTCGACCTGGAACGTGCGCGCGCTGCCCGCCGCGCCGTCCGCGCAGCGGACCTCGGCGAGGGCGGGCCGGGCCGTCTCCACCCAGACCGTCGCCGTGTCCTCGTCCACGTACCGCAGCAATGGGCCCAGGCGCAGTCCCGCCACGTGATCGCCTCCGCTCGTCCTCCGGCATTCCCCGCGCGCTTTGTAGCACTGGAACGCCGGAGGCGGGCCCTGCGGTTCCGGGGTTTCGTCCCGGGAGCGGTCAGCAGCCGCTGAGGCCGGACTGGATCGCGCTCTTCTCCGCCGAGTCGACCGTGAGGTTGTAGTAGTGCTTCACCTGGACCCACATGCGCAGGTACGTGCACGTGTACGCGGTGCGCGAGGGCATCCACTCGGCCGGGTCCTGGTCGCCCTTGGACTGGTTGACGTTGTCGGTGACCGCGATGAGCTGGGGCCGGGTCAGGTCGTTGGCGAAGCCCTGGCGCTGCGCCGTCGTCCAGGAGCTGGCGCCGGACTTCCAGGCCTCGGACAGCGGGACGACATGGTCGATGTCCACGTCCGACGCGGCGGTCCAGGTGGCGCCGTCGTACTCGGAGTACCAACGCCCCGAGGTAGCCGCGCAGTTGGAGTCCGTGACGACGTTCGTGCCGTCGCGCTTGAGGACGACCTCGCGGGTGTTGCAGGTGCCGGACTGGGTGATCCAGTGGGGGAACTTGTCGCGGCTGTAGCCGTCGCTCGATCCCTCGGCCTTGACGGTCAGTTCGGAGAGGTAGGTGCGGGCGGTGGAGGCGCTGACGGGGGTGGGCGGGGAGGCGTCCGCCGGGGTGACGGTGAGGGCGGTCAGGGCGGCGGTGGCCGCCGCGGCGGTGATCAGGGCCGTGCGTCGACGCGCGTAGAAGGTGCGGCTGGGCATGTGAACTCCCTGGGTGTGGGGGGCCGTTCGGACGCTGGTCGTTCGGATGGTGGCCGAGTGGGGTTGCGGGTGGGCGTCCGTTGGGTGACAGGGTCGCGTCAAGTTGATGGTTCGACAAGGGGTCAATCAGGCCTGCCCTGCCGCCAGTTGGGATTCCGGCGCCGGGTGGGGTCCCGTCATGGCTGGTCGGGCGGGTCCCCGCACCCCTGGCGGCGCTCCATTCGGGGCGGATTTGGATATTGCGGGCCTGCTTTGTACCGTGGGGGAACAAAGTGGTTCCCGCCCGTCTCCCTGACCGGCGGGCGGGGCCCGCTTTGGACCCGCACCCCCGCCTCCGTTCCCTGGAGCCCCCCGATGACGGCCACGCCCACCGTTCTGTCCGCACGCGCCCTGCTGCTCGACATGGACGGCACCCTCGTCAACTCCGATGCCGTCGTCGAACGCTGCTGGCTGCGCTGGGCCGCCGGCCACGGGCTCGACCCCGACCAGGTCATGCGGGTCGTGCACGGCCGCCAGGGCTACGCCTCGATGGCACTGCTGCTGCCCGACCGCCCCATGGCCGAGAACCACGCGGACAACGCCCGCATGCTCGCCGAGGAGACCGCCGACATGGACGGCGTCGTGCCCGTGCCGGGCGCGGCCGCGTTCCTCGACGCGCTGATCACCGGCGGCCTCCCGCACGCCCTGGTCACCTCGGCCGACGTCCCCCTGTCGACCGGCCGGATGGCCGCCGCGGGGCTGCCCTACCCGACGGTCCGGGTGACCGCCGAGAACGTGGGCGCCAGCAAGCCCGACCCCGAGGGCTTCCTCAAGGGCGCCGCCGAACTGGGCGTCGACCCCGCCGACTGCGTCGTCTTCGAGGACTCCGGCGCGGGCATCGCGGCGGGCCTCGCCGCCGGCATGCGGGTCGTCGGGATCGGGCCCCGGGCCGCCGAGTACGGCCCCACCGTCCAGGTCGACGACCTGACCTCCGTGCGCGTCGAGGCGGCGGCCGACGGGGAGATCCTGCTGCACGTGGGCTGAGCGCGGCCCGGGGCGCGGCGGCCGGGCGCCATGTTCGTACAGTTGCTCGCGGCGACCGGGCTGCTCGCCGCCCTGACCATGGTTCCCGTCCCGGACACGGCCGTGGTGACCGAGCGGGCCCTCGCGGCCGGACGGCGGGACGGGCTGCGCACCGTGGGCGGCGTCGCGACCGGGCTGCTCGTCCGGGGCGGCTCGTCCACGCGGCGCTCACGGTCGTCTGGCTCGGCGGCTACGTCCTCGTGCTCTCGACGGCCCGGACGTTCTTCGAGCGGGCGGCGGTGCGCCGGGCCATGGACCGGGTCACCGGAGTCGTCCTCATCGGCTTCGGGATCGAGGTCGCCACCTCGCAGCCGTGGTCGGGCCCGTCGAAAAAATAGGGTGTCGGGGCGCGGGGACCGCTCCTACGATGGCCCGATGACGTCGATCAAGGAAATCCAGGTCACCTTCGACTGCGCCGACCCGGCGCGGGTCGCCCGCTTCTGGTGCGAGGTGATGGGGTACGTGCCGACGGTCGACGAGGACGGGGACGGCTCCTGGGCCGCGGCCTCCGACCCCACCGGCCAGGGCCCGCGCATGTACTTCCAGCGCGTCCCGGAGGGCAAGGTCGTCAAGAACCGCGTGCACCTCGACGTACGGGTCGGCAAGGGGCTCGTCGGCGAGGAGCGGCTCGCCGTGATCCTGGCCGAGGAGGCCCGTCTGGAGAAGCTCGGCGCGACGCGGGTGCTGCTGCAGCTGGCCGACGAGGAGAACGAGTCGTGCCTGACGATGCAGGACATCGAGGGCAACGAGTTCTGCCTGGACTGACCCGGGTGCTCGGTGCCGGGACCGCGATAACCGGTTGCGGGGGGACCCCCGGGGCGGAACATCATCAGGGATGCCTGAAGCCGCCTGGACCATTGCCGCCGAGCCCCATGACTCGCCCGACGCCGCCGCGCTCTGGCGCGCGTACTACACCGAGGTGAGCGACCGCTGGTACCAGCGGTACGAGGGCCGCGACACGGACGCCGACGAGCTGGAGCGGGAGATCGCCGCCGACCCGGGCGATCATCTGACGCCGCCGGAGGGCCGGCTCCTCGTGGGCCGGTACCGGGGCGAGCCCGCCGGAATGGCCGGGGTGTGGCTCGCCGACGCCGGCACGGCCGAGCTCACCCGGGTCTACGTTCGGGCGGACCTGCGCGGCACCGGCGGCGCGGCCCGCCTCGTGGCCGCCGCCGAGGACGCGGCCCGCGAGCTGGGCGCCGAGCTGATCCGGCTCGACACCCGGACCGACCTCGTGGAGGCCCGCGCCCTGTACGCCCGGCTCGGGTACGAGGAGACCGAGGCGTTCAACGACGCCCTCTACGCCGAGCACTGGTTCAGCAAGGACCTCCGGAAGCCGGAGAGGTAGGGCTCAGGCGGGCAGGCCCGCCCGTCCGCGCTCCGGCCTCCCGTCGTGCGGCCGCTCCGCGTCCGATCCGCACATCTCCGTGTTGAGCTCGGCGACGAGCTGGTTGAGGTCGGTCGGCCGGTCGGGCCCCCACCAGTCGCCGAGCAGCTCCGCGAGGGACTCCTCGCGGGCCTTCGCCAGCCGCCCCGCGACCTCGCGGCCCTCCTCGGTCAGCACCAGGTCGAGCCCGTCGCGCCGCGCGAGACGCCGCTCCTCGACCTGCCGGGCCGCCGCGATGATCACCGCGAGCGGGACCCGGCTGCGCTCGGCGAGCGCGGACGGCTCGGCCCAGCCGTACCGGTTGATGCGCAGGATCAGCCAGCCCGCCGCCGGCAGCAGGTCCTCGCCCGCGCGGGCGGTGATCTTCTCGTAGATCGCCCGCCGCCCCTCCCGCGTGCCGAGCGCCGACAGGGCCCGCGCGCACTCGTCGTACGAGGACCGCTCCACGGGGTTGGAGGCGAGGGTCTCGGTCGTGTCCGGGGCGGTCACCGAGGCGCGGAGCTTGTCCTCGCGCAGGAACCAGGACAGGACGAACGCGAGCAGCGCGACCGGCGCCGCGTACAGGAAGACGTCGGTGATGGACGACGAGTAGGCGTGCAGCACCTGCGGCTGGAGCGCGGGCGGCAGGCCGGCGATGCCACGCGGGTCCGCGCCGAGCGACTCCGGGCTGACGCCCGGCGGCAGCTGCTGCCCGGCCAGGGCGTCGGTGAGCTTCGTGGCGAGCCGGTTGGTGAAGATCGTGCCGAAGATCGCGACGCCGAACGAGGCGCCGATGGAGCGGAAGAACGTGGCGCCCGAGGTGGCGACGCCCAGATCCTCGTACGGCACCGCGTTCTGCACGATCAGGACGAGCACCTGCATGACGAGGCCGAGCCCGAAGCCGAACACGAGGAAGTAGCCGCTCATCTCCAGGGTCGAGCTGTTCTCGTCGAGGTTGTGCAGGAGCAGCAGGCCGAGCGCGGTGACGGCGGTGCCGACGACGGGGAAGACCTTCCAGCGGCCGGTGCGGCTGACGATCTGCCCGGACCCGGTGGACGCGATCAGCAGCCCGAACACCATCGGCAGCATGTGCACGCCCGACATGGTCGGCGACACCCCGTGCACGACCTGGAGGAACGTCGGCAGGTACGTCATCGCGCCGAACATCGCGAAGCCCACCACGAAACTGATCACGGCGGACAGCGTGAACGTCCGCACCCGGAACAGCTTCATCGGCAGCACCGGCTCCGCCGCCCGGAACTCGACGAACACGAACACGACCGCGAGCACCACGCCCAGTACGGCGAGGCCGATGATCTGCGCCGAGTCCCAGTCCCAGGTGGTGCCGCCGAGCGAGGCGACGAGCACGAGGCAGGTCGCGACGGACGCGATGAGGAACGTGCCGAGGTAGTCGATGCGGTGCTTGCGGGCGCGGACCGGGATGTGGAGCGCGGCGGCGATCACGGCGAGCGCGACCACCCCGATCGGCAGGTTCACGTAGAACACCCAGCGCCAGCTCAGATGCTCCGTGAACAGTCCGCCCAGCAGCGGGCCGAGCACGCTCGTCGCACCGAAGACCGCGCCGAACAGCCCCTGGTACTTGCCGCGTTCGCGCGGGGAGACGATGTCGCCGACGATCGCCATCGACAGCACCATCAGGCCGCCGCCGCCCAGACCCTGGAGCGCCCGGAAGCCGATGAGCTGCGGCATGTTCTGCGCGACGCCGCACAGCGCCGAACCGATCAGGAAGATCACGATCGCGATCTGGAAGAGCTTCTTGCGCCCGTACTGGTCGCCGAGCTTGCCCCACAGCGGGGTCGCGGCCGTCGACGCCAGCATGTACGCGGTGACCACCCAGGACAGGTGGTCGAGGCCGCCGAGGTCGCTGACGATGGTGGGCAGGGCCGTGGAGACGATCGTCTGGTCGAGCGCGGCGAGCAGCATCCCGAGCAGCAGCGCGCCGATGGACACCAGGACGCTGCCGCTCTTCGCCGTGTCGTCCGGCAGGGCCGCGTGCGTACGGGCCCTGCCCGCCGCGACTCCGCCGTCCCGAGTACCGCCGTCCTGAGTGCCGCTGTCCTGGGTGCTCATGGCCACCTCCACGGGCCCTTCGGCTCGGACCGGCCGGAGAGCTGACCCCTCCATCCTGGTGGCTGTGTGCTGTTTTGGCCTGTTGGGTCCCGGGTGAGGTGTCCGTTTTCCCCGGACCGACACCACACGTTCTTCATACGGTCTGCATAATGCGGACAACGCTCAGGGGATGGGGAACAGCACGGTGAGCGACCAGTTCGGCAACGACCACGAAGAGACGAACCACCCGGGCACCGACCCGGGGCAGGACCTGGGGGAGGCGGAGGGATTCGGCCCGCTGCGGGTGCGCCCGTACGTCACGCTGCCCGAGCCGGAGGAGCCCGCGCCGCCGCGCGCCTCGCTTCCGTACACGCCCGCGCCGCTGCCGCCGCAGCGCGCGGTGCCGGACGCCGAGCGCAACGATCCGGAGCCGGAGGAACCGCAGCGCCGCAAGGCACCCGTGGCGCTGCTCGCCGCTGTGGCGGGCGTACTGAGCGTCGCGGCGCTCGTCACGGTCCTGGTCACCTCGGGTGGCGACTCCTCGAAGGTCACGGCGGACGACACGCATCCGTCGGACCTGGTCGCCTCGTCCGCTCCCGGTACGACCTCGAGGGCGCCCTCCCCGGAGTCCTCCGCGCCGTCCGCCTCGGCCTCGGCCTCCGCCTCCGCATCGGCCTCGGTCAGCGCCTCGGCGTCGCCGTCACCGACCCCGAGCCGCACCAGCGCGAGCCCCACCCCGAGCGAGGGGCGGACCAGCACCGCGCCGAGCCCCTCCCGCTCCGAGCGGGAGGAGTGGGGCGCCGGCTCCGGCACCCTGAGCCGCGGCGACCGCGGCCCGGAGGTGACCGAACTCCAGCGCCGCCTCCGCGAGCTCAACCTCTACACGGGCGAGGCGAACGGCAACTACAACAGCCCGACGGAGTGGGCCGTGCGCCGCTACCAGGTCGCCCGCGGCATCCAGACCCGCACGCCGGGCGCGTACGACGCGCCGACGCGGGCCATGCTGGAGTCGGAGACGAGCGGCTAGGGACCTCAGGCCTGGTTCTTCGGGGCCGCCTGCTGCACGACCTCGAAGGACCACACCGTGGACCCGGACGCGGCGGGCTTGGGGCGCTCGCCTCCGGCCTGCGGGCCGCCCTGGTGGGCGGCCTTCATCGGGCCCTCCATCCAGGCCTGGAACGACTCCTCGTCGCGCCAGCGCGTGTAGACGAGGTAGTCGTCGGTGCCTTCCAGGGGACGGAGGAGCTCGAACCACTCGAAGCCGTCGGAGTTCTCCACGGCACCGGCCCGCGAAGCGAACCGCTTCTCGAGGACCTCGCGCTGCTCGGCGGGGACGGTCAGGACGTTGATCTTCACTACGCTCATGGCCTCATCCTGCCGCACCCGCCGGGCACGTCAGCCGCGGGCCTGCCGCCAGCGCTCCACGATCTCGTCCACGTCGTAGGGCTTCAGGCCGAGGGGCGGGCCGGGCGGCGGTTTGAACATCATGTCGCGGATCTTGTCGTTGAGTTCCTTCATCCGCGCGCGGACGATCCGTTCCGAGGGCGCCGACGTGATCGCCGCCAGCGTGTCCTCGGCTTCCTTGCGCAGTTCCAGGGAGGGTGGGAGCACGGAGAAGCCCTCGCGGGCGAGCTTCTGCTTCACCCACCAGTTCTCGTCGTAGAGGGTGTCGGGCGAGGTGTCGAGCGGCTTGCCGGCGCCGGGCAGCGAGGAGAAGTCGCCGCGACGCTCCGCGTCACGGATCTGCTTGTCGACGAATGACTCGAAGCTGACGCCGGGTGGTTTGCGTTCGGTCATGGGTTCAGTGTCCCAGAGGCGGCTCCGGCGTCCTATGATGCGCGGCGTCCCGGCCGAACAGCAGGCCGGGAGGAACAGCGCGGAACGCTTGGGGGAGTGCGGTGCTCGAACTGACCATGGCCACGGTGGGTGGCGAGGACGCGGGGGCCACGGCCGGCATGGTGATGGCCGAGGCGGACAGTGTGCCGGGCGCCGTGCTGCGCGTGGGGCGGGACGCCGCCCAGTGCCGGCTCGTGACGCCGGACGACTGGCTGTTCGTGTCGCGGGTGCACCTGGAGTTCCGGTGCGGGCCCGGCGGCGAGTGGAGCATGGGCTGGCTGCGCGGCTCGCAGGACGACCCGGCGTCGGAGGTGCGGGTGCGGTTCGGCAGCCCGCAGGGGCCCGGTCAGCCCGTCCCGTACGGCGGGGTCGTCGAGCTGCCGCGCGGCGCGTCCGGCGAGATCGTCGTCCTCGACCGGAGCGGGCCGCGCAGCGTCAACGTGGGCTTCTACCAGGAGAACTGAGCGGGCGTCAGTCCTTCACGCGGGCCAGCGCGAAGCCGTCGTAGCCCTTCACGCCGACCGTCTGGATCGCGGTCGCGTCCAGCTTCGGGTGCTCGGAGAGGAATTTGAGGGCGGCGCGGGTGCCGGTGATGTCCGGCTCCGTGTCGTCCGGGTCGACGACGCGGCCGCCGCGCACGACGTTGTCGACGACGATCAGGCTGCCGGGGCGGGTCAGCTTCACCGCCCACTCCAGGTAGTTCGGGTTGTTGGCCTTGTCCGCGTCGATGAAGACCAGGTCGAAGACCTGGCCCTCGCCGGCGAGGACCGGCAGCGAGTCGAGCGCCGCGCCGACCCGCACCTCGACCGTCTTGTCGAAGCCGGCGCGGGCCAGGTTGGTCCGCGCCACCTCCGCGTGCTTCGCGCTGTACTCCAGGGTGATCAGCGCACCGTCGGCGGGCAGCGCGCGGGCCAGCCAGATGGTGCTGTAGCCGCCGAGCGTGCCGATCTCCAGGATGCGCCGGGCGCCCTGGGTGAGGGCCAGCAGGTGCAGGAGCTTTCCGTTGGTGGCCGAGACGTTGATCCGGGGGAGGCCGGCGGCCTCGCTGTCGGCGAGGGCCGCGGCGAGCACCTCGTCGGCCGGGGCGAGGAGTTCGCTGAAGTAGGCGTCGACAGCGGTTGCGACATCGGGCTGGCGGGCTGCCGGGGAGTCTGTCGTCATGTCCGTCAGCGTAGGGGCGGCGGCGCCTGGACGGGGGCAGGCGGCACGACGGGTCGCCGGCGCCGGGCCCGGACCACGAGCAGGATCACCGTCGTCGCCACCGCCGCGAACGCGCCGAGCACGGTCAGCAGCCAGACCGGGATGTCCGGCCCCACGGTCAGCAGCTCGTCCTCGTACTTCACCTGCCGGTACGCGGTGTCGTGCGCGGAGCGGCGCAGTTCGTGGTCGCCGTCGATCGTGGACGGCGTCGGGAAGTCCTGGGTGTACGCGGTCAGGTACGGGGTGCCGGTCGCGAACTCGGCGAGCGGGCCGTAGGTGTTCGTGACCTTCCCCGCGAACGTCATCCGGGGTGCGGCTCCGCCGATCGCCGAGCGGGGCTCCATCCGGTGGGCGGCCAGCACGTACAGGTTGAGGTGCTGCTCGGTGCGGGCCAGGCGGGACAGCCGCATGGGATAGACGGGGCGTTCGCTGGCGAAGGTCAGATGCAGCGGGTCGAGGCTGCCGGTCATCGGGAGATGGTCGGCGGTGGCCGGGGCGAGGCGGACCGCCACGTACTCCCAGCCCTGGTCGACGTAGGGGCGCAGGGCGCGGTCGAGGCGGGCGGGCAGCTCGAAGCCGTTGTCGTGCAGCCAGTCGGCCAGCGCCTCCGGGTCGGTGGCGGTGAGCCGGGCGACGTCGAAGGGGCCGAGGCGCTCGCGGCCCACGACACCGACGCCGGAACCGGCGGCGGACGGGGTGGCGGCGGCGCCGTCTCCGGCTCCGCCGTCGAAGGGCCAGTCGCCGGCGCGGGGCCAGAAGTAGTGCCGGGTGCGGACCTCGGGGGCGGTCGCCACGGACAGGTCGGTGAACAGGTCCACGTCGCCGAGCTTCACGGTCGCCCGGTGTGGGACGGGCATGATCCAGGCGGCGTCGTGGGCGCTGCCGTGCACCGCGAGCCGCATCACGATCTGCTCCGTGCGGCCGTCCCAGCGCAGCACCGATGTCTCGTCGTCCACGGAGATCTGGCCCTGGCTGCGCGGCACCATGGCTCCGCAGCCGCACGCGTTCGCGGGGACGCTCACCGCGAGGAGCTGGAACAGTAGTGCGGCCACGATGATCAGCGCGGCCCGGGCCCGGTTGGTCTGCATGTCCGTTCGGACGGAGTGATCGTCCGGCCGGGTTCCCGTCGTTACGGGGCTGTTGCTCGAAAAGCCGCGGACGCGTCTGCGTGGTTCATGAGCAGATGCGTCCGCGGCTTTTCGCGGGTTGCTCGCGCAGTTCCCCGCGCCCCTAGGGGGCGCACCGCCCCGGCAAAGATCAGACCGCCGGCGCGGAACCAGGCAGCGGCTTGCCCGCGCTCTCGCGCATGCGCCAGGCCGCGATGCCGCCGATGACGGCCGCCGCCATCATGTAGTACGCCGGGATCATCAGGTTCCCCGTGGCCGCGATGAGCGCGGCGGCCACCAGCGGGGTCGTGCCGCCGAACAGGGACACGGAGAGGTTGAAGCCGACGGACAGGGAGCCGTAGCGGACCTTCGTCGGGAAGAGGGCCGGGAGCGCCGACGGCATCGAGGACGTGAAGCCGACCAGGAGCAGGCCCAGCGCAGCGAGGCCCAGGGCGATGGACCAGGTCGAACCGGCGCGGATCAGCAGGACGGCCGGGACGGACAGCAGGACGAAGCCGGCGCAGGCCGCGCCGATGACCTTGCGGTGGCCGAAGCGGTCGTTGGCGGCGCCCATCGGGATCTGCACGCACATCATCAGGACCATCACGCCGATGAGGATCAGCGTGCCGTGCGTCGCGTCGTAGCCCATCTCCTCGCTGAGGAAGGTCGGCATGTACGACAGCAGCATGTAGTCGGTGACGTTGAAGACGAGGACCAGCGCGATGCAGAGCATCATGGCGCTGCCCGCGCCCTTGCCGACGAACATCTCGCGCAGCTTCGGCTTGGGCTGCGCCTTCTGCTTGGCCTCGGCCTCCTCCGCGAGCTTCTGGAAGGCCGGGGTCTCCTCGAGCTTCATCCGCACGTACAGGCCGACCAGACCGATCGGGCCGGCGATGAGGAACGGGATGCGCCAGCCCCAGCCGTACAGGTCGCCGGAGGACATGAGCGTCGTCAGAGCCGTGGCGAGGCCCGCACCGGCGACGTAGCCGATGAGCGTGCCGAACTCGAGGAACGAGCCGAAGAAGCCGCGGCGCTTGTCGGGCGCGTACTCGGCGATGAACGTGCACGCGCCGCCGTACTCACCGCCCGTCGAGAAGCCCTGCACCATGCGCGCCATGATCAGCAGCACGGGCGCCCACACACCGATGGTGTCGTAGGAGGGGATCAGGCCGATCGCGAAGGTGCCCGCCGCCATCATGATCATGGTGATGGCGAGGACCTTCTGGCGGCCGATGCGGTCGCCGAGCGGGCCGAAGAAGGCGCCGCCGATGGGGCGGACCAGGAAGGCCGCGGCGAAGGTGCCGAGCGTGGACAGGACCTGCGCGGTGCTGGACGCCGTCGGGAAGAAGACGTGCCCCAGGGTCGCGGTCAGGTAGCCGTAGACGCCGAAGTCGAACCACTCCATCGCGTTGCCGAGCGCTGCCGCCTTGACCGCCCGCTTGACGAGGGACGGGTCGGTGACGGTGACGTCTTGCTGCTCGGCGGTGGTGCGGCGGTCCGGGGCCGCGGGGGCTCCGGACCTGCTGGTACTGGGGGCGACGGAGAGAGTGGACGACAAGGTCTCGCTCGCCTGCCTTTCGTGGGGGACAAGGGCAAAGGCCGTTCACGCGGAACGGCCCTGAAGGGACGATAGGGGCGCACCGGGCGGTAACGGGTAGTGTTCGCTCCGCAGCGCTCCGTGGTGATGTCCGGCCTGGCCTGGGAAAACGCGGGAGCGGGCGCGCCTTCGCGATCAGGTCTCCTGTGAGGTTTGTCGCGGAACCGATCCATGTAGCACGCAATCAACACGTGATCCGCACGCCATGGACCGGGGCCCGTCGTGTCGCCTTCCGGCCGTAACCAGGCCGAAGTCAGGTGAACCGGGGCGTGCCCGCGTCCTTCGGTACGGGACGGTGCGAACCTCTGAAGAGGACGGCAAAAGGTCCACGGAGGAGGATTCAAGGACGGAGCGGGCGCTCGCCGTGCGCGGGTGCCGTGACAGGCGGCTGGAGGCCGACGGCACGTGGCGAACGCGGAGCGGGCAGAACGACGGGTCACAGAGCGCGGGACGGGACCGGCGGGCGGCGCACACGGCTCCCCAGGCCCCCGGAGCACACCCGGCCCCCTCGGCAGACCCGGCGCCACCGCCGCCGCCCTCTCCACCGGCATCGGCGACGGCACCGGCCGGCTGACCGCCGCCCGCGCCCTCCTCTGGCTGCTCGCCGCACTTCTCGCGACCCGCCAGCTCGTCGCCGTCCTGTCCACCCCGCGCGGCGAACGCCTCACCGACCTGGAGACCTGGATCGGCCCCGAGGGCGTCCTGCACGTCAGCGGATCCCTCTACGAAGGCGCCGGCGGCACCGACCGCTTCACCGGCACCCCGTTCTCCGGGCTCGTCCTCAGACCCTTCTCCGTCGCCGCCGAGCAGGCGCTCGGCTGGGGCTGGACCTTCGGCTCCCTCGCGCTCGTCGTCGCGCTCGGGCTGATCGCCGCCCGCGCCCTCCCGCAGCCGGTCGCCCGCCGCACCTCCCTGCTCGCGGCCCCCGTCGCGATCAGTCTCCTCATGCTGTCCCTGCCGGTCCGCAACACCTTCACCACCGGCCAGACCAGCATCATCCCGGTTCTCCTCGTGCTGCTCGGCTGCTTCGTCGTCCCCGGCGAGAAGGCCTCCGGTCTCCTCATCGGCGCCGCCGCCGCGCTCCAGCCGACCGTCCTCCTCTTCGCCCCGCTGCTCTGGTTCACCGGCCGCCGGCAGGCCGCCACGACCGCCCTCGGCACCTTCGGCGCGGCCACGCTCCTCGCCTGGGCCGTCATGCCGCAGGACTCCTGGACGTACTGGATCCACCACCTCGCCGGCGCCGGACTCGCCGCCGACCCGGCCGCCACCGCGAACCAGTCCCTGCACGGCATGCTGCTCCGCCTCGGCCTCGAAGGCCCCGGCGAGATCGCCCTCTTCCTCGCGCTCGGCGCCGCCGTCACCGTCCTCGGCCTGCGCCGCGCCGTCCGCTACGCCCGCGACGGCCAGCTCCTCCTCGCGGTCGCCGTCACCGGCTGCGTCGCCGTCGCCGTCTCGCCGACCACCTGGCAGCACCAGCTCCTGTGGGTGCTGCTCGCCGTCGTCGGCCGCGTCGGCAAGCGCGCCTCCGACCGCTACATGTGGCCGGTCCTCGTCGTCCTCGCGCTCACGCTGCCCGCGACGATGATGCTGCCGAACATGACGTTCCTGGAGCCCGTCCGGGACAATGTCGTCCTCATCGCCGCCCTCGCCGCGGCCGTCGCGGTCCCCTTCCTCCCGCGCACCTCACCCCTGTACGCGACCCCGATCCCCGCCACGTACGCGCCCCAGGCCCCGGCCCGCTGGAAGCACGTCCCGCTCCTGCCGTTCCTGCGCCGGGTCGTGGACCGCCCGAACCTCATCCTCGAACTCATCCTGATCCGCGTCGGCTACTCCGCCTACCAGCAGGTCCGCCTCGCCGCGACGGGCGGCACGATCTCCGGCGGCCGCGCGACCGCCGAGGCGCACGGCGACCAGGTCCACACCGTCGAGAGGTTCCTCGGCCTCGACGTCGAGCACGCGATCAACCACACGGTCGCCACCCAGCTCCCCTGGCTGAAGGACTTCTTCAACTTCTACTACACGACCTTCCACTTCATCGTCCCGCTCGCGGTCCTCGGCTTCATGTACGTGCGCCGCCCCGCCGAGTACCGCTGGGGCCGCGCCGCGCTCGGCTTCGCGACACTCCTCGCCCTGATCGGCTTCTGGGCCTACCCGCTCGCCCCGCCGCGCCTGATGCCGGGCCTCGGCTTCATCGACACGGTCCACGGCGTCCAGGACTTCACCAAGCCGGACTACGGCACCCTCACCCAGCTCACCAACCAGTACGCCGCGATGCCGTCCCTGCACTTCGGCTGGTCCCTGTGGTGCGGCATCGTCGTCGCGATCCTGGCCCGCCAGTGGTGGCTGAAGGCACTCGCCCTCCTCCACCCCCTGTTCACGGTCTCCGCGATCGTCGCGACGGGCAACCACTGGGTCCTCGACGCGGTCGGTGGCGCGGTCGTCGTCGGGCTCGGCTTCCTTCTGACGTACGTGCTTCAGGGGCCCCGCGCCAGAACGACCAAGTCCCACCCGGCTCGGCCGGAGCCACGGTCGGACAGTGACGCGGGGGAGGTCACGGCCGGCGCATCGACCCCGTCGTGACGACGGCCTCGCGCCGGGGGTGTTCCGCGTGTTCGTCACGGGGCAGGTCAGCGGGTGACGTTGCCGTCATGGAGGTGGAGTGCTCGTAGTGCCGCCTCCATGGCGAACCGGCGGTCGGGGTCGTCGAGTTGGCCGTTGAAGTGGGCCTCCAGGTTGCGCAGGCGGTAGCGGACCGTCTGGGCGTGGACGCCGAGGGTGTCGCCCACCTGCTCGGCGGTGCCGCGTGTGGTCAGCCAGGCGTGGAGGGTCTCCACGAGGCGGGCGCGGCGGGTGCCGGAGGACTTGTCGAGCGGGGCCAGTTCGCGGGTGGCGATCTCGGTGACGAGGGCCGGGTCGGAGAGCAGCCACAGGGTCACGAGATGGTCGGCGGTGTCGAGGACCGGGGCGTCGGCAACGATGTCGTCGTCGACGAGCTGGAGCGTGCGGCGGGCCCAGCGGAGCGAGTCGGCGGCCTGTGCGGTGGGCAGCGGGAGGCCGATGGCGATCGGCGTGCCGTAGGTCGCGGACTCCAGCATCGCGCGGCGCTCGGGGGTGAGCGGGCCGGGGACCAGAAGATGAGGCTGCGGGGCGCCCAGGTCTGCGAGGACATCGATGTCCAGGTCCGCCTGGATGGCGTCGGGCGCCGGGGTGCGCAGGGCGATGAGGGTGGCCTGCTCGGGGAGCGGCCAACTGGCCTGATCGCACAGCTCGTTGATCGTCGCGTGGGTGAGCGGGGTGCCGGCGAGGAGGAGGTGGAGCAAGCGTCTTCGGAGCGTTTCCAGTGCCGATCCGGACTTCGCCTGAACCTCCAGATAGCCCTCGCGTGAGAGCGCTCCCAGTTCGTCGATGTACGCGAAGAGCGCGTCGGCGAAGGTGAGGAGGAGGGTGGGGGACAGGTCGAAGCGGCGGCCGATCGTCTTGGCGCGGCGCAGGGCGACCCGGGCGCCGAGCCGGTAGGCGCTCTGGAGGGTCTCCAGGTCGCGGCCCTCGTAGGCCTCGACGCGGCCGAACTTGCGAAGCAGCTCGTCGCGGGCGATGGAGGACGCGGCGGGGTCGGCGACCCGGTCGACGAAGGCCGACAGGGCGTGCTCGACACCCTGGCGGATCGCCGCCCCGCTCGGGCCGTTGAGGAGCTGGGCGTACTCGGGATACGCGCGAGTGACCTCGACCCGGATCTCCTTGATCAGGCCGGGGATCTCGGGCCGCATGATGGCGGCGAACTCGCGGGGGAGCGGACCCAGCGGTTCGTTGACGTCAGGTGGCTGTACGCGCGGAGGCATGTGCGGTCCTCGCTGTCCGGGCGCCCGGTGGGGAACGGCGTCGCAAGGGCCGAAGGGTGTGGCCCGTGTGGCCCTTGCGTGGCCGTCAGGTGCGTACCTTTGGGAGCTCCTGAAACTAGAGCAACTTACGTGTGATGTACACCACTCGGCTTGAGGTTGGCTGTAAAGCGCGGGTGGTGCACGTCGGAGGGGTCAGAGGGTGGGGAGGGTCAGGGCGGGGAGGGCGGCGGCTGCCGGGGGGCAGCCGTTGCGGCCGGCGGGGAAATCAGGGATGCACACCGTCGCTTGATTCATCGCGATCAGGTTCCCCGGCCCGCTGATGGCTGCGGTGAACAGGGCGTCCAGGTCCTCGCCCTGAGAGCCGCAACCGGAGAAGGGCGGGATGTCGACCGGGTAGTTCTTGCTGGTGAGGAGCCCTCCCAGGAGCACGTTTGTGTAGGTTCCCTGTGTGCCGTTGGGGCCGAATGTTCCTTCCAGCACCACGCGGAAGGGCGCCTTGGAGCGGCAGTTCGGTCCGACGTCCAGCGGTGTCCCGTTCACGCTCACGTCGTGCAGGCGAAGGCTCTGGTCGAAGCTGATCGCTGCCCAGACCTCCTTGTTGGGACTTCTGCCGCGGGTTCCGGTGGTGGCCGTGACCGGTCCGGTGTCGAAGCTCACGCGCGCGGTCACGGGGGTGAAGTCGAACGTGAGGAACGTCGACTCGGCGTCGGGAAGATCGATCTGCCCGATGGAGTCCTGCCGGTTGTAGAACCCGTTTCCCGGCGTGCTCTTACTGGTGTACGAGTTCTTGGCCACGATCATGCTCATGAGCGTGGGCCGACGCGAAGGATCGTTGATGATCATGGAGCCGTTCTGTTTGCGCACGGCCGCCAGTCCTGCTGCGTAGGTGCAGACTCGCCTCGACGCCCCATGGGTGACGTCCTGCAACTCCGTGCCTGGCAGCGGTGGCAGGGCGTAGGTCGGGTCCGGTTCGCCCTCGATGGTGACGTCCGGGCAGGTCTCCGGCGCCCCGGGCGTGGTCTCGTCCGCCTCGGGTGCCACGGACAGCCCTCCGCGGCCTTCACGGCCCGAGGGGGCGCCGGTATCGGCCCCTGCCGTGTCCGAGCTGTCCTCGCCCGACACGGGTACGGTCGCCAGGGTGCCGTCCTGGCCCTCTGCCGGCGAGCACGTCAGCACCACCGGTTCACCGACGCCCTTGTCCGCCTCGCCGACCGGACTGATGCTCAGGCGCAGTTCGCCGGCGGACAGTGTGACGTCACCGGGTGATCCCACCGTGATGGTCGATGCCTGGCCTAGGTGGGTGAGGCGAAGGTCCTCCCCCTCGCCGGGCACGAGGCTCTGGGCGGCCAGCCGAGACCACGTCGCGTCGGCCGTCTCGCCGTTGTGCCGCACCTGTACGGCCAGTTCGGCCTCGCTCGCCAAGGCCGTGGTTCCCTCGGGCAGCAAGCCGGCGAGGTCGTCGAACGGTGCTGTCGTGTCCACCGTCACCTGCCCCGGATCGATGGGCACACCGGCCGAGGCGTCGGCGGGCAGGTCCGTCCGCACACGGGCCGTCACCCGCGTCGAGCCGTTCGAACTGCCCGGCAGCGGGCAGTCGTAGGTCAGCGTGACCGCGTCGAGTGCCTCGTCGGCACGGGAACCGGTGCCGGACGTCACGCCCAGGACGAGGGCGATCGCCGTCGCCGTGGCGATACGACGGGTCGTACGTCGTCCCCTGCGGCCGGCCCGCGAAGGGTGCTGCTCGCTGACGTTCATCGTGAGCTGTCTCCTCTGCCCGGCTGCCGCCCTCCGGCATCCGTCGTCGTCTCGTGGTCCGGCCTGCTCCGGGACGCGCCGAGCGCCCGCCGCCGAGGGTCAGCTCGGTGGCGGGCGTCGGTCGGTGCCTGGTGCGTGATCGCGGGTCAGCCCTGGGAGATCGTCTGGGCACTCGTCAGCTGGTAGTCGCCGAGGAATTCCGCATGGTCGCCCGGGTTGATGAGGCCGAGACAGTTCGCGTCGTCCTGCGCGGCGAGGCTGCCGCCACCGGTGACGTGCAGGATGTTGGCGCCGTTCTCGTACCAGCCGGTCACGCTGCCGGCGAAGGTGGCCTCGCAGCCGAAGCCGGTGATCTGCGCGACGATGCCGGTGATGGTTCCGTCGGCTCGCGTGGTGCTGCTCATGCCGGTGACGTTGATCTTCCACGGCAGCGCGGACGGCGTCACGTCGAAGTCGATGCCGTTCACGTTGCAACCGGCGAAGTCGATGCTGTTGATGTCACCGATGCCGACACCGTCGGCGGAGGCGGTCTGCAGGGTGCCGGCCGCGTGAGAGCTGTCGCAGGTGAGAGTGGCACCCGGCACGGTCAGCGTCGGGTTGACCGCGTTGGCCTCGAAGGCGCCGCCCGGGGACACGACGTAGCCGGCCTGGGCGGTGGCGGAGGCGGAGGACACGGAGAGGCCGACCGCCGCGGCGAACGCGGCGGCGGCTACGGCGGTGTTGCGGGTCATTCTGCGCACGGTGAATCCCTCCAGGGATGTAGGTCGTACGAGATGGGGAGCGCCGTCCCGCGGGAGGCCGGGACGGATGGTGTGCAACTCCGGGCGGAAGAGGGGGGTGGGGGCACGGCCCTTCCCTCGCCTGCCTCATGGACGTTACGAGCAAGTAACCAGAGGCCGCAATGGGATGCCGGGAGAATTCGGCGAAGTGGTTGAAGTCGGGGTTCTTTTTGTCTTCGGCCGATCAGGCCATCGCGCGGACCTTGTCCGAGGGTGAGCATTTTCCGGGCCGGGCGCATCTCTGCTCACTTGGCGAGTGAATACACGGATGGATTGCTCACTCGTTGATAAACGAGGCGGTAGTGGAATTTCTGTCAACGAGGGGCATTGCCGCAGAGGTTTCCCGCCAGTAACGTCCCGGCTGCTCCCGCAGTTCTCCCCGCTCACGCCCGCCTTCTGCCTTCCGTGAAGGGAAATCCGCCATGCGCTCGACGAGACGTACGCAGAATCTGACCCGTGCCGGTGTCGTGACCGCCGCGACGGCGCTCGCCACCCTCGCCTCGCTGGCCCCGGCCGGCGCCGCCACCGAGATGGACGGCGCCTGGGCCCCGTTCGGCCGCTGCCCCGTCGACGCCCCGAGCATGCTCGCCGCCGACGGCAAGACGGACGTGGCGATCTGCATCTCCTCCAGCTCGGACAGCGGCTCCATCAAGATGGGCACCTCCGTCGTGCCGACCGGTCGCACCGACCTCCAGGCCGGGGTCATCACCCACTCCGACGGCACGACCACCGTCGTCCCGCCGGCCGACGGCGCCCTCGTCGCGGCCCCGGCCCAACTGCCGGGCGGGCTGCTCGGGCTCATGTGTCCCAGTGACATCCCGCTGGTCAGCGACATCTGCAAGCAGCTCACGGACAACGACCTCAACCGGGTGACCGCGAAGGTCCAGTCCGTGAACACACCGACCGACTTCAAGCTGCTCGCGGGCGTGACGCAGGGACAGCCGATCATCAGCCTGCCGGTCCGGATCAAGCTCGAGAACCCGTTCCTCGGTGACAAGTGCTACATCGGGTCCTCCTCGAACCCCATCGTGCTGCGCCCGCAGAACACCTCGGCGCCGGCGGTCAAGCAGCAGCGCTTCAATCCCGACGGCACCCTCAACTCCACGGGAGTGCTCAACCAGCTGAGCATCCTCGGGGCGAACCAGGGCGACTCGACGTACGCCGTCCCCGGGGCGAACGGCTGCGGCCTGCTCGGCGCACTCGACTGGGCCGTCAATCTCAAGTCCGGGCTGCCGTCCGCCTCCGGCGGCAACAGCCTCGCGCTCAACAGCACGTCCACGTACGTCGCGGCCTTCGCGTCGCCCAGCAGCGCGGTGCCGAACGAGGGCAAGCTGCTCTCGCAGTACTGGCACGAGGGCGTGAAGTGACGGACATGAGCGCGCGCTGTTTCATCACTCGCTGACAGAAGGCGCGGCCGAATTGATTTCCCGGCATCAAAGAATTCCGGGTCGGTGGCGGGCCGCGGGAAAGTTCCGAGCCCGCTATTGCGAGGCGAGGTTACCCGGCCGTAGCGTCGGTGCGGTGGCCACTGGACTCCTCGTCGACACCCCCCTGTCGACCTGGAGTTAAAACGGGGAACGCCGGTCCGATCCTCCTTCCGGGGCGGTCCCCGAGGGCGGGGTCTCGTGAAATCCAACCCCCCGGAACACGAGACCCCGCTCGCCCCAACCCCCCATGCGACTGCTCGGCAGAAAACAAACTCCCCGTACAGATTTGTCACTCGATGACAAAGCCTGGATGACAAAGCGGAATTCACCGTCCGACCGCTTGTCCCGGGGCGGGAAATCTACTTACCGTGCGCCCCCGGTGCACATCGAGCAACAGAGCGACCGAGCCACGAGTGCTTGCTGGAGGTGACATGGGAATCGAAGTAAAGGTCGAGGGCCTCACGAAGTCCTTCGGCAAGCAGCAGATCTGGCAGGACGTCAGCCTCACCCTGCCGGCCGGCGAGGTGAGCGTCATGCTCGGACCCTCCGGTACCGGCAAGACCGTCTTCCTGAAGTCCCTGATCGGGCTGCTCAAGCCCGAGCACGGGCGGGTCCTGGTCGACGGCGTCGACATGGCCCGCAGCCCCGAACGGGACATCATGGAGGCCCGCAAGCTGTTCGGGCTCATGTTCCAGGACGGCGCCCTGTTCGGCTCCATGAACCTCTTCGACAACATCGCGTTCCCGCTGCGCGAGCACACGAAGAAGAAGGAATCCGAGATCCGTCGCATCGTGATGGAACGGATCGACGTGGTCGGCCTGTTGGGCGCCGAGGGCAAGCTCCCCGGTGAGATCAGCGGCGGTATGCGCAAGCGGGCCGGGCTCGCGCGGGCCCTCGTGCTCGACCCGCAGATCATCCTCTGTGACGAGCCGGACTCCGGGCTCGACCCCGTACGGACCGCTTTTCTCTCGCAGCTGCTCATCGACCTGAACACACAGATCGACGCGACGATGCTCGTCGTCACCCACAACCTCGACATCGCGGCGACCATGCCCGACAACATGGGGATGCTCTACCGGCGGAACCTGGTGACCTTCGGGCCGCGGGAAGTCCTGCTGACGAGCGAGGAGCCGGTGGTCCGCCAGTTCCTCACCGCGGACGTGGTCGGGCCGATCGGCATGTCCGAGGAGAAGGACGCGGCGACGCTGGCCGCTGAGGGGCCCGCCAAGAGCGGCGCGGCCCGCGAGCTCGTGCCGCAGCTCCAGCCCTCGCCCGGGCTGGGGGAGCGGGCGGCGGTCGCCCGGCGCCGGGAGCGGGTGCTGAAGATGCTGCCCAGCCTGCCGGAGACCGCGCAGGCGGCCATTCGGGCCACGTACGGCTCCGAGCCTGTCGAGCAGGGGGCGACGCTGTCATGAGCCTCGACGAGAGAGCCTCGACCGGCGACGGCGTGGAGGCCACGGGGCGCCGCCCCGGACCCCGCTCCTCAAACGCCGGAGGGGCCAAATGGCTCGGCCCCCTCAGACAGACCGGGCAGCTCTTCGCGCTCGCGCTCCAGGTGGCGCGGGCCGTCTTCCGGCGGCCCTTTCAATTCCGGGAGTTCATCCTGCAGTTCTGGTTCGTCGCCAGCGTGACGATCCTGCCGGCGGCGCTCGTGTCCATCCCGTTCGGCGCCGTCATCGCACTCCAAGTCGGCTCGCTCACTCAGCAGTTGGGCGCCCAGTCGTTCACCGGCGGCGCCAGCGTGCTCGCCGTCATCCAGCAGGCCAGCCCGCTCATCGTCGCCCTGCTCATCGCGGGCGCCGGTGGATCCGCCATCTGCGCCGACCTCGGATCCCGGAAGATCCGCGAGGAGCTCGACGCCATGACCGTCATGGGTGTCTCGCCCGTGCAGCGGCTCGTCGTGCCCCGCGTCCTCGCCACCATGTCCGTCGCCGTGCTGCTCAACGGCATGGTCTCCGTCGTCGGCACGCTGGGCGGATACTTCTTCAACATCGTCCTTCAGGGCGGCACCCCGGGCGCGTACCTCCAGAGCTTCTCCGCGCTCGCCCAGCTCCCCGACCTCTACATCAGCGAGCTGAAGGCCCTCATCTTCGGGTTCATCGCCGGGATCGTGGCCGCGTACCGGGGGCTCAACCCGCGCGGCGGACCCAAGGGTGTCGGTGACGCCGTGAACCAGTCCGTCGTCATCACCTTCATCCTGCTCTTCTTCGTGAACACCGTGATGACCGGCATCTACCTCCAGATCGTTCCGCCGAAGGGAGGCTGAGTCCGTCATGACCTCCCCCCTCGTCTGGCTCGACCGTGGTGGCGACCAACTCCTCTTCTACATACGCGCCTTGGTGTGGATCCCGCGCACGCTGCGCCGCTACACCAAGGAAGTGCAGCGGCTGCTCGCCGAGGTCGCCTTCGGGTCCGGCGGGCTCGGTGTCATCGGCGGCACCATCGGCGTGATGATCGCGATGACCGCCGCCACCGGCACCGTCGTCGGCCTCCAGGGCTACGCCGCCCTGGACCAGATCGGCACCGCCGCCTTCACCGGGTTCGTCTCCGCGTACTTCAACACCCGCGAGATCGCCCCGCTCGTCGCCGGACTCGCCCTGTCCGCCACCGTCGGCGCCGGCTTCACCGCGCAGCTCGGCGCCATGCGGATCAACGAGGAGGTGGACGCGCTCGAAGGGATGGGCGTGCGGTCCATGCCGTACCTCGTCACCACCCGGATCATCGCCGGCGTCGTCGCCATCATCCCGCTCTACGCGATCGGCCTGCTCTCCTCGTACCTCGCCTCCCGCATCGTCACGACCGTCTTCAACGGGCAGTCGCAGGGCACGTACGACCACTACTTCAATCTCTTCCTGTCGTCCACGGACGTGATCCTGTCGGTGCTGAAGGTGCTCGTCTTCAGCGTCATGGTGATCCTCGCCCACTGCTACTACGGGTTCCGGGCGAGCGGGGGACCGGCGGGCGTCGGGATCGCGGTCGGACGGTCCGTGCGGAACGCCATCGTGCTGATCTCCGTCACCGACTTCTTCCTCTCGCTGGCGCTCTGGGGCGCCACGACGACCGTGAAGGTGGCGGGCTGACCCATGGAGACCCTGCGCCGCCGGCTCGCCGGCATCGTCTTCCTCGTCGTGCCCGCCCTGCTCATCTGGCTCGCCGTCGCCGTCTACAACAAGGACTTCGTCGACTCCGACGAAGTCGTCGTCGAGACGGGCAGCGCCGGCAACGAGATGCACCTCGGGGCCGAGGTCAAACTGCGGGGCGTCGTCCTCGGCGAGGTGCGGGACATCGACGCCACCGACACCGGGGCCCGGCTCACCCTCGCGCTCGAGCCGGGCGCCCTCGACCGCATCCCCGACGACGTGCGCGCCCAGATGCTGCCGACCACCCTGTTCGGCGAGCGGTACGTGGCCCTCGTCCCGCCGAGCAACCCCAGTACGCGGATGCTGCCGGCCGGGGCCGTCATCCCGCAGGACCGTTCCGCCAACGCCATCGAGCTCCAGCAGGTCCTCGACGACGTCCTGCCGATGCTCACCGCCGTGCAGCCGCAGAAACTGTCGTCGACGCTGTCCGCCGTCTCCCAGGCGCTCGAAGGACGCGGCAGCAAGATCGGCGAGACGCTCAGCACGCTCGACGCGCACCTGAAGAAGTTCAACCCGAACCTGCCGACCCTCAACGAGGACCTCAAGCAGCTGGTGAAGGTCTCGCACGTATACGCGGACGCCGCCCCCGGCATCCTCGACGCGCTCACCGACTTCACCACCACCAGCGGCACGATCGCCGAGAAGGAGAAGGACCTCGCCGCGGCCTACGGCGGCACGACCCGCACGGCCGAGGACCTGGACGCCTTCCTGCGGGCCAACCAGGACAACATCATCCGGCTGTCCGCCACCTCACGGCCCACGCTCGAACTGCTCGCGAAGTACTCGCCGTCGTTCCCGTGCACCCTGCGCACCCTCGCCGAGTTCGTGCCCCGCATGGACCAGGCGCTCGGCAAGGGCACCGACGAACCCGGGCTGCACGTCGACGTCACCACCGTCGCCTCGCGCGGCAACTACGTCCCCGGCCGCGACACCCCCACGTACTCCACCGGCGGCGGCCCCCACTGCTACCCGGTGCCGTACCTCGGCGCCGCCGCCCGTGCGCCCGTCACCGCCACGGCCTCCGCCGAGCAGAACCTCGGGCCCGCCAACTCGCCGCAGGAGAACGACCTGGTGAACGAGCTCATCGCACCGGCCGCCAAGGCCGCGCCGGGCGACCTGCCCGACTGGTCGAGCCTGCTCGTCGGACCCGTCTACCGGGGGACGGAGGTGAAGCTCAAGTGACCGCGAAAGACACCGAGTTCGGGCACGTCCGCCGGCGGTCCGTCGCCGGTCCCGTCATCAAGTCCCTGATCTTCCTCGTCGTCACCGCGCTCGCCACCGCCCTGCTCGGACTGTCCATCGCCAACACGGGAGTGGGTACGGACACCACGACGTACCGCGCCCTGTTCACCGACGTCACCGGGCTGATCGACGGGGACGGCGTGCGGATCTCCGGCGTCAAGGTCGGCGAGGTCACCGACGTCCGCGTCGTCGACCACCGCACCGCCCAGGTGACCTTCACCGTCGACAAGGGACGGGAACTGCCCCGTACCACCACGGCCGCCGTGAAGTACCTCAACATGGTCGGCCAGCGGTACGTGGCCCTCGAACGTGGCACCGGGGACGACACGGGGGATCTCGACCCCGGTGCCACCATCCCGCTCACCCGCACCCGGCCCGCCCTCGACCTGACCCTCCTCTTCAACGGCTTCAAGCCGCTCTTCGAGGGCCTCTCGCCGAAGGACGTCAACGAGCTGGCCGGCTCCATCGTCAAGGTCCTCCAGGGCGAGGGCGGCACCGTCGACAGCCTCATCGAGCACGTCGGCTCCCTCACCACGACCGTCGCCGCGAAGGACCAGGTCATCGGGCAGGTCGTCGGCAACCTCACCGAGGTCCTGAAGACGATCAACGACCGCGAGGACAAGTTCGACGACCTCGTCACCACCCTCACCCGGCTCGTCTCCGGCTTCAACGAGGACCGCAAACCGCTCGGCGACGCCGCCCAGGCCATGGGTGACCTGACGACCGTCACCGCCGGCTTCCTCCAGGACGCCCGTAAGCCCCTCAAGAACGACATCAAGCAGCTCGGCCGGCTCTCCGGCACCCTCGGCGACGGCATCCCGCAGATCGAGAACTTCCTCGACAGGACGCCCGCCAAGATGACCGCCCTGTCCCGCCTCTCGTCCTACGGCTCCTGGTTCAACCTCTATCTGTGCCGGGCCGAGGTCGACGGCGTCACCATGTCCGACGGGTCGAAGCCCCCCACCGGCATCGTCGTCGAAGATGCGAGGTGCCAGTGAAACGGCCCAGCGTGAAACGGCCCCGGTTCCTGGAGATCAAGCCGGTCCAGGAACGCAACCCCGTCGGCATCGCCCTCGCCGGACTCCTCGTCCTCGCGCTGCTGGCCCTCGCCGCGCTCAACGTCAGCAGCCTGCCCCTCGTCGGCGGCGGCACCGACTACAGCGCCGACTTCAGCGAGGCCGCCGGACTCGGCGACGGCGACGAGGTCCGCATCGCCGGCGTCAAGGTCGGCGAGGTCACCTCCGTCAGCCTCGACGGACCCAAGGTCAAGGTCGCCTTCCGCATCGACGACGACAGCACCTGGATCGGCGACCGCACCACCGCCGCCATCGCCATCAAGACCCTGCTCGGCGAGAAGTACGTCGCCCTCGACCCGCTCGGCGGCGGCGAGCAGGACCCCGGGTCCCGGATCCCGCTGGCCCGCACCACCTCCCCGTACGACGTGACGGAAGCCTTCGAGGACCTCAGCGGGACCATCGACGAGATCGACACCAAGCAGCTCGCCGAGAGCTTCGAGACGATCTCCGAGACCTTCAAGGACTCGCCGCCCGACGTGCGCGCCGCGGTGAAGGGCCTCTCCGCCCTCTCGAAGACCGTCTCCTCGCGCGACACACAGCTCGCCGAACTCCTGGCGGGCAGCAAGCGGTTGACCAAGACGCTCAAGACGAAGAAGTCGAGCTTCGAGACCCTCATCGACGACGGCGGCTCCCTGCTCGGCGAGCTCAAGAAGCGGCGCACGGCCATCAAGGCGCTGCTCACCGGCAGCAAGGCGCTCGGCGTCCAGCTCGACGGGCTCGTCGACGACAACGAGAAGCAGCTGAAGCCGACCCTCCAGGCGCTCGGCCGCGTCACCACCGTCCTGGAGAAGAACAAGAAGAAGCTCGACCGGACCCTCGCGCTCGTCGGGCCCTACTACCGGCTCATCGGCAACACCCTCGGCAACGGCCGCTGGTTCGACAGCTACCTGTGCGGCGTCGTGCCCCGGAACTACCTGCCGGAGACCTCGCTGCCGAAGACCTCCTGCATGCCGCCCAAGAACGGGAAGTACGACGTGAAGGGCGGGGGCCGATGACATCCGCAGGCATGTCCGTCAAGTGGAAGCTTCTGGTCGGCGGGGTCGCCCTCGCCGTGCTCATCGCGGCCGGCGTCGTCGGCGTACGCGCCGCCGGCTCCGGCGGCATGCGGATCACCGCCTACTTCGACCGGGCCGTCGGCATCTACGCAGGCTCCGACCTGCGTGTCCTCGGCGTCCGCGTCGGCAAGGTCGCCGAGGTGCGGCCGCAGGGCACCCAGGTGCGCGTCGTCCTCGCCGTCGACGACGGAGTGAAGATCCCCGCCGGGGCGCGCGCCGTCGCCGTCGCGCCGAGCGTCGTCGCCGACCGGTACGTGCAGCTGACACCCGCGTACGCGAGCGGCCCGCAGCTGGAGGACGGGGCGAAGCTGCCCGCGTCCAGCAACCGCATGCCGGTCGAGGTCGACCAGCTCTACGACAGCGTCACCGAACTCAGCAAGGCGCTCGGACCCGGCGGCGCCAATGAGAAGGGCGCCCTGTCCGACCTCCTCGGCACCGGGGCGAAGAACCTCAAGGGCAACGGGGCCGCGATGGGCGACAGCATCGAGCAGTTCGGCAAGGCCGCCAAGACGCTCGACGGGCGCAGCGACGACCTGTTCACGACGCTCAGCCAACTCCAGGCGTTCACCACGATGCTCAAGAAGAAGGACGGCGGGGTGCGCAAGGCGCAGGAGAACCTCGACGACGTCACCAGCTACTTCGCCGACAACCGGGACGATCTCGCCGGCGCGCTCAAGGAGCTGGGGATCGCGCTCGGGCAGGTGAAGAAGTTCATCAAGGACAACCGGGGCGAGCTGCGCAAGAACGTACGCAAACTCGTGCCGATCACACGGGCGCTGGTGGAGCAGCGGGCGTCGTTGGCGGAGGCGCTGGACGTCGCGCCGCTCGCCGCGCAGAACGTCGTCAGTGCCTACAACCCGCGGACCCGGACGCTCGACGGGCGGGCCAACCTGAACGAGCTGAGCCAGGGCGGGCCGTTGCTGCCGCTGCCCGCCGTGGGGGGTGAGTAGCCATGCGGCGAGGCCTTCTCGTCGGCGGGGCCGTCTCCGTCGCCGTCGCCTTCTGCGTGACCCTCGGAGTCGTCTCGCTGCCCGCTCCCTCCTTCGGCGGCATCGAGGAACTGCCGCTGCCCGGCGGCGCCGACCTCGGGGACCACCCCTACACCGTCACCGCCGACATGAAGGACGTGCTCAGCCTCGTCCCGCAGTCCGCGGTCAAGGTCAACGACGTCGCCGTCGGACGCGTCACCGACATCCGGCTCGGCAGCGGGCGGAACTGGAACGCCCGCGTCACCATGCGCATCAACGGCGACGTCGACCTGCCCGCCAACACCGGAGCCCGGCTCGAACAGTCCAGTCTGCTCGGCGAGAAGTACGTCCAGCTCGTCGCACCCGCCAAGGGCGCCACCGGCGCCCTCGCCGCCGGCGACCGCATCCCGCTCTCCCGCACCGGACGCAACTCCGAGGTCGAAGAGGTCTTCGGCGCCCTGTCCCTGCTCCTCAACGGCGGCGGCGTCAACCAGCTCAAGACCATCACCAAGGAACTCAACTCCGCGCTCGGCGGCCGCGAGAGCGAGGTCCGCTCCACGCTGCGCCGCGTCAACACCCTGGTCACCAACCTCGACACGCACCGCGGCGACATCACCGCCGCGCTCGACGGCGTCAACCGGCTCTCCGCGACCCTCGCCCACCGCAAGGAAGACGTGGCCACCGTGCTCACCGATCTGTCGCCCGGCCTCAAGACCCTGGAGGACCAGCGGGGTTCGCTCATGACGATGCTCCGCTCCCTCGACCGGCTCAGCGGCGTCGCCGTAGAAACGGTCGACCGGGGCAAGGCCGACATGGTCGCCGACCTCAAGGCCATCGCCCCCACGCTCAAGGCGCTCGCCGACTCCGGCAAGAACCTGCCCGACTCGCTCCAGGTGCTGCTCACCTACCCGTTCACGGACGAGGTGCTGCGCGGGGTCAAGGGCGACTACCTCAACGTCTATCTGAGCATGACGGCGGCGCCGGGCACCCAGCTCATCCCGCCGCTCACCAAGGGCTCACCCTCACCGACGCCGACCCCGAACGCGCAGAAGGGGACGCGGCAGCAGCCGCAGAAGGGGACGCAGAAGACGGCCTCCGGCGGTGCGAGCGGGCCCGCGCTGCCGCTGCCCGCGACCTCCGCCCCGGACCCGTCCGCGTCGGCGGCGGCCTCCGCGTCGGCCTCAGGGGGTGAGGAGCGGTGATCACGCTCGCCATCCGGCTCAAGAACCTCGCGTTCCTCGTCATCGCCGTCGTCGTCCTCGCCTTCCTCGGGATCCGGTACGCCGACCTGGGGCGGTACGTCGGAGCCGCCGACTACTACACCGTGAAGGTCCAACTCCCGCGCACAGGAGGCCTGTTCACGCACTCCGACGTCACCTATCGGGGCGTGTCCGTGGGGCGGGTCGGACCGATCGGGCTCACCGCCGACGGGGTCGAGGCCGAGCTGCGCATCAAGAAGTCCGCGCCCCGCATCCCCGACGACACCCAGGCCGTCGTCGCCAGCCTGTCGGCGGTCGGCGAGCAGTACATCGACCTGCGGCCCCAGCGCGGGGACGGCCCGTACCTGGAGGACGGCTCGCGGATCGACGCGAGCCGGACCGCCGTGCCGCGGCCCGTCACCGACGTGCTCACGAGCGTCGACGACCTCACCACCTCGGTGCCCCTTGACGATCTGCGCACCGTCGTCGACGAGTTCGGCAAGGCCTTCGAAGGGCGCGGCGAGGACCTCCAGGTGCTCCTCGACAACGGCACCGACTTCGTCCGGGCCGCCGACCGGGCCCTGCCCAGCACCACGACCCTCATGAACGACGGCGCGGTCGTGCTCCGCACCCAGGCCGAGGAGGGACAGGCCATCCGCGACTTCGCGTCCGGCGCCAAGGACCTCGCCGCCACGCTCAAGGGCTCCGACGCCGACCTGCGCCGCCTCGTCATGGCCGCGCCCGACGCCGCCACACAGGTCAGCGGGCTGCTGCGGGACATGGACCCGGACCTGAGCGTCGTCCTCGCCAATCTGCTCACCACGTCCGAGGTCGCCGTCACCCGGCAGCGCGGCACCGAGGAACTGCTCGTGCAGCTGCCCCGGGCCGTCGCCGCCGGCGCCACGGCCGTCGACGGAAAGAAGGTCAACTTCGGCATGACGGTCACCTTCTTCAAGCCCCTCCCGTGCACGGCCGGCTACGGAGGCACCCGCTACCGCCTCGGCACGGACACGAGTCCCGCGCCCGCGCTCAACACCGGGGCGCGCTGCACCGCGCCCGCGTCCAGCGGGGTCGGCGTGCGGGGATCGGCGCACGCGCCGGGCGGCGGTCCCGTGCCGAAGCCGGCCCGGCCGGGCGCACTGAACCTGCCCTCCCTGCGGGAGAGCGGCGCCGACGGCTCCTCCGGCGACATGGCCGGACTGCTCGGCCTGAGCGGAACGGGGGACGGCTCATGAGACGGGTACTCACGGGCCTCGGGCTCGCCGCGGCCGTCGCCCTGTGCGGCACGGGCACCTGGTCGTACGCGCAGGCCCGCGGCGACGACGACCTCGCCTACGCGCGGGCGCGGGACGCCGCGCTGGACGACGGCCGTGCCGCCGTCGCCGCGCTCTCCACCCTGGACGCGTCGTCGACGGCCCGCGCCAAGGCCGGCATCGGCACCTGGAAGTCGGTCACCTCCGGCCCCCTGCGCACCGATCTCTCCCGCCTCGCCCCGGCCTCCGGGCCCTCCTCCCGCGCCACCGTCACGGACGCGGCCCTCACCGCCCTCGACGATCACGCCGGCACCGCGAAACTCATCGCGACCCTGCGCGTGGAGACCACCCCCAAGGGTGCCAAGACCCCGACGACCGACCGCAAACGCCTGGAGGCGACGCTGTCCCGCGCGTCCGACGGCACATGGAAGGTACGCGCCCTGAACGCGATCCCGGTGACGGCGGTGGGCGGATGAGCGACACCAAGAGCGACCGGACGAGCGGCACCGAGCGCGACACGAAGGGTGACGAGCAGAGGGAAGCCGTCGGGCCCGTCCTGCACGCCGATCCCGAGGACACCGGCACCGCCGAGGCCGAGTCCCGTACCGGCCGGTGGAGTCGCGCGGCGATCGGGGCGGTCACCCTCGGCGTGCTCCTCGCCCTCGCCGGAGGCGTGCTGTTGTTCCAGGCCCACTCCCTGCGCGACGCCCCCGCCGCCCGCAACCACGCCCTCACCGACGCCGCCGCCACCGCCCGCGTCAACGGGGACGTGAGCAACGCGCTCGGCAAGGTGTTCTCGTACACGCCCGACGGGACCGAGGCCACCGAGCGGTCCGCGCGGGCCGTCCTGTCCGGGCGCGCCGCGGAGCAGTACGCGCAGCTCTTCGCGCGGGTCCGGGCCGATGTGCGGGACCAGAAGGTCACCCTGTCCACGCAGGCCGTCCGCGTCGGCACCGTCAGCCTGCGCGGCCGCACCGCGCACCTGCTCGTGTTCCTCGACCAGACCGCCCGGCGCGGCACCAAGAAGCCCACGACGTCCGCCGCCCAGCTGTCCGTCACCGCCGAACTGCGCGACGACGTCTGGCGCATCGTCGACATCAAGGCCCGGTGAACGGCCCGTTGAAAGGAACCCGGATGGACCGCATCGGACGGCCGCTGCTGTTCGCCGCGCTCGCCCTGACCCTCGTCGCGGGAGCCTTCGCCGCCTGGGCCGGCTGGTCCTGGTACGGCGCGGCCCACGACGACACCGCCGCCTACGCCACCGCGCGCGACGACGCCCTGGAGGCGGGCGAGCAGGCCGTGCAGAACCTCAACACCCTCGATCACAAGGACCTCGCGCACGGCCTCGACCTGTGGGAGTCGTCCACGACCGGCGAGCTGCACAGCCAACTCGCCGGTGGGCGTTCCGCGTTCGAGAAGCAGGTCCGCGAGGCCCGCACGGTCAGCACCGCGAAGGTGCTCGACGGCGCCCTCACCGAGCTCGACGAACGGGCGGGCCGCGCCCGCGTCATGGTCGCCCTGCGCGTCACCGTCACCGCCTCCGGCGGCAAGTCCTCGCAGAAGGACAGCCGCATGCTCGGCGAACTCACCCGCACCGACGGCCACTGGAAGCTCAGCGCCCTCGGCCAGGCCCCGGTCGGCGACAGCGCGACCACCGACTGACCGACCCCCGAACCGTTGGGAGCGGACCCCGATGTCCACGACGCGCCACACCACCCGCCACCACCTCAACCGTCAGCGCCGCCTCGCCGCGGTGCCCGCCCCGGCCGTGGCCCCGGCCCCGGCCCCGGCAGAGAAGTCCGTACCGAAGAAATCCGTACCGAAGAAGCCCGTACCGAAGAAGCCCGTACGGAGCGAGTCCGCGCGGCCCGCGCCCCGCGTCCCGAAGGCCCTCGTCGCCCTCTGCCTGCTGACCCTCCTGCTCGGCACCTTCGCCGGCTGGGCGTTCCACCGGGCGCAGAGCCTCGACGCAGGGGCCGCGGCGCGCAATGCCGCGCTGTCCGATCCCGCCCGGACCAGCGAGGTCAAGGGGCAGGCGGAGAAGGCGGTCGAGGCGCTGTTCTCGTACGACCAGGCGGATCCCGGGGCGGCGCGCGCGGCGGCGGACCGGCTGCTGACCGGGAAGGCGGTCGAGCAGCACCGCAAGCTGCTCGCGCCGGTGCTCGCGCAGGCCGAGAAGCAGAAGACGGTCGTCACGACGACCGTCACCGACAGTGCCGTCGAGCGGATCGACGGCCCCCGCGCCCGCGTCCTCGTGTTCGCCGACCAGAGCAGCACCGGCACCGCCGCCAAGTCCGACACCGCCGCGAACTACGCGGGCGCCATGCTCGCCGTCGACCTCGTCCGCAAGGACGGGCGCTGGCGCGTGTCCGGCATCGACACCTTCGGCAGCTGACCGGCACCCACCGACCCGCACGCGACGAACGAGAGGGGCACCCCTTGCGCACCCCGCGCAGCACCCTGCGTATCCGACGCCGCCCGCGCCGCGCCACCCGGCTGAGCCGGGGCCTGCGCGGCACGGCCGTGGCCGTGGCCGCCACCGCCCTGCTCACCGCGTCCCAGGCCCCGGAGCTGCTCCGCGACGCGGGCTCCGGCGCCGACAAGGCAGGCCGGAGCGACCCGTTCGCCGTGCTCGACGAGCCGCTGCCGCCCGTCGCCTCACAGGGCGACGACTCCTACCACACCGAACTCCCGCCGCTGAGGACGCCGGACGCGCCGGGCACGACGTTCCCGCGCGAACAGGTGCGGGCGGAGGCCGGCATCCCGGCGACCGTCCTCGCCGCCTACCGCCGCGCCGAGGCGTCCGTCGGCCGCACCGACCCGGGCTGCCGGCTGCCCTGGCAACTGCTCGCCGGGATCGGCAAGGTCGAGTCGGGGCAGGCCCGCGGCGGTGACGTCACCGCTGACGGCACGACCCGGCACCGGATCACCGGACCGCCGCTGAACGGCAAGGGGTTCGCCCTGATCCGGGACACCGAGGGCGGCGCCTGGGACGGCGACGCCGTCTACGACCGGGCCGTCGGCCCCATGCAGTTCCTGCCCGGCACCTGGCGCCGCTGGGGCGCCGACGGCAACGGCGACGGCCGCGCCGACCCCAACAACATCTTCGACGCGGCCCTCGGCGCCGGGCGCTACCTGTGCGCGGGGAACCGGGACCTCGGCACCGCGCGTGGCCTGGAGCGCGGAATCCTCAGCTACAACTACTCGCGCGACTACGTGCGGCTCGTCCTGTACTGGATGGAGTTCTACCGCAGCGGCGTCCACAAGGTGCCGGACGGGAAGGGCGTCGTACCGGTCAGCCCCGGCGCCGGGTCGAAGACGCCCGCGACGAAGCCCGTCGGCGACGGCGGGGACAGCGGTTCGGACGGCGGCAAGGGAGGCGGCGGCATCGTCATCGGCCCCGAGCCGACCCGCACGCCCGGCACACCGAAGCCGTCCGACCGGCCGACGGACGGTCCGAGCCCCAGCCCGGGCCCCTCGGACAGCGCGCCGCCGCCCACGACGGAGCCGCCCACCACGCCGCCCGTCACCGGTGACCCCACCGACGGCCCGACCGGCACGCCCACCGACCCGGGCACCCCGACCGACTGCCCCTCCGACAGCGCGAGCCCGACCGACTCCCCGAGCCCCAGCCCGACCGACACCCCCACGGAGGGCCCGACGGAGAGCCCGTCACCGTGCACCGCAGCCGGCGCCTGACGGCCTCCGCAGCGCCGATCCGAGCCGGTACGTCCCGGCGGCCGGTGCCGTCAGCTCGGTGAACTCGCCGCGCTGCCGCACCCGCAGACACCCGTGCTCCGCCCGCAGCCACGGCGAGTACGCGACCCGCAGCGTCGCCGTGCCCGCCCGCGCGAAGCGCACCGTGACCCGCGCCCCGTCCGTGTCCACCACGGACGCGGGCGCGGACACGAGCGGCACCGTGTCCCGCACCCGGTACACCCGCCAGTGCGCGTCCCGCCACACCGGCTCCAGATAGGGCACCCCGCGCCGCACGAGCGCGGCCTCCTGCTCCGCGAACCCGTCCGGCTTCCCGTCGGGCAGCACCACGAACCCGACGGCCCACCGGTCCAGCCACGCCCGGTAGGCCGCCGCCGAGAACGAGCCGTCGTAGAAGAGGCGCCCCCGCTCCACGTCCAGCTGCCGGTTCCAGCCACGCGCCATGTTCACGTGCGGGGCGAGCAGCGTCGCCTCGCGGTGGTTGCGCGCGGGCACCACCTCGACGCGCGTACGGTCCGCGCCGAGCCGCTCCAACTCCCTCACCACGCCTCCGGTTTGCTGCGCCCAGGCCGGGACGCGCGTGGACACCCTCAGGTCGTCGAGCGTCTTCTGCCCGACCCAGTACGAGGACCAGACGAGAGCGACCGCCAGGACGAGCGCCTGGAGACGGCGCAGGCCGGGGACGCGCAGGGCCGCCAGGAGGACGGCGGGCGCGGCCAGTTCGGCGAGCCGCTCCACGTTCGTGCCGACGGGGGAGGGGAGCAGATACGTGAGGACCGTGCCGAGCGCGTACACGGCGGCGGCCCCGCGCGCCGCACGCCACCGCGCGGGCCCCGCCACCACCAGCGCGAGCGCGAACAGGAACGGTGGCCAGATCCGGTCCACCGGCATCAACTGCTCGCCCCGGAACGGGAAGAGCAGGGTCGTGGCGCCCACGACGGCGGCAGGCGGCAACGCCAGCGCAGCCGCCGGACCCCGACTCCGTACGAGGAACCTGCCGGCGCCGACGACGGCGAGGAAGAGTCCGGCGACCGGGGACGCCAGCGTGGCGAGCGCCGCGCACACCGCGCCGGCCGCACACCTGGGCCGCCCGGTGACCGCCACGCACGCGCCGAGCCCGCACGCGACCCCGAGCGCGAACGTCGTACGGCCCGACGCCACGTCGCACCAGAGCGCCAGGGACAGGAGGAGGGCGGGCGCCGCCGGGCGCCGCACCCCGCAGCGCACGATCAGCACGGCGCCCAGCCAGGACGCCGCGATGCCCGACAGCACCGTCACCGTGCGCACCCCGGCCCACGCCATCAAGCAGGGCGACAGCACGGAGTAGTTGGCGGCGTGCGTGCCGCCGTACCAGAACAGGCCGTACGCCGAGCCGCCGTGCTCGGCGGCGAACGCGGCCCACGCCTCCTGGGCCGCGAGGTCGCCGCCGCCCGTCGCGAGGAACAGCGCCCACACCGCGTACAGCGGCAGCACCGGCGCCGTCGCGCACAGGGCCGTCCGCTGGGACGCGGTGAGGGTGAAGCGGCGGAGGAGTAAGAGGGGCAGTTCGACCGTGGCCACGGGCACCGATCCTACGGCCCCTTCCTCACTCAGGGTGCCGAGGTCGACACCTGGAGTTCCTTCACGCCGTTGAGCCAGGCGGCGCGCAGCCGGCGCGGGTCGCCGGTCAGCCGCAGGTTGGGCATGGCGTCCGCGATGGCGTTGAAGATGAGGTCGATCTCCAGGACGGCGAGGGACTTGCCGAGGCAGAAGTGCGGTCCGCCGCCGCCGAACCCGAGGTGCGGGTTCGGGTCGCGCTTGATGTCGAAGGTGTCCGGGTCGGTGAAGACCTCGGGGTCGTGGTTGGCGGAGGAGTAGAAGAGGCCGACCCGGTCGCCCGCCTTGATCTTCTGGCCGCCCAGCTCGGTGTCCTGGGTGGCGGTGCGCTGGAAGGAGACGACCGGGGTCGCCCAGCGCACGATCTCCTCCGCGGTCGTGCTCGGGCGCTCCCGCTTGTAGAGCTCCCACTGCTCGGGGTGGGTGAGGAAGGCGTGCATGCCGTGCGTGATCGCGTTCCGGGTCGTCTCGTTGCCGGCGACGGCCAGCAGGATGACGAAGAAGCCGAACTCGTCGGAGGACAGGCTGCCCTGGTCCTCGGCCGCGACCAGCTGGCTCACGATGTCCTTGGCCGGGCACTCCTTGCGGGCGGCGGCCAGGTTCATCGCGTAGGAGACGATCTCCATCGCCGCCTCGGCGCCGATCTCCTCGGTGATCGCGTACTCCGGGTCGTCGTACGCCACCATCTTGTTCGACCAGTCGAAGACCTTGGCGCGGTCCTCCTGGGCGATGCCGATGAGCTCGGCGATGGCCTGGAGCGGCAGCTCCACCGCGACGTTCGTGACGAAGTCGAAGCCGCCGTCGCTCGTGTCCCGCTCCAGGGCCTTGGCGACGATGTCCAGGGCCCGGCTGCGCAGCTTCTCCTCCAGGGAGCGGATCGAGCGCGGGGTGAAGCCGCGCTGCACGATCTGGCGCACCCGGGTGTGCTCCGGCGGGTCCATGTTCAGCATGATCATCTTCTGGACCTCGATCTGGTCGCGCTGGATCGAGGAGTTGAAGCGGATCACCGCGGTGTTGGTGTTGGAGGAGTAGAGCTCCGGGTGCGTGGAGACGTATTTGACGTCCGCGTGCCGGGTCACCGCCCAGTAGCCCGCGTCCGCGAAGCCGGAGATCCCGGGCTCCTGCGGTATCCAGCGAACCGGTTCGGCCTGCCGCAGCTGGGCGAACTCGGGGTACGGCACACGGTCTTGCAGCAGATCGGGGTCCGTGAAGTCGAACCCGTCGGGCAGCGCGGGGCACGGCATGGGTCACTCCCGTGTTGGTTCTGACGATCCGTCAGTTCTGGCTCGAAAGGTAGTAACCGGTTCTAGAAGTGGCAAGGCCTGCGTCGGTGTCGGTTCCGTGCGATGTACGTGCACGCCCCTTGCGTACCCGGGGTAAGCGCGTCGAGACTGCACGGAGAACTGGTACGCGTTCTAGTTTTGCGCGTCGCCCGTCGGTCCGGTGGTCCGGGAATGTGTGGAGGGACGAAGGTCATGGCAGCGGAACCCGTCATCGTCGAAGCCGTACGTACTCCGATCGGCAAGCGCGGTGGCGCGCTGGCCAATCTCCACCCCGCGTATCTGCTGGGCGAGACCTACCGCGAGCTCCTCGGCCGTACCGGCATCCAGGCGGACTGCGTCGAGCAGATCGTCGGCGGCACCGTCACGCACGCGGGCGAACAGTCCATGAACCCGGCGCGCACCGCCTGGCTCACCATGGGCCTGCCCTACGAGACCGCGGCCACCACCGTGGACTGCCAGTGCGGCTCCTCCCAGCAGGCCTCGCACATGACCGCCAACATGATCGCCGCCGGCGTCATCGACGTCGGCATCTCCTGCGGCGTCGAGGCCATGTCCCGCGTCCCGCTCGGCTCCGGCTCCAAGCACGGCCCCGGCAAGCCGTTCCCCGACGAGTGGAACGTGGACCTGCCCAACCAGTTCGAGGCAGCCGAGCGCATCGCCCGGCGCCGCGGACTGACCCGCGAGAACGTCGACTCCCTCGGCCTCATCTCGCAGGAGCGGGCGGCCGCCGCCTGGGCCGAGGAGCGCTTCAAGCGCGAGACCTTCGCCGTGCAGGTGCCCACCACCGAGGAGGAGCAGGCCGCCGGCCACGGCATGTGGCGGCTCGTCGACCGCGACGAGGGCCTGCGCGACACCACCATGGAGGGCCTGTCCCGCCTCAAGCCCGTCATGCCCACCGCCATCCACACCGCGGGCAACTCCTCGCAGATATCCGACGGCGCCTCCGCCATCATGTGGGCCTCCAAGCGCATGGCCCGCGCCCTCAAGCTCAAGCCGCGCGCCCGCATCGTCGCCCAGGCCCTCGTCGGCGCCGACCCGCACTACCACCTCGACGGACCCGTCGACGCGACCCGCGCCGTCCTCGGCAAGGCCGGCATGTCCCTCAAGGACATCGACCTCGTCGAGATCAACGAGGCCTTCGCGTCGGTCGTCCTCAGCTGGGCCCAGGTCTTCGAACAGGACCTGGAGAAGGTCAACGTGAACGGCGGCGCGATCGCCCTCGGCCACCCCGTCGGCGCGACCGGCGCCCGCCTCATCGCCTCCGCCCTCCACGAACTGGAGCGCAGGGACAAGGAGTTCGCCCTCATCACCATGTGCGCGGGCGGCGCCCTGGCCACCGGCACGATCATCCAGCGGCTCTGACCCGCCACCCGGGGCCGCCCCCTGGTGCGGGGTGGACATAACACCACCCCGCACCAGGGGGCGCCTCGGATGTCGCCGCACGGCCTCCGATTCCTACGGTCGTCCCATGACGCCGAACCCGGACAACTCCCGTGCCCGCACGACGACTTCACGTACCCGCAGAGCCCTCGCCGCGGCCGCCGCGCTGCTGCTCGCCGGAGCCCTCGCCGCCCCCGCCGCGGCGGCTTCCGCCACCGGCACCGACCGCGCCCCGGCCGCCCGCGGCACCCTCGTCTCCATGACCCCGCTCGACGGGCTCGACCGGGCCGGCGTCACCCGCTGGCTCGCCGCCCGAGACATGGACACCGCCGCCGTCCGGCACGGAGTGCGCGCCTACCGCCTGACCTACCGCACCGTCGACGCGCACGGCCGCCCCACCACCGCCACCGGCCTGCTCGCCCTGCCCACCGGCGGCCCGCGCCGCCTCGACGTCGTCTCCGACACCCACGGCACGATGGTCCACCGCGACTACGCGCCCTCCGTCACCACCGACTTCGGCCGCGTCCCCGCCTACCTGAACGCCGCCGCCGGCAAGGCCGTCGCCGCCCCCGACTACCTCGGCCTCGGCAAGGGCCCCGGCGTCCACCCCTACATGGACACGGCGTCCTCCGTCACCGCCTCCCTCGACATGCTGCGCGCCGCCCGGCACGCGTCGGCCCGACTCGGCCGGCCCCTCACCGGCGACGTGTACGCCACCGGCTTCTCCCAGGGCGGCCAGGTCGCGATGGCCCTCGGCAGGACCCTCGAAGCCGGCGCCGACCACCACTTCAGGCTCCGCGCCCTCGCCCCCGTCAGCGGCCCCTACGACCTCTCCGGGCAGGAGATCCCCGCGCTCTACGACGGCCGCGTCAACGACACCAGCGGCCTCTTCTACACCGCGTACTTCCTCGTTGCCCAGAACCGCCTCCACCCGATCTACAAGGACCCCGCCGAGGTCTTCCGCGCGCCCTACGCGGACCGCGTCGAGGCGCTCTTCGACGGGGAGCACGGCGAGGAGGACATCGTCGCGGCGCTCCCCGCGACGGTGAAGGAACTGCTCACCCCCGAGTTCTACGCCCGCATGCAGCACCCCACGGGTGCCCTGCGGGAGGCGATCGCCGCGAACGACGGGGCCTGTGCCTGGAAGCCCTCGGTGCCGGTCCGCCTGTACGCGGCCGAGGGGGACACGGATGTCCCGATCGGCAACGCGGAGAGCTGCGCGGCTCAGCTGGGTTCTGGGGCCCCGATCTTCAACCAGGGCCCGACGGACCACTTCGGCAGCTTCAAGGCTGCCGCCCCCAAGGTGACGAAGTGGTTCAACAGGACGTCCTGAAGCTGCGGCCCGGTGGGGGCTGGTCGCGCAGTTCCCCGCGCCCCTGAAATGCATGGCGCTTCGCGCCGCATTTCCCCGAGGGGGCACCGCCCCCCTGGAGATCGCGCACGAAGTGCGCATCTCTAGGGGCGCGGGGAACTGCGCGACCAGCCCCCACCGGGCCGGCACCGTGACGACAACCCAAAAGGGCGGGCGGCACCCGAAGGTGCCGCCCGCAGAAGGTCCCGCTCAGTACCAACCGTTGGCCTGCCAGTGCGCCCAGGCGCCGCAGGCACTCCCGTACCGGTCCTTCATGTAGTCGATCCCCCACTTGATCTGCGTCTCGGGATTCGTCTTCCAGTCAGAACCGGCGGACGCCATCTTGTTGCCCGGCAGCGCCTGCACAAGACCGTACGCACCGCTGGAGGCGTTGGTCGCCTTCGGGTTCCAGCCGCTCTCGTGCGACACGATCTTGTCGAAGCAGGAGAACTGCGCCGAGTCCGCGATCTTCTGCTGCGCGATCGCCTTGGCCGAGGTCGGCGCGGCGGCCTGGGCCGAAGCCGAGGAGAAGATCAGGCCGGTCGTGGCGGCGGCGAGCGCGGCACCGGCGAGAGCCTTCTTCGGGGTGGCGATGCGGCGGAGGAGCGTGGCGGTCAAGGCGGAACCTTCCGTGGGGGACGGGGGGCGTGCGTCGGCGCCGGGCCCTGGCGGGGGCTTCGGCGCCGTGCGACTCCTCCACAGAAGCAGCCCGAAGAGCCCCGCGCAATGGCCCCCTTTACTAGTGGAAGTCGCATCAGGGCGAAATGTCCGCTCTGTGACGTGGGTCGCAAAGCCCAGGTCAGAAGGGGTGCGGCCCCGCCTGTTCTGTCCGGCGCCGCCTACGACCGCGCCTAGTACGTGAGCTGGGTCATGTGGGCCGGTTCACGGGCGCGGCCCGTCGAAAGTGACCTGCGCCTCGAAGGCGGCCCGCCGAGTCGCCCGCCGCAGCGCCTTCAGGACCGCGCCGCCCGCCACGAGCGTCAGCACGACGGTCAGCGCCGCCCGCCCCAGGTCCCAGCCCAGCGACGTCGCCAGGCAGTACGCGAGGAACCGGGCCAGATTGTCGTGCAGCGCCGCGTCCGGCTGGTACGCGACCGAGGAGGCCAGCGCGTTCATGAACGGCCACCCGGCCAGATTCATGAGCGTCCCGTACGCGAACGCGGCCAGGAACCCGTATGCAGCGAGCATCAGCAGCTCGGCCCGGCCGCGCAGTGCGTGCGGTCCCGGCAGCAGCCCGGCGCCCATCGTGAACCAGCCCATCGACAGCATCTGGAACGGCATCCACGGCCCGACCCCGCCGGTCAGCAGCGCCGACGCGAACATGCTGAGCGAGCCGAGCACGAACCCGAACCCGGGCCCGAGCACCCGCCCGCTCAGCACCATCAGGAAGAACATCGGCTCCAGGCCCGCCGTGCCCGCCCCGATCGGCCGCAGCGCGGCGCCGGCCGCGGCGAGCACCCCGAGCATCGCGACCGCCTTCGGGCCCATCCCGGACTCCGAGATCGTCGCCGCGACGACCGCGACGAGCAGCACGAGCAGCCCGGCGAACAGCCACGGGGCGTCCTGCGCGTGCGCGTTCACCTCCGACCCGGGGCCGGTGATCAGCGGCCAGCCGATCGCCACGATCCCCACGGCGCCGACGAGCAGCAGCGCCGCCACGGAACGCGGCCCGAGCCGGACCGCCCGCACCTGCCGGTCGCCGCTCATGCCAGCGCCTCCCGCACCTGCGCGACCGTGAGCCACTCCTGCGGGGCGAGGATCTTCGCGACCTGCGGGGCGAACGACGGGGACGACACGACGATCTCCGGGGTCGGCCCGTCCGCGACGATCTCGCCGTCCGCGAGGATCGCCACCCGGTCGGTCAGCTCGGCCGCGAGTTCCACGTCGTGCGTCGCCATGAGCACGGCGTGCCCCGCGTCGGCGAGCCGCCGCAGGATCGTCACGAGCCGGGCCTTCGCCGCGTAGTCCAGACCCCGGGTCGGTTCGTCGAGCAGCAGCAGGGGAGGGGCGGCGGTCAGCACGATCGCCAGCGCGAGCGTGAGCCGCTGTCCCTCGGACAGGTCGCGGGGATGGGTGGCGTCGTCGATCCCGGGCAGCAGCTCGGTCAGCAGCCCCCGGCAGGTCCCGGGCTCGGCGCCCGCGTCCTGGTCGGCGGCCACGCACTCGGCCCCCACGGTGTCCGCGCACAGCAGATCGCGCGGCTCCTGCGGCACGAGCCCCACCTTCCGGATCAGCTCGCGCGGCTTCACCCGCCGGGGATCCACCCCGCCGACCCGCACGTCCCCCGCACCGACCTTCACCATCCCGACCAAGGCACCGAGCAACGTGGACTTCCCGGCCCCGTTGCGCCCCATGAGCGCGACGACCTCACCCCCACGCACCTCCAGATCCACCCACCGAAGCACCTCGACCCGCCCCCGCCGAACCCCGAGCTTCCGAACGGACACGGCGGGGGACTGTTCAGTGGCGCGGGGCTGTGACACGTGCGGCTCCGCCGCGCGGCGCGACCGGCTCAGCAGAAGCCCGAGCCTCCCCGGCGCAGGCTGATCCGAGCGCCCCCGGGGCACGCGAAGCGTGCCTTCAGGGGCGCGGGGGGCTGCGCGACCAGCCCCCACCGGCCCGCGCCCGGCAGCAGACCCCAACCCGGCAAGACGCTCCCGCAACGCCCCGGCCGAGCGCCGAGCGTCCCGCACAGTGAGCGGCAACGGCGACCACCCCGCCACCTTCCCCAACCCCACCACCGGCGGAAAAACGGGCGACACGGCCATCACCGACGCCGGGTCCCCGACCACCAACGGCTCCCCGCGCCCCCCGAGCAGCGCCACCTGATCCGCGTACTGCACCACCCGCTCCAACCGGTGCTCGGCCATCAGCACGGTCGTCCCGAGGTCGTGCACGAGCCGCTGCAGCACGGACAGCACCTCCTCCGCCGCCGCCGGATCGAGCGCGGAGGTCGGCTCGTCGAGCACCAGCACCCGCGGATGCGGGGTGAGCACGGACCCGATCGCGACCCGCTGCATCTGCCCGCCCGACAGCGTCGATATCGGCCGGTCCCGCAGCTCGACGAGCCCCAGCAGATCCAGCGTCTCCTCGACCCGCCGCCGCATCACCGGCGCCGCCAGCCCCAGGGACTCCATCCCGTACGCCAGCTCGTCCTCGACCGTGTCGGTCACGAAGTGGGCGAGCGGATCCTGCCCGACCGTGCCGACGACATCGGCGAGCTCGCGCGGCTTGTGGGTGCGGGTGTCGCGCCCGGCGACCGTGACCCGCCCCGCGAGCGTCCCCCCGGTGAAGTGCGGCACGAGCCCGCTGACCGCGCCGAGCAGCGTCGACTTGCCGACCCCGGAAGGACCGGCGAGCAGCATCAGCTCGCCCTCCGGCACGTGCAGCTCGACGCTCCGCAGCGTCGGCCCGGAAGCTCCTTCGTACGTCACCGAGACGTCCTCGAAGCGGATCATGACGAGGCCTCCACGGGTACGGCGGCGGACGGGACGGGATCGGTACGAGGGGCGGGCACGGGCGCGACGAACGCCGGGAGCAGCCCGACCAGCACGCCGGCCGCGGGCAGCAGGGGCAGCGCGGGCACGGTCAGCGGCACCACGGACGGCTGCAGCGAGCCCGGATCCCGTACCCCGCTGACGATCATGACGGCCGCGGCGACGATCCCCGACGCGGCGACGAGCCAGGCCCGCACGCCCCACACATCGGGCCGGTACCGGGTCCGCACCGAGCGCCGCCCGCCCAGCCACAGGCCGCCGAGCGCGGCCGCGACCCCGCCGAGCAGCACCGGCAGCCCGTACCCGGCCCCGGACGCGGCGAGCAGCCCGTACGTGCCGGCGCACACACCGATCAGCCCCCCGAGCGTCAGCACGGCCGTGGCCCGGCGCACCCCGCGCGGCACCTCGGCCGTCCGCCCGTAGCCCCGCGCGTCCATCGCGGCGGCCAGCGCCACGGACCGCTCCAGGGCGCCTTCGAGTACCGGGAGGCCGACCTGGAGCAGGCCGCGCAGACCGCTGTCGGGGCGTCCGCGCAGCCGCCGCGCGGCCCGCAGTCGGCGCACGTCCGCGATCAGGTTCGGCGCGAACGTCATCGCGACGACGACCGCGACGCCCGCCTCGTACAGGGCGCCCGGCAGCGACTTCAGGAGCCGGGACGGGGACGCGAGCGCGTTCGCCGCGCCGACGCAGATCAGCAGCGTGGCCAGCTTCAGACCGTCGTACAGCGCGAAGGCGAGCCCCTCCGCGCTGACCCGGCCGCCGATCCGCACGCCCTGCGCCCAGTCCGGCAGCGGCACCTCCGGCAGCGTCACCAGCACGTGCGTGCCGGGGATCGGCGAACCGAGGACCACCGCGAACACGAGCCGGATCCCGAGCACCGCGAGCCCCAGCTTCACGAACGCCCCGTACGAGTGCGCCCACGGCGCCTCCGTGCGGCGCGCGGCGACCACATAACCGGCGACGCCGATCAGCAGGGCCAGCAGCAGCGGGTTCGTGGTGCGGGACGCGGCTGTGCCGAGGCCCAGCGCCCAGATCCACCAGGCGCCGGGATGCACGGAGTTGGCACGGTGGGCCCTCGGGGCCCGCAGGGTACGGCCGGAGACCATGGTGACGAGCCGCTCAGCCGCGGCGGCGCCGCGCCTGCCAGACGGCGCCCACACCGAGCGCGGCGACGAGCACGACCGCGGTGATCACACCGACGGACGGCCCGTGCGCACCGGACGAACCGGACGCGCCGGCGGACTTTCCGGCGGAGTCCGGCGCGCTCGACGGCTCGTCCGCACCACTGCCGGACACCTGCTCGCCGCAGCCCGTCGACGGGTATCCGGCGATGGCGCACAGCAGCGCGTTGCTGTTGTAGCGCAGCGGCTTGGCGACGGAGGCGAGCGCGTCCGCTGTCGTCGCGTCCTCGTCCACCCGCGCGCACGCCTGACGCGGCTTCGGCGGGTGGTCCCCGGCGGACGGCGCGTCCTTCGCGGTACCGAAGTCGATGACGAGCGCGATCCGCTTGCTGCCGTCCTTCGCGGGCGTGTCCGCGCAGATCGCGTCGAAGTCGGCGGCGCCGCGCGGCTGCGTGGCATCGGCCGAGTCGGCGCTCACCGCGAACCGGAAGCCCTGCACGTCACCGTCCGACGGCGTCGTCTGCGAGGGGCCCGTGGTCGCGTACGACCAGGCCTTGCCGTCCCGCTCCCAGAACGACCAGTACCGGTACCCGGCCGCCTGGGCCGGGGCGACGGTCACGGCGAGCAGCGCGCCCAGCAGCGCGAGCACGATGCCCGCGCATCTGCCGCGGGTCACAGCTGCTGCTTCTTGCGGCCGCTCAGCAGGAACCCGGCGCCGACGGCCGCGACGAACATCACGCCGACGATCCACCAGGTGCCGAAGCCGCCCTTGCCGTCGTCCTTCTTGTCCTCGTCGGACGCGCTGTCGCCGGACTTCGCGGAGGCGGGCGCGGGGCCCGTCCCGTTCAGGGCGCTCACGAGGTCGGTGCCGCCGAAGTCGCGCGGGTCGTTGCCCGTGGCGTGCGCGGCGAAGATCAGCTGGGCGTAGGCGGCGGGCCCGGACTGCTTCGCCCAGTCACCCGCGTTCTTCTCCAGCCAGGCGTACGGGTCCTTCGTGTACTTGACGCCCTCCGCGGCGGCGACGGCGGCCACCGCGTCGGCCGTGTTGCCGAAGTCGGGCTGGTCCTCGGCGCCGGCCAGCTGCGACTTCAGGTACTCGTGGGTGTTCAGCTGGTTCTGCAGGTACACGGCGCCGTTGTGCGCGAGGTCCGCGGGCTTCTTCCCGTCCTCGCAGGTGTACGCGTCGGGGGCGTCGCCCTTGCCGGGCGCGAACCCGGAGCCGAGCGAACCGAGCACCGAGGCGGCCGTCGCGTCGGCGTTCGCGGCGAGCCCGCCCTTCTTGTCGGGCTGGTAGGCGAACGCGCCGCCGTCCTTGCCCTCGGAGCAGGGCAGGGCGAGGTCCGCGAGGGCGTCGAGCCCGGAGTTGCCGGGGCCCGACTTCACGTCGGCGGGCTTCTCGCCGGCGGCGGCGAGCGCGCCGAGCACGACGGAGGTGGAGTTCGCGTCGCTGGCGCCGCCGGGGTTGTAGCCCCAGCCGCCGTCGCCGTTCTGGTTCTTCTTCAGCCAGTCGACGCCCTTGGCGACCTCGCCGTCGCGGCCGCCGACCGCGACGAGGGCCTGCACGGCGGCGGCCGTGCTGTTGCTGTCGACGGCCGTCTTCTTGTCGCAGGCCTTGCCCGGCTCGGCACGGAACGCGGCGAAGCCGCCGTTCTCGCACTGCTGCCCGGCCAGCCAGTCCACGGCCTTCGCGGCGGGCTTCACGCCCACGGTGTCCTGCGCGACGAAGGCCAGCGACTGCCGCCACACCCCGTCGTACGTCGGGTCGCTCTTGCCGTACAGGCCCGAGGGCGTGACGGCCTTCGGCGAGGGGGAGGCACCGTCCGCGACGGCGGCCGGCGCGGCGGCCGCGCCGATCACGACGGTCGCGGCGACGAGCGCGGCGCTGCGGCGAATGTTCATGGTGGGGCGGGTGCCTCTCCCTGCGGGGGGCCGGGAGGCGCGGCACGCGTCGGCGCCGGGCGGCTCCGGCTCCGTATGCCTCGACGGTTCCGAGCCGATCACTACGGGCGTGAGGCATTCCGGCTCTACGGCTGCGGGTCAGCGCCGGACTCCCACCGGCTTCCCCTCACACACGCACAATGACGACCCCCCTACCTTACCGGCCGGTCTTTGCGCGCTCCCCGCCCCCTGGGGCGCACGGAGTGCGCCTTCAGGGGCGCGGGGCTGTAACCATCAGCGACTCCGTCGCGGGGCGCGAGCCACCACGACGGCGCGGCACTCGGCAACGAGACCCCATGGGGCAGACGAGTCACCGAATATCGACGGGCCCGTCGTCATCCCTGTGGCCCGAACCCCGATACGGCTCCACGTCCGACCCCACAGGCTCCCCGCCCAGGTTCTTCCGCACCGAGTCGAGGATCGTCAACCCCTGCCCGACCAGACCGGCGGCGATCTCCCCGAGCCCGTCGGCCCCGTTCAGCACGTTCACGTTCGCCCCGGCGAGGCCGGCCGACGCCTCCTTCACGATCTGCGGCAGCTGGTCGATGAGCATCCGGTCGAGCGCGACCCGGTCGTAGGACGCCGCCGCCTCCGCCTGGATCTTCATCCGCTCGGCCTCGGCGAGGGCCAGCACCCGGATCCGCTCCGCGTCCGCCTGCGCCGGCTTCACGACCTCGGCGATCAGCTGCTTCTCCCGCAGCTCGGCCTGCTTCAGCGCCAGCTCGGTCTGCGCGGCGAGCACTTCCTGCTGCGCGTGCGCCATCGCGAGCGGCCCCGCCTGGTCGGCGTGCGCCTTGGCCCGGTCGACCTCGGCGTTGTACTCGGCCTGGACGACCGCGGTCTGCCGCGCGTACTCGGCCTGCTTGCGCGCCGCCGCCTGCTCCGCCTCGGCGGCGGCCTGCGTGGCCTGCGCCTGGGCGATCTGCGCCTGCCGCTGGATGGCCGCCTTGTGGGGCCGCGACATGGCCTCGATGTATCCGGTGCTGCCGTCGTCGATGGACTGGATCTGCAGCGAGTCGACGTGCAGTCCGATCTTCGCCATCTCGGACTTCGACGTGTCGAGGACCTCGGTGGCGAGCTTCTGCCGCTCGGTGACGATCTCCTCGACGGTCATGGAGCCGATGATGGAGCGCAGGTGACCGGCGAAGATCCGCCCGGTGAGGACGGACATCTGCTCCTGGTCGGACAGGAAGCGCTGACCGGCGTTGACGATCGACTCGTGGTCGTTGCCGACCTTGAAGGCGATGACGGCCCGGACGGTCAGTGCGATGCCCTGCCGGGTCACACACTTCTCGACGACCTCGGACTCCATCATCGCGAGCGAGAGGAAGCGGGTCTTGCGAAAGATGGGCAGGACGAACTTCCCGTGCCCGGTGACGACGCGGAACGGCGCTCCCCCAAGTCCCCGCCTGCCGCCCGAGATCAGCATCGCCTCGTCGGGTGCGGGAACGCGATAACCGAACATGCTCACGTCTCCTTAGCGGGCGCCGCCGGTGCCGTCGCCGAGCAACGGATCGTCCCAGGCGATGACTTGGACCTGCCGGGTGCCGCGGGACTCGATGACCAGCACGGTCGAACCCCGCTCCAGCGGAGCGTCCGACCACGCGAGGAACGTCTCGGTCCCGCCCCTGACGCGCACCAGCACCTCGCCGGGGCCCGCGGACCCCCGGGTGCCGACGAGCAGTCTCCCCGTACAGCCGACCACGGCCTCGTCCGGCGCCATCGGCGGCCGCCCCCTTGTCGTTCCGGCTCGTGAGAGCCCTGAGAGCCAGACCATACGCCCGCCCGGACCCCCCGAACCATCACCGGGGGGCAAAGACCGCCGTCGCGTCGCCGCCCGCGTCAACCCGTCGCCACGTACGTCACCGGATCGCTGCCCTGGACCGTTTCCACGTGTCCCAGTTTCACCAGTCGGCGCAGGTGAGCCTCGGCCTCGGAGACCGCGATGTTGCGGGAGCCGTAGGGGATGTCGGCCCAGGGGCGGTTCCACTCCATGCGCTCGGCGAGCTGCCACGGGGTGAGCGGGGCGGCGAGGAGGGCGCGCAGGTCGGCGAGGCGGGCCTCGTGGTGATCGAGGAGTTCGGCGACCCGGGCGGGGGCGTCGGTGAAGGGGTGCTGGTGGGCGGGCAGGACCTCGGCCGGGCCCAGGGCGCCGATCCGCTCGAGCGAGGCCAGGTAGTCGCCCAGGGGGTCCGTGACGGTGGCGTCGTCCGGGTCCTCGTAGAGGCCGATGTGGGGGGTGATGCCGGGAAGGACGTGGTCGCCGGAGAACAGGCGTCCGTTGCCCGCGAGTTGAGCCGGGTGCTCCTCCTCCAGGTGGAGGCAGACGTGGCCGGGGGTGTGGCCCGGGGTCCAGATGGCGCGCAGCCGGCGGCCGGGAAGGTCGAGGAGGTCGCCGGGGGTGATCGTGCGGTCGGGCAGCGCCGGGTCGAGACCGGGCAGCTTGCGGGGGCGGCCCGCGTCCCGGGCCGCGATCAGCGGGGCCACGTGCGCCTCGGGCGCCCCGGCGGCCACCAGCTTCGCCGCCATGTACGCGTACCAGCGCGAGGGCGGGTTCTCCCGGGTGCGGCGCACGACCGCCGCGTCCGCCTCGTGCATCGCGATCCACGCGCCCGACGCGTCCCGCACCTTCGCCGACAGGCCGTGATGGTCCGGGTGGTGATGGGTGATCAGGACACCGGTGACGTCCTTGACGTCGGTGCCGCAGGCCGTGAGCCCGGCGGTCAGGGTGTCCCAGGACTCCGGGTCGTCCCAGCCCGTGTCGATCAGGACCGGGCCGGCGTCGGTGTCCAGGAGGTGGACGAGGGTGTGGCCGAGCGGATTGTCGGGGATCGGGACGCGGATGCTGTGCACACCGCCGCCGTGGTCGGTCACCTGCGTCATGGGTCCGCCTCTCCGCTCCACTGCCGCGATCGCTGCCACCGGCACTGTAATGGAACACCTAGAACTTGTTTCAATGGTCGCCCCGGTAAACCGGTTCCGCCGCCTTCCTCACCCTTCCGCATCCGAACTAGAACTGGTATCAGTTCTGAAACACCGTCAGAAAGCTCAGCCAAGCGGAAGCGGAAGTCGCCATGCCCGAGCTCGTGGAACACGGACAGCTGTTCATCGGCGGGGAGTTGACCGATCCCCTCGGCAAGGACGTCATCGAGGTCGTCTCCCCGCACACCGGCGAGGTCTTCGGGCGGGTGCCGCACGCCGCCCCCGCCGACGTCGACCGCGCCGTGGCCGCCGCCCGCCGCGCCTTCGACGAGGGCCCCTGGCCGCGCATGACCCTCGAGGAGCGCATCGAGGTCGTCGGCCGCATCAAGGACGCCATCGCCGTCCGCCACGAGGAGATCGCCAAGGTCATCTCCCAGGAGAACGGCTCCCCCTACTCCTGGTCCGTCCTCGCGCAGGCCCTCGGCGCGATGATGGTCTGGGACTCGGCCATCAACGTCGCCCGCGGCTTCACCTACGAGGAGGCCCGCGACGGCGCCCTCGGCAAACTCCTCGTACGGCGCGAGCCCGTCGGGGTCGTCGCCGCCGTCGTCCCCTGGAACGTCCCGCAGTTCGTCGCCGCCGCCAAGCTCGCGCCCGCGCTGCTCGCCGGCTGCACGGTCGTCCTCAAGCCCTCGCCCGAGTCGCCGCTCGACGCGTACCTGCTCGGCGAGATCGCGAAGGAGGCGGGGCTGCCGGAGGGCGTCCTGTCCATCCTGCCCGCCGACCGCGAGGTCAGCGAGTACCTCGTCGGGCACCCCGGCATCGACAAGATCTCCTTCACCGGATCGGTCGCGGCCGGCAAGCGCGTGATGGAGGTGGCCTCGCGCCATCTCACCCGCGTGACCCTGGAGCTGGGCGGCAAGTCCGCCGCCGTCGTCCTGCCGGACGCCGACCTGGAGTCCACCGTCGCCGGGGTCGTCCCCGCCGCCTGGATGAACAACGGGCAGGCCTGCGTCGCCCAGACCCGCATCCTGCTGCCCCGCTCCCGCTACGACGAGTTCGCCGAGGCCTTCACCGCCGCCGCGTCCGCCCTCGTCGTCGGCGACCCGCTCGACCCGGCCACCCAGGTCGGCCCGCTCGTCGCCAGGCGCCAGCAGCAGCGCAGCCTCGACTACATCCGCATCGGCCAGGACGAGGGCGCCAAGGTCCTCACCGGCGGCGGGGTCCCGAAGGGCTACGAGCAGGGCGCGTACGTCGAGCCGACCCTCTTCGGCGACGTCCACAACGGCATGCGCATCGCCCGTGAGGAGATCTTCGGCCCGGTCATCTGCCTGCTCCCGTACGGGGACGAGGACGAGGCCGTGAAGATCGCCAACGACTCCGACTACGGGCTCAGCGGCAGCGTCTGGACCGCCGACGTCGCCCACGGCATCGACGTCGCCCGGCAGGTGCGGACCGGCACGTACAACGTCAACACGTTCAGCCTCGACATGCTCGGGCCGTTCGGCGGCTACAAGAACAGCGGCCTCGGGCGGGAGTTCGGACCCGAGGGGTTCGGGGCGTACCTCGAACACAAGATGATCCATCTGCCGGCCGGCTGGGAGGGCTGAGTCTTGGGTGACCGGTGGCACGTCGAGGTCGACCGCGGGGTCTGCATCGGGTCCGGGATGTGCGTGAACCACGCGCCCGGGGCCTTCCGGCTGGACTCGGCGCGGCAGTCCCGGCCGATCGAGGGGGACGTCGACGCGGGGGAAGCCGTGCTCGCCGCCGCGGAAGGGTGCCCCGTCGAGGCGATCTCGCTGGCGCTCGCCGACTCGGGGGAGGTCGTCTTCCCGCCGGAGGAGTGACCCCGCCCCCGCAGCCCCGTCACGGAGCGCTCCTGTCCTCCTCCACCAGATCGATCAGGCGGCAGACCGTCTCGATGTCGATCTTCACCTGGGCGATCGAGGCCCGGCCCGACAACCACGTGATCAGGGCCGAGTGCCAGGTGTGCTCGATGACCCGGACCGCCGAGAGCTGCTCGGGGGACGGGTCGTCGAGACCCATCGCGTCCAGGATGATCGCCGTCGTCTGGCGCGACACCTGGTCGACCTCCGGGCTGACGCTGCGGTCCGCGAAGGTCAGCGCCCGCACCATCGCGTCGGCCAGGTGCGGCTCCCGCTGCAGCGCGCGGAACGCCCGCATCAGGGTGTCCGCGACCCGCTCGGCGGGGGAGTCGGAGGAGGGCGGGCGCTTGCGTACCGTCGTGTGCATGTGCTGGAGCTGGTCCTGCATCGTCGCGACCAGCAGATGCACCTTGCTCGGGAAGTACCGGTACAGCGTGCCGAGGGCCACCTGCGAGGACTCCGCGACCTCACGCATCTGCACCGCGTCGAACCCGCCGCGCGCCGCCAGCTGCGCACTCGCGTGCAGGATGCGGCGGCGCCTGGCCTCCTGGCGCTCGGTGAGCGCCGGAGTGCCCTGCGTGCCGGTTCTCGCGTCCGGAGCTGTCATCTGTCCGCTTCCGTCGTGGCCGTGGCGTGAATCACCTGATCCACCGGTCACAGCGTGGCTACCTGCCGGTAGATTCGGTGCTCCTTGAACGATCAAGTCTGAAACTTGTTCTAGATTAGCGTCCCCACGTAGTGTCGGCGGTCCCCAGGGGGCAGGCCGGGATGTCCACGGGCAAGCAGGAGAGAAGGGTGGCCTGGAGTGACCGCGGAGTCGTTGCGCATCGCTCTCCTCACGTACAAGGGCAACCCGTTCTGCGGTGGCCAGGGCGTGTACGTACGACATCTCTCCCGTGAGCTGGCCCGCCTCGGCCACCGCGTCGAGGTCATCGGCTCCCAGCCCTACCCCGTGCTCGACGAGGGTGAGGACCTGCACGGCCTCAGCCTCACCGAACTGCCGAGCCTCGACCTCTACCGCAGCCCCGACCCCTTCCGCACCCCCAAGCGCGACGAGTACCGCGACTGGGTGGACGCGCTCGAGGTCGGCACCATGTGGACCGGCGGCTTCCCCGAGCCCCTCACCTTCTCGCTGCGCGCCCGCCGCCATCTGCGTGCCCGCCGCGGCGACTTCGACGTCGTCCACGACAACCAGACGCTCGGCTACGGACTGCTCGGCGACCTCGGCGCCCCGCTCGTCAGCACCATCCACCACCCCATCACCGTCGACCGGCAGCTCGAACTCGACGCCGCCGCCGACTGGAAGCGCCGCATGTCGGTGCGCCGCTGGTACGCCTTCACCCGCATGCAGAAGCGCGTCGCCCGCAAACTGCCCTCCGTGCTCACCGTGTCCGGCACCTCGCGCGACGAGATCGTCGAGCACCTCGGCGTACGCCCCGGCCGCATCCGCGTCGTCCACATCGGCGCCGACACCGACCTCTTCTCGCCGGACCCGGCGATCGCCGAGGTCCCCGGCCGCATCGTCACCACCTCCAGCGCCGACGTCCCCCTCAAGGGCCTCGTGTACCTCGTCGAAGCCCTCGCCAAGGTCCGGGCCGAGCAGCCCGACGCGCACCTCGTCGTCGTCGGCAAGCGCGCCGAGGACGGACCCGTCGCCCAGGCCATCGAACGCTACGGGCTCGAAGGCGCCGTCGAGTTCGTCAAGGGCATCAGCGACCAGGAGCTCGTCGACCTCGTCCGCTCCGCCCAGGTCGCCTGCGTGCCCTCCCTCTACGAAGGCTTCTCGCTGCCCGCCGCCGAGGCCATGGCCACCGGCACCCCCCTCGTCGCCACCACCGGCGGCGCCATCCCCGAGGTCGCCGGACCTGACGGAGAGACCTGCCTCGCCGTACCGACCGGCGACGCCGGCGCCCTCGCCGCCGCGCTGACCCGGCTGCTCGACGACCCCGCGCTGCGCACCCGGCTCGGCGCCGCGGGCCGCGCCCGGGTCCTCGACCGGTTCACCTGGGCGCGGGCCGCGCAGGGCACCGCAGAGCTCTACCGGGAGTCCATGGACGCGGCGCCCCCGCGCCCCGCCGGCGGCTCCGTACGACCGCGATCGCAAGCGCGCGCACACGCGGACGCGCACCAGGAAACCCCCCAGGAAAGCAGGGCCACGTGCTGACCGTCGACTTCACCCGTTTCCCGCTCGCCGCGGGCGACCGCGTCCTCGATCTCGGGTGCGGGGCCGGACGGCATGCCTTCGAGTGCTACCGGCGCGGGGCCCAGGTCGTCGCCCTCGACCAGAACGCGGAGGAGATCGCCGAGGTCGCCAAGTGGTTCGCCGCCATGAAGGAGGCCGGCGAGGCCCCGGCCGGCGCCTCCGCCACCGCGATGGAGGGCGACGCGCTCGCGCTGCCGTTCCCCGACGAGTCCTTCGACGTCGTCATCATCAGCGAGGTCATGGAGCACATCCCCGACGACAAGGGTGTGCTCGCCGAGATGGTGCGCGTCCTCAAGCCGGGCGGCCGCATTGCCGTCACCGTGCCGCGCTACGGCCCCGAGAAGGTCTGCTGGGCGCTCTCCGACGAGTACCACGAGGTCGAGGGCGGCCACATCCGCATCTACAAGGCCGACGAACTCCTCGGCAAGATGCGCGAGGCCGGCCTCAAGCCGTACGGCACGCACCACGCGCACGCCCTGCACTCGCCGTACTGGTGGCTCAAGTGCGCCTTCGGCGTCGACAACGACAAGGCGCTGCCCGTCAAGGCGTACCACAAGCTCCTGGTCTGGGACATCATGAAGAAGCCCGCCCTGACCCGGGTCGCCGAGCAGCTGCTCAACCCGGTCGTCGGCAAGAGCTTCGTCGCCTACGCCACCAAGCCGCACCTGCCCGCAGCCGACGCCGAGGCCACTGCGTGAGCAGCTCCGAGCGGACCGAACTCCTGGTCCTGGACGGCGTGCTGACGGCCGATCAGGCGCGGCGGACCGTGCGCGGGATACTCGACGTGCAGCGGCCGGACGGGGCCATACCGTGGTTCCGCCGGCACCACCTCGACCCGTGGGACCACACCGAGGCCGCCATGGCGCTCGACGTGGCCGGCGAGCACGAGGCCGCCGAGCGCGCCTACGACTGGCTGGCCCGGCACCAGAACCCGGACGGATCCTGGTACGCCGCCTACCACGACGGCGACCCCGACGACGTCACCGACCGCGGACGCGAGTCCAACTTCGTCGCGTACATCGCGGTCGGCGTCTGGCACCACTACCTGTCCACCGGCGACGACGCGTTCCTCGACCGCATGTGGCCGGCCGTGTGTGCCGCCGTCGAGTGGGTGCTGAGGCTGCAGCAGCCCGGCGGGCAGATCGGCTGGAAGCGCGAGGACGACGGCACGGCCGTCGACGACGCGCTGCTGACCGGGAGTTCGTCCATCCACCACGCGCTGCGGTGCGCGCTCGCCATCGCCGAGCAGCGCGAGGAGCCGCAGCCGGACTGGGAGCTGGCGGTCGGCGCGCTGCGGCACGCCATCAGGCGCCACCCCGAGCGTTTCCTCGACAAGAGCCGGTACTCGATGGACTGGTACTACCCGGTGCTCGGCGGGGCCCTGCGCGGTGACGAGGCCGCCGCCCGGATCGCGGGGGACTGGGACAAGTTCGTCGTGCCCGGGCTCGGAGTGCGGTGCGTCGTGCCGAACCCGTGGGTCACCGGGGGTGAGAGCGCGGAGCTGGCGCTCGCGCTCTGGGCCGTCGGCCAGTCGGACCGGGCGCTCGCGATCCTCCAGGACATCCAGCACCTGCGGGATCCGCGGACCGGGCTGTACTGGACGGGGTACGTCTTCGATGACCGGGCGATCTGGCCCGAGGAGTTGACGTCCTGGACGGCGGGGTCCGTGCTGCTCGCGGTTGCCGCGCTCGGGGGTGACGAGGCGACCTGCGCCGTCTTCGGCGGCGAGTCCCTCCCCAACGGCGTCGACCCCCAGTGCTGCCCCGCGTAGCCACGGCCTCCCCGTAACGACGCCCCCGCCCGGGCTCGGGCCCCATCCGTTCCGGGCGCGGGCGGCGCCGTGGCCCGGGGCGCGGGTTCCTGTCGCCTTGGGGTGGGTGGTGCTGGTGCTGCGGCCTCCGGGGCGGGCGGAGCGTGCCTTCGCCCGCGAGGCCATAGCCTCAGCCCTTCCCCCACCCTCCCGCCCCCTCCAGGGGCGTCGGCCCGGCACCCGGCCCAGGGCAACGCGCCGGCCCCCGGACGCGCAATTCCGTCGGCCCGGCTGCTTCGCCCCGCCGCAGGGGCCGAACTTCATCGCCGACCACCGCGCCGTCGTGGCTGGCCGCGCAGTTCCCCGCGCCCCTGACGGGGCGTATCCGCCCACGCCTTGATCGTGCTCACGCGGTGGAGCCTCATGTCGACACGGCCCGCGCCGATGAAGGGGCGCATCTGCCCTCACCTTGATCGCGCCCGCGGGGCGCGGAGCCGCGGGCGCAGCCGGCACGCCCTGAACGCGCCCACACGCAGCCTCCCCACGCCCGAGGCGGTCACTGTGGGTGAGGTCGAGTGGCGGGGGGTGGGATCGCGGGGGAGGGTGCTGGGAGGGGGGAAAACGGCTCGGAGGTGAGCGTGGTCGGGAAGTCTCTTTCGGCGCGGCGCGGAATCATCGCGCTCATGCTGTGCGGCGCACTGCTCGTGGGCGGTACGGCCTGCGCCGGCGGCAACGGCAGTACGGAGGCCGTGGCACGGCCGGCGGCGGCCAGCAGCAGCCCCGCGGTCGAGCGCCAGAAGCTCGCCAAGACCCGGTTCGTGGCCAACGCGGGCCTCGCCGCGGGCGCGACGTACCAGTGGATCGTGAAGCCGTGGAAGGCCGGGAAGTTCAAGAAGGGCGCGAAGGGCCGGAAGTTCGCGCTCGTCAAGGCGGGCCTCGCGGGCGCGTTCACGTACAACCGGCTCAAGGCGGCGCAGCGCAACGCCAAGGGCGACCCGACGCTCGCGAAGGCGGTCGCCCCGCTCACCGCCGGGATCGACAAGCTGAAGGACCTGCCGAAGCAGCTGCGCAAGGGTGACGGCGTCGACTCGGTCTCCGGTTCGTTCGACGACATCATCAACGGCGTCAAGGACGCAGGGAAGAGCGCCGGCGCAGAGGTGAAGGACAAGGTGCCCTCGGCGAAGGAGCTCGCCAAGGGGTCCTAGGGAGCGGCTAGTTCAGCTCGGCCAGGACGCGGAGCGTCTCGGGGTCCGGTGACAGGATCAGCAGATCCGTCACCGGGCCCTTGCGCCACAGTTCGAGGCGTTCGGCGATCCGCTCGCGCGGCCCGACGAGGGAGATCTCGTCGGCGAACGCGTCCGGCACCGCCAGCACCGCCTCCTCGCGCCGCCCGGCGGCGAACAGCTCCTGGATGTGCCGCGCCTCGGCCTCGTACCCCATGCGTGCCATGAGATCGGCGTGGAAGTTGCGGGTGGCGTGCCCCATGCCGCCGATGTAGAAGCCGAGCATGGCCTTGACCGGCAGCAGCCCCTCCGCGACGTCGTCGCACACCTTGGCGCGGGCCACGGGCGCGATCATGAAGTTCTCGGGGAGGTCGGTGAGCGACGCCTCGTAGACGTCGGTGCGGGTCGGGGACCAGTACAGGGGGAGCCAGCCGTCGGCGATGCGGGTGGTCTGCGCGATGTTCTTGGGGCCCTCGGCGCCGAGCAGGACCGGCAGATCGGCGCGCAGCGGGTGCGTGATCGGCTTGAGGGCCTTGCCGAGGCCGGTGCCGTCCTCGCCCCGGTACGGATGCTGGTGGAAGCGCCCGTCGACCTCGACCGGCCCCTCGCGGCGCAGCACCTGCCGTACGGCGTCCACGTACTCGCGGGTCGCGGTGAGCGGCGAGCGCGGGAACGGACGCCCGTACCAGCCCTCCACCACCTGCGGCCCGGACAGGCCGAGGCCCAGCATCATGCGGCCGCCGGAGAGATGGTCGAGGGTGAGCGCGTGCATCGCCGTCGTCGTGGGGGAGCGGGCCGCCATCTGCGCGATCGCCGTGCCGAGACGGATCCGCGTGGTGTGCGCGGCGAGCCAGGTGAGCGGGGTGAACGCGTCGCTGCCCCAGGACTCGGCCGTCCACACGGAGTCGTAGCCGAGCGCCTCCGCCTCCTGGACGAGCCCGACATGGCGGAGGTCGGGGCCGCGCCCCCAGTAACCGAGTGCGATTCCGAGGCGCATCTGCCCGCTCCCTCCGCCGCCCGTCATTCGTGATCTGACGGTACGTCAGTTCGACCGTCGCCGGGTGACTGTACGCGAAAGGCCTCCCGCCCGGAAGTACGGGCGGGAGGCCTTTCGGCGAACGGGGTCCGGATCAGCCGCGCTGGATCCCGGACGTGTCCTGCAGGACGCCACGACGGCCGTCCTGCGTCTGGGCGACGAGACCCGGGCCGCGCTGCTCGACGGCCAAGTACCACGTGCCCGGCGCCAGTTCGGCGATCGGCGACGGCGAACCGTCCTCCGCGTACAGCGGACGCGGCACCGGCACGGCGAACCAGAACGGGGAGAAGTCCCCGGCCGGCTGACCGCCCTGCGAGGGCTGCGCCGGCTGCGGCGCCGGAGCGGCGGCCTGCGGCTGCGGCTGACCGCCGTAGGGCTGGCCCGGACCGGGCTGACCCTGCTGCGCGCCGTAGGGCTGACCCGGCTGCTGCTGGGCGCCGGGGTAGCCGTAGCCACCCTGCGGCTGGCCGCCGTACGGCTGCGGCTGCACGGGGCGCGGGGCGCCGACGAGCGGGGCCTTGAGCGCGGGGACGAGCGAACCGGCGACCGCGCCGCCCGCGAGGGCGAGCGAGGCGATGAGGCCGATGATCAGGCCGGCGCCCGCGTCGAGGTTGTCACTGACGTCGATCAGCGTCCACAGCATCGTCCAGGCGGTCAGGACGGCGAAGCCGGTGCCGACCATGCCGAGGTCCAGGCCGAGCACCTTGCGGGGCTGCGGCTGGGCCCGGTTGAAGACGATGAGAGCTGCGCCGATCACTCCGCCCATGAACGTGCCCAGGCCGTAACCCAGGTTGTCCCAGGCGTTGGGGCCGTCGATGTCTGCCGACGCCGAGCCACCGAAATTCGAGCCCGAGTAGGAGTAGAACTCGAGGAACGAGGCGATGAACAGCAACACCGCTGCTCCGATCACCACGCCGTCGCCTCGAGTGAGGGAGCGGATATTCACTTCAGGGTCCTTCGTAAGTCGTCCGGTCGCCCGGTCAAGTCGTCCGGTCATCGGTGGAGGCGGCGCAAGGCGCAGGGGTGGCCCCACATCGTAGGGACACTATCGTCCACGAGCTGGAGGTGTCTGCCGGGTTCCACAGCGTGACCTCTACCTGCGCAGGAAACTCACGATTCCCGCCGAGATGCCCTGGGCCGCCTTCTGCCGCCAGGAGCCGGACGTGAGCTTGCCCGCGTCCTGCGAGTCCCTCATGTTGCCGCATTCGATGAAGACCTTGGGCACGGTCGACAGGTTGAGTCCGCCCAGGTCGCTCCGGGTGTCGAGGCCGGTGCGGTCCCCTACGTAGTTCGACGGCCCCATCTCCGTGAACTGCACGAACTTGCCCACGATGCGCTCGCCGAGGTCCTTCGACGGGCCCACGATCGGGCGGGTGTCCGCGGCGCCCGCGTGCACGGATGCGGGAAGGATCACATGGAATCCGCGGTTGCCCTCGGCGGAGCCGTCCGCGTGCACGGAGACCACGGCGTCGGCGTGCGCCGCGTTGCCGATCTGCGCCCGCTCGGTCACGCACGGGCCCCAGGCGCGGTCCCCGTCCTGGGTGAACTTCACGGTCGCGCCCTGCTGTTCGAGGATCGTCCGCATCCGGCGCGCGACATCCAGGGTGAACCGGGCCTCCGTGTAACCCGAGTTGGTGGACGTACCCGTGGTGTCGCACTCCTTCGTGCCGTTGCCCACGTTCACGCTCTTGTTGATATCGGACGGGTGCGAGAAGTTTCCCGGATTGTGACCCGGGTCGATCACGACGACCTTGCCCTTGAGAGGGCCGGTGCCGCCGCCGGCCGGCTTCTGCGGCTTCTTCGACGCGGAGGCCGAGGCGGACGCGGAAGCGGACTTTGAGGGGGACTGCGACGGCTTCCGCGACGCCTCCGCCTTCGACGGAGTCGGCGTCGCGCTCGACGAGGCGCCCGGCGCGGGCAGCACCTTCGGCGGCTCGCTCTCCCCGGGGCCGCTCACCACCTGCCAGACCATCCAGCCCGCCAAGGCCGCCGGGACGAGCGCGGCGAGCGCGACGAGCACGGGCCGGCCACCGAAGCGACGGCCCTCCCTCGGGGCATCGCTCCGGTAGAACTCGTCGAAGTCATCGGGGTCCGGGCCTACGTACGACACGCCCCCGACCCTAACCGTGACCTCAGATTCCCGGGCCCGTTCGGCGCAGGACGCGCAGCGAGTCGCACACCGAGACCTCGGTGAACGCCCCGGACTCCAGTGCCCTGAGGTACACGCGGTACGGGGCCTGGCCGGTCCACTCGTCGTGCTTGACGGGGAACACGTCGTGGATGAGCAGCAGTCCGCCCTCGGCGACGTGCGGCGCCCAGCCCTCGTAGTCCGCGGTGGCGTGCTCGTCGGTGTGACCGCCGTCGATGAAGACGAGGCCGAGCTTGCCGCCCCACGCCTTCGCGACCCGCGGCGACTTCCCGACCAGCGCGACGACGTGGTCCTCCAGGCCCGCCGCGTGCAGCGTGCGGCGGAACGTCGGCAGCGTGTCCATCAGACCGACGACCGGGTCGACGGTCTCAGGGTCGTGGTACTCCCAGCCCGGCTGCTGCTCCTCGCTGCCGCGGTGGTGGTCGACCGTGAGGGCGCTCACGCCGGCCGCGCGCGCGGCGTCGGCGAGCAGGATCGTCGAACGCCCGCAGTACGTGCCGACCTCCAGGAGCGGCAGCCCGAGCGCGCCGGCCTCGACGGCGGCCGCGTACAGCGCGAGCCCCTCGTCGAGCGGCATGAACCCCTTGGCGGCCTCGAAGGCGGCGAGGACGTCGGCGGCGGGACGGTCGCTTGTGGTGGTCATGCCGCACATGCTGCCCCAAGCGGCGACCGGTACCCGCACCGGGGGCGCGGACCCGCCCGGCTCTCCGGCTCCGCCGCGACCAGCGACGACGGTGGGGCGGCCGGCGACGGGGTCCGGTTCCGACCGTACGCGGTGGGGCTGCGGCCGAGGTCGCCGGACGAGTCGTACGTGCGCGATCAAGGCGGCACCCCGGTACCGGGTGCGCGATCGGTCGGCCTCGGCTGCAGCGCCGCCGCCGTAGGGGCTGAGGATCGTCGCCGGTTGCAGCGCCGTCGTGGCTGGTCGCGCAGTTCCCCGCGCCCCTGGAGGGGCGCGGGGAACTGCCAGGTGCTACCCGAGGGCGGGTGCTGGGCTGCCCCGCCGCCGGGGGCCGTCAGCGGACCTGTTCGGTGACGGGGGTCAGGGGGAGGTCCAGGGGTACCGGGCCCGGGGCGCCGTGGTGGGTGGCGGAGGAGGCGTGCGGGGCGTGGCCGGGGGCGGTCGCGGCCAGGACGTAGGCGCCGCCGTCCGGGACCGACAGCGAGTAGGAGCCGTCCGCGTCCGTGAGGGCGGCCCCCGCCTGGCGGCCGCGCCGGTCGATCAGGGTGACCTTGGCGCGGGGCACCGGAACCCCGGCCGGGTCGAGGACCCGCCCGCGGAACGCCGCGAGGGCCTCCTCGGCGCGGGCGAGACCCGCGTCCTCCTCGCTGCTGGCGCGCAGCTGCACCGCCGCGGCACGTCGCCCCGGCAGGAACACGGCGAGCACGACACCGCCCACCACCGCACCGGTGGCGATCAGGAACGCGACGCGGAAACCGTGCATCGTCGGGATCGCGACACCGCCGACGTGGTCCGCGGTGTTCGCGAGGACCATGCCGATGACGGCCGAGGACACGGAGGTGCCGATGGAGCGCATCAGGGTGTTCAGGCCGTTGGCCGCACCCGTCTCGGACGGGTCGACCGCGCCGATGATCAGTGCAGGGAGCGAGGAGTAGGCGAGGCCGATGCCCGCGCCGATCACGACCGAGATGATGATGGTCTGCCAGGCCGCGCTCATCAGGCCGAGCCCGGCCCCGTAGCCGACGGCGATGATCAGCATGCCGAGGATCAGCGTGATCTTCGGGCCGAACCGCGCCGAGAGGCGGGCGTACACCGGGGCGGTCAGCATCATGGTCAGGCCCAGCGGCGCCACGCACAGACCCGCGACGACCATGGACTGGCCGAGGCCGTACCCGGTCGCGGTGGGCAGCTGCAGCAGCTGGGGCAGCACCAGCGAGATCGCGTAGAACGCGACGCCGACCATGATCGAGGCGAGGTTGGTGAGCAGCACCTCGCGGCGGGCGCTGGTGCGCAGGTCGACGAGCGGGGCCTTGAGGCGCAGCTCCATCACGCCCCAGGCGACGAGCACGACGAGGGCCGCGGCGAACAGGGCGAGGGTCGTCCCCGACCCCCAGCCCCAGTCGCTGCCCTTGGTGATCGGCAGGAGCAGCAGGACCAGACCGGCGGAGAGCCCGATGGCGCCCGCGAGGTCGAAGCGGCCCGGCGCGCGCAGCGGGCTCTCCGGTACGAAGGCCAGGGTCAGCGCGATCGCGACGACGCCGAGACCGGCCGCGCCGAAGAAGAGGGCGTGCCAGTCGGCGTGCTGGGCGACGAGCGCGGCCAGCGGCAGCGCGAGGCCGCCGCCGACGCCGATCGAGGAGGACATCAGGGCCATCGCCGAGCCGAGCTTCTCCGGCGGCAGCATGTCGCGCATCAGGCCGATGCCGAGCGGGATGGCACCCATGGCGAAGCCCTGGAGCGCGCGCCCGGCGATCATCACGAGCAGGTTGTCGGTGAAACCGCAGATCAGCGAGCCGACGACCATGACGGCGAGACTGGCGAGCAGCATCCGGCGCTTGCCCGCGAGGTCACCGAGGCGCCCCATGATCGGGGTGGAGACGGCGCCGGCGAGGAGCGTGGCGGTCAGGACCCACGTGGCGTCGGAGGGCGCGGTGTCCAGCAGTTCCGGCAGGTCCTTGATGACCGGGACGAGCAGGGTCTGCATGACGGCGACGACGATGCCGGTGAAGGCGAGGACGGGGACGACGCCGCCGGTGCGGCGGGACGAGGTCGTCGGTAGGGACATGAAGGAGGGCCTCCGGAGGCGGTCTCGGTCGAGATGTGGGACTGCGGTGCTGCTGTTCTCAAGGCGGCGGAACGGCGGGGTGGCGGTCCGGGTGTCATGTGTCACGTGTCATGGGGGAGCGTCACGCACACCGCTGTGCGTGACGCTTGCGTGTATCCCGAACCCGTTTCCTCGGGCGACTATTCCGACGATCGTCGTACGAGTCGGAACCTTGACCTTTTCATTACGCACCCCCTGTGCGCCCGCCCCAGGTCCCGCCCGCCGGGATTTCTGACACGACGTCAGATTCGGTCTTCCGCTCTACTGGAACGTGTTCTACCGTGCGCCGCATGGGCATCGCCATCACGCAGGAACAGCGGGAACTCGCGGACTCCGTGCGCGGCTGGATCGCGCGCGCCGTACCGCCCGACGAGGTGCGCAAACTGCTCGACGCCCCGGCCGCCCCGGGCGTCCGGCCACCGCACTGGGACGGCCTCGCCGCCCAGGGCCTGCCCGGCCTGCACCTGCCCGAGGACTGCGGCGGCGGAGGCGGCACCCTGCTCGACCTCGCCGTGGCCGTCGAGGAGGCAGGCCGGGCCGCGCTGCCCGGCCCCTTCCTCGGCAGCGCCCTCGCGGCCGAGGTGCTGCGCCGGGCCGGAGTGCGCGAGCTCGCCGGCGCGCTGGCCGCAGGGGAGCGGATCGGCGCCGTCGCCTTCGGCCCCGGCGGCCTCACCGCCGTCACCGGCCCCGACGGACTCGTCCTGGACGGCGCCGCGCCGCCCGTCCTCACCGGCGCCGACGCCGACCTCCTCGTCCTCGCCGCCGAGACCGCCGACGGCACCGTGTGGCTCGCCGCCGACGCCGCCACCCCCGGACTCACCGTGCGCGTCCACGACAGCGCCGACCCGACCCGGCCCACCGCCGAGATCACCGCGAGCGGCGCCGCCGTCCCGACCGACCGCGTCCTCGCCGTCGACGCCGGGCTCGTCCGCGACCTCGCCGCCGTACTGCTCGCCGCCGACGCGTGCGGCGGCGCCGCCTGGGCGCTGGCCACCGCCGCCGAACACGCCAAGGTGCGCGAACAGTTCGGGCGGCCCATCGGCCAGTTCCAGGGTGTCAAACACCTCTGCGCCGACATGCTCGTCCGCGTCGAACAGGCCTGCGCGCTGGTCTGGGACGCCGCCCGCGCCCTGGGCGAGGAGCAGACCGCGCCGGAGGCCGGGGCCCTCGTCGCCGCCCTCGCCGCGGGGACCGCCCTCGACGCCGCCTACACCTGCGCCAAGGACTGCATCCAGATCCTCGGCGGCACCGGCTTCACCTGGGAGCACGACGTCCACCTGTACCTGCGCCGCGCCGTCGTCGCCCGGCAGCTCCTCGGCGCCGGCGACGCCCACCGGCTGCGCGCCGTACGCCTCGCCGAGACCGGCGCCCGCCGCGAACTCCGCCTCGAACTGCCCCCCGAGGCCCAGGCCCACCGCGACAGCGCCCGTACGGCGCTCGCCCCCGCCCACGGCCTCGACCCGCGCGCCGCCCGCCGCGCGCTCGCCCCCACCGGATACGCCGCCCCGCACCTCCCGCCCCCGTACGGACTCGGTGCCGGGCCCCTCCAGCAGCTCGCCGTCCAGCAGGAGCTGGCGGCCGCCGGGATCAAGCTGAGCGACCTCGGCATCGCCACCTGGGTCGTCCCCTCGCTCCTCTCCCACGGCACCCAGGAGCAGCGCGACCGCTACCTCCCCGCGACCCTGCGCGGCGAACTCCTGTGGTGCCAGCTGTTCTCCGAACCCGGCGCCGGATCCGACCTCGCCTCCCTGCGCACCCGCGCCGAGCGGCTGCCCGACGGGCGCTGGCGGATCAACGGGCAGAAGGTGTGGACGAGCGCCGCCCAGTGGGCCGACCACGGCATCCTGCTGGCCCGCACCGACCCCGACGCCCCCAAGCACAAGGGACTCACGTACTTCCTCGTCGACATGAAGAACACGGACGGCATCGACGTCCGCCCGCTGCGCGAGATCACCGGCGACGCCCTCTTCAACGAGGTGTACTTCGACGACGCCGTGCTGCCCGCCGACGCGGTGGTCGGCGAGGTCGACGACGGCTGGCGGGTCGCCCGGCACACCCTGGGCAACGAACGCGTCCACATGGCCGACCAGCTGACCTTCGACACCGGTCTGGAGGCCCTGCTCGCACGGGCCGGCGACCTCGACGGCTCCTACCGGGCCCGGATCGGCTCGCTCGCCGCCCAGGCCCACGCGCTCGCCTGCATCGGGCTGCGCACGACGCTCCAGCAGGTCGCGGGGGAGGGGCCGGGGCCCGGCGCCTCCGTACGCAAGCTCGTCCAGACCCCGCACCAGCAGCAGGTCGCCGAACTGGCCCTCGAACTCCTCGGCCCCGCGGGCGCGCTGCGCGAGGGCCCCGGGCAGCGGGCCCTGCACGGCTTCCTCCTGTCCCGTTGCCTCACGATCGCGGGCGGCACGACACAGGTGCAGCTCAACGTGGTGGCGGAACGCATCCTGGGCCTGCCCCGCGACTGAGGACGCCAGGGGCTGTCCGGCGGGTCAGGGGCGGCCCCAGCCATGATCCGCCGGACAGCTCCTAGGCGTCGGCGGCGGTGTGGGCGGCGAACACCTCCCGTATCGCCGCCAGATCCACCGGGCGCTCGTAGTGGTCCCGCGCCCAGTCGCGGAACGCCTCCGGGGTGCCGTCGACGACGAGACGCAGCAGCCAGGCCGCGCCGTCGGAGTCCGGCTCGCCCTCCGGGAACGTGATGTCGCCCGTGTGCCAGCGGGAGTCGCCGGTCTCGCGCCAGATGCAGGCGGTCACCAGCGGGATGTGCTCGTCGTTGAACGCGGGCTCGTCCACGTACGGCCGGAACACGTCCGGGACGGAGTCGAGCACGCCCGGCCACGGTCTCTCGTCGTCGGTCGTGTACGGGCTCATCCACGACTCGTGGTCGAACACCCGGACGTAGACCCCGGCGGGGGAGAAGACGACCGCGGCGTCGTCGCCCGAGCCGTTGACCACGAGGAACACGTCCTCGCCGGCGCCGCCCCAGCCGGCCTCGTACACGTGACAGGGATACCTGCCCGACGGGTTGACGACGGCCTCCGCCGCCGCGACGGCGCGGCAGCGGGCCTGGAGGGTCGGGATGTCGGGCAGCCGGCGGGCCACGTCAGGTGCGCTCATGAGGAGATTTGAGCACGGGCCTCCGACAGCGCCTCCTGCGTCACCTGTGACGGTGTGCGCGGGCGGCCGCGCGGCGGATGTGCCCCGCCAGGGCGCGAGACCGCGCGCAACCGGTCGCGGCCCCAGGCCCGAACCCCCGGCGGAAAGGGGTGTCCGCCGGGGCAGCCGCCCGGCGGCAGGGGCGGGCATGATGGGCCCCATGTCCGCAACGCCCGCGCCCGAGACACCCGCGACCGCCCCGAGAGGCACCCGCACGGGCCGCCCCCGCGTCACCTCGCGCGAGCAGATCGTCGCGGCGGCCCGCCGGCTCATCGACGAGGACGGCTGGGAGAAGCTCTCCATGCGCCGGCTCGCCGCGGAGCTCGGCATCGGCGCGACGACCCTCTACCACCACATCGAGGGCAAGGACGACCTCCTCGTCCTCCTCCTCAACCACTACGTCGAGCAGATCGAGCGCCCCGCCCTGCCGGAGGCCCCGCGCGAGCGCGTCGTCGCGGCCGCCGCCGCGATGCACGACGCGCTCGCGGCCTGGCCCTGGGCCGCCGAGATCCTCACCGCCGACGGCTTCGTCGGTCTGCTCGACGAGTCCGCGCTGTGGATGGTGGAGGCCGTCCTCGCCGCCGCCCAGGACCACGGCTGCACCCCGGACCGCTCCGTCGAGGTCTTCCGGCACCTCTGGTACTACACGGTCGGCGAGATCCTCGTCCGCGCCCACTCCCCGCACCGCCGCACCGACCGCACCCCGGCCGCCTTCCGCGCCGCCTTCGACGCCGACCGCGTCCCGCACCTCGCCGCCGTCGCCCCCCGCTGGGCCGGCCTCTGCGCCCGCGACACCTACCCCGAGGGGCTGCGGACCTTCGTCGACGGACTGCTCGGCCCGGCCGGAGGCTGAGCGAGCCGGAGGATCAGGCCGCCGGGTGCCGGAAGACGACCTCCGGGTTCGCGGCCGTGGGGCCGTCGAGCAGCGGCGCGGACACGCCCCGCAGATGGAGGTCGAAGAACGCGGCCACGTAGGCGCTGGTGATCTGCCGGCTCCGCGTGCCCGAGAGCGGCACCGACGGGTCCGGCAGTCCCAGCTGCTCCGCGACATAAGGCAGGTCGGTGAAGGTGTAGTGGCCGGAGCCGGTCACCGTCAGCCACCGCTTCCAGCCGTCGAGCCGGGACCAGGCGGCGGGCCAGTCCGTGCCCGGCGAGCCCGGGGCGTGGGTGTCCGCGGTGCCCATCATCAGGAACGGGCGCCGGCCGAGCCCGGCACCGGGCTCGGGCAGGTAGAAGTCGCCGTCCAGGTTCACCCCCGCCCGCACGCGGTCGTCGGCGGCCATCGTCGCCGCCGCGGACGCGCCCCCGATCGAGTGCCCGGCGGCCCCGACCCGCCGGAAGTCGATCATGCGGGACACGGCCCCGGCCCGGTGCGGATCGGCCAGCTCATCGAGTACGAAGGACAGGTCGGCGGCCCGGTTGCGTACGGCGGCCGCCCGCGCCACCGGGTCGTTGTCGACCGGCTCGCACGCCGCGCACGGCAGGATCCGGTGCCCCGGGTACTCGGTGGCGACCGACTCGTACGCGTGGTCCACGGTCGCGACGACATAGCCGCGGCTCGCGAGCTCGTCGGCGAGCGAGGTGAGCGTGGTGCGCGGCATCGAGAAGCCGGGCGAGAGCAGGACCAGCGGGTAGCGCCCCGGTGCGGGGGCCGCCGAACGGTACGCGTGGGTGCGGATCCCTGCGACGGTCTCGGCCCGCACCAGATCGCCGAGGCCGCGCGCCGCCAGCAGAAGCCGGGCCTCCTCGACGGTCATGTACGGCGCGGCCGCGCCCCGGGCGGCCCGGGCCGGATAGGACAGGGACACCATCAGCTCCCGGCCCCGCGCCTTCGGCACCCACAGGTCCTGACGGCTGCGGTCGACGAGGTGCAGCGTGCGGCGCCCCACCGGATGCGCCCCGCCTGGAACCGGCAGTTCCGGGACGGCGGCGTCCGGTGACGGCGACGGTGACTGCACGGCGGCGTCCGACGTCGGGGCGGACACGTGGGCCCCGAGTGACGGGGACGGAGACGCCGCGGCGGTCGCGGCGGCCGGGAGGAGCGGCACGGACAGGGCGAGGGCGAGGGCCACGGTCACGGCGGACCGGCGCGAACTGATCGTCATGCAGGGGAAGTTAGGCCCCGCAGCGGGGCCGGGTCGTCAGCGCCCGGGGGGACCTGCGCGTAGTACCACGGGGGGACCGCCACCGCCCGGACGGCACCCCGGGCCCACGGGCGGCGGCCGCCCCGGCCGGGCCGTATCGTCGCACCCGTGGAGCTCAGACACCTCACCGGATTCGTCGCCGTCGCCGAGGAACTGCACTTCGGGCGGGCCGCCGAGCGGCTGCACATCGCCCAGTCGCCGCTGAGCCAGCAGATCCGGCTGCTGGAGCGGGACCTCGGGGTGCGGCTCTTCGAGCGGACCACCCGGACCGTGCGGCTCACCTCCGCCGGACAGGCCCTCGTGGAACCGGCCCGGCGGCTGCTCGCCGACGCCGCCGCCCTGCGCCGCACCGTGCGCGCCGCCCAGCACGGCGAGACCGGCCGGGTCACCGTCGGCTTCGGCGGCGCCAGCGCCTACGCCGCGCTGCCCGCCCTGACCCGCGCCGTGAACGCCGAACTCCCCGGCGTCGAACTGGTCCTGGAGGGCCAGATCTTCACCGGCGAGGCGCTCGCCCGGCTCACCGACGGCACCATCGACCTCGGCGTCGCCGCCCTGCCCGTACGCCGCGGCATCACCGCCCGCGTCGTCCGCGCCGAGCCCCTCGTCTGCGCCCTGCCCGAGGACCACCCGCTCGCCGCCCGGGACGGGGTGACCTTCGCCGACCTCGCCGACGAGCGCGTCGTCACCTTCCCCGTCGCCCGCGGCTCCGCCGTGCGGGAGGCCATGGTGCAGGGCTGCCACGACGCCGGGTTCGCCCCGCGCATCGCGCAGGAGGCCCCGGACTCGTACAACCTGCTCGCCCTGGTCGGCGCCGGGGTCGGGGTCGCCGTCGTCGTCGGCTCCGCGCGCTCGATCCATCTGGAGCACGTCGTGTTCCGGCCCCTCGTCGGCCCCGGCGTGCCCGTCCTGCCGATCGCGCTCGCCTGGCGCACCGGCAACGACAGCGCCGCCCTCGCCGCCGTCCTGGAGATCGCCGAGCGCGTCCTCCCGACCCCGGCGGATTATGTGGCGTAGCGGCACACTGCGGTCCGGAATCGGTCTTGGACAGCACTTAATCCCCGGGGCAGAGTGAACGCCATGCCCGATCCGCAGCCGCAGCCGCAGCAGCCCCAGACGCAGGCACGGCGGCCCGCCGCGCCGCTCGCCGGGATCAAGGTCGTCGACCTGTCCAAGATCCTCGCGGGGCCGTACGCCACCATGTCCCTCGCCGACCTCGGCGCCGACGTGACCAAGGTCGAGCACCCCGAGGGCGGCGACCCGACCCGCCGCTGGGGCCCGCCCTTCCAGGGCGAGGACGCCACCTACTACCTCGCCGCGAACCGCAACAAGCGGTCCGTCACCCTCGACCTCAAAACGGCGGACGGGCAGGCGGCCGTGCACCGGATGCTCGCCGACGCCGACGTCCTCGTGGAGAACTTCCGCCCCGGCAGCAGCCTCGCCCGCCTCTTCGACTACCGCGAACTCACCGCCCGCCACCCGCGCCTGGTCGTCCTGCACATCTCCGCCTTCGGCGAGAGCGGACCGCTGCGCGACGAACCCGGCTACGACATGGTCGCCCAGGCCGCCGCCGGCCTCATGTCCCTCACCGGCGAGACCGACGGCCCGCCCGTCAAGGCGGGCTTCGCGATGGGCGACCTCGGCGCCGCCCTCTTCGGCCTCATCGGCATCACCTCCGCCCTCGTCGAACGCGCCCGCACCGGACGCGGCCAGTACGTCACGACCTCCCTGTACGAGACCCAGCTCGCCCTGCACGCCAACTGGGCCACCGCCCACTTCGCCACGGGGGAGCGGCCGACCCGGCTCGGCTCCGGGCACCCGAGCCTCGTCCCGTACCAGGCCTACGAGGCGTCCGACGGACACTTCGTGATCGCCGTCGGCAACGACGCGCTGTTCCGCCGCCTGGGCGAGGCGCTCGGCCTGGACGCCCTCGCCGACGACCCGCGCTACGCGACGAACGCCGCCCGCGTCGTCAACAGGACCGAACTGAACGAGCAGTTGGGCCGCGCGCTGAAGGGCGACACCGTCGCCGGATGGTGCGAGCGGCTCAAGGCGGCGGGCGTGCCCGTCGCGCCCATCCGGCATCTCGACGAGGTGTACGCCTGCCCGCAGACCGAGGCGCTCGGCATGGTCCAGGAGGTGGACCATCCCACCGCCGGACGCTTGCGCCAGGTCGCTTTCCCTGTGAGTTTCGACGGCGTACGCCCCGCCGTACGCACCGCACCGCCCCTGCTCGGCCAGCACGACGACGACCGTAACCAGCCTTGACCAGCCGTCACCAGCCTTGACCAGCCGTCAACAGCAGTCACCAGCCGTCACCAGCAAGGAGTCTGAGACCCTCATGGCGTTCCCCGCGCTCGACCCCGTCGACCCGCTGAACCTCGAAGCCCTCCTCACCGACGAGGAGCGCGCCGTGCGCGACACCGTGCGGCAGTACCTCGACGACAAGGTCGAGCCGCACATCGCCGAGTGGTTCGAGAACGGCGAGATGCCCACACTGCCCGAACTCGCCCGCGAGTTTGGCAAGATGGGCCTGCTCGGCATGCACCTGGAGGGGTACGGCTGCGCCGGCATGTCGGCCCGCGCCTACGGCATCGCCTGCCGCGAACTGGAGGCCACCGACTCCGGTCTGCGCTCCTTCGTCTCCGTGCAGGGCTCCCTCGCCATGTTCGCCATCCACCGCTTCGGCTCGGAGGAGCAGAAGCAGGAGTGGCTGCCGCGGATGGCCGCCGGCGAGGCCATCGGCTGCTTCGGGCTCACCGAGCCCGACCACGGTTCGGACCCGGCGTCCATGACGACACGGGCCCGGCGCGACGGGGACGACTGGATCCTCGACGGCCGCAAGATGTGGATCACCAACGGGTCGGTGGCCGCCGTCGCCGTCGTCTGGGCGCGGACCGAGGACGGCGTACGCGGCTTCGTCGTGCCGACGGACACGCCCGGCTTCTCGGCGCCGCTCATCAAGCACAAGATGTCGCTGCGCGCTTCGGTGACCAGTGAGCTGGTCCTGGACGGGGTACGGCTGCCGGCCTCCGCGCAGCTGCCCGAGGCGCGGGGTGTCGGGGCACCGCTGACCTGCCTGAACGAGGCCCGGTACGGCATCGTGTGGGGCGTCACGGGTGCGGCCCGTTCGGCCTGGCAGGCGGCGCGTGACTACTCCCTCCAGCGGGAGCAGTTCGGGAAGCCGATCGCGGCGTTCCAGCTCACGCAGCAGAAGCTGGTCGACATGGCGCTGGAGCTCCACAAGGCGACGCTCACCGCGCTGCACCTCTCCGCGCTGAAGGACTCGGACGCCGGCGTCCACCCGGCCCAGATCAGCTTCGGCAAGCTCAACAACGTCCGCGAGGCCATCGAGATCTGCCGCACCGCCCGGACGATCCTCGGTGCCAACGGGATCTCGCTCGAATACCCCGTCATCCGCCACGCCAACAACCTCGAATCGGTCCTCACCTACGAAGGCACCACGGAGATGCACACCCTGTCCCTGGGTCAGGCCCTGACGGGCCACGCCGCGTTCCGCTGACCGGGCTCCGCCCCCGCCGCCGAGCCCTGGCGGGGGCCACCCGTGCCCCCCATCTCCGCGCCCCTGCGGGGCCCTCCCCCTCCGGCACCTCTAGCCTCCGGCACCTCTAGCCTCCGGCACCTCCCGCGTCGGGCGCCTTCCGCGTCGGGCGCCTCTAGCCTCCGGCGCCTCCCGAGTCCGGCGCCTCCCGAGTCCGGCGCCTCCCGCCTCCGGCGCCTCTAGCCTCCGACGCCTCCCGAGTCCGGCACCTCCCGCCTCCGGCGCGGGGAGCCTCTCCCATAGCCCGGCCCCTGCTCCCACCCACCCGCCCCCTCCGGGGGCGTCGGCCCGGCGCCCGGCCTCGGGTAGCACGCCGGCCCTCGGCGTGGGTTCTGGTTGCCTCACCTTGGGCCGCCCGAACGCCGTCGCCGGCTGCCGCGCCGTTGTGGCTGGTCGCGCAGTTCCCCGCGCCCCTGACGGGGCGCACCTGCCCGGCACCTCTCCCCTCCGGCTTGCAGCCTCTTCCCTCCCGACCCGGCGTCTCTCTCTCGGCTTCCTCCCGACCTGGCGCCTCTCTCATGGCCTGCCGCCTGCTCCCGCCCACCCGCCCCCTCCGGGGGCGTCGAGCCCGGCACCCGGCCCCGGGCAGTACCCCCAGCCGGGGGGTGTTCCAGACTCCCCGTCTTGAGGCCGCACCCCAGCCCCGGGTACGTGTTCCGGCCGACCCAGCCTTGGGCAGTCTGCCGCCTGGGGCGGCACGGGTGGGCAAGGCGGCACCCCGGTGCCGGGTGCGTGATGGAACGGGCCTCGCCGTAGGTGCCGAGTGTCGTCGCCGGCTGCCGTGCCGTCGTGGCTGGTCGCGCAGTTCCCCGCGCCCCTTGCGGGGCGCATCTGCCCTCGCGTTGATCGCGCTCACGTGGCGGAGCCGCAGGTGGACACAGCCCTGTGTCCCTGACAGGGCATGTCTACCTCGCCCTGATCGTTGCCGGCGGCCGAGCTGCCGATCGATCCAGTGCCGCGCCCCCGTGCCGGGCCGACGCCCCTGGAGGGGGCGGGTGGGTGGGAGCGGGGCTGGGCCGATGGCAGGCACCCCGGTGCCGGGTGCGCGATCGGTCGGCCTCGGCTCCAGCGCCGGCGCCGTAGGGGCCGAGCGTCGTCGCAGGCTGCCGCGCCGTCGTGGCTGGTCGCGCAGTTCCCCGCGCCCCTTACGGGGCGCATCTGCCCTCGTCTTGAGTGCGCTCACGTGGCGGAGCCGCAGGTGAATGCAGCCCCCGGAACGGAATCGTGCCGTCGGCGGGGGGTGGCGGTCTCGCTCGTGGGTGCGGGCCCCTTCACATGGGGGGCTCGGAGTGTCAGTATCTGATGGGTCGTCAGGTAATGGATAAGCGTAGGTGCTGGCCTTCAGGAAGGGTCCCGTAGCCATGAAGTCGTACATAGTCGGCGTCGGCATGACCAAGTTCGAGAAGCCGGAAAGCCGCGACTGGCAGTACTGGGACATGGCGAAGGAGGCGGGGGAGGCCGCGCTCGCCGATGCCGGGGTCGCGTACGAGGACGTGCAGCAGGTGCCGGTCGGATACTGCTTCCAGGCGTCCACGGCCGGCCAACGGGCCGTCTACGAACTCGGGTTGACCGGCGTCCCGGTCTACAACGTCAACAACAACTGCGCGACGGGCTCGAGCGCCCTGATGCTCGCCCGCCAGTTCGTCGAGAGCGGCGTCAACGACTGCGTCCTCGCCCTCGGCTTCGAGAAGATGCAGCGCGGGGCGCTGGGGGGAGGGGCCGACGGCGGGGACTTCAAGACGTCACCGGTCGCCCGTCACTACGGGATCATGGCCGCCCGCCACGGCTTCGAGATGAGCCCGCCCACTGCCCAGATCTTCGGCGACGCGGCCCGCGAGCACATGGAGAAGTACGGCACGACGCCCGCCCAGCTCGCCGCCGTCGGCGCCAAGAACCACCGCCACTCGGTGAACAACCCCTACGCCCAGTTCCAGGACGCGTACACCGTCGACGAGGTCCTCGCCGCGAAGACGATCCACCAGCCGCTCACCAAGCTGCAGTGCTCCCCGACCTCGGACGGCGCCGCCGCGGCCGTCGTCGTCTCCGAACGCTTCGTCGAGGAGCGGGGCCTCGGCGACAAGGCCGTCGAGATCACCGCGCAGGCGATGACCACCGACACCGAGGAGTCCTTCGCGTCCGGCTCCTGCATCGACGTCGTCGGTCAGCCGATGTCCCGCGAGGCCGCCCGCCAAGTTTACGCCGCCTCCGGACTCGGCCCCGAGGACCTCGACGTCATCGAGCTGCACGACTGCTTCTCCATCAACGAACTCCTCACCTACGAGGCCCTCGGCCTGTGCGCCCCCGGCGAGTCCGGCAAACTCGTGGAGTCCGGCGCGACGACGTACGGCGGCCGCTGGGTGGTCAACCCGTCCGGCGGGCTGATCTCCAAGGGCCACCCGCTCGGCGCCACCGGCATCGCCCAGGCCGCCGAACTCACCTGGCAGCTGCGCGGCACCGCAGGAGCGCGCCAGGTCGAGGGCGCCCGCGTCGGCCTCGCTCACAACATCGGCCTCGGCGGCGCCGCGGTCGTCACCCTCCTGCGCCGCCCCTGACCCGCCGGAAGCCTCGGACGGCGCCGGGCCACTCGTCGGCCAGGGCCGCCATCAGCACCGCGTCCCGCCAGTGCCCGTCCCACAGTTCGGCCTGCCGGCGTACGCCTTCAACGACGAAACCGGCCTTCGCGTACACGTGCAGGGCCCGCTCGTTGTCCGCGTACGCCTCCAGCTGGATCCGGTGCAGCCCGGCCGACTCGAACCCGTACCGGACGACGAGCCGCAGGGCCTCCGAGCCGAGCCCGCGGCCCCGGCCGCGCGCCCCGATCGCGGTACGGAACGTGGCGCAGCGGTGCTCCGGCTCCCACTCGTTGAGGACGACCTCACCGACCAGCTCGCCCGTGGCCCGGTCCGTCACGGCCAGGTCGAGCCGGTCGGTCTGCGCGGCGCGCGAGCCGTACCAGGCGCGCAGCCGCTCCCGCGTGAACGTGCCGCCGCCCGTGAACCGTTCGACCTCCGGGTCGCCGATGACCCCGGCCATCACGACCGCGTCGTCCTCGGTGAACGGGCGCAGCAGCACCTTCTCGCCGGTCAGCACGGGCTTGTGGGTGAAGACGGTCCGCGTCGGAGCCGGAGGTGTCGTCATCCGGCGCATTCTGGTCCGGGTGTCGTTCCACGGCCACGGAATTACACGCGGCCGTATTACACGCGGCCGTGCAACGACACCCGGTTCAGTCGTCCAGCTCGCACTCGAGGTCCTCGCGCACCTCTTCCAGGCGCGTCTCCCAGAAGTCGGAGAAGTCCGGGCCCTGGCGCAACCGGTTGAGCACCGAGGTCAGCTCGTCCAGGCCGTCCAGCGCGGCCTGCGGCTCGGCGTCCTCGAACGTCCGTCGGTACAGCGTGAACACCCCGAGCGCGACCAGGAACTCGGGGACCGAGTCCGCGGCGTAGCCGCCGTACCCGGCCGCGTGGTCCCAGCCGTCCGGGTCGTACACCTCCACGGTGCCGCTGTCACCGCACACCATGAGGTGCAGCACCCCCCAACCGGTGCCGATGCAGTACGAGTAGCGGCTCGGCGGCGAGTCGTCGTCCGGGGTGCGCTCGCCGAACAGCTCGTCCGGGTCCGCCTCCCACATGCCTTCGTCGGTGAGCTTCGCCGAGTCGTAGTCGACGGCGCCGAGCCGTACCGCGGGGACGCCGACCTCGGTGAGGAAGGCCCGGGTCGGCTCGTGGGTCAGCGCGGCGGGCAGGTCGGCGGGGGAGGGCCGCCACAGGCTGCCCGCGCCGAAGCAGGACTCCAGCCAGGCGGCTGAGGGCTTCCCCGCGGCCAGTTCGGAGAGTTCGGCGAGTCCGGAGAGTTCGGTGGTGGAGATCACCGGGACACCCTAGAGACGCGTACGCGAGCGCCGGGACCTAGGTCCCGGGACGTATGACCTGTGACCCACCCCAGGTGCACCGAAATCCTGATGTACGGGGCGTCGGCGGCCTGGGACCATGACACTCATGCTGCGAACGCCCGCCGGCTCCACCGGCTCCGACACCGAGATACGCACGGCCAGGCCCGCGCCGCCCGCCTGGCTGGTCGTGGCGGTGGCCTGTGCCGGACAGTTCCTCGTCGTCCTCGACGTGTCCGTCGTGAACGTCGCCCTGCCGTCCATGCGCACCGACCTCGGGCTCAGCGCCGGCGGCCTGCAGTGGGTCGTCAACGCGTACTCGATCGCCTTCGCCGGGTTCATGCTGCTCGGCGGCCGGGCCGGCGACCTCTACGGGCGCAAGCGGATGTTCCTCGTCGGGCTCGGCCTGTTCACGCTGGCCTCCCTCGCCGGCGGGCTCGCCCAGGAGGGCTGGCAGCTGCTCGTGGCCCGCGCCGTGCAGGGCCTCGGCGCCGCCGTCCTCGCCCCCTCCACCCTGACCCTGCTCACCGCCGCCGTGCCGGAGGGCCCCGCGCGCGCCCGCGCCATCGCCACCTGGACCGCGGTCGGCGCGGGCGGCGGCGCCGCGGGCGGACTCGTCGGCGGCGTCCTCACCGAGGCGCTCGACTGGCGCTGGGTCCTGCTGATCAACGTGCCGCTGGGCGCCGTCGTCCTCGCGGCCGCCGCCCGCTGGATCCGCGAGTCCCGGGCCGGCGGCGCCCGCCGGCTCGACCTGCCCGGCGCGGTGCTCGTCACCGCCGGCACGGCCGTCCTCGCCTACGGCATCGTGCAGACCGAGGCGGAGGGCTGGGGCGCGGTGGGCACGCTCGTGCCGCTGGCGGCCGGCGTGCTGCTCATCGCGGCGTTCCTCCTCGTCGAGGCCCGTACGAAGGTGCCGTTGATGCCGCTCGCCCTGTTCCGGGTGCGGCCCGTGGCCGTCGCCAACGCGGCGATGTTCGTGTGCGGCATGGGCAGCTTCGCCATGTGGTTCTTCATGACCCTCTACGCGCAGAACGTGCTCGGGTACACCCCCGTCGAGGCCGGGCTCGCCCTCGTGCCCAGCTCCCTCGCGGTCGTCGCCGGATCCAAGCTCGCGCCGCGGCTGATGCGGAGGATCGGGGCGCGGAACGTGGCGGTGCTCGGGGTCGTGACGACCGCCGCCGGGTTCTTCTGGCAGTCGACCATGACGGAGCAGGGGGTGTACGTGACGACGATCATGCTGCCCGGGATCGCGATGATGGCCGGCGCGGGGCTCGCCATGACGCCGCTCGCGTCGCTGGCCACGTCGGGGGCGGCGGCCTCGGACGCGGGGCTCGTCTCCGGGCTCGTCAACACGTCCCGCACGTTGGGCGGGGCGTTGGGGCTCTCGGTGCTGTCCACGGTCGCGGCGAGTCGCTCCGCGGGTCGGTCGGATCCGGCGGGCCTCACCCATGGGTACGCCGGGGCGTTCCTCTGGGGCGGGTCCATATTGCTGGTGGCGCTGGTCATTCTGATCGCGGGGCTGGCGGGAGGGCGCGGCAAGGCGTCTGCCGAGTAGCTGTCGCGTTGCCGGGTGCGTGTTTCGTCGTGGCTGGTCGCGCAGTTCCCCGCGCCCCTGAAATGCAGACGCTTCGCGTCGCATTTCTCCGATGAAGGCTGAACGGCGAAGCCGTTCGCCTTCAGGGGCGCGGGGAACTGCGCGACCAGCCCCCACCGGGGGCGCGGCGGCCGACGGTCAGAGCCACCCCCGCTGCCGCGCCTCCCTGACCGCTTCCATCCGATTCCGCGTCCCGGTCTTCCCGATGGCCGACGAGAGATAGTTGCGCACCGTCGACTCGGACAGGTGCAGCTTCCCGGCGATGTCCGACACGGTCGCACCGTCCACCGACGCGCGGAGCGCATCCGCCTCGCGCGCCGTCAAAGGACTGGGCCCCGCCGAGAGCGCCGCCGCGGCGAGCGCCGGGTCCACCACGGTCTCCCCGCGCAGCACCGCCCGGATCGCCTCGGCCAGTTCCTCCACCGGCCCGTCCTTGACGAGGAACCCGGCGGCACCCGCCTCCATGGCCCGCCGCAGATACCCGGGCCGCCCGAACGTCGTCAGGATCAGCACCCGGCAGTCGGGCACCTGTTCGCGCAGGTCGGCCGCCGCGTCCAGCCCGCTGCGGCCCGGCAGTTCGATGTCCAGGAGCGCCACGTCGGGCCGGCACTCCAGGGCCTTGTCGACGATGACGTCACCGGCCGCGACCTGCGCCACGACCTCCAGATCCGGCTCCAGGCCGAGCAGCAGCGCCAGCGCGCCCCGCATCATGCCCTGATCCTCGGCGAGCAGCACCCGCACGCTCTTGGCGGGCCGGTGGTCCTGCGGCATCTCGGTCACAGGGGAGAGATTACGGGCCGGGGGCGCGTCCGGCGCGTTCAAGCCCGCTCCGCGAGCGCCGCGTCCGGCGCCGACTCCGGTTCACCGGACGGGAGTTCGGCCCGTACGACGAACCCGCCGCGTGGCCCCGGCCCGGACTCCAGCGAACCGCCCGCCGTCGCGAGCCGCTCGGCGAGCCCCTTGAGTCCGGTCCCGCCGACGGCGCCCGGCGCGGGCGCCGCCTCGCCCACCCCGTCGTCGGAGACCCGCAACCGCACCCGCTCGCCCGAGCCGTCGACGGTGATCGTGCAGCGCCCGGCGCCGCTGTGCCGCACCGCGTTGGTGACGGCCTCCCGTACGACCCAGCCGAGCAGCGCCTCGTTCTGCGCGGACAGCGGCGTCCCCGACTGCCGTACGACGGGCTCGATCCCGGCCGCGGTCAGCGCCGATCGGGCCCGGTCCAGTTCGGTGGCGAGGCTGCCCTCGCGGTACCCGGTGACGGCCTCGCGGATCTCGGTGAGCGCCTGCCGGCCGACCGCCTCGATGTCGGAGACCTGCTCCAGGGCCGCGTCGAGTCCGTGCGGGGCGAGCCGCCGGGCCGCTTCCGCCTTCACGACGATCACCGACAGGGTGTGCCCGAGCAGATCGTGCAGGTCGCGCGAGAAGCGCAGCCGTTCCTTCTCGACGGCCTGCCGCGCCAGTTCCTCGCGGGCCGCCCGCAGGTCCCGTACGGCCTCGGACAGGGACAGGATCGCGGCGGTCACCATCGTCGACAGGAACGTGCCGTACGCGACGCCGATCGCGCCCCAGCCGTCGCGCAGTCCGGCGACCACCGCCGAGAGCACGGTCAGCGCGAGCCCGATCCGCCCCAGGTGCGGGCCCCGGGCGACGGCGCCGACGGCGAGGCCGAGCAGCGGGAAGAACGCCAGCCAGCTGCCCCCGTACACGCCGACGAGGCCGCAGGTCAGCAGCGTCATGACGACGAGCGCCAGGCGGGTCGACAGGGCCTTGCGGGTCTGCGGCCGGAACGCGCGGAACACCACGAAGATGTAGAGGGAGTTGAAGGTCAGCAGGCCCACGCCGCCGATGACCGGGTCGGTGGACTTGTCCGAGAAGAGGTTGGACAGGGCGCCCATGCCCATGAGCAGCCAGGGCAGCAGGGCGAAGCCGTTGGGCGCGGGGGCCATCTCCTCCGGCGGCCGGCCCTCGCCCCTGGCCCGCCGCTCCGCCTTCACCCGCCGGTGCTCCTCCTTCGCGTACGCGTGCTCCGTCTTCCACACGTCCAGCGACCGCCGCCACGCGGTCCAGCCCCGGCGGATCCTCGTCCCGGTCATGTCCCCGACTCCCCGTCCCGATCCGATTCAGATGGTGCGCGCGGCCCTGCGGTACGAGACCACAGCGTACGAACCGAAGGCCAGCAGCCAGGCGGTCAGGACGGCGAGCGCCGCGAGCGAGGGCGCGTGCCCGTCGGCGACGGCCGTGCCGAGCTGCGAGAAGCGGTTGGTGGGCGTGAAGGAGGAGACCCGCTGGAGCCAGTCGGGGAACAGGGTGACCGGGAACCACAGGCCGCCGAGAACCGCGAGGCCCAGATAGCAGAGCATGTTGATGCCGCCCATGGCCTGCGAGGTCATCCGGTAGCCGTTGCCCAGGCCCAGCATCGTGAACGGCAGCGAGCCCAGCCACAGCACGAGCGCGATCACCGGCCACTTCCACCAGTCGAGCCGTACGCCGTTGACCAGCGCCCCGGCCAGCATCACCGCCGCGATGGCGGGCAGCACCGTCACCGCGCCGGTCAGGGCGCGCCCGATCACGCCCTGACGTGGGGTCATCGGGGTGATCCGCAGCTGCCGCAGCCAGCCGATCGCCCGGTCCTCGGCGACCCCGCCCGCCGTGTTCAGCGCCGCGCCGAGCGCCCCGTAGGCCGCCATGCCGATCATCGAGCCGGTCTTCCATGTGCCGTCCACGTCACCGAGGTTGGTGAACAGCAGGTACATCATCACCGGCATCGCGACCGAGCCGATCACGAACCGGCCGTCGCGCAGGGTGCGCCGCACTTCGAGCCGCAGGTAGTCCCACATGTCACACACGCTCCAGGTCGCGGGGGTCCGCGGTCAGCGCCATGAAGGCGTCGTCGAGGGAGGCCGGTGCGACCTCCAGGTTCCGTACTGCGTCCAGCGCGGCCAGCGCCATGACCGTCGCGTCCGGGTCCTCGGTGCGCAGCCGGGCCCGCTCGCCCGTCACCTCGACGGACACCACGCCCGGCAGCAGCGCCAGGCCCTCGGTGCCGCGCCCGGCCAGGTCGAAGCAGACCAGGCTGCCGCCGGCCGCCCGGCGCAGCTCCTCGCCCGTGCCGTCGGCCACCACCCGGCCGTGGTCGATCACCACGATCCGGTCGGCGTGCGCGTCGGCCTCCTCCAGGTAGTGCGTGGAGAACAGGACCGTGTGGCCGCGCCGCGCGTACGCCCGCATCGACGCCCAGAACGCGTGCCGCGCCTCCACGTCGAGGGCGGCGGTCGGCTCGTCGAGGACGATCAGCGCCGGGTTCCCGGCGAGCGCCACCGCGAAGCGGACCCGCTGGGTCTGGCCGCCCGACAGCTTGTCGACGCGGCGCCCGGCCAGCTCCTCGATCCCGGCCAGGCGCAGCGCCTCGCCCACGTCCATCGGGTCCGGGTAGCGCCCGGCGACGAAGCCGACGAGCTCGCCGACCGTCACCCGGGGCACCGCCTTGCCCTCCTGGAGCATCGCGCCGACGCGGCCGGCCCGCACCGCGTCCTGCGGCGCCCCGCCGAACAGTTGGACCCGGCCCGCGTCCGGCTCGTCCAGGCCGAGCAGCAGGGAGATGGTGGTGGACTTGCCTGCGCCGTTGCGGCCGAGCAGCGCCACCGTCTCGCCGGGCGCGATGGTCAGATCAAGCCCTGCCACGGCCCTGACCTCGCCGAACGTCTTGACGGCCCCCGTGAAGGACACGGCGGGCGCGGGTCCCGGGCCGGTGTGTGTCGTCTTCGTCGTCATACCCACGACGCTACGGAGCGGGGGCGGCCCCGCGGCAGATCCGCTTGTCCGGACATCGGCAGTACAAATGTCACCGCCACCGTTTCTGACGCCACGTCAGAAATGCGGGCCCCGACCCTTCCCAACCTCCGCCGCCTTGGCTATACATGAGGATCGCCGGACGGAATGAAACAGGTTCTAGAACCGGCCCCTGGCGACCTCGGCGCGACCGACGGTGCGGACGGCCGCGCCGAGGTCTTTCACCACCCGCACCATTCGGCACGACCCGCACCATTCGGCACGACCCGTACCACCCGGCATCACCCGCACCGCCAAGCACCACCCGTACGACCCGTACGAGACGTACGACGTGAGGAGCGCTCGCCCCATGCCCATCGACGCCGCGAAGGCCGTAGCCGCCGAGCCCCGGTCCGCCGAGATCACCTGGGACCACAAGGACATCCAGCTCTACCACCTGGGCCTCGGTGCCGGAGTCCCCGCCACCGACCCCGACGAGCTGCGCTACACCCTCGAGTCGAAGCTGCACGTCCTGCCCAGCTTCGCGACCGTCGCGGGCGCCGGCATGGGAGTCGTCGGCGGCCTGTCGAGCCCCGGGGTCGAGGTCAACCTCGCCCACGTCCTGCACGGCGGCCAGACCATCGAGCTGCACCGGCCGATCCCCGCCAAGGGCAAGGCCACCTCCACCTCCCGCGTCGCCGCCGTCTACGACAAGACCAAGGCCGCCGTCCTCGTGCTGCGTACCGAGGTCGCCGACGAGGACGGCCCGCTGTGGACCAGCGACGCGCAGATCTTCGTCCGCGGCGAGGGCGGCTTCGGCGGCGACCGTGGACCCTCCGCGCGCCTGGAGGTCCCGGACCGCGCGCCGGACCGCACCGTCGACCGGCCGATCCGCGAGGAACAGGCCCTCCTCTACCGCCTGTCCGGGGACTGGAACCCGCTGCACGCCGACCCCGAGTTCGCCAAGCTCGCCGGCTTCGACCGGCCCATCCTGCACGGCCTGTGCTCGTACGGCATGACGCTCAAGGCCGTCGTCGACCACGCGCTCGACGGCGACGTCTCCCGCGTCACCCGCTACAGCACCCGCTTCGCCGGTGTCGTCTTCCCCGGCGAGACGCTGCGCGTGCGGATGTGGCAGGAGCCGGGCCGGGTCCAGGTGACGGTCTCGGCGGTGGAGCGGGACGAGGCGCCGGTCCTCGCGGACACCCTCATCGAGCACAGCTGATCGAGCACAGCTGACAGAAGGCATCAGTACCTCACCGGGTACTCAGGCGAAGGAGCCGCACCCATGCGAGCAGCCGTACTGCACGAGATAGGCCAGGACAAACTCGAGGTACTGGACGACGTCGAGGCGGTCGGCTTCGGTCCGGGGAAGGTGAAGATCCGGGTACGGGCGACCGGCCTGTGCCACTCCGACGTCTCCGCGATGAACGGGGTGCTGCCGCAGCCCGCCCCGTTCATCCCCGGCCACGAGGGCGCCGGCGAGATCCTCGACGTCGGCGACGGGGTCACCCACGTCAAGCCCGGCGACCGCGTCCTGATGTGCTGGCTGCCCTCCTGCGGCGCGTGCCCCGCCTGCAAGCGCGGCCAGACCCAGCTGTGTCTCGCCGGGTTCATGAACGCGGGCACGCCCAACTTCAAGCGGCCCGGCGGCGACGTGTTCGGCTTCGCCGGGACGGGGACCTTCGCGGAGGAGGTCGTCGTCGACGCCGGGTGCGCCGTGCCGATCCCCGACGACGTGCCCTTCGACATCGCCGCGCTCATCGGCTGCGGCGTGACGACCGGGCTCGGCGCCGCGGTCAACACGGCGGACGTGGAGGCCGGTTCGTCGGTCGCGGTCATCGGCTGCGGCGGCGTCGGCATCTCGGCGATCCAGGGCGCGCGGCTCAAGGGCGCGGCCCAGATCGTCGCCGTCGACCCGGTCGCCTCGCGGCGGGAGGCGGCGCTCAGGTTCGGGGCGACCGAGGCGGTCGCGCCGGACGAACTCGCGGACGCCAAGCAGCGGATCACGGCGGGGGAGGGCTTCGACTACGTCTTCGAGGTCGTCGGCAAGTCGGCCACGGCCCGGACGGCGTACGAGACGACCCGGCGCGGCGGCACCCTCGTCGTCGTCGGCGCCGGCGCCCTCGACGACTTCCTCCAGCTCAACATGTTCGAGCTCTTCTTCGACGAGAAGCGGATCCTGCCCTCGATGTACGGCGGCGGCGACGTCCTCACGTCCTACGAGCGCGCGATCGCCCTCTGGCGCGCGGGCCGCATCGACCTGGCCTCCCTCATCACCCACCGCGTCCCCCTGACGGACATCAACGAGGCCCTGAACCAGATGCGCACGGGCGTAGCCCTGAGGACCTGCATCGAGCTGTAGCACCACCCGCCCCGGCCCCTGGGGCGCACGGAGTGCGCCTTCAGGGGCGCGGGGCCGCATCGATCAGCGGCTCCGCCGCGGGGCGCGAGAAGCCCACCCCCTGGGGCGCGCGAAGCGTGCTTTCAGGGGCGCGGGGAACTGCGCGAGAAGCCCCACCGGGCCCGCACCCGGCATTCAACAAGACACCCCACGGCGCTCAGCCGTGCCCTGACACCCCCCCCACGACGACACCCGCACAGCCAGACGGACAAGGAGCCCCACCATGGACCAGCCGCTCAAGGGCCGCACGGCAATCGTCACCGGAGGTGCCCGCGGCCTGGGACGGGCCGAGGCCCTGGAACTGGCCCGCCTCGGCGCGAACGTCGTCGTCAACGACTTCGGCCAGCCCGGCCGGGACGGCTCCGGCGCGGCCGACACCAGCCCCGCCGAACAGGTCGCCCAGGAGATCCGCGCGGCCGGCGGCGACGCCACCCCGCACACCGGAGACGTGGCCGACCACCAACAGGCCGGAGAACTGGTCCAGTTGGCCGTCGACACCTACGGGCAGCTCGACATCCTGGTCAACAACGCCGGCATCCTGCGCGACCGCATGATCTTCTCCATGTCGGAGGACGAGTGGGACTCGGTCATCCGCGTCCACCTCAAGGGCCACTACAACACCACCCACTTCGCGGCCCGCCACTGGCGCGAGCGCTCGAAGACCACCGGCGCCCCGGTCTACGGCCGCATCGTGAACACCTCCAGCGAGGCCTTCCTCGCGGGCTCCGCCGGCCAGCCCAACTACGCCGCCGCGAAGGGCGGAATCGTCGGCCTGACCACGTCCACCGCCCTGGCCCTGGCCAAGTACGGCGTCACCGCGAACGTCATCTGCCCACGGGCCCGCACCCGGATGACGGAGGACGTCTTCGCCGGGTTCGCCCAGCCGGACGAGGGGCTCGACCCGCTGGCCCCCGAACACGTCGCCCCGCTCGTCGGCTATCTGTCATCGCCCGCCGCGGCGAACATCAACGGCCAGCTCCTCGTCGTGCACGGCGGCATCGTCGTCGTCGTCGACCGCCCCCGCGTCCAGGCCAAGTTCGACACCGCCCACGAGGCGTTCACGTACGACGAACTGGACGCGCTGCTCACCCCGCACTACAAGGACCGCCCCGCGAACGAGACCTTCGCCGCGGCGGAGATCCTCGCCCTCAAGCACGACTGACAACGCGGCCTGCAGGAGGCCCGACGACACGGCCGGCACGACGGCCGACACGACGGCCGACAAGACGAACGGGCCCGGCGACATCCACGATGTCGCCGGGCCCGTCACACATTCCGCACCGAAGCGGAGCGCCTACGCCTCGTCGGCGCGCGCCCCCCGGTGCCGCCCGCGCGGCTGCGACTGCTCGTGGCCGCCGTCGTGCTGCGCGGACGAGGAGACCGCTCCGCGGTGCCGGCCGGAGCCGGATCGTTCCTGCTCCACCGTGTGCGTCGCGGTGTCCGTACCGTTGTCTTCCGTCATGAGAGAGCTCATGGCGTAACCCCGAATCCCCGTTGTTTCGAACAAGATCCTTCTGATGCAGCCGGGCGAGTCTAACCAACCGCCGGACGCCCGCCGAGGGGCGCCTGCCCCAACGGCACCGGCCGCTGCGCCGCAGGTGCCTGCGGGGCCTGTACGACCGGTTCGCGGGGCTTCGGCGGCTCGGGTGCGGGGATGCGCGCGAGCCCGCACGACACGTCGTCCGTGACGTACGGCAGCGCCAGGACCCCGTCCCGCGACCAGAAGCCCGTACCGGCCAACCACCCTACAGGCGCAGCCAGTTGATGCAGGTGCGACACGGCGGGACGCCACACGCCGAGCCATGGCGCCCCGCCCTCGGTCCCGGCCGGCCCGTCGATGCGCAGCGCCACCGCGCAGCTCTCGGGCAGCAGGGTCTGCCCGGGCTGGACGGCGAACGGGGTCAGCGCGCAGTCCGCGAGCCGCAGCGCCTGCGGGAAGCGGATCGGCAGCGTACTGCCCAACACGCCCCAGCCCAGCCGGAGTTCGCCCGGAGTGGCGGCGTCCGAGCGGAGCAGGATCAGACCGCTGTCGGGGTCCGCGAGCAGCAGCCGGTCCTCGCTCTCCTCGGTGATCTGCAGCAGCGGCGACACCTCGCCGTCCCGGTCCAGATCCACCGCGACCGTCTTCACCGGGCCGTCCCCCTCGGCCGGTTCCCGGTCGAGCGCGAGGAGCCGGCCGGTGCGGTCCAGCCACACGCCGCCCGAGCACCGCCCCGGCACCTCGGCCACGTGCTCGGGCCCGAACGCCCCGCCCGCCACCCGCCACACGCCGGTGCTCTCCTCGCCCGGGGCGAGTGCGTACGCGCACCGGCCGTCCGGCGCGGGCGGCAGCAGGGTCAGTTCGCCGCACTCCACCGCCCCCAGCAGCACCTCGCCGGTGCCGGGGCCCGTCGGGTAGAGCAGCGAGAACAGGTGGCGGCCGTCCGCCCGCCGCCGCACCAGCACCCGGCCGTCGGCCAGCGGCAGCACCGCCGTGTCCGGTTCCTCCGGCTGGTTCGTCGGCAGCGGCACCGCGTACGGCTCCGGTCCGTCCAGCGTCCAGCGCTCGGGGAACCAGGAGGGGGCCGCGTCGTCCGCCCCGTCGTGCGCGAGCCGGGCCGCGTACGACCCGTCCGCCGTGATCACGCATCCGGTGCGCGGCGGCTCCGGCCGCGTCCCGGTCGTGGGCTCGATCGCCAAGGCCGTCATGGATCTGTCACCTCCGGTTCAGTCGCCTCCGGTCGTCCGCGGTCGAAGCTAGTTTTCGCACGTACCTCCGTGGCACCGGGCGCCCGGCGCTTCACCCCAAAGGGTGGCGAAGCGGCGAATTCGCTGAGAGTGCTGTGCCGGGTGTGCTCACGGGGTGCGGCCGGGGCCGGAGAGGGCGGTCATGGACGTGGATGTAAGGTTTGCCTAACCAAACCCTGTGGGTGTGCGGAGGTCCGTACGCCCACACCCCCGTGACCGCTGGAGCCGAGCCGAGATGTCCATACGCCACCACCGCACCCGGATCGTGGCCGCCGCCGTCACCGCGGCCGCCGCCCTCACCCTCACCGCCTGCGGTTCCGGCGACACCGGCGGCTCCGGCGAGAAGGACGCCGACGGCGCGGGCTCCAAGGCCGTCGCCCAGGGCGGCGACGACTTCTCGAAGGCCGCCGAGCAGACCGCGAAGATGGGCACGACCGCGAAGGCCGGCCAGTTCCCGCGCACCGTCACGCACGCCATGGGCAAGACCGAGCTGAAGGCGAAGCCCCAGCGCGTCGTCGTCCTCGACGTCGGCGAGCTCGACAACGTCGCCTCCCTCGGCGTCAAGCCCGTCGGCTACGCCCCCACCGAGGGCGACGAGGGCATCCCGGCCTACCTGAAGAAGGAAGCGGGCAACCCGAAGAACGTCGGCACGATCAACTCCCTCAACCTCGAGGCGATCGCCAACCTCAAGCCCGACCTGATCCTCGGCAGCGAGCTGCGCGCCGCCAAGCTCTACCCGCAGCTCTCCAAGATCGCCCCCACCGTCTTCTCCATCCGCCCCGGCTTCACGTGGAAGGAGAACTACCTCCTCAACGCCTCCGCCCTCGACAAGAGGGACCGGGCCGAGGCGAACCTCGCCGCGTACGAGAAGGACGTGAAGCAGTTCGGCGCCGACGTGAAGAAGGCCAACGGCGGCAAGGCCCCGACCGTCACGATGCTCCGCTACATGCCGGACCGCATCCGCCTCTACGCCAAGGCCTCCTTCATCGGCACGATCCTCGACGACGCCGGTATCCCGCGCCCGAAGAACCAGCAGATCGACGACCTGGCGGCCGAGATCAGCCCCGAGAAGATCGACTCCGCCGACGCCGACTGGATCTTCACCGGCGTCTACGGCGACGCGAAGAAGACCCAGCGCTCGAGCGCCGAGGACAACCCGCTCTGGAAGAACCTGAAGGCCGTCAAGGACGGGCAGGCCAAGGACGTCCCGGACGAGACCTGGTACCTCGGCCTCGGCGTCACCGCCGCCCACGAGGTCCTGAACGACCTCCGCGGCGACCTCGTCAAGTAGCCGGGCTCCCGGTACCGGGCTTGGGGCTGGGGCACGCGGCGCAGGTAACCTGTCTGCGTGCCCCGTCTGTCTGAAGTCACCGCCGCGCTCGACGCCCTCTGGCCCCCGGCCCTCGCCGAGGGATGGGACGCGGTCGGCACCGTCGCCGGCGACCCGGACGCCGAGGTCGGCCGGGTCCTCTTCGCCGTCGACCCGGTCCAGGAGATCGTCGACGAGGCGGTGAAGCTGGGCGCGGACCTGCTGGTCACGCACCACCCGCTCTACCTGCGCGGCACGACGACCGTCGCCGCGGACACCTTCAAGGGCCGCGTCGTCCACACGCTGATCAAGAACGACATCGGGCTGCACGTCGCGCACACCAACGCCGACCGGGCCGACCCGGGCGTCTCCGACGCGCTCGCCGGCGCCCTCGACGTCCGCGTCGTACGCCCTCTCGTCCCGGACCCGGCCGACCCCGCGGGCCGCCGCGGCCTCGGCCGGATCTGCGAGCTGGAGCACCCGCTGACCCTGCGCGAGCTCGCGGGCCGCGCCGCCGACCGCCTCCCGGCCACCGCCCAGGGCATCCGCGTCGCCGGCGACCTCGACTCCACGATCCGCACGATCGCCGTCTCCGGCGGGTCCGGCGACAGCCTCTTCGCCGACGTCCGCGCGGCCGGCGTCGACGCCTTCCTCACCGCGGACCTGCGCCACCACCCCGCGAGCGAGGCTCGCGAACACGCACCTCTCGCACTGCTCGACGCGGCGCACTGGGCCACCGAGTGGCCCTGGTGCGAGCTGGCCGCCGCCCAGCTCGACGAGATCTCCGACCGTCACGGATGGGGCCTGCGGGTCCACGTCTCCAGGACGGTCACCGACCCCTGGACCGCCCACGCGGCGTCCAACCCCGCACCACTCTCTACCTTTGGAGCCCCCAACTGAACGCCGCGCCCGCCGACCAGATCCGCCTTCTCGACGTCCAGGCCCTGGACGTCCGTCTCCAGCAGCTCGCGCACAAGAAGAAGTCGCTGCCGGAGCACGCCGAGATCGAGTCGCTCACCAAGGACCTCACGCAGCTGCGGGACCTGCACGTCGCCGCGACGACGGAGGAGAGCGACTGCGCCCGCGAGCAGACCAAGGCCGAGCAGGACGTCGACCAGGTCCGCCAGCGTGCCGCCCGCGACCAGCAGCGCCTCGACTCCGGCGCGGTGACCTCGCCGAAGGACCTGGAGAACCTCCAGAAGGAGATCGCCTCGCTGGCCAAGCGCCAGGGCGACCTGGAGGACGTCGTCCTCGAGGTCATGGAGCGCCGCGAGTCCGCTCAGGAGCGCGCCACCGAGCTGGGCGAGCGGCTCGCCTCCGTCCAGGCGAAGATCGACGACGCGACGTCCCGGCGCGACGAGGCCTCCTCCACGCTCGACGCGGAGGCCGCCACGGTCACCAAGGAGCGCGAGGTCGTCGCCGGGTCCATCCCCGCCGACCTGCTGAAGCTCTACGACAAGCTCCGCGTGAAGGAGGGCGGCGTCGGCGCGGCCAAGCTGTTCCAGCGCCGCTGCGAGGGCTGCCGCCTGGAGCTCAACATCACGGAGCTCAACGAGGTCCGCGCCGCGGCCCCCGACGCGGTCGTCCGCTGCGAGAACTGCCACCGCATCCTGGTCCGCACGTCCGAGTCGGGCCTGTAGATCCGTCACGGAGCATGAGCCGAGGTCCCGGGGCTTTTGCCCCGGACCCGGCTCCCCACATGCCGGAGGGGCGTGTTGTGAAACCGGACATGTCCCCGCCCACCACCTTCGTGCTGCTCCGGCACGGGGAGACCGCTCTGACGCCCGAGAAGCGGTTCTCGGGGTCGGGGCGGGGAGCCGACCCCGAGCTGTCGGACCGGGGCCGGGGACAGGCGGACCGCGCCGCCCGCGCCCTGAAGGCGCACACCCCGCCGGTCGACCTGATCGTCACGTCCCCGCTGGCCCGCTGCCGTCAGACCGCCGAGGCCGCCGCCGGCCTGCTCGGCCTGGACGTGAGCGTCGACGACGACCTCCGCGAGACGGATTTCGGCGCCTGGGAGGGCCTGACGTTCAAGGACGTCAGGGAGCGCCACCCGGACGACCTGAACGCCTGGCTGGCGTCACCGTCCTGGGCCCCCACGGGCGGAGGCGAGTCCTTCGACACGGTCACCGCACGCGTCGCCGCGGCCCGTGAGCGCCTCGCGGCGTCCCATCGGGGCCGCACGCTCCTCCTCGTGTCGCACGTGACGCCCATCAAGACGCTGCTGCGCCTGGCACTGGGCGCACCGCCGGAGGCCCTGTACCGGATGGAGCTGTCGGCGGCCTCCCTGTCGACGGTCGCCTGCTACGCGGACGGCAACGCGACCGTCCGCTGCCTCAACGACACGTCACACCTGCGCCAGATCTAGGGCCTTTCCTTCGGATCAGGCTGGATCAGGGAGAAAGGCCCTAGCCGGCCAGACGGCTCGCCTCGCGGGCCAGGTCCTCGACCCGCGCCCAGTCCTTCGCCGCGACGGCGTCCGCGGGGAGCATCCAGCTGCCGCCGACGCAGCCGACGTTCTTCAGCGCGAGGTAGGAGGGCGCCGACGCGGGGGAGATGCCGCCCGTCGGGCAGAAGCGGGCCTGGGGGAGCGGGCCCGCCAGCGACTTCAGGTACGCCGTGCCGCCCGCGGCCTCCGCCGGGAAGAACTTCATCTCCGTCACGCCGCGCTCCAGCAGCGACACGACCTCCGAGGTCGTCGAGACGCCGGGCAGGAACGGCACGCCCGAGCCCTTCATCGCGTCGAGCAGCGTGTCCGTCCAGCCGGGGCTGACCAGGAACCGGGCCCCGGCGGCCACGGCGTCCGCGACGTTCTCCGGCGAGATCACGGTGCCCGCGCCGACGACCGCGTCCGGCACGGCCTCGGCGATCGCACGGATCGCGTCGAGCGCGGCGGGCGTGCGCAGGGTCACCTCGATCGCGGGCAGGCCGCCCGCGACGAGCGCCCGCGCGAGGGGTACGGCGTCGGCGGCGTCCTCGACGACGACGACGGGGACGACGGGGGCGAGGTCAAGCACGGAGGAGGAGGTCATGGAGACATCCTGCCGCGCCCGCCGCAGCATGCGCAAAGCCCATTGCGCATGCTGCAACGCGAGGTGAGGAGGGGTGTCAGTGGATCTCGTCGACCAGGACGTCCAGGCTCCACGGCCGCCCGGCCTTCGCGGGCGCCTCGACCTCCACCACGTAGCCCAGCTCGCGCAGCACGTCGACCAGTTCCGCGGGCCCCGCCGGGGCGACGCCGGACGCGAGCAGCGACCGTACGATGCGGCCCTTCGTCGCCTTGTTGAAGTGGCTGACCACCTTGCGGGTCGGCGCGTGCAGCACCCGGACCGTCGCCGTCCGCCCCGCGAGCTCGCCCTTCGGCTTCCACGCGCTCCCGTACGCCGCCGACCGCAGGTCAAGCACCAGGCCCTCGCCCGCCGCCTCCGGCATGACCTCGGCCATCGGCGTCCGCCAGTACGCGCCCAGGGCGCCGAGGCCCGGCAGCTTCACGCCCATCGAGCAGCGGTACGACGGAATCCGGTCCGTCACCCGCACCGCGCCCCACAGCCCGGAGAACACCAGCAGCGAGCGCGCCGCCCGCTTCTTCGCCGCCGCGTCGAGCGAGGCCAGGTCCAGGGCGTCGTAGAGCACCCCGGTGTAGATCTCCCCGGCGGGACGGGCACCGGCGGTGCGCAGCTCCACGTTCTTCGCGATCTCGCCGCGCAGCCCCTCGCTCAGGCCGAGCACCTCGCGCGCCTTCTCCTCGTCGGCGGCGCACAGCTCGACCAGTTCGCCGAGCACGGCCGCCCGCGCCGCGGCGAGCCCCGGCAGGCTCAGCCCCTCCGGCTTCAGCGGCGCCCCGCGCCCGGAAGCGGCCTTACCCTCCGACGGCGGCAACAGCACAAGCACGGGCACTCCTCAAACAGCGGATCTCGCGGCGGTTCGTACGGCGGTTCATCGGGTGGTCCGATCTCGACCGCCCAGGGTACGGCCCGCGCGCCCCCGCCTCCGCCTCTGTTCAGCCCGTGGTCGTGGTCGGCTCCCAGGGCGGCGTCTGGCCCCAGCTCCAGCGCGGCACGTCCGCCGCGTCGACCGGCGGCGGGTTCTCGCCCGAGTAGACCAGCGCCATCCGCGTGCCCCACTCGATGTAGTAGACGAACACGGCACGGAACTCCGGGTCGGACGGCAGCCCCACCTCGTCGGCGGAGTCCAGCAGCAGGTCCACCCAGCGGCGGCGCTGCGCCTCGGTGATGCCGCGGCCCAGATGCCGCCGCGTCATGTGCGGATGCCCGCCGCGCTCGTCCGTGTACCGGGACGGGCCGCCGAAGACCTCCGCCAGCCACAGCGCCACGTGCTGCGGGTGCCCCGCGTCCATCCCGGCGAAGACCGGTTCGAGGAGCGGGTCGCGCAGGACGTGCCCGTAGAAGACCTCGGTCAGCCGGCCGAACGCCTCGGCGCCGCCCGCCCACGCGAAGATGCTGGGTGTGCGACCCCCGGTACCGGCGACGTCCGTCGGCTCGTAGTGCCGCATCTCCTCGATCGACTCGACGTACGGGCGTACGGCGTCGAGGAACGCCGGGAAGTGCGGGCCCTCGCGAAAGCCCCGCAGATGGTCCTCGACGGAGCTCCACCGGATCCGCAGCACGTACCGCTCCGGCTCCTCCACGCAGTGGGTCAGCTCGTAGTCGAGGCACTCGGGCGCGGCGGCGAGCGACGCGGCCGCCGTCCGGTACGCGTCCTCGAACTCCTTCTGCCGGTCCGGTGCGATGCGATAACGGACGTACTCGACGCTCGACGCCATGTCGCTGCCTCTCCCCTGTGACGCCCACGGTGCTCAGGCGCCCACCTTGCCCCGTACCGCCGAGCCCTGTCAGCCGGACCCGGCATCGCCCCTGAAGGCGCGCGGCGAAGCCGCAAGCCTTTCAGGGGCGCGGGGAACTGTGCGACCAGCCACGACGCACCCGCACCCGCCCAACCACCTGCACCCCGCAGACGAAGAGGCGCCCCCCCACACCCACCCACCCCGAGCCCACAATGCCGCCCCGCCCGGAGGGCCCTACGCTCGATGCATGCCCCGTCGCCATCTCCGTGTGACCGGCGCAGCGCAGGCGCGACTCGGTGCCCTGCTGCGCGAGCTGCGTACGACGCTGGACGTGCCCGGGGCGTTCCCGGACGCCGTGCTCGCCGAGGCCGAGCGGGCCGCCGCCGATCCGCCCGGGCTGCCGACCCGCGACGAGACCGCGATCCCGTTCTTCACCATCGACCCGCCGGGCTCCGTCGACCTCGACCAGGCGATGCACCTGTCCCGCAGGCCCGGCGGCGGCTTCCGGGTGCGGTACGCGATCGCCGACGTCGCCGCGTTCGTCCGGCCCGGCGGCGCCGTCGACGCCGAGGCCCACCGGCGCGTCACCACCCTCTACTTCCCCGACGAGCGCGTCCCGCTGCACCCCGCCGTGCTCAGCGAGGGCGCCGCCAGCCTGCTGCCCGACCAGACCCGCCCCGCCGTCCTGTGGACGATCGACCTCGACGCGGACGGCCGCACCGAGACCACCGACGTCGTCCGCGCCCTCGTCCGCAGCCGTGCCCGACTCGACTACGAGGGCGTGCAGCGGTCCATCGACGACGGCAGCGCCGAGGAGGCGGTCGCCCTGCTCGCCGACATCGGCCGGCTCCGCGAGGCCCTGGAGATCGAGCGCGGCGGCATCTCCCTCGACGTCCCCGAGCAGGAGATCGTCGCCGCCGACGGCACGTACGAACTCGCCTACCGCGCCCCGCTCCCGGCCGACTCCTGGAACGCGCAGATCTCCCTGCTCACCGGTATGGCCGGCGCCGACCTGATGCTCGCCGCCGGCACCGGCGTCCTGCGCACCCTGCCCCCGGCCCCCGACGGCGCCGTCGGCCGGCTGCGCCGCACCGCGAAGGCCCTGCACATCGACTGGCCGCACCACGTCTCGTACTCGGACCTGGTCCGCTCCCTCGACCCGCGCGTCCCGCACCACGCCGCGTTCCTCCAGGAGTGCACGACCCTGCTGCGCGGCGCCGGATACACCGCGTTCAGCGGCGGCGACCTGCCCGAACTCAGCACGCACGCCGCCGTCGCCGCCCCGTACACCCACTGCACCGCCCCGCTGCGCCGCCTCGTCGACCGCTACGCCTCAGAACTGTGCCTGGCCGCGAGCGCCGGGCAGTCCCCGCCCGGCTGGGTCACCGAGGCGCTGCCCGCCCTGCCCAAGGAGATGGCCGAGGGCACCCGGCGCGGCAACACCGTGGAGCGCGAGAGCGTCGACCTCGTGGAGGCGGCGCTGCTGCAGCACCGCGTCGGGGAGTTCTTCGACGCCTGCGTCGTGGACGTCAAGGAACGCGAACCGGCCGTGGGCACCGTCCAGTTGACCGACCCCGCGGTCGTCGCCCGGATCGCGGGCGGCACGTCGGCGCTGCCGCTGGGGGAGCGGCTGCGGGTGCGGCTCACACAGGCCGATCCAGGGCGGGCGAAGGTCGAGTTCGCCCCCGCCTGACCTTGTCCAGGGCGCGGGCCAGCCGGTCCGGTTCCTCGGCGTGCAGCCGCACCACGCTGATCTCCTTCGGTCGGCCGAGCAGCGTCATGTGCCGCACGGGCTCGGCGAGTTCGATGGTGAGGGTCGTCTGCGCGCCCACGTCCAGGTTCAACTCGCCCTCGCGCGGGGTGTGCGTGAACCGGTTCTCGCGGCGCACCTCCGCGATCCGCTCCACCGGGATCCGCAGGTCCACATGGGCCCCGCGCCGTACCCGCAGCGCCTCGCGCGTCACCACGTGCGGCCGCGTCACCGACGCCGCGTGCAGCCCCAGCACCATCACCACCGTGTACACGTCCAGCACCAGCGTCACCCGGTGCAGCACCGGATAGTCCCGCAGCAGCGCCCACATCCCGAACGTCTCCACGGCGCACACGAACGCGAACGCGTACATCATCAGGGCCTGCCCCCGGGCGTACGGGAACGCGCTCGCCCCCGCCGGAACCCCGTGCCGGCGCCGCGCCGCCCACATCCCGAAACTCGCGAACACCCGCATCTCGTGCCCCGCCATCCGCCGCACGGGCTCCGGCAGCACCGCCCGCAACGCGACGCGGCGAACGCCGCGACTCATGCCGCGCCTCATGTCGCGCCCCCTTCCGTGGCCAGGCGCACGGCCAGCCGGACCGCCTCCGCCTGGGCGGGGGAGAAGTCGGCGAGGAACGCGGCGAACAGCGCGGGCCGCCCCGTCCTGTCCGGCCCGTCCGTCCTGTCCGTCCTGTCCGTCCCGTCCGGCGTCGGCAGGTCGGCCAGCAGCCACGCCGCCAGGGCGCGGGCCGCCTCCGCGACGCGGGGATCGTCCGGTGCCGCGTCGGCGAGCGCGTCGAGCCGCGCGTAGACCGCACGGGCCGCGTCCGCCGCCCCCGGCGCGGCGAACGCCCCGGCCAGCGACGTCATCAGCTCCGCGCGGGCCTCCGGCGGAGCTGTCACATCGATCAAGGTCAACATCTCCCGATCCTTCACGGCCATCGGAGAGTCATCCTGGATCTCTCCCAACTCGCCCAGAAAAGCGGCAAGTTCGGCCGAAACGAACCCGTCGTCCGGCAATGCCCCCTCCTCGGCGCCGGCCAGCAGTTGCCGCAGCCGGGCCCGCCGCTCATGGATCGCCGCCTCCTGCCGGGCCAGGTCGGCGTCCAGCTCGGCCAGCACCTCGACGAGATCGCGCCCCGCGTCGTCGGCGAGCACGTCCCGCACTTCGGTGAGGCCGAGCCCCAGCTCGGTCAGCCGCCGGATGCGCGCCAGCTCGACGGCGTGCCGCAGCGTGTACTCCCGATAGCCGTTGGGTCGCCGCTCGGGCTCGGGCAACAGCCCCTGGTGGTGGTAGTGCCGGACCGCCCGCGTGGTGACGCCGACGATCGCGGCCAGCTCTCCGATCCGCATGCCTTCAGTAGAAACGTTGACGTCGCGTGAGGGTCAAGCGGGCGGGGCGGGCTGCGGTGTGCGGGGCGCCCGAAAGCTTGACGGCTAACGCTGTTAGCCGTACGGTCGTGAACAAGGGAGCTAACACCGTTAGCCCCTGACCCGCCTCGCCTCGTTTCGCCTCGCCTCGTTTTGTCTCGCAGCCCCGCACCGGGAGGTCCTCATGAGCACGACCGCACCCACCGCCACCACCCCCTCCACGACGATCCGCCGGGTCGCGTGGCTGGCCGGGGCCCTCTTCTGGTCGGCCTTCACGGTCCTGGAGGCCGTGAACCACGGCTGGATCGCGGGCCTCCTGGGCTTCGCCTTCTTCATCGCCCCCGACTTCACGTTCGTCGTCGGCGCGGGCGAGGCGCACCGCCTGAACCTGAAGAAGGGGCAGCTCCAGCCCCGGGCGGTGCCGTACTACAACACGGCCCACCGCGCCCTGATCCCGCTCGCCCTCATGGTCACGTACACGGTGCTGCCGATCATCCAGTGGGCCCCGCTCTTCGCGGGCCTGTGCGGCTGGCTCGCCCACATCTCGTACGATCGCGCCTTCGGCTACGGACTGCGGACCAAGGAGGGCTTCCAGCGTGCCTGACCTCAAGGAAGGCCGGCGGCTCACGCCCCGCGCCACGGAGATCGCCGCCGAGGCCCGCGCCCTGCTGGAGGAGTCCGGCCCGCAGGCCCTCACCATGCGCGCCCTGGCCGACCGCCTGGGCATCAAGGCCCCCTCCCTCTACAAGCACTTCCCCGACAAGCAGGCCGTCGAGGCCGAACTCGTCGCGCAACTGCTCACGGAGTCTGCGGAGGCCTGCGAGGAGGCGGAGCGCACGGCCCCCGGCTCCCTCGCCGCCCTCGCCTCCGCCTACCGCGACCACGCCCTGGCCCACCCCCACCTCTACAGCCTCGCCACGGAACGCCCCCTGCCCCGGCACGCCCTGCCCGAGGGCCTGGAGGAGCGCGCGGCGGCCCCCCTCGTGCGGGCCTGCGGCGGCGACGCGGACCGGGCCCGGGCGGTGTGGGCGTTCGCGCACGGCATGGTGACCCTGGAGATCCACGGCCGCTTTCCACCCGGCGCCGACCTGACCGGCGCCTGGGCCACGGGCACGGCGGCCCTGCGTCCCTAGGGCCGGGTAAGATGGCCCGCACGGCAGACGAGCCGGGCGGGCGGCCGCGTGGGGTTCCACCAGGAACCTCCCGAGGAACGTCCGGGCTCCACAGGGCAAGGTGGTGGCTAACGGCCACCCGGGGTGACCCGCGGGACAGTGCCACAGAAAACAGACCGCCGGAGGCTTCGGCCGCCGGTAAGGGTGAAACGGTGGTGTAAGAGACCACCAGCGCCTGAGGTGACTCAGGCGGCTAGGTAAACCCCACCTGGAGCAAGGTCAAGAGGAGCCACCTCGGTGGCTCTGCGCGGACGATCGAGGGCTGCCCGCCCGATGTCCGCGGGTAGACCGCACGAGGCCGGCGGCAACGCCGGCCCTAGATGGATGGCCGTCACCCCGACGACCGCGAGGTCCCGGGGAACAGAACCCGGCGTACAGCCCGACTCGTCTGCCCCTCAAGCACCGCGGGCCTGTCGCCCCGGCGACCACCGGAACGCCTGTCAGTCCCTCCAGGTACTCTCGGACTTCGTCAACGCGGCCCGACGGGCTTCCGCTCCACCTTGGTGGAGTTTCGAAGGACACGCCCCCACCCGCACGAGTCTTTTCGTGCTGCCTGGGGGAAGTCCTTGCTGTTCCGCGCGTCCGCGAAAACGGTCGCCGTCATGGCACTCGACGGTTCGCTGTTCCTGCATCTCACCGACAAGTTCGTCCACATGCACGGCTACCGGCCCGGAGCCTCGGAGGTGCGCTCCTGGGAGCGCAGCATCCCTGCCCTGGCGGCGGCGCTCAACGACGCGGGGCTGGGCGACGTGGAGGTCATGCTGGAGTACTCGCTCCCGCTGAACAGTAAGCGTGCCGACGTCGTGCTCGCCGGTGTGCACCCGGGGACGGGCGAACCGTCGTACGTCATCGTGGAGTTGAAGCAGTGGGGCCAGGCTCTCCCGCACGAGGACGACGCCACGCTGTGCCACGTCGACGCCTACGCCCAGCCTGTCCTCAATCCGATCGAGCAGGTACGCCGGTACTGCGAGTACCTCGTCAACTTCAACGGAGCGGTGGCTGAACACGGGCAGCGGGTGGCGGGCGTGGCGTATCTGCACAACGCCACCGAGTTCGGAGTGACGGGTCTGCGCGAGATCGAACGCGACGGCCACGGCCTCCTCTTCACCGAGGAACGCCGCGGCGCCCTCATCGAGTACCTGCGTACCAGGCTGAGCGACAAGCATCCGGGGGCGCGGGCCGCGGACGAGCTCCGTGCCGGTGCCAACGTGCCGTCGAAGCAGCTCATGTCCGTCGCTGCCGAAGAGGTGCGTGACCGCAGCCAGTTCGTGCTCCTCGACGAGCAGCAGGTCGCCTACCGCATGGTGCTCAACGCCGTGGAGAAGGCCAAGCACGCCGACCGCAAGGAAGTCGTCGTCGTCACGGGCGGCCCCGGCACGGGCAAGAGCGTGATCGCTCTTCAGTTGCTCGGTGAGCTCTACCGGCGAGGGGTCCCGGCACTGCACGCCACCGGCTCCCAGTCGTTCACGAAGACGATGAGGAAGGTCGCCGGCGCCCGCAAGCGGGAGGTCCAGGACCTGTTCAAGTATTTCAACAGCTTCATGACCGCCGAGAAGAACACTCTGGGCGCCCTGATCTGCGATGAGGCCCACCGGATCCGGGAGACGTCGGCCAACCGCTTCACGCGCGCCGCGAACCGGACCGGCAGGGCGCAGATCGACGAACTCATCGACGTCGCCTACGTGCCGGTCTTCTTTCTGGACGAGCACCAGGTCGTCCGCCCCGGCGAGATGGGTACCGTGGCCGAGATCAAGGCCGCGGCGGCCAAGCGGGACATCCCCTGTCATGTCGTACCGCTGGACAGCCAGTTCCGCTGCGGCGGCAGTGACGCCTATCTGCGCTGGGTGGTTCGTCTCCTCGGCCTGGAGCCCGGTGGGCCGGTGGCCTGGGAGCCCGACGGTCGCATGCAACTGATGGTCGCCGACAGCCCGCAGGAGATGGAGTTCTTCCTGCAAGCCCGCCGGACCCAGGGCTACGGCGCCCGCATGTCCGCCGGCTACTGCTGGCGCTGGTCCCCGGAACCCAGGCCCGGGCAGCCCCTGCCGCCCGACGTGGTCATCGGCGACTGGGCCCGTCCGTGGAACCTGCGCGGCGACCGCTCAATCTCCGGAGCACCCCCGGCCGCACTGTGGGCCACCGACCCTGCAGGCTTCGGGCAGGTCGGCTGCGTCTACACGGCGCAGGGCTTCGAGTACGACTGGTCAGGCGTGATCATCGGTCCCGACCTGGTCTGGCGTGGCGACCGCTGGATCACGGACCGTACGGAGTCGAAGGACCCGGTCTTCAAGAAGTCCGTGTCCGATGCCGACGTGGACCGTCTGATCCGCAACACGTACAAGGTGCTGCTGACCCGGGGCATGGTGGGCACGATCGTGTACTCGCCTGATTCGGAGACGCGCCGGAAGCTGCGGGAACTCGCGGGCGGGGCGGCGGCACGGGAGAGTGCGCTGGTCTGACCCTCAGCGTGAGTCCACGAGGCCCGGGATGTGGTGGCGGGCCGCCGCCGCGAAGTCGTAGATGGCGGAGCGGGAGGCGTCGCGGGCCGGGGCCAGGGTGTCGCGGTCGTCGGTCTCGCGGATCAGGTCGATCGCCCGCAGCGCCTGCCGGCCCTTCGCGTCCAGCTCGGGCGACGGTGTCAGCATCTCGGCGCGGAACATCGCCTCCAGGTCTGCCGCCCGCAGGCGCTGGGCCTCGCGTTGCAGGTCGTGGACGGACTCGCCGTCCGTCAGGCGGTCGGCGTGCTTCGCGAACCAGTAATCCATCTGCCCCCGGCGGAAGTTCGCGAGGGCTCCCGCGAACGCGCTGTAGGCGTCGATCCGTTCCTGGCGCAGCCGCTCCCCGCGCGTGAACTGCTCGGCGCGCAGTGCGGTGCGTCGCTGGAACACGTACGTCAGCGAGGAGCCGAGCAACGTTCCCAGGACCGCGACGAGGCTGGTGGCGACTACTTCCATGGCGTCAGCGAAGCACGGCTGGACCGTCAGCGTCCACGGTGCGGGAGGGGCGGGGAGGCCATCAGATCAGCGGGGGCCGGCCCAGGCGGGTCATGCGCCATACCGTGCGCCACCGCATCGGCTTCCGCTCGCCCGCCGAGGTGCGGACGCCCTCCACGAAGCCCGCCGCCCACGCGCGCAGGCCGCCGACGGAGCGGGTGCGGGCCAGGGTGAGGAGGGTCCAGGTGGTCAGGTAGAGGGGGATCAGGGGGAGGGGGAGGCGGCGGCGGGCCAGCCAGACGCGGTTGCGGGCCGTCATGCGGTGGTAGACGGCGTGGCGGGCGGGGGAGGTCTTGGGGTGCTGGAGCAGGAGGGAGGGTTCGTAGAGGACCTTCCAGTTCGCGTCCAGGGCGCGCCACGCCAGGTCCGTCTCCTCGTGCGTGAAGAAGAAGTCGGCGGGCCAGTCGCCCGTCTCGGCGAGCATGTCCATGGAGAAGGCGTGGCCGCCGCCGAGGAAGGACGTGACGAGGCCGCGGCGCATCGGGTCCTTCGCGCGCAGCCGCGGTACGTGCCGGCGCTGCGTCTCCCCGTGCTCGTCGGCGATCCGGAAACCGACGATGCCCAGGCGCGGGTCGGACGCGTACAGCTCCTGGATCGTGCCGAAGACGTCCGCGTCGACGAGGAGACCGTCGTCGTCCAGCTCGACGGCCACGTCGACGTCGCCGAACGCGCGCAGCCGGGCCAGGGCGACGTTGCGGCCGCCGGGGCAGCCCAGGTTGTCGTCCAGCTCGACCGTCGTGACCTCGAAGGGGTACGTGTCGTAGGCGGGCAGCACCGTGCCGTTGCCGATCAGGACGACGCGCGCCGGGGCGACGCCCTGCTTGGCGACCGAGTCGAGGAGGGCGGCCACGTCGTCGGGGCGGTTGCCCATCGTGATGATGGCCACGCCCAGGCGGGGCGGTTCGGTCGTGCGGCGCCTGTCAGTCATGGCGGCGATGGTAGTCGTTCACCTGGTTCACCTCGTGGCCGCCTCGACGGCGGCCGACGAGGCCCGTCCCCCTGACGCGTCAGGCGTGTCAGACCTTTTCCAGGGGCCTGTGCGGGCCCTGCGGCAGCTCCACGCGGATCGTGTCGCCGGGGCGTACGACGCCGCCCTCGCGGACCACGCTCATGATCCCCGCCTTGCGGATCACGGCGCCCGTCTCCTCGTCCCGGCCGACACACTGCTTGAGCAGACCGTCCTGGAACGTGTCGATCTGCACACACGGATTGCGCAGCCCCGTGATCTCGATCACCGCACCGCCGTCCCCCAGGTGCAGCAGCGTCCCGGTCGGCAGGGCCAGCAGGTCCAGGCCGCGTGTCGTGACGTTCTCCCCGAGGTCGCCGGGGCGGACCGTGAAGCCCTCGCCCGCGACCTCCGCGAACAGCTCCTCGTGCATCAGGTGCACCTGCCGAAGGTTCGGCTGCGTCGGGTCCTGGCGCACCCGGGAACGGTGCTTGACCGTGACGCCCGCGTGCACGTCACCCTCGACGCCGAGCCCGGCGAGCAGCGTGATGCTGTCCCGGTTCGGCTTGGTGAAGGAGTACGCGCCGTTGCTGCTGACCGCCGTGACGAACCCGGTGGTGTCCCGGGTCCCCGGTGTCCCCTGCGTTTCCCGCGTTTCCTGCATGATCCGCCCCCTGTGCTTCGTGATCCCGGGACACCCTAACCAGGGGCTGCGCACCACCGGTCAGGGGCTGTGCGCAGCCCGCCGTACGTCCTCGGCGATCCAGCCCGCGACCTCGGCCGGCGGTCGTCCCGTCGTCGGCACGACCGCCGCCGCCCGGGACAGCCAGCCGTCGAACGCCTCCGCGTACGGCTCGACGTGGTCCAGGCGCCAGCCCCGGATCTCCTCGGTGTCCCCGAGGATCCGCTCGCGCAGCGTCGCGGAGTCGGCGTGCAGCACGTAGTGGCGTACGGGGATCGCGGCGGCGGCGAAGCCCGCGGCGAGCTCCTTCCAGTACGCCTCGACGAGGACCGTCTGCGGGATCACCAGCGTGCCGCCGACGAAGCCGAGCACGTCACGGGCGGTCGCCACGGTGAGGCTGCGCCACGGCGTCCACTCCTGGAAGTTCCGGTGCGGCACGTCGTCCAGTACGTGGCGCAGCATGAAGCCGACGTACTCCGAGTCGAACACCCGGGCGTCGGGGAGCAGTTCGACCAGTTTTTCGGACGTTGTCGTCTTGCCCGCCCCGAACGTTCCGTTCAACCATACGATCATGCGGCCCGAACCTAGGCCGTGTCCCGGGCCGTGCCCAGGGAGCGTTCGGCGACACCCGCGACATGCGCGGAGAGCCGCGCGCGGGCGTCGGGGGTGACGGTGCTCAGGGCGACCAGGGCCGTCACGACGACGTCGCAGAGCTCCGACTCGACGTCCTGCCAGGTGTGACTGTGGCCCTTGCGCGGGTTCTGGCCGATCGCCCCGATGGCCGCCTCGGAGACCTCGCCGACCTCCTCCGACAGCTTCAGCACGCGCAGCAACAGGGCTTCCCTGGGCGGCTGTTCACTGGCGTCGTCGAGCCAGGCGCGCAGTCGGCCGATGTTCGCCCACAGTTCGTCGTCGGTCATGGGACGAGGGTAGGCGGACGGGGGCGGTGGCAGGACCGGGTCACTCCTCGCCGGTCTCGCCCTCCGCCGGATCGGCCACCCGCTTGTTGCGCGAGCCGACCACCGCGAGGGCCGCCGCCCCGGCCCCGACGAGCGCCGCCGGCACCATCCAGGGCCGGTCGAGGACGCCCGCGAAGGCGCGGTCGAGGGAGTAGCGGCCCGGTCCGGTCACGGCGAGGCCCGCCGCGACGAAGCCGAGGAAGGCGGGGTACTCGTAGCCGCCGCCCATCGCGAAGAACCCGTTCGGCGCGTGGACCGCGGCGGCGCCCGCCATGGTCCCGGCCGCGGCGGCGCCGGCCACCGGAGTCGCGAGGCCCAGGGCGAGCAGTACGCCGCCGCCCGCCTCGCCGAGCCCGGCCGCGAGCGCGCTGGCCTTGGGCGGGCTGTAGCCCATGGACTCCATCGCGGCGGCCGTGCCGGACAGGCCCCCGCCGCCGAACCAGCCGAGCAGTTTCTGCGCGCCGTGCGCGGCGAGGACACCGCCGGTGCCCAGGCGCAGCGCGAGCAGGCCCACGTCGACGCGGTTCGAACGGGGGGCGCAGGACGTACGGAATCGTGTGCAGGTCATGTCTCCACGGTCCGTCGGCAGCGGGCCCCGCACCATGTGTACGGGGCCCGTTCGGGTGGCGGGCCGCATGCGTGGCCGGGTGGACGGGCCGGGTGGCGGGGTGCCGGGGCCGGTGCCAGCCTGGGCCCATGCCCATCCAGACAGCCAAGCTCAGCGACCCCGCGGTCCGCGCCTTCGTCACCGCGCTCAACTCCCACGACCGGGACGCCTTCCGCGCCGCGCTCGCGCCCGGCGCGACCATGGCCGACGACGGCAGTGAGCGCGACCTCGAGGACTGGACGTCCCGCGAGATCTTCGACTCCCACGGCCACATGGAGGTCGAGAAGGAGACCGCGGGCGGCCGCGGTCTCGTCGCCCGGTACCGCAACGACACGTGGGGCGAGATGCGGACCGCGTGGCGCTTCGACGTCGACGGCGGGAAGGTCACGCGGTTCGAGACCGGTCAGGCCTGAACCGCGGGCCGGTCCGCGTACCGTCCGCGCACCGGTCCGCGCACCGGTCCGCGCACCGGTCCGCGCGCCGGTCCGCGCGCCGGTCCGGCGAGGTCAGGGGATCGGGACCGCCGTGCCGCTCACCCGGACGCGCGGGTCGCCCGCCCGCAGCGTCACCGTGAGCTCGCCGGGACGGCCCATGTCCGCGCCCTGGTAGAGGGTCAGCTCGGCCTCGTCCGGCACCAGGCCCAGCTCACGCGCGTACGCGCCGAACGCGGCGGCCGCCGCGCCCGTCGCCGGGTCCTCGACGACCCCGCCCACGGGGAACGGGTCCCGTACGTGGAACGTGAACTCCGCCTCGCGCCAGACCAGTTGCACGGTCGTCAGGTCCAGGCGGTGCATCAGCGCCGCGAGCCGGTCGAAGTCGTAGGAGAGGTCGGCGAGGCGTTCGCGGCCGGCCGCGGCGAGGACCAGGTGGCGGGCGCCGGCGTACGCGATCCGGGGCGGGAGCGCCGGGTCCAGGTCGGTGGCCGGCCAGTCGAGCGCGGCGAGTGCCTCCGTCAGGTCGGCCGGGGTGACGTCCTCCGTGTGCGGGGTGACGCTGGTGAGCGTGGCGCGCAGGGTGCCGCCGTCCTCGTGGACGCTGACGGGGACCTCGCCGGCCCGGGTGTGGAAGAGGTAGTCGCCGGTGCCGTGGCGCTCCGCGAGGGCGACCGCCGTGGCGACCGTCGCGTGGCCGCAGAACGGGACCTCGGCGCGGGGGCTGAAGTAGCGGACGGTGTGGCCCGAACCGGATTCCGCCGGGGTCACGAAGGCGGACTCGCTGTAGTTCAGGTCGGCGGCGATCTTGAGCATGTCGTCGTCGCCGAGGCCGGTGGCGTCGAGGACGACGCCGGCGGGGTTGCCTCCGGCGGGGGTGGTGGCGAAGGCGGTGTAGCGCAGCACGTCTGTCATGCGGCGCATTCTCTCTTGGACCCGCGCCTTGGTTCCGGCGATTTTTGGAGCGGGGCGGAGGCCCCCCGGGGGTTGCGCCGTTGCCGGTTGCGGGATTGTCGCCGGGTGCGCTCCGGTGGGGCTTCTCGCGCAGTTCCCCGCGCCCCTGAGGGGCACACTTCGTGCGCCACCCCAGGGCCGCGATTCAGTGGGGCGGTGCGATTCAGCCGCGGCCCACGTACGGCATGTTCGTGGCCAGGATCGTGGCCGACTGGATGTTCGCGTCGAGGGGGAGTTCGGCCATGTGGCGGACGGTGCGGGCCACGTCCGTGACGTCCATCACGGGCTCCGCGGCCAGCGTCCCGTTCGCCTGCAGGATCCCGCTCTGCATGCGCTCGGTCATGTCCGTCGCCGCGTTGCCGATGTCGATCTGGCCGACGGCGATCCGGTACGGGCGGCCGTCCAGGGAGAGGGACTTGGTGAGGCCGGTCAGCGCGTGCTTCGTCGTCGTGTACGCGACCGAGTGCGGCCGGGGCGCGTGCGCCGAGATGGAGCCGTTGTTGATGATCCGGCCGCCCTGCGGGTCCTGCTCCTTCATCTGACGGAACGCCGCCTGGGCGCACAGGAACGCCCCGTTGAGGTTCGTGTCGACGACATGCCGCCAGGCGTCGTAGTCGAGGTCCTCGACGGGCACGCCGCCGGGGCCGAACGTCCCCGCGTTGTTGAAGAGCAGATCGAGCCGCCCGAAGCGCTCCCGCACGGCCGCGAAGAGCGCGGCCACGGCGCCGGGGTCCGACACGTCGGTGCGGACCGCGAGGGACTCGGTGCCGGGCGCGAGCCCCGCCGTCTCCTCCAGGGTCTCCACGCGCCGGCCCGCGAGGGCCACCCGCCAGCCGTTCCGCAGCAGTTCCAGGGCCACGGCCCGGCCGATGCCGGACCCGGCTCCGGTGACGACGGCGGTGCGCGGCGCGGTGAGGTGCGAATCGTTCATGGGGCCGCAGCGTACGGGTCGTACCGCCACGTGGACATCACCCATCCGACATGTGGCTGTCGTGTCCGCGACAGTGCGGCGTCGTCCCGGCTTCGTCCCGGGCCACTCCAATCTCCCTTGACGCCGGCGCCGGCCGGCCGCCAGGGGAGGGCACATGTCGCACGAAGGCTCGTACGTACCGCAGCACACATCCGAACTCCGCGCCGCTGCCCGCCACTTGGGCCGACGCCGCTTCCTCACCGTCACCGGCGCCGCCGCCGCGCTCGCCTTCGCCGTGAACCTGCCGGCCGCCGGCGCCGCGGCCGCCGCCGAGCTCGACGCCCGCAGAATCACCGACGACCCGTTCACCCTCGGCGTGGCGTCCGGCGATCCGCTCCCGGACTCCGTGCTTCTGTGGACCCGGCTCGCCCCCGCCCCGTACGAACCCGGCGGCGGGCTGCCCGCCGAGCGCGTCGAGGTCCGCTGGGAGCTGGCCCACGACGAGCGGTTCCGCCAGGTCGTGCGGCGCGGCACCGCCACCGCGCACCCCGAGTTCGACCACGCCGTGCACGTCGAGGTCGAACACCTCGCGCCCGGCCGCGTCTACTACTACCGCTTCCGCGCCGGCGACTGGACCAGCGAGACCGGCCGCACCCGCACCGCCCCCGCCGCGGCGGGCCGGGCAGCCGCGCTGACCCTCGCCGCCGTCTCCTGCCAGGCGTACCACGACGGCTACTTCACCGCGTACCGCCACCTCGCCCAGGACGACGTCGACGTCGTCTTCCACCTCGGCGACTACCTCTACGAGTACGCCGTGAACTCCGCGGGCGGCGCCCGCAAGTACACCGACCGCGTCCTGCCCGCCGTCTTCAACCGCGAGACGATGACGCTGGAGGACTACCGCCTGCGGTACGCCCTCTACAAGTCCGACCCCGATCTGCGCGCCGCGCACGCCGCGCACCCCTTCGTCGTCACCTGGGACGACCACGAGACCGAGAACAACTACGCCGGCGACACCCCCGAGAACGACGTGCCGCCCGAGGAGTTCCTGCTGCGCCGCGCCTCCGCGTACCGCGCCTACTGGGAGAACCAGCCGCTGCGCCGCCCCCAGCGCCCCGACGGCCCCGACATGCGGCTCTACCGGCGCCTGCACTGGGGCCGGCTCGCCCAGTTCGACATCCTCGACACCCGCCAGTACCGCACGAACCAGGCCAACGGCGACGGCTGGAAGTCCCCGACCCCCGAGTCCGAGGCCGCCTCCCAGACGCTGCCCGGCCTCACGCAGGAGCGCTGGCTCACCGACGGCTGGCGCCGCTCCCGCGCCCTGTGGAACGTTGTCCCCCAGCAGGTCACCTTCGCCCGCCGCAACAACCCCGCCGCCGGCAACACCACGCTCTCCATGGACTCCTGGGACGGATACCCCGCCTCGCGCGAGCGGGTCCTCGCCGGGGCGGAGGCGGCCCGCGTCGAGAACCTCATGGTGCTCACCGGTGACGTGCATGTCTCGTACGCGATGGACATTCACCGGGACGCGGGCGATCCCGGGTCGCGGACCGTTGGCACGGAGATCGTGACGACCTCGATCACGAGCGGGAAGGACGGTTCCGCTCGTCCTGCCAACTGGGCGGCCTACCTTGAGCGGAACCCGCACATGAAGCACTACGGGGGGCAGCGGGGTTACGCGACGGTCGCCCTGGGGGAGCGGGAGGCTCGGGCCGACTTCAAGGTGGTCCCGGCGGTGACCGTGCCGGGGGCGCCGGTCTCGACGGCGGCGTCCTTCGTGGTGCCGGTCGGTAGCCCTGGCCTGCACCCGGCGTAGGCGTCGCGTCTGCCGGGTCGCGGTCCGTCGCCGACCGCGGGCCGGTGGGGCTTCTCGCGCAGTTCCCCGCGCCCCTGAAATGCAGACCCTTCGGGTCGCATTTCCCCGATGCGCGGGGCTGTGTCTACCAGCGGCTCCGCCGCGGGGCGCGATCAGCCCCCACCGGCCCGCACCCGGCGACGAGACCGATCACGCCTCCCCCGGATACCGCACCCCGATCGCCGAGCGCACAGCGTCCAGCGTGCGCATCACTCCCAGAGAGCCGTCCAGAGGTACCAGCGGCGATTCGACCGAGCCACTCCTGAGGCACCGCATGACCTCCATCGCCTCGTGCCGCATCGAGTCCCGCGGCCCGTCCTCCGCCGCCGCCACGAACTCCTCGGGCTCCCGTCCGTCCCGGTGCAGCACGAAGCGGTCCGGGTAGAAGAAGCCGCCCGGTACGTCGATCCGGCCCGCGGAGCCCGTCACCGAAGCCGTCACCCCCGTACCGGAGTTGACCGCACAGTGCAGCAGCGCCTGCGCCCCGCCGGACCAGGACAGCAGCATCCCGGTCTGCAGGTCGACGCCCTCGGGGGAGAGCTGGGCCCGCGCGGTCACCGATTCCGGCTCGCCGAGCAGCAGATGCGCGAACGACACCGGGTACACGCCGAGATCGAGGGTCGCGCCCCCGCCCTGCGCCGGGTCCCGCAGCCGGTGCGAGGGAGGGAAGGGGCCCGCGAGCCCGAAGTCGGCCTGGACCGTGCGGACCTCACCGATCACCCCGTCGTCCACGAGCGCCTTCAGGCGGCGGATCAGCGGATGGCAGTACATCCACATGGCCTCCATCAGGAACAGCCCGCGCGCACGGGCGAGAGCGACGAGCTCCTCGGCCTCCCGCGCGTTCAGGGTGAACGCCTTCTCACAGAGCACCGCGCGCCCCGCCTCCAGGCACAGCCTCGCCGCCTCGCGATGCGCGGAGTGCGGCGTGGCCACGTACACCACGTCGACGTCCTCGTCCGCGGCGAGCGAGGCCCAGTCGCCGTACGCCCGGCCGATCCCGAACCGTTCGGCGAAGGTCTTCGCGCCGGCCTCGGAGCGCGAGGCGACCGCCACGACCTCCGCGTCCGGCAGATCAAGCAGCTCCGCCGTGAACTGCTGCGCTATGCCGCCCGTCGCGAGGATCCCCCAGCGCACGCGTTCCCCAGCCATCCCAGCCCCACCCCGGTTCCCGGTCCCGACCACTCCGCCGAGCTGAGAGCATAGGTAATCGCACGCACGACCGGGAGAGTCGGCGGACACCAGGACGGGAACGGGGGAGCTTCGGGATGGCGGAGAGCGGGAGCACCGGGACGGCAGGGAGCACCGGGACAGCACCACCGCCACCCCGGACCGGACCGCCCGGCGCGGCGGCCCGCACCGGCCTCCTCGTCACCCTCGTGCTCGGCGGACTCACCGCCGTGCCGCCGCTGTCGATGGACATGTACCTCCCGGCCCTGCCCGAGGTCACCGGCGCCCTGCACACCTCCGCCGCCACCGCCCAGCTCACCCTGACCGCCTGCCTCACCGGCATGGCGCTCGGCCAGCTCGTCGTCGGCCCGATGAGCGACCGGTGGGGCCGCCGCGGACCGCTCCTGACCGGCCTCCTCGTCTACGTCGCCGCGACCGCGATCTGCGCCCTCGCGCCGAACGCCGCCCTGCTCATCGCCTTCCGGCTGCTCCAGGGACTCGCGGGCGCCGCCGGCATCGTCATCGCCCGCGCCGTCGTCCGCGACCTCTACGACGGCGTCGCGATGGCCCGCTTCTTCTCCACTCTCATGCTGATCTCCGGCGTCGCCCCGATCGTCGCCCCGCTCATCGGCGGCCAGGTGCTGCGCGTCACCGACTGGCGCGGCGTCTTCGTCGTCCTCACCGCGATCGGCCTCGCGCTCACCGCACTCGTGTGGAAGTGCCTGCCCGAGACGCTGGCGCCCGAGCGGCGGCACGGCGGGGGAGTGGGCGAGGCGCTGCGCACCATGCGCGGGCTGCTCGCCGACCGCGTCTTCGCCGGGTACATGATCGCGGGCGGTTTCGCGTTCGCCGCGCTGTTCGCCTACATCAGCGCCTCCCCGTTCGTCATCCAGGAGATCTACGGCGCCTCGCCGCAGACCTTCAGCCTGCTCTTCGGGCTGAACTCGGTCGGTCTGATCGCCGTCGGCCAGCTCAACGGCAAGCTGCTCGTCGGCCGCGTCGACCTCGACAAGGTCCTCGGCACCGGGATCGGCCTCATCGTCCTCGCCGCCGGATTCCTGCTCCTCGTCGCCACCGGAGTGTTCGGCAGCCCCGAGCGGCTCGGCCTCGTACCGGTATCGGCGGGCCTGTTCGCGCTCATGGCCTCGATGGCCCTGACCACCCCGAACACCAACGCGCTCGCCCTCATGCGCACCCCGCACGCCGCCGGTTCCGCCTCCGCGCTGCTCGGCACCTCCTCCTTCCTCATAGGGGCCGTCGCCTCGCCGCTCGTCGGCATCGCGGGCGAGCACACCGCCGTCCCCATGGCCGTCGTCCAGCTCGGCTGCGGACTCGCCGCCGCCCTCGCCTTCGTCACGCTGTGCCGCCCCTGGCAGCAGCGCGCCGAGGAGGTGCGGGAAAGCTGAGCACGCCAAGACTGCGCCCTGGCACCCCCGAGCGGGCCGGGCTCGACGCCGCGCACCTCGCCGACCTCGTACGCGACGTGCGTCTGCTGCCCGAGGGGGAGCACCCCTGGTGCGCGGGCGCCGTCCTGCTCGCCGGACGCGGCCCGGTGATCGCCGCCGAGGCCGTCTGCGGCTGGGCGGTGCGCTACTCCGCCTACGACGAGCGCACCGACCGGGGCGTGGAACTGCCGCCCGCCGCCCGGGTCCCCATGGCCCCCGACACCCCCTTCGACCTGGCCTCCCTCACCAAACTCTTCACCTCGATCGCCGCCGTGCAGCAGATCGAGCGCGGCACCCTCGGCATCGACGCCCGGGTCGGCGCCTACGTCCCCGAGTTCACGGCCGCCGCCGAGCACGGCATCACCGTCCGCCAGCTCCTCACCCACACCTCAGGCCTGCGCCCCGAACTCCCGCTGTACGACGCCCCGGACCAGGCCGCCCGGATCGCCGCCCTGCGCGCGGAGCGGCCCTCGTCGGAGCCCGGCGAACACCGCTACTCCGACCTGAACATGCTGCTGCTCCAGCACGTCCTGGAGCGCCTCACCGGCCGCCCGCTCGACGTCCTGATCCGCGACGGCATCACCCGGCCCCTCGGCATGACCGCCACCTCCTTCGGGCCCCGGCCGGGCGCCGCCGCCACCGAGGACCAGGGCCGACCCTGGGCCAAGGCCGAGCGCGGCATGCTGCGCGGCGAGGTGCACGACGAGAACGCCTGGGCGCTCGGCGGCGTCGCCGGGCACGCGGGTCTCTTCTCCACCGCGCCCGATCTGGCGATCCTGTGCCGGACCCTGCTCGGCGGCGGCTCCTACGGCACCGCGCGCATCCTCGGCCCCGACTTCGTCGACCTCATGCTGGCCGCCCCCGGGCTCGGCTTCGCCGTCGACCAGCCCTGGTTCATGGGCGAGCTCGCGGGGCACGGAGCGGCCGGCCACACCGGCTTCACCGGCACGTCCCTGGTCGTCGACCCCGCCACGGACACGTTCCTCGTGCTGCTCGCCAACACCGTCCACCCGCGCCGCCGTCCCGCCGACAGCGCGCCCCGCGCCGCCGCGGCCACCCGTCTCGCCCGCGCGGTGATCCCGCTCGGCGCCCCTTAAAATTCCTGGGTGAACGCCCCGATCCAGTCCTCCGCCGACACCCTCCGCTCGGCCCTCGCCGGTCTCCTCGACGGACTGCCGCCCAGCCAGGCGGCCCGCGCCGTCGACCGGCTCATCGCCAGCTACCGGGGCACCACCCCGACCGACGCGCCGATCCTGCGGGACCGGGCGGACGTCGCGGCGTACGCGGCGTACCGGATGCCGGCCACGTTCGAGGCGGTGCGCTCGGCGCTGGGCGCGCTGCTCGACGCCGCCCCGGCCGACTGGCTGCCCGGCTCCCACCTCGACATCGGGGGCGGGACCGGCGCGGCGGTCTGGGCCGCGCGCGACGTCCTGCCCGGCACCCGCCCCACGACGGTCCTCGACTGGTCCGAGCCCGCGCTCGCCCTCGGCCGCGAACTCGCGTCCCGCGACGCCGGCCTGGAGTCCTCGGTCACCTGGAAGCGCGGCCGCATCGGCACCGGCGATCCGCTGCCCGGCGCCGATCTCGTCACCGTCTCCTACGTGCTCAAGGAGCTGACGGAGGCGGACCGCGCGGTGGTCGTCGACGCGGCGGCCGGCGCGTCCGACGCCTCGGGCGGGGCCGTGGTCGTCATCGAGCCCGGCACCCCGGACGGCTACCTGCGCGTCATCGAGGCCCGCGACCGGCTGATCGCCGCCGGTTTCCAGGTCGCCGCGCCGTGCCCGCACAGCGCGGCCTGCCCGATCGTGGCCGGCACGGACTGGTGCCACTTCTCGGCGCGGGTCGCCCGGTCCTCCCTGCACCGACGGGTCAAGGGAGGCTCGCTGGCGTACGAGGACGAGAAGTTCGCGTACGTGGCGGCCGTGCGCTTCGACCCGGAGCGGGGCGCGTCCCGCATCGTGCGCAAGCCCCAGATCCGCAAGGGCCAGGTCCTCCTCGACCTCTGCGAGCCGGTCCCCGGCCTGAACCGCGTCACGGTGACGAAGAAGCACGGGTCGCTCTACCGGGCGGCCCGGGACGCGGAGTGGGGCGACCCCTGGCCCCCGGCCTCGGCCTGAGCGCGGCGTCACCCGGCGACGATCGTCAGGGTGCCTCGGACTCGCCCCGCTGATCCCGCAACCTGCGGAGCAGCTCCCGTTTCTGCGTGACCGGGTCGGCGGCCCCGCCGCCCACCCGGCCCCCGCGCCCGCCGCCGCGCAGCGCCTTGCGGGAGAGGTTGCTGCGGGTGCCGCCGACGCCCAGCATGCCGCCTGATCCACCTCGGGTCATGGTGTCTCCTCCACGAATCGACCAACTAGGCGAGACGTATCGTCTCGCTCTCGGAACATGCTCCACTCTGAGCGAGACGCACCGTCTTGTCAAGGCTTTTCGAGAGGCAATGAGACGGCACGTCTCGCCTCGCTTCGCTGCTACATTCGATCCATGTCTGCCACACCAGCCAGCACACCCGCCAAGAAGACGGCCCCCGACGCGGCCCGCCGCAGCGAACGCTCCCGCCGCGCCATCTACGACGCCGCCCTCGGCCTCGTCGGCGAGATCGGCTACCCCCGCACCACCATCGAGGGCATCGCCGCCCGCGCCGGCGTCGGCAAGCAGACGATCTACCGCTGGTGGGGATCGAAGGCCGAGGTCCTGATGGAGGCCTTCATCGACCTCAACGAGCAGAACGCGCGCGCCGCCGCCGCGAACCACCCCGGCGTCCCCGTCGGCGCGTCGGGCCTGCCCGACACCGGCGACCTCGCCGCCGACCTCAAGCTCGTCCTGCGCGCCACCGTCGACGAACTCCAGGACCCCCGCTTCGAGGCCCCCGCCCGCGCCCTGGCCGCCGAGGGCCTCGCCGACCGGGAGTTCGCCGAGGGCTTCGTCCGCCGCCTCCTCATGCCCGGCCTCGACCTCTACACCGCCCGGCTGCGCTCCGCCCAGGAGGCCGGCCAGCTGCGCGCCGACATCGACCCCGAGACCGCCCGCGACCTGTTCGTCTCGCCGATCGCCCAGCGCTGGCTCCAGGGCACCGGACCGCTCGACCACGCGTACACGGACCGTCTCGTCGAGTACGCCCTCTACGGGATCGCGGCCCGTCCCGCCACCCCCTGAACGCCTGTCCGTACGGGCCCTGGGTACCCCGGATGGGAAGTGTGGCCACCCGGGGCGCAGGATGGTGGGACCATGTTGGTCCGGGATTCATCCGGTCACTCGGCACGACGGCGATGGTGAGGGGATAGATGGGCGCGGCGCACGACGGCAGCGGACACGGCGGCCTGGGCCGGTTCACCCGGTGGCTGAAGGCCTCCCGGGCGCCCAGACAGGCCCCCGTCGACCCGGACCGTGAGGCGCTGCTGCTGGCCGCCGCCGCGGCCGGACTCCCGCTGGCCCCGGCCGCGCACCCCGCCGACTACCGCTGTTCGTGCAACCGCATCGGCTGTCCGACGCCGGGCCGGCACCCCATCTCGTTCGCCTGGCAGACCCAGTCCACGACGGACCGCGGCCAGATCGAGCGCTGGGCCCGGCACCAGCCGCAGGCCAACTTCGTCACCGCGACCGGCATGGTCCACGACGTCCTGGACGTCCCGCTGGCCGCCGGTCAGGAGGCGCTGGAGCGGCTGCTCTCCACCGGCGTCGACGTCGGGCCCGTCGCCGAGTCCGGCGGCGACCGCATGCTGTTCTTCACGGCGACCCGCGGCACCCCGGCCGACGAGGACGAGTGGTGGCCCTGCGAGCTCGACTGTCACCCCGAGACGATGGACGAGCACCCCGGCCTGCGCTGGCACTGCCGCGGCTCCTACACCCTGGTCCCGCCGGCCCGCCTGCCCGGCGACCGCGCGGTGACCTGGCTGCGCGGCCCGGAGCACCCGCTGCCGGACCCGCTCACTCTCCTCGAAGCGCTCACCGACGCGTGCGCCCGCCACACGGGCGCCGACGAGCCGGACTACACCGGCGCCTGGCCCTCGTAGGCCGCGGGTCTCAGGAACCCTCGGCCGTGGTGATGCCCTGGACCCGGCCGAGGACCTGGACCGGCCCGGAGGAGCCCGCCGGGGCGAGCGCCGCCTGGTTCGACACGTAGCCGTACGTCGCGGACTGCTTCGGCTCGCCCGTCATCAGCGCCTTCACGCTGGGGTTGATCGCCGGCAGGTCGCTGCCCTGGGACGCGGTCTGCTTCTCGTAGCGCCGCGTCGTGAAGAAGACGAGCGCCCCGCCGTCCTTGGTGCGCAGCGCGACCGGGGCGTTGTCGCCCGAGGTGAGCGGCTCGTCGATGAACTGCGTCGCGAGACCGGGCCGCGACTCGTTCTTCTCGCGGGCCTCGCGCGTCACTGAGGTGTACGGGCCCGGCGCGAACCCGGAGCCGCCGTCCTTCAGATACGCCGCGTACCGCGCGGGCAGCTTCTGAGGGGGCACCGCGAGACCGGACGCGTCCGCGTCCACGGCCTCGCCCCAGCCGTCCGCGTCCACGTCGAACGCGGGAACCTGGCTCTCCCGGAGCACCGTCAGGTACGACACCGCCCACGGCCGGTTCTCCGCGTCACGGGTGAAGACGAGGAGCCAGCGGGTGCCCGTACCGCGGCTGCTGTCCGTGTCCGCGACGAACCAGCGGGGCCAGCCCGCCTTCTTCGGCACGGTGAACTTCGCGTCGGTCAGCTTCAGCGGGGAGTGCTTCGGATTGCCCTCGGGCTGCAGCGCGTGGCCCGCCTTCAGCTTGGCCGCGTCGATCGCCGCGAGCGGCCCGGTCACGTACTTCTCGTCGGCCGACCGGTCGTACGTCCGGTCCGCCTTGTTGTACGCGGTCACGAAGGTGTCCAGAGCCCGCGCGGCCTCCGCCTTCGTCGTCGTCGGGACGACCTCGAGCTCCCCGTGCACGGTCACGCACCCGCTCGCCGTGAGGGACAGCAGGGCCGCCGCCACGACCGCCGCGGCCGGGCGCCCGCGCCTGTTCCTGACCTCGCTCATGACCTTGACCTCACCTACCCCTTCCCGGGGCCGAACCCTACCGGGAAGAGGCAGGCCGTAGTTCCGCCGGGGCCCTCGGGCCTCAGGCCTCGACCCGCTGCCGCGTACGGCGCGAGAACAGGCCGGGCGGGGCGAAGAACAGCGCCAGCGTCGGCACCAAGTAGGCGCACCACACGGCGACTTGGAGCACCGTCGGGTCGGGCTGGAAGTTGAAGACGCCCTTGAGGAGCGTGCCCAGCCAGCCGTCGGGCGCGATCGTCGAACTGATGTCGAAGGCCAGGTTGTTCAGACCGCCGATGAAGTCCGCCTCCTGCAGGTCGTGCACGCCGTACGCGAGCACGCCCGCCGCCACGACGACCAGCATGCCGCCGGTCCACGTGAAGAACTTCGCCAGGTTGATCCTCAGCGCGCCCCGGTAGAACAGCCAGCCGAGGAACACCGCCGTGGCGAGACCGAGCAGCGCGCCGATCACCGGCTCCGACGTGCCGTTGCTGGTGGCGTGCACCGCCGTCCACACGAACAGCGACGTCTCCAGGCCCTCCCGGCCCACCGCGAGGAACGCCGTGACGACCAGCGCCACCGTGCCCATCTGCAGCGCGGCGTCCAGCTTGCCGTGCAGCTCCGACTTCAGGTGCCGGGCGGTGCGCCGCATCCAGAACACCATCCACGTCACCAGGCCCACGGCGACGATCGACAGCGAACCGCCGAGCGCCTCCTGCGCCTTGAACGTCATCTCCTGCGAGCCGAACTCCAGCGCCGCGCCGAAACCGAAGGCCACGAGCACGGCCACGCCGACGCCGAGCCACACCGGCTTCAGGGCGTCCTTGCGGTCCGTCTTCACCAGGTAGGCGATGAGGATGCAGACGATCAGGCTCGCCTCGAGGCCCTCGCGCAGGCCGATCAGATAGTTCGCGAACATGCCCTCACGCCTCCGTGCGCTCGAAGAGGCCGCGGCCCCACCAGTCGTTCTTGTCCCGCACGCCCGGCGGCACGGCGAACACGGCCGAACCCACATGCTGGATGTACTCGTTCAGCGCGTCCGCCGCCAGGCTCCGCTGCACCGGGATGAACCCCTTGCGTACGTCCTTCTGGTACGCGAGGAAGAACAGGCCCGCGTCGAGCCGGCCGAGCCCGTCGGTGCCGTCGGTGAACGAGTAGCCGCGCCGCAGGATCGTCGCCCCGTGATTGGCGTCCGGGTGCGCGAGCCGCACGTGCGCGTCCGGCTTCATCGCCTTCAGGAACGGCTGGTCGTGCTCCTTCGCCTTGCCGACGGGCGCGCCCTCGCGCTTGTCGCGGCCGAACACGTCCTCCTGCTCCTGCAGCGAGGTGCGGTCCCAGGTCTCGACGTTCATCCGGATGCGGCGGGCCACGAGGTACGAGCCGCCGTTCATCCACGTCGAGTCGCCGACCCACACGTGCTCGGCGAGGCGGTCCTTCTCGGTGCCCGCGATGTTGCGGGTGCCGTCCTTGAATCCGAACAGGTTGCGCGGGGTCTGCGCGTCCGGCGTCGTCGAGGACGTCTTGCCGAAGCCGAGCTGCGACCAGCGGATGGCGACCTTGCCGAAGCCGATCCGGGCCAGGTTGCGGATGGCGTGCACCGCGACCTGCGGGTCGTCGGCGCAGGCCTGCACGCACAGGTCGCCGCCGCTGCGCGCCTTGTCGAGGTTGTCGCCGGGGAACTTCGGCAGCTCGACGAGCGCCTCGGGCCGCTTGTCCGCGACCCCGAACGCCTTGCCGTGCTTGTCGAAGAACGAGGGGCCGAAACCGATCGTCAGGGTCAGCCGGGACGGCTTGAGGCCGAGCGCCTCGCCCGTGTCGTCCGGCGGCGCCTCCGGCAGCCCGCCGTACGCGCCGTCACCGACCGTGCGGCCCTCGCACATCAGCGCGGCGGCCTCGGTCCAGTCCTTGAGCAGCTGCACGAACGCCTCGCGGTCGTCCGTCTTCACGTCGAACGCCGCGAAGTGCAGCCGGTCCTGGACCGGGGTCGCGATGCCCGCCTGGTGCGCGCCGTGGAACGGCACGGCGCCGCCCGTCTCGGCGGCCGGCTGCATGTCGTCGTCGGCCCCGGAACGGGTGAGCGCGACGGCCCCGCCCGCCGCGGCGGCGCCGAGCGCGAGCCCGGCCCCTCCGGCGGCGAGCAGGGAACGCCGGGACGGGGCGGGGGGCGTCGCCGTCCCCGTGTCCTTGACCTGGTCCGTGTCGGTGTCGGCCATGGGCTGCCTCCTGATGCCTTTCGAACGTCCGCCGGTTCCCTGACGACGACTTACTTGACGACGACGGCCGCGGCCAGCTTGGACAGCGGCTCCGCCAGCGCGTTCACGGCGTCGGACAGCTCCTTGCGGTCCGCCTCGCCGACCTTGTCGTAGGAGGTGAAGTCGTAGGACTTCTTGTCCTCGCGGTACTCGTCGAGCAGCTTGTTCAGCGCGGCGAACTGGCGGTCGAGCTCCTTGGTGAGCGCCGCGTCGTTCTCCGTGGCGACCGGCTTGAGCAGGTCGTACGCCTTCTCGGCGCCCTCGACGTTGGCCTTGAAGTCGACCAGGTCGGTGTGCGAGTAGGCCTCCTCCTCGCCGGTGACCTTGCCGGTGGCGACCTCGTCGAGCAGCTCCTTGGCGCCGTTCGCCATCGAGGTCGGCGTGATCAGGGCCTTGCCGACGCGGTTCTGCCAGTCCTTGAGGTCCTTGTCGAGCAGCGTGGCCAGCTCCTTCTCACGGGAGCCGATCTTGCCGTCCTTCCACAGCGACTTCTCCAGGCGGTGCCAGCCGGTCCAGTCCGTCTTCGGGTCCTGACCGTCCTCCAGACCGTCCTCGCGGACGTCGACCTTCGGGTCGATGTCACCGAAGGACTCGGCGACGGGCTCGGTGCGCTCCCAGCCGATGCGGGAGTCGGCGTAGGCCTTCTTGGCGGCCTCGACGTCGCCCTTGCGGATCGCGTCCGTGAACTTCTTGACCTTGGGCAGCGTCTCGTCGGCCTGCGCCTGCGTGTACGTGCGGTACTCGGCCACGGCCTTGTCGAGGCGCGGGTCGCGCTTCGCGGCCGCCTTGCCGCCGGTCGCCTTCACCTTCTGACGGATGCCCTTGCCCGTCATGCCGGGCTTGCAGGCGATCTCGTAGTCGCCCGCCTTGATCTCCGCGGTGATGTTCGCCTTGGTGCCGGGGGCGATGTTCTCGCGCTCCGTGACGATCCGGTCGTCCGGGAACAGGACGTAGACCTCGGTGACCTTGGAGCCCTTGTTCTCGACCGCCAGCTTGACGTGGCCGGCGGGGAACGAGGTGGCCGAGACCTTGCAGCTGTCGTCGGTCGCGGTCACCTTGACCGCGTCGGAACCCTTGTCCTTGGAGTCGCTCTTCTCGGTGCAGCCCGTGACGGCGGTCAGGGCAGCCACCGTGGCGACGGCGGTGGCGGCAGTGAGTCGGACGGCTCGCATGCGGGCTCCAGGTAAGTACGGGTCGTACGGCAGCTAACGACTAAGGCGGCCCTAACTTATATGAGGCTTACCTCAGTTCTACCCCTCTGTCCCGTGATTCAGCTCTCATGTGAGAGCGGTGGTCGCGGCCTGGACACGACCGACCCACCAGCGACCCAGGAGCTGGTCAAGAGAGGGTCAAGTCGGCTGGTGGCCCGGACGGCGTGGTTCACTGCGGGACGTGGAGAACCGCACGGAGCACGGCATGGAGAACCGCGGGGGGAGCGGCATGGGGAACGGCATGGAGAACATGGATGACGTGCCCTACGACGTGCTGCGCGTCTTCTGCGGGCCCGACGGCCGGCACGGCAACGAGCTCGGCGTCGTGCGCGACGGCTCCCTGCTGCCCGGCCGGGCCGAGCGCCAGGCGTTCGCCGGGAAGCTCGGCTTCAGCGAGACCGTGTTCGTCGACGACCCCGAGCGCGGCGTCATCGACATCTACACGCCGACCCTGCGCCTGCCCTTCGCCGGCCACCCCTGCGTCGGCTCCGCCTGGCTCCTCGACGTGCCCGAGCTGAGCGTGCCCGCGGGCGTCGTCGGCGCCCGCCTCGACGGCGAGTTCAGCTGGATCGAGGCCCGCGCCGAGTGGGCCCCGCCGCGCACCCTGCGCCGGTACGGGTCCGCCGCCGAGGTCGACGCGCTGCCCGTGCCGCCCAGCGGGGAGTGGATCTACGCCTGGGCCTGGGAGGACGAGGCCGCCGGACGGGTCCGCGCCCGGGCCTTCCCCGGCCGCGACGACGGCATCGTGGAGGACGAGGCGACCGGCGCCGCCGCGCTGCTCCTCACGGACCGGCTGGGCCGCGCCCTGAACATCCGCCAGGGCGCCGGCTCCCAGATCCTGACGGCCCCCCAGCCCGAGGGGTGGATCGAGGTCGGGGGACGCGTCCGGCTGGCCGCCGCCCGCTGAACCCCCGCGGCGGCCGCAGCGGGGAGAGCACGCGGAGGCCGGGCGGACGTCAGGCGGAGGTCAGGCGGCCGAGGAGAACTCCTCGCCCAAGGCCGAGAACAGAGCCGTGTTCAGCGCGAAGGCCCGCTTGCACTCGGCGATCACCCGCTGCTTCTCCAGGTCGTCCACCGCGATCTTGTCGAGCAGCTCGCGATAGCCCCGCTTGAACGCCGCCGGGTTCCCGACCTGCTCGAACACGTAGAAGCGCACACCGTCGCCCTTGCGCGCGAAACCCCAGGTCCGCTCCGCCTTGTCGCGAATGATCTGCCCGCCCGAGAGGTCGCCCAGATAGCGCGTGTAGTGGTGCGCCACATAGCCGCCGGGCCAGGACGCGGCGCACTCCGCGACCCGCGCCGCGTACTCCCGCGTCGCCGGCAGCGCCGACACCGAGGAGCGCCACCCGGCGCCCCGCAGATGCGCCAGATCCCGCTCCAGCTCCGGCACCCGCAGCAGCTCGGGCCGGATGAACGGGCCCGCCACCGCGTCCCGCGCCAGCCGCTCCGCATCGGCCTCCAGCGCCCGGTACACGAACCACAGCTGCTCCGTGTACCGCGTGTACGCCTCCACGCCGAGCGCACCGCCGAGCAGGTCGCCCATGAACGTCGACGTCTCCGCCTCCGTGTGCTGCTCGTGCGACGCCGTGCGGATCAGGGTGGAGAACGGGGTGTCCATGAAGCCTCCGCGAGCCGTTTCATCTTCCCGACAGTGTGTCGGTAACAGAACTTACCCCTTCCCCGATCAGCCGAACATAAGAAGAGCCCGCCCCGGATCCCCGGGACGGGCTCACGTACGGCGGCGGGCGACTACGGCAGGGTCAGGATCTCCGCGCCCGTGTCCGTGACCACCAGCGTGTGCTCGAACTGAGCCGTCCGCCTGCGGTCCTTCGTCACGACGGTCCACCCGTCGTCCCACATGTCGTAGTCGTGCGTGCCCAGCGTCAGCATCGGCTCGATCGTGAACGTCATGCCCGGCTGGATCACCGTCGTCGCGTGCGGGGAGTCGTAGTGCGGGACGATCAGCCCGCTGTGGAACGACGAGTTGATGCCGTGCCCGGTGAAGTCCCGCACGACCCCGTAGCCGAAGCGCTTGGCGTACGACTCGATGACGCGGCCGATGATGTTGATCTGGCGGCCCGGCTTCACGGCCTTGATCGCCCGGTTCAGCGACTCGCGGGTGCGCTCGACCAGCAGACGCGACTCCTCGTCCACGTCGCCGACCAGGTACGTCGCGTTGTTGTCGCCGTGCACGCCGCCGATGTACGCCGTCACGTCCAGGTTCACGATGTCGCCGTCGCGCAGGACCGTCGAGTCCGGGATGCCGTGGCAGATGACCTCGTTGACGCTCGTGCACAGCGACTTGGGGAAGCCGCGGTAGCCCAGCGTCGAGGGGTAGGCGCCGTGGTCGCACATGTACGCGTGCGCGATCCGGTCCAGCTCGTCCGTGGTGACGCCCGGCGCGATCGCCTTGGCCGCCTCCTCCATCGCCTGCGCCGCGATCCGGCCGGCGATCCGCATCGCCTCGATCGTCTCGGGCGTCTGCACCTCGGGACCCTTGTACGGGGCCGGCGCGGGCTTGCCCACGTACTCGGGGCGCCGGATGTTCCCCGGCACGGAGCGGATCGGGGACTGTTCCCCGGGGACGAGAAGCGACGACTGCGACGGGACTGACATGCCAGCGAGTGTAACGAGCGGCAGTGGGGGACCATGGCTCTGAGCGCCCTGAGGAGATCCTGAGGAGAGGAGTCGGCCGTGGCCCTGTTCAAGAAGCGGACCGTCGGTAAACCGGGTGAGTGGTACTACTGCCTGGAGCACCAGAAGGTCGAGGAGGGGCCCGAGTGCCCCGCCAAGGACCGGTTCGGGCCGTACGCGTCCCGCGAGGAGGCGGCGCACGCCATGGAGACGGCGCGTGAGCGGAACCTCGAATGGGAGGGGGACCCGCGCTGGCACGACAAGTCCTCGGGCACGCCCGGCTCTCCCGACGACGAGGACTGAAGTCCGCCCGCAGGGTCAGACCGCGGCCGCGTCGCGGCGCCGCACGGCGTCCTCGTCGGTGTCGGCGTCGTAGGTGAGGAGCTTCGGCAGTGCGGCGGTGAGGGCCGCCACGGACAGGACGCAGGCCGCGCCGCCCGTCCAGATCGCCGTCCGCGTCCCCGTCCAGCCCGCCGCCGCGCCCGCCCTCAGCTGGCCCAGCTGCGGGCCCACGCTGTACGACAGCACCTCGATGCCGGCGAGGCGGCCGCGCAGGGCGTCCGGGATCGTCTGGTTCCAGATGGTGGAGCGGCCCAGGCCGCTCACCATGTCGCCCGCGCCGGCCGCCGCCAGGCACACCAGCACCAGCCACACGTTCGAGAACCACCCCGCCGCCGCGATCGCCAGCCCCCAGCCCGCCGCCCCGGCCACCACGAGCAGCCCGTGCCGCCGCACCCGGGACGTCCAGCCGCTGGTCAGCGAACAGAACAGGGAGCCCACCGCGCCGGCCGCGTACATCAGACCCAGGGACCACGGCGCGTCCAGCTCGTCCGCGAGGAACGGGAAGACCGTGTTCGGGAACGCGAAGAACATCGCCGCCATGTCGACGGCGTACGTGCCGAGCAGCACCGGCCGCGACCACGCGTAGGCCGCGCCCTCCGCCAGGCCCCGCAGCGACGGCTTGACCGCGTCGTGCGCGGGCGGCGCCGGGGCGAGGCGCGTGCACATCGCCACCGAGACGGCGAACCCGACGACCGTCACCGCGTACGCGGTCGCGTGCCCCGCGTACGCGACGACCACGCCCGCCAGGGCCGGGCCCGCGATCGCGCCCGCGTTCCAGCGCAGCGCGTTGAGCGCCGCCGCGGCGGTGAGCTGGTTGTGCGGCACGATCCGGGCGAGCAGCGAGTCCAGCGCCGGGCGCTGCAGCCCGGCAAGGCCCGAGACGCCGGCCGCCACGACATACAGCGGCCACAGCAGCGGGCTCGGCAGCAGCGCGTTCACGAACAGGATCAGGGCCAGGCCGCCCAGCCCCGCCTCCGTCCACAGGATCACCCGGCGCCGGTCCACGGCGTCCGCAAGGGCGCCGCCGTACAGACCGCACACCACGAGCGGCACCAGCTCCACCGCGCCCATCGCGCCCACCGCGAGCGGCGAGTCCGTCAGCTCCTTGATCTGCAACGGCAGCGCGACCATCGCCATGAAACTGCCGAAGTACGTCACCAGCCCCTGCGTCCAGAGCAGCCGGAAGTCCCGCACGGAACGCCACGGCGTCAGATCGGGCAACAGAGCGGACAGTTTCGAGGAACGCGGCGGTTGATCGGACACGAGCACCCATGCTCGACGCGTCCCGCGACCCCGGCAACGCATTTACGGCGAAGCCCGCTCACCACCGGGTCGGCGGCGGAGCCGTGAGGTGGTCGGCGAGGCGGGAGAGGCGGTCGCGGAAGCCGCGCCGGGCGCGGGGCGCCGGCACCGCGTTCTCCCCGGCCGCCGCACTCACCAGATGCTGCACCGTGTCGAGGTCGAGGTCCGTGTCACCGGGCACGGTCAGCGCGTCGTGGGCCATCGCCCGCAGCTCCCCACCCGCCCCCTCCGCGTCGAGCGCGAGCACCGTCGCCCCCGCCCGCCGCGCGTCGTGCACCCGCTCCAGCAGCCCCGCCCCCGCCTCGTCCGGCGTCACCACCAGCAGCGTCTCCCCGCGCCGCGCCGCCTCCAGCCGTCCGAGCCCGACCGCCAGGTGCGCCGGGTCGTCGGGCCGCGCGGCGTGCCGGACGAGGGTCGGCGCCAGTTCCGGCGTCCCGGACCACGCGGCCTCGTCCACCAGGTGCGCCGCCAGGTGCCAGGGCTCGTACGACTCGGTGCCGACGAGGAGCAGTCCGCCCCCGTGCGCCGACACCGACGAGCGCAGCGCCCCGGCGAAGCGGCGGGTGGCGGCGGGCCACCCCGTTCCGGCGAGGACCTCGCGCAGCAGGGCTACTCGTACGGCGTCCATGGCCCCGCATGGTGCCCGAACCACCGCCCCCGTCCGGCCCGTTCGCCCCAAGACCGCCCGTACGAGTCACAGGCCGACCCAGCTGACCAGGACCGTACGCATGAGTAAGGTCGCCTCATGACTACCAGTGACAGCGCACAGCCCGCCGCCCCCGTGAAGGCCCCCGCCAAGGACCCCTGGGAGCTGCCCGACGTGTCCGGGCTCGTCGTCGGCGTGCTCGGCGGCACCGGCCCGCAGGGCAAGGGCCTCGCCTACCGGTTCGCCCGCGCCGGACAGAAGGTGATCCTCGGCTCCCGCGCCGCCGAGCGCGCCCAGGCGGCCGCCGACGAACTGGGCCTCGGCATCGAGGGCGCCGACAACGCCGAGTGCGCCCGCCGCAGCGACATCGTCATCGTCGCCGTCCCCTGGGACGGACACGGCGCGACCCTGGAGGCGCTGCGCGAGGACCTCGCCGGCAAGCTCGTCGTCGACTGCGTGAACCCGCTCGGCTTCGACAAGAAGGGCGCCTACGCCCTGAAGCCCGAGGAGGGCAGCGCCGCCGAGCAGGCCGCCGCCCTGCTCCCCGACTCCCGGGTCACCGCCGCCTTCCACCACCTGTCGGCCGTACTGCTCGCCGACCCGGCGATCGAGGAGATCGACACCGACGTGATGGTGCTCGGCGAGTCCCGCGAGGACACGGACACCGTGCAGGCGCTGGCCGCCCGCATCCCCGGCATGCGCGGCGTCTTCGCGGGCCGCCTGCGCAACGCCCACCAGGTCGAGTCCCTGGTCGCGAACCTCATCTCCGTGAACCGCCGCTACAAGGCCCACGCGGGTCTGCGCGTCACGGACGTATAACCACACGCCCGCGCAATCAGGGCGCGTTCAGGCGCGGGCGGGGCATGGGGGACACTGGTCGGCGAAACGGCGAAACACCGCCGTGCCGTACGTGCCGTATTGGAGCCGACCCCCATGCCCCGCATCGCACTCTTCGCCCTCGTGCTCTGCGTCCTCGCCGTCGCCGCCGCGGTGGTCTCCTTCGTCCAGGGCAGCTTCCTGGGTGTCGTGTGGGTCCTGATCGCCGGCATCACGTCGAACATGACGTGGTTCTACGTCCGCAAGGCCCGCATGGAGAAGGAAGCCGCGCGCCCTACCGAGGCAGCGTGACGGTCGGGATCTCCGGCGTCCCCTCCCAGAACTCGTAGAACCTGCGGCCCCAGTACGTGTCCCACTCGGTCACGCCCAGGCCGCGCAGCAGGGCGTCGACCGCATCGAAGAACCAGTGGTTGACCGACGGGATCCACAGGATCGCGAAGACCGCGAGCAGCCCGAACGGGGCGAACGGCTCCACCTGCCGCCTGATCTTGTACGACAGCCAGGGCTCGATGACCCCGTAGCCGTCGAGGCCCGGTACCGGCAGGAAGTTCAGGATCGCCGCGGTCACCTGGAGCAGCGCCAGGAAACCGAGCGCGTACCGGAAGGTGTCCGGCACCCCGTCGAGCGCGTCCAGCCAGAACGGGGCGGTGCAGACGACGGCGAAGAGTACGTTCGTCAGCGGGCCCGCCGCCGAGATCAGACTGTGCTTCCAGCGCCCGCGGATCCGGCCTCGCTCGATGTAGACCGCCCCGCCGGGCAGACCGATGCCACCCATGATCACGAAGATCACCGGGAGGATGATGCTCAGCACGGCGTGCGAGTAGACGAGCGGATTCAGCGTGAGGTAGCCCTTGGCGCCGACGGACAGATCGCCGCTGTGCAGGGCCGTGCGGGCGTGCGCGTACTCGTGCAGGCACAGCGAGACGATCCACGCGCCGGTGACGAAAAGGAACACCGCGACGCCCGGCGCCGCCGCGAAGTCTGTCCACACCGCCCACCCGGACACCGCCGTGACGGCAGCGATCCCGAGGAACACGGGGCTGATCCGGTTGGTGCCGCGCCGGGCGGAGGCGGACTTCATGAACGGGCACTCCAGGGGTCGCGGGTCCGATGACGCCGGTGATCGACGGCGTGACCGAACGTACCCGGCCACCCCCGAAAAACGCCCCGCCCTCCACAAGGAGTTCCCGCACACCCGGGGAAGCCGACGCGAAGCGCACGCCTTCAGCGGCTCCGTCGCGGGGCGCGACCGTGATGCCCCTGGGGCGCACGGAGTGCGCCTTCAGGGGCGCGGGGAACTGCGCGCCCAGCCACGACGAAACCCGCACCCGGCGACGAAGGTCCAACCCGCCACGGCGACAGGCCGCCGAACCACGGCGAAAGCCCGCCACGGCGGCAGGCCGCCGAACCACGACGAACCCGCACCCCGGCAACCCCGCGCTGACCCGACCCGCCCGACCGGCGACAATGGGCCCCGTGCGCTATCGCCTGCTAGGTCCGACGGAGGCGCTCCGCGACGACGGCACCCCCGTCCCGGTCGGCGGAGCCCGACTCCGCGTGCTCCTGACCACCCTCGCCCTGCGCCCCGGCCGCACCGTCCCCGCCGCCCTGCTCGTCGACGAGGTGTGGGGCGCCGAACCGCCCGCCGACGCCCCGGGCGCCTTGCAGGCCCTCGTCGGACGGCTGCGCCGCACCCTCGGCGCCGGCGCGGTCGACTCGGCGGACAGCGGCGGCTACCGGCTCGCGGCGACCTCCGACGACGTCGACCTGTTCCGCTTCGAGCGGCTCACCGCCGACGGCCTGCGCGCCCTCGCCGACGACGACCCGGCGAAGGCGGCCGACGCCCTCGACGACGCGCTCGCCCTGTGGCGCGGCCCCGCCCTCGCCGACCTCCCCGACCGCACCGCCGAGGCCGCCCGCTGGGACGCCCGCCGCCTCGACGCCCGCCGCGCCCGCCTCACCGCCCTGCTCGCGCTCGGCCGGGCCGAGTCCGCGCTGCCCGAGCTGACCGCCCTGTGCGTGGCGCACCCGCTGGACGAACCGCTCCAGGCGCTGCGGCTGCGCGCCCTGCGCGACACCGGCCGCGCGGCCCAGGCGCTGGCCGCCTACGAGGACGTACGCCGAGGACTGGCCGACCGGCTCGGCGCCGACCCGGGGCCCGAACTGCGCTCACTGCACGCCGAGTTGCTCGACCCCGGCACGGTCGACCGGCCCGTACGGAAGGCGGCCGGGGTGCGGGGCAACCTGCGGGCCCGGCTCACCTCCTTCGTGGGCCGCGAGCACGACATCGAGGCGATCCGCGCCGAACTGGCCCGCGCCCGCCTCGTCACGCTCCTCGGCCCGGGCGGCGCCGGAAAGACCCGCCTGTCGCAGGAGGTCGCCGACGGCCTGGCCGGCGGCGACGCCGTCCCGGACGGGGTGTGGCTGGCCGAGCTCGCCCCCGTCGGCGACCCCGAGGCCGTGCCGGAGGCCGTCGTCAGCGCGCTCGGCGCCCGCGAGACCGTGCTGCGCGGCGCCGGCGCCGAGGAACTGCGCGTCGCGAGCGAGCGGCACGGCGACGACCCGCTCGTCCGCCTCGTCGAGCACTGCGCCGACCGCCGCATGCTGATCATCCTCGACAACTGCGAGCACGTGATCGACGCGGCGGCCGCCCTCGCCGAACAGCTCCTCGCCCGCTGCCCCGGCGTCACCGTCCTCGCCACCAGCCGCGAACCCCTCGGCGTCCCGGGCGAGGCCCTCCAGCCGGTCGAGCCGCTCCCGGAGCCGTACGCGCTGCGGCTGTTCGGCGAGCGCGGCGCCGCCGTGCGCCCCGGGTTCACCGTCGACGAGGCCCCGGAGGCCGTCGGCGAGATCTGCCGCCGCCTCGACGGACTGCCGCTGGCCATCGAACTCGCCGCCGCCCGGCTGCGGATGCTCACCCCGCGCCAGATCGCCGACCGGCTCGACGACCGTTTCCGGCTGCTCACCTCCGGCGCGCGCACCGCGCTGCCCCGCCAGCAGACCCTGCGCGCCGTCGTCGACTGGTCCTGGGACCTGCTCGACGCACCCGAGCGCACCGTCCTCGCCCGGCTGTCCGTGTTCAGCGGCGGCTGCGACCTGGCCGCCGCCGAGTCCGTGTGCGCCACCGCCGGCGCGGACGCCCCCGACGTGCTGGAGGCGCTCGGCTCGCTCGTCGACAAGTCCCTCGTGGTCGCCGCCCCCGACGACGAGGGCGGCATGCGCTACCGGCTCCTGGAGACCGTCGCCGAGTACGCGGGCGACCGGCTCGACGAGGCCGGCGACCGGGAGAGCGCCGAGCGCGCCCACCTCACGTACTACCGCGAACTCGCCCGCACCACCGACCCGTTGCTGCGCGGCCGCCACCAGCGTGCCGCCGTCGCCCGCATCGAGCGCGACTACGAGAACCTGCGCACCGCCCTGCGGCACGCCGTCGCCGCGCGGGACGAGCAGGAGGGGCTCGGGCTCGTCCTGTCGCTCGCCTGGTTCTGGCAGATGCGGGACCTGCGCACCGACGGGCGCACCTGGACGCGGGAGGTCGCCGCGCTCGGCCCCGACCCGTTCGCCGGGCCCGCCCGGCCCGCCCCGCCGATCCTGGAGCGCTGCACCGACGCCCCGCCCCCGTTCACGGGCGAACTCCTCGCCGAGGCCCGCCGCCAGCTCCACCTGTGCCGGTTCGCGACCATGGACATGGAGATGGACGAGTGGCGCTCCGAGGCCGGGCAGGAGCGGCTGCGGATCATCGTCGACACCTACCGGGCCGACCTGCCGCAGGCCTGCCGTCCGCCCGGCAACATCTGGTACTTCGCCGTCGTCATGACCGGCGACCTGGAGCGGCTGCACCGGCTCACCGACATCACCGTCGCGACCTGCCGGGAACTCGGCTACGAGTGGGAGCTCGCCCTCGTCCTGCAACTGCGCGCCAACCTGCACGCCAACCGGGCCTCCTGGGCCGCCACCGGGATCGCGGACGCCGACGAGTCGATCGAGCTGTTCACCCGGCTCGGTGACGAGTGGGGCGTAGCCGAGGCGCTGTCGGCGCGCGGCGAGGCGCACGAGAAGCTCGGCCGGTTCGCGCAGGCGGCCGCCGACTTCCGGCGGGCCCGTGAGGTCGCCGAGGACATGGGCGCGCACGCCCAGTCGACGATCCTCCAGGTGCGGCTGGGGCAGGTGCTGATCGAGCTGGGGGAGGCGGAGGAGGGGGAGCGGATGCTGTGGCAGGCGCTCGACTCCGCGCGACGGCCGGCGAACGAGGCCCGGCCCGTCGCCCGGATGATCCTCGTCGGGCGCCTCGCCTCGACCGGCCGGATCGCCGAGGCGCGGGAGCAACTGGAGCTGCTGCGCGAGGAGTTCGCGGGGCAGGGGGTCAACTTCTTCCACTCCATGCTGACCGGCATGGAAGCGATGATCGACGTCACCGAGGGATGCGCCGAGTCGGCGCTGGCGAACGTGTCGCGGGCCGTGGAGCTCGCCGCGGACCCGCTGGCCGTGATCATCATGCCGCACCTGATGGCGATGCAGCTGCTCACCGCGGCCCGCGCGCTCACCCTGCGCGGGCAGGACGGCGACACGTGCCGTGCGGCCCGGCTGATCGGCGCGGCGGACGCCTCGCTGCCGGAGGGGCACATCCCGAACGGGATGGAGCGCAAGTGGCGGGCCGACGCGGAGGCGGCCCTGCGCGCCGTGCTCGACGACGCGGACTACGAGCGGGAGCGCGCCGAGGGCGGCGCCCTCTCCGTGGAGGAGGCCGCCGCCCTCTTCTGACGTCAGACGCGTACCGGGTGAACCGGCCTTGTGTCAGGCCTTCTTGGTGAACTTGCGGATCGCGACCGGGGCCATGACGACCGTCAGGCCGGCGGTCCAGGCGAGCGTCACCCACAGGCCGTGGGCGACCGGGCCGCCCACCATGAGACCGCGGGCGGCGTCCGCGAGCCCGGACATCGGGTTGTACTTGGTGAAGTTCTCCAGCCAGCCCGGCATCGACGCGGTCGGCGCGAAGATCGACGAGCCGAACTGGAGCGGCATCATCACCAGGAAGCCCATCGCCTGCACGGACTGGGCGTTCTTCATGGTCACGCCGAGGACCAGGAAGATCCACATGACGGCGGAGCCGAACAGCGCGGACAGGCCGAGCGCGGCGAACAGTCCGCCCCAGTTCGTGATGTCGAAGCCGACCAGGACCGCGACGACCATCAGCACGGTGGTGGCGACGAGCAGGCGCAGCAGTTCGACGGAGATCTTCGCGATCAGGACCGAGCCGCGTCCGATGGGCAGGGACCGGAAGCGGTCCATGATCCCCTTGTGGAAGTCCTCGTTGAAGCCGGTGCCGACGCCCTGCGCGATGTTCATGCTCATCATCGCGACCATGCCGGGGATCACGTACTGCACGTACTGCTGCTGGCCGCCGCCGAGGGACTGGCCGATCGAGCCGCCGAAGACGTACACGAACAGCAGCGTGAAGATGACGGGCATCAGGACCGCGTCCATCATCGACTCGGGATCCTGCTTGATCCACAGCAGATTGCGGCGGACGAGGGCGCCGGTGTGGCGCAGGTGGCCGCGCAGTCCGATCCGGGGGTCGGCCGCGACGGTGATGGTGGGAGCGGTGGTGGCGGTACTCATACGGCGACCTCCTCGAGTTCGGGCCTGGCGTCCTGGGGGACGGTCGCCTTCTGGCCGGTGATGGACAGGAACACCTCGTCCAGGCTGGGCAGTTCGGTGGCGATGGAGCCGATCGTGATGCCGCGCGCGGTGACCGCGCCGACGACGGCGGTCAGCTGCTCGTCGCTCAGGATCGGGACGAGCACGGTGCCGGACTCGGTGTCCACGGTGGTCGCGGCCAGGCCGGTCAGGCCCAGGTCGTCCAGCGCGTGCGCCAGCGGGCGCAGCTCCAGCGGGTCCGTGGGGCGGATCCGCAGCGTGCGGCCGCCGACCTTCGCCTTGAGCTCGTCGATGCCGCCGTTCGCGATGACGCGGCCGCGGTCGATGACGGTCAGCTCGGAGGCCAGCTGCTCGGCCTCCTCCATGTACTGGGTGGTGAGCAGCACGGTCACGCCGTCCCGCACCATGCTCTTGACCTCGTCCCACACCTCGTTGCGGGTCCGGGGGTCGAGGCCGGTCGTCGGCTCGTCGAGGTAGAGCACGTGCGGGCGGCCGATCATGGAGGCGGCCAGGTCGAGGCGGCGCCGCATGCCGCCGGAGTAGGTCCGGGCCGGGCGGCTCGCCGCCTCGGTCAGCGAGAACCGCTCCAGCAGCGCGTCGGCCCGGGCGCGGGCCTCCTTGCGGGACAGGTCGAGCAGGCGCCCGATCAGGTAGAGGTTCTCCCGGCCGGAGAGCTTCTCGTCGACCGAGGCGTACTGGCCGGTGAGGCCGATCACGCGGCGCAGCTGGCGGGGCTGGCGCACGGCGTCGTAACCGGCGACGACCGCGGTGCCGGCGTCGGGGGTGATCAGGGTGGACAGGCAGCGTACGAGGGTGGTCTTGCCGGCGCCGTTCGGACCGAGCACACCCATCACGGTGCCCTCGTGCACGTCCAGGTCGACACCGTCCAGGGCCTTGGTCTCGCCGTAGTGCTTGACCAGCCCCCGCACGGCCACGGCGACTCCTCGGCCGCCTTCGGGGTTCACGTCGATTCGCGTCATGCCCCCAATCTGACGCCCCCCACCGACACCCGACCGACATCCCACCGACAGCGCCCGCGCTCCGCCGACAGCCCGCCGACATCGACGCCGCGAGGCGCGGGGCTGTACCGGATCAGCGACTCCCCCGCGGGGCGCGAGCGTCATGGCTCCTGGGGCACGCGGAGCGTGTCCTCAGGGGCGCGGGGAACTGCGCGAGAAGCCCCACCGGGCGGCACCTGGCGACGATCGTCAGCCCCTACGGCGGCGGCGCTGTAGCGGAGGCCCACTGAATCGCGCACCCGGCGCCGGGGGTGCCGCCTGGCCCACCCTCCCCCAAGCTCTCGGCTTCGCTCGAGCAGGGGGTACCCCCATCGCCCCAGGCGGCAGACTGCCCAAGGCTGGGTCGGCCGGACTGCGCACTGGGGGCCGGGGCGCGGCTCCGAGGCTGGGTCGACCGAGCGCGCACCGGCACCGGAGCTCAGCCCGACGGGACCCCACGGCGGAGGTGGGCCCTCCCCGCGGCCCGCCGAGGCACCGGGTACACACGACGGTTCAACCCAGCGGAGCGTGACGCAGCCCGTCGACGGGGGAAGATCGACGGGCTGCGATGGTGCCGCTATGGCTCAGATGTGTTCAGGAGGGGCCCCGCCTCAGTGGACGGAGTGCTCCTCCTGAGGGAACGTTCCGCCGACCACGTCCTCCGCAAACGCCTTCGCCGCGTCGGACATGACGGTACGCAGATCGGCGTACTGCTTGACGAAGCGCGGCATCTTGCCCCCGGTGAGCCCGAGCGCGTCCGTCCAGACGAGGACCTGCGCGTCCGTCTCGGGGCCCGCGCCGATCCCGACGGTGGGGATGTGGAGCGTCCGCGTGACCTCCGCGGCGAGCTCCGCCGGGACCAGTTCGAGGACGACCGCGAAGGCGCCCGCGTCCTGGACCGACTTCGCGTCGCGCAGCAGCTGCTGCGCCGCCTCCTCGCCGCGCCCCTGCACCCGGTAACCCTGCGTGTTGACCGACTGCGGGGTCAGGCCGATGTGCGCCATGACCGGGATGCCGGCCTCGACGAGCAGCTTGATCTGGGCGTGCGAGCGCTCGCCGCCCTCCAGCTTGACCGCGCCGACGCCCGCCTCCTTGACGAGCTGCATCGCGGAGCGCAGCGCCTGCGTGGGCCCCTCCTGGTAGGACCCGAAGGGCAGGTCGCCGACGATGAGCGCGCGGGACGTGCCGCGCACGACGGCGGCGGAGAGCATCGTGAGCTGGTCCAGGGTGACCGGGACCGTGGTCTCGTAGCCGAGGTGACAGTTGCCGGCGGAGTCGCCGACCAGCATGACGGGGATGCCGGCCTCGTCGAACACCGACGCGGTCATGGCGTCGTAGGCGGTGAGCATGGGCCACTTCTCGCCCCGCTCCTTGGCGAGCGTGATGTCGCGCACGGTGATGCGCCGGGTGCCCTTGCCCCCGTACAGCGCCTTGGGATTGCTGCTGTCGGCGGACTGCGTCGGGGCAGCCTGAACGTGTTGCGTCATCGCAACGGCTCCTTCAATTCGTCTCGAGGCGCCCTGACGGCGTCCCCGGATCACCTCCCATGGTGGCACCGCGTGCAGCCCCCGCGCCAGAGCACACGACCCCGGTAAAGCCTCGGTAAGGGAAGTCTCCCGGACTTCCAATACGGAACGGTGCCGTATCGAAATGGGGCTAGGCTCGTACGCATGACCACTCCCGTCGCCCCCGAGGCATCTCGGATACCCGAGGCGGTGCACCGCCGCCGCTGGGCCATCCTCGGCGTGCTCATGCTGAGCCTGCTGATCGTCGTCCTCGACAACTCCATCCTGAACGTCGCGATCAAGACGATCTCGACCCCCGCCCCGACGGGCCTCGGCGCCACCCAGAGCGAGCTCGAGTGGGCCATCAACGCCTACACCCTCGTCTTCGCCGGCCTCCTGTTCACGGCCGGCCTGCTCGGCGACCGCGTCGGCCGCAAGAAGGTCCTCATCGGCGGCCTCGTCGTCTTCGGCATCGGCTCCGCGCTCGCCGCCGAGTCCGGCTCCCCGGTGCAGCTCATCGCGTTCCGCGCGCTCATGGGCCTCGGCGCCGCGTTCGTCATGCCCGCCACCCTCGCCGTGCTCATGAACGTCTTCGAGCGCGAGGAGCAGCCCAAGGCCATCGGCATCTGGGCGGGCGGCGTCGGCCTCGCCATCGCCATCGGCCCGATCACCGGCGGCCTGCTGCTCGACCACTTCTGGTGGGGCTCGGTCTTCCTGGTCAACGTGCCGATCGTGATCCTCGCCGTGGTCCTGATGATCGCGCTCGTGCCCGACTCCAAGGACCCCAAGCCCGGCCGCATCGACCTCGTCGGCGTCGCGCTCTCCATCGTCGGCCTCGTCCTGCTCGTCTACGGGATCATCAAGGGCGGCGACGAGGGCGACTTCACCAGCCCGCAGGTCCTGGCCACGATCGCCGCGGGCCTCGCCGTCCTGGTCGGCTTCGTGCTCTACGAGAAGCGCAGCGACCACCCGTCGATCGACATCGACTACTTCAAGAACAAGGTGTTCTCGGCGGCCATCGCCGCGATCGCCCTGGTCTTCTTCGCCCTCATGGGCGTCACGTTCTTCTCCGTCTTCTACACGCAGAGCGTGCGCGGGTACTCGCCGTTGCAGACCGGCGCCCTGATGCTGCCGCTGGCCGTCGCCCAGCTGATCTTCGCGCCGCGCGCCCGGCTCGTCGTCGACCGGTTCGGCGTGCGGGTCACCACGACGGGCGGCCTGGTGCTGCTCGCCGCCATGCTCGCCGCGTTCACGATCCTCGACGCCGACACCCCGATCTGGCTCCTGGAAGTGATGTTCTTCCTGATGGGTACGGGCATGGCCCACGTCATGACGCCGACCAGCGTCGTCATCATGCAGGCCCTGCCGCGCGAGAAGGCCGGCTCGGCGTCCGCGCTGAGCAACACCTTCCGGCAGGTCGGCGGCGCGCTCGGCATCGCCGTCCTCGGCTCCGTGCTCTCCACCGCGTACCGCGGCGGCATCGAGGACAAGCTGGGCCTGCTCCCGCCCGGCCTGCGCGACGCCGCCGGCGGCTCCATCGAGGCGACGCTCGGAGTCGCCGAGAAGCTCGGCCCGCGCGGCGAGGCCCTCATCGGCCCCGCCAACGACGCCTTCCTGCACGCCATGCACGTCACCGCGCTGTGGGGCGCCGGAGTCGCCCTGGTCAGCGCGGTCGTCACCGGCCTCTTCCTGCCCGGCCGGCCGCCCGCGGCACCGCAGGGGCAGAGCGGCGAGCCGGAGAAGGTGGGCGCGCGGCACTGATCACCGCACACGGGGGCTGACGACGCTGAGAGAATCACCCCGGACCCCCGCCGGACGGCAGGGTTCCGGGGCGTGGCGGAAGCGGAGGCGACACGTGGACACGGGTACGGGCACCGGTGCGGACACGGGTGCGGGCGGTGTGGCGACCGGCGCGCGCACGGGCCCGGACAACGACCCCGAGAACACCCCGGTGAGCGACCCGGCGACCCGGCCGGTGACGGTCCCGGAGCCGGTCGCGGTCCCGGAACCGGAAACGGGACAGGGCGACGCCGGTACCGTCGCGCGGTCCTACCAGCGCCACCGGATGCGCGGGGCCGCCGACTGCCCCGCGCCCACGCGCGGCCGCCCCCGCAGCGAGGCCGCCGAACTCGCCATCGTCGAGGGCGTCGTGAAGCTCCTCGAAGAAGGCGTCCCGCTCGCCGAACTGTCCATCGAGCGCATCGCCCGCACCGCCGGCGTCGGCAAGGCCACCATCTACCGGCGCTGGAGCGGCAAGGAAGAACTCTTCGTCGACGTCGTCGCCTCCATCGAGGGGCCGGACCCCGAACTCCCCGGCACCTCCCTGCGCGACGATCTGATCCGCCTCCTGGAACACATGCGCCGGCGCGGCCTCAACCTGCGCAACTCGGCCCTGCTCCACAACGTGTTCGCCCAGATGAAGACCCTGCCCAAGCTCTGGGACGCGTACCACGAGGTCGTCGTCGAGCCCCGCCGCCGCGCCATGCACGGCGTACTGCGCCGCGCCGTCGCCGAGGGCGAACTCCCCGAAGGCACCGACATCGAACTCGCCGGCGACCTCCTCAGCGGCCCCATGCTGCTGCGCACCGTCATGCGGTCCGACGCGCCGCTCGCCGACGACCTCTCCGCCCGCGTCGTCGACACCGTCCTGCGCGGCCTCCTCAACGCGCCCGGAACAGAAGGCGTCCGGCGTGAAAAGCCGCAGGTCCCGCCCCTCGGGTGATTGTGCGGGTTTCGTCACAGAGGCCCCCTGGACCGGCCGGACCGGAACCCGGCGCCCCGCCCCGCTCGTCCTCGTCGCAGTACGGACGACACATCACCCCCGTCCCACGGGGGTGTGACGGAACAGCGAGCCGTCGTCATCGCCTAGGGTGCTTCGGGCGGGGACGGCGGGCACGGCAGGCAGTGAGGCGACGACGGCATGGCGCAGGCGTACTACAGCTCAGACGCCCAGGAATCCGAGCGCAGCGGATCCCGGCTCCGACGCCTGGGAGTCCGGCTGCGCGAGGACCGCGGCTACTGGCGGCGCGGCATCGTCCTCGCGGTGCTCGCGGTCCTGCTCGGCCTCGTCATGCTGCTGCACGCGCAGATCCCCAACACCATCGGCAACCTCGGCTCGTTGACCGAGACCTTCCTGCCCTGGTTCGGCCTCTTCGTCCCGGTGCTGCTGATCCTCGGACTCGTCCGCCGCTCGGCGACCGCCGTGATCGCGGTCCTCGTCCCCGTGATCGCCTGGTTCAACCTCTTCGGCGGTCTCCTGCTCAGCGACAAGCAGTCCGGCGGCGGCGACCTGACCGTCGCCACCCACAACGTGAACGCCGACAACCCCGACCCCACCCGCACCGCCCGAGACGTCGCCGCCTCCGGCGCCCAGGTCCTCGCCCTCGAGGAACTGACCGCCGAGGACGTCCCCGTCTACGAGAAGGCCCTCGCGGCGACCTACCCCTTCCACTCCGTCCAGGGCACCGTCGGCCTGTGGAGCAAGTACCCGCTCAGCGCCACCCGGCCCGTCGACATCAAGCTCGGCTGGACCCGCGCCATGCGCTCGACCGTCGCCACGCCGCAGGGCGACATCGCCGTCTACGTGGCCCACATGCCCTCGGTCCGGGTCAAGCTCGACTCCGGGTTCACCGCCAGCCAGCGCGACGAGAGCGCCGACGCGCTCGGCGCCGCCATCGCCCACGAGCAGCTCGGCAAGGTCGTGCTCCTCGGCGACCTCAACGGCACGATGAACGACCGCGCCCTGAACGCCGTCACCTCCCAGATGCGCTCCACCCAGGGAGCCGCGGGCAGCGGCTTCGGCTTCAGCTGGCCCGCCTCGTTCCCGATGGCCCGCATCGACCAGATCATGGTCAGGGACATCGAGCCGGTCTCCTCCTGGTCCCTGCCCGCCACCGGGAGCGACCACCTGCCGATCGCGGCCCGCGTCAAGCTCTGACGCGGTGACGGAGGACATGCGCTGACCCGGCGAGGGAATATTTGTTCAGGGCGTAAACTTAATAGTTCTGCTCACCGCCCGCCCCTCCCCGGAAGAACCTCCATGCCCCTCGCCCTGCTCGCGCTCGCCGTGGGCGCCTTCGGCATCGGCACGACCGAGTTCGTGATGATGGGACTGCTCCCCGACGTCGCGGCCGACCTCGGCATATCCATCCCCTCCGCCGGACACCTCGTCTCCGCGTACGCCCTCGGCGTCGTCATCGGCGCCCCGCTGCTCGCCGCCCTCACCGCACGCATGCCGCGGCGCCGCGTCCTCATCGGGCTCATGGTCCTCTTCGTCGTCGGCAACGCCGTCTCGGCCGCCGCCCCCGGCGAACACTCCCTTCTCCTCGCCCGTTTCGTCAGCGGCCTCCCGCACGGCGCCTTCTTCGGCGTCGGCGCCGTCGTCGCCACCTCGCTCGTGGCGCCCGAGCGCAAGGCCCGCTCCGTCTCGCTGATGTTCCTCGGCCTCACCGTCGCCAACGTCATCGGCGTCCCCGTCGCCACCGCGATGGGCCAACACCTCGGCTGGCGCGCCACGTTCCTCGCCGTCAGCGCCATCGGACTCCTCGCCATCGCCGCCCTCGCACTGCTCGTTCCCGCGGACCACGGACACGGCGAACTCGTCGGCGTACGCGGTGAACTGCGGGCCCTCAAGTCCCTGCCCGTGTGGCTCGCGCTCGGCACGACCGTGGCCGGATTCGGCGCCCTGTTCGCCGCGTACAGCTACATCACGCCCATGCTCACCGACGCCGCCGGGTACGCCGCGGGGAGCGTGACGCTGCTGCTCGCACTGTTCGGCGTCGGGGCGACCGTCGGGAACCTGCTCGGAGGGCGGCTCGCCGACCACCATCTGCGCGGCACCCTGTTCGGCGGGCTGGCCTCGCTCGTGGTCGTGCTCGCGCTGTTCCCCGTGCTGATGCGGGCGCAGTGGAGCGCGGCCGTCGCCGTGCTGCTGCTGGGGACGGCGGCGTTCGTCACCGGGTCTCCTCTGCAGCTCATGGTGATGGAGAAGGCCGCCGCGGCGCCTTCGCTGGCCTCGTCGGCCAACCAGGCCGCGTTCAACCTCGCCAACGCGGGCGGGGCGTTCATCGGCGGGCTCGCCCTCAGCGCGGGCCTGGGCGTCACCTCCCCGGCGCCGGCCGGGGCCGTCCTCGCCGTCCTCGGACTCGGGGTCGCCGGGGTCGCGCTGCTCGTCGACCGGCGCCGGGTCGTCTCCGGTGGGGTGGTCGCCGGTTCGGGCGGGCGGGTTGTCGCCGGGCAGGTTCTGGAGGACGCCGCTCCTGCCGAGCGGTGAGGCCGGCGCCATTGCCGGTTGCGGGCTACTGGCTTTCTGCCGCCCGGTGGTGGGCTTCTCGCGCAGTTCCCCGCGCCCCTGAACGCACGCCCTTCGGGCGGCGTTCAGGGGCGATCGTCGGACTTCGCGCAGGGGGCTACTTGCGGTAGCCCAGGACCGTCATCATGCCCGCCTCCGAGTGGTAGATGTTGTGGCAGTGGACCATCCACAGGCCGGGGTTGTCCGCCTCGAAGTCGGTCGTCACCGTTTCGCCCGGGCGGACGATCGCCGTGTCCTTGCGGGCGCCCGCCGCCCCGCCGCTCAGAGCGAAGGTGTGGCCGTGGAGATGGACCGGGTGCCACATCTTCGTGTGGTTGCGGAACACCAGGCGGACCCGCTCGCCCGCGCCGACCGGATGGCGCTGGTCCGCCGTGTACGGCTTGCCGTCGAAGGCCCAGTCGTACTTCTCCATGCTGCCCGTCAGGGTGAGGGAGAGCGTGCGGTCCGGCTCGGCGGACGGCAGGGCCACCGACTCCGCCGGGCGCAGCCGGTCCGCCGTGACGAGCTTGCCGGTCAGCTCCGCGGGGCGTGACGTGGGGGAGGGGGCCGCCCCGGACCCCGTGCGCAGGACCGCCATCGCCGTCCGCTTCTTGCCCTCGGCCAGTGCCGTCAGCGGGAACACCCCGTCGCCCGCGGTGACCAGCACGTCGTACCGCTCGCCCATGCCGAGCAGCAGCGCGTCCGTCTTCGCGGGCCGCACCGGGAAGCCGTCCGTGTGCGTCACGGTCATCTCGTGCCCGCCGAGCGCGACCCGGAACGCCGTGTCCCCGCCCGCGTTGATGATCCGGAGCCGGATGCGGTCGCCCGGGCGGGCCTTGAACGAGGACGGGGCCTCGGGCGTCCGCCCGTTGATCAGGTAGTGCGGGTAGGCCACGTCGCCCGCGTCCCCGCCGAGCAGCTCGCTCGTGGCACCCATCATCATCCGGGACGGGCCGGTGCCGGCACCCGTGCGCGCACCCTTGCTCGGGGACGCGTCGGTGCCGCTCATCGCCGACATGTCGTGCCCGGAGTGGCCGCCGCCCGAGCCGCCGGATCCGCCCCCGTGGTCCATGCCGGAGCTGAGCTCCTTCAGCACCGCGTCCGGGGTCGAGCCGTCCACGCCGTCGACCCAGTCGTCCAGGACGATCACCCACTCCTTGTCGTACGACAGGGGCTCCTTGGGGTCGTCCACGATCAGCGGCGCGTACAGCCCACGGTCCTGCTGGGTGCCGGAGTGGGGGTGGAACCAGTACGTGCCGGGGTGCGTGACCGCGAAGCGGTACGTGAAGTCGGCGCCGGGGGCGATCGGCTTCTGCGTCAGGCCGGGGACGCCGTCCATGTCGTTGCGCAGCGCCAGGCCGTGCCAGTGCAGGGAAGTCGCTTCGGGGAGATGGTTCGCCAGGGTCAGGGCGAGGGTGTCGCCGGCGGTCACGCGGACCTCCTTGCCGGGCAGATCACCCCCGTACGACCACGACTTGACGGTCCTGTCGCCCAGTTCGAGAGCGGTCGCGGCGGCGGTCAGGCGGACAGAGCGGACCGGTCCGGAGCCGCGCCTGCGCTCCGCCGCCTCGACCTCGGGGCCCGCCGGGTCGACGTAGCCCTGGGGCGCGGAGCCGCCCGCGCCGTGCCCACCGTGCCCGGAGCCGGACCCGGTGCCGGAGGAACAGGCGCCCAGCAGCCCCGTGCCGGCCACGGCGAGGGAGGCGCCGAGAAGAGTGCGGCGGCTGGTCGATGCGGTCGGGGAGCCGGGGAGTGAACGTGTCGTGCGCATAGGTGAGTTGCACCTCGATGTCGGTGTCGTACGTGCTGCGTGCAGTGGGCGAACTCATCTGCTGCTTCTGATACACCACTCGACCCGATCAGGTTCCCACCGTCCTGCGGACGGGGACCGATCGGGTTGCGGGCAGCGCGAAGCAGCCGGTGCGCAGGCCTAGATCCGCAGAACCGACAACCGGGCGAGCAGGGTGCGCGGCGGGGGAGGGTTCGGGCGCTGGGCGCAGGCCATGCCGCGCGGACGCGGAAGCAGGTGGCGCGCGGTCAGTGGCCGCAGCACCAGCGCCGTCAGCAACAGCAGCGTCACCGAACCGAGCACGGCCAGGCACACGCCCAGCGGATCCATGCCGCCGTCACCGGGCATCGGCTGCCCGGCGCTCGGCGCTGACCCGGCGTGCGGGCCTGGCATCGCCCCGCCCGAGTGATCCGGCCGCGGCACGGAAGCCGAAGCCGCGGCCGACGAGGCCGTCATGTGTCCCGACCCCGAATGGCCGGACGGATGCCCCAGCGTGTGCATCCCGACGATCCCGAAGAGCAGCACCACGAACAGCAGCAGCCGTCCGCGGCCGGTGCGGCCCCTGGTCGTCGTCCCCGTCATGGCCGCACCTTACCCCCACCCGGTATCGGGCGACATGCGGGCTCCCCCTCCGCCGCTGATCATGACCCCATGACGACAACGGACAAACCGGAGCAAGCCGCGGAAGTCGGTGACGACGGGACCCGCCGCCAGTTCATCTCCTGGGTGACGCTCGGCCTCATGACCACGGCCTCCGTGGCGAGCCTGCGCCCCTCGCCCACCATGGCCATCTACGGCCTCGCGGCGATCTTCCTCTACCTGCTCCCGGCGATCGTCTTCCTGCTCCCCACCGCCCTCGTGGGCGCCGAGCTGGCCTCCGGCTGGACGGGCGGCATCTACCGCTGGGTCAGCGAGGCGCTCGGCAAACCGCTGGGCTTCGTCGCGGTGTGGTGCCAGTTCGCCATGACGATCGCCTACTACCCGAGCCTGCTCGCCTACGTGGCCTCCACGTTCGCGTACGTCATCCACCCGAGCCTCGCCGAGAACGGCCTCTACGTGGCGATCGTCATCGTCGTCATCTACTGGACCGGAGTCTGGGTCAGCTCGCGCGGCACGAAGACGGTCGCCGGGCTCTCCTCGTTCGGCCTCATCGTGGGCACCCTGGTCCCGGGCGTCGTGCTCGTCGCCCTCGGCATCGTCTTCCTCGGTCAGGGCAACCCGTCCGCCGCCCCGATGACCGCCGACCACTGGCTGCCCCCGTGGACCGGCCTCGCCAGCCTGGTCCTCATCGTCAACAACTTCCTCTCCTACGCGGGCATGGAGATGAACGGCGTCCACGTGTCGTCCCTGCGCGACCCGCGCGGCGAGTACCCGAAGTCGATCTTCCTGGCCACCGGGCTCGTGCTGCTGATCTTCATCCTTCCGGCCCTGGCCATCAGCTGGGTCATGCCGGCCAAGGAGCTCAGCCTCACCGCCGGTCTGATGCAGGCCTTCCAGGCGTTCTTCGACCACTTCCACGTGGGCTGGATGACGAAGGTCGTCGGCGTCATGCTCGTGTGCGCGGCGCTCGGCGGCATGCTCACCTGGCTGTCCGGACCGGCCAAGGGCCTGGTCCTGCTCTCCCGCCAGGAGGGCTACCTGCCGCCGTTCCTGCAGAAGTTCAACAAGTACGGCGTGCCGCAGAACGTGATGGTCGCCCAGGGCGTCCTGACCACCCTCATCGGTGTCCTCTACGCCTTCAGCGACAGCGTCTCCAGCCAGTACTGGATGTTCTCCGTCATCACGATCCAGATCTACCTGGTCGCCTACCTGCTGATGTTCGTGGCCGTCGTCGTGCTGCGCCGCACCCGCCCCGACGTGCCGCGCGGCTTCGTCGTGCCCGCCGTCACGATCGTCGCGGGCGTCGGCTTCGTCGCGTCCGTGCTCGCCCTCGTCATCGGGTTCGTGCCCCCGGACCAGTACGACACCGGGCCGCTGTGGCGCTATCTGCTGGTCGTCGGCGGCGGACTGCTGCTGCTCGGCATCGCCGCGCCCGCCGCGTTCCTCAAGTTCCGCAAGCCGAGCTGGATCCACCCCGACCACCGCGACCCGGCCGGGCCCGTCGACCCGGCCGCCTGACCTACGGAGTGACGGGACGCACGCTGTCCCGGATCACGATGTGCGTGCCGAGGAGCTGGCGCCGCTGCTGCGAGCGGCCGGTGTCGCCGAGCGCGAGCCGGACCGCCGTGCGGCCCAGCTCCTCACCCGGGATGTGCACCGTCGTCAGGCCCGGCGTCATGTCGGCGGCGACCGGGTCGTCGTTGTACCCCACCACCGAGATGTCCTCGGGGACCCGCAGCCCGTACGCGTGCAGGACCTTCACCGCGGCCAGGGCCACCCGGTCGTCGCCCGCGAACACCGCCGTGAACTCCGGCTTCCCGTCGCACCGGTCGAGCAGGTCGCGCATCGCCCGGTCGCCGTTGTGCTGGCCGAAGCCGACCCCGTGCAGCACCGCGTCGGAGCGCGGCACGCCGTGGTCCGCGAGCGCGCGCAGATAGCCGCGCACACGGTCCTCACCCGTCGTGTTGCCCGGCTGGTAGCCGATCATCGCGATCTTCCGGTGCCCCGCGCCCAGCAGATGGCTCGTGACGGCGTGGGCGCCCGCCTCGTTGTCGTACTCCACCACGACCGCGGGCACGTCCGGCGCGGGCGCCGGGCGGCCGCACAGCACGAGCCGGGAACCGGCCGCCGCCAGCGACTGCGCGTACTGGGCCATCCGCTCCCGGTACGCCGCGTCCTCGACCACACCGCCGACCAGCACGACCGCCTCGGCCGTCTGCTCACGCATCATCTGCACCAGGGCCAGCTCCCGGGCCGGGTCGGCGCCCGTCGACGCGACGAGGGTCAGCCGGTCGTGCTGCGCCGCCTCCTTCTCGACGCCCTGCGCGACCGCCGCGTAGTACGAGCTCACGACGTCGAGCAGGAGCACCGCGATCGTCTTGCGGCCCGCGCCGGCCAGCGCGCGGGCGTGCGCGTTCGCCACGTAGTCCAGGTCCTTGGCCGCCCGCAGCACCTTCGCCCGGGACGCCGCGGACGTCGGATAGTTGCCCGCGAGAACGCGTGACACCGTGGCCACCGACACTCCCGCGCGTGCCGCCACGTCGCGGATGGTGACCCGGCCCGTCGCCTCGGTCTCGCCGCGCTCGCCCACTCTGACTCCCTCGGTCCAGCGGTGCGGGGCACGCCGTCCCGCGCGCCCCGCACCATCATCGCGTGTGCCGGTGTTCCGCCGGCCCGGTTCAGTGGGCCGCGGCGTACTCCGTGGTGAACTCGCCGATGACCTTCTTGCCGCCCTGCGCCTCCCACTTCCCGTACAGGGCGTCCCAGTCGGAGACCTTCTTGCGGCCGGTGACGACGGCGGTGACGCTGTCGTCCATCAGCTGCTGGAGCGCCGCGCCCTGCTTGTTGTACGTGTCGGACTGCAGGCCCCAGCGGGCGTTGGGCTGCATCATCGGGACGACCTTCTGCTGCCACGCGTGCAGCCGCTTCACGACGTCCCCGAAGCCGGGAGCGTAGAGCACCTGCGGGGCGTCGGAGAGGTACATGAACGGGACGTTCGTCTTCGACTCGACCAGGCCCAGCTTGTTGGCGATCGGGTTGTTGTCCTTGTCGCGCTCGAAGTGCGTGCCCTCCAGGCCGAAGTGGGTCAGCTCGTACTCCTCGGAGCCGAACGGGGCGGCCAGGAAGTCGAGGACGCGCAGGATCAGCTTGATGCGGTCCTTGGACGCCTTCTTGATGACCGTGTAGCCGAAGATGCCGCGGCTCTGCTGGTACTTGGGGGTGGCCCCCGGCGCGGTGTACGGGACGAGGGCGTCGAGGTCGAAGGAGTTCTTGATGCCCTGCGCGGCGGCCGGGTAGGCGAGGAAGCCGTCCGTCATGGACAGCACGGAGCCGTTCCAGAACTGGGTCTTGAGGTCGACCTGCGAGACCGAGGTGGCCTCCGGGTAGTACGAGCCGTCCTTGCGCAGCTTGGAGAGGTACTCCAGCATCGCCTTGAACTCGTCGGTGGCGCCCCAGTGCACCATCTTGCCGTCCTGGAGGGCGAACTCGTTGGGCGCGCCGAACCAGTTGGCGTGCGTCTTGTAGCCGAAGTACGCCGTCGTCGACGAGCCCAGCGCCCACTTCTTGGCGCCCGTCGTGTCCTTGGCGAGGGCCGCGAAGTCGTCCGCCGACATGCCGGGCTTGTAGCCGGCCTTCGTGAAGACCCCGTTGTTGAAGAACATCGTGTCCTGCGGCTTGGGCCGCTCCACCGGGACGCCGTAGATCCGGCCCGAGATCCGGCCCATGCCCTCCCAGGCGTACGTCGGGATGCCCGCGAGGTTCGGGTAGTCCTTGACCGCGTCGCCGGACAGGTACTCGGTGAGGTCGGCGCAGCGCGTCTTCACGAACTGGGCCTCGCGCGGGAGCACGTAGCCGCCGCCGATGTTGATGATGTCGGGGATGTCGTCCCCGGCGAACAGGGTCGCCATCTTCGCCCGGAAGTCGGCGTCCGGCACGATCGTGAACTCGACGTCGACGCCCAGCGCCTTGTTGACCGCCGCCCAGTACTTGTTCTGCGCGGCCGGCTTCGGCGGGGTGCCGTACGTGATCGTGAGGACCTTGATCTTCTCCTTGCCGGTGCCCGGCTTCTCGGCGATCGCCTTCACCAGCTCGGCCGGGTACTTCGTGTAGCCGGCCTGCACGCCCTCGGCGGTCGGCGCGAGGTCGGGCGTGGCGCCCTTGGCCGGGGTGTACGTGGGCCAGGCGGCCGCCTTCTTGCCCGCGTTGGAGACGGAGCCACCGCCGCCGCTGCCATCGGAGGAACAGGCGGTGAGCACGGAGGGGGCGGCGAGCGCGGCGCCGCCGATCGCGATGGAGCGCAGCAGGGTGCGGCGGGAGAGGTTCGCGGACATGGTGAAGGACCCTTCGGATCAAGGAGGTCGAGACAGAGAAGTGCGGGGGGTTGCTCAGCTCTTTGGTGCTTGACCGTGCTCGGTGGTGCTTGACCTGCTCAGCTCTTGATGGCGCCGGTGAGCACGCCCTTGGTGAAGTACTTCTGCAGGAAGGGGTAGACGATCAGGATCGGCACGGTGGCGATCACCAGGACGGCCATCTGCGTCGTCTGCGGGGCGGAGACCATGCCGGCCTCGCTCAGCCCGGTGTCGGCGATCTGCGCGCCGCCGATCACGTACGTGCGCAGCACCTGGGAGAGCGGCCAGTGGTCGGACTCCAGGTAGATCGAGGCATGGAACCAGGCGTTCCAGTAGCTGACCGCGTAGAAGAGGCCGACCACCGCCAGCGCCGCCTTCGACAGCGGGAGCACGATCCGCCAGAACACCGTCCAGTCGCCCGCGCCGTCCAGCCGGGCCGCCTCGTACAGCTCCTCCGGGATGCCCTGGAAGAAGCCGCGCAGGACGACGAGGTTGAACACGTTGATCAGGACGGGCGCGATCAGGGCGGCGTACATGTTCTGCATGCCCAGGCCCTTGACCAGCAGGAACGCCGGGATCATGCCGGGCGGGAAGAGGAACGTGAACAGGACGACCAGCAGGACGGGCTTGCCGCCGAAGACGCCGGGCCGGCTCAGCGCGTACGCGAGGCACGCGGTGCAGGCCAGCGACACGAACGTACCGATCGCGGTGATCCCGACGCTCACGCCGAGCGCCTTCGTCACGATGCCGCCGCTGAGGATCTGCTCGTAGGCGCGCAGGGTGGGATCGGTGGGCCACAGGACCCAGCCGCCGTTCGCCACGACCTCCTTGTTGGAGGCCAGCGACGTCGAGATGATCACCAGGAACGGGACCAGGACCAGGGCCAGGAGGACCAGGACGGCCACGCCCTTGGCCGCCTTGGTGACCGGCTTGGGCTTCTCCATCCAGGCCGGACGGTCGACTCGGGTGGACGTGCTGCTCACTTGTAGACCCCCTGCTCGCCGAGCTGGTGCGCGATGCGGTTGGCGACGAAGACGAGGAGGGCGCCGACCAGGCCCTTGAAGAGGCCGGCCGCCGTGGCGTAGCCGATGTCGCCGCCGATGATGCCCTGCCAGTAGACGAAGGTGTCGAGCACCTCGCCGACCTCCGGGCCCACCGACGGACGCTGCAGCAGCATCTGCTCGAAGCCGACGGAGAGGATGTCGCCGAGCCGCATGATCAGCAGCAGCACCACGATCGGCCGGATCGACGGCAGCGTCACGTGCCAGAAGCGGCGCCAGGGCCCGGCCCCGTCGATCGCGGCGGCCTCGTACTGCTGCTCGTCGACCTGCATCAGGGCGGCCAGGAAGATGATCGTGCCCCAGCCGGCGTCCTTCCAGATCACCTCGGCGACCACCAGCGGCCGGTACGCGTCCGGGTTGCCGATGATGTCGACGGTGTGCAGGCCGCTGTCGCCCAGGAAGCTGTTGAGCAGGCCGGTGTCCGACAGGACCTGCTGGAACAGGGCGACGACGATCACCCACGACAGGAAGTGCGGCAGGTAGACGACGGACTGCACGAAGCGGCGCAGCAGATCCGAGGTCAGGCTGTGCAGCAGCAGCGCGATCGCGAGCGGCACCGGGAAGTAGAACACCAGCTGGAGCACGGCGATGTAGAGCGTGTTCCACGTCGCGTGCCAGAAGTCGGGGTCGCCGAACATCCGGCTGAAGTTCCCGAACCCGACCCAGGGGCTGCCCCACAAGCCGGCGAACGGGTCGTACTCCTTGAACGCCACGACGTTCCCGACGAAGGCGCCGTAGTGGAAGACCAGGAAGTACGCGACGCCCGGCACCATGAGCAGCAGCAGCGTGCGACTGCTCCGAAAACGTTTCCACCTGCTGTCTCGCCGGGCTGTGACGGCATTTGTGCCGGTTTCCGGCCTGCCGGGAGAGTCAGCCACCCCGGCTTCGGGCCTTTCCTTCGCCACCGTGGGCACGGGAACCCCTCCGTCGTTCGAACAAGGTGAGGCGGAATCTAAAACGGTTACTACGGCCGGTCAACCCCCTTGGCGCAGGGAAGTATTGACCGTACTGTCATCCCGTGCCTGGCCATCTGAGGCACTGCTGTAACCGGTTACAGAGGTTCGCCGCGACACACGCGCGACCTCGTGCGAGATCCTTGCGACGAGAGGTAGGAGCGCGTGACGGCACACCGACCGACCGCGGCACTGGCCATGGGTGCCCAGGTGGTGGAGCGGGTCTTCCCGCCCGACCTGCGCGAACGGCTCGACCGCAGCGTGCGGTTGGCGGCCCCGCCGCTGACCGGGCCGCTCGACGCGCCCGAGGCGGTCGCGGCCCTCGCCGAGGCGGAGATCCTGGTCACCGGCTGGGACTGCCCGCCGCTCACCCGGGAGGTGCTCGACACGGCTCCGCGCCTGAAAGCGGTGATCCACGCGGCCGGTTCCGTACGGCCCATCGTCACGGACGCCGTCTGGGAGCGCGGGCTGCTGGTGTCCTCGGCGGCCGACGCCAACGCCGGGCCCGTCGTGGCCTACACGCTCGCCGCGATCACCTTCGCGGCGAAGGGGGCGCTGGCCACGGCCGCGGCGTACGCGACGGCCTGGCCGGGCTTCACCGAACGGGACGGGGCCGACGGGCGCACCGTCGGCATCATCGGCGCCTCCCGCATCGGACGCCGGGTCATCGAGGCCCTGCGGGCGGACGACGCGGGGTACCGGGTGCTGCTGTGCGACCCGTACGTCGACGCGGGGGAGGCGGCGCGGCTCGGAGCCGAGCGGGTCTCGCTCGCCGAGCTGTGCCGGCGCAGCACGATCGTCAGCGTGCACGCGCCGCTGCTGCCCGAGACGCGGGGCATGCTGAGCGCGGAGATGCTGGCGCTCGTGCCGGACGGGGGGACCGTGATCAACACGGCGCGGGGCGCGCTGGTCGACAACGAGGCGCTGGCCGTGGAGTGTTCCGCCGGGCGGCTGTCGGCCTACCTCGACGTCACGTGGCCCGAGCCCCTGCCCTCCGGGCATCCGCTGCTCGGGCTGCCCAACGTGCTCGTCACTCCGCATGTGGCCGGGGCGCAGGGGAGCGAGGTGCGGCGGCTCGGGGTGTTCGCCGTGGAGGAGGTCGAGCGGGTCGTCTCGGGCCTTGAGCTGCGGGGCGGTACGGGGCGGGGGGACATGGCGCGGGTCGCCTAGCCGTTCGCGGGGTGCCGGTGGTTCGCGCCTGCGGGCCGGTGGGGCTTCTCGCGCAGTTCCCCGCGCCCCTGAAATGCAGACCCTTCGGGTCGCATTTCCCCGATGAGCGGGCGCGCCCCTGGAGATGGCGCACGAAGTGCGCATCCCCAGGGGCGCGGGGAACTGCGCGACCAGCCCCCACCGGCCGGTGGTCGCGACCGATGGGGGCTGGGCAGATGCTGGCGTCGGCGCGTAAGCCTCAGCCGCGGCGGCCGTAGGACGACACGTAACCCGAGGCCGGCGAACCGACACCCGTCACGTCGTCGTAGCCGCGGACCGCCTTCAGGGACGCGTCCTTACCGAGGCTGCGAACCGAGGTGAGCAGCCCGTCAGCCGCATCGGCCCCGTTCGCGAAGTCGACCCGCGCCACCGCGAGGCCACCCTTCACCGGCTGGTCGGTGACGTCGTGGTAGACCCGCGACCCGTAGTGCCCGTAGATCACCGGGTTCGCGAACCCGATCGCGTGCCCGCCGCGCACCTGCTGCGCCAGCGCCTGCACACCCGCGATCACCGGCGCCGCCAGCGACGTACCGCCGATGCGGTACTCGTCGTAGCCGAGCGAACCGTCGGGCAGGGTCTGCGTCTGCCCCACCAGGAAGCCGGTGTTGGGGTCGGCGACCGCCGCGATGTCCGGCACGACGCGGTTCAGGCCGCCGTTGGCGCGCGCGAGCTCACCCGGCACGACACCCTTCTGGTAGAAGGGCTGCGGGACGGTCTTGCTGGTGCCGCCGCCCGCACCGGAGGTGTACGCGCCGGGGAAGTCGGTCCAGCTCTTGCCGTCGGCCGAGAGGTTGGCCTTGAGCGTGCCCCAGCCGGTCTCCCACTGGTAGGCGTCGCCCTTGCCGACGGCCAGCGAGGTACCGCCGACGGCGGTCACCCAGGCCGAGTTGGCGGGCGTGTCGACCTGCTTCGTGCCGGTCGACGCGACGTTGTCGCCGTTGTCGCCGGACGAGAAGTAGAAGCCGATGCCCTCGACGGCGCCGAGCTGGAACACCTGGTCGTAGGCGGTGGCCAGTTCGGGCGTCTGGTTGGCCTCGATGTCGCCCCAGGAGTTGGAGACGATGTCGGCCAGGTGCTTGTCGACGATCTTGTGCAGCGAGTCGAGCAGGTCGTCGTCGTAGCAGGATGAGGCGCCCACGTACGTGATGCCCGCCTGCGGCGCCACCGCGTGCACGGCCTCGACGTCGAGGGTCTCCTCGCCGTACCAGCCGGCCGCGCCGCACTCCTCGGTCTTCGTGTAGTTCTTCGGCAGGACCTGGTTGAACTGGCCCTTCGCGTACGGCGCGTCACCGTGCTTGGACGCGTACTCGGCCGCGTCCTTCGCGATGGTCGGCGAGGCGTACGCGTCGGTGATCGCGACCCGCACCCCCTTGCCGGTGGCCTTGCCGGCGCCGTAGGCGGCACGCAGCTGCTTGCCCGTGTACCCCTTGATCGCGTAGGGCACCTTGCCGCCGTACGCGTCCGGGAGCGTCGTCGCGATCTTCGAGCCGTAGTACGAGGAGAACGGCCCGGAGTTGCGGAACACGGCGTCCGGCGGCGGCAGCTGGTCCTTCTTCGTCGCCTTGTGCGGGGCGCTGTCCAGGCCGGTGACCGTGAGCACGGCGCCGTCGAGGGAGGCGGGCACGGAGGCGGCCCTGGACGGGGCCCGGTAGGTGTGACCGCTCTTGGCGAAGTCGTGCAGCTGGGTGCCGAACGCCTTCTCGGTCGCGGCCACGTCACCCGAAACGGATATGTAGTGCTCCGTGGTGCCGGTGACGGTCAGGCCCGCGGCCTTCAGCCACGCGGTGACCTCGGCGACCTGCTGCTTCGTCGCGCCGAACCGGTCGCGCGCCTGCTTCGCCGTCAGGTACTTGCCGTACTGCCGCGACTTCGGGTCGGACACGGCGCGCGCGTACGCGGCCAGGCCCTTCGCGTCGCGTCCCGCGAGGTAGACGCGGGTGTGGACCGTGTTGCCGTCCGGGGTGGCACCGCGGTCGGCGGAGCCGGTGGCCCACAGCGGCTTGGTGCCCGAGAGCGTGTCCCGGGCACCCGTGTCGGCCTGCGCGGCCGGGGTGGCGAGGGCGAGGGCGCCGGCCAGCAGCGGCAGTGTCGCCGCGATGCTCAGGCCTGCTCTGGCGCGGGTGCGGCGAGTGCCGCGGATGGATCTCATCGTGGAAACCCCCTGGGTGAGGTGCACATGTGATGCACACGCAGAGGGCCCCCACTCTCACCACCAACCGTTCACGTGAGGGGAATGGAACGATCAAGTTGGCGTCAAGTCGGGTCAAGTACGGTCAGGGCGAGTCGGTTTGACGCCGTTTTGGCACGCCCTGACCGATCCGGAAGCGCCGGGCTACGGCCGGGCGCCGCGCTCCTTCAGCATCCCCGTCATCAGGTCGATCTCCGACTCCTGAGACTCCACCATGCCGCGCGCAAGGCGCCGTTCGGCCTTCACCTCGCACCGCTTCACACAGCCCTCGGCCATGTGCACCCCGCCCTTGTGGTGGGCGATCATCAGCCGCAGATAGCCGACCTCGGCGTCCCGGCCGCGCTTCCCGCGCAACGCCTCCAGCTGCGTGTCCGTCGCCATCCCCGGCATCAGCGCCCCGTCCTCGCCGGCCGGCGCGTCCCCCATCCCCATCCACGTCATCGGCGGATCGGCGGACACCTTGGGCAGCTCCCACAGGTCGAGCCAGCCGAGCAGCATCCCGCGCTGGTTCGCCTGCGTCTGCGCGATGTCGTAGGCGAGCCGCCGCACGTCCTCGTCGCGCGTCCCGTCCCGCACGATGTACGACATCTCGACGGCCTGCTGATGGTGCACGGCCATGTCCCGGGCGAAGCCCGCGTCAGCGGAGTCCGCGCCCGGCACCGCCACCGAGGCCGGGGCCGGCGGGTGGTCCCCGTCGGCCACCGCGTACGTGACCGCGCCGGCCGCGACGAGCACCGCCGCCGCGGCCGGGACCAGCCACCGGGTCGCGCTCGTCACCCGCTCAGACCACCCGTGCACGCCGCGCCCGGCTCGGGCGTCTGCCGCCCCTGCACGAACCGCTCGAAGAACGCGCCGAGCGCCGGGTCCGAGGCGCTCTTCACCGTCCGCTGGTGCCCCCAGGCACTGAGCATGATCGGATCCTTCTGGTCCTCGACCGGGCTCATCAGCGAGTACGGGGTCGCCTTCACCTTCTTCTCCAGCGCGGCGACGTCGGCGTCGGAGGCCTTGCCGTTGTACGTGACCCAGACCGCGCCGTGCTCCAGGGCGTGCACCGCGTTCTCGTTCGGGATCGCCTTGCCGTAGACGTCGCCGTTGCAGTTCATCCACACCTGGTTGTGGTCCCCGCCGACCGGTGGCTCCATCGGGTACGTGACCTTCTTGGCCACGTGGTTGCGGGCGAGCTTGCCGCTCCACGTGCCGACGCCGTCCTTGTCGTAGCTGAAGTGCCCGGCGGCCGCCGCGCCCTTCGCGTCGGTCTTCGCGCCTGCCTTCGACGCCGACGCGTCGTCGTCGCCGCCCTTGCTCACGGCCCAGGCGCCCGCTCCTATCAGGGCGGCCACGACGGCCGTGCTCGCGACGACGACCGAGATCCGGCGGCGCCGCTCGCGGGCCCGCTCGGCACGCCGCATCTCCTCGATGCGGTCCCGGGCGGACAGAGGGGTCGTGCTCTTGGCGGAACCCATGCAGAGTCCTTCTGTGAAAAGGATGAGACGGACGGGTCCGCCGATCGTAGTGGGGAAACAGGGGCCGCGGGAGACGGCTTTTGGCCCAGGTGCGGGCCCCCTGTCGTGGGGCTGTACGGCGGCAGGCACTATGGCCGGAAGGGGACCGGCAGGCACTATGAGAACCACACCGGCCGATCAGGGACGATCATGGTCGGCAACGCGCACGAAACGGGCGTGTGGTGGGATGGAAGCAGGCCTTTCGACGGCGTTGGAGCAGGCGGCCTGACCAGCAAGGATGGGTGGAAGCGGAAGATGGACAAGCAGCAGGAATTCGTGCTCCGTACTCTCGAGGAGCGCGACATCCGGTTCGTACGCCTGTGGTTCACGGACGTGCTCGGCTTCCTCAAGTCGGTGGCCGTGGCCCCCGCCGAGCTTGAACAGGCATTCGACGAGGGAATCGGCTTCGACGGCTCTGCCATCGAGGGCTTCGCCCGCGTCTACGAGTCCGACATGATCGCCAAGCCGGACCCCTCCACCTTCCAGGTCCTGCCCTGGCGCGCGGAGGCCCCCGGCACGGCCCGCATGTTCTGCGACATCCTCATGCCCGACGGCTCCCCGTCCTTCGCCGACCCGCGCTACGTCCTCAAGCGCGCCCTCGCCAAGACCTCCGACCTCGGCTTCACCTTCTACACCCACCCCGAGATCGAGTTCTTCCTGCTCAAGCACAAGCCGCTGGACGGCTCGCGCCCCACGCCCGCCGACAACTCCGGCTACTTCGACCACACCCCGCAGAACGTGGGCATGGACTTCCGCCGCCAGGCCATCACCATGCTCGAGTCGATGGGCATCTCGGTCGAGTTCAGCCACCACGAGGGCGCCCCCGGCCAGCAGGAGATCGACCTGCGCTACGCCGACGCCCTCTCCACCGCCGACAACATCATGACCTTCCGCCTGGTCATGAAGCAGGTCGCCCTCGAACAGGGTGTGAACGCGACCTTCATGCCCAAGCCGTTCTCCGAATACCCCGGCTCCGGCATGCACACCCACCTCTCCCTCTTCGAGGGCGACCGCAACGCGTTCTACGAGTCCGGCGCCGAGTACCAGCTCTCCAAGGTCGGCCGCTCCTTCATCGCGGGCCTGCTGCGCCACGCGGCCGAGATCTCCGCGGTCACCAACCAGTGGGTCAACTCCTACAAGCGCATCTGGGGCGGCTCCGAGCGCACGGCGGGTGCCGGCGGCGAGGCCCCGTCCTACATCTGCTGGGGCCACAACAACCGCTCCGCGCTCATCCGCGTCCCCATGTACAAGCCCGGCAAGACCGGCTCGGCCCGCGTCGAGGTCCGCTCCCTCGACTCCGGCTGCAACCCCTACCTCGCCTACGCGGTCCTCCTCGCCGCCGGCCTCAAGGGCATCGAGGAGGGCTACGAACTCCCGCCCGGCGCCGACGACGACGTCTGGGCCCTGCGCGACGCCGAACGCCGCGCCCTCGGCATCGAACCCCTCCCGCAGAACCTCGGCGAGGCGATCGCCCTCATGGAGCGCTCGGAACTCGTCGCCGAAACCCTCGGCGAACACGTCTACGACTTCTTCCTCCGCAACAAGAAGCAGGAGTGGGAGGAGTACCGCTCCGAGGTGACCGCGTTCGAGCTGCGGAAGAACTTGCCGGTGCTGTAGGGCAGTTCAGAGCGGCTGTCGTGGTGAGCCTTCGGTGGTGGCGGTCGCATGGGTTGCCCCCCGGAGGCTCGTCTACGTGTGGGGCTCGGTGGTCTCCCCGCGAGGACTCGGCGGTGTACCGCTCTCAGTGCTGTGACCAGGGCGATCAGGATGACGTCGAGGATCAGGACCGCGATCAGTGGGGGCATGCGCAGGGTGGCGGTGCCTGCCAGGGCGAAGGCCAGGCAGGCGAGGAGGCGGGCGCCCCAGGCCTGGCCCGTGGAGGCGTGGTACCACCAGGCCTGGGTGATCACGTAGAGGATCGGGCCGCCGAAGAGGAGCAGGCTCAGGGTGGTGCTGCCGTGGCCGGTGGGGTGGGCGATGGCGAGTTCGGCGCCCACGGCGAGGGCGACCAGGCCGGCCAGGGTCGGGTACTGGCCGCTGACCGCGCGGCGGACCGGCAGGAGTTTGTCGGTGGTGGTGGCGACGTGCCGGGCGAGGATGTCCTCGCCGCCCTGGAAGTAGCTGGCGCACAGGCAGACCAGCGCGACGAAGACGCCGAGGCCGGCCGTCACGGTCGCCGCGTCCACCGGGGCTCCCGAGATCGCCGTGCCGATGGTCAGGACCGTCTCGCCGAGCTGGATGATGATGAACAGCCGGATCCGCTCCACCATGTGCTCGGCGTCGAAGACCAGGTCCTGGGAAGAGAGGCGGTCGCGGGGCAGGGGGTGGGCCAGCCAGACGCCCAGCATGTCGACGGCCGCTGCCGCCGCCCACCAGGCGAGCCGGGGCCCGTGGTCCGTGGCCGCGCCGATCAGCCACAGCGGCACCGAGACGATCGCCCACACCGTCACACGGCGGTAGTGCCGGCGCAGGACGGGGGTCGGGGCGGTCGCGGCGGCGGCGATGTCGACCAGGAGCAGGATGGCGACCAGCGGGATCGCGAACGCCCACGGGCGGCCGGCGAAGGCGTGCGGGATCTGGGCGTTCATGAACAGGCCCAGGCCCATCACCACCAAAACCAGCCACCGGGTCCGGGGCCGCTCCACGTCCAGGAAGGTGGCGTCGAAGCTGGTCAGCGCCCAGGTGCTGAGCACCGCGACGAGCATCACCGCCGTCTCTGCGGCCCCGCGCCAGGACAGTTCGTGGAGCAGGTGCTCCGCCAGCTGCCCGATCGCGAAGACGAAGACCAGGTCGAAGAACAGCTCCAGCGGGGCGACGCTGCGGCGTGGCGTTCCCGGGGGCGACGGGCTCACCTGACCGCACCGTTCAGGGGGCGGTCGTCGATGGTCATGGGTTCACGATCCGACGGGGCGGTGCGGCTCGCAGCGTGTGACGCCCGTACCGCGCACCGCGGCCCGCGCACGCGGGGGCGTGTCCGGGCCGTGCGGGTGGGGGTGGGGGGTACGGGGATGTGTCAGGCGGTGAGGGTCTTGGCGAGGGCGTCGAGGCCGTCGGCGTAGATGCCGGTGAAGAGGTCGACGACTTCCTGCTCGGTGGCGTTCTTGGGGTTGAAGCGGCCGGACCACTGGACCTCGGCGATGTCGTCGTGGCCGGGGACGGGGTGGACGCGGAGGGTGGACACGTAGCCGTCGACGGGGAAGGGCGCCTCGAGGATGGCGTAGCTGTAGTGGCGCTCGGCCTCGTTGAAGTCGACGAGGCGCTCGATGATGACGTCGCCGTCGGGGTTGGTGAGGCGGCGGACGCGGCCGCCTTCGAGCGCGGTGCTCTCGGGGATGTAGGGGAGCCAGTCGGGGAGGGCGTCGAAGCCGCCGATGAGGTTCCAGACCTGCTGGGGCGTGGCGGGGACGGTGCGGGAGACGGACGTGGAAGCCATGGGTGCTGCTTCTCCTGGGAGGTGGTTCAGCCGTGAGGTCGGTCAGGCGTCGTGGGGGAGGGGAGCCGCCGGGCTGACAAGGCCGGCTGCGCGCAGGTCGGTCCAGAAGGCGGCCGGGATCTTCTCGTCGAGGGCGGCGGTGTCCTCGGCGATGCGGGTCGGCTTGGTGGCGCCCGGGACGACGGCCGCGGAGGCCGGGTGGGCGAGGGAGAACTGGAGGGCGGCGGCCTTGATGGAGACGCCGTGCCGGGCGGTGAGGTCCTTCAGCCTGGCGACCCGCTCGATGATGTGGGCGGGGGCCTGCTGGTACTCGAAGTGGGTGCCGCCGGCGAGGATGCCGGAGCTGTAGGGGCCGCCGACGACCATGTCGACGCCCTGCTCCTGGGCCAGGGGGAGCAGACGCTGCAGGGCGTGCTCGTGGTCGAGGAGGGTGTAGCGGCCGGCCAGGAGGAAACCGTCGGGCTGCGGCTCGTCGAGAGCGAGGGTCATCTCGATGGGCTCGGTCTTGTTGACGCCCAGGCCCCAGGCCTTGATGACGCCCTCGTCGCGCAGGCGGGACAGGACGCGGAAGGCGCCGGTGCGGGCCTCCTCGAACTTCTGGATCCAGGCGTCGCCGTGGAAGTCCTGGGCGATGTCGTGGACCCAGACGATGTCGAGGCGGTCGGTGTTCAGGCGCTTGAGGCTGCCCTCGATGGAGCGCTCGGTGGCCTCGGCGGTCCACTCGTGCAGGAGCTTGTTCGGGTTGCCGTGCTCGAACAGGCCGCCCTTCTCGCCGAAGTCGGGGACGTCGCTCTCGATCTCGTCCAGGACGACGCGGCCGACCTTGGTGGAGAGGACGTACTCGTCGCGCGGCTTGGCGGACAGGACCTGGCCCAGGCGCTCCTCGGACAGGCCCGCGCCGTAGAAGGGGGCGGTGTCGAAGTAGCGGACGCCCTGGTCCCAGGCGGCCTCGACGGTGGCGGCGGCCTCCTCGTCGGGGATGGCGCGGAACATGTTGCCGAGCGGGGCGGTACCGAAGCCGAGACGGCCGGGGAGGATGTTCTTCAGGGACATGAGGTAGTGCCTTTGCGTGTGGGGGTGGGGGAAGGAGAGGGAGGCTGGGGCTGCCTCCCCTTCTCTGAGCGCCGCTTCTGGATACAAGCGCGCCTTACATGTGAAGACAATACTTGCGTACGCGGGCTAATGCAAGAGCCTTCTTTATGCGTTCGCGCTGTAAATGGGTCGTGTCTGTCCGTGCGCGCCCGCGCCGACGCGCAGTGGCCCGGTATCGTCCGGTCCCGATCCGCCGTCCCGGCGGCCCCACGTTCGGAGAGCGATACCCATGACGACCCGGCAAGCGACGACGACGTTGTGGCGCCCCACCGGCCCCGTGGAGCTGGACCTGGTGCGCGAGTCGGGCTGGCGAGAGTGGCCGCCCCGGCTGCCCGAGCAGCCGATCTTCTACCCGGTCCTGAACGAGGACTACGCGATCCGGATCGCCCGCGACTGGAACGTGAAGCACGACGGCGCCGGCTTCGTCACCCGGTTCGAGGTCGACTCGGAGTTCCTGACCCGGTACCCCGTCCAGCAGGCCGGAGGCCGGACGATCCTCGAACTCTGGGTCCCGGCCGAGGAATTGGACGAGTTCAACGCCCACATCGTGGGCGAGATCCAGGTCGTCCACCGGTTCGGCTGACGCCGGTGGTCCGAGTGCGGCGTGGTGTCAGGGCCGGAGCGCGTCCCGCAGGGGCACCGTTTCCCTGTGGCGGTACTCCTGGATCGCCCAGCCGTTTCCGTCCGGGTCCGTGAAGTGCATGAACGTGCCGCCGTCGGACGGGCCGAACTGGACGGGCTCCGAGACGTCCAGGCCGCGGGCGAGGAGTTCCTCGCGGGCGGCCTTGATGTCGGTCACCACGAGTTGCAGGCCGTGGTACGTGCCGGGGGCCGGGGTGCCGGTCGGGATCGGGACGTTCTCGCTGAGGACGATCGAGCAGCCCGAGCCGGGCGGGGTGAGCTGGACGATGCGGCTGCCCGGCATCAGTTCGCGGTCGACGTCGCAGCGGAAGCCGACCTTGTCGACGTAGAAGGCCTTCGCCCGGTCGAGGTCCGAGACGGGCAGCGGGATCACTTCGAGGGTCATCTCCATGGTTCAAAGGTAGGCCGGGGAGACCGCGGCCGTGGCGAGACGGCGCGGAGTGCCCGAGCCGTCGGCCGGTACGGAGTAGAGGTCGGCGCCGTAGTCGCCGGGGAGCGCGTACGTGACGTGGGCGGCGTCGCTCCAGACCGCCTGGTCGTCCACGCTGCGCGTCTCGGCGAGCGGGGTCTCGCGGCCCGTGGACAGGTTCAGGACGTACAGGCGCCACGGGGCGTCGGCGGGGAGGCCGGGGACCCTCTTCTTGTAGGCGACGCGCGTGCCGTCGGGGGACAGGGACGGGCACTCGACGTTGCGGTGGAGCGTGGTGACCGTGCGGCGGCGCAGGTCGCCGCGGACCAGGTACGTGGCGCCGTGCGTGGCCAGCGTCGCGTAGAAGTGGCGGTCGTCGCGGTCGAACGTGACGCCCCAGAAGTTCGCGTCCGCCGCCCGGTACGGCTTGGCGTCCTTGACGATCGCGTACGTCTCCAGGGTGGGGGTGAGTTTCCCGGTGGCGGTGTCGAGGATCGCGGCCCGCGTCGAGAAGTTCGTCCCCGCGTAGCTGTCACCGCCGACGAACGCCGTCCACGCCGCGTACCGGCCGCTCGGCGAGACGCGGGCGCGGGAGGGGACGCCGGGGACCGGGTAGTGCGCCTTCTCGTGGAGGCGGGCGTCCAGGACGGTCGCCCGGTAGGTGTCGGCGAGGGTGCCGTGGACGGCCTGGAGGCAGATCCCGGTGCCCGCGCTCGCGGAGAAGCGCAGACACTTGCGGCCCGTCGAGGTGGCGGTGCGGGGGCCGCCCGGCGCCCCGGCCGGGACCGTGGCGAGCTCGTCGCGGTGCGGTCCCCAGGCCATGTTGCGGAACACGAGGCGCCGGCCGCCCGGGGTCAGCGAGAGCTGGCCGGAGGTCACCGCGGGGCCGCCGGGGCGGGCCTGGTCCCTGCGTTCGGCGCGCGCCGAGGCGTGCAGCACGGCGGCCGTCGCGACGGCGGCGAGCGCGAGCACCGCGGCGACCAGGACCGTGAGGCGGGCGCGGGTGCTGATCAGGCGGGGAGACGGGTCTGCCTGGGGCCCACCCGTCGTACGGGACGTCATGCGGAAGCCGTCGCTTTCGTCGTGCGGGGGCGGAGGATGTACGAGACCGTGGCTGCGGCCGCCAGGAGCACCGCGGCCACCGCCAGCGCGCTCCGGTCGCCCCACGCCGTCCACAGCGCCCCGAATCCGAGGGAGCAGGCGAAGCGGGCGAGGGCCTGGCCCGTCTGGACGACGGCGAGGCCGGTCGAGCGGCGGTCGGCGGGCAGCCCGGTGGAGGCGGCCGCCATCAGGACGCCGTCGGTCGCCGCGTAGAACGTGCCGTGCAGGAGGAGCACCGCGTAGGGCAGCGCGGGACTGTGCGCGTGGGTGAGCAGCAGGCCGTAGACCGCGAGCAGGGCGCCGTGCCCGGCGAGGAACACCGGCCAGGCGCCGACCCGGTCGGCCAGCCGGCCCAGCGGCGCGGCGAGCAGCAGGAACGCGGCCGCCGTGCCGAGGGGGAGGAGGGCGAACCAGCGTTCCGGCACGCCGAGTTGGCGTTGCAGGACGAGGTAGACGAAGGCGTCGCTGACCGTGGCGAGGCCGAGCAGGGCCGCGCAGACGGTGGGGCGGACGACGGTCGCCGGCAGGCGTAGGCGCGGGCGGTCGGCGGGGCGCGGCTCGGCCGGTGCGGGAGGAGGCGGGGCCGGGTCGGAGCGCGTCCGGCCCGGCACGAACAGGACCAGGACGACCACGCCGAGAACGGCCACGCAGAAGCTCACCGTGAAGACCGCGTCGTAGCCGTCGACGGTCGCCCGCAGGATGAGGAAGGCGGCCAGCGGCCCGAGCAGCGCGCCCGCCGTGTCCATGGCCCGGTGCACGCCGAACGCCCGTCCCCGCGCGGCCGGTTCGCTGGACAGGGAGATGAGGGCGTCGCGGGGTGCCGTGCGCAGGCCCTTGCCGGTGCGGTCGGCGGCGAGCACCGCGCCGATCGCCGGCAGTGAACCGGCGACGAGGAGCAGGGGCTTGCACAGGGCCGAGAGGCCGTAGCCGATGACGGCGACGGTCTTGTGCCGGCCGCCGCCCCGGTCGGCGACGTGCCCGCCGAGCAGGCGCACCACGGCCGAGAAGCCGTTGTAGACGCCGTCGAGGAGGCCGAAGCCGAGGGGGCTCAGGCCGAGGCCCGCCACCAGGTACAGCGGCAGCACCGCCGTCACCATCTCCGACGAGACGTCCGTGATCAGACTGACCGTGCCGAGGGCGAGCACGGTCGGGCCCACGGCGCGCCGCCGCCCGGCACCGGGCCGGGCGGCGGGCTCCGCGGACGCCGGCGCCGAAGGAGTGGCGCGGCTGTCCGCTACGTACATGTCACGAGGTCCAGACGCCGGTGATGTCCTGCGCCGACGCCGCGTTGCCCGCGTGCGGCAGACCGTGCATGTCCTCCAGGGTGCGCAGGAGGTCGTAGTGGTTGTACGTGGTGGACGAGGTGGCGCCCGGGGTCACCTGCTGGCCGTACAGGACGGTCGGGATCTTGTTGCCGCTGAGCCGGTTGTCCTCGTCGAAGGTGACGACGAGGAGGCTGTTGTGGGTCTTGGCCCAGGTCGCGTACGCGCCCAGGTTGTTCTTCAGCCAGGTGTCGCCCGTGGAGACCGAGCAGTCGTGCATGTCGCTGCACAGGTTCGGCACGACGAACGAGACCTGGGGGAGCGTCGCGTAGTCCGTGGGGAACTGGGCGAGGGTCTTCGCCGACGAGGTCGGTACGTTGCTGAAGCCGAACCACGGGTTGTGCTTGCGGGCGTACTTGCCGGAGGAGCAGGTCGTCGAGCCCTGGCTGGGCAGGGTCTCGTTGTAGCTGGCCCAGGTCTTGCCCGCGGCGATCAGTTCCGAGGCGAGGTTCGGGGCGGACGAGAAGCCGGGCGTGTAGCAGCTGTCGTCCGTGATGCCCTGGGTGGAGCCGGAGAACAGGGCGAAGTAGTTGGGCTGGCTGGGGTGCGTCTCGGCGTACGACGCGGTGAGGTTGGCGCCGCCCGACTTCAGGCTGTTGATGTAGGGCGCGCTGGAGGAGCCGATGACCTGGCTGTACGCGTGGTTCTCGAAGACCACGACGACGACGTGGTCGGGGGTGGGCACGGTCGCCGCGGCGTGCGCGGTGCCGGCGCCGGTGAGGGCGAGCCAGCCGCCGGTGGCGGCCGTGGCCAGGGCGAGGGCCGAGGCGACGGCCTTGCCGCGGGCGCGGCTGAACAGTGATCTGCCGGACACGTGAGCCTCCGTGTGGGGGAGTGACGGGACCTTGGCGGTGCGGACAGAGCATGCACACGCCAAAATACCCGGGTGTCAGGCCTTCGGACCCCTGCCGGTGAACGATGGATGAACCCTCGGGCCCGTTCCGCCTCGCCCGGGCCCCGCCCCGGCCCCCGCGCGAGCGGCCCTCAGCGCTCCGCGAGCGGCGACGGAGCCTCCTGGACCGTCCAGCCGTTCCCGTCCGGGTCGCGGAAGAACATGAACGAGTTCCACTCGCCGCCCGGGCCGTCCTCCCAGCCCTGCGGACCCGCGTGCTGCACCGGCGAGACCGCCACGCCGCGCGCCACCAGCTCCTCGCGGGCCGCCGCGATGTCCGTGACGCACACCTGAAGGCCGGTGAGCGAGCCCGGCGTCATCGTCTGCTGGTCCGGGGCGCCCGGCAGGCCCTCCGCCAGGGTGATCGAGCAGCGCGAGCCCGGCGGCGTCAGCTGCACGATGCGGACGCCCGGGGCCACCTCGGTGTCCAGGTCGACCTTGAAACCCACCTTCTCCGCGTAGAACTCCTTGGCGCGGTCCACGTCGGAGACGGGGACGACGACCACTTCGAGGGTCCACTCCATGATCAGAACCTTTCGGGCGACATGATCAGAACCTTTCGGACGGCCGGGGGTGCGGCTCTCGCATCCTCCCGCCCCCGTACAGACTCCGCACCCGCGCTCGACTCATCGGTCGCCCGCCGTCCGCAGTAGGCTCAGCACCGGGCTTGTTGATCGAACAGGAGGCCGGGATGTCGGTGCCGCGAGGCCGCAGGAGCAGTACGTTCACCCGGCTGCTGCGGCATGGATTCACCGACCCGTCCGCAGCCGAGCGGCTGCTCGACGCCGACGCGCTGTCCGCCGTACGGTCCGATCCGCTGCTGCTCGACGCGCTCGGCGCCACCGCCGACCCCGATCTGGCGCTCCTCGGCCTCGTCCGGCTCGCCGAGGCGCAGGAGCGGGTCTCCGGCGAGACCGGCCGCCGCGAACTGCTCGACACCCTCATCACCGCCAAGCCGCTGCGCGACCGCCTCCTCGGTGTCCTCGGCGCCTCCGAGGCCCTCGCCGACCACCTCGCCCGCCACCCCGGCGACTGGCAGGCCCTCGTCACGTACGAACCCCGCGATCTGCACCCGGGCGTCGAGGAGTTCGAACGCGGCCTCGCCGAGGCCGACGACCCCGTTTCCCTGCGCGTCGCCTACCGCCGCTGCCTGCTGTCCATCGCCGCCCGCGACGTGTGCGGCACCACCGACATCGCGCAGACCGCCGCCGAACTCGCCGACCTCGCCACCGCGACCCTGCGCGCCGCCCTCACCCTGGCCCGCGTCGCCGCGCCCGGCGACGCCGCCCAGTGCCGGCTCGCCGTCATCGCGATGGGCAAGTGCGGCGGCCACGAGCTCAACTACGTCTCCGACGTCGACGTCATCTTCGTCGGCGAGGCCGCCGAGGGCGCCGACGAGGGCAAGGCGCTCCAGGCCGCGACCCGGCTCGCCTCGCACATGATGCGGATCTGCTCCGAGACCACCGTCGAGGGCACCATCTGGCCCGTCGACGCCAACCTCCGCCCCGAGGGCCGCAACGGCCCCCTCGTACGCACCCTCGCCTCCCACCTCGCCTACTACGAACGCTGGGCCAAGACCTGGGAGTTCCAGGCGCTGCTCAAGGCGCGAGCCGTCGCGGGCGACCCCGAACTCGGCGCCGCCTACGTCGCGGCCGTCTCCCCGCTCGTCTGGCAGGCCGCCGAGCGGGACAACTTCGTGCCCGACGTGCAGAAGATGCGCCGCCGCGTCATCGAGAACATCCCGGCGGGCGAGGTCGAGCGCGAGCTCAAACTCGGCCCCGGCGGCCTGCGCGACGTCGAGTTCGCCGTCCAGCTCCTCCAGTTGGTGCACGGCCGCTCCGACGCCTCGCTGCGCAGCGGCACCACCCTGGACGCGCTCGCCGCCCTCGCCGACGGCGGCTACGTGGGCCGCGTCGACGCCGTCCAGCTCGACGACGCCTACCGCTTCCTGCGCACCCTCGAACACCGCATCCAGCTCTACAAACTGCGCCGCACCCACCTCGTCCCCGAGGACGACGCCGACCTGCGCCGCATCGGCCGCTCGATGGGCATGCGCACCGAGCCGATCACCGAGCTCAACCGGGCCTGGAAGCGGCACACCTCCTCCGTGCGCCGCCTGCACGAGAAGCTGTTCTACCGGCCGCTGCTCGACGCCGTGGCCCAACTCGCCCCCGGCGAGACCCGGTTGAGCACCGAGGCCGCGCGCGAACGGCTCGTCGCGCTCGGCTACGCGGACCCGAGCGCCGCCCTGCGCCACCTGGAGGCCCTCGCCTCCGGCGTCTCCCGCAAGGCCGCCATCCAGCGCACCCTGCTGCCCGTCCTGCTCGGCTGGTTCGCCGACTCCGCCGACCCCGACGCCGGACTGCTCAACTTCCGCAAGGTCTCCGACGCCCTCGGCAAGACCCCCTGGTACCTGCGGCTCCTGCGGGACGAGGGCGCCGCCGCCGAGAACCTGGCCCGCGTGCTGTCCGCCGGCCGGCTCGCCCCCGACCTGCTCATGCGCGCCCCCGAGGCGGTCGCCCTGCTCGGCGACCCGCACGGCCTCGACCAGCGCGGCCACGCCCAGCTGGAGCAGGAGGTGCTCGCCGCGGTCGGCCGCGCCGACGGCGCGGAGCAGGCCGTCGGGGCCGCGCGCGGAGTGCGCAGACGCGAGCTGTTCCGCACCACCGCGGCCGACATCATCGCCTCGTACGGCACCGAGGACCAGCCCGTCGTCGCCGACCAGGGCGCGCTCGTGGACCGGGTCGGCTCCGCCGTCTCCGACCTGACGGCGGCCACCCTCGCCGGGACCCTGCGGGCCGTCGTCCGCGCCGGCTGGGGCGACACCCTGCCCACCCGCTTCGCCGTCATCGCCATGGGCCGCTTCGGCGGGCACGAACTCGGCTACGGATCCGACGCCGACGTCCTGTTCGTGCACGAGCCCCGCGATGGCGTCGACGACCAGGAGGCGGCCCAGGCCGCCAACAAGGTCGTCGCCGAGATGCGCCGGCTGCTCGCCCTGCCCACCGCCGACCCGCCGCTCCTCATCGACGCGGACCTGCGCCCCGAGGGCAAGTCGGGTCCGCTCGTGCGCACCCTCAAGTCCTACGAGGCGTACTACCGCCGCTGGTCGCTCGTCTGGGAGGCCCAGGCCCTGCTGCGGGCCGAACCGGTCGCCGGGGACCCTGAGTTGGGCCGCGCCTTCCTCGACCTCGTCGACCCGCTGCGCTACCCGGCCGAGGGCCTCGGCGACGACGCCGTCCGCGAGATCCGGCGGCTCAAGGCCCGCATGGAGTCCGAGCGGCTGCCGCGCGGCGCCGATCCGACGCTGCACACCAAGCTCGGGCGGGGCGGGCTGTCCGACGTGGAGTGGACCGTTCAGCTGATGCAGCTTCAGCACGGCTGGGCCGAGCCGGGGCTGCGGACGACCCGCACGCGCGAGGCGCTGGCGGCGGCGTGCGCGGCCGGTCTCGTCCCGGGCGAGGAGGCGGAGGTCCTCGACGAGGCGTGGGTGCTGGCCACCCGGGTGCGGAACGCGGTGATGCTGGTGCGGGGGCGGGCCGGGGACACGTTCCCGTCCGACGGGCGCGAACTCGGAGCCGTCGGACGGTACCTGGGGTACGACCCCGGGCACGTCGGGGACATGCTGGACGACTACCGGCGGATCACCCGGCGGGCCCGGGCGGTGGTCGAGGAGCGGTTCTACGGGGCGTAGGCCTCCGGCGGTTCGGCGGGGGCGCCTGGGCGTCTGCCTGGTTGATCGTGCGTGGGCGGCTGCGGGTCGTGGTCCGGCTTCGCGCCCACGCGGCGGAGCCGCACATCGATACAGCCCCGCGCCCCTGAGACGCGCACTTCGTGCGGCATCTCAACCGGCCTCCAGCATGGCCCGGCAATGTTCGATGAAAGCGCTCAGCGCCAGTTCGAACGAAGCGTCCGCGCGGGAGTCCGGGAGGGCCGCCAGGGCCTGTTGCAGGAGCGGGGTCTCCACCTCGTCCGGCAGCTCCCACATCGTCTCCGGGGCGGCCATGTCCAGGGCCGAGCCGAGCACGATGTTCTCCAGGGCGATGATCAGCGGCATCACGTCCCGCAGCGCGAACCCGGCGTCGAGCAGCACCCGTACCGCCAGCTCGTACTGTTCCAGGACCCGTGGCGCCCGCACCGGGTTCGTGGTCAGCAGCGGGATCGCGCGGGGGTGCGCGGCGAACGCGGCGCGGTAGGCGCGGGCCCAGCCGGCCATCGCCTCGTCCCAGGGCAGCCCCGAGGTGAGCGGCGCCGGGTCGATCGCCCCCGCGACCCGCTCGCGCAGCAACTCCACGATGCCGTCCCGCCCGTCCACGTGGTGGTAGACGGAGCCCGTCTGCACCCCGAGCGCCCGCGCGATCTGCGGCACGCTGAACTCGCCCGTCTCGTCGACGAGCCGGAGCGCCGTCGTGGTGATGCGCTCCCGGTCCAGGAGTGGCTTGCTCGGCCGTCCCATCCGTCCTGCTCTCCGCTCTCATCGGTCCCCGTGCGGGCCCCCTCCGGAAAAACAGGTCTTCCCGTAGGCCCGACGGGGAGGTTACATTGCGGAAACCGAAAGCCTTTAGATTTACGCCCCGCCGTCACCCGGCACGGCCTTCCGCCGCTCCTGCCTGCCGCCTGAAGGGCCCCTCCCCGCATGTCCGTGACCTCACCGAAGACCGCTCCGCCGAGCGCCGCCCCGGCCGGCCTGCGCACCGGCAGCCTCGGCACCTCCGACATCGCCTTCTTCGTCGTCTCCGCAGCCGCCCCGCTCACGGTCATGGCCGGAGTCGCGCCCATCGCCATCGCCCTCGGCGGCATCGGAGCCCCGGCCGGCTACCTCCTCGCGGGCCTCACGCTCGCCGTCTTCGCCGTCGGCTTCACGACGATGAGCCGGCACGTGAAGGGCGGCGGCGCCTTCTACTCGTACATCACCCAAGGCCTCGGCCGGCCCGCCGGAATCGGCGCCGCCCTGCTCGCCATGGTCGGCTACAACGGCATGGAGATCGGCGTCTACGGGCTCCTGGGCAGCGCCACCCAGGACACCGTGCACGCCCTGTTCGGCGCCGACGTCCCCTGGCTGCCCGTGTCCCTCGCCGGGCTCGCCCTCATCTGGTACGGCGGCTTCCGCTCCATCGACTTCGGCGCGAAACTCCTCGGCGTACTGCTCGTCGCCGAGACCGGCATCCTCGTCCTGCTCGCCGGGGGAGTGCTCCTCAAGGGCGGCGCCCACGGCCTGTCCGCCGCGTCCTTCGCGCCCGGCAACGTCCTCGTGCCCGGCACCGCCGCCGTGCTGGCCTTCGCGTTCGCCGCGTTCACCGGCTTCGAGTCGACCGTCATCTACCGCCGCGAGGCCCGCGACCCCGACCGCACCGTGCCGCGCGCCACCTACATCGCCGTCGCCTTCCTCGGCCTCTTCTACGCCTTCACCGTCTGGATCGCCGTCCAGGCCTTCGGCGACGCCGACGTGGTCAAGGCCGCCGGAAGCGACCCGGCGAACCTCTTCTTCACCGCCATCACCACCTTCGTCGGAGGCTGGGCGGCCGACCTGATGCACGTCCTCATCGTCACCAGCGTCATCGCCTCCCTCCTCGCCTTCCACAACGCCATCAACCGCTACGGCCTGGCCCTGGCCGACGAAGGAGTCCTTCCGCGCTCCTTCGCCCGCGTCCACACCAAGCACCGCTCCCCGTACGTCGCCGGGCTCGCCCAGACCGCACTCGGCGCGGTCGTCGTCCTCGCGTTCTGGGCGGCCGGCGCCGACCCGTACAACCAGCTGCTGCTCTGGGTGAACACGCCCGGCATGCTCGGCCTCATGGCCCTCCAGCTCCTCGCGGCGCTCGCGGTCCCGTTCTTCTTCCGGCGGATCTCCCACAGCGAGGGCCGCGCCCGCACGTTCTGGGCCCCGGCCGTGGCGACGGTCCTGCTCGGAGCGGCGATCGTCCTGGTCATCGGCCACATCGACCTCTTCACGGGAGCGTCCCCGCTCGCCAACTGGATCATGGTCGCGGTGGCCCCCGCGGTCTTCCTCCTCGGCTTCCCCCTGGCCCACCGCCTCAAGACCCGCCGCCCCGAGGTCTACGAGGCCTTCGGCAGCAAGTAGAGCCGCGCCCACCCGAACAAGAACGGACCCGCACCATGCCCCAGGCCGACCTCCTGCTCACCGACACCCGCATCCGCACCCTGAACCCGCACCAGCCGGAAGCCACCGCCCTCGCGGTCAAGGACGGCCGGATCGCGGCACTGGGTGACACCGCCACCCTGACCCGCGACTGGAGCGGCCCGGGGACCGAGCGGCTGAGTCTCGCCGGAGCCACCGTGACCCCGGGCTTCGTGGACTCCCACAGCCACCCGGTCTGGGGCCTGCAGATGTCCGCCGGCGCCGACCTCACCGGCGTCCAGGACCTCGACGCCCTCCGCGCGGCGCTGCGCTCGGCGCCCCGGATCGACGGCTGGGTCATCGGCTGGGGCCTGGACCACAACGCCTTCGGCGGCCGCCCCGTCCACCACGGCCTCATCGAGGACGTCCTGGACGGCGCCCCCGCCTTCCTGCGCCTCTACGACGGCCACTCCGCGCTCGCGAGCACCGCCGCGCTGGCCGCCGCCCAGGTGACCGGCCCGCGTGAGTTCGCCCAGCGCGCCGAGATCGTGTGCGACGCCGAGGGCCGCCCGACCGGGCACCTGATCGAGCACGCCGCGATGGACGTCGTCGACGCGGTCGTGCCCCGGCTCTCGTACGAGAAGCGCCGCGCGGGCCTCGTCGACCTCCTCAAGGGCATGGCCGCCACCGGACTGACCGGCGCCCACGTCATGGACGGCGCCGACCTCGAGCTCCTCGCCGCCGTCGAGCAGGACACCGACCTGCCGCTGCGGCTCACCGTCGCGCCCTGGTGCATGCCCGGCGTGGACCAGGACGGCCTCGACGAGCTGATCGCCCTCCAGAAGCGCGGCGGCCGCGACTGGCGGGTCGGCGCGGTCAAGTTCTTCATGGACGGGACCGTCGAGGGCGGCACCGCCTGGCTGGAGCAGGCCGACTGCCACGGCCGCGGCACGGACGCGTTCTGGCCCGACCCGCAGGCGTACAGCGACGCCGTACGCACCCTGCACGCGGCCGGAGTCCGCACCGCCACCCACGCCATCGGCGACGCCGCCGTACGGCACGCCCTCGACACGATCGAGGCGCTCGGCGCGAGCGGTCGCGACGCGCACCGCATCGAGCACATCGAGACGGTGCCGGACGACACGCTGCCGCGCTTCGCCGCGCTCGGCGTCGCCGCGTCCATGCAGCCGCCGCACACCGCGTACACGAAGGGCGACCACAGCGACGAGTGGTCGCAGCGGCTGGGCGCGGAGCGGGCCGGGCGGGCCTGGCGCACGCGGGATCTGCGGGACGCGGGGGCGGTGCTCGCGCTCGGGTCCGACTGGCCGATCGCGCACTTCGACGCGCGGCGGGTGCTGGCCATGGCCCGGGTGCCGGAAGGGGCGGCGGGGGCGGGGCAGGGCCTGTCGGGGCTCGAGGCGCTCGAAGGGGTCACCTCGCATGCGGCGATCGCCTCCGGCGAGGCGCATCTCGGGGGGCGGATCGAGGTGGGGCTGCGGGCGGATCTGACCGTGCTGGGGCTCGACCCGGTCCTGGCGCCGGCCGATGAGCTGGCGCAGGCGCCGGTCCGTCTGACGACGGTCGGGGGGCGGATCGTGCATCGCGGGGAGTGACCCCCTGGGAGGGGTGGGACCGGTAGAGACGGGTCTGCGGCCGGTGGGGGCTGGTCGCGCAGTTCCCCGCGCCCCTGATGAGGCTGCGCCTCATCGGGGAGATGCCACCCGAAGGGTGTGCATCTCAGGGGCGCGGGGCTGTGTCGATGTGCGGCTCCGCCGCGTGGGCGCGAGAAGCCCCACCGGGCCGCGGCCGCGACTACACCTTCATCGGCAGAACGGGCGCGGATCCCGTCGCCACCGCCCGAGGCAACGCATACGGCAGGGCCCCGTACCAGACCCACGCCACCGCGTAACCGAAGGCGAGGCACGCCATGCCGCCCACCGCGTCCAGCCAGAAGTGGTTCGCCGTGGCCACGATGACGACCAGCGTGACCGCCGGGTACAGAAGACCCAGCACACGGACCCACGGCACCGACGCCAGCGCGAAGATGGTGAGCCCGCACCACAGCGACCAGCCGATATGCATGGACGGCATGGCCGCGTACTGGTTCGACATGTTCTTGAGGTTGCCGGAGGCCATGGAGCCCCAGGTCTCGTGCACGGCGACCGTGTCGATGAAGTGCCCGCCGGTCATCAGGCGCGGCGGCGCCAGCGGATAGAAGTAGTAGCCGACCAGCGCGACCGCGGTGGTGGCGAAGAGGACGAGCCGTGTCGCCGCGTACCGGCCCGGATGGCGACGGAACAGCCACACGAGGACACCGAGCGTGATGACGAAGTGGAGCGTCGCGTAGTAGTAGTTCATGCCGACGACGAGCCAAGTGACGGCGTTCACGGCATGGTTGACGCTCTGCTCGACGGCGATGCCTAGATGCTGCTCGGCCTGCCAGATCCAGTCCGCGTTCCGCAGGGCCTGGGGCCGCTGCTCCGGTACCGCGTTGCGCACCAGGGAGTACGTCCAGTAACTCACCGCGATCAGAAGGATCTCGAACCACAGACGCGGGCGGCGCGGGGCGCGCAGACGACGCAGTCGGCCAGGCTCCCGCTCCCCGGCGCGATCGTCCGCGATGGGTGAGTTGGTGGGCCCTTGTCGGCCTTCCACAGTCGTCACGGTCTTTTCACCCATAGACGCAGAGTCTGCCAGATTCCACCCCCCTGTCCGATCATCCCTCGGGCGGGTCCTGAACGCACCCCCTACACCTCAGGAACGAGCCGGACCCCCAAGGGCCGAGGCAGTGGAGCCCCTGACGACCAGCTCGGGCATGAAGACGAACTCGCTGTGCGGCGCCGGCGTCCCGGCGACTTCCTCGAGCAGCGTGTTGACGGCGGCCTGACCCATCGCGTGCACGGGCTTGCGGATCGTGGTCAGCGGCGGGTCCGTGAACGCGATGAGCGGGGAGTCGTCGAAGCCGACCACCGACACGTCCCGCGGCACGTCGAGGCCGCGCTGCCGCACCGCTCGCACGGCACCCAGTGCCATCATGTCGCTGGCGCAGACGAGCGCCGTGCAGCCCCGGTCGAGCAGCGCCGAGGCCGCCGCCTGACCGCCCTCGAGCGTGTACAGGGAGTGCTCGACGAAGTCCCGCTCCACGTCCTCGGGGGACAGTCCGAGCCGCTCGCGCATCGCGCGTACGAAGCCCTCGGTCTTGCGCTGCACCGGCACGAACCGCTTCGGGCCGAGCGCCAGTCCGATCCGGGTGTGGCCGAGCGAGACCAGGTGCGTCACGGCGAGCGCCGCCGCGGCCCGGTCGTCGGGGGAGATGAACGGCGCCGCGACCGACGCGGAGAAGCCGTCCACGAGCACGAACGGGACGCCCTGGCCGCGCAGTCGCTCGTAGCGCCGGGTGTCCGCCGTCGTGTCGGCGTGCAGGCCGGACACGTAGATGATGCCGCTCACCCCGCGGTCCACGAGCATCTCGGTCAGCTCGTCCTCGGTCGAGCCGCCCGGTGTCTGCGTCGCCAGTACGGGGGTGAACCCCTGCCGGGTCAGGGCCTGCACCACGACCTGGGCGAGCGCCGGGAAGATGGGGTTCTCCAGCTCCGGGGTGATCAGGCCGATCAGGCCCGCGCTGCGCTGTTTCAGCCGCACGGGGCGTTCGTAGCCGAGGACGTCGAGGGCGGCGAGGACGGATTGCCGGGTGGCCGCGGCGACGCCGGGTTTGCCGTTGAGCACGCGGCTGACCGTCGCTTCGCTGACCCCCGCCTGTGCCGCTATGTCGGCCAATCGCGCTGTCACGGGCCGACTTTATCGCCCGGTGTGCGGTTCGTCTGTGGGCCGGTCACGCCCCATGGAGCCGCCTGATGCCACGGTCGCGACCTCCCGCCCGGTGGGGGCTGGTCGCGCAGTTCCCCGCGCCCCTGAAATGCAGACCCTTCGGGTCGCATTTCCCTGATGAGGCGCAGCCTCATCCGGGGCGCGGGGCTGTATCGATCAGCGGCTCCGCCGCGGGGCGCGAGAAGCCCCACCGGGCGGCGGCCGCGAACGTGCCCCTGCCGTCCACCCCGTGGGCGCGATTTGTGCGGCCCCGCGGCACCGACAAGGCTGTGCGAGGACCTGCCCAGAAACACACGTAACCGGAGCCGAGAACATGCCGCTGATCACCGTCGACCACTCCGCCGGCCTCGACGAACGGCTGGACCACGACGGGCTCGCCGGCGCCGTCCACCAGGCCTGCGTCGACAAGGTCGCCGCCCGGATCCCGGCCTGCAAGACGACGTTCCGCAGCGCCGGGGAGAACGTGGTCGGCGACGGCGCCGAGCCGGTCCAGGTGCTGCACGTCGAGATCGCGCTGCTCGCGGGCCGCACCGAAGAGGCCAAGGCGGCGCTCGCCGAGACCGTGCTCGGGCTGCTGCCCGCGCACATCCAGGACCCGGCGGGGGTCCACCTGTCGGTCGAGGTGCGGGACCTCGACCCGGCGTACCGCTCCGCGATCGCCTGAGCGGCTACACGGGGGCCAGCAGCGCGAGCCGTTCGACCAGGTCCGTGAAGGGCCCGTCGGCCGGCTCGGCGGCGAGGATGCGGCGCAGCAGCGCCGCCATCTCCTCGTCGTAGGCGGCGCTCACGGCGGCCAGCGCCGCGAAGTCGTGCACCAGTTGCCGCTCGAGCTCCTCGCGGGGGATGCGGCGCCCGTCCAGCCAGATCAGCGCCGTCGACTCGGCGAGCGAGACCCACGAGCGGACCACGAGGTCCAGGCGCGGGCTCGGCCGGGTCACCTGCAGATGCGCCAGGATCTGGACGTACGCGGCCTGCCGGACGGAGTCGATCAGCGCGTTCGTCGTCGAGGAGCCGACGGCCGGGCCGCCGCGCATCAGCGCCGAGAAACCGGGCCCGTGCTCGTCCACGAAGTCGAAGAAGCGGCTCATCACGCGCAGCAGCCGCGCCCCGAGCGGCCCGTCCTGCGGCTCCTCGAAGCGCTCCGCGAGATCCTGCGCGGCCCGCTGCAACGCGGCCTCGTACAGGCTGAGTTTGCCCGGGAAGTAGTGGTAGACGAGCGGCCGCGAGATGCCCGCGGCGGCCGCTATCTCGTCGATGGAGACCTCGTCGGGGGAGCGGTTGCTGAACAGTTCGAGGGCGACCTCGATCAACTGCCGCCGCCGCTCCTCGACTCCCAATCTGCGCCGCACCCCGGTAGTCATACCGAACACTCTACCGAGCGGATCAGGCCGTCGAGATCACTGGGAGACACTGGCGGGCGCCTCGCCTCAGAGATCGAGAACCAGGCGCTCGCCGCGGCAGCGGGAGACACAGATCAGCATCGAGTCGTCGCGCTCCGCGTCCGTGAGCAGCTCGTCGCGGTGGTCGATCTCGCCCTCGACCACCCGCTGTTGGCAGGTCCCGCAGAACCCCTGCTCGCACGAGTAGGCCAGACCCGGCACCTCGGGGCGCAGCGCCGCGAGCACCGTGGTGTCCGCCGCCACCTGGACGACCTTGCCGCTGCGCCGCAGCTCGACCTCGAACGGCCCGTTCCCGCCGGCCGAATTGCGCGGGGCGAAGCGCTCCAGGTGGAGTTCGCGGCCCTCGGGCAGCAGGTCCTCGACCGCCGCCATCAGGCCCTCGGGGCCGCAGCAGTACACGGCGGTGCCGGGCGCGGTGGCCCCGAGCGCGGCCGCGAGGTCGGGCCGCCCGTCCTCGTCCTCGGCGACGGCGGTGACCCGCCCCCGCTGCCCGTCGAGCTTGAGGACGTCCTCCAGGAACGGCATGGAGGACCGGGTCCGGCCCGCGTAGAGCAGCCGCCACTCGGCGCCGCGGGCCTCGACGGCGCGCAGCATCGGCAGGACCGGCGTGATGCCGATGCCGCCCGCGACGAACAGGTACGCCGGCGCGCCCTCCTGGAGCGGGAACCGGTTGCGCGGGCCGCGGATCTCGATCTCGGCGCCCTGCGCGAGCTGCTCGTGCACCTCGCGCGAGCCGCCCCGCCCGCCCTCCTCGGCCGGTATCAGCCGGGTCGCGACCGTGTACGAGGACGTGTCCTCGGGGTCGCCGCACAGCGAGTACTGCCGGATCAGGCCGGAGGGCAGGACGAGGTCGAGGTGGGCGCCGGGCTGCCACGCGGGCAGGTTCGTGCCTTCCAGGCGGAGCTGGACGACGCCGTCGGCCACCTGCTCGTGCCCGGCGACGAGCAGCCGCAGTGCGCGGGCGCGCGGACGCCCGGACGTCGGCTCCTCCAGGGCCGGCAGCGGCCACAGCGGGGAGTCCTTGATGCGGCGGCGCAGGGCGCGGCGCACGACGAGCGCGGCGCCGGCGACGAGGACGGCCTTGCGCAGCGTGCGGGCCTTCATCGGGCGGCTCCTTCGCGGGCCTCGGCGGCGCGGGCGGCGGGCGAGGACGCGAGGTAGGCGACGGCCTGGTCGGTGTCGCCCTCCTGCTCGGGGTGGTAGTCGCGGCTCAGGTAGCGCGGGATGGACCGCAGCATGTCGGGCGTCGACGGCAGCACGCCCTTCTTGCCGCCCTGGTAGAAGGCCTTGAACGAGGCCTTGCCGTCCAGGAGCGTCGGGTCGTTCTCCATGAAGAAGCGCGCGCCGCGCTGCCACAGGAACATCAGGGCGGCGAACGCGGTGGCCCAGGTGCGGGCCCGGCGCCGGTAGCTGCCGTCGAGGTGCATGAACAGCTCGAAGGCCACCGAGCGGTGCTCGACCTCCTCCGCGCCGTGCCAGCGCAGCAGGTCCAGCATCATCGGGTCGGCGCCGCGCCGGTCCAGCTCCTCGGCGTTCAGCACCCAGTTGCCGAGGAACGCGGTGTAGTGCTCGATCGCCGCGATCAGCGCGACCCGCTCCATCAGCCACCACTGGCGGGCCTTGCCCGGCGGCAGCGTCCGGTCGGCGAGCAGCTTCTCGAAGAACCAGTCCACCTGCGCGGTGTACGGCGTCGGGTCCAGGCCCTGCTCGCGCAGGTGCGGCAGCACCTCGTCGTGGGCCTGCGCGTGCATGGCCTCCTGGCCGATGAAGCCGATGACGTCCTCGCGGAGCCGGTCGTCACGGATGAAGGGCAGCACCTGCTTGTACACGTGCACGAACCAGCGTTCACCCGCGGGCAGCAGGAGATGCAGCACATTGATGGTGTGCGTGGTGAACGGGTCGTCGGGCAGCCAGTGCAGGGGAGTCTTGTCCCAGGCGAAGGACACCTGGCGTGCCTTCAGCGTGACGCGCTTATTAGACATGCCGTCAATGTACTGAGCGGTAGAGCGCCTGGACACCCCCCGGAACCGACTTTCTTTACGTGATCGTCAGCAAGATGCCGGCCCGGGAGCAGTCCGGATGCCCGCCCGGGACCGGCCCTCGGATCAGCCCAGCGGGTCGATCCGCACCCCGTCCCGGGTCCGCCCCGACAGGCTCGCCTTCGTGCCCCGCGCCACCCGCACCGCCAGCGTCGGCCCGCTCCCCGTCGTGCCCGCCGCCGTCACCGAGCCCAGGCCCGGACTGCCCGCCGCGACCAGATACCAGGTCCCGGCCCGCGACTTCCAGCGCACCCCGGCGAGCACCCGAGGGTCCCGGCCGCCGCACGCCGGGGCGTTCTGCGAGCGGGCCGCCACCACCGCCCCGGCCACGCCCGGCGCCCGGAACAGGGCCAGGATGCGCGGACCGCCGCCGCGCCAGGTCTCGGCCCGGGTGCACACCCAGCGGGCCTCGCCGCCCGCCTCGGGCAGCGGCTGGCGCGCGTACGCCCACGCGTTCACGGAGCGGACCCCGTGCGAGCGGGCCGCGGCGAGGGAGCAGGCCGTCGCCGACCAGTCGCCGGGCCGGGACTCGCGCGGCGCGTCCGGGCGCCCCGCCGTCAGATGCGCGGGCACCAGCTCGCCGAGGTCGGTGGCGAGCCGGGTGCCGTCGGCGTCGGTGAGCGCCAGTGCGTTCCACCCCGTGCAGGACGCCGAGACGGCCGGGCTCGGGAACGGGGCCGTGACCCCGTCCTTCGTCCGGGCCAGCCGGCGCGGCGCCGCGTCCGGCGCCAGCAGGTCCCGCACGGCCGCGCCGGTCACCCAGGGGGCCGTGAGGTAGCGGACGTTCCCGTCGGTGCGGTCGACGATCACCGCGCCGGACTCCGGGGCCGCCGCTCCGTCCACCCGCGCGAAGTCGAGCGCGGCGCCGCTCGTCCCGTGCTGCGGCTCCGCGTACCGCACCAGCCGCAGCCCGTCGTGGAACAGCACGATCCGCGCCCCGTCCACCGAGCCCGCGTACAGCAGCTGCGGCGGGCCGGGCGGCGCGCCCGCCGGGGTGCCGGGCGTCGCCGACACCTGGACCGTGCCGCCCGGCCGCGCCCACACCGCGAGCGCCCGGCGCAGCAGCTCCCGGTCGCCGGTCAGCGAGCCCCGCGCCGGCCACACCGAGAAGTCCGTCCGCGCCGAGCCCTGCCACGCCGTCGCCGCGACCCGTGTCAGCTTCCCCGGGTCCAGCGCCGCCTGCGCCGCCGGATTGCGCGCGTACGAGGGCGCCGCCGCACCCTCGGGGCCCCAGCTGTCGCCGGGCAGCCCGAGCAGCGCCCCGCACACCAGGACCGCCGCGAGCCCCGCGACGACCGCCTTCACATGCTGGCGCCGCCGCATCAGGTCCGGCGGCCGTGCGTGCAGCGAGCAGGGGTCGAACTCGGGGGAGGCCAGCAGGGCGGCCGCCTCCGAGCCGTCCTCCGCGCGCAGCCCGCCTGCCTCGGCGAGCGCGGCCGTCACCTCCTCCACGTCGCAGCCCGCCGCCCCGAGCACGGACCGCAGGGCCGCGTCGTCGAGCCGCTCCAGACCGTGCAGCACGTACGCGGCCCGGCCGGGCCCGGTGAGCGCCGACAGCCGCTGGTCCAGGGCCAGTTCGTCGGCGCCGCCCGACTTCGGGAACAGGCGCAGTCCCCACACCTGCGGCAGCAGCGGCGGCAGTTGGGCCCGGCGCGGCCACGCCGCCCGCAGCAGCGGCCGCCCCGCGTCCAGCGCCGCCCGCAGCACCCGCGCCCGCACGTACGCGTACGCGGGATCGGCGGCGCGCCGGGCGCCGCCGCGCTGCGCCGGGATCGACGGGGGCGCCGTCCCCGTACGGCCGCGCGGCAGGGCGCGCTGGGTCACCGCGTGGGCCGTGAGCACCCGGCGGTTGCGGCCGAGCGTCGGCGGCAGCACCAGGTACGCGAGCCGCACGAGCCGCGGGTAGTGCTCGACGAGAGAGGCCTCGGCCTGCTCGACATCGACGACGGTGGCCGCGCCCGGGGGCGGAGCCGGGGACTGCACCTTGGACTGCGACGTCTGCGACTGCACGTTCAGCAGAACGAGTGACTCGTGCGATGGTCACAGTTTCCGCGACGTGATCTACGTCAACCGCCAGCCGCTGAACTCCACTGTTCCGCGCGCCCCGTTGCCCCCGTTCGTCGCGCTCATGAACAGGCCCGCGTCCTGCACCGCCGCCGCACCGGGCACCGTCACGGTCGCCACCGTCCGCCAGGTCGTCCCGCCGTCCGTCGAGCACGCCCCGGTGTACGAGCCGCCCGACCGGGACAGCCGCAGCAGCACCGGCGCCTTGATCCCGGTGATCCGCCTGTACGTGTCCAGCGTCCCGTCGCCGTTGGAGTCGTAGGACAGCACGACACCGTTGGACGGGGTCACCGACAGGTTCAGGAAGCCCTGCGCGCCGGGCGTGGCGAGGGAGTTGCGCACGATGATCCCGGCCCGCGCCCAGGCACCGGTCACCGCCTGCGTGTCCACCCGCAGCTCGGCCGCCGAGCCGTCCGTGAACGCCGCCGCCCGGTACGCCGTGCCGAACTCCGCTGTGCCCTTCCACAGGTCCGCGCCGCCGCCGTCGATCGCGAACCGGTCGTCCAACTGCCCGAACACAGCGGCGTTGCCGGAGTACGTCCGCCAGCCCGCCTCCAGCGGTCCCGCCTCGAAGAGCGTGCCCCGGTGCGCGTACGTGACCCGGTCCTCGCCCAGCGGCCCGTACTCCACGTCGATCGTGTAAGGCAGCGGGCGCAGCGGCCGGTCCAGCGGGGTGCCCGGCGCGCTCGCCCGCCAGGCCACCGTGCCCTCGCCCGCCGGCTCCACCCGCTCCAGCGAGGTGGCGCCCTCGGGCTCGGCGTCGAGCCCGGACAGCGCGAAGTCGACGCGGCCCGTCGCCCGCAGCCCGTTGACGTTGCGGAACGTGGCCGCCACGCGCGCGTGCCCGCCCGGCGGGAAGGCGGCGGGGTCCGCCGACACCTTCAGGGTGCCCTGGTAGGGGGCCCGCGCGAGCACGTCCCGCACCCGGTCGGCCGTTTTGTACGCGTCCCCGTACGGCCGCAGCGGATAGTCCTTGCGCTCCCGCGTCCACGGCTCCTCGAACGCGAACCAGTCGACGGCCGCCGGGGCCTCGCCGCGCGCCAGCGCGTCCTCGAGCGTGTCCAGCCACTTCTGCCAGCGCGGCAGGTAGAAGTCGGCCGTCAGGCCCTGCCATTCGCGGTTCGCGTACTCGTGCAGATGGCCCGGGTCCGAGGTGGCCCGGTCGCCCCACACCGTGATCAGCACCTTCGCGCAGCGCTCGAACTCGGCCCGCTCCGCCTCGCTCGTCGCCATCGCCCGCGCGTCCTGGATCCACGGGCCCAGCAGGAACGCAGGATCGGTGCCGGTCACGTCGTCCGAGAGCCGCATCAGCTTCAGCCACAGCGTGGACAGCGCCTTGAACGCGGCCGCGTCCTTCGCCCCGTACGCCGCCTTCAGCTGCGGCAGCAACTGGCGGCTGCGGTGCGCGAGCGCCTGCCGGGCCACGTCCACCAGGTCGTAGCGGTAGGCGGCGCTGCCCCGCAGGCTCCCCGCCACGCCCAGGAGCCCGGCGAGCGCGGCGTCGAAGCGGGCCGGATCGTAGGAGAGGGCGTTCGGCGCGTAGTAGGCGGCGCTGTCCGCCGCCAGGTCCGGGCGCGCCGCGAACAGCGAGTCGTGCGGGTCGGACCGCTCGCGCGCCGTGTGCCGGTACGCCGTCTCCTGAAGTGCCCGCCACGCGGCGCGGGCGTCCTTGTCGTCCTTCCCGTACCGGAAGCCCGCGTACCCGTCGAACCAGGCGGGCAGGTCCAACGGGCCCTCGGTCCACGCCAGTTCGGACCACAGCTCGAACGCGGCCGGATCGCGGTCGGTGCCCTCCGGCATGTACGCCGTGCCCGTGAGCGCGCTGCCCGGCTTGTCGCGCCAGGCGAAGAACTTCTCGTTCCAGATGTGTGCGCGGGCCCCGATCGTCGTACGCCCGCCGAAGTTGGGGATCGTGCCGAACGTGTACGGGGTGCCGCCCCAGTCCTCCTCCCGGTCCGTCACCGACGTGAACCGGTCCGAGACCCCGTCGACGATCAGCATCCGCCGCTTGTCCACGGCGTCCAGGAGCGCGGGGAGCGGATTCGCCTCCCAGCCCAGGATCACCCAGACGGCCCCCGGCCGGTTCCGCTGCAACGCCCGCTCGACGCCCCGCGCCGCGTCCCCGACCGGCACGTCACCGGCCGTGCCGCCCTCGTGCAGCAGGTCCATCTTGAACGCGTCGACCGCCCCGAACACGTCCCGCTGGTGCCCGTAGAAGGACCCGGCGACCCGTGTGAACGCGTCCGTGCGCGGATCCAGCCAGTCCGGCCGCTCGAAGCCGTGCCACACGCCCTGCGGCACCACGTGCGCGTCGCCGCCGTTCCGCTCGACGAACCCCTTCGGCACGTGCCCGTAGTAGCCCGGCAGCACCGGCCGCATCCCCAGCTCGCGCAGCCGGTCCGCGATCCGGCGGCCCAGCGCGGCGCGCTCCGCGATCAGCTCCGGTGAGAGCGGGCCGCCGTACCCGGAGAGGTTCTGCAGCAGCCACCACGGCTGGTGCGAGGGCGCCGGCAGCCAGGCCCGCGCCTCCGCGTCGCTGTACCCGAAGTCCTTCAGGACCCGGTGGTAGACGGCCTCCATGCCCGCGACGACCAGCACCTCGTTGCAGCCGTGCAGCGCCAGGACGTCGATCATCCGCTCCCAGTACGCCCACCCGGCGAACGGCGCCGTGTAGCCGTCGTTCGTGTCGTTCAGGGCGAACCGGTGGGGCAGCGCCGTCGAGCGCTCCAGCGGCCGGTCCGGCGCGGGCAGCCGGTCCGGCAGGTCCAGCTGGTCGCCGTTCCAGGCGATGTGCGCCCCGCACGTGTACTTCAGATACCAGTGGACCCCGGCCAGCAGCACGGCCGGGGTCGTCCCCTCCACCTCGACGCGGCCCGTCTCCCCGGTCACCCGGAACCGGTCGCCGCCGCCCTGACCGGGCGTCAGTCTCAGCCGGAACTGGTCCGCGTGCCGCGGCAGCCGGCGGTTGAGCGCGGCACGCGCCGCGTCCGTATCAAGCGCCGGAGCCGCGTGTGCGGGCGCCGGCAGGACGAGGCCGCCGAGGGCCGTCCCGAGTCCGATGGCACCCGCCGTGCCGAGGACCGTGCGTCGCGTCGGTGCGGACATGCGTGGATTACCCCCTGCGTCGCGAATGGTGCGGCGCACGTTAACCGCAGGCACGCGGGTGCTCAACGGTGTGCGCGGAGTCGGCGAGAACGTGTCGCAGTCCCGGGCACCACGAGACAGGAGGGCCGGATGAGGTACGGGACGAGGACGGGCTTGCTGGGGATCGCGGTCGCCGGGGCGCTCGCCGTCGCCGGATGCGCGGCGGGCCAGGCGGAGCGGCCGCAGGCCCCCCGCACGGCGACCGGCACCCTCGAACAGCTCGCCCGCCGCGCCGGCTGCACACCCGACGTGCAGACCGACGCGGCGGATCTGCGCCAGGCCAACTGCGGCTCGGGGAGCAGCCGTTACGTCCTGGCCACCTTCGCCACCGACCGCGGCCGCGCCGAGTGGCTGGACGCCGCCGACGACTACGGCGGCACCTATCTCGTCGGCCGCCGCTGGGTCGCCGCCGGCCCCGAGCGGGTCGTGACAGCGCTGCGGGACCGGCTCGGCGGGGTCGTGGAGCGCTCCTCGGCGCACCACGGCCACCACTGACAGGGCGTCACCGGCAGCGGTCGCCCCGGTTGATGCAGGCGGCCACCCGCCGCATCAGCCGCTCGTCGAAGACGTTGATGAAGTCGCCGTGGTCGGTCACCGGCTTGTGCAGCTGCTCGGGGAACGAGTCGACCGCGAAGCCGGGCCCCGGCGGCACGTCGTACACGATCCGCTGCACGAGCTGCGGGATCGCCTTGAACCCCTCGGGGCAGGCGCCCGTGCGCGGGTCCTCGAACGCCACGTGCGTACGGTGGTTGGCGCTGTCCGTGTTCACTCCGTCCCAGCAGCTCTGGAAGCGGAAGGTGCGCACGACCCGCGAACCGTCCGGGCAGATCGGGTACTTGTCCTTCAGCTGCCGGTCCTCGAAGCCGGTGCAGCTCCACGACGCGTTGGCGTTCGCGTCACCGTTGGTGAAGGCCTTCGCGTCGCCGGTGATGATCCGCAGGAAGCGCGGCATCGGCACGACCTTGGAGACCGGACTCCCGTCGAACCTCAGCGTCACCGACGCGGGCGTCTGGATCTCGCCCACGTTCTGGTCCTTGCCGCCGCCGTCCGCGCCCGCGTCGTTCTCGTCCTCGCCGTTCTGCAGCCGCAGCACCGGCCAGTAGTACGTGGACCGGTCGCCCTGGTTGCGGCAGCTGGTGTCACCGGCCGCGAGGTCGTCGTCGCTCGAGAACGCGTCGGTGGCCTGGTTGCCGACGTAGTCGTGCATGTGGTGGGCGCCGTTGCTCACGCCGGGCGCGACGATCACGTTGTCCGGGTTGAACTTGCCGTTCTCGTTGCGCCCGCACTTGGTGGTGAAGCTGCCGCGGGAGGCGCCGCGGCGGTTGCGCGGGGCCTGCGCGTTCGGCTGCACGGACTCGATGTCGACGAAGTCGCTCGCCTCGGGCCCGTTGCCCCCGCCCGGCGGCCCCGGGCTCGCGGAGGGCGCGGGCGCGTCCGACGCCCGCCCCGTGCACGCGGCCATCGCGTCCAGCCCGTCCGGCGGCTGTCCGCCCGCCCGCCGGATGTCCTCGGCGATCCGGCCGAGGACGGCGGTGCGCTGGTCCTCGAGCGGGCCCAGAATGCTGTTGTCGACGAACTGCGGGTCCCGCGCGGCCGCGTCCTGGTTGTCCGCGAGCCGCTGATAGGCCTCGGTGATCTGCCGGTCGAGCGCGGCGAGTTCACCGTCGACCTCGCCGCGTGCCGCCTCCGGCACGTCGGCCAGCGCGGTCCCGACGTCCGGACAGTCGATCGTGGCCACCACCTGGCCCACCTGCTCCGTCTCCTGCGGGTCCTCTTCATGGGCCGACGCGTACACGTTGACCGCGGCCAGCCCACCCCCGCCCAGGAGCAGCGCGGCCGACGCGACGGTCATGCGCGTCGCCAGCGAAGAGCGCCTTTTCCTTGAGGTCCTTGAGGTGCGTCCCATGGGACTACGTACGTGAGAAGGGGCCCCTGCGTTCAACCGGCCCTGAACCGTGGTGCGTTCAGCGGCTGTCGAGGTACCGGAGCACGGCCAGCACCCGCCGGTTGTCGTCGTCGGACACGGGCAGGCCGAGCTTGAGGAAGATGTTGGAGGTGTGCTTGGCGATGGCGCGCTCGGTGACCACGAGCTGCCCCGCGATCGCCGCGTTCGAGCGGCCCTGCGCCATCAGCTCCAGCACCTCCAGCTCCCGCGGGGTCAGCCCGCCGAGCGGCTCCTCCACGCCCCGCCGCGCCAGGAGCTGCTGGATCACCGTCGGGTCCATCGCCGTGCCGCCCGCCGCGACCCGGCGCACCGCGTCGACGAACTGCTCCGCGTCGAACACCCGGTCCTTCAGCAGATAGCCGACCCCGCCGTTCCCGTCGGCCAGCAGTTCACGGGCGTACAGCTGCTCCACGTGCTGCGAGAGCACCAGGACCGGCAGGCCGGGCCGTGCCCGGCGCGCCGCGAGCGCGCACTGCAGGCCCTCGTCCGTGTGCGAGGGCGGCAGCCGTACGTCGACGACGGCGACGTCGGGCGCCAACTCGGCGAGGGCCTTGGTGAGTTCGGGCCCGCTCTCGACGGCGGCCGCGATCTCGAAGTCGAACGCCTCCAGCATCCGCACCAGGCCGTCCCGCAGCAGGAACAGGTCTTCGGCTAGGACAACACGCAAGGGATCTCCATGGTCACCATGGTCGGACCGCCCGCGGGGGAGCTGACGGCGAGGACACCGTCGAATGTACCGAGCCGGCGCTCGATCCCGGCGAGTCCGCCGCCCGCCTCGACCGCCGCACCGCCCCTGCCGTCGTCGGTGACCGCGATCCGCAGCCGGCCGTCCTCGTGCCGGATGTCGACCCAGACCCGGTCCGCGCCCGCGTGCTTGACCACGTTCGCCAGCGCCTCGCTCACCGCGAAGTAGGCCGCCGACTCGACCGGGGCGTCCGCCCGCCCCGCCGTCTCGACGCCGACCTCGGCGCTCACCGGCAGCCGCAGCGCGAGGGCCCGTACCGCGTCGCCGAGACCGCGCTCGGCGAGCACCGGCGGATGGATCCCGCGCACCAGGTCGCGCAGTTCGGTCAGCGCGTCGGCGGAGGACCGGCGGGCCCGCGCCACCATCTCCTTCGCCTTCGCGGGGTCCTTCTCGATGAGCGCCTCGATCGTGCCGAGGTCCATGCCCATCGCGACGAGCCGGGCCTGCGCCCCGTCGTGCAGATCCCGCTCGATGCGCCGCAGTTCGGCCGCCGACGTGTCCACCGCGTCCTTGCGGGTGTCCGTCAACACCCTTACCCGCTCGGCGAGTTCGCCGTCGGCGGGCACGAGCACGGCCCGGGTCAGCTGGAAGTGCGCCTTGAGCAGCGCCGGCGCCACGAACAGCGCGACGCCGAGGAACACCGTGGCGAGGAGCGCGGCGAGCAGCGCGGTGCCCTGCCCGGAGACCGGCACGAACGCGTACCACCAGCCGATGTGCGTGCCGTCCGTGAAGACCCGCCACAGCCCGGCCGCGAGCGCGTACCCCTCGACGGGGTAGAGGACGAGCGCGGCGGGCAGCAGCGCCGTCGCGAACCCGGCCGTCATGTCGACGGGCAGCCAGCGCAGGTCCCGCCAGGTCGCCGGGTCCCCGAGCATCAGCCGGCAGCGCGTCACCTGCCCGAGCACCCCGCCGGGCAGATCGGCCGGAAACGGCCGGTACGCCGCCGGGATCCGCACCCCGCACCACTCGGCGGCGACGGCCCGCCGCCAGTTCGCCCAGTGCCGTACGAGGTCCAGGATCCAGGGGGTGGTCAGCGCGCCGACGCCGAGCAGGACGAAGGCCAGTGACAGGACGGTCAGCACGAACAGGGTGACCGACCCGGCGAACCCGACCACGGCCAGGGCCAGCCCCCGCAGTCCCGCCACCACGGCGCTCCGCGCCCTCGTACCCATTCCGCTGCTCCGTCCACCGGCCCGACCGTTCCCCCACAGTGTCGCGGGCGTGGCGCCGCCGCGTCAGGGGGAACGGCACCCGGCCCGGGGTGTCACTGGGTACACCCCCGGGCCGGTCCGTGCGGATCAGCGGCCGGCGGGCGGCGCGTACTTGTAGCCGACGCGGCGGACGGTCTGGATCGTCCGGCGGTGCTCGGCGCCCAGCTTGCGGCGCAGCCGGGCCACGTGGACGTCCACGGTGCGGCCGTCCCCGACGTGCCCGTAGCCCCACACGGTGGTGACGAGCTGGTCGCGGGTGTGCACCCGGTGCGGATGCGCGACGAGGTGGGCGAGCAGCTCGAACTCGAGGTAGGTCAGATCGAGCGGGCGTCCGTCGACGGCGGCGGTGCGCTCCCCGCCGTCGATCGTGATGAGCGTGTCACTGGAGGTGGCGGGCGGCGCGGGCTCCTCGGCCGGGGGCGCGGTGAGCAGCGTCTGCTGGTCGGCCGGGACGAGCACCAGGTAGCCGATCATCGGCGGCCGGCCGGGCAGTGCGGGCAGCGTGTGCGGCGGGGCCGGCAGCAGGGTGGCGCCCGGCGGCAGGAACGCGGAGACGTCGAGCTGCGGTGCGGGCGGGGCGACCTCGTCCCGCTCGACGGCGCGCAGCCGGTGCCGGGCGGGAGCGGGGGAGTGGGCAACGGGGAGCGGGCGGGCGTGTGCCATGGAAGGTCAACTCTTTCGCGCGAGAGGCCGTCTGGGAGAGGACGTACGTCATGCGCGCCGACCGAAGGCCGTGCGACCCGTGCGGGACGGGGAACGGCGTTAGAGGGCCTGCGCGTTCGTCGCGCGGCAACACACACGGTCGAAGTCGTGGTGCTGGCGGGAAGGCCAGAACGGCTCAAGGTCGTGACGACCTTGAGCGCGGGTGTTCTGGAAGTCGGCCATGCCCTTATTGAAGCAGATGGAGTACGGGAACAAGAGGGCGCCCGCTGACGAAGCGGGCGCCCAGGTGCTGCTCATGGCCGGAATCAGACCTGGCCGGCCTTCTCCAGGGCGGCGCAGCAGGTGTCGACGAGGAGCCGGGTCACGACGTACGGGTCGACGTTGGCGTTCGGACGGCGGTCCTCGATGTAGCCCTTGCCGTCCCGCTCGACCTGCCACGGGATGCGCACGGAGGCACCGCGGTTCGAGACGCCGTACGAGTACTCGTTCCACGGTGCGGTCTCGTGCAGGCCGGTGAGGCGGTCGTCGATGCCGGCGCCGTAGTTCTTGACGTGGTCCATCGGCTTGGAGCCCTCGCCGAGGGACTCGCAGGCGGTGATGATCGCGTCGTAGCCCTCGCGCATCGCCTTGGTGGAGAAGTTGGTGTGCGCGCCCGCGCCGTTCCAGTCGCCCTTGACCGGCTTCGGGTCGAGGGTCGCGGAGACCTTGAAGTCCTCGGCGGTGCGGTACAGCAGCCAACGGGCCACCCACAGCTGGTCGGAGACCTCCAGCGGGGCGAGCGGGCCGACCTGGAACTCCCACTGGCCGGGCATGACCTCGGCGTTGATGCCGGAGATGCCGAGACCGGCCTTCAGGCAGTTCTCCAGGTGGGCCTCGACGACGTCACGGCCGTGGATCTCGTCGGTGCCGACGCCGCAGTAGTAGCCGCCCTGCGCGGCGGGGAAGCCGCCCACGGGGAAGCCGAGCGGGCGGTCGCCCTCGAAGAAGGTGTACTCCTGCTCGATGCCGAAGATCGGCTCCTGGGCGCCGAAGCGCTCCTCGATCTCGGCGAGCGCGGCACGCGTGTTGGAGGCGTGCGGCGTCATGTCGATGTTCAGGACCTCGCACATGACGAGGACGTCGTCGCCGCCGCGTATCGGGTCCGGGTACACGGCGACGGGCTTGAGCACGAGGTCGGAGGCGTGGCCCTCGGCCTGGTTGGTCGACGAACCGTCGAAGCCCCACAGCGGCAGCGTGTCCAGGCCGCCCGGCGTACCGGCCATGACCTTCGTCTTGGAACGAAGCTTGGCCGTCGGCTCGGTGCCGTCGATCCAGATGTACTCAGCCTTGAACGTCACGGGGCCACTTCCTCGAGGAGCAGGTCGCTTGCTGCTCCGCAGACTGTCAACAGGCGATTTCCCGGCCGTTGCCCGTTTGTGAACCCCGTGTTACCGACCGCGCGCCTACTTCTCGCGGCTGAGGGCGTCCCGTACGGCCTCCTCGGTGCGGGCCACCACGGCGGTGCCGTCCTCGGCGGTGATGATCGGGCGCTGGATGAGCTTGGGGTGCGCGGCGAGGGCCTCGATCCAGCGGTCCCGGCTGCCGGCCTCCTTCGGCCAGTCCTTGAGCCCGAGCTCCTTGGCGTCGGCCTCGCCGGTGCGGGTGATGTCCCAGGGTTCCAGGCCGAGCCGGTCGAGGACGGCGCGGATCTCGTCGGGCGTGGGGACGTCCTCCAGGTAGCGGCGGACGGTGTAGTCGGCGCCCTCCGCGTCGAGCAGGGTGAGTGCGCTGCGGCACTTCGAGCAGGCCGGGTTGATCCAGATCTCCATCGCTCCACCCTAGCTTCGAATCGGCCCTCAAATGCCGTCTGGCCAGCGGCTATTGTCAGTGGTCGGCAGTAGAATAGAAGCAGTGTTCGAGAGCTTCGGGGGCTCTCGACTCCGCGACAGGAGGATGCCTGTGACCGCCACTGCCGCACCGCTGTTCGATCTGCCGTACGCACCGCTCGCCAAGAGGCCGCTCCCCGCGGGGCGCCCTCGTGACTGGTACATCACCCACAACCGCCGCCTCAAGGCCATGCGTCTGGCGATCGCCCTGCTGGACTCGGGCATCTACCTTCCGCAGAACGCCCACAACCGGAGGATCCGGGCGACGGCCGAGCTCATCGGCATCCGGCCGCCGTCCGACACGACGTGCCACATGGTGCGCACGCTGATGCGGTACGCCCGCTGATCCGTGCCCTCCCTGACCGGCGCCGAGTTCCGACTCGGCGCCGGTTCTTCGTATGCCGGGTGCGGGCCGGTGGGGGCTGGTCGCGCCCCGCGGCGGAGCCGCTGATGGACACAGCCCCGCGCCCCTGAAGGCATGCGGCTTCGCCGGGCCTTCCCCGACAGCAGGCGCCCCGCGTCTTGATCGGGGAAATGCGGCGCGTAGCGCCATGCATTTCAGGGGCGCGGGGAACTGCGCGACCGGCCCCCACCGGCCCGCAGACGCAGCACCCGCCACCCCCTAGGCCGCCCCCAGCTCCCGCTCCAACGGAGTGCGAAAGCGCGGCGTCACCCGGACCCCGCCCAACCAGGACCCGAGCCGCCCCGCCTCCGAGGCGACAGCCTCCCGCGCCTCCCGCCCCCCGAAGCCATCGAGCAGCCGCCACACCACCTCGCCCCCGTCCCGCTGCCCCCAACCCCCCACGATCCGCCCGCCCCACCACACCGTCGGCCCGATGTTCCCGCTCCGGTCGAACAAGGCCCCCCGCACCTCGTCCGGGCAGTACCACTCCCGCTCCTGCCACCCCATGGCCGTAGGATCCAGCCCCGGCAGGAACGCGGCGCAGGGCGCGACCTCCCCCGGCCCCTCCACCGCCTCCGGCATGACGAAACCGGCCCCGCCCCCGTCCAGGGACACGGCCACCGCCCCGACGGCCGCGAGGGCCCGCCGCACCTCCGTCACCTTCCACCCCGTCCACCACTTGAGGTCCGCCTCCGTCGCCGGCCCGCACACCGCCAGCCAGCGCCCCAGCAACTCCGCCTGCGCCCCGGCGACCGGCAGCTCCGCGTGCGGCGGCGCCACCTCCCAGCGGAACTGCGAGGACGTCCAGGACCCGAGCGGCCGCCCCCGCACGACCCGCCCCTCGACCCCGAGCACCCGCATCAACCGCGACGACACGGTCTGCAGCGCCTCGTAGCTCTTGCCGCGCCCGTACGTGAACTGCTCCCTCAGGCGCGGCTCGTCCTCGCAGAGCTCGTTCACCGTCGCCTGCCCGCGCCGCGCGAGCGCGGCCAGCGCCGACTCCTCGACCCCCTCCAGCCACCCCGGGGTGAGCCGCCCGTCGCTGCCCGCCGCCATCTCCTTGAGCAGCCCCGCCCGCGCCTTCGCCGCGACGGCCAGCCCGGTCGACGCGTGCACCGTCGCGGCCAGCTCCGTGGGAAACACGAACACCGTGTGCCGCATCCCGTGCATCCGCACCAGCGTCCGGTCCTCGTAGAGGGCCCGCTCCACGTCCGCGACCGTCCCGCCCGGATCCGCGAGCCGCGCCCCGACCGCCAGATACACCGTCGCCGGATCCGTCCCGTGCAGCGCCACGAGCGACCGCGCGACGTCCTCGGCGCGCTCCGCCCGCGCGGCGGGGGACAGGCGATGGGCGAGCACGAGCCGGGCCCGCCGCTCCTCGGTACCGATGTGCCGTGTCGTCATGGGGCCATCCTGCCCGCACGTCACCTGTTCGGCCCCCATGGCATGCGGGTACCCGCCGTCCGGCCGTTGACTGGGTCCGAGCCGTACCGGCGGGCGGACGAGCAGAGGTGGGTGGTCGGCATGACGGCGACACGATGCGCGGCGCGGGCCACGGGCGCGGCCCTGCTCGCGGCGGCCCTGGCCGTCGGCGCGACGGCCTGCTCGGACAACGACACCAGCCCCTCCGACGTCGCCTCCAAGGGCGCCGACATCCTGGCGTCCGCGACCGCCGAGGCCCAGAAGAAGCTCGACGAGTTCAAGAACGGCGTCGACGCGAAGAAGGACGTGGAACTCGGCGACGTGTCCAAGAAGGACGGCCGCGCCACGGTCCCCGTGACCGTGAAGAACACCGCCGACGCCAAGAAGTCGTACCTCGTCCTCGTCACCTTCCGGGACTCCGGCGGCAACCGCCTCGACGCCGTCGCCGTCCAGGTGAACGACGTCGGCGCCGGCGCGTCGAAGAAGGCGACCGCCCGCAGCCACCGCTCCCTCGGCGGCGACGTCACCGCCGAACTCGACCGCGCCCTGAGCCACTGACCCCCGGCGGCCATGACCAGTCCCGCCGAACGCGCAGCCCAGGGCAAGCGCGCCCGCAAACACCTCGCCCGCTCCGCGCACGGCCCCTGGATCCCCGCCGCGGACCGCCCCGACCCGGTCGTCGTCCTCGAACGGCAGGGCGCCGACCGCCTCCCCGACCTGCTCCCCATCCGCTACGGCCGGATGTCCGCGAGCCCCTTCGCCTTCTATCGCGGCGCCGCAGCCGTCATGGCCGGCGACCTCGCCGCGATACCCCACACCGGCCTCAGCGTCCAACTCTGCGGCGACGCCCACCTGCTGAACTTCGGCCTGTTCGCCTCACCCGAGCGCGCCCTGCTCTTCGACCTCAACGACTTCGACGAGACGTACCCCGGCCCCTTCGAATGGGACGTCAAACGCCTCGCCGCCTCCGTCGTCGTCGCCGCCCGCGACAACGGCCACTCGGACAAACAGGCCCACCGCGCCGCCCTCGCCGGCACCCAGGCCTACCGCACCAACCTGCGCCGCCTCGCGGGCCTCGGCGAACTCGCCGTCTGGTACGAGCGGATCGACGCGCAGGACCTGCTCCCGCTGATCCGCTCCGCCCGCGACCGGCGCCGCGTCGAGCACACCCTCGCCCAGGCCACCCGCCGCACCAGCCTCCACGCCCTCGGCAAGCTCACCGAGACCACCCCCGACGGCCGCCGCCGCATCGTCCACGACCCGCCGCTGCTCCAGCCGGCGGGCGTCACCGACGCCGCCGCGATCCGCAAGATGTTCGGCGACTACCGCTCCACGCTCACCGAGGACCGGCGCCGCCTCCTGGACCGCTACCGCTTCGTGGACGCCGCCCGCAAGGTCGTCGGCATCGGCAGCGTCGGCACCCGCTGCTTCATCGTGCTCCTCGCGGGCCGCGACGCCGATGACCCGCTCTTCCTCCAGATCAAGGAGGCGACCCGCTCCGTCGTCGAGGAGCACACCCCGTACCACGGCCCCTATCTCCACCCGGGCCACCGCGTCGTCGCAGGCCAGCGCCTGCTCCAGGCGGCGAGCGACATCTTCCTCGGCTGGATGACCGGCCCCCAGGGCCGCTCCTTCTACTGGCGCCAGCTGCGCGACATGAAGGGCTCCGCGGACGTCGGCGTCATGCGCCCCGAGGACCTGCTCGCCTACGCCCGCCTGTGCGGCACCGCCCTCTCCCGCGCCCACGCCCGCTCCGGCGACCGCATCGCCATCGCCGCGTACCTCGGCGGCTCCGACACCTTCGACCGCGCCGTGGCCGCCTTCGCCCTCCACTACGCCGACCAGACCCTCCGTGACCACGCCACCCTCCTGGACGCGATCTCCTCCGGAGTCCTCACCGCCGCCCCCGGCATCTGACAGCACGAAGGCCGCCGCTCCCCGAAGGGAAGCGGCGGCCTCTCGGCTCAGGACCTCGGTACGGCCTAGAGGTCGAAGTAGAGCTCGAACTCGTGCGGGTGCGGGCGCAGCTGGATCGGGGCGATCTCCTGCGTGCGCTTGTAGTCGATCCACGTCTCGATCAGGTCGGACGTGAAGACGCCGCCGGCCTGCAGGTACTCGTTGTCGTCCTCCAGGGCGGTCAGGACGGCCTCGAGGTTGGTCGGGACCTGGGCGACGCCCGCGTGCTCCTCGGGAGCCAGCTCGTAGAGGTCCTTGTCGATCGGCTCGGCCGGCTCGATCTTGTTCTTGACGCCGTCGAGACCCGCGAGGAGCAGAGCCGAGAACGCCAGGTACGGGTTCGAGGACGGGTCCGGGGCGCGGAACTCGACGCGCTTGGCCTTCGGGTTCGAGCCCGTGATCGGGATACGCATGGCCGCGGAGCGGTTGCGCTGCGAGTAGACCAGGTTGATCGGGGCCTCGAAGCCCGGGACCAGGCGGTGGTACGAGTTCACCGTCGGGTTCGTGAAGGCGAGCAGCGACGGGGCGTGCTTGAGGATGCCGCCGATGTAGTAGCGGGCGGTGTCCGACAGGCCGGCGTAGCCCTGCTCGTCGTAGAACAGCGGGTCGCCGTTCGACCACAGCGACTGGTGGACGTGCATGCCCGAGCCGTTGTCACCGAAGATCGGCTTCGGCATGAAGGTCGCGGTCTTGCCGTTGCGCCAGGCGACGTTCTTCACGATGTACTTGAAGAGCATCAGGTCGTCGGCCGCGGCGAGCAGCGTGTTGAACTTGTAGTTGATCTCGGCCTGGCCGGCGGTGCCGACCTCGTGGTGCTGGCGCTCGACCTGCAGGCCGACGTTCTCCAGCTCCAGGGAGATCTCCGAGCGCAGGTCGGCGAAGTGGTCGACCGGCGGGGCCGGGAAGTAACCACCCTTGTAGCGGACCTTGTAGCCGCGGTTGTTCTCCTCCTTGCCGGTGTTCCAGGCGCCGGCCTCGGAGTCGATGTGGTAGAAGCCCTGGTTCGCGGAGGTCTCGAAGCGGACCGAGTCGAACACGTAGAACTCGGCCTCGGGGCCGAAGTACGCGGTGTCGGCGATCCCGGTGGAGGCCAGGTACGCCTCGGCCTTCTTCGCGATGTTGCGCGGGTCACGGCTGTACTGCTCGCCCGTGATCGGGTCGTGGATGAAGAAGTTGATGTTGAGCGTCTTGTCGCGGCGGAAGGGGTCCACGCGGGCCGTCGACAGGTCGGCGCGCAGCGCCATGTCGGACTCGTGGATGGCCTGGAAGCCGCGGATCGACGAACCGTCGAAGGCCAGCTCCTCGGACGGGTCGAACGCCGTCGCAGGGATCGTGAAGTGCTGCATCACGCCCGGAAGGTCACAGAACCGGACGTCGACCATCTTGACGTCCTGGTCCTTGATGAACTTCTGGACCTCGTCGGCGTTCTGGAACCCGTGCTTCTCGGACATCCAACTCCTCCTACTCCCGGCCCGGGGAGGGGCGGGGTTGCAGCTCGGTCGTCCGGCCAGTGCGGTGGCCGACGCTCGGACCCGACCATAGGCAGACGGGATTTCTCAAGCATGACCCATTTGTTTCGCCGAAGTTAACCGGAGCGGGGGCACCGGACCCCTTCCGCAGCGCTGCCAGTACCGTGGATGCGTGGACAAGAGGGAAGCAATGGGATCGTGGCTGTCCGGGCCCCGCGAGGCCCTGGAGCAGTCGGGCGCGGACTTCGGTCACCGGGGTGAGCAGCTCGGGCTGCCCGAGCACGGACCCGGCTCCATCGCCCGTCCCGGGCGGCGCATCGGGGCGCTCGCCGTGGACTGGGCGCTGTGTCTGCTGATCGCATACGGCCTGGTCACGCACGGCTATGACCAGGCTACGAGCAACTGGGCGCTGCTCATCTTCTTCGTGCTCAGCGTGCTCACCGTGGGGACGATCGGTTGCACCCCCGGGAAGCGGCTGTTCGGGTTGCGGGTCGTCTCCGAGACGGGCGGCCGCCTCGGTCCCGGCCGGGTCCTGGCCCGCTCCGTACTGCTGTGCCTGGCGGTCCCGGCCCTCGTCTGGGACCGGGACGGCCGGGGCCTGCACGACCGGATGGCCAAGTCCGTAGAGGTCCGCATCTGAGCGTCGTCGGCTGACGGCCGGTGGGGCTTCTCGCGCAGTTCCCCGCGCCCCTGGAAGGCATGCGGCTTCGCCGCGCCTTCCCCAGATGAACGGCGCCCTGCACCTCGATCGGGGAAATGCGCCCGAAGGGCATGCATTTCAGGGGCGCGGGGAACTGCGCGACCAGCCACGACGAGACCCGCACTCGCGAACGCAACCGCCCCCGGCACACGAATAGGCGCCCCGAGCCGACTGGCTCAGGGCGCCATGAGTTCGGGTAGGACAGCGGCTAGCGCCCCCGTCCGCCCCCCTTGGGCATCCGCATACCCTTCGGCATCGGCCCCTTGGGCAACGGCATGTTCGACATCAGGTCACCCATGGCCCGCAGCCGGTCATTGGTCGCGGTCACCTGCGGCCCGGTGAGCACCCGGGGCAGCTTCAGCATGGTGGTGCGGAGCTTCTTCAGCGGGGTCTGGCCCTCGCCGTCGCCCACGATGATGTCGTGCACGGGGACGTCCGACACGATCCGCGCCATCTTCTTCTTCTCGGCCGCGAGCAGCGACTTCACCCGGTTCGGGTTGCCCTCCGCGACGAGCACGATGCCGGCCTTGCCGACGGCGCGGTGCACGACGTCCTGGCTCCGGTTCATCGCGATCGCCGGGGTCGTGGTCCAGCCGCGCCCGACGTTGTCGAGCACCGCGGCCGCCGCACCCGGCTGGCCCTCCATCTGCCCGAAGGCCGCCCGCTCGGCCCGGCGTCCGAAGACGATCGCCATCGCGAGGAAGGCCAGCAGGAAGCCGAGAATCCCGAGATAGATGGGGTGACCGATCAGGAAGCCGATCGCGAGGAAGACACCGAAGGTGACGATTCCCACAGCCGCGAGTACAAGACCGATCTTCGGATCGGCCTTGCGGGTCATCTTGTAGGTCAGGGCGATCTGCTTGAGTCGCCCGGGGTTCGCAGCGTCCGCTGCGGTTTCCTTCCTCGCCATGCCTGAAGTCTACGTGGCCGGGAAGCATCGTCGAGGTTCGGGGCACCGGCCCCGGGCTCGCTCAGCCCTCGGCGACGGCGGAGTCGAGCACCCGCTGGGCCTCGACGCGGTCCTTGGCGCGGCGGCGGTCCTCCAGGACGGAGGTCCAGGCGTTGCGCCGGGCGGTGCGCTGGCCGCCGCTCATGAGGAGCGACTCCACGGCCCGCAGGGCGTCGGTGAAGGTCGGGATGGCGGTGGCGCGAACGGGCGCGGCCTGCATGGTCGAGGTCCCCCCTCGGGAGCGGTTCACGGTGTGGGCCCCTGTCGGCACGGGTGCACGAGCGGTGATTTCAGGGTCACTCACTGGTGTTACCAGGCCGTGTCCGGACGGTCAAACACCTATGAAGCCTTGATGTGCGTGCCCCCAACGCATACGCGGCCCCGACGGTCCCCTCAACTGCGGGGACGGCCAGGGCCGCGCCGATCCGGCCGCTACCGGCCGGTAATGCTTTGTGCGTGAATTCACACGCGTGGTGTCCGGACGGTTCAGACGGCCTGCGAGGCCACGTACGCGCCGCGCTTCTCGATGGCCATCTGGTACAGGCGGCCGGCCCGGTACGAGGAGCGGACCAGCGGGCCCGACATGACGCCCGAGAAGCCGATCTGCTCGGCCTCGTCCTTGAGCTCCACGAACTCCTGCGGCTTCACCCAGCGCTCCACGGGGTGGTGGCGCACCGACGGACGCAGGTACTGCGTGATGGTGATGAGCTCGCAGCCGGCCTCGTGCAGCTGGCGCAGCGCCTCGGAGACCTCTTCACGGGTCTCGCCCATGCCGAGGATCAGGTTCGACTTCGTCACCAGGCCGTACTCGCGGGCCTCGGTGATGACCTTGAGCGAACGCTCGTAGCGGAAGCCGGGGCGGATGCGCTTGAAGATCCGCGGGACCGTCTCGACGTTGTGCGCGAAGACCTCGGGGCGGGACGAGAAGACCTCGGCCAGCTGCTCGGGGACCGCGTTGAAGTCCGGGGCGAGGAGCTCGACCTTGGTGCGGCCGTCGGCGCGCTCGGCGGTCTGGGCGTGGATCTGGCGGACCGTCTCCGCGTACAGCCAGGCGCCGCCGTCCTCCAGGTCGTCGCGGGCGACGCCGGTGATCGTGGCGTAGTTCAGGTCCATCGTGACGACGGACTCGCCGACGCGGCGCGGCTCGTCGCGGTCGAGGGCCTCGGGCTTGCCGGTGTCGATCTGGCAGAAGTCACAGCGCCGCGTGCACTGGTCGCCGCCGATGAGGAACGTGGCCTCGCGGTCCTCCCAGCACTCGTAGATGTTGGGACAGCCCGCCTCCTGGCAGACCGTGTGCAGGCCCTCGGACTTCACGAGGTTCTGCATCTTGGTGTACTCGGGGCCCATTTTCGCCCGGGTCTTGATCCACTCGGGCTTGCGCTCGATGGGGGTCTGAGCGTTACGGACCTCCAGGCGCAGCATCTTGCGTCCGTCGGGTGCGACTGCGGACACGACCGGCTCCCTAAAGCTTTGATTCCTCGGCGTACATCAGGGTACGCCCGTGACATTCATGGCCCTCACGGGTGGCCAACCTGTGGCCCCGGGGCCCTATTCCGGCCGGACCGGTCAGGCGGCGGTGCCGGCTGCGTCCCGCTCGACGACCCGCGGCTTCAAGTCGGCGTTCCCGAGCACGTCCTGCAGGTGCTTCTCCGCGATCGGCAGCACCTCGTCCATGGTGACCTCACGGCCCAGCTCGTACGAGAGCGAGGTCACACCCGCGTCGCGGATGCCGCACGGGATGATCTTGTCGAAGTTCGAGGTGTCCGGGTTCACGTTGAGCGCGAAGCCGTGCATCGTGACGCCCTTGGCGACGCGGATGCCCATGGCGCAGATCTTGCGGTCCTCGTGGCGCTGCCCCGCGTTCGACGGCGCGTACTCGGGGCCGACCAGGCGGTGGTCGAACTCCTCGTCCTCGCTGCTCAGCCGCGGGTCGAAGTCCAGCGAGAGGCCGCCGAGGCCCGTCCGCTCCTCGATCGGGTCGCCCAGGACCCACACGCCGGCCCGGCCCTCGACGCGGGCCGCCGTCACGCCGAACTCGGCGCAGACCGCGATCATCGCGTCCTCCAGGCGGCGCAGGTGCGCGACCACGTCCACCGGGCGCGGCAGCTTCTGGATCGGGTAGCCGACGAGCTGGCCCGGGCCGTGCCAGGTGATCTTGCCGCCGCGGTCCACGTCGATCACCGGGGTGCCGTCCAGCGGACGCTCCTCCGGGGCCGTGCGGCGGCCCGCCGTGTAGACGGGCGGATGCTCCAGGAGCAGACAGGTGTCGGGCACCTCGTCGGCGAAACGGGCGGCGTGCACACGGCGCTGCTCGTCCCAGGCGACCTGGTACTCGACCATGTCCGCACCGAACCCCATGCGGACGAACCGGAACTCACTCACGGCAAGTGCCTCCCTTAAAAACCTTCACCGTGCACATATCGCGCCCCGAGCCACTGTACGTCCGCCCGGATCGCGGGCCGCTGCGTCAGTGACTCCGTCCCATCGTCACACGATCGGATGAAGGCCTGGCCAGAACCCCGCCCAGACCTGGTATCGCCGCTAAATTCACGCCGTTCCAAGGGGGCTGCAGCGCGGCCCGGAAGGCAGGAGACCGCACAGCTGATGACGGAACGACCTCCGCAGCGCACACCGAACCGCCAGCTCGCCGCGCTCATCGCGGAGGCGGGTTTCTCCAACGCGGGGCTCGCCCGCCGCGTCGACCAGCTCGGTCTGGAACACGGTCTCGACCTGCGCTACGACAAGACTTCGGTGACCCGGTGGCTGCGCGGGCAGCAGCCCCGCGGCACCACCCCCGCGCTCATCGCCGAGGTGTTCACCCGGCGCCTGGGCCGCCGCCTGTCCGCCCAGGACCTCGGCCTCGACGCCTGCGCGCCCGTCTACGCGGGCCTGGAGTTCGCCGCGTCGCCCGAGGAGGCCGTGGACATCGTCAGCGGCCTGTGGCGCAAGGACTCCGGCAGCCACGCCGAGCTCCGCAAGATCGCCTTCACCCCCGCCGGGCTCGTCGTGCCCAGCCGGGACTGGCTGATCGGCCGCCCCGACGAGCGCGTCTCCCGCGGCGAGCCCCCGCACCGCGTCCCGACCCAGGGCCGCTCCGCCGTGCCCCGTCAGCGCGTGCAGACCGAGCGCGGCGCCGGACAGAAGGTCTCCGGCGGCGACATCGCGGCCCTGCGCTCGGTCGGCGAGCTGTTCCGCGCCCTCGACCACGCCTACGGCGGCGGCCACGCCCGCCAGGCCCTGGTGCGCTACCTGGAGCACGAGGCCGAGCCCATGCTGCGCGGCACGTACGGGGAGCAGACCGGGCGCAGGCTGTTCGGCGCCGTCGCCGATCTGACCCGGCTGGCCGGCTGGACCTCGTACGACATCGCGGCGCACGGGCTCGCGCAGCGGTACTTCGTGCAGGCGCTGCGGCTCTCGCAGGCGGCCGGGGACCGGGGCTACGGGTCCTACGTGCTGGTCACCATGAGCCGGCAGGCCGTCTACCTCGGGCACGGCCGGGAGGCGGTGCAGCTGGCGCGGGTCGCGCAGCAGGGCGTCGGGGCGGCTGCGCCGCCCGTGGTGCAGGCGCTGCTGCACTCGGTGGAGGCGCGCGGGCACGGGGTGCTCGGCGAGGTGCGGGCCTGCACGGCGTCGCTGGTGCGGGCCGAGCGGGCCCTGGAGGCGGCGCGGCCGGGGGACGAGGTGCCGCCGTGGGCGCGGTTCTTCGACGAGGCCCAGCTCGCCGACGAGTTCGGGCACTGCCACCGGGACCTCCAGCAGTACCGGGCCGCCGCGCAGCACGCCGAGCGGTCGCTCCAGCTGAGGGCGCCCGGGTTCGCGCGCAGCCGGCTGTTCTGCCGCGTCGTCCTCGCCTCCGCCCGCCTCGGCCTCGGCGAGCTGGACTCGGCGTGCGCCCTGGGCGCCGAGGCGGCCACCGCGGCGGCCGACATGCGTTCGGTGCGGGCGCACGAGTACGTCCGGGAGTTCGAGCGGCGGCTCGAGCCGTACCGCGACGCGGGGCCGGTGCGGGGGTACCGGGAGCGGGTCGCCGCGCTGGGGTGAGCGCGGGCGGTGCGGAGGGCCGGTCCTCCGCACCGCCAGGCCGTCAGTCGAGGCCGGCGACCTCCTCCGCGCTCAGCGCCTCGTCCCAGGTCCTCAGGTCGTCCAGGTCGCCGTGCAGGGACGCCTTCTCGGTGCCGACCGAACGCATCGGCAGCGGGATCGAGGCGTCGACCGCGCCGACCCGCTCCCCGTCCGCGTACAGGACGGTGCGACCCGGTGTCGCCACCCAGGTCAGTTGTGTCCAGGTGCCGAGCGGCAGCGTGTAGTCGAAGGAGTGGTCGGCCTTGCCGTACGCGGTCAGGCCGACCCGGCCGGTGCCGTACTGCTGGAGCTTGAGGGCGCCGGCCGAGGAGCTGAGCAGCACCTGGTCGGCGGTGCGGGCCGAGGGGCGCACCCACACCGAGACCGTCCACGGCTCCGCCACGTCGAGCCCGCCGAAGCCGACCCCGTCCCGGTCCGAGTCGAAGCGCCAGGCCTGCCCGTGCACCCCGTCGGCCACCGGCATCGGGTTGTTGATGATGTACGAGGATCCGGCCAGGTCACCGGCCGCGTCCTCGGCGTACAGCGTGTTGCCGGGGGAGCCCGCGTAGGTCCAGCCGGACGGGTACGGGGCCGGGTCGAAGGTCCAGTGGTGGCTCGGGCGGCCGTCGTCGACGCGGGGGCGCTCCGGCTGCGCGGTGATGCCGGGCGGGTCACCGATCAGGGCGGCGCGGGTGCGGAAGCCGGCGAGGGTGTCCGGGGTCGCGGTGCCGTTCCAGGCGCGGTCGGCGAGGACCGCGCGGGCGCCCGCCATCTGCTGCTCGAAGTACCCGTCCTCGGCCCAGAAGTTGTAGTCCGCCCAGTTGGTGAGACCCGAGCCGAGCATGTCGGCCGCCGTGCTGGGCTGCCAACTGTCGTACATCCACGGCTGGTTCGGATACAGGTGGTGGTAGTTGTTCGGCGTGACGTAGAACGGGCCGATGGCGATCTCGTCGTGGCCGGGGATGACCGGCTCGGAACCGGTGCCCTCCCAGGTGAGGAAGACGACCGGGCCGCGGACCTTCTGCTGCGGGGCCGTCATGTGCTCCGAACCGTTGTAGACGGCGGTGCGGCTGCCGTGCGCGGTGACGACGTCGTCCAGGGTGTTGATGTACCGGTTGAGCAGGTCGCCGAGCGTGGTGACGTCCGGGTCCTTCGCCAGATAGTCCTGGACCCGCGGGCAGTTCGCGAGCTGGCCCGGCACCTCCTCGGCGCCGATCGAGAAGAGCGGCGCGTCGAACCAGCCGGCGAACTCGTCGACGATCTCCTTCGTCTTCTCGACCGCCTTCTCACTGGTCATGTCGATGATCCAGTCGGGCGTGAGGTGCGAGTGGGTGTGCGCGGCCGTGCACGCGCCGGGGCCGTCGCCGAAGCCGATGCCGAAGGTGTCGCTGATCGCGGTCGCGTGCCCGGGTATCTCCAGGCCGGGCGTCAACTGGACGTGGTGGCGGGCCGCGAAGGCCTTCAGCTCCTCGATGTCGGCGCGGCTGTAGCTGTGCGCCGGGTCGGCGAGCCCCGGGAACTTCGGGCTGTAGAGCCGGAATCCCTCCGCCTCCGACAGATGCATCAGCAGCGTGTTGAGCTTCTGGTCGCCCATCCTGCGGATCAGGTTCTTCAGGTAGGGCATCGACCAGTACTTGCGGGCGGCGTCGATGTGCACCATGCGGACCGGCTGCGTGGGCACGTCCGTGGCGCGGGCCCGGGGGAGCGCGCGGTGCCCGTCCGGGTCGGTGGCGCGCAGGAGTTGGAGCAGGGTGCGGGTGCCGTAGTACAGGCCGTGCGTGGACGCGGCGTCGATGCGGACCGGGCCGTCCGCGCTGTCGAACGCGTAGCCCTCCGCGCCGAGCCGGTCCGCGTCGCGCAGCGCGAGCACGATGTCGCCGGGGCCCGCGTGCGCGGTGTCGCTCCCGATGCTCGGGGCGAGTCCGGTGACCGCCTCGATCTCGGTACGGAGCCGCTCCGCGAGGTCCTCGGTGTCCTGGCGCGCGGGGCCGGGGAACTCGGCGCGGCCCGCGGACAGGGCCCGCGCGTCACGGCTGCGCGGGTCTACCAGGATCCGGGACTTCTCGCTCAGCCGCACCGTGCCGTCGAGCGGGGTCCAGTCGGTGGGCCGGGGCACCACCGCCGGCGGACCGCCCCCCGGATCGTCCGCCGCGGCGGGGAGCACCGGCAGTACAGCTCCGATGAATCCGGCTACCAGGGCGAGGGTGGTGAGGAGCGGACCCGGGACACGTCTGCGCACGACTGCGACCTCCTGGACGGCTGATGGAGCCGACCGTAGAGGCGAGTTGAGGCGGTGACAAGAGATGCGACAGGGGTGCGGGGCCGGGAGGGAAGGCGGGGGAGCGGTGCGAGCCTGAAGGCGCCCGCCCCCGGTTCGTTCCACGGGGACGGGCGCGTCTTGGGGATGATAGGTCCGAGGGGTGACGGACCTTCAGGAGGGGTACGGAGACGGGGACGCGTAGGGGTTCAGGCCGCCGCCTCGCCCAGGGGCGGGGCCGTCGCCGGGTGTTCCGCGGGCGGTTCGGCGGACACGGGGACGGGGACGCCCAGATCGGCGAGGACCGCGTGCGCCGCGCGGCGGCCCGAGTGGAGGGCGCCCTGCACCGTGCTCGTCTCGCGGTGGTCCCCGCACACGTACAGGCCGTCGAGCAGCCGCACCGGACGGCGCGGGTCGTGCGGTGCGGGCATCGTGGGCACGGCCCGGGGCGTGTGGTGCACGGCGAGGGTCTCCCAGCCGGTCGTCGACGTGGCGTAGAGGACCGCGAGCCGCGCGCGCAGCGACGCGGGGTCGGGCGGCGGCCCGAGGACCACCGAGGAGACCAGGCAGCGGCCCGCCGGGGCGCGCGTCGGGTCGACCTGGCTGATCACGGAGGTGTGCGCGAGCGGCCCCGGACGGTCGGCGTCGAGCAGCAACACCGGCTCGGCGAGCGGCGGTTCGGGCACCGCGTGGTGCACGACGGTCACCTCGTGGAAGTCCGGCACGCGCAGCCCCGGCAGCAACTCGGCGGCGGCGACCGCGTCCGTGGCGACGACCACCGTGCGGCAGCGGACCCGGCCGTGCCCGGCGGTCGTCACGGAGTTGGTCGCGACGGAGGTGACGCGGACCCCGGTGTGCACGGTGCCCGGCGGCAGCCCGGCCGCGAGCCGCTCCGGCAGCGCGTCCGCTCCGCCCTCGGGCACGGCGAGCCCGCCGACGGCGTACGCGTGCAGGGCGAGATCGGCGGCCCGGCTCGACGTCGTCAGCTCCGGATCGCACAGCAGGGCCGAGAGCAGGGGCCGTACGAAGGTGTGGAGGGTCCGGGACGGCATGCCCCGCTCCGGCAGCGTCGCGCCGACGGGCCGCTCGGGCCGGGCGAGCAGATGCTCGGCCGGGGTCGCCGCGAGACGGGCCAGCGCCGTGCCCAGCCGGGCGTGGTCCAACTGGCCGCCGAGCGGGGGCCGGGGACCCCGCGCGGGCCGGGGGGCGCTCGCCAGGGCGCGCGCCGCGCTGAGTGCGCCCCTCGCGCGCCGGGGCCGGTGCGTGGGTTCCCCCGTGCGGTGTCGGCGGCCCTCGCCGTGCACGAGGACCCCGGGCGCGAAGGGACGCAGCGCGAGGCCCGCGAGTCCGTCGGTGCCGGGCAGGCCGGGGCAGGACGGGCACGGGCGGTGCGCGGGCGTCAGCAGCTGCCCGGTCCGGTCCAGCCGGAACCCGTCGATCTTCTCGGTGGACATGCGGCCGCCGACGCCGGCGGCGGCCTCCAGGACCAGGACGCTCACACCCGCCCTGGTCAGCTGCTGGGCCGCGGCCAGTCCGGCGACTCCGGCCCCCACGATGACGACGTCCGCGTGCGCGGGCTCAAGCACGTGCCCCTCCCCGAGGTTGCGCGGCTGATGTCTGGGGGCCTCATGCCCCTCGGCGCGGCCCGGTAACAGTCGAGTCCGCGTCGAGCTCGGTCCGCGTGCGTTTCGAGTTCGGATCGAGGTTAGGCGGAGCGCCGCGCGCGGGGAGTCGCGCGTCGGGGCGGCACGGATGCACCGGGCCGCCCGGGAGTGCGCCCCGTCACGCCCGGGGGCGCGTGAGGAGGTGCAGACAGCGGACGACGAGATCCGCGGGGGAGCCGGGTCCGGCGGTGTCGGCGTCGGTCGTCGACCAGGTCTCCAGGGAGATCCGGATCGCGTCCGTCGCGGCGGCCGCCAGCAGCGTGTTCTCCAGCGGGTCGGAGCCGGGCCCGGCCAGCGCGGCCACGACGGGGACCAGCTTCTCCTCCGACTCCTGGTTGACCCGGTACCAGACGGCGCGCAGCGCGGGGTCGTCCGCCGCCGCCCGCAGCAGCGCCCGGGTCCGCTCGAGGCCCTCGCGCGCGGCCTCGCCCGGCTCGGACAGGGCCGCGACGGCCGCCGCCTCCAGCGCCTGGAGCAGCGGGGTGCCCGCGGGGGTCGCCGCGAGCAGCTCGCGCCAGCGGTCGCCGCCCGCCGACAGGACCGGGCCGACGGCGTCCTGCTTGCCGCGGAAGTACCGGTAGAAGGTGCGCAGCGAGACCCCGGCGCGCTGTGCGATCGCCTCCGCCGTCGTCTCGTGGGGGCCCTGTTCCGTGAACAGGTGGACCGCCGAGCGGGCGATCTCCAGCTCGGTCGCGGCCTTGCGGCGTTCGGTCAGGGTACGGCGCTCGATGTTCACCGGACGTAGCCTAACCGGTCCACTGCCAGTACGGCGTGAAATGTCACTATGGCAAAACGTGTCACAAAGTCGTACTGTGCAAGTGAAGGAAAAACAGCGGACCGCCATCCACGGCCCGCGGACAGGAACGAGAGGCGCGCCATGACGAACACGAAGATCCTGAACCGCTACGAGGGACGCCGCGCCCTGGTCACCGGCGGCGGCTCGGGCATCGGCCAGGCCACCGTCCTGCGCATGCTCGCCGAGGGCGGCCGGGTCGTCGCGGCGGACATCAGCGAGGACGGTCTCAAGGACACCGTCGCCAAGGCCGGCGACAACGCCGAGCGCCTCACCACCCTCGTGGTGAACATCGGCGACGAGACCTCCGTACGCGAAGGCGTCGCGGCCGCCGTCGAGACCCTCGGCGGCCTGGACGTGCTGGTCAACGCGGCCGGCATCCTGCGCTCCTCGCACACCCACGAGACCAGCCTCGACGCCTTCGAGTCGGTGATCCGGGTCAACCTCACCGGCACCTTCCTCATGATCCGCGAGTCGATCCCGGCGCTCCTCGAGGGCAACGACTCGGCGGTCGTGAACTTCTCCTCCACCTCCGCGATGTTCGCCCACCCGTACATGTCCGCCTACGCGGCCAGCAAGGGCGGCATCCAGTCCATGACGCACGCGCTCGCCGCCGAGTACGCGAAGCAGGGCATCCGCTTCACCGCCGTCCAGCCCGGCTCCATCTCCTCCGGCATGACCGACGGCTCCGGCGCCAGCAAGCAGTCCGCGGGCCCCGGCCTGCCCGAGGACACCGACTGGTCGCTCTTCGCCAAGCTCGCGCCCGCCCTCGGCCAGGGCTTCGCCGGCCCCGAGACCGTCGCCGGCGTCGTCGCGATGCTCGCCTCCGAGGACGGCCGGTTCATCACCGGCACCGAGGTCCGCATCGACGGCGGGACGCACTTCTGATGACCCCCGCCGAGGTGTTCGGCGGGCGCACCGCCGTCATCACCGGGGCGTCCGCCGGGATCGGCGCCGGGTTCGCCCGGCACGCCGCCTCGCTCGGCATGAAGCTCGTCCTCGCCGACATCGCGGCGGACCGGCTCGCCGCCTTCGCCGACGAACTGCGGGCCGGCGGCGCCGAGGTCGAGGACGTCGTCACCGACGTCTGCGACCCGGCCTCCGTCGAGGCGCTCGCCGAGCGGGCCTACGCGCGCTTCGGCACCGTCGACCTGCTGCTCAACAACGCCGGGATCATGGCCATGGGGTACTCCTGGGAGATCCCGGCCGAGCGGTGGGACGCGGCGCTGCGGGTCAATGTGGGCGGATACGTCAACGGGATCCGGGCGTTCGTGCCGCGGCTGCTCGCGCAGGGCGGCAAGGCGTGGGTCGTCAACGTGTCGTCGGTCGGCGGATTCCTGCCCAGTCCGCTCATGGCGCCGTACAGCGTCACCAAGTTCGGGGCGCTGGCGCTCAGCGAGTCCCTCGCGTACGAGCTCCAGATGAAGGGCTCCGAGATCCAGGTCTCGGTCGTCTTCCCCGACTCCGTGCGGAGCGAGATATTCCGGGCGGCCGGGCCGGACGCGGAGACGCGGCCCGAAGTCGCCGGGTTCAACGCGCAGTTGCAGGCGCGGGCCGACACGGAGGGGATCTCTCCGGAGGAGCATGCGCGGCGGTGCTTCGAGCAGATCGCCGCGGGGCGGTACTGGGTGCTGCCGCAGCCCGAGATGGTCGAGGCGGCGCTTCAGCCCCGCACGGACATGATCCTCGGCCGCGTCAATCCGACCCTGCGGGTCGAGGTCTGACCCGGAGCGGGTTCGGGTTTCCAGGTCTGACCCGGAGCGGGGCGCCGCGGCCGGCCACGGGAGTGTGGTCGGGCGCGGCGCCCCGCCGTAGGGGCCGAGCATTGCCGCCGACCGCTGCGCCGTCGTGGTTGCTCGCGCAGTTCCCCGCGCCCCTGAAGGGCGCACTCCGTGCGCGCCGGGGGTGTGTCGGTCGTGGTCCGGAGTTGGTGGTGGGGTTATGGGGCGGTCGGGGATCCTGTGTTCACCGGCCTTGTCGCCGTCGAGGCTCGGTCGGCGTCCGGGGCTACCTCGGCGGCCGTCAGTACGTAACCCGTGCCGTCGTCCGTCGTGGAGCGGGCGAACACCACCCCGTAGACCCGGCCGTCGGTCGTCAGGAGCGGGCCGCCCGAGTTGCCGGGACGGACCGTGGAGCGGATCGAGTAGATCTCGCGCGTGACGCTGCCCGAGCCGTAGATGTCCTGGCCGCCGGCCCGGATCGTGTCCGCGACCGTCGCCGCCTGCAGATCCAGGCCGCCGTCCTGCGGATAGCCCGCCACGACCGCCGCGTCCCCGCGCGCCGCCGAACCGTCGAAGGGCAGCACGGGCGCCTTCAGATCCGGCACGTACAGCACCGCGACGTCCTTGTCCGGGTCGAACAGCACCACCTTCGCGGCCAGCGGCCGGCCGACGCCGCCCACCCGCACCGTCGGGTGGTCGATGCCCGCCACCACGTGCGCGTTCGTCATCACGTGCTCCCGCGCGTACACGAAACCGCTGCCCTCGCGGCCCTGGGTGCCCGACGCGCCCTCCACCTTCACCGTGCTCGCCGTCGCCGCCCGCGTCGCCGCGCGTGTCACGCTGTCCCCGGACGGCTTCGCGACCTCGGCCGACGGCTCCTGCGCGAAAGGGTCGAAGACCTGCGGGAACCCCGCCGAGGTCAGCGCCCCCGACGCCCGCGCGAACCACGCCGGAGTCGACGACGGCATCGCGTCCTGGACCGTCCCGAGCACCGCCGAACCCCGGATCGCCTGGTTCAGCGCCGTCGACGACGACGCCACGAGCACACTGCCCGCCACCCACGCCACGACCAGCATCGCCACGACGCCCGCCGCGGCCCCGCCGACCCCGTCCGCGACCCGCAGCGGCCCCGGCGCCCGGTCCATCTCCCCGCGCACCCGCACCGCGAGCCGTCCCGCGAGCGCGTGCCCCGCGACCGCCGGGAGCAGCACCCCGAGCACCGCCACCACCGTGGCCGTCGACGTCTCCGCCGTCACCGTCCGCATCACGAGCGGCAGCAGCCACACCCCCACCGCGGCCCCGCCCACGAACCCGGCCAGCGACACACAGCCCGCCAGCAGCCCCCGCCGGTAGCCGGACGCGGCGTACACGAGCGCCAGCACGAGCAGCACCGCGTCGAGTACGGAGAAGTGCAGGTTCATATCGGTGATAAACGCCCGGAGCGGCGGGGGCGGTTCCTCCGTTCGGCCCACGTGTGGCCGACCGCACAGGCCGGAACACCGGAACGGGCCGAGAGTGGAAGACGTGCGTGTCCTACGAGTGGTGCTCAGCTGTGTGCCCGGGGCGCTGGCCCTCGGCGCGCTCGTGCTGTGCGCGGTCACGATCCGCCCCGACGGGGCCCGTGAGCCCGGCGCGTCCTCCACCGAACAGGCCGCGGCCCGGCACTACGCCGCCCGGCCGCACATCGTGCCGCGCCGCGTCTGGCTCGCCGGCACCGAGACCTACCACCGCGATCCCGTCCGGTACGCCGACCGCGTCGAGGCCGTCTTCCTCCACCACACCGACACCCCGAACCGCTACGACTGCGCCGACGCGCCCCGCATCATCCGCACCCTGTACGCCGGGCAGGCCGGGGCCAAGGAGTGGGACGACATCGGCTACAACTTCCTCGTCGACCGCTGCGGGAACGTGTACGAGGGGCGGGCCGGCGGGGTCGACCGGCCCGTCATCGGCGCGCACACGCAGGGGTTCAACAAGAACACGACCGGGATCGCGGCCATCGGCACCTTCACCGAGGGCACGCCGGTGCCGCGGGCCATGACGGAGGCGATCGCCTCCGTCGCCGCGTGGAAGCTCGGGCCGGCCGGAGTGGATCCGCGCGGGCACGTCCGCCTGGTCTCCAGCAACAGTCTCAGCCGGTTCCCCGCCGGTACGGAGGCGTCGTTCTCGGCGATCTCCGGGCACCGGGACGGGTACGAGACCTATTGCCCTGGGCTTGCCCTGATGTCCCAGCTTCCCTGGATCCGCGATCGGGCGGCGGAACTCCAGGGGCGCTCCCGGTAGTCGGCCGACCGCGGCCCGGTGGGGGCTGGTCGCGCAGTTCCCCGCGCCCCTGAGATGCGCACTTCGTGCGCCCCAGGGGCCCGGTGGTCGCGCCCCGCGGCGGAGTCGCTGATCGGGCACAGCCCCGCGCCCCTGAGATGCGCACTTCGTGCGCGATCTCCATAGGGGCGGTGCCTCATCGGGGAAATGCGACGCGAAGCGTCTGCATTTCAGGGGCGCGGGGAACTGCGCGACCAGCCCCCACAAACCCGCAGCCGCCCGACGAGGGCACCCCGCAGACGAACCGGCGGATCAAGCCGGCCGGAGCGTTCCGCCCCCGGGGAGGCGGAACTTGCGGCCGCCGAGATCGGGACTGGCCGCACGGTCGTACGTGACGTCCGACCCGTTCCCGACCAGCACGTCGGACACCTTCACCCCGTCCCGCAGCTCCAGCTCCTCCACCTTGGAGTCCCCGTCCACGGACCACTTCGTGCCGCGCCCGAGCGACAGGGACGCCCCCGAGACCCGCCCCGTCAGCTTCGACGCCCCTTCCAGCCGCACCGACGCCGACCCGTCGGGCACGAGCACGTCCCCGCGCAGCTTCTCGTCCCGCGCCGAGAACGTCACGGACCCGCCGTCCTTCACCCGCAGCAGCGCCCCGTCGTCCGTCGTCAGATGCGCCCGACCGCGCAGCCGCACGTCCGCGACGCTCTCCCGCACGGTGAACAGGTCACCCTCGGCCGCCTCGATCGACCCGCCGGTCATCTCGAACGAGGTCTCGCCCGAGCCCCGCAGCAGCACCCCGCCCGCGGCCGCCGAAGAGCGCACGTTCTTCAGGGTCAGCACCCCGCCCGGCTCCAGCGTGAACGCCTCCGAGTTCGCCACGGTGAACAGCGTGCCCGACAGCGCCACCGTGCCCGCCGTCTGCACGCCCGGCGACCCGCAGCCCGCCGACGTCATCGTGCCACCGGACACCGTGACCTCCCCGCCGCCCGGCCCCGCCACGACCGGCGCCGACTGCGAGCCCGCCGTCCGCAGCTCCGTGTACCGCAGTTCGAGCCGGCCCCCGTGCGCGGCCGTGACGCCGCGCGCGGACCCGCCCGTCGCCGTGATCCGGTTGGCGCTCATGGTGGCCGAGCTGTCCTCGCCCGTCACGAACACGCCGGTCGACCCGCGCCCCGCCGTGTTCATCTCCCCGCCGGACAGCGTCAGCCCGCTCCCGTCGCGCACCAGCACCGCCGCGTTGAGCCCCCGGTCGCCCGAGGCCGCCGCCGAGGTCGTCGCGCCGCTCTTGCGGACCCCGGAGTCCCGCGTCTTCAGCGTCCCCCCGCCGGACACCAGCACGGCGGACCGGTCCGCGGTCCGCGCCCCGAACGGCTTGCCGCGCGGCGCCGTCGCCATCTCGCTGTCCACCGTGTAGACGGAGGTCCCCGCCGTGCCCGTACCGGCGTCCACGCCCGAGGGCAGCGGATCCGTCGCGCACCGCGCCCCGCTCGCCGTGGCCGCGGGAGTGGCCGCGGGCGGCGGCGTCGCCGTGCCGTCGTCGGAGCACGCGGCCAGCGCGAACGGCAGCAGCAGCACGGAAGCGGTGACCGCGACGCGCCGCGGTCGAGGCGCGAGTCCCTGGTAAGTCATGGGCCCTACGTTCACATTTCACGCCGCGTCCGGCACATCCGGGTCCTCCGGAGCGAACACCAACAGCGTCAGATCGTCCCGCACCGTCCCCGCGAACCGCACCACGTCCCGCCACACCGCGTCCGTCAGCTCGCCCGGATCCTCGTGGTCCGCGTCCATCAGCCCCGGCAGCCGGGCGGCCAGCGGATAGAACTCGCCCGCCCCGTTGCGCGCCTCCGTCACCCCGTCGGTCAGCGCCACCAGCCGGTCACCGGCCTCCAGCGGCACCGTCAGCACCTCCGGCGGCGCGACGCCCGCGACCCCGAGACCCAGCGGCGCCCCGGCCGGCACCGGCAGCTCCGTCACCCGCCCCTTCCGCAGCAGCAGCGGCGGCGGATGGCCGCAGCTGATCACCCGTACGAAGGAGGAGTCGTCCGGGAACTCGAAGAGGACCGCCGTCGCGAACAGCTCCGTGTGCTCATCCGGCCCCGCGTCCACCACGAGCCGCCGGTCGAGCCGCGCCGCGACCCCCACCAGCTCCCGCCGGTCCAGCACCGCCTCCCGGAACGCGCCGAGCAGCCCCGCCACCGTGCCCACCGCCGACAGACCGTGCCCCTGCACATCGCCGACCACCGCCCGCACCCCGCTCGGCCCGCGCCGCACGTCGAAGAAGTCCCCGCCCACCAGCGCCCCGCGCTGCGCCGCTCGGTACAGACCCGCGCAGCGCACCGAACCGACCTTCTCCGGCAGCGGCGGAAGGACCGCGAACTGGGCCGCCTCCGCCACCGTACGGACCGTCACCAGCTGCTCGTCGCGCCGGCTGCGCACCCAGGAGATGACCACGCTCAGCAGCGCCACGAACAGCACTGTCACCACGTCGCTGTTGCCGGGCCGCCCGAGATTCGACGCCGGCACCGCCAGCAGCAGCACCACGAGCCCGCCGATCAACGCCGTCGCGGCCGACCCGTAGGAGAGCGAGGCCAGCGGAGGGATCGCCGCCAGCAGGAAACCCAGCTCGATGCGGTCTTCCGTGAACAGCTGCACCAGACAGAGGAGCAGCAGGAGCACCCACGGCAGCACCCGCACCCAGCGCGGCGGCGGCGCCCCGCGCAGCCACGTGCGCTCCTGCCGGTCCCGGCGGCGCGCGACGGGCCAGTCCATACCGGGGCTCCCTTCGCGGCGGACGGGCGGCGCGTGGACCCGACGCCCTGCTACGAGCCTGCTACGAGTCGGGCACCGCCGCACGCCGTCACGGCAGCAGCGAGCGTCCCATCAGCACGTCGTCCACGTACTCCCCGGCCAGCAGGAACTCCTCCGGCAGCACCCCTTCGACGACGAAGCCCTCCGCCTCGTACAGCTTCCGGGCCGGGGTGTTGTGCCCCAGCACCCGCAGGGTGAGCCGGCGGGCTCCCTGCCGCCGCGCCTCCCCGACCGCCGCCCGCAGCAGCAGCCGGCCGACGCCCCGGCCGCGCGCCGACTCGTCGACGGCGAGGCCCTGGATCTGGCGGACGTGCGCGTTCGCGTCCAGCGGCGTCGGAAAACCGACCCGGACGTACCCGACGAGCCGGCCGCCGAGCTCGGCCACCAGGTGGTCGCGCGGCCCGAAACGCTCGGTGAAGAAGGGCTGGTACGGGGGCTGGTCGCGTGGCTTGACCGCGTGCAAGGTCGACCACGTCGCCCGGTCGAGGCGCCCCAGCGCCTCCTCGTCCTCGGGCGCGGCGACACGTATGTGGGGCCCTGGATCTGACATGCGGCTCACTGTACGACCGGCAGGATGGAGCCATGACACGAATTGCGGTGGCGGGCGCCTCCGGGCTCATCGGCTCGGCCCTCGTCCGCTCCCTGACCGCCGACGGACACGACGTGGTGCGGCTGGTGCGGCGCGCCCCGCGCGCGGACGGCGAGGTGCGCTGGGACCCCCGCCGCATGCGCGTCGACACGGCGGGCCTCGAAGGCTGCGAGGCGATCGCGAACTTCGCGGCGGCCGGGGTCGGCGACCGGCGCTGGACCGCCGCGTACAAGCGCGAGCTGCACGACAGCCGGGTCCTCGGCACGACCGCGCTCGCCGAGGCCGCGGCCTCGCTCACGACGCCGCCGCGCGTGTTCCTCAACGGCAGCGCCGTCGGCTACTACGGCGACACCGGCAGCCGCGTCGTCGACGAGTCCGCGCCCGCGGGGGAGGGGTTCCTGCCGTCCCTGTGCGTCGAGTGGGAGGCGGCCACGGCGGCCGCGCACCAGGCCGGGATCCGTACGGTGCTCGCGCGGACGGGGCTCGTCGTGGCCCGGCGCGGGGGTGCGTGGGGGAGGCTCTTCCCGCTGTTCCGGGCGGGGCTCGGCGGGCGGCTCGGGGACGGCCGGCAGTACTGGTCGTTCATCGCACTCGACGACCACGTCGCGGCCTTGCGGTTCCTCTTGGAGCAGGAGTCCTTGTCCGGGCCGGTGAATCTCACGGCTCCGGACCCGGCGACGAACCGGGAGGTGACGTCCACGATGGCCCGCGTCCTGCACCGGCCCGCCGTCCTCAACGTCCCCGAGTTCGCGCTCCGCGCGGTGCTCGGCGAAATGGCGGGCGATGTCCTCGGCTCCACCCGCGCGGTCCCGACGCGGCTCCTGGAGTCGGGCTTCACCTTCAAGCACCCGACGCTGCAGTCGGCCATCGAGGCTGCCTGAACACGTCTCGTCGCCGGGTGCGAGTGCGTCGTGGCTGGTCGCGCCCCGCGGCGGAGCCGCTGATGGACACAGTCCCGCGCCCCTGGAAGGCAGCGGCTTCGCCGCGCCTTCCCCAGATGAAAGGCCCCCCGCGTCTTGATCGGGGAAATGCGGCGCGAAGCGCCTGCATTTCAGGGGCGCGGGGAACTGCGCGAGAAGCCCCACCGGCCCGCACCCGGCGACGAAAGAGACGAAGCTACGGCGCCACGCCGAACCGCTCGGCCAAGCGCGGGTACAACTGCGTCAGCAAACCCGCGTCCTCAAAATTCACCGGCGCCCCCTCAGGCTCGGCCGGCGCCGGCGGAATCCCCAGATCCGCGGCGACCGCCCCGGTCAGCTCCTCGTACGCCTCGTCCGCCGCGTACCCGAGCTCCTCCCCGTCCCCGTCCACCTCCTCGTCGAACTCGCGGAGCGACTCCGCCAGGGAGTCCGGATCGTGCAGCGCCCCCTCGAAGACCTCCCGCCCCTGCCCGATCAGCCAGCACCGGAAGAAGTCGAAGGCGTCGTCACTGGCCCCGCCCAGCAGCACGTACGCCGCACCCCACAGGTCCCACCGGTACGCCCGGTTGTACCGGGACTCGAAGTGCCGGGCGAAGTCGAGCACCGCGTCGGGATCCAGCTGGAGCAGCCGGTCGACGAGCAGCTCGGCGTGGTCCTCGGGGTCGCCCTCGGCGGCCTCGCGGGTGCTGTCCACGATCTCCCAGAACTCCGTCTCGTCCATCACGGGACAAGCATCTGCCCTGCGCCGCACGGACGCACGCCGAGTGCGCGAACTCGCCGGAGCAGCACATGCCACCGGCTCACGCGTACCGCGCCGCCATGGCCCGCGCCGCCTGTCCGAGCCGCTCCCGCAGCCCCGCCGGCGCCACCACCTCCGCGTCCGGCCCCAGCGCGAGCAGCTGCGTGAACGCGACCTCCTCCGACTCCACCGCCAGCGTCACGGTGACGAGCCCCGCCCCGTCCGCCGGCCCCGCCGCGGCCACCGCCTCCCGCGCCGCCGCCCCGTCCGTGACCTGCGGCAGCCGCCGCACCCCGGCCTCCGTCAGCCGCACCACGACCTCGGCCCGCAGCAGGGCCCGAGCGAACTGCTCCGCCCGCTCCGCCCAGAACGCGGGCAGATCGAACTCCTCGTCCCGTACGAACGACTCCCCGCCCCCTGAACCCGCCTCCACCGGCTCCACCGCGTCGATCCGGTCCAGCCGGTACACCCGGAACCCGCCGCCGGAACCACCCCGCACCCGCGCCGCCAGATACCAGACCCCCGCCTTCAGCACGAGCCCGTAGGGCTCCAACTCCCGCTCCACGAGCGCCGGTCCGCAATCCGCGGAGCCGCGCCGGTAGGCGACCCGCAGCACCCGGTCGCCCCACACCGCCTCCGCGACCGCGGGCAGCAGCTCGGGCGTGCGCGGCTCGTGGAACCAGTTTGGCGCGTCCAGATGGAACCGCTGCGCCGCCGTCCGCGAGGCGTCCCGCAGCGACGGAAGGAGCGCAGCCGACACCTTGAGCCGCGCCGCCGACGCCGCGTCCTCCAGTCCCATGTCGCGCAGCGCGCCCGGCACCCCGGACAGGAACAGCGCCTCCGCCTCCCCGCGCGCGAGCCCGGTCAGCCGGGTCCGGTAGCCGCCGATCAGCCGGTAGCCGCCCGCCCGGCCCCGGTCCGCGTACACCGGGACGCCGGCCTCCGACAGGGCCTGCGCGTCCCGCGTCACGGTCCGCTCCGACACCTCCAGCTCACGGGCCAGCTCCGCCGCCGTCATCGCGGGGCGGGACTGGAGCAACAGCACCATCTTGATCAGCCGGGCGGCACGCATGCCGCCATCATGGCTCAGTCCGCGAAGCGGATCACGGACAGCGCCGCGCCCTGCGGATCGGCCAGCATCGCGAAACGGCCGGCGTCGATCGTCGTCGGCTGCACGAGCACCTGCCCGCCGGTCTCCGCGCACCGGGCGGCCGTCGCGTCGGGGTCGGTGACGGCGACGTACAGGTTCCAGTGCGAGGGGATGTCCGGCGGGAACTCGCCCGTCGACATGTCGACCATCCCGCCGAACGGCTCGTCGGCCACGGTCCACTCCGTGTACGGGCCGTCCCCGCGCCGGTGCGTGCCCCAGCCGAGCACCGACTGGTAGAAGTCCACGGCCCCCGGCCCGTCCCGGGTCAGCAGCTCGAACCAGCAGAAGCTGCCCGGCACGTTCACCGTCTGGAACCCGGCGTGCTCCAGCGGCTCCCACAGGCCGAACGCCGCGCCCGCCGGATCCTGGCAGATCGCGAGCCGCCCCTGGTCGAGGATGCCGTGCGGCCCCGACACGACGCGGCCGCTGTTGCCCCCGACCCGCGCGGACATCGCCTCGACCCCGCTCGACTGGAAGTACGGCAGCCAGGTCGCCGGCTGCTGCGGCATCCGCACCGGGCCCACCCCGGCGACCACCGGCCCACCGGTGTCCAGCGCGAAGTTCCCGTACCCGCCGGCCGAGGAATCGGCCACCGGTTCGGCCCGCCAGCCGAACAGGACCTCGTAGAACAGGCCCGCCGCGGCGGTGTCCGTGGTCGACAGGCTCGCCCAGCAGGGCGCGGACGGAGTCTTGGAGATCTTCACGGGACGCCTCCGGGCAGCGGGCGGCGGACCCGTCCATTCACGCACGCGTGCCCCGCCCCGGCAATCCGGGACGGGGCACGCGCGGTACCTCTCGGGAGGGCCTACAGGCCGTAGCGCTCGCGCGCCTCCTTCACGGCCGTCGCCTTGACCTCGCCGCGCTTGGCGAGCTGGGCCAGGGCCGCGACGACGATCGACTCGGCGTCGACGCCGAAGTGACGGCGGGCCGCCTCACGGGTGTCGGACAGACCGAAGCCGTCCGCACCGAGCGAGGACCAGTCCTGCTCCACCCACTGCGCGATCTGGTCCGGGACCTGGCGCATGTAGTCGGACACGGCCAGGACCGGGCCCTCGGCACCCTGGAGCGCCTGCCGCACGAACGGCACCCGCTCCTCGCCGCGCAGGATCGCGGCGTCCGCCTCCAGCGCGTCACGGCGCAGCTCGGTCCACGAGGTCGCGGACCACACGTCGGCGGCCACGCCCCACTCCTCGGCGAGCAGCTGCTGCGCCTTGAGGGTCCAGTGGATCGCCGTGCCGGAGCCGAGCAGCTGGATGCGCGGCGCGTTGGCGGCCGGGGACAGGCCCGCGGTCTCCGCCGTGTTGAAGCGGTACAGGCCCTTGACGATGCCCTGGTCGATGCCGTCGGCCGCGGGCTTCGCGGGCTGCGGCATCGGCTCGTTGTAGACCGTCAGGTAGTAGAAGACGTTCTGGTCCTCGTCGGGACGGGCCTCGCCGTACATGCGGCGCAGACCCTCCTTGACGATGGCGGCGACCTCGTAGGCGAACGCCGGGTCGTACGTCAGCGCGGCCGGGTTCGTCGCGGCGATCATCGGGGAGTGGCCGTCCGCGTGCTGGAGGCCCTCACCGGTGAGCGTCGTGCGGCCGGCGGTGGCGCCGACGAGGAAGCCGCGGCCGAGCTGGTCGCCGAGCTGCCACATCTGGTCGGCCGTGCGCTGCCAGCCGAACATCGAGTAGAAGATGTAGAACGGGATCATCGCCTCGCCGTGCGTCGCGTACGCGCTGGACGCGGCGATGAAGTCGGCCATCGAGCCGGCCTCGGTGATGCCCTCGTTGAGGATCTGGCCGTTCTTGGCTTCCTTGTAGTACATCAGCTGGTCGCGGTCGACCGGCTCGTACGTCTGGCCCTTGGGCGAGTAGATGCCCAGGGACGGGAAGAGGCTCTCCATGCCGAAGGTGCGGGCCTCGTCCGGGACGATCGGAACCCAGCGCTTGCCGGTCTCCTTGTCGCGCACGAGGTCCTTGACCAGGCGTACGAAGGCCATCGTCGTCGCCACCGACTGCGAGCCGGAGCCCTTGTCGAAGGACGCGAACGCCTTGTCGGCCGGGGCCGGGAGCGCGGGCAGCGGCTGCGTGCGGCGGGCCGGGGCGAGACCGCCCAGGGCCGCGCGGCGCTCCTGGAGGTAGCGCACCTCGGGGGAGTCGGCGCCGGGGTGGCCGTAGGGGACCACACCGTCGACGAAGTCGCTGTCCTTGATCGGGAGCTCGAGAAGGTCACGCATGTTCTTGAACTCGTCCGTCGTGAGCTTCTTCATCTGGTGGTTCGCGTTCTTCGACGCGAAGCCCTCACCCAGGGTGAAGCCCTTGACGGTCTGCGCCAGGATCACGGTCGGGGCGCCCTTGTGCTCCAGGGCGGCCTTGTACGCGGCGTAGACCTTGCGCGGCTCGTGGCCACCGCGCGACAGGTGGAAGCACTCGAGGATCTTGTCGTCGCTGATGAGCTTCGCGAGCTCGACCAGCGCCGGGTCCTTGCCGAAGAAGTCCTGGCGGATGTAGGCCGCGTCACGCGTCTGGTACGTCTGCACCTGCGCGTCCGGGACCTCGCGCAGCCGGCGGACGAGGGCGCCGGTGGTGTCGAGCTGGAACAGCTCGTCCCAGGCGTTGCCCCACAGCGACTTCACGACGTTCCAGCCGGCGCCGCGGAACTGGGCCTCCAGCTCCTGCACGATCTTGAAGTTGGCGCGGACCGGGCCGTCGAGGCGCTGCAGGTTGCAGTTGATGACGAAGGTCAGGTTGTCCAGACCCTCGCGGCTCGCCAGGGCGAGGGCCGCCGTCGACTCGGGCTCGTCCATCTCGCCGTCGCCGAGGAACGCCCACACGTGCGAGGCGGAGACGTCCTTGATGCCGCGGTTGGTCAGGTACCGGTTGAACCGGGCCTGGTAGATCGCCGACAGCGGGCCGAGGCCCATGGAGACCGTCGGGAACTCCCACAGCCAGGGCAGGCGCCGCGGGTGCGGGTAGGACGGCAGGCCGTTGCCGCCGGACTCCTGGCGGAACAGGTCGAGCTGCTGCTCGCTCAGGCGGCCGTCGAGGAAGGCGCGGGCGTAGATGCCCGGGGAGGCGTGGCCCTGGATGTACAGCTGGTCGCCGGAGCCGTCGCCCTCCTTCCCCTTGAAGAAGTGGTTGAAGCCGGTCTCGTAGAGCCAGGCGGCCGAGGCGAAGGTGGCGATGTGGCCGCCGACGCCGTGCTTCGAGCCGCGGGTCACCATGGCCGCCGCGTTCCAGCGGTTCCAGGCGGTGATCCGGCGCTCCATCTCCTCGTCACCGTCGATGGCCGGCTCGGCCGCGGTGGGGATGGAGTTGACGTAGTCCGTCTCAAGAAGCTTCGGCAGCGCCAGGCCGCCCGCCTCGGCGCGCTCCAGTGTGCGCCGCATCAGGTACGCGGCACGGTGCGGGCCGGCGGCCTCCGTGACGGCGTCCAGGGAGGCCTGCCATTCGGCGGTCTCCTCCGGGTCGCGGTCCGGGAGCTGGTCGAGCTCGCTCTGCTGGATGCGCATGGGGTCGGTCATAGTCGCCGCACGCCTTCCTGAGTCGAAGGGGGTGGGGTTGGGGGTGCCCTTGATGTCTTTGGCAGGACAGGGCGGGGTCCGGGTGTGGACCCGTCGGCGACTGTAACTCCCTGATCGATGATCGATCAAAGGGTGCAGGGGTAAAACCTCGCCAGAACGCGAAAGTCGGCACAAGGTGCCAGGTCAAACACCCGAAAACGCCCCGAAAGCGAAGAGGAGGGGCACCCAGTGCCCCTCCCGGGCGCTCCTCCGTATCGCAGGTCACGCGCGCGGCGCGCACCCCAGGACGTGGGTCTTCACGATCTCCGCGATGGCCGGGTCCCGGCGCCGGAACGCGGCGACGATCTCCTCGTGCTCCTCCGCGTACGACTGCTGCACCGTGCCCAGCCAGCGGATGGACAGCGCGGTGAAGACCTCGATGCCGAGCCCCTCCCAGGTGTGCAGCAGCACCGAGTTGTTCGCGGCCCGCACCAGCTCCCGGTGGAAGGCCACCGTGTGCCGCACCTGGCCGGTCCCGTCCGCCTCCTGGTCGGCCCGGTAGAGGGCCGCCACGTGCGGCTCCAGGGCCGAGCAGTCCTCGGCCAGGCGCTCGGCGGCCAGCTCGGCCGCGATGGCCTCCAGGCCGGCCCGCACCGGATAGCTCTCCTCCAGGTCGGCCGCGGACAGGTTCCGCACCCGCACGCCCTTGTTCGGCGCCGACTCGATCAGGCGCAGCGACTCCAGCTCCCGCAGGGCCTCCCGCACGGGCGTCTGGCTGACCTCCAGCTCGGTCGCGATGCGTCGCTCCACGATCCGTTCGCCCGGCTTCCAGCGGCCGCTCACGATCCCCTCCACGATGTGCTCGCGGATCTGTTCGCGCAGCGAGTGGACGACGGGCGTGGTCATTGTGGGCTCCTCCGGGAGGCCAAGGACATCGACCTCTAGACAATACGGCCGCGCCCCAGGCCAGGAAGGGCGCGAGGGCTCCCGTCGCAGGTGATGCGCGTTACGTGGCACGTTTTGCCATCGGTGCGCCCGGTGCCGGGGCCCGGCCGGACGGCCCCCGAAACGGCCCAACTCCGGCGCCCACAAGCCCCGTTGGGACCCGAACCGGCACCGATCGGCGCACCCGCTCCCGGGCCCGCGCGAGGGCCGCCGGTGGACGCCCGGTGCCCACAGGCTGAGACGCCGCCGGCCCCGGCTCCGGGCAGCACGGAGCCCCCGCCCGGAGGTCGGTCTCCGGACGGGGGCTCCGTCGTGCTGCTCAGGCGCTCCCGAGGGTCCTACAGGGCGCTCCTGAGGGTCTTACAGGCCCAGCTCGGCGTGGAACTCGCCCGCCTCGAGGATCTGCTTGACCGTCGTCAGGTAACGGGCCGCGTCGGCGCCGTCCACCAGACGGTGGTCGTAGGAGAGCGTCACGTAGGTCATGTCGCGCACGGCGATCGTGTCGCCGAGCTCCGGGTCGGAGACGACGACCGGGCGCTTGACCGTGGCACCGATGCCCAGGATGGCGACCTGGTTCGGCGGGACGATGACCGTGTCGAACAGCGCACCGCGCGAACCCGTGTTGGAGATCGTGAAGGTGGCGCCGGCCAGGTCGTCCGGAGCGATCTTGTTCGTACGGACCTTGTTCGCCAGCTCGGCGGTCCGCTTCGCGATACCCGCGATGTTCAGGTCACCCGCGCCCTTGATGACCGGGGTCATCAGGCCCTTCTCCGAGTCGACGGCGATGCCGACGTTCTCCGAGTCGAAGTAGGTGATCGTGCCCTCGTCGTAGTTCAGGCGGGCGTTGATGACCGGGTGGGCCTTCAGCGCCTGGACGGCGGCCTTGACGAAGAACGGCATCGGGGAGAGCTTGACGCCCTCGCGGGCGGCGAAGCCGTCCTTGGCCTTGGCACGGAGCTTCATCAGCTTCGTGATGTCGACCTCGATGACCGAGGACAGCTGGGCCTGCTCGTGCAGGGCCTTGTGCATGTTGTCCGCGATCGCCTTGCGGATGCGCGGCAGCTTGACCGTCTGGCCACGCAGCGGGGAGACCTCCAGGGCGGGGGCCTTCGGCGCGGCGGCGGCCGGGGCGGCAGCGGCCGGAGCGGCGGCCTTGGCGGCCTCCGCGGCGGCGATGACGTCCTGCTTGCGGATACGGCCACCGACGCCGGTGCCCTTGACGCTGGACAGGTCCACGCCGTTCTCCGACGCGAGCTTGCGCACCAGCGGGGTCACGTAGGCGCCGTCGTCCACGGGGGACACGGCGGCCGGCGCGGCCGGAGCCGGGGTGACCGGCGCGGGGGCCGGAGCCGGAGCGGCCGGGGCGGCGGGCGCGGCCGGAGCAGCCGGAGCCGCGGGGGCGGCCGGAGCCGGAGCGGCGGCGGGAGCGGCCTGGGCAGCCGGAGCGGCGGCCGGGGCAGCGGGCGCGGCCGGGGCGGGGGCGGCCGGAGCGGCACCGGCGGCACCGATCACGGCGAGCTTGGCGCCGACCTCGGCGGTCTCGTCCTCGGCGACGGCGATCTCCAGGAGAACACCGGCGACGGGGGAGGGGATCTCGGTGTCGACCTTGTCGGTCGAGACCTCGAGCAGCGGCTCGTCCTCGGCGACCTCGTCACCGACGGCCTTCAGCCAGCGGGTGACGGTGCCCTCGGTGACCGACTCGCCCAGCGCGGGCAGCACGACGTCGGTGCCGGAGGCGCCACCGGCCGGGGCGGCCGGAGCGGCGGCGGGGGCCTCGGGAGCCGGGGCCGGAGCGGCCTCGGCAGCCGGGGCGGCCGGGGCCGGAGCCTCGGCGGCGGCCGGAGCCGGAGCGGCGGCGGGCGCGCCCGTGCCGTCGTCGATGACGGCCAGCTCGGCGCCGACCTCGACCGTCTCGTCCTCGGCGACCTTGATGGAGGCCAGGATGCCGGCGGCCGGCGAGGGGATCTCGGTGTCCACCTTGTCGGTCGAGACCTCGAGCAGCGGCTCGTCGACCTCGACGCGCTCGCCCTCGGCCTTCAGCCAGCGGGTGACAGTGCCCTCGGTGACGCTCTCACCGAGCGCCGGAAGGGATACGGAAACCGCCATGGTTTCTGTTGCTCCTTACGAATGTGCAATGCGCGGCAACGCAGTGCGGAAGTCTGTGGGGTCGGTCGTCGCGCCCATGCGACAGTGCGACAGGCGGGAACGAGGTCAGTCGTGCGAGTGCAGCGGCTTGCCCGCGAGGGCCAGGTGGGCCTCGCCGAGCGCCTCGTTCTGGGTCGGGTGGGCGTGGATGAGCTGGGCGACCTCGGCCGGCAGCGCTTCCCAGTTGTAGATCAGCTGGGCCTCGCCGACCTGCTCGCCCATCCGGTCGCCGACCATGTGGACGCCGACCACGGCACCGTCCTTGACCTGGACGAGCTTGATCTCGCCCGCGGTCTTCAGGATCTTGGACTTGCCGTTGCCCGCCAGGTTGTACTTCAGAGCGACGACCTTGTCCGCGCCGTAGATCTCCTTGGCCTTGGCCTCGGTGATGCCGACGGAGGCGACCTCCGGGTGGCAGTACGTCACACGCGGCACACCGTCGTAGTCGATCGGAACGGTCTTGATGCCGGCCAGACGCTCCGCCACCAGGATGCCCTCGGCGAAGCCGACGTGCGCGAGCTGGAGGGTCGGGACGAGGTCACCGACGGCCGAGATGGTCGGCACGTTGGTCTGCATGTACTCGTCGACCAGGACGTAGCCGCGGTCCATCGCGACGCCCTGCTCCTCGTAGCCGAGACCGGCCGAGACCGGGCCGCGGCCGATGGCGACCAGGAGGACCTCGGCCTCGAAGGTCTTGCCGTCGGCGAGGGTCACGCGGACGCCGTCCTGCGTGTACTCGGCCTTCTCGAAGAAGGTGCCGAGGTTGAACTTGATGCCGCGCTTGCGGAACGCGCGCTCGAGAAGCTTCGAGCTGTTCTCGTCCTCGACCGGGACGAGGTGCTTGAGGCCCTCGACGACCGTGACGTCGGTGCCGAAGGACTTCCACGCCGAGGCGAACTCGACGCCGATGACGCCGCCGCCCAGGATGATCGCGGACTGCGGGACGCGGTCCAGGGTCAGCGCGTGGTCCGAGGAGATGATCCGGTTGCCGTCGATCTCCAGGCCCGGCAGCGACTTCGGCACGGAGCCGGTCGCGAGCAGCACGTGGCGGCCCTGGATGCGCTGTCCGTTGACGTCGACCGACGTCGGGGAGGACAGCCGGCCCTCGCCCTCGATGTACGTGACCTTGCGGGAGGCGATCAGCCCCTGCAGGCCCTTGTACAGGCCCGAGATGACCTCGTCCTTGTACTTCTGGACGGCGGGCATGTCGATGCCCTCGAAGGTCGCCTTCACGCCGAACTGCTCGGACTCGCGAGCCTGGTCGGCGATCTCACCGGCGTGCAGCAGCGCCTTGGTGGGGATGCAGCCGACGTGCAGGCAGGTGCCGCCGACCTTGTTCTTCTCGATCAGGGCGACATCGAGACCCAGCTGCGCTCCGCGCAGGGCCGCGGCGTAGCCGCCACTGCCACCGCCGAGGATCACTAGGTCGAAAACGGTGCTGGCGTCGTTCGCCACGTCACGTCCTCCATGCATGTGCGCCGTACGCCGGTCTCCAGTGACCGGGCGGCGGCTGGTGTCCGGCCGCTCTTTGCTTCGGCCCTCGGGTGGGGGCCCTGTCCTGCCGGCACCCATCCTCGCACTTGTCGAAGGAGTGCGGGACGTCGGGCCGGGGTCTGAGACGGCGGTTACACCCGAATCGACCGTGCCGGGCTCGGAGGAACCTACGGATTTCGTCGAAAGCGAACGGCCCCGGGTGCGGGTGCACCCGGGGCCGAACACGTCGGTCACCTGCGAAGAAGCCGGACTCAGCCGAGGTCGCCGGCCGCCGTGCGCTCCGCGAGACGGACCAGCGTGCGCACCGCCGAACCCGTGCCGCCCTTCGGCGTGTAGCCGAACGGGGCGGCCTCGTTGAAGGCCGGGCCCGCGATGTCGAGGTGGGCCCACGTGATGCCCTCGCCGACGAACTCCTGGAGGAACAGACCGGCGACGAGACCGCCGCCCATCCGCTCGCCCATGTTGGCGATGTCGGCGGTGGAGGACTCCATGCCCTTCTTCAGGTCGGCCGGCAGCGGCATCGGCCAGGCCGGCTCGCCCGTCTCCTCGGCGACCTCGTGGATCGACGTACGGAAAGCGTCGTCGTTGGCCATGATGCCGAACGTGCGGTTGCCGAGCGCCAGCATCATCGCGCCGGTCAGCGTCGCCACGTCGACGATCGCGTCCGGGTTCTCCTCGGAGGCCTTGGCGATCGCGTCGGCCAGGACCAGGCGGCCCTCGGCGTCCGTGTTGAGGACCTCGACCGTCTTGCCCGAGTACATGCGCAGCACGTCGCCGGGGCGGGTGGCGGAGCCCGACGGCATGTTCTCGGCGAGGGCCAGCCAGCCCGTCACGTTGACGTCGAGCTTGAGGCGGGCGGCCGTGACGACGGCGGCGAACACGGCGGCGGCACCGGCCATGTCGCACTTCATCGTCTCGTTGTGCCCGGCCGGCTTCAGGGAGATGCCGCCCGAGTCGTACGTGATGCCCTTGCCGACGAACGCGAGGTGCTTGTCCGCCTTGGAGCTCGTGTACGACAGCTTCACCAGGCGCGGCGTCGAGGCGGAACCGGCGCCGACGCCGAGGATGCCGCCGTAGCCGCCCTTGATGAGCGCCTTCTCGTCGAGCACCTGCACCTTGATGCCGTGCTCCTTGGCCGCGGCCTGGGCGACGGCGGCGAAGGCCTCCGGGTTCAGGTCGTTCGGCGGGGTGTTGACCAGGTCGCGGGCGCGGTTGAGCTCCTCGCCCAGCGCGACGGCGCGCTCGACGGCGGCCTTGTAGGCCTTGTCGCGCGGCTTGCCGCCGAGGATCGCGACCTCGGCGAGCGGCGCCTTGCCGTTCTTCTTCGCGTCCTTGGCGGACTCCTTGTAGGCGTCGAAGGAGTACGCGCCGAGCAGCGCGCCCTCCGCGATCGCACCGGCGTCCTCGGCGTCCTCGACGGGGAGGGCGAGCGCGGCCTTCTTCGAACCGGCCAGGGCGCGGGCCGCGACACCGGCGGCACGCCGCAGGGTCTCGGCGGCGAACACGTCGTCCTTCTCGGGCAGGGCACCGAGACCGACCGCCAGCACGACCGGAGCCTTGACGCCGGACGGCGCGGGGAGCTTGGTCACCTCGCCCTCGGCGCCGGCGGCGCCCAGGGTCTCCAGGACGGAAGCGAGCTTTCCGTCGAACGCCTGGTCCACGGCCTCGGCGCCCGGCGCGACGACCGGGCCCTTGTCGCCCTTCGCGACACCGACGACGAGCGCGTCGGCGCGGAGGCCGGTGGCCGTAGCGGTGCTGAGAGTCAGAGCAGTCACGGTGGTGAGGTCCCTCTTTCGTTGTCGGGGTCGGGTGGCCCGCAGGCGAGCCTACGCCGGTGTCTCACCATGTGACCCGCGGAGGGTGTACTTACAGCGCAAGTGCTATCAGAGCGGCCGTCGCCGCGACCTCGGCCAGCGCCCCGAAGACATCCCCCGTCACCCCTCCGAACCGCCGCACGCACCGGCGCAGCAGCAGCTCCGCCGCGCCGCATCCCAGGACGACGGCGACCGCTCCCGGCAGGGAGACGCCCGCCGTCACCCCGACCACGGCCACGCCCGCCAGCAGCGCGGCCCGGGGCCCGACCGTGCCGGCGACCGCGGCGCCGAGCCCTTCGGGGCGGGCCGGCGGGACCCCGGCGCGGGAGGCGAGGGTGAGGGCGAGGCGGGCGGTCACGGCGGCGACGGCGGCCGCGATCGCGCCCCGCGCCCAGGACTCGCCGTAGAGCTGGGCCAGGACGGCCACCTGGGCGAACAGCGAGAGCACGAGGGTGACGACGCCGAACGGGCCGATGTCCGACTGCTTCATGATGCGCAGCGCGTCCTCGGCGGGCTTCCCGCTGCCGAGCCCGTCGGCGACGTCCGCGAGCCCGTCCAGGTGCAGCCCCCGGGTGAGCGCGGCGGGCACCGCGACCGAGGCGACCGCGGCGAGGAGCGGGCCCGCGCCGAGCAGGGTCAGTGCCCCGCCGAGCGCGGCCGCGCAAAGGCCCACGACGAGACCGGCGAGCGGCGCGCACAGCATGCCCGCGCGGGCCGCTTCCCGGTCCCAGCGGGTGACGGTGACGGGCAGCACCGTGAGCGTGCCGAAGGCGAAACGTATGCCGTCGGGCAGGGAGGCGCGGGAGTTCACATCGGACACCGGGGGAGGTTACCCGGACAGGTCACGAGGGCGGGCGGCGCCCGGGGCCCGGCGGCAGGATGGGCCCATGGGCGACTGGTGGTACCGGAACATCACGGAGCCGGGCAAACTCCCGCTGCTGCTCGCGCTGCTGTCCTTCATGGCGACGTTCCTGATCACCCGCACCATCACCCGGATGATCCGGGCGGGCCGCGGCCCGTTCCGGAACATCACGCCGGGCGGGGTGCACATCCACCACGTGGTGCCCGGGGTCGTGCTCACCGTCGTCGGCGGGTTCGGCGCGGTCGGCAGCGGCCGGCACGGACTCGCCGCGTCCGTCTGCGCGGTCGTCTTCGGGATCGGCGCGGGCCTCGTGCTCGACGAGTTCGCCCTGATCCTGCATCTCCAGGACGTGTACTGGAGCGAGCAGGGGCGGCGCAGCGTCGAGGTCGTGGTGCTCGCCTCGGCCCTCGGCCTGCTCGTGATCGGCGGCTTCTCGCCGCTAGGCGTCAACGACATGACGGACCAGGAGCAGAACGACCGGGTCTCCCTCGTGTCGACGCTGTTCATCAACTTCACGTTCGTGTTCATCACGCTGCTCAAGGGCAAGCCGCGGCTCGCGGTCATCGGCGTGCTCGTGCCGTTCGTCGCCTGGTTCGGGGCGCTGCGCCTGGCGCGGCCCGGCTCGTACTGGGCGCGCCGCTGGTACCGGAAGCGGCCCCGCGCCCGCGCCCGGGCCGGACTGCGGGCCTATCGGCACGAGCGCCGCTGGTCCCGCTTCGACCGCGGCTTCCAGAACCTGATCGGGGGTACCCCGGACCCGGAGCGCAAGCCGCCTCCGTCCTGACGCCGCGCCCGCGCCTGCGCCGCGCACAGCAGGAGCACGGCGGCGATCGCGGCGAGATGCTCCTTGCCCGCGAGATTGGGCTTGAGCGCGCACTCGACCCCCATCGCCACGACGACACCGGCGGCCGTCCACCGGGCTCCGTAACGCACGCACACGTACACGGCGAGCCCGACGACCGCCGCCGACGGGCCCGTGTCGACGACCCGCGCGTCCGAGGCGGGCAGGCCGAACGGGCTGCCGGGGCCGAGCGCGACGCCGAGCCGCGCGTACAGGGTGCCGGTGAGCGTGGCGACGTAGGCGATGACGAGGGTGCGGGGCCGGCCCAGGCAGATCTCCGCGACGCCGAACACCACCAGGACCTGGCCCAGCGCGCCCCACACCGGCAGGTCGAGGGCCGGGACGAACAGGGAGAGCGGGGTGCGCAGCAGGGCCAGCCACCACGGGTCGGCGGCCCGCACCGCGCCGACGTCCTGTACGAACCCGTAGCCCCAGGGCCGGTTCTGCACGTACTGGCACGCGGCCGTCAGGCACACCGCGGCGAGCGTCATCGGGACCGCCCGCCACCGGCGCGCCACGAGAGCGCCCCGCACGGTGCTCAGGAGCGGGCCCCATTCGCGGTGCGCCCAGCGGCGCACCGCGGTCATCAGTGGTGCTCCAGCCGCCTGCGGCGCAGCCACGAGGGCAGGCCCGGCACCTCGAGGAAGCCCTCGGCGCGGGCCGACGCGATGCCGATGCGCGGCAGGTCGGCGCTCTTCTCGAAGAGCAGGAAGCGGGGTTCCCAGATGGGCCGGTACTTGGCGTTGGCCCGGTACAGCGATTCGATCTGCCACCACCGCGAGAAGAAGCTGAGCAGCGAGCGCCACAGGCGCAGCACCGGGCCCGCGCCGAGTCGCGAGCCACGCTCGAAGACGGAACGGAACATCGCGAAGTTCAGCGACACCTGTGTGATCCCGATCTCCGTGGCACGCTGCAGGAGTTCGATGACCATGAACTCCATCAGGCCGTTCTCCGCGTCCCGGTCACGGCGCATCAGATCGAGGGAGAGTCCGTTCGGCCCCCACGGCACGAACGACAGCAGGGCGCGCAACTCGCCCTCCCCGTCGGAGCATTCGAGCATCACGCACTGCCCGTCGTGCGGGTCGCCGAGCCGGCCGAGCGCCATCGAGAAGCCGCGCTCGGTGGCGCCGTCGCGCCAGTCGTCCGCCCGCTTCAGGAGCCGCTCCATCTCCGCCTCGGGGATGTCCTCGTGGCGCCGGATGCGGACCGTGTAGCCGGCCCGCTTGACCCGGTTGAAGGCCTGGCGGACGGTGCGCATGGCCCGGCCGTCGAGGGTGAACTCCTTGGTCTCCACGATGGCTTCGTCGCCGAGCTCCAGGGCGTCGAGACCGTGCCGGGCGTAGATCGTGCCTGCCTCCTCGCTCGCGCCCATCACCGCCGGGAGCCAGCCGTGCGCCCGCGCCTCGGCGAGCCAGGGCTCGATCGCGCCGGGCCACGCCTCCGGGTCACCGATCGGGTCGCCCGAGGCGAGGGAGACGCCGCTGACGACGCGGTAGGTGACGGCGGCCTTGCCGGTCGGCGACCACACGACGCTCTTCTCGCGGCGCAGCGCGAAGTAGCCCAGCGAGTCGCGCTCGCCGTCCTTGTCGAGCAGCACCCGCAGCCTGGACTCGTCCTCGGGGGAGAGGGGGTCGACGGCGCGGCGGGAGCGGAACGCGGCGTAGACGACGGCGATCAGCAGGGCCGTGGACAGGATGTTGATGACGACGTTGACCCAGTTCGGGGTGGAGATCCCGGCGTAGTGCGCGTCGTTCGAGGCGACCGACAGCATGCGCAGGGTGCCGTAGCGCCAGCGCTCCAGGAACGTCGAACGGTGCTCGTCGTGGGCGTGGTTGGTGACCGTCACCAGGAACGTGGCGAAGAGGGAGGTGACCAGCAGCCCGCCGACCGCGACGACCGCCGCCAGTTTCGGGTTCGAGCGGTCGCCCTTCGCGTAGAACTCGCGCCGCCCGACGATCAGCGCCGCCACGAACAGGGCGGTCAGCACGAGCGAGATCCAGTTCTGGGCGTGCCCGCGCACCTCGGGAAAGAACATCACCAGGGCGAACAGCACGAGGAACAGGCCGCTCAGCACCAGGTTGAGGATCCACGCGGCCCGCTTGCGGCGACGCATCGTGACGGCGAGGAACGCAGCCACCAGCGCGGAGGAGAAGCCGGCCGCCAGCAGGTACGGGGTGAAGTAGTTCTCCTCGTTGTGGCGGCGCAGGTCCTGCCCGAACGAGACCCAGACCGCGCTCAGCAGGTTGATGAACGTGACGACCCGGAGATACCAGACCGTGAAGCCCGCGGCGCGGCGCGAGGCGGGTGTGCTTGTCGTGACGGCTGCTCCCATGCGGGCGAGCATATTGCGGCTTTTTGTCCAGTTCGGCCAGCGGCGCGGGGCCGTTTCCGGGCGCGGCCGGGCACGAGAAAGCCGCGGGCGCGTCCGCTCGTGGGGGAGTGGACGCGCCCGCGGCTTGTCGGGACGCTCAGCTCTCGAGCGGCGGTTCAGGCAGCTCAGGCAGTTCAGGCAGTTCGGCCGCGAGGGACGCGGCGGCCTGCACCAGCGGCAGGGCCAACAGCCCACCGGTGGCCCCGCCCAGCCGGACCCCCTGATCGAGCAGCGGGTCCATCGCCATCCGGTCGAGCGCCTTGGCCTGCGCCGGCTCCCCGCTCGCATGCCCCGCGAGCCACCAGTCGGGCGCCCGGAACGCGACCCGCTGCCCCACGAGCGCGGCGGCCGCCGAGACGACCCCGTCCAGGATCACGGGAGTGCGCCGCATCGCGCACTGCAACAGGAACCCGGTCGCGGCGGCCAGATCCGCCCCGCCGACCGTCGCCAGGAGCTGCAACTGGTCGCCGAGCACCGGCCGCGCCCGCCGCAGGGCGTCCCGCACGGCCGCGCACTTGCGCATCCACGCCAGGTCGTCGATGGGGTCGCCGCCGCGCCCCGTGACGACCGACGCGTCCGTGCCGCACAGCGCCGCGATCAGCGTGGCCGCCGCCGTCGTGCCGCCCACGCTGAGGTCGCCGAGCACCACCAGGTCCGTACCGGAGTCCGCCTCCTCGTCGGCGACGGCCATGCCCGCGCGGAACGCGGCCTCCGCCTCCTCCAGGGTGAGCGCGTCCTCGATGTCGATGCGCCCGGAGCCGCGCCGCACCCGGCGGTCCTCGACGCCCTTCGGCAGCGCGTCCGGCTCGCAGTCCAGGGACAGGTCGACGACCCGTACGCCCACGTCGAGCCGCCGGGCGAGGACCGCGCCCGCGGACGCGCCCTCGACGAGCTCGCGCACCAGCTCCGTGGCGCTGCCCGCGGGCCGCTTGGACACGTCGAGCTCAGCGACCCCGTGGTCGCCCGCGAACACGACCACGCGCGGCCGGGCCACCGGCCGCACGGGCACGGCACCTTGGGCGGCCGAGAGCCATTCGCCCAGTTCGTCGAGGCGGCCGAGGGCGCCGGGCGGCACGGCCTGCCGTGCCCTGCGCTCCTCGGCGTCACGGCGGGTCCCGCCGTCGGGGCGCTCGATCAGATCGGTGAAGTCGTCGAGATTCAGCGAGCTCATTCGCCGAACAGTACCGGCCCCGCCGAGCCCTGCCGCCGGGCGGGCGACGCACCGGCTTCACAGCGTCATTGCATCGCCCTTCCCGATCCTTTACGTTCCGGTTTGTGTCGGATTGTCGTACAACGGCCCAGGTGGTGGCCGAGCGCCGCCCCGCCTACCTCAGCGAGCTCGCCCAGGGCACCGAGCGCTTCCACGAACCGCGCCGCCCCGACTGCCCCTGGTGCGGCTCCACACAGCTGCGCACCCGGCTGCGCACCACCGACCTCCTCCAGCACAAGCCCGGCAGCTTCACCGTCGACCAGTGCCGGGCCTGCGCCCACTCCTTCCAGAACCCGCGGCTGACCCCCGAGGGGCTCGACTTCTACTACCGCGACTTCTACGACGGGCTGCGTGCCGAACACGTGCGCCGCGTCCCGGGCGCCCGCGGCGACACCGCCCGCCACCGCGAGCGGGCCCGCGCCGTCGCGCGGTACATCGAACCCGAGAGCTGGCTCGACGTCGGCACCGGACGCGGGGAGTTCCCCGCCGCCGCCCGCGAGGAACTGCCCTACACCGCGTTCGACGGGGCCGACGTCGGGGCCGGGATCGCCGAGGCGCGGCGCGAGGGACGGGTCGACGAGGCCCACGAGGGGCGGCTCGCGGATCTCGTGCCGCGGCTCGCCGGGCGGTACGACGCGCTCAGCATGCTCCACCACCTCGAACACACCCCGGACCCGCGCGCCGAGCTACGGGCCGCGCGGCGCGTGCTGCGGCCCGGCGGGCACCTCCTGCTCGAACTGCCCGACCCCGAGTGCCGCTACGCGCATCTGCTCGGGCGCTGGTGGGTCTCGTACTTCCAGCCGCAGCACCTGCACTTCATCCCGCTCGCCAATCTGCGGGCCGAGCTGGCGGCGCTGGGCTTCACCGTCGTGGGGGTCGACCGGCGGGCGGCGCACGTGCCGCGGGATCTGACGGCGGCCTGTGCGCTGTTCCTGGAGCGGTGGTCGCCCCGGGCCGACGAGCCCTGGCGGACCTCGGCGCCGACCGAGGTCCAGCGGCGGGTGCGTTCCGTGCTGACCCGGGCGAGTGTCCCGGCCCTGTTGTCGGCCCGGGTCGCCGACCGAGCCCTGGCCCCCCTGATCTCCCGGAGCCCTTACGCGAACGCGTACCGGGTGATCGCCCGCCGCAACGCCGACCCTTCGTCCTGATCCGCGGGCCCGGTGGGGCTTCTCGCGCAGTTCCCCGCGCCCCTGGAGATGCGCACTTCGTGCGCGATCTCCATCGGGGAAATGCGGCGCGAAGCGCCATGCATTTCAGGGGCGCGGGGAACTGCGCGACCAGCCCCCACCCGCCGACGAACCCGTCAACCCCGCAACGGAAGCGCCTGTCCCGCCACCACAAGGAGAACGTGCTCGCACTCACCCGCGAACGCCGCGTTCAACCGCCCGAGTTCGTCCCGGTACCGCCGCCCCGACGCCGTCGCCGGCACGATCCCGGACCCGACCTCGTTGGACACGGCCACCACGACCCGCCGAGCAGCCCGCACCGCCCCCACCAGCTCGGCCACCCGCGAGCGCAGCGCCTTCTCCCCGCCGTCCGCCCACTCCGCGTCGTCCCACGCCCCGACCTCGTCCATCGCGTAGGTCAGCCACAGCGACAGACAGTCGATCAGCAGCGGCGCGTCGTCGTCCGGGTCGGTGAGCAGCGGCACCAGATCGCAGGTCTCCGAGGTGCGCCACGAGCCGGGCCGCCGCTCCCGGTGCAGGGCGACCCGCTGCGCCCACTCCGTGTCCCCGCCCCGCGTCCCGCCCGTCGCCACGTACAGCACGTCGGGGAACGCCTCCAGGCGCCGCTCCGCCTCCACCGACTTCCCGGACCGCGCCCCGCCGAGCACCAGCGTCCGGCGCGGCACGTCCGGCACCTCCTCGTACGCGCCGACGACCAGCGTCGTCCCGTCCGGCACGGCCCGTGCCCCGGCCGCCGCGAGCCGCCGCGCGAGCTCCGCGCCCGGTGGCACGTCGTGGTCGAGATGGACGGCGAGCACGTCCGTCGTGGGGCCGATCGCCCCGGCCGAGCGCAGCCGCGCCAGCGCGTCGGGCCGCCCGACCACATCGGCGATCACCATCTCGTAGGGGGTGCGCACCGCCTCCAGCCCCGAGGGCGCGGCCCCCGGCGGCAGGTACAGCAGCCGCTCGCCCTCCGGCCCCGCCACCTCGTACCCGGTGCCCGGCGCGTCCAGGGCCAGGGCCCGTACGCGATGTCCGGTGAGCAGCGCCAGCTCACGACCGTCCGGCACCCGGCCCGGGGCCGGAAGGCCGGCCGGCACCTCGACGGCGGGCCCGTCGTGCGGATGGGACAGCAGCACCTGCCGCACCCCGCCGAGGCTGTGCCCCGCGCGGGCCGCGGCGAACGCGGCGCCCGGCGTCAGGTCGAGCAGCAGCGTGCCGTCGATCAGCAGCGCCGTAGCGGCCCGCGCGTCCGGGCCGAGCGCGGCCGCGCAGGCGGCACAGGGACAGTCGGGGCGGGGCAGCCCCTCGGGGGCGCCGGTGCCGAGCAGAGTGAGTTCCACACCAAGATCCTCCCGCGCCCCCGTGACGTACGCGCGCCCGGCTAGTCTTCCAGGGACATCGCCCGGCGCACAGAGCGAGCGATGGTGACAGAACGCATCGGACATCCGGTACCGGGAGGCTGACACATGGCGGCATGGACGTGGCGGTTCGAGAAGGCCGACGGGACCGAGGTGGCTCCGGCGGTGGAGCCCGAGGAGTTCACGACGCAGGGGGACGCCGAGTCCTGGATCGGTGAGTACTGGAAGGAGCTCGCCGAGGGCGGCGCCGACCAGGTCCGTCTCTTCGAGGACACGACCGAGATCTACGGCCCGATGAGCCTGCACGCGGAGGACGCGGCCGCGCCTCAGGAGTAGCCGTCGCCCCGAGCGCGTCGCGGGCCGCCGACCGGGCCTCGGACCGGTCGGCGGCCCGCGCACGGCCTCCGGCCCGGTCCTCGCGCTCCTGGCGGGGGCGTGGCTGTCGAGGCCGGGTGTGCGGCTGACTGCCGTGGCTCCGGCTCACGTGGTTCCCCGCCCCCCCTTGCGCGGCGCGTCCGCCGAGCCGCGGGGTCGGGCGTCGTGGCTCCGCCCCGCGCGGTTCCCCGCGCCCTGGCCGGGTCAGATCTCGCCGAGGGTGACCGTCGTCTTCTTCTCGGCGCCGTCCCGCGTGTACGTCACCGAGACCTCGTCGCCGGGCTTCTCCTCGGCCAGCGCCTCGGACAGGGACTGCGCCGTCGTCACGTCCGTGTCGCCGATCCGCACGATGACGTCGCCCGGCCGGATGCCCGCCTTCTGCGCGGCCCCGCCGTCCGTCACCTCGACCACCCCGACCCCGGCCGGCCGGTACGCGTCGTCGAGGACCGAGCGGCCCTTGATGCCGAGCGCGGCCCGCCCCGAGTCCGTCACCTTCCCGTCCTTGAGCACCTGGTCGGCGACGGTCGTGACCATCGAGGACGGGATCGCGAAGCCGATGCCGGGTGCCGCGCTGCCGCCCAGGCCGGGGTCGGTCGCCGCGAGCGTGGGGATGCCGACGACCCGCCCGTCGAGGTTCACCAGGGCGCCGCCGCTGTTGCCCGGGTTGATCGCCGCCGAGGTCTGCACCATGTTCGCGATCGTCGCGCCGGTGCCGCCGCCGGAGCGGCCCTCGCTGACGGTGCGGCCCGTCGCCGAGACGATGCCCTGGGTGACGCTCGACGACAGGCCCAGCGGCGAGCCCATCGCCAGCACGATCTGCCCGACGGCGACCTTCGAGGAGTCCGCGAACTTCGCCGGCTTCATCCCGTCCGGCACCTTGTCCAGCTTGATCACGGCGAGGTCCTGCTCGGGGTACGAGTAGACGAGCTTCGCCGAGAGCTCGTCGGTGCTGTTGGCCGTCGTGACCCGGAAGGTCTTCTCGTCGCCCACCACATGGGCGTTCGTGACGATGTGCCCCTCGCCGTCGTACACGACTCCGGAACCGAGGTCCGACGACGCCTGGATCTGCACGACCGACGGCAGGACCTGCTTGATGACCTGCATGTAGTCGTCCTGGAGGCTGTCACCGGCCTTCTGCTGCGCGGCCGGTACGGCGGCCCGCGTCGTGGACCGCGCCGCCCCCTCGGACCCGGAGCACCCGGACAGCAGGATCCCGGCGCACAGCACACCGGACAGCGGAAGAGCGAGGCGCACGGTACGCGCGCGAAAGACGTTCATGCCCGGATTGTCACGTTCGTACGAGAGGGCTCGCGCGTCCTGCACCGCCGAACGAGCCGACGCCCACCGGACGCCGGCCCCTCCCCGGAGCGGTTCTAGCCCCGCACCCCGCACAGGTGCAGCAGCGCCGCCACCCGCCGGTACGGCTCCGTGCGGCCCGCCCGCTCCTCGGCGGCGAGCAGCGTCTGCAGCTCGCCCCGCTGCTCCGGCACCAGCGGGCCGTCGGCCGCCTGGTCCGTGAAGACCCGCACCCCGTACCAGGCGTGCAGCGGGGCCCCGATCCCGGCGAGGGTCGAGGTCAGCGTGTCGAGCCGGTCGGCCCGCACGTCCAGGCCCAGCCGGTTCGCGTACATCGTCGAGTCGAAGGCGCCGAGGGCCGTGACCCAGTCACCGGCCAGGCCGGGGCGCATCGCCAGCGCGTCCGCGTTGCGCACGAGCAGCGACAGGAGCCCGCCCGGGGCCAGCATCCGCGCCAGACCCGCGAGCAGCGCGTCCGGGTCCTCCACGTACATCAGGACGCCGTGACAGAGCACGACGTCGAAACTGCCGGGCAGGAAGTGCACGCCGGTGTCCCGGCCGTCACCCTCGACGAGCCGGACCCGCTCGCGCACCCCCTCCGGCTCCACGGCGAGCGCCTGGCGCGCCGCGGCCACCATCGTCGGATCCTGCTCCACACCGGTCACCTGGTGACCGGCCCGGGCCAGGCGCAACGCCTGCGTGCCCTGGCCCATGCCGACGTCGAGCACGCGCAGCCGCCGCCCCACGGGGAAGCGCCCGGCTATCTGCTCGTCGAGCTGCCGGGCCACCAGCTCCTGCCGTACGACGTTCCGCAGACCGCCCAGCTTGTCCAGCCAGGCCTGCGGGGCGTCCCCGGCGAAGGCCTCGGTGCTCAGGGCCGCTCCCCGCGCTTGACCTGGGGCTTGGGCAGCCGCAGCCGCTTCATCTGGAGCGTGCGCATCAGCGCGTAGGCGACGGCGCCCTTGCGCGGCTGGTCGGGGAACTTCTCCGCCAGCTGCTTCTTCAGGCGGAAGCCCGTGATGACCGAGTCGATGACGATCGCGACGATCACGAAGAGCCACAGCAGCAGCGCGATGTTCTGCAGCGAGCCCACGCGGACCATGCTCAGGACGAGGATGATCACCGCCATCGGCAGGAAGTACTCGGCGATGCTGAAACGCGAGTCGACGAAGTCGCGCGCGTACTTGCGCACCGGGCCCTTGTCACGGGCCGGCAGATAACGCTCGTCGCCGCTCGCGAGGGCGGCGCGCTGGCGCTCCATCGCGGTGCGGCGCTCCTCGCGCGAGCGGGCGCGGGCCTCCTTCGGCGACATCTTGGTGTTGGCCACGCTGCGGCGCTGCGACTGGGCCTCGCTGCGCTTGGGCGTGGGGCGGCCCTTGGGCGCCTGCGGGTCTCGGGTCTGCTTGGACGCGTCGGAGGCGGTCACCGGGGCCTTGTCGGCCGGCGCCTTGTCGTCCTTGGATCGGCTACGGAACACAAAAACCAAGGGTACGTGCTGGACGTGCATGGACCACAGGCCCATGGGGAACGATCCGGCAACACCCTGCGTCCATACCCGGTGACAGGGGCACGGGACCCCGAGGGGAGACGGGGGCTCCCTACTCCCTGCGCGGGACCCCGAGCAGGACGCAGTCGTCCTCGGGGATGAGCGCATCCGCACCTGAACAGTGCGGTAATGGAGACAGGACCCGTACTGTGGGTTCTGTCGCAGTGCTGGAGCTGGAGTCGGTCAGAAGGGGGCGCGCGAAGCCCATGAGCGGTGTCATGAAGCGTATGGGGATGATCTTCCGCGCGAAGGCGAACAAGGCCCTTGACCGGGCCGAGGACCCTCGCGAGACCCTCGATTACTCGTATCAGAAGCAGCTGGAGCTGCTGCAGAAGGTGCGCCGCGGCGTCGCCGACGTGGCGACCAGCCGCAAGCGCCTGGAACTGCAGCTCAACCAGCTCCAGGGCCAGTCCTCCAAGCTGGAGGACCAGGGACGCAAGGCGCTCGCGCTCGGCCGAGAGGACCTCGCCCGCGAGGCCCTCTCCCGCCGCGCCGCGCTCCAGCAGCAGGTCACGGACCTGGAGACGCAGCACCAGACGCTCCAGGGCGAGGAGGAGAAGCTCACCCTCGCGGCCCAGCGCCTCCAGGCCAAGGTGGACGCCTTCCGCACCAAGAAGGAGACCATCAAGGCGACCTACACGGCGGCCCAGGCACAGACCCGCATCGGCGAGGCCTTCTCCGGCATCTCCGAGGAGATGGGCGACGTCGGCCTCGCGATCCAGCGCGCCGAGGACAAGACCGCCCAGCTGCAGGCCCGCGCCGGCGCCATCGACGAGCTGCTCGCCTCCGGCGCCCTCGACGACCCGTCCGGACTCGCCAAGGACGACATCCAGAGCGAGCTGGACCGGCTCTCCGGTGGTACGGATGTAGAGCTGGAGCTGCAGCGCATGAAGGCCGAGCTGGCCGGTGGTTCCTCCTCGTCCCAGCAGGCGATCGAGGGCGGCCAGGGCCAGGGTCAGCAGAGCGGGCAGTCGCAGGACACTCCGCGCTTCGACAAGCAGTAGCTTCGAGAGGCCGCATCGCCTACGAGGAGGGCGCTCGTCATGATCGTACGGATCATGGGGGAGGGGCAGGTGAGGCTGGCGGACGACCACCTCACCGAGCTCAACAAGCTGGACGACGAACTCCTCGCCGAGATGGAGAGCGGCGACGAGCCGGGCTTCCGCCAGACCCTGGCCGCCCTCCTCGACGCCGTCCGCCGGCTCGGCTCCCCGCTGCCGGACGACTCCCTGGAGCCGTCCGAGCTGATCCTCCCGGCGCCCGACGCGTCGCTCGACGAGGTCCGGGCGATGCTCTCCGACGACGGACTGATCCCTGGCTGATCCCGGGCAGGTTTCCGGGAGATTCCCGTCGGACCCTCCCCACCCGGACGGCGAGCGGGGAGGGGAGGCTACCGTGACGCCGGTGACCTCGCTCGTACGGTGGGCCAGGACCCATCCCCTGGCCCTGGACGCGATCGTCGCCCTCGGCGTCCTGTTCGCGATGGTGGCGGGCTCCTTCGTCGACCCCCACGGTCCGGAGGGCACCTACGCCTGGGGCGCCCGCACCCCCGACGCCCTCAGCCTCGCGCTCATGGTGCTCGGCGCCGCCGCCCTGGTCTTCCGCCGCGTCGCCCCCATGTACGTCCTCGCGGCGACCGCCACCGTCTCCGTCGTCGAACTCGTCACCGGGGAGCCGCGCGCCCCCGTCGTCATGTCGGCCGTCGTCGCCCTCTACACCGTCGCCGCGACCACCGACCGGCCCACCACCTGGCGGGTCGGCTTCGCCACGATGGCCCTGCTCACCGGCATCGCCATGTTCGTCGGCCCGCTGCCCTGGTACGCGCAGGAGAACCTCGGGATCTTCGCCTGGACCGGTATGGCCGCCGCGGCCGGCGACGCCGTCCGCTCCCGGCGCGCCTTCGTCGACGCCATCCGCGAACGCGCCGAACGGGCCGAGCGCACCCGCGAGGAGGAGGCCAGGCGCCGAGTCGCCGAGGAACGGCTGCGCATCGCCCGCGACCTCCACGACGTCGTCGCCCACCACATCGCGCTCGTCAACGTGCAGGCCGGCGTCGCCGCCCACGTCATGGACAAGCGCCCCGACCAGGCGAAGGAGGCGCTCTCGCACGTCCGTACCGCCAGCCGCTCCGCCCTCGACGAACTCCGCGCCACCGTCGGCCTGCTGCGCCAGTCCGGAGACCCCGAGGCGCCCACCGAACCGGCCCCCGGACTCGACCGGCTCGACGACCTCGTCGGCACGTTCCGCAACGCGGGCCTGCCCGTCGAGGTGGCCCGCGCGAAGGACGCCCCCACGCTGCCCGCCGCCGTCGACCTCGCCGCCTTCCGCGTCGTCCAGGAAGCCCTCACCAACGTCCACAAGCACGCGGGCCCCGACGCGAGAGCCGAGGTCAGCGTCGTGCACGTCGGCCCGAACGTCGAGATCACCGTCCTCGACAACGGACCCGAGGCCACCCCCGGCCGGTCCGTCCCCGAGGAGGGCGGCGGCCACGGACTGCTCGGCATGCGCGAGCGGGTCTCCGCCCTCGGCGGCACCCTCAGTGCCGGACCGCGCTACGGCGGCGGATTCCGCGTGCATGCGATCCTTCCCGTCAAGGCCCGCACCACCGGGGCCGTTTCGCCCACCACGAATTCAGGGGACACCGGCGCATGACGATCCGGGTACTGCTCGCCGACGACCAGGCCCTGCTGCGCAGCGCCTTCCGCGTCCTCGTCGACTCCGAGGCCGACATGGAGGTCGTCGGCGAGGCCTCCGACGGCGCCGAGGCCGTCGCCCTCGCCCAGGAACACCTCCCCGACGTCGTCCTCATGGACATCCGGATGCCCGGCACCGACGGCCTCGCCGCCACCCGCGCCATCAGCGCCGACCCCGCGCTCGCCCAGGTCCGCGTCGTCATGCTGACCACCTTCGAGGTCGACGAGTACGTCGTGCAGTCGCTGCGGGCGGGCGCCTCCGGCTTCCTCGGCAAGGGCGCCGAACCCGAGGAACTGCTGGGCGCGGTGCGCGTCGCGGCGGCGGGCGACGCGCTGCTGTCACCGGCCGCGACCAAGGGCCTCATCGCCAAGTTCCTCGCCCAGGGCGAGGGGTTCGACGAGGACGGCCGCACCGGCGGCGCCCACGCCGAGCGGCTCGCCGCGCTCACCGGACGCGAGCGCGAGGTGCTCGTCCTCGTCGCCGGCGGCCACTCCAACGACGAGATCGCCGAACGCCTCGAGGTCAGCCCGCTCACCGTCAAGACCCATGTGAACCGGGCGATGGCCAAGCTCGGCGCCCGCGACCGCGCCCAACTCGTCGTCATCGCGTACGAATCGGGCCTGGTCCGTCCAAGGGTGGAGTGAGCCCCACCCGTCACGTACTACACCCGCAGTACGCGGAGCGTGAAGACGGGACCTGGGAGCGACGAATCGGGCCGCGGGGATGGCTGAAAGTATGAGCGGCCCCCTGTGCGCGTCCGTGTGGGCGGGCCGCAGTCCGCTCGTCGTCCCACGCCCCCGGAGACCCCGCCCATGTCCTGGCTGTCGAGATTCAGCCTCGCCCAACGCGCCCTGATCGGCCTGATGTCCGTCATCGCGATCGTCTTCGGCGCGATCGCGATCCCCCAGCTCAAGCAGCAGCTGCTGCCCTCCATCGAACTGCCCATGGTCTCCGTCCTGGCCCCCTACCAGGGCGCGTCCCCGGACGTGGTCGAGAAGCAGGTCGTGGAGCCGCTGGAGAACTCCATCGACGCCGTCGACGGCGTCACCGGCATCACCGCGACGGCCTCCGAGGGCAACGCGGTCCTGATGGCCCAGTTCGACTTCGGCAACGGCTCCAAGCAGATCGTCGCCGACATCCAGCAGGCCGTGAACAGGGCCCGCGCCCAACTGCCCGACGACGTCGACCCGCAGGTGATCGCCGGCTCCACCGACGACATCCCGACCGTCGTCCTCGCCGTCACCTCCGACAAGGACCAGCAGGCGCTCGCCGACCAGCTCGACAAGACCGTCGTGCCGGCCCTCAAGGACATCGACGGCGTCTCCCAGGTCACCGTCGACGGCGTCCGCGACCTCCAGGTGAACGTCACGCCGGACGACCGCAAGATGGCCGCGGCCGGTGTCTCCGTCATGACGCTCGGCCAGTCCCTGCGCTCCGGCGGCGCCACGCTGCCCGCGGGCTCCTTCGACGAGAGCGGCAAGAACCGCACGGTCCAGGTCGGCGGCGGGTTCACCTCGCTGCGGCAGATCGAGGACCTGATGATCACCGGCCAGGGCGTCAAGAAGCCCGTACGCCTCGGGGACATCGCCACCGTGAAGCAGGAGCCGTCCACGGCCGACTCGCTCACCCGCACCGACGGCCGGCCCAGCCTCGCCGTCATGGTCACCATGGACCAGGACGGCTCCGCGGTCGCCATCTCGAACGCGGTCGAGGACAAGCTGCCCGGCCTGCGTCAGGACCTCGGCGCCGGTGCGAAGCTCACCGTCGTCAGCGACCAGGGCCCCGCCGTCTCCAAGTCCATCTCCGGACTGACCACGGAGGGCGCGCTCGGCCTGCTCTTCGCCGTCATCGTCATCCTGGTCTTCCTCGCGTCGCTGCGCTCCACCCTCGTCACCGCGGTCTCCATCCCGCTGTCGGTGGTCCTCGCGCTGATCGTCCTGTGGACCCGCGACCTCTCGCTCAACATGCTCACGCTCGGCGCGCTGACCATCGCGATCGGCCGAGTCGTCGACGACTCGATCGTCGTCCTGGAGAACATCAAGCGGCACCTCGGCTACGGCGAGGAGCGCAAGGAGGCCATCCTCACCGCGGTCCGCGAGGTCGCCGGAGCGGTCACCTCGTCGACGCTCACCACGGTCGCCGTGTTCCTGCCGATCGGTCTGGTCGGCGGCATGGTCGGCGAGCTGTTCGGCTCGTTCTCCCTGACGGTGACGGCGGCGCTGCTCGCGTCCCTCCTCGTCTCCCTGACCGTCGTGCCGGTGCTCTCCTACTGGTTCCTGCGCGCCCCGAAGGCGATCCAGGGCGTCGACCCGGAGGAGGCCCGCCGCAAGGCCGAGGAGAAGGAGGCCCGCTCCCGGCTCCAGCGGATCTACGTGCCGGTGCTGCGCTTCGCGACCCGTCGCCGCCTCACCAGCGTGGCCCTCGCGATCGTCGTCCTCGTCGGCACCTTCGGCATGGCCCCGCTCCTGAAGACGAACTTCTTCGACCAGGGCGAGCAGGAAGTCCTGTCCATCAAGCAGGAGTTGAAGCCCGGCACCAGCCTCGCCGCGACCGACGCCTCCGCGCGGAAGATCGAGAAGGCGCTCCAGGGAATCGACGCCGTCAAGGACTACCAGGTCACCGTCGGCTCCTCGGGGTTCATGGCGGCCTTCGGCGGCGGCACCGACACCAACCAGGCCGCGTACCAGGTCACCCTGAAGGACAAGGCCTCCTACGAGGACACGCAGGACCGCATCGAGCGCGAGCTCGGCAAGCTGTCCGGCATCGGTACGACGACCATCGCGGCCGGTGACGGCTTCGGCAGCCAGGACCTCAGCGTGGTAGTGAAGGCCGCCGACGCGGAGGTCCTCGACAAGGCGTCCGAGCAGGTCCGCGAGTCCGTCGCCTCCCTCGACGACGTCACCGACGTGACCAGCGACCTGTCGCAGTCCGTCCCGCGCATCTCGGTCAAGGCCAACTCCAAGGCCGCCGCGGCCGGGTTCGACGACACGACGCTCGGCGCGGCCGTCGCCCAGGCGGTGCGCGGCACCACCAGCGGCAAGGCGATCCTCGACGACACCGAGCGCGACGTCGTCGTGAAGTCGGCGAAGCCGGCCACGACCATGGCCGAGCTCAAGAAGCTGCCGATGGGTCCGCGCGGTCTGACCCTCGGCGACATCGCCACGGTGAAGCTCGTCGACGGCCCGGTCTCCATGACCCGCATCGACGGCGCCCGCGCCGCCACGATCACGGCCAAGCCGACCGGGGACAACACCGGCGCGGTCTCCGCCGACCTCCAGTCGAAGCTCGCGAAGCTGGACCTGCCGGCCGGCGCCACCGCCACCATCGGCGGTGTCACCTCCGACCAGGACGACGCGTTCAAGAACCTGGGCCTGGCGATGCTCGCGGCGATCGCGATCGTCTTCCTGCTCCTGGTCGCGACGTTCCGCTCGCTGGCCCAGCCGCTGATCCTGCTGGTCTCCATCCCGTTCGCGGCCACGGGCGCGATCGGCCTGCTCGTCGCGACCGGCACCCCCATGGGCGTCCCGGCGATGATCGGCATGCTGATGCTCATCGGCATCGTCGTGACGAACGCGATCGTGCTGATCGACCTCATCAACCAGTACCGGGCACAGGGCCTGGGCGTCGTCGAGGCGGTCGTCGAGGGCGGCCGGCACCGGCTCCGCCCGATCCTGATGACGGCCCTGGCCACGATCTTCGCCCTGCTCCCGATGGCGCTCGGCGTCACCGGCGAGGGCGGCTTCATCGCGCAGCCGCTGGCGGTGGTCGTGATCGGCGGCCTCATCACGTCGACCCTGCTGACCCTGCTCCTCGTCCCGACGCTCTACGCGATGCTGGAGCTCCGCAAGGAGCGGCGGGCCAAGAAGCGGGCCGCGAAGAAGGGGGCCGCCCTGCCGGAGCAGGCGACCCCCGAATCCGAGTCAGACCCGGAGCCTGCGAAGGCCTGACGCCCCGCCGCCGGGGCGAGCGCATCATCCGGCGCTCGCCCCGGCGGGGGCTGGCCGCGCAGTTCCCCGCGCCCCTGGGAAGGTCGCGCCTTCCTCGGGGAAATGCGACCCGAAGGGTCTGCATTTCAGGGGCGCGGGGAACTGCGCGAGAAGCCCCACCGGCCCGCACCCGGCGACGAGACCCGCTACGGCAGGGCCAGCATCCGCTCGAGCGCCAGCTTCGCGAACTGTTCCGTCTCGCGGTCGACCTCGATGCGGTTGACCAGCTGCCCGTCCGCCAGGGACTCCAGGGTCCACACCAGGTGGGGCAGGTCGATGCGGTTCATGGTCGAGCAGAAGCAGACCGTCTTGTCGAGGAAGACGATCTCCTTGCCCTCGGGCGCGAAGCGGTTGGCGAGGCGCCGGACGAGGTTCAGCTCCGTGCCGATGGCCCACTTGGACCCGGCCGGGGCTGCCTCCAGGGCCTTGATGATGTACTCCGTGGACCCGACGTAGTCCGCCGCGGCCACGACCTCGTGCTTGCACTCGGGGTGCACCAGCACGTTCACACCCGGTATGCGCTCGCGCACGTCGTTGACCGAGTCCAGCGAGAAGCGCCCGTGGACCGAGCAGTGCCCGCGCCAAAGGATCATCTTGGCGGCGCGCAGCTCCTCGACGGTCAGCCCGCCGTTCGGCTTGTGCGGGTTGTAGACGACGCAGTCGTCGAGGGACATGCCGAGGTCCCGCACCGCGGTGTTGCGCCCCAGGTGCTGGTCCGGCAGGAAGAGGACCTTCTCACCCTGCTCGAACGCCCAGTTCAGCGCGCGCTCGGCGTTGGACGACGTACAGATCGTGCCGCCGTGCTTGCCGGTGAACGCCTTGATGTCCGCCGAGGAGTTCATGTAGGACACGGGCACGACCTGCTCGGCGATGCCGGCCTCGGTCAGCACGTCCCAGCACTCGGCGACCTGCTCGGCGGTGGCCATGTCGGCCATCGAGCAGCCCGCGGCGAGGTCGGGCAGGACGACCTTCTGGTCGTCGCCGGTGAGGATGTCCGCCGACTCGGCCATGAAGTGCACACCGCAGAAGACGATGTACTCGGCCTCGGGCCGCGCCGCGGCGTCCCGCGCCAGCTTGAAGGAGTCGCCGGTGACGTCGGCGAACTGGATGACCTCGTCGCGCTGGTAGTGGTGCCCGAGCACGAACACCTTGTCGCCGAGCTTCTCCTTGGCCGCGCGGGCCCGCTCCACCAGGTCCGGGTCGGAGGGCGAGGGAAGGTCGCCAGGACACTCCACACCGCGCTCGCTCTTGGGGTCGGCCTCGCGGCCGAGCAGCAGCAGAGCCAGGGGAGTGGGGGAAACGTCCAGGTCGACAGGGGCCTGGGGGGTCTGGGCCGTGGTCACGTCACGCACCCTTTCTCATCTACAGAACGACTTTTCGTCGAAATGACGCTATCTATCATACGTGGTTCACGTCAGTTTGACGACACTCATCGTGTCGATGTGACGCAATCCGCCTCGGCCGTCCCGTGCCCCGGCCGCGAGCCGTGTGCGAGCATGAAAGAAGAGCGACACCCGGAATGGATCCGGGCCTTTGCCGGTTGCAATGGTCGGCAAGCAGTCTCCGTACAACCCGGGAGAGATGTAGATGTCCGTATCGGACGAGACCACCACCGTCAGCGACGGCATCATCCTGAGCGACGCCGCCGCGGCCAAGGTCAAGGCTCTGCTCGACCAGGAAGGCCGCGACGACCTGGCGCTGCGCGTCGCCGTTCAGCCGGGTGGCTGCTCCGGTCTGCGCTACCAGCTGTTCTTCGACGAGCGCTCGCTCGACGGTGACGTCGTGAAGGACTTCGGTGGCGTCAAGGTCGTCACCGACCGCATGTCCGCCCCGTACCTGGGCGGCGCCTCCATCGACTTCGTCGACACCATCGAGAAGCAGGGCTTCACGATCGACAACCCGAACGCCACGGGCTCCTGCGCCTGCGGCGACTCGTTCAGCTGATCCGGCCGACACAACCGGCTGAAGCTGCGCGACACGCGCGATGGCCCGGCCCCCCTGCGACAGGGGGCCGGGCCATCGGCGTTCTCCGGCGTGCTCTGCGGGCGCGTCAGCCGCGCGGCGCCGGCTTCACCCCGCCCGGACCGTTCTGCTGCGCGACCCGCACCTCGTGCCCGTCCGACCCGACGACCTTCCGCCCGTCCAGCGGCCCGTCGAGCGTCACGTCCAGCGTGTAGAACTTCGCCATCATGATGCAGACGGTGCCCTTCTTCTGGGTCGCGGTCACCTTCACCGACACCCGGTCCTTCGACTCGTCGACCGTGGCCCGGTACGTCGCGCACACCCCGCCCGTGAAGTGCAGCGTCAGCTTCTTGCCGTCCTCCTCGTACCCCGACACCCGCACGTCACGGGTGTCCGTCCCGGACTCGCCCGGCGACGCGCTGGGCCGCGGACTCGGCGCCCCCTCCGGAGGCGTCGCGGCCGCGCTCGACGGCGCCACCAGGAACTCCGGCGCGACCGCAGGGTGCGTCACCGTCGTCGGCTCCGTGGCCCCGGCCGGCTTCACCTGGAACAGCCACGACGGCACGAGGATCTGCCGCCCGCCCGAGTGCTGCGCGGCCAGGCCGAATGTGGCCTTCGTGACCTCGGTCGTCGAGGACGCGGGCGGCCGCGGCGAGGACGGCGTGCATCCGGTGCCCTGCTGATCCGCGCCCCCACGCTCCAGCGGCACCGCACTCGCACACCCGCCGACGGCGACCCGGTCACCGGACGCCGAGCCGTTCATCCGCTTCAGCGTCTGCTCGGCGCTCGCCGTCGGATACGTGTCGCCCTTGACCGGAGCCTTCAACTGGCCGCTGCCACCGACCACTTGACCGTCCGCGCCGACCTGGATCCCCGTCGACCAGCCGTACGTGGGCAGGCCGCCGACCACCGGATCCGCGTTCACCACCCGCGTCGCGCCCATCAACTGGGCCGCGTCCAGCTTCGCGTCGTCCTGGCCCAGCGCCTTGAGGACCGGCGCCGCGGCCTTCTTCGCGGCGGCCTCGCTCACCGCGTCCTTCTCGCTGCCGGAGCCCACCGGATCGGGGCACTTCGCCACGCCCGCGCACTTGTCGCCCGCCGACGGCGCGTGCAGCGCGTACGTCCACGTGCCCGGCGCCGCCCGGTTCACCTGCAGCGACGGGCCCGAGCCGTCCTTCGCTGGGCCCAGCCGCCAGGCACCGTCCGTCAGCTTCGGCGTGCCGTCGATGTCGAGCGCCTTGCCGAGCGCGCTCACCTCGGCGGCGCTCACCTCGCCCTCGGCCCGGTACACGGGCGCGTCACCGGGGCCCTTCGGCAGCGGCACCGTCGCCCGGTACGTCGTCCCGTTCGGGTCCGGCTCACCCGGCGCGATCCCGTTCGACGTGCCCGGGTCGCCGCCGGCCGCGTACCCGTCCAGGGCGAGCGGCGGGGGAGTGCCGTCACCGGCCGGGCCGGCCGGGGAACCGGCGCCGTCCTTGTCGCCGGACGCGCTCGTCGCGAGATACGCGCCGCCGCCACCGGCGAGGAGGACAGCCGCGGCGACCGAGGCGACCGCCAGCGTCGTACGCCGCCGGGACCGGCCCTGCGTCTGTTCTTCGGTACTCACCGCATCGCTCCTTCGACTGCCGCCGTGCGGGACAGCGATGTGACGCGGCAGGGGAGCGAGTGGTTCCCTCAGTCGCCGAAACCGGCCATGGAGTCGATCAGCCGGGCGGACGAAGCGGGCACCACCACCCCGGTGATCCGCGCCGACAGCGGCCCCGCCGTGACCGGAGCCTTCCGCTCCGTCTCCCACGGCGCCAGGGGCGTCACCCAGTGCGGAACCATGCGGGCGCAGTCGACGCGCAGCGCCGCCAGCCCGTCCTGCGTCAGATGCGACACGTCGTACGTCATGACCGCACCGTATGCACGACAGGTCACACGAAAAAAGGCCTACTATCGGGTAGTTTCCGCACTTCAGGCCGGGTCCCCGACCGGGTAGCGTGAAGCGTCAACCCCCTCCCTCCTCAGGAAGCGTGACCTCGCCGTGCGAATCGCAGTCACCGGCTCCATCGCCACCGACCACCTGATGACCTTCCCCGGCCGCTTCGCCGACCAGCTCGTCGCCGATCAGCTGCACACGGTCTCCCTCTCCTTCCTCGTCGACAACCTCGACGTGCGCCGGGGCGGCGTCGGCGCCAACATCGCGTTCGGCATGGGCCAGCTCGGCACCGGCCCGGTCCTGGTCGGCGCGGCAGGCTCCGACTTCGACGAGTACCGCGCCTGGCTCGACCGGCACGGCGTGGACACCGCCTCCGTCCGGATCTCCGAGACCCTGCACACCGCCCGCTTCGTGTGCACGACGGACGCCGACCACAACCAGATCGGCTCCTTCTACACCGGCGCCATGAGCGAGGCCCGCCTCATCGAGCTCAAGACCGTCGCCGACCGCGTGGGCGGCCTCGACCTGGTCCTCATCGGCGCCGACGACCCGGAGGGCATGCTCCGCCACACCGAGGAGTGCCGCAGCCGGAACATCCCGTTCGCCGCGGACTTCTCGCAGCAGATCGCGCGCATGGACGGCGAGGAGATCCGCACGCTCCTCGAAGGCGCCACGTACCTCTTCTCCAACGAGTACGAGAAGGGCCTCATCGAGTCGAAGACCGGCTGGAGCGACGCGGAGATCCTCGCCAAGGTCGGCCACCGCGTCACCACGCTCGGCTCGCGCGGGGTCCGCATCGAGCGGGTCGGGGAGGACCCGATCGAGGTCGGCGTCCCGGAAGAGAAGGCGAAGGTCGACCCCACCGGTGTCGGCGACGCCTTCCGCGCCGGGTTCCTCTCGGGTCTCGCCTGGGGCGTCTCGCTGGAGCGCGCGGCCCAGATCGGCTGCATGCTCGCCACCCTGGTCATCGAGACCCTGGGCACCCAGGAGTACGAACTGCGCCGCGCGGCTTTCATGGACCGCTTCAAGAAGGCCTACGGTGACGAGGCTGCCGCCGAGGTCGAGGGTCACCTGAGCTGAGGCCTCGCCGGCGGCGCCGTGGATCTCCGGGTGAGATCGGCCCCGTAAGGGCGCGGGGAACTGCGCGACCAGCCACAGAAATGCCGCGGACGCGTCTGCTCATGCACCGAGCAGGCGCGTCCGCGGCTTTCGTCCTGGCTGGCCGCGCAGTTCCCCGCGCCCTTACGGGGCCCTCCGCACCACGTAGGAGGTGGCCCCGTCAGGACCCGGGGTCGCCCCCAGATAATCGTGGCCCTGCGTGAAGCACCAGGCCGGGATGTCGACCGCGGCGACCTCGTCATCGGCGACCACCGTGACCGTCCCGCCCACTCGCACCGAAAGAATCGCCCGGCCCAGCTCGATCACCGGCTGCGGACACACCATCCCCAGCGCGTCCACGGTCACCGCCTCCGCCGACCCGGCCGGCCCGGCCACCGGCGCCCCGAGCTTCTCCCGCACCCCCGACACGACCCCGGGCAGCACGTCCAGGAACCGCTCGACCTCGGCCGCCTCGACCCCGAGCGGCAGCGACACCCGTACGTTCCCCTCGCTCACCACACCCATCGCCCGGAGCACATGGCTGGGCGTCAGCGTGCTGCTCGTGCAGGACGAACCGGACGAGACGGAGAACCCGGCCCGGTCCAGCTCGTGCAGCACGGTCTCCCCGTCGACATAGAGACAGGAGAAGGTCACCAGATGCGGCAGCCGCCGCTCCGGATCCCCGACCACCTCCACGTCCGGCACCAGCGCGGGCACCCGCTCCCGGATCCGCGCCGTCAGCTCCCGCAGCCGCGCGGAATCCGCGGCCGCCTCCGCCCGCACCGCCCGCAGCGACGCCGCCGCCGCCACGATCGCCGGGATGTTCTCGAACCCGGCCGCGCGCCCCGACTCCCGTTCGTCGGCGGGCCCCTGCGGAGCGAACCGCACTCCCTTGCGCACGACCAGCAGCCCGACCCCCGCGGGGCCGCCCCACTTGTGCGCGCTCCCGGCCAGCAGCGACCAGGGCCCCGGCACCGGCCCCCAGGCCAGCGACTGCGCGGCGTCCACGAACAACGGAACCCCGGCCTCGCGGCACGCCTCGGCGACCTCCTCGACCGGCTGAACCGTGCCCACCTCGTGATTGGCGGACTGCAGCGCGGCCAGCGCGGTGTCGGGCCGCAGCGCGGCGGCGTACTCGGCCACCCGGACCGCGCCCGTCCGGTCGACCCCCACCTCGTCGACCACGCCGCCCGCGCCCTGATGGGCCGCGGCCGAATGGAGCACGGCGGAGTGTTCCACCGCGGAGACGGCCAGCCGCCGCCCGGCGCGCCGGCGTCCGGCGAGCGCCCCCGCCACACCCTCATGCACCGCACGCGTTCCGGACGACGTGAAAACGAGCTCGTCCGGCCGGCAGCCCACCGCCTCCGCGGCGGCCTCCCGCGCGGCGTCGAGCAGCAGCCGCGCCCGCCGCCCCTCCCGGTACAGGCGCGCCGGATCGGCCCACCCCTCGTCGATCGAGGCCAGCAACGCCTGCCGCGCCACGTCGTGGAGCGGCGCACCCGAAGCAACATCGAAATAACCCACGCCCCAAAACTAGAGCGCCGCGTGCGGCCCCCCGCCGCGAGACCCCTCGAACACCAGGCCAAACACCCCCCCAAACCCCCCGTCAGAAACCAGATCCAGCCCCCCGATCCCACCCTTCGGAGTGACCCGCGGCGCGTTAGGCACCCTCCCCGCGCGACCCCAAATAGCGTCCAGTAGGGTTTGGTCCGCATAAACATCCAAACCCCTGCCCGTGTGCCAGGGCGGCGAGCGACCAGCGAGATGGCGGCCGTAGCCAACCAAAGAGCGCGGGCGAGACTCTCGGGAAGGCGCTACGTGAGTCCCAACGGCTCCGACCGCTCGTCGCGGCGCCCGATGCGGCGGAAGCTGCCGCAGGTGCTGACTGCGGGCCTGATCCTGGTAACCGCTACCGGTTGCACATACAAGGACTTCCCTCGTCTTGGTATGCCCACCCCGGTGACGGAGGAGGCCCCTAGGATCCTCTCCCTCTGGCAGGGCTCGTGGGCGGCAGCGCTCGCCACGGGCGTGCTGGTGTGGGGTCTGATCCTGTGGAGCATCATCTTCCACCGGCGCAGCCGCACCAAGATCGAGGTTCCCACTCAGACCCGGTACAACATGCCCCTCGAGGCGCTGTACACGGTGGTTCCTCTCATCGTCGTCTCGGTCCTCTTCTACTTCGTGGCACGAGACGAGTCGAAGCTCCTGAAGCTCGACGACAAGCCCGCGCACACCATCAACGTGGTCGGCTACCAGTGGAGCTGGGGCTTCAACTACGTCGAGAACGTGCCGGGTGTGAAGGGCGACGGCAAGACGTCCAAGGAACTCGCCGCGATCCCGCAGCGCTTCAAGGACGACTTCCCGGCGAACGCCGGCGGTGTCTACGAGGTCGGTACCCCCGGTACGCGGAACCCGCAGACCAACAACCCCGGCCCCACCCTCTGGCTCCCCAAGGGCGAGAAGGTCCGCTTCGTCCTCACTTCGCGTGACGTCATCCACTCCTTCTGGGTGGTGCCGTTCCTCATGAAGCAGGACGTCATCCCGGGCCACACCAACGCCTTCGAGGTGACCCCCAACAAGGAGGGGACCTTCCTGGGCAAGTGCGCCGAGCTCTGCGGCGTCGACCACTCCCGGATGCTGTTCAACGTGAAGGTCGTCTCTCCGGAGAAGTACGAGCAGCACCTCAAGGACCTGGCCAAGAAGGGGCAGACCGGTTACGTCCCGTCGGGCATCGCCCAGACGGACCACGAGAAGAACCGGGAGACGAAGACAACGTGAGCATCCTCAACGAACCTCAGGGTGCCGCGGCAGCAGACGACTCGTACGAGAACGAGCTGCCGGTACGGCCCAAGAGTCCCGGCGCGACCGTGATCAAGTGGCTCACCACCACTGACCACAAGACGATCGGCACGCTCTACCTGGTCACGTCGTTCGCGTTCTTCTGCATCGGCGGACTGATGGCGCTCTTCATGCGCGCCGAACTCGCCCGACCCGGCAACCAGCTGATGTCGAACGAGCAGTTCAACCAGGCGTTCACGATGCACGGCACGATCATGCTGCTGATGTTCGCGACGCCGCTGTTCGCGGGCTTCGCGAACTGGATCATGCCGCTGCAGATCGGCGCGCCCGACGTGGCGTTCCCGCGACTGAACATGTTCGCCTACTGGCTGTACCTGTTCGGCTCGCTGATCGCCGTGGCCGGCTTCCTCACCCCGCAGGGTGCCGCCGACTTCGGCTGGTTCGCCTACAGCCCGCTGTCGGACGCCGTCCGCTCGCCGGGCATCGGCGCCGACATGTGGATCATGGGTCTGGCCTTCTCCGGCTTCGGCACGATCCTCGGCTCGGTCAACTTCATCACCACGATCATCTGCATGCGCGCACCGGGCATGACCATGTTCCGCATGCCGATCTTCGTGTGGAACGTGCTGCTGACCGGTGTCCTCGTCCTGCTGGCCTTCCCGGTCCTGGCCGCCGCGCTGTTCGCCCTGGAGGCGGACCGCAAGTTCGGTGCCCATGTCTTCGACGCGGCCAACGGTGGCGCACTGCTGTGGCAGCACCTCTTCTGGTTCTTCGGACACCCAGAGGTGTACATCATCGCCCTGCCGTTCTTCGGCATCATTTCCGAAGTCATCCCGGTCTTCTCCCGCAAGCCGATGTTCGGCTACTCGGGTCTGATCGGCGCGACGATCGCGATCGCGGGTCTGTCCGTGACCGTGTGGGCGCACCACATGTACGTCACCGGTGGCGTGCTGCTCCCGTTCTTCTCCTTCATGACGTTCCTCATCGCCGTACCGACCGGCGTGAAGTTCTTCAACTGGATCGGAACGATGTGGAAGGGCTCGCTGTCCTTCGAGACTCCGATGCTCTGGGCGATCGGCTTCCTGATCACCTTCACCTTCGGTGGTCTGACCGGTGTGATCCTGGCGGCCCCGCCGCTGGACTTCCACATCTCCGACTCGTACTTCGTGGTGGCGCACTTCCACTACGTCGTCTTCGGAACGGTCGTCTTCGCGATGTTCGCCGGCTTCCACTTCTGGTGGCCGAAGTTCACCGGCAAGATGCTGGACGAGCGCCTCGGCAAGATCACGTTCTGGACGCTGTTCGTGGGCTTCCACGGCACGTTCCTGGTGCAGCACTGGCTGGGTGTCGAGGGCATGCCGCGTCGTTACGCGGACTACCTCGCGGCCGACGGCTTCACCGCGCTGAACACGGTCTCGACGATCGCGTCCTTCCTGCTCGGTCTGTCGATCCTGCCGTTCTTCTACAACATCTGGAAGACGGCCAAGTACGGCAAGAAGATCGAGGTCGACGACCCGTGGGGCTACGGCCGTTCGCTCGAGTGGGCGACGTCCTGCCCGCCGCCGCGGCACAACTTCCTCACCCTGCCGCGGATCCGTTCGGAATCCCCGGCGTTCGACCTGCACCACCCGGAGATCGCGGCCCTCGACCAGCTGGAGAACTCCGGCCACGGCGGTAAGGCCATCGCTGGCGGCAAGGAGGCCGGCAAGTGAAGGTCCAAGGCAAGATGTTCATCTGGCTGAGCCTCTTCGTCCTGATCATGGCCGCCGTCTACGGCGCCTGGTCGAAGGAGCCGGCCGGTACCACCGCGCTGTTCCTGGCGTTCGGCCTGTGCATCATGGTCGGCTACTACCTGGCCTTCACGGCCCGGCGGGTCGACACCGGCGCCCAGGACAACAAGGAGGCCGAGGTCTCCGACGACTCCGGCGAGGTGGGCTTCTTCAGCCCGCACTCCTGGCAGCCGCTCTCCCTCGCCGTCGGTGGCGCGCTCGCCTTCATGGGCGTCGTCTTCGGCTGGTGGCTGCTCTACTTCTCCGCCCCCGTGATCCTGTTCGGCCTGTGGGGCTGGGTCTTCGAGTACTACCGCGGCGAGAACCAGAACCAGTAGCACCGAGGTTCTGAACTCCCGTGCACGAAGGGCCCGGACACTCCTTGGGGAGCGTCCGGGCCCTTCGGCGTGTCGCGGGCGTGACCCGTGCGGCTCACCCGGCGCGCCGCGCCGGGGGAACCTTCCTACGGTGAGTTCATGAACCACTCACCGCGCATAGTCTCGGTTGTCGGAAGCTCCGTGCTGGTGGCCGCCCTCGGTGTGGGTGTCACGGCCTGCGGCAGCTCCGGCCACCCGCTCTCCGCCCAGCCGTACGACGCGGCGAGCCAGATCACCTTCAAGGGCCCCTCCGGCAAGAAGAAGGCCGATCCCGACAAGCCGCTGGAGATCACCTCCGAGGACGACGGCCGCATCACCGATGTGACGGCCACCGACGCCATGGGCCGCTACGTGGCGGGCGAACTCTCCGCCGACGGCCGCAGATGGCACACCACCACCCCGCTGGCCGCGAACGCCTCGTACACGGTCCGGGTCAGCACCGAGGACGAGGACGGGGCACCCGGCCGCAAGGTCCTCACCTTCGAGACCGGCAAGCCCTCCAAGGAGAAGGACCTCAAGGTCACCTTCGGCCCGCAGAAGGGCAAGTACGGCGTCGGCCAGCCCATCACCGCCGAGCTCAACAAGCCCGTCAAGGACCCGGACGCCCGCACCGTCGTCGAACGGGCCCTCAAGGTCGACTCCCAGCCCTCCGCCGGCGGCGGCTCCTGGTACTGGGTCGACGACAAGACGCTGCACTACCGCCCCGAGAAGTACTGGCCCGCCCACGCCACCATCACGGCGCGCAGCAACCTCAAGGGCATAAAGGTGACCGACTCCCTGTGGGGCGGCGAGAGCAAGCCGCTGACCATCACCACGGGGGACCGCATAGAGGCCGTCACGGACGCCTCCTCGCACGAGATGACGGTCTACCGCAACGGCGAGGCCATCAACACGATCCCGGTGACCACGGGCAAGCCCGGCTTCGAGACGCGCAACGGCGTCAAGGTCGTGCTCGGCAAGGAGTACTACGTACGGATGCGCGGCACCAGCATCGGCATCTCCGAGGGGTCCTCGGACTCGTACGACCTGCCGGTGTACTACGCGACCCGGGTCACCTGGAGCGGCGAGTACGTGCACGCCGCGCCCTGGTCCACGGGCTCCCAGGGATCGGAGAACGTCAGCCACGGCTGCACCGGCATGAGCACCGACAACGCCGCCTGGTTCTTCGACACCGTGCGCGAGGGCGACATCGTGAAGGTCGTCAACAGCAACGGCGAGGACATGGACCCGTTCGGCAACGGCTTCGGCGACTGGAACGTCAGTTGGAAGAAGTGGCAGGAGGGCAGCTCGTTGACGAACCCCAAGAAGCCCGCCCCCGTGCTGCAGGCCCGGCTCAGCCCCGAGGTCTGAGCGGTCCCGGCAGACCCGGAGGCCGGCTCCGGATGTGACACTTCCGACTCCCGTACGCGACCGCGTACGGGAGTCGGCGGCTGTGCGGCGCCCCTCGGGGCCCCTCAGGCCCCTACGGCCAGCCGGGAACGCAGCAGGGCGGCCAGCGCGCCCGCGAACTCGACCGGCTCGACCGGAAGGGTCACCGCGGCCTCCGCGCGGCTCCAGGTGGCCAGCCAGGCGTCCTGCGGGCGCCCCATGAGCACGAGCACCGGCGGACACCGGAAGACCTCGTCCTTGATCTGCCGGCACACACCCATCCCGCCCGCCGGAACCGCCTCGCCGTCCAGCACGCACACGTCGATGCCGCCGCGGTCCAGCTCCTTGAGGACCGCCGGGAGCGTCGCGCACTCGACGAACCGGACCTCGGGGACATCGGAGGCGGGCCTGCGGCCGGTGGCGAGGCGCACCTGCTCGCGCGTATTGGCGTCGTCGCTGTAGACCAGGACCGTCGCGGTCGACTGCATCGTTCCTCCGAGACTTCGGCGTCGTTCGGTTGCGCCGGAGCCTACTCCTCCCGACACCCCGTCAACACCGGTTCGTACGGGCCCGCGATGGGCCATATGGGCTGGACACGAGGGTCAGACACTCCGAACGGCACCCCCCGGGGTGAGGGCGAGATAAGCGACCGACATAATGTCGGTCGTGGCGACAGCAACGACAGTAGAAACCGGGCACGCGCACCCGTCGGTCAATCGGCCGAACCTCACCAGCGTCGGAACCATCATCTGGCTGAGTTCCGAGCTGATGTTCTTCGCGGCCCTCTTCGCGATGTACTTCACCCTGCGATCGGTGACGGGACCGGAGCACTGGAAGGAAATGGCGTCCGCGCTGAACCTTCCGTTCTCCGCGACGAACACCACGATCCTGGTGCTCTCCTCCCTCACCTGCCAGCTCGGCGTCTTCGCCGCCGAGCGCGGTGACGTGAAGAAGCTCCGGATGTGGTTCATCGTCACCTTCATCATGGGTGCGATCTTCATCGGCGGTCAGGTGTACGAGTACACCGAGCTGGTCAAGAAGGACGGGCTCTCGCTCTCCTCCGACCCGTACGGCTCGGTCTTCTACCTGACCACCGGCTTCCACGGCATGCACGTGACAGGTGGCCTCATCGCCTTCCTGTTCGTCCTCGGCAGGACGTACGCGGCCCGGAGGTTCACTCACGAGCAGGCGACCGCGGCCATCGTCGTGTCCTATTACTGGCACTTCGTGGACGTCGTCTGGATCGGCCTCTTCGCCACGATCTACCTGATCAAGTAGTCCGGAAGATCACTCATCGGGCACCGTGCCCGACCCATTCCCGCAGCACCGACGCAGAAGATCCTGACACCGGGGTAATCCGTGAAAAAGCTCTCCGCACGACGACGCCATCCGCTGGCGGCGGTCGTCGTCCTACTCCTCGCGCTGGCGGCCACCGGGGGGCTGTACGCCGCGTTCGCGCCCGCGAGCAAGGCGCAGGCCGATGAAACCGCCCAGTCCCTCGCCATCGACGAGGGCAAGAAGCTCTATGCCGTCGGCTGCGCCAGCTGCCACGGAACCGGCGGTCAGGGCACCACCGACGGCCCGAGCCTCGTGGGTGTCGGCTCCGCCGCCGTCGACTTCCAGGTCGGCACCGGCCGCATGCCGGCGCAGCAGCCCGGCGCGCAGGTCCCGCGCAAGAAGGTCATCTACACGCAGGCCGAGATCGACCAGCTCGCGGCGTACGTCGCCTCGCTGGGCGCCGGCCCGGTCACGCCGGCCAAGAAGGACTACAACCCGGAAGGCGCGGACATCGCCAAGGGTGGCGAACTGTTCCGCACCAACTGCGCCCAGTGCCACAACTTCACCGGTGAGGGTGGCGCGCTGACGCACGGCAAGTTCGCGCCGACGCTCGAGGGCGTCGACCCGAAGCACATCTACGAGGCCATGCAGACCGGCCCGCAGAACATGCCGTCGTTCCCGGACACGACGATGACCAAGCAGAACAAGAAGGACATCATCGCGTACCTCGACACGGTCAACGGTGACCAGTCCGAGAGCCCCGGTGGCCTCAAGCTCGGCGGGCTCGGTCCCGTCAGCGAGGGCCTCTTCGCGTGGATCTTCGGTCTCGGCGCCCTGATCGCCGTCGCCATCTGGGTCGCCGCTCGGACCGCAAAGGCCAAGAAGTCATGAGTAGCCAAGACATTCCAGAAGAGAACCTGCCCGCGCAGGACACCGAGGCCCACGGCTCGGTCGCGGTGAAGGAAGACCCCTTCGCCGACCCGGGTCTGCCCGAGCACGAGCACCGGATCCAGGACATCGACGACCGGGCCGCCAAGCGGTCCGAGCGTGTGGTCGCCTTCCTGTTCACGCTCTCGATGCTGGCCACGATCGGCTTCATCGCCTCGTACGTCACCCTCGACGTCGACAAGAGCGTGTACATCTTCCCGCTCGGTCACATCAGCGCGCTGAACTTCGCGCTGGGCACGACCCTGGGCGTCGCCCTGTTCTGCATCGGCGCCGGCGCGGTCCACTGGGCCCGCACGCTGATGTCGGACGTCGAGGTGGCGCAGGAGCGTCACGCGATCGAGGCCGAGCCCGAGGTCAAGGCGAAGGTCCTGCAGGACTTCGCCGACGGTGCGCGCGAGTCGCAGTTCGGCCGCCGCAAGCTGATCCGCAACACGCTCTTCGGCGCGCTGGCCATGGTGCCGCTCTCCGGTGTGGTGCTGCTGCGCGACCTCGGGCCGCTGCCCGAGAAGAAGCTGCGCACCACGTCGTGGAAGAAGGGCCTCAAGCTCGTCAACATGAACACGAACGAGCCGCTGCGTCCCTCGGACATCCCGGTCGGCTCGCTCACCTTCGCCAAGCCCGAGGGCCTGGAGGAGCACGATCACGACTTCCAGACGAACATCGCCAAGGACGCCCTGATGCTCGTCCGGATCCAGCCGGAGAACATCAAGGACAAGCGCGAGCTCGAGTGGTCGCACGAGGGCATCGTGGCGTACTCGAAGATCTGCACCCACGTCGGTTGCCCGATCTCCCTGTACGAGCAGCAGACGCACCACGCGCTGTGCCCCTGCCACCAGTCCACCTTCGACCTCTCCGACGGCGCGCGGGTGATCTTCGGCCCGGCCGGTCACGCCCTGCCGCAGCTGCGCATCGGTATTGACGACGAGGGCCACCTCGCGGCGCTCGGCGACTTCGACGAGCCCGTCGGTCCTGCCTTCTGGGAGCGCGGATGAGTACTACGACCACCAACGAGGCGCCTTCCCGCGAGAAGGCGCCGGCCGGCGAGCGCGTCGCCGACTGGGCCGACGGCCGCCTGGGGATCTACTCCCTGGCCAAGGCCAACATGCGCAAGATCTTTCCGGACCACTGGTCCTTCATGCTCGGCGAGATCTGCATGTACAGCTTCATCATCATCATCCTCACGGGTGTGTACCTGACGCTGTTCTTCCACCCGTCGATGAACGAGGTGGAGTACAACGGCAGCTACATCCCGCTGCAGGGACAGCTGATGTCCGAGGCGTTCAACTCGACCATGCACATCAGCTTCGATGTGCGCGGTGGTCTGCTCATCCGGCAGATCCACCACTGGGCCGCGCTGATCTTCCTCGCCGGCATGTTCGTGCACATGATGCGCGTGTTCTTCACGGGTGCGTTCCGCAAGCCGCGTGAGGTCAACTGGCTGTTCGGCTTCCTGCTGTTCGTCCTCGGCATGTTCACCGGCTTCACCGGTTACTCGCTCCCGGACGACCTGCTCTCCGGCACCGGTGTCCGCTTCATGGAGGGCGCGGTCCTGTCCGTGCCGATCGTCGGCACGTACCTCTCGTTCTTCCTGTTCGGCGGAGAGTTCCCGGGCGGCGACTTCGTGGCCCGGTTCTACTCGGTCCACATCCTGCTGCTGCCGGGCATCATGCTCGGCCTGATGGTGGCGCACCTGATCCTGGTCTTCTACCACAAGCACACGCAGTTCGCGGGCCCCGGCAAGACCGAGAAGAACGTCGTCGGCATGCCGCTGCTGCCGGTCTACATGGCCAAGGCGGGTGGCTTCTTCTTCCTGGTCTTCGGTGTCATCGCCGTCATCTCGGCGATCGCCACGATCAACCCGATCTGGGCCATCGGCCCGTACCGTCCAGACCAGGTCTCCACGGGCGCCCAGCCCGACTGGTACATGGGCTTCTCCGAAGGCCTCATCCGTACGATGCCGGGCTGGGAGATCAACCTCTGGGGTCACACGCTCGTCCTGGGTGTGTTCATCCCGCTGGTGATCTTCCCGCTGGTCCTGGTCGCCATCGCCGTCTACCCGTTCATCGAGTCCTGGGTCACCGGCGACAAGCGCGAGCACCACATCCTGGACCGCCCGCGCAACGCCCCGACGCGCACCGCGTTCGGCGCCGCGTGGATCTCCTGGTACTTCGTGCTGATGATCGGTGGTGGCAACGACCTCTGGGCCACGCACTTCCACCTGTCGATCAACGCGATCACCTGGTTCGTCCGCATCAGCTTCTTCGTGATGCCGGTCGTGGTCTTCATCGCCACCAAGCGGATCTGCCTCGGCCTCCAGCGCCGCGACAAGGACAAGGTGCTGCACGGACGCGAGTCCGGCATCATCAAGCGCCTGCCGCACGGTGAGTTCATCGAGGTCCACGAGCCGCTGAACCAGGACGCCCTGCACACCCTCACGGCGCACGAGCAGTACGCGCCGCTGGAGCTCGGCCCGACGGTCGACGAGAACGGTGTGGAGCGCAAGCTGTCGCGCACGCAGAAGCTGCGCGCCAAGCTCTCGAAGGGCTACTACGGGGAGCACAACCAGATCCCCAAGCCCACCGCCGAGGAGTACAAGGAGATCACCAGCGGCCACGGCCACCACTGATCTCTGACGCTGTTCGCCACGGCAGGAGCCCCCGTCCAGGCACTGGACGGGGGCTCTTCGCCGTCCTGGCACTGGATAAGGTGGGAGCGCCCCTTTCTCACCTGTCCTACGCGTATCACCAGGAGCGGCGATGAGCGCTTTGACCCCCGCTGGAGGCGACACCGCGGCGGGCCGTTCCTGGCCCTCCGTCCTCAACGGCCTGCTGGAGGGCCGTGACCTGAGCGCCGACGACACCGCGTGGGCCATGGACCGGATCATGCGGGGCGAGGCCACCGACGCGCAGATCGCCGGCTTCGCGGTGGCCCTGCGCGCCAAGGGCGAGACCGTCGAGGAGATCTCCGGTCTGGTCCGCGGCATGTACGAGCACGCCAACGTGATCGAGGTGCCGGGCGAGACCGTCGACATCGTCGGCACCGGCGGCGACGGAGCCAAGACCGTCAACATCTCGACCATGTCCGCGATCGTCGTGGCCGGCGCGGGCGCCAAGGTCGTCAAGCACGGCAACCGGGCCGCGTCCTCCGCTTCCGGCGCCTCGGACGTCCTGGAGAAGCTCGGCGTCAACCTCGACCTGCCGCCCTCCCGGGTGCCCCAGGTCGCCGAGGAGGCGGGCATCACCTTCTGCTTCGCCGTGAAGTTCCACCCCGCGCTGCGCTACGCGGGTGCGGCCCGCGGCCAGCTCGGCATCCGCACCGTCTTCAACCTGCTCGGCCCGCTCACCAACCCGGCCCGGGTCCGCGCCCAGGCCGTCGGGGTGGCCGACGCCCGGATGGCGCCCGTCGTGGCCGGCGTCTTCGCCGAGCGCGGCAACTCCTCGCTCGTCTTCCGCGGCGACGACGGCCTCGACGAGCTGACCGTCACCGGCACCTCCCGCGTCTGGGTGGTCCGGGACGGCTCCGTGCGGGAGGAGCGCTTCGACCCGCGCGACGTCGGCATCGAGCCGGTCTCCATCGAGGCCCTGCGCGGCGGCGACCCGGCGTACAACGCGGAGGTGGCGCGGCGCCTGCTGGACGGCGAGCGCGGGCCGGTCCGCGACGCCGTGCTGCTCAACTCGGCGGCCGCGCTCGTCGCCGTGCGCCCCGGCGAGGGCACGCTCGCCGAGCAGATCGCGGCCGGCATGGAGCGGGCCGCCCACTCGATCGACAGCGGGGCGGCCAAGGCGGCCCTGGAGCGCTGGGTGGCCGCCACGCAGAAGTGACCGCACCCGCCTGACCGAGGGCGCAGTCCAGATTCTGGACTGCGCCCTTGCCGTTTCCGAGACGTGTGGCAGGATGCTTTCCAAGGTCATGAGTGACAGCGATTACGGCCCCGGCCCGCTGTCCGGCAACCCTCCGTCCGTGGCGGGGTGCCCCGGGTGAAGACCAGGCCATGCGCAGCAAGGCGCGTGGCAAGCGCGGACCCCTCGCGAATCCTGGGGTCCTGGGTCGTTCGAGGGAGCAGTCTCGTGAGCAAGCGAATGCGCTAGGGCTTCTCGCCCCTTCTCCACCACACCCTCCGCCCGGCCGTGCCGCCGTGCGTCGAGGTCAACACCCGTACGCCGACGGCCTTTTGAGCACCGTCATATCCGCCGTGCGGGATCTCTCCATCCATTCGCCTTGTCCTGCCGGGAGACACCCATGTCCGCTCACACCTCCGCCGCCACCGCCACCGCCTGCGCCGACTCCGCCGACCCCGCCTGCGGCGCCCCGCTGCCGGTCCTCGGCCGCGACGTCACCGTCCCGCTCGTCACCGGTGGCGAGGTCACCTACGCCGCCCTCGACTACGCCGCCAGCGCCCCGGCCCTCCAGCGTGTGTGGGACGACGTCGCCGCGTACGCCCCGTACTACGGCAGCGTGCACCGCGGCGCCGGGTACCTCTCCCAGCTGTCGACCGACCTGTTCGAGAACTCCCGCAAGGCCGTCGCCGAGTTCCTCGACTGCCGCGAGGGCGACCAGGTCGTCTTCACCCGCTCCACCACCGACTCGCTCAACCTCCTCGCCCAGGCCGTCCCGGCCGGTTGCGAGGTCTTCGTCTTCGAGACCGAGCACCACGCCTCGCTGCTGCCCTGGCGCGACGCCCGCGTCACCTACCTGAACGCGCCCCGCACCCCCGACGAGGCCGTCGCCACCCTGGAGCGCGCCCTCGCCGACCGCGACCCTTACGGCCCGGCCCTCGTCTGCGTCACCGGCGCCTCGAACGTCACCGGCGAGCTGTGGCCGGTGCGCGAACTGGCCGCCGCCGCGCACGCGCACGGTGCCCGCATCGTCCTCGACGCCGCCCAGCTCGCCCCCCACCACCCCGTCTCCGTACGGGACCTGGACGTCGACTGGGTCGCCTTCTCCGGGCACAAGCTGTACGCGCCGTTCGGCTCCGGCGTGCTGGCGGGCCGCGCCGACTGGCTGACCGAGGCCGAGCCGTACCTCGCCGGCGGCGGCGCCTCGCGCAAGGTCGCCCGGCGCGCGGACGGCGGCGTCGACGTGGAGTGGCACGAGAGCGCCGCCCGCCACGAGGCCGGCTCGCCCAACGTCATCGGCGTCTACTCCATCGCCTCCGCCTGCAAGGCGCTGACCGAGGCGGGCTTCGACTCCCTCGTCGCCCGCGAGCAGCACCTGATCCGGAAGGTGCGCGAGGGGCTCGCGGCGGTGCCCGAGGTGAAGGTGCTGTCGCTGTTCGGCGACGACGCCCCGCGGGTCGGCGTCATCTCGTTCGTCGTCGAGGGCTGGAACTCCTCGCACTTCGCGGCCGCGCTCTCCGCCGAGTACGGCATCGGTGTGCGCGACGGTCTCTTCTGCGCCCACCCGCTGGTGCGCACGCTGCTCGGCTCGGACCCGCAGCAGCAGGGGGAGTGCGGCGCCCCCGAGGCGGCGCCGGGCGAGAAGTCGCTGAACGCGATCCGCGTCAGCTTCGGCGCGGGCACCCCCGACGAGCACGTCGAGCGCTTCGTCGCCGCGGTCACCGAGCTCGTCCGCGACGGCGCCCGCTGGACCTACCGCACGGAGGACGGGCGCTGCGTCCCGGCCTCCTGAGGCTTGCGAGAGGTCCGCTCAGCCGTCCAGGCCGATGGAGAACGCGGCCTCCAGGTCGTGCTGGGAGTAGGTGCGGAAGGCGACGTGGGTGTCCGTCGCCTCCACGCCGGGGATCTTGCTGATCTTGCCGGGGATGACATCGGCGAGGTCGTCGTGGCGGGCGACCCGGACCATGGCGATCAGGTCGTACGTGCCGGTGACGGAGAAGACCTCGCTGACGCTCTCCAGCGCCGCGATCGACTCCGCGATCTCGGGGATGCGGTCCACGCTGGTCTTGATGAGCACGATCGCGGTGATCACGGCTGGCTGTCTCCCTCGGTGGCCGTGGTGTGGGTCGCCTTCACTCTAGCCCGGCGCCGGTAACGCACCCATGCGTAGAGGAAGCCGGTGGAGAAGCCGACCAGGTGCGCCAGATAGGCCACCCCCGGGCCCTGGCCCGCCTGCCCCGCCGCCGCCCACTGCAGCGCCACCCAGAACGGCAGCACCACCCACGCCGGGAAGCGCAGCGGCAGGAAGAGGAGGAACGGGAACAGGCTCGTCACGCGCGCGTCCGGGAAGAGGTAGAGGAACGCGCCCAGGACCGCGGAGATCGCGCCGGACGCGCCCACCAGGGTCTGCTCCGAGCTCGCGTGCGCCAGCGCGTACCCGAACAGCGCCAGATACCCCGTGACCAGGTAGAAGAGCAGATAGGGCAGCCGGCCCATGCGCTCCTCGGTCATCGTGCCGAAGACGTGCAGGAAGAGCATGTTCCCCAGCAGGTGCAGCCAGCTGCCGTGCACGAACAGGGCCGTCAGCGGGGTGAGCGCCGCCCGCCAGGACCCCGCGAACAGCTCCGCGGGCACCACGCCCCACCGCTCGAAGTACGCGCTCTGCGCCGCGAGCAGCCGGTCCCCGGTGCCGTAGGAGGGGTTCAGGCCGGAGGCGGGGGACAGGACGAAGACGACGCAGCACACCCCGATCAGGGCGTACGTGACCGGGGCGGGGCCCCTCAGGAACGCGGTCGCCCGTGCGATGCCCTCACGTCCGTTGCCGATCATGGGACAGAGCATGACGCAAGGCGGGGAGCGGACGGCGTACGGCAGGCCGTAGGGTTACGGGCAAGACGGCCGAGAGAGCCGCGAGCTGAAAGAAGGCACAGTCCGATGACGGTTCCCCTGCCGACCGCCACCACCCGCTGGCGCTGCACGCTCTGCGGCAACCTCACGCGGTTCGACGTGACGCGCTCCTCGAAGGTCGTGGAGTACGTCCACCTCGACCTGGCCGGTGAGCCGAGCGTCGAGGAACGCAAGGTGGTCGATGAGACCATCGAATCGGTGCGCTGCCGCTGGTGCAACGCGGTGGATCAGGTGGAACTCGTGGACAGGCCGGGCGCCGACTCCTGACGGAGCGGCCCCACGGACTTTGGGGTGACGGATGGTGGAGAGCACAGGCGGGGAGGCCGGGGACGGCGGAGCCGCCGAGCTGCTCGACCGGCCGTTGCCCGAAGGCGTACGGCGGCGGGTCGTGGCGATCGTCTCGGACGGTTTCGGCGGTCTGACGGTCAGCGAACTCCCGGCGCAGCTGCGCCAGTACGCGCGGTTCACGCCCACCCGGCGCGCCAAGTTCGCCGGGAACGCGATGGCGGCCGCGCTGGAGAGCGACACCCTGTTCCGCCAGCGGATCGGTGAGCGGCTGCGCGAGGCGCAGCCCGAACTCGCGGGGGCCCTGGACTCCGGGACCCCGCCGCCCGCCGCCGACCCGCTCGACGTGGCCGCCGCCGCGTACGTGCTGCGCCCGGCGGGCTGGGTCAAGCTCGTCGCCGCCGCCGGCGAGGAGGCGCAGCGGGCCGACGCCGAGCGCGTCGACGAGGAGACCCGCGCCGAGCTGGACCGGCTGCGTGAGCAGCTCGCCGAGGCGCAGGCCCACACCCGCGCTGAGACCGAGCGGCTGCGCACCGAGCTGGACACGGCACGGCGCGAGGCCGAGTCCGCGCACCGCAAGCTGCGGGCCGCGCTCAGCGACGTCAAGCGCGGTGAGGCCGCCGCCCGCAAGGCGCGGGCCGAGACCGACGCCGTACGGGCCGAGGGGCAGGCGCAGGTGTCGGCCGCCGAGAGCGAGAGTCGGCGGCTCAAGGCGCGGCTCGGCGAGGTCGAGGCGGCGCTGGAGGCCTCGCGCCGGGCGGCCCGCGAGGGGCGCAGCGTCGAGGACATGCGGGTGCGGCTGCTCCTGGACACCGTGCTCGACGCGGCGCAGGGGCTGCGCCGGGAGCTGGCGCTGCCCCCGGTGTCGATGCGGCCCGCCGACTCGGTGGACGCCGTGGAGCCGGGCCGGATGACGCCCAAGGACATCGCCGCGCGCGCCCTGCACGAGCACGACCCGGCGATCCTCGACCAGTTGCTCGCGCTGCCGCAGGCCCATCTCGTGGTCGACGGCTACAACGTGACCAAGACCGGCTACCCGACGATGCCGCTGGAGAAGCAGCGGCTGCGGCTGCTCGGCTCGCTGTCCCAGCTGGCGGCGCAGACCGGCGCCGAGGTCACGTGTGTCTTCGACGGGGCGGAGCTGGCCGCGCCGGTGCTGCTCGCGCCGCCGCGCGGGGTGCGCGTCCTGTTCTCGAAGGCGGGCGTGACGGCCGACGAGCTGATCCGTCAGCTGGTGCGCGCCGAGCCGCCGGGCCGTCCGGTCATCGTCGTCTCGACGGACCGGGAGGTCGCCGACGGGGTGGCCAAGGCGGGAGCCCGTCCCGTTCCGTCCGTGATGCTCCTGAAGCGGCTCTCGCACGCCTGATGTCCGGATTGCGGTCATCCCGCAACACCCGTTCCGCTTGCCCGAATTGGCGAAACCTTCACGCAACGTAGCGTCAAACGAGCATCACTGCACGTGAGTTGAGTGCAAAGAATGCAGTGGGTGACCGAGATTTTTCTCGTCAGGATTTGAACTGATCACAAGAAGGTCACTAGGGTCGGGCCTCGAACCTCCGCTCGGGTGATCGCTCACATGAGGTGAGCGACGGTGGAGGACACCGCCCACCGGGTGTCTGTGGGCGGCTGGAGGAAGAAGGAGCTCGCCTTCGTGGCGTCCCACCGTCGACCCAAGCAGCCGAGCCGCACCCGTGTGACCGTGCTCACCGCGACCGCCGCCGCTGCCGTGGCCCTCACCTCGCAGGCCGCCAACGCCGCGCCGAACCCCGACAAGGGCGAGGTCAAGGCCAAGGTCGACAAGCTCTACGAAGAGGCGGGCAAGGCCACCGACCTCTACAACGGGGCCAAGGAGAAGCAGAAGAAGCTCGAGAAGCAGATCGGCGAGATCCAGGACAAGGTCGCGCGCGGCCAGGAGGAACTCAACGAGCTGCGCACGGGCCTCGGTTCGCTTGCCAGCCAGCAGTACCGCTCGGGCGGCATCGACCCCTCCGTCCAGCTCTTCCTCTCCGCCGACCCGGACGACTACCTCGACAAGGCGTCCACCCTCGACTCGCTGAGCGCCCAGCAGCTGCAGTCGCTCAAGAAGGTCCAGGAGAAGCAGCGGACCCTCGCGCAGGAGCGCGCCGAGGCCGCCGAGAAGCTCAAGGACCTCGCGGACACCCGCACCGAACTCGGCAAGAAGAAGAAGGAAGTCCAGAGCAAGCTGGGCGAGGCCCAGAAGCTCCTGAACACCCTCACCGCCGAAGAGCGCCAGAAGATGGCCGAGAAGGAGCAGCGCGCCAGCCGCGACGCCGCCGGCCGCGTCGAGCTCGGCAACGAGGTGCCCGCCTCCCAGCGCGGCGCCGCCGCCCTGAGCGCCGCCGCCACCCAGATCGGCAAGCCGTACGTCTCCGGCGGCACCGGCCCGAACTCCTACGACTGCTCGGGCCTGACCCAGTGGGCGTACAACCAGGCCGGCGTGGGCATCACCCGCACCACGTACACGCAGCAGAACGACGGCCCGAAGATCGGCATGAGCCAGCTCAAGCCGGGCGACCTGGTCTTCTTCAACAACCTCGCGCACGTCGGTCTCTACGCCGGCAACGGCCAGGTGCTGCACGCCCCGCACCCCGGCGCCGTCGTCCGCTACGAGTCGATGAGCACGATCGGATCCTTCCAGTTCGGGGTCCGCATCTGACCGCAGCCGTGCCCCTCGCGGCACGCGTGCGATCCTCGTACCAACGACACCGGAAAACGCGCCCGTTCGGGCGAATTCCGGCATCCCGCACTTACCCCGCGCCCCGCCACTGACCTGCGTCAGAGGCGGGGCGCCGCGTTGTGCGGACGCTGTTCGATCGTTGGAGGGGGCCAGGGGGCCCGACTACTGTCGGCGCGCATTCCCCCGAGCACGGGGGTCCGTCAGCGGAAGGGAGAGCGGCTTCCCGTGGGGTCCCATCGCCGAACTGCGCACTCTCGGCTCCCCGGTCTCGACCGGAACACTCGCGCAACCGTCCTCACCGTGGCCGTCGCCTCCGCGGCCGCCGCACTCGCCGCCGTCCCCGCGGACGCCGCCCCGAAGGACACGCCGGCCGACACCAAGGCCGAGGTCGACCGCCTCTACGAGCAGGCCGAGCAGGCCACCGAGGCGTTCAACAAGGCCGACGAGCGGGCCGACAAGCTCCGCACCGAACTGCGCACCACCCAGGACGAGGTGGCCCGCGGCCAGGAGCGGATCAACGCGATGCGGCGCGCCCTGGGACTCCTCGCCGGCGCCCAGTACCGCTCCGGCGGCATCGACCCCTCGCTCGCCCTCATGCTCTCCTCCGACCCGGACTCCTACCTCGACAAGGCCGGCACCCTCGACCGGATCAGCGCCCGGCACGCCGGTGAGCTCACCGAACTGCGCGCCGCCCAGCGCGACCTCGCGCAGGAACGCGCCGGGGCCCGCCGCAAGCTCGCCGAGCTCGACGCGGTCCGCAAGGCCGTCGCCCGGCACAAACGCGGCGTCGAGACGAAGCTCGCCCGCGCCCGGCAACTGCTCAACTCGCTGCCGGACGCCGACCGCGCCGCCTACGAACGTTCCTCGCGCGGCGGCGAGCGCCCCGACCTCAGCGGCGCCGGGCCCGCCTCCTCCGGCCGCGCCGCGACCGCCCTGGCCGCCGCCCAGTCCGCCCTCGGCAAGCCGTACGTGTGGGGCGCCAACGGGCCCTCCGCGTTCGACTGCTCCGGCCTCATGCAGTGGTCGTACGCCCGCGCCGGGGTCGCCCTGCCACGCACCTCGCAGGCCCAGCGGTACGCGGGCCGTCAGGTGCCGCTGTCGCAGGCCCGGCCCGGCGACCTCGTCGCGTACGGCGCCGACGCCCACCACATCGGCATCTACGCCGGCAACGGACAGGTCATCCACGCCCCCTACCCGGGCGCCCCGGTCCGCTACGACCCGGTCGGCATGATGCCCGTCTCGTCCGTGACCCGCGTCTGAGACCCCGCCCGCCGGCACGCCGTACGATCAGCGGGATGGCTGGTCGACGGCGTGCGGTGCGCGGGGCGGGGTGCTGGGTGGCGCTCGGCGCCCTGCTCCTCGGCAGCGCCGGATGCGAACGGGCGCCCGCGCCGGCGGACGCCCGCTCCGCCGCCGTGCAGCGCGTCCTGGACCGGCGCGCGGACGCCGTCCTCGACGGGGACGCCACCGCCTACCGGGAGACCGGCGGCGCCGACCCGTACCTGCTCACCGACCTCGCCGCCGTCCCCCTCGCCTCCTGGACGTACCGGGTCGACCGGATCGACGGCACCGGCCCCCGGATCACCGCCGACGCCGAGCTGCGCTACCGCGTCGCCGGGTACGACTCCGTGCCCGTCGTCGCCCGGCGCACCCTGACCCTGCGGCGCTCCGACGGCCGCTGGCGCGTCGTCGGCGACGAACCGGCGGGGAAGTCGGGACGCCAGCTGTGGGAGCAGGGCAAGGTGAGCGCCGTCCGCGGCGCCCACAGCCTCGTCCTCGGCGTCGGCCAGCAGGAGAACGTGCTGCGTTCCTACGCCCGCCTCGCCGATCTCGCCGTGCCCGCCGTCACCGCCGCCTGGGGCCGGGACTGGGCCCGCGAGGTCGTGATCCTCGTCCCCGGCTCGCTCGACGGCATGGGACAGCTCCTCGGCGCCCCCGCCTCCGGCTACCGGGGCATCGCCGCCGTCACCACGGGCGAGGCCGGCGGATCGGGTGCGGCGCCCGCCGACCGCGTGATCATCAACCCCGAGGCGTACGGGGTGCTCGGCTCCGTCGGCAAGCAGGTCGTCCTCACGCACGAGACCGCCCACGTGGCGACCCGCGCCGTGACCACCGCGGCGACCCCGCTGTGGCTCTCCGAGGGCTACGCGGACTGGGCCGGCTACCGGGACTCCGGACGCACCACCGCGCAGGCCGCGCCCGAACTGCAGAGCGCCGTCCGCGAGGGCACCGCGCCCACCGAGCTCCCCGAGGACGCCGCCTTCGGCTTCAGCAGCGACCCGGGCCGCCTCGCACGGGCCTACGAGAGCGGCTGGCTGGCCTGCAGGATGATCGCCGACCACTGGGGCGAGGCGAAGCTGAACGCCTTCTACGCGGCTGTGGGCCGCCACGGCGACCGCTCCGGCGCGGTGGAGTCCGCCCTCCAGAACGTCCTCGGCATCGGCGAGCAGGACTTTGTGCTGCGCTGGCGGGAGTACGTGCGCCGGCAATTGGGCGGCTGAGGTCTCGTCGCCGGGTGCGGCCCGGTGGGGGCTGGTCGCGCAGTTCCCCGCGCCCCTGAAATGCACGCCCTTCGGGCGGCATTTCTCCGATGCGGGGCTGTGACATCAGTGGCTGCGCCGCGGGGCGCGACCAGCCCCCACCGGCCGTCAGACAGGCAGCGCGCGGTCATCGGCAGGCTCGGCCGGGACCGCGGCGCGCTCGGCGCGGCGGGGCTCGGTCACCGTCGCGCGCCACAGGCGGCGGCACGCCAGCAGCGTCGCCGCCACCAGCAGGCCGTTGCGGACCACCATCAGGGCCAGGCCCAGCGAGTCGCTCGCCACCACGTGCCCGAACCAGACCGGGAACTCCAGGAACGTCACGGCCGACGCCACGAGCACCAGCCACACCGGCAGCGCCATCCGGCTCTCCCGGAACAGCAGGCACACCGCCGCGACCCCGACCAGCCACACCATGTACTGCGGACTGATCACCCGGCTCGTCGTCGTGAACAGCAGCACCGCCGTCAGCCCCGCGTCCGCGAACGTCGACGAGGACCAGGCCCGCGCCCGCAGCCGCCACAGCACCAGCCAGCCGAACGCCAGCGCCGTCAGCCCCTGCGCCAGCGCGCTCACCAGATCCACGTGCGGGCCCAGGAACTCCACCGAGCCGTAGTTCAGCTGCACCGACCCGGACCAGCCGAAACGCCGCGCCACATGGAACACGAGCGCCCCGAGCGACTCGACCTCCGTACCCCGGTCCCGCTGGAACGTCAGGAACGCGAACGCCCCCGGCATCGACACGGCCGACACCAGCGCGAGCACCCCCGCCGTCAGCGCCGCCGCGCCCCACGTCGCCCGGGTGGCCCGGCCGCGCCGCGTGCCGGTCAGCAGCAGCACCGGCCACACCTTGAGCATCGCCCCGATCCCGGTCAGCACCCCCGCCGCCCGCGGATGCCGCGCCATCGCCAGCAGCGCCGCGACGGCGACCGCGGTGACCATCACGTCGTAGCGCGCGTACACCGTCTGCCCGAGCAGCGGCAGGCCCGCGACCCACACCCACACCCCGCGCCGGGCCTTGCCCTGCCGCTCGGACACGTACAGGAGCATGAAGAAGACCGCCGCGTCCGCGAGGAACGCCAGGAGGAAGAACGCCGAGGCGTACTCAAGGAACGGCAGCAGGCCGGGGGAGAGGATCGCGGCCGCCGCGGCCGGCGGGTACTGCCAGGTCACGTCGTCCAGCGGAAACGTTCCGGTGCGCAGGACGTCGAACCAGCCCTGGTAGATCACCGACACATCGCTCGTCACGTCCGGGCCGGGCACCGTCACGACCTTGAAGACGCACAGCAGCAGAAGGGTCCTGGTCAAGGCCCAGACGACGAGCAGCGATGTGGGGGTTCGCGTCTTCATTCGAGTCATCATGCCCGCCGCTCCCGCGCCCTGGCCACGGACCCCCACGGCGTGCCGTGCTCCGCTTCACCGGTTCGGTACTGTCTGCCACGATGCACAAGACCCTGATCGTGACCAACGACTTCCCGCCCCGCCCCGGCGGCATCCAGGCCTTCCTGCACAACATGGCGCTGCGCCTGGACCCCGAACAGCTCGTCGTCTACGCGTCCACGTGGAAGCGGAGCCGGGAGGGCGTCGAGGCGACCGAGGCCTTCGACGCCGAGCAGCCCTTCACCGTCGTGCGCGACCGTACGACGATGCTGCTGCCGACCCCGCGCGTGACCCGCCGCGCGGTGGGCCTGCTTCAGGAACACGGCTGCACGAGCGTCTGGTTCGGGGCCGCCGCCCCGCTCGGCCTGATGGCGCCCGCGCTGCGCCGGGCCGGAGCGCGGCGCCTCGTCGCGACGACGCACGGCCACGAGGCGGGCTGGGCCCAGCTGCCCGCCTCCCGCCAACTGCTGCGCCGCATCGGCGAGGGCACCGACACGATCACCTACCTCGGCGAGTACACGCGCTCCCGGATCGCCGCCGCACTCACGCCCGAGGCCGCCGGCCGCATGGTCCAACTCCCGCCCGGCGTCGACGAGAAGACCTTCCACCCCGGCTCCGGCGGCGCCGAGATCCGGGCCCGGCTCGGGCTCAGCGACCGGCCCGTCGTCGTGTGCGTCTCGCGGCTCGTGCCGCGCAAGGGACAGGACACGCTGATCCTCGCCATGCCGCGCATCCTCACGGAGGTGCCGGACGCGGTGCTGCTGATCGTCGGCGGCGGGCCGTACGAGAAGGAGCTGCGGCGGCTCGCGCGGGAGACGGGCGTCGCGGACTCGGTGGTCTTCACGGGGGCCGTGCCGTGGAGCGAACTGCCGGCGCACTACGGGGCCGGGGACGTGTTCGCCATGCCGTGCCGGACGCGGCGCGGGGGGCTCGACGTCGAGGGGCTCGGCATCGTCTACCTGGAGGCCTCCGCGACCGGGCTGCCCGTCGTCGCCGGGGACTCCGGCGGGGCGCCGGACGCGGTGCTCGACGGGGAGACCGGGTGGGTCGTGCGGGGCGGTTCGCCGGAGGCGGCGGCGGATCGTGTCGTGCCGCTGTTGTCGGACCCGGAACTGCGGGCCCGGATGGGGGAGCGGGGGCGCGCCTGGGTCGAGGAGAAGTGGCGCTGGGACTTGCTGGCGGAGCGCCTGCGGGGGTTGTTGTAGGGGTTCGTCGGCGTCTGCGGCCCGGTGGGGCTTCTCGCGCAGTTCCCCGCGCCCCTGAAATGCAGACCCTTCGGGTCGCATTTCCCCGATACGCCCGCGCCCCTGGAGATGCGCACGAAGTGCGCATCTCCAGGGGCGCGGGGAACTGCGCGACCAGCCACGACGAAACGGGTCCCCGCCGACCGGCAGGGACCCGCAACGGCGCGAAGGCGCGCTCAGCCCCGGTAGATCGCCTCGATCTCCTCGGCGTAATCCTTCGCCACAACATTCCGCTTGAGCTTCAGCGAGGGCGTGAGATGCCCCGAGTCCTCGGTGAACTGGGCACCCAGGATGCGGAACTTGCGGACCGACTCCGCCTTGGACACCGCCGCGTTCCCGTCGTCCACCGCGCTCTGGATCGCCGCGAGCAGATCCGCGTCACCCTGGAGGGACGCCACGCTGGCGCCGGCCGGCTTCCCGTGGTCCTCGGCCCACTTGCCGAGGAACTCCTCGTCGATCGTGACGAGCGCGCCGACGAACGGCCGCCCGTCGCCGACGACCATGCACTCGGCGACCAGCGCGTGCGCGCGGATGCGGTCCTCGATGACGGCCGGGGCGACGTTCTTGCCGCCCGCCGTCACGATGATCTCCTTCTTGCGGCCGGTGATCCGCAGGTACCCGTCCTCGTCCAGCGTGCCGATGTCGCCGGTGTGGAACCACCCGTCGGCCAGGGCCTCTTCGGTCGCGCCCTCGTTGTTCCAGTACCCCGTGAACAGGTGCTCGCCGTGCAGCAGCACCTCGCCGTCGTCGGCGATCCGCACGACCGAGCCGGGCAGCGGCTGGCCGACCGTGCCGATCTTCTGGCGGTCCCACGGGTTGAACGCGGTCGCGGCGCAGGACTCGGTCAGGCCGTAGCCCTCCAGGACCGTGAAGCCGATGCCGCGGAAGAAGTGGCCGAGCCGCTCGCCGAGCGGGGCGCCACCGGAGATCGCGTACTCGCCGCGTCCGCCGAGCACCGCGCGCAGCTTGCTGTAGACGAGCTTGTCGAACGTCTTGTACTTGAGCTTGAGGGCCAGTGACGGGCCCTTGGGGGTGTCGAGCGCGCGGCTGTACTCGATCGCCGTGTCCGCGGCCTTGTCGAAGATCTTGCCCTTGCCGTCGGCCTGCGCCTTGGCCCGCGCCGAGTTGTAGACCTTCTCGAAGACGCGCGGCACACCCAGGATCAACGTCGGCCGGAACGCGGCGAGTTCATCGGTGAGGTGCTTGATGTCGGGCGCGTGACCCAGCTTGATCGGCGCCATCAGCGAGGCGACCTCGACCAGCCGGCCGAAGACGTGCGCGACGGGCAGGAAGAGCAGGACCGAACACTCGCCGGTGCGGAACAGCGGCTTCAGACGCTCCACCACGTTGCCGCACTCCGCGAAGAAGCTGCGGTGCGTGAGCACACAGCCCTTGGGGCGGCCGGTCGTGCCGGAGGTGTAGACGATCGTGGCCGGGTCGTCGGCCTTGGCGATGGCGCTGCGCTCGTCGACGGCGGAGTCGGGCAGCTCGGCGCCGGACCGGTTCAGCTCCTCGACGCCGCCGGCGTCGATCTGCCACACGTGCCGCAGCTCGGGCAGGCTGTCGCGCACGGAGGCGACGGCCGCGGCGTGCGCGTCCGACTCGACGAGGATCGCGACGGCACCGGAGTCGCCGAGGATCCACTGGATCTGCTCGGCGGAGCTGGTCTCGTACACGGGGACGGTGATCGCCCCCGCGCTCCAGATCGCGAAGTCGAGCAGGGTCCACTCGTAGCGGGTGCGGGACATCAGGCCGACCCGGTCACCGGCCTGGACGCCGGCGGCGATGAGGCCCTTGGCGGCGGCCCGCACCTCGGCCAGGAACTGGACGGACGTCACGTCCTGCCAGGTGCCGCCGATCTTGCGGCCGATGACGGCGACGTCCGGATGCTGCGCGGCGTTTCTGCGGACGATGTCGGTCAGATTGCCGTCGGCAGGGACCTCGTACAAAGCCGGAAGGCTGAACTCGCGCAAGACTGCTGCTCCTCATAGGGCGCCGGCGCCACGACTCTGTGTGCTGCGTCGGTACGGTCCAAGATCGGGCAGGTGCTCATCATTGTTGAACTGAGCACGACTGGACTGCCCGGACGTTACCCATCAGTACAGCCACTTCGGTAGGGGGTCCAGGCCAGATGTTCGCTGCGTCACACGTCGCGGCGGTGCTTTCCGCAGGGTAGTCCACCCCTTTGCGAACCAGGAAGTCGCCGCAGGTCCGGCGGCCTCTACCCACCTCGGGGCGGGCGTCCTAGGGTGATCGCATGCGCGTACATGTGGTCAGCGATGTGCACGGAAACTCCACCGACCTCGCACGAGCCGGCGACGGAGCCGACGCCCTCCTCTGCCTCGGCGACCTGGTCCTCTTCCTGGACTACGCCGATCACTCGCGCGGCATTTTTCCCGATCTGTTCGGAGTCGAGAACGCGGACCGCCTCGTCGAACTGCGCACCGCCCGCCGCTTCGAGGAGGCGCACGCCTTCGGCGCGAAGCTCTGGGCCGGCGTCGACCGCTTCCCCGCCATCGAGAAAGCGGTGCGCAAGCAGTACGCCGAGATGTTCCCGGCGTTCCCCACCCCGACGTACGCCACCTACGGCAACGTCGACATCCCGGGGCTGTGGAGCGAGTACGCGGGACCGGGCACGACCGTGCTCGACGGGCAGCGGGCCGAGATCGGCGGCTGGACCTTCGGCTTCGTCGGCGGCGGCCTGCGCACCCCGATGCGGACGCCCTTCGAGGTCGACGACGAGGAGTACGCGGCGAAGATCGAGGCCGTCGGAGAGGTCGACGTCCTGTGCACGCACATCCCGCCGGAGGTCCCCGAGCTCGTCTACGACACGGTCGCGCGCCGCTTCGAACGGGGCAGCCGCGCGCTCCTCGACGCCATCCGCAGGACCCGGCCCCGCTACTCCCTCTTCGGCCACGTCCACCAGCCGCTCACCCGGCGCATGCGCATCGGCTCCACCGAGTGCGTGAACGTCGGCCACTTCGCCCGGGGCGGGCGGCCCTGGGCCCTCGAATGGTGATGCCGGAGCGGTGACGTCGGGGCCGCCCGCGCGCGATAGCCTGCTCGCGCACACATACGTAGGCACGGCCGACCCCTGACCGTTATCTGGAGGAGCCACGGCGATGGCGGAACACACCAGTTCGAGCATCACGATCGAGGCGGCGCCGGCCGACGTCATGGGCGTGATCGCCGACTTCGCGCGGTATCCGGACTGGACGGGCGAGGTGAAGGAGGCCGAGGTCCTGGAGACCGACGACTCCGGGCGCGCCGAGCAGGTCCGGCTCGTCATGGACGCGGGTGCGATCAAGGACGACCAGACGCTCAAGTACACGTGGACGGGCGAGAACGAGGTCTCCTGGACGCTCGTGAAGTCCCAGATGCTCCGCTCCCTGGACGGCTCCTACGTGCTCCGGCCCGCCGGCGCGGGTACGGAGGTCACGTACTCCCTCACGGTCGACGTGAAGATCCCCATGCTCGGGATGATCAAGCGCAAGGCGGAGAAGGTCATCATCGACCGCGCGCTGGCCGGCCTGAAGAAGCGGGTCGAGACCAAGTAGTCGGGCCCCTTCGGGGGCCGGCCGATGCAAGCCCCCCGGCGTTGCCGGTTGCCGTTGCGCCGCCGGTAGCACCGGGAGGTGCCGTCCGGCGGCCCAGAGGCGGGTAGCCTCGCGGGCATGCGGACTCTCCTTGTTGCCGGGCCCGGTGGGGCCGGGCGGACCACGGTCGCTGTCAGTACGGTCCGACGGGCCGTGCGTGACGGGCTGCGGGTCCTGCTGGTCACCGGCGACGAGGTCCCGGACGTGCCCGGGGCCGAGATCAAGCGGCTCATACCGGCCGAGGAGTTCCGCGACGACCTGCTCGCCCTCCAGGACCGGGCCGGCGGCGTGCTCGACATGGTCGGCGCCGCACGGCTCGACGCCGACGAACTGACCCCGCTGCCGGGCAGCACCGAGCTCGCGCTGCTGAGGGCCCTGCGCGACAGCGCCGGCGGACCCCACGACCTGGTCGTCGTCGACCTTCCCGCCGGGCCGGGCGCCGTCTCCGTGCTCGCCCTGCCCGAGCAGCTGCGCCGCTACCTGCGCCGCCTGCTCCCCGCGGAGCGCCAGGCGGCCCGCGCCCTGCGCCCCGTCCTCGGCCGCCTCGCGGGAGTGCCGATGCCCGCGGAGTGGCTCTACGAGACCGCCGCCCGCTGGGACGCCGAGCTCGCCGCAGCCCAGTCCGTCATCGACGCCGACGGCACCGCCGTACGGCTCGTCGCCGAGCCCACCAAGGCCGCCGCCGAGAGCCTGCGCCTCACCCGCACCGGACTCGCCCTGCACGGCCTGCCCGTCGAAGCAGTCCTCGCCAACCGCGTCCTGCCCGACGGCTCCACCGACCCCTGGCTCGCCGACGCCGCCGCCCACCAGCGCAAGATCGTCGCCGGGTGGCCGGACGCGCCCGAGATCCCCCACCTGGGGTGCGACGCCGACGCCGGGCTCGACGTGCCGGCGCCCGGCGAGGCCGCCCCCCGCGCCGAGTGGCCCGTCGAGGACCGGATCGCCGAGGACGGCGTGCTGGTCTGGCGGATCCCCCTGCCCGGTGCCGTCCGCGAGGAGCTCACCCTGATCCGGCGCGGTGACGAACTCGTCGTCGGCGCCGGACCGTTCCGCCGCATCGTGCCGCTGCCCTCCGCGCCCCGCCGCTGCACCGTCGCGGGCGCCGGACTCGTCGACGGCGAACTGTGCGTACGGTTCGCGCCGGATCCCGGGCTGTGGCCGCGGACCCCGTGAACCGCACGGCTCCGTTCGGGTACCGTCGAAGACACCACCACCTCAGCTCTCCGCAGGAGTCAGCCGCCATGAGCGACGCCACCGAGCAGCCCGCGCCCCAGGTCGACGCCGACGCCTGGGAGAAGGCGTGCGCCGAGGACCTCGCGGCGGAGAAGGCCCGCCGCCGCGCCCAGCAGGGCCCCCAGCCCGGCACCGCCGCCGAGGAGCTGAAGAAGCTCGTCGACGCCGTCGCCGACAAGCTCTCCGGGGTCCAGGCCCCCTTCCTGGGCGCCGTCGCCCAGGGCACCGCCGAGCAGGCCGTCAAGCAGGTCGTCAAGCAGGCACGGTCCGTCGTCGAGCCCGTCATAGAGCGCAACTCCGACGTGTTCGACCACCTCGCCGCCGCGGGCTCCGAGCTGCTCGCCGCGTACCGGTCCGCCGTCGAGGGCCAGGAGGCCCGCTGGACCCAGCGCACCCAGGAGCCGAAGGCCCCCGGCGGCCCCGCGCGGAAGGGCCCCGGGGACGAAGCCCCCGGCGGGGAACACATCGACCTCGACTGAACCCGGCTCGGGTACGGTGGGCCTTAGCGGGGCTCGACCGAACTGAGGGATTCATGGGACTCACCATCGGCGTCGACATCGGCGGCACGAAGATCGCGGCCGGCGTGGTCGACGAGGACGGCAACATCCTCTCCACGTTCAAGGTGCCGACGCCTTCCACGCCGGACGGGATCGTCGACGCCATCGCCTCGGCCGTGGAAGGCGCCCGGGCGGGACACGACATCGTGGGCGTGGGCATCGGTGCCGCCGGATACGTCAACCGCCAGCGCTCGACCGTGTACTTCGCGCCGAACATCGACTGGCGCCAGGAGCCGCTCAAGGCCAAGGTCGAGGAGCGCGTCGGCCTCCCGGTCGTGGTCGAGAACGACGCGAACGCGGCCGCCTGGGGCGAGTACAAGTTCGGCGCCGGCAAGGGCCACCGCAACGTCATCTGCATCACCCTCGGCACCGGCCTCGGCGGCGGCATCATCATCGGCAACAAGCTGCGCCGCGGCCACTTCGGCGTCGCCGCCGAGTTCGGCCACATCCGCATGGTGCCGGACGGACTGCTGTGCGGCTGCGGCTCGCAGGGCTGCTGGGAGCAGTACGCCTCCGGCCGCGCCCTCGTCCGCTACGCGAAGCAGCGGGCCAACGCCACGCCGGAGAACGCGGAGTTCCTGCTCTCGCTCGGCGACGGCACCCCCGACGGCATCGAGGGCAAGCACATCTCCATGGCCGCCCGGCAGGGCGACGCCGTGGCCGTCGACTCGTACCGCGAGCTGGCCCGCTGGGCCGGCGCCGGCCTCGCCGACCTGGCCTCGCTCTTCGACCCCTCCGCGTTCATCGTCGGCGGCGGCCTCTCCGACGAGGGCGAGCTGGTCCTCGACCCGATCCGCAAGTCGTACAAGCGCTGGCTGGTCGGCGGCAACTGGCGGCCCGTCGCCGACGTCATCGCCGCCCAACTGGGCAACAAGGCGGGCCTCGTCGGCGCCGCCGACCTGGCCCGGGAGCCCGACCCGGTCATGTGACCGGACCGCGTACGTGCCGGTGCCCGTCGTTCCCCCTGGGAGCGGCGGGCACCGTCGTATCTTGATCACATGCCGACCGACGCCACGACCAGCCCGCTGCCCAACTCCCGTACGGAACCCGATGGTTCCGCCGTGATCCGCGTCCTCAGCTACAACATCCGGTCCCTGCGCGACGACACCGCCGCGCTCGCCCGGGTCATCAAGGCCTGCGCCCCCGACCTCGTCCTCGTCCAGGAAGCGCCCCGCTTCTTCCGCTGGCGCAAGAAACTCGCCCGGCTCGCCCGCGCCGCCGACCTCGTCATCCTCTCCGGCGGCGGCAGCGCGGCCGGACCCGCGCTCCTGTGCTCCCTGCGCGCCACCGTCGAACGCACCGAGGACGTGCTGCTCCCGCTCACCCCGGGCCTGCACCGGCGCGGCCTCGCCACAGCCGTCGTCCGCTTCGGCGGCGCGCAGGGGCCACGCCTGGGCGTGGTCAGCTGCCATCTGAGCCTGCAGAAGGACGAGCGGTACGCACAGGGCGGCATGCTGCTCGACGCGATCGCCGGGCTCGGCGTCGAGCACGTCGTCGCGGGCGGCGACCTCAACGAACGGCCCGGCGGGCGCACCTTCCGCCGGCTGACCGCGACCCTGAACGACGCCTGGGCGACCCGGCCCTGGGGCGGCGAGTACACGTCGACGCCGCAGGACCCGCACCAGCGCATCGACGCCATCCTCACCACCCCGGGCATCGAGGTCCTCGGCTGCGGCGTCCCCGGCTTCCTCCACCCCGGCGACCTGCGCGCGGCGACCGACCACCTGCCGGTCCTCGCCGCGCTGCGGGTGCCGGCCGCAGGGGGCGCTCAGCCGACGTCGTAGGTCAGGTGCGTGGCCGTGGAGGTGGCGAGCACGCTCAGCCGCACCAGCGGGCGCGGGACCGCGCCCGTGAACAGCGGGGTGCCGCCGCCGAGCAGGACGGGCGCGAGGTGCAGGGACAGGACGTCCACGAGCCCCGCGTCCAGCGCCGAGCGGATCGTCGCGGCGCCGCCCATCAGGACCACGTCGAGGTCCCGCCCGGCGGCCTGCGCGGCCGCCTCGGCGTGGGCCCGCGCGGCGGCCACGGCGTCGGTGATCCCGGTCGTGACGAACGTCCAGTCGAGGTTCTTCAGGCGCACCGACTCCGGTGGCGCGCCGGTGACCACGACGAAGGCGGGCTTGCCGACCTCACCGGCCCCGTAGCCCACGTCCTCGTTCCAGCCGCCCGGCCCGTCGACCGTGTCGAAGAGACGGCGGCCCATGACGACCGCGCCCGAGCGCGCCGTCGCCTCGCTCAGCATCCGCCGGTCGTCCGGGTCCTCGGAGAAGGCCCAGGTGTGCAGGGCGTCGCCGCCCGTGCCCAGACCGCTCTCGGGACTCGGGTCCGGTCCGGTGACGTAGCCGTCGACGGAGACCGAGATGTCGGCCACGACCCGGGTGCGTGTCGTCTGTCCTGGCATGGGTGCTGTCATACCAGGACAGACCGGAGCCGGCCCGGGAACTCATCGCCCCCGCGCCGGCCGGGCGCCGCCGTCAGACGACCGCGCCGCGCCCCGGGTCGTCGTCCTCGTCGTCGCCCGGCTGCATCCGGGCCACCAGCGTGGCGAAACCGCCCAGGAAGCCGCCGATGCACAGCGTCGCCAGCCACCAGGTCATGTCCCAGCCGAGCAGCACGGACAGCAGGAGCAGCACCGGGCCGCCGACCACCGCGAGCCAAGCGAACTTCGACGTGACGTCGGCCTCCGGCAGCGGCGGCGGCTCCGGCGGCACGAAGTGGCCCTCGTCGTCGCCGTCGAGGTCGTCGTCGGACGGCTCGGCCGTCGCGTAGTCGCGCGGGCCGGGGGTCGCCGCGATGCCCGGGGCGAAGGACACCGAGGAGCCGAGCGGGCCCTTGGCGGCACGCTCCTCGTCCTCCCGGTCCCCGGCCTCGGGGCGGTCCTCCCGCCCGTTCGGCTCGAAGTCGGGCAGGGGCAGGTCCTTCATCGGCTTGAACGGCCTCGCACCCGGCGGGTCCGGCGGCTCCTGCCCGTACCCGGCGACGATCTCCGCCCACGCGGCGTCCTCGTCGGCGGGCAGCAGCGGGTCGCGCTCCGGGTCCGCGGCCGGCTGCTCGCCGCCCGCCGCCGCCCCGGAATCGCGGCTCTCGCCGCCGTCGGGGCTCTCCGGCTCCCGCCGCTCCTGCTCAGCCACCGCTGGCCGTCCCTTCCACACCCGTGTCCGTACCCGTGCCGGAGCCGTCGTCGGCGCCGTCCGCGAGCCGGTCGATGAAGGCGACGCTCTCCTCGAAGATCCGGTCCGCGTCATGGTCCAACGTCGCCACGTGGTAGCTCTGTTCCAGCAGGATCTCGGTGACGTCGCGCGAGGACACCCGGCCGAGCACCCGGGCCGAGTCGGCGGGCGGCACGACGTGGTCCTGCGGGCTGTGCAGCACCACGAGCGGCTGCGTGACCTGCGGGAGCTCGCGGTCGACCAGCCGGAAGAAGTTCCGCAGCTGGTGCGCCGCGTGCAGCGGGACCCGGTCGTAGGCGACCTCGACCGAGCCCTCCTTCGCGATGTCCGAGGCGATCCCCGGGATCGTGCGGACCAGGTGCCGGGCGACGGGCAGGGCGTGCGCGGCCGCGCCGTGCACCTTGTTCCCCGGATTGACGAGGACGAGGCCCGCCACCTTGTCCCCGTGCCGGGCCGCCAGGCGCAGCGCCAGCGCGCCGCCCATCGACAGGCCGCACACGAACACCTGCGAGCAGCGCTCGGACAGCTCCTCGAAGGCGCGGTCCACCTCCGCGTACCAGTCCTGCCAGCCCGTGATCGCGAGGTCCTCCCAGCGGGTGCCGTGCCCGGGCAGCAGCGGGAGCGAGACGGTCAGTCCGCGCGCGGCGAGATGCTCCGCCCAGGGCCGCATCGACTGGGGGGATCCGGTGAAGCCGTGACAGAGGAGGACGCCTACCTCGCCGCCTTCGTGGCGGTACGGCTCGGCTCCAGGGAGGACCGGCACCTTCGGTCTCCTGTTCATGGAAGGAGTGACAACGGGGAGAGGTGACACAGCGTGGAGTACGCGCACTACGACGTGCACTTCACCGTACGCGACCGGACCGACACCGACCAGGGTCGTCGGCGTCCGGGGGCGGCCTCGCGGGTTAAGGTCTGATCCTCGGACTGATCTCGGACTGATCCGTGGGCCGATCCGGCACGAGTCCGGGAACGAGGGAAGGCAGTGGGTTGATCTACGGCGCAATGAAGGTGGCCATCGGGGGGCCGCTGAAGCTCGGTTTCCGGCCGTGGGTGGAGGGCCTGGAGAACATCCCCGCCGAGGGCCCCGCGATCCTCGCCAGCAACCACCTGTCCTTCTCGGACTCGTTCTTCCTGCCGGCCGTCCTCGACCGCAAGGTCACCTTCATCGCCAAGGCCGAGTACTTCACGACGCCCGGCGTGAAGGGCAAGCTCACGGCCGCCTTCTTCAAGGGCGTCGGCCAGCTGCCCGTGGACCGCTCCGGTTCGCGCGGCGCCGGCGAGGCCGCCATCAAGAGCGGCATCGAGGTCCTGGAGCGCGGCGAGCTCTTCGGCATCTACCCCGAGGGCACCCGTTCGCCCGACGGCCGCCTGTACCGCGGCAAGCCGGGCGGCCTCGCGCGCGTGGCGCTGGCCACCGGTGCGCCCGTCATCCCCGTCGCCATGATCGACACGGAGAAGATCCAGCCCCCGGGCAAGGTCCTCCCCAAGCTCATGCGCCCCGGCATCCGCATCGGCAAGCCCCTCGACTTCCGCCGCTACCAGGGCATGGAGGGCGACCGCTTCGTCCTGCGCGCGGTCACCGACGAGGTCATGTACGAGATCATGAAGCTCTCCGGCCAGGAGTACGTCGACATGTACGCGACCGCCGCCAAGCGGCAGATCGCGGACGCGGAGAAGGCCGAGAAGGAAGCCAAGAAGGCGCTCGAGAAGGAGCGCGAGAAGGAGCGGGGCGGCTCGTAGCCGCGCCGTCGCTTTCTCGGACAGTGGTGGGGGAGATGGGCAACAGCGCGAACACGGTCCGGCGCGAGCGCGTCGTCCGCATGTCGGTCGAACAGCCGCTGTGGCGCGCCCTCATGGGGTACCGCGTCCTGACCATGCTGTACGCGATCGGGCTCTTCGCCTCCGCGTACGAGGTCTACGAGCGGCCCTGGGTCGCCATCGGCTACTTCGTCGTCCTGGTCGTCTGGACGCTGGCGACGCTGCCCCAGGTCTCCGGCGCCCGGCGCTGCACCAAGCGCTTCCTGACCGCCGACCTGACCGTCGCCGTCGTCGGCATCCTGCTCTCCCCGGTCGCCGGGCACGACCGCGCGGTCACCGGCGGCTCCACCCTGCCCTCGATCTGGACGGCGGGCGCCGTCCTCGCCTGGGCCCTCAAGGGCGGCTGGCGCTGGGCGGCCTCCGCGTCCGTCCTCATCGGCGTGGCCAACGTGATCCAGCGCGGCGCCTTCAGCCGCAGCACGATCCACAACGTCCTGCTGGTCTGCATCGCCTCGATAGCGATCGGCTACGTCGTCGAGGTGGCCCGCGCCTCCGAGCGCACCCTCGCCCGCGCCCTGGAGATCGAGGCGGCGACCCGCGAGCGCGAGCGACTCGCCCGCGACATCCACGACAGCGTCCTTCAGGTCCTCGCCATGGTCCAGCGGCGCGGCTCCGCCCTGGGCGGCGAGGCCGCCGAGCTGGGCCGGCTCGCGGGGGAGCAGGAGATCGCGCTGCGCACCCTCGTCGCGGGCGGCCTCACCCCCACGTCCCGGGTCTCCGAGGACGCCGCGCAGGGCGCCGTCGTACGGGCCCTCGACGACCCCGCCGCCCCCGAGGACCCCGCCGACACCGGGGAGCCCCGCGATCTGCGGCCGCTGCTCGCCGGGCACGCGGGCGCCCGCGTCACGTTCTCCGAACCGGGCACCCCGGTCCTGCTGGCCCCGGCCGCCGCGCGCGAACTGGCGGCGGCGGTCAGCGCGGCCCTGGACAATGTGCGGCGGCACGCCGGTGAGGACGCGCACGCCTGGATCCTCGTCGAGGACGAACCCGACGCGGTCGTCGTGACCGTACGGGACGACGGCCCCGGCATCCCGGAGGGCCGGCTCGCGCAGGCCGAGGGGGAGGGGCGGCTCGGCGTCGCCCAGTCCATCCGCGGCCGGCTGCGCGACATCGGCGGCACCGCCGAACTGATCTCGGTCCCCGGCCAGGGCACCGAGGTCGAGCTGACCGTGCCGAAGCAGCCCGCACCGAAGCTGCTCGCGCCGAAGACGCTCGTACCGAAAAAGCTCGTACCGAAGAAGAAGTGAACCGGAACGTGAACGTCACGGGGGAAGGCAGGACCGCAGCGATGAGCGAAGAGCAGAACCAGGCGGACGGGGCCGCGATCAAGGTCATGGTGGTCGACGACCACCCGATGTGGCGCGACGCCGTCGCCCGCGACCTGGCCGAGTCCGGCTTCGACGTCGTCGCCACCGCAGGCGACGGCGAGCAGGCGGTGCGGCGCGCCCGCGCTGCCGGTCCCGACGTGCTCGTCCTCGACCTGAACCTGCCGGCCAAGCCCGGCGTCCAGGTCTGCAAGGAGCTCGTGGGCGCCGACCCGAAGCTGCGGGTCCTCGTGCTGTCCGCGAGCGGGGAGCACGCGGACGTCCTGGAGGCCGTCAAGTCCGGCGCCACCGGCTACCTGCTCAAGTCGGCCTCCACCGAGGAGCTCGTCGACGCCGTGCGCCGCACCGCCGTCGGCGACCCGGTCTTCACCCCGGGCCTCGCGGGCCTGGTCCTCGGCGAGTACCGCCGCCTCGCCTCCGAGCCGGCCCCCGCCGCGGGCGCCGACGAGCCGAAGGCGCCGCAGCTCACCGAGCGCGAGACCGAGGTGCTGCGCCTCGTCGCCAAGGGGCTGAGCTACAAGCAGATCGCCGAGCGCCTCGTCATCTCCCACCGCACGGTCCAGAACCACGTCCAGAACACCCTGGGCAAGCTCCAGCTCCACAACCGGGTCGAGCTCGTGCGCTACGCGATCGAGCGGGGCCTGGACGACGCCTGACGCCGAGGACCGCTTCGGCCGCCCGCCGAGCCGAAGCGGCCCCGCGACCCTAGGATCCAGCCATGGAGATCCTCGCCTTCGGTGTGCAGTCCGACGAAAAGCCCCTCATCGAGAAGGCGTTCGAGGCCCATCAGGACGATCACTACGAGGTCCGGTGCCTGGACGTGTTCCTCAACGAGGACACCGCGCCCATCGCCGCCGGCTACGAGATCATCTCCACCAGCGTCAACGCGAACCTGAACAACCACGTCCTGCAGACCCTCGCGGCCGGCGGCACGCAGATGATCGCCCAGCGCTCGACGGGCTTCAACAACATCGACCTGGGCGTCGCCGAGCGCCTAGGCCTCACCGTCGCCCGGGTCTCGTCGTACTCGCCGTACTCCGTCGCCGAGTTCGCCTGGACCCTCGCGATGGCCGTCAACCGCCGCATCGTCCGCGCCAGCAACCGCACCCGCGACTTCGACTTCCGGCTCGACGGGCTCATGGGCCGCGACCTGCGCGGCCGCACCGTCGGCGTCCTCGGCACCGGCAAGATCGGCGCCGCGTTCACCCGGATCGCCCACGGCTTCGGCATGAACCTGCTCGGCTGGGACGTCGCCGAGAACCCGGAGTGCCTGGAGCTCGGCATGAAGTACGTCGACAAGGAGCGGCTCTTCGCCGAGGCCGACCTGATCAGCCTGCACGTCCCGCTGCTCCCCGCCACCGAGCACATCGTCGACGCGGCCGCGCTGCGCACCATGAAGGACGACGCGATCCTGGTGAACTCCAGCCGCGGCGGCCTGATCGACTCCAAGGCCCTCGTCGCCGAGCTGCGCGAGGGCCGCTTCACGGGCGTCGGCCTCGACGTGTACGAGGCCGAGGCGGGCCTGTTCTTCCTCGACAAGTCCCTCGACGTCGTCGAGGACGACACCCTGGCCCGCCTCGTCACCTTCCCGAACGTGCTGGTCACGTCCCACCAGGCGTACTACACGTCGGACGCCGTCGGCCAGATCATCGCCACCACCGTGCACAACGTCCTGGACTACCGGGCGGGCCGCCGCTCCGAGAACGTGCTGGTCCCCGCCGCCACCTGAGCGAGCAGCTCCCGCACGATCCCCGCCCCGCGCAGCGACAGCACCGACTCCGGGTGGAACTGCACGCCCGCGAAGCCAGGCCCCCGTACCGCGTGCACCTCACCCGTACGGGCGTCCCGGCTGACCTCCACGCCGTGCGCGGCCAGCTCCTGCGCCGCCTCGTCGTCGCAGCGCGCCACGAAGCTGTTGTAGAAGCCGACCGTCTCGGTCCGGCCGAACAGGTCGACCTCGACCTGGGCGCCCTGGTACGGGACCTCCTTGCGCACGAGGTCCAGGCCCAGCTCCACCGCGAGCAGCTCGTGCCCGAGGCAGACGCCGAGCACCCCGTACCGGTGCTCCCGGATCACGTCGGCGGCCAGTGAGCGCAGGAAGCGCATCTTCGGGTCGCTCGGGTCGGCGGGGTCGCCCGGACCCGGACCCAGCACGATCGGCCCCTCGTGCGCGAGGACCGCCTCCCGCAGCCCCTCCTCGTCGTAGCGCCGCACCGTCACGTCGAGCCCCGACGAGCGCAGCACGTGCGCCAGCATCGCGGTGAACGTGTCCTCGCCGTCGACCACCAGCGCGTGCCCGGACAGTTCCCCGGACCGCTGCTGCATCCGCAGCCAGAACGGCGCGAGGGCCGCCCGGCGCCCGTCGAGCGCCGCCCGCACCCGCGGGTCCTCGGCCAGTGCCGGGCGCGTGCCCTCCGTGCGCGGCCGCCCGGGCCGTACGCCGAGAGCTGCGAGCACCCCGGCCGCCTTGGCGTGCGTCTCCGCGACCTCGCCCGCCGGGTCCGAGCCCCGTACGAGCGTCGCGCCGACCGGCACCCGCAGCCGTCCGGTCGCGGCCTCGATGTCCGCGGTGCGGATCAGGATGGGGGAGTCGAGCGTCTGCGCCCCGCCCGCGTCCCGTCCGACCAGCGCGAGCGCTCCCGCGTAGTAGCCGCGGCCGCCGGACTCGTACCGCTCGATGACCCGGCAGGCGTTCTGCACCGGCGAGCCGGTGACGGTCGCGGCGAACATCGTCTCCTTGAGGACGTCCCGCACGTCGAGCGTCGACTTCCCGCGCAGCTCGTACTCCGTGTGGGCGAGATGCGCCATCTCCTTCAGGCGCGGGCCGACGACGACGCCGCCCATGTCGCCGACGGTGCACATCATCTTGAGCTCCTCGTCGACGACCATCGACAGCTCCTCGATCTCCTTGCCGTCGGCGAGGAACTCCAGCAGGTCGTCCGGGGTCGGCCCGCCGGCCGGATAGCGGTACGTACCGCTGATCGGGTTCATCACGACGGTGCCGCCCGACATCCGCACATGCACCTCAGGGCTCGCCCCGACCAGCGTCCGCTCCCCGGTATGCACGACGAACGTCCAGTAGGCGCCCCGCTCGCCGTCGAGCAGCCGCCGGAACAGGGCGAGCGCGTCGGCCCGCGAGAACCCGGGGATCTCGCCCTCGTACGTCCGCCGGATCACGAAGTTCGCGCCCTCGCCGCGCCCGATCTCGTCACGCAGCACCCGCCCGACGATCTCCGCGTACGTGTCGTCGTCCACGTCGAAGCCGCCGCCGCGCACGTCCACGGCGTGCCGGGGCAGCGTGTCGAGGGCCTCGGCCAGCGGGATCCCGTAGGACTCCTCGGGGCGCAGCACGGTCAGCGGGGTGCCGTCGTCGCGCACGTCGAAGCCGCGCTCGCGGATCTGGCGGAACGGGACGAGGGCGAGGCCCTCGGGGATGTCGGCCAGCCGCTCGTACGTGCCGACCTCGCCGGTCAGGACCTCGATCACATCGTGGTCGCGGCCGGGGGTGCGGCGGCGCAGCAGGGCGAAGGGGCGGTCGTCGGTGAGCAGGTTCTCCAGCACGGTGTGTCCTTCCGGAGCGCTTCGAGAGAGCGTGGGATTCGGGAGGAACAGCCGGTGTCGGTGTCGGAAAACACTGAAGGCCGCCCCTCGGGCGGCCTTCGCGATGTCGGATACGCGCAGTCAGTGGGCCGCCGGATGTGCGGTCCACCACCAGGTGCGGTTCATGAGCTGCGCGAACATGGGGGCCACCGTATCAGCCCTTCGGACACCCGTCTCAAGGAATGAGCGGCGGAATGGACGACGGGCCCGAGGCCGTAATGTTGTCGAGGTGACCGTGAACGCTAAGACCAGCGCAAGCGCTGGCAACACCTGGCGAGACCTGCCCGCGGCGCAGCAGCCCGAGTACCCGGATGCCGAGGCTCTGCGCGATGTGATCGCTGAGCTCGAGACCTATCCGCCGCTGGTCTTCGCCGGCGAGTGCGACCAGCTGCGTGCCCGGATGGGAGCCGTCGCCCGTGGCGAGGCGTTTCTCCTCCAGGGCGGCGACTGCGCCGAGGCGTTCGACGCCGTCAGCGCGGATCACATCCGGGCGAAGCTCAAGACCCTCCTGCAGATGAGCGCCGTCCTCACGTACGCGGCCTCCGTGCCCGTCGTGAAGGTCGGCCGCATCGCCGGCCAGTACTCCAAGCCCCGCTCCAAGGGCACCGAGACCCGTGACGGCGTGACGCTCCCGACCTACCGCGGCGACTCCGTCAACGGCTTCGACTTCACCGAGGCCGCCCGCGTCCCGGACCCCGAGCGCCTGAAGCGGATGTACAACGCGTCCGCCTCCACGCTCAACCTGGTGCGCGCCTTCACCACCGGTGGCTACGCCGACCTGCGCCAGGTGCACGCCTGGAACCAGGACTTCGTGAAGTCGTCCCCGTCGGGCCAGCGCTACGAGCAGCTGGCGCGCGAGATCGACAACGCGCTGAACTTCATGCGCGCCTGCGGCACGGACCCGGCCGAGTTCCAGGCCGTCGAGTTCTACTCCTCGCACGAGGCCCTGCTGCTCGACTACGAGTCGGCCCTGACCCGTGTCGACTCGCGTACGGGCAGCCTGTACGACGTGTCGGCGCACATGGTCTGGATCGGTGAGCGCACGCGGCAGCTGGACCACGCGCACGTCGAGTTCGCCTCGAAGATCCGCAACCCGATCGGCATCAAGCTCGGCCCGACCACGACGGCCGAGGAGGCGCTGCAGTACGTCGAGCGCCTCGACCCGGACCGCGAGCCGGGCCGCCTGACCTTCATCGTCCGCATGGGCGCCGACAAGGTCCGGGACAAGCTGCCCGAGCTGGTCGAGAAGGTCACCGCGTCGGGTGCCGTCGTCGCCTGGGTCACCGACCCGATGCACGGCAACACCTTCGAGGCCGCCTCCGGCCACAAGACGCGCCGCTTCGACGACGTGCTCGACGAGGTCAAGGGCTTCTTCGAGGTCCACAAGGAGCTCGGCACCCACCCGGGCGGCATCCACGTCGAGCTCACCGGTGACGACGTCACCGAGTGCGTGGGCGGCGGCGACGAGATCTTCGTCGACGACCTGCACCAGCGCTACGAGACGGCCTGCGACCCGCGCCTCAACCGCAGCCAGTCCCTGGACCTGGCGTTCCTGGTGGCGGAGATGTACCGCCAGCAGTGACACAGCCGTAGCGAATGTAAATGCCGTGGGGCGCGGATCACATCGATCCGCGCCCCACGGCACTTTTGCGCTCCGGACGGCCCGGGTAAGGTTAGGTATGCCTCACCGAGTCATCGGGGCGGCACCACGACGAGTCCCGATCGGGAGGTGAACCCGCGTGTACGTCTGCAGCTGTTTCGGAATCACCGAGACCCAGGTCAAGAAGCACGCGGAGGACGGTGCCTGCACCCCCCGCCAGATAGCGTCGGCCTGCAAGGCCGGCACCGACTGCGGCTCGTGCGTACGCCGCATCCAGGCGCTGCTCGGCCGGGGCTCGTGCCCCCGCCGCGAGCTCGTCGAGCAGGGAGACTCAGCCGCGGCGCTCGCCGTGCCGGCCGAGCTTCCCGAAGCGGCCTGAGGCGGATCAGCTCTCCGGCTGCTCGATGAGCTGCGCGATGTAGAGCGCCTCGCCCAGCTTGTCCACCAGCTCCAGCTGCGTGTCCAGGTAGTCGATGTGGTGCTCCTCGTCCTCGAGGATCGACTCGAAGATGTTCGCGGACGTGATGTCGCCCTTTGCGCGCATCACCTCGATGCCCCGCTTGAGACGGTCGATGGCCTCGACCTCGATCTGCCGGTCGGCCTGGAACATCTCGATCACCGACTGGCCGACCCGGACGTGGAACAGCCGCTGGTAGTTCGGCAGCCCGTCCAGGAACAGGATCCGGTCGGTCAGCACCTCCGCGTGCTTCATCTCGTCGAACGACTCGGACCGCGTGTACTTCGCGAGCTTCGTCCAGCCGAAGTTCTCCTGCATCTTGGCGTGCAGGAAGTACTGGTTGATGGCCGTGAGCTCGGCCGTCAGCTGTTCGTTGAGGAATTCGATGACCTCGGGGTCGCCCTGCATCGCAGAGGCTCCTTCCAAGAGGGTGACCGGACAGGTCCGCGCATCCTCGCACCGCCACCCAGACGCGTCCAGTAAGTGCACGCTTAGTACGAGTTGCCCGAATCGGTGATCGACTGCGGCCCGTCGCGGCCCGCATGGTCATGGCCACTGCCCTGGGTCTGTCAGGATGGAGACATGGGTCATCCGGTGGGTAGCGAGTCTGGGGGAGCCGTGCAACCGGAGCTTCCGCCGGGGCAGCGGCTGCAGCGCGGCTGGCCCGTCACGCATTACGGGCCGGTGCCCAAGTTCCGCCCCGAACGCTGGGAGTTCAGGGTCTTCGGGACCACCGTCGACGGTGAGAAGCGCTGCTGGAACCACGAGGAGTTCTCGGCCCTCCCGTACACGACCGTCGTCGGCGACCTGCACTGCGTCACGAAGTTCAGCATGCTCGGCGCCGAATGGGGCGGCGTGCTCGCCTCCACGATCCTCGAGCTCGCACCGCCGGACCCCGCCGTCACACACGTGATGGTCTGGGCCGAGTACGGATTCAGTTCGAATCTGCGGCTGGCCGACTTCGCCGCCGACCGCACGATCTTCGCCACGCACAAGGACGGTGAACTGCTCACCGCCGAGCACGGATTCCCGCTGCGGCTCGTCGTCCCGCACCTCTACGCGTGGAAGGGCCCGAAGTGGGTCCGCGGCATCGAGTACATGACGGCGGACCGGCGCGGCTTCTGGGAGGAGCGCGGGTACCACAACGTGGGGGATCCGTGGCGCGAGCAGCGCTACTCCTACCAGGAAGAGCCCGGGGAAGGTCCCGAGCTCTAGTCCTGTCCCGGCCGGTCCTGTGCCTGTCCGCCGGTCCGGCGCCCGCCGTCAGTGGTGGTACTGGTGCACCACGGCGTGGCCCTTGCCGCGGCCGATCATCCAGCGGTTCACCGGGGTCGTCACCACGAAGGCCAGGGCGAGCGAGGCCGCGAGGGCGCCCCAGAACAGGGCGTCCGACAGGTGTGCGTCCATCGCGTCCGGCCACAGGGCGATCACGCTGTTGTCGATCAGCTCCATGACCGCGATCGACAGGGTGTCCGCGGCGAGCGCCACCCGGAACGCGGACTTGAAGTCCAGGCCGGCCTTGAGGACGCCGCGCAGGGTGAGCGAGTAGCCGAAGAAGAACGCGAGCACGATCGCCAGGATCATCGTCGGCACATTGCCCCAGCCGAGGGCCGTGCCGATCACCATGCCGAGGACCTCGCCGATCGCGCAGCCCGTGAGGCAGTGCAGGGTCGCCTGCGCGGCCATCGCCCAGCTGACCTTGCCGTGTCCGTGCCCGTGCCCGTGGTCGTGCTCGTGCTCGTGGTGGCCGTGTTCGTGTTCGTGAGCAGGGTCGTGGTGGCCGTGCTCGTGGTCGTGCCCGGTGTGAGCCTCGTGGTCCATGTCGTTCCCCCAGAAGTCGGTGGCGGTTCCTGTCGGCCGTGCCGTCCTGTCGCCGACAGGAACCGTATGCCCCCTCGGGGTATGCCTCAACGGGTTTTGTGATCTTCGCCGGAGGGAGTCTTCCGGAGCTCCTTCAGGCGGGCCACGTCCGCCGCGTGACCCTCCTTGCCGCCCGGTGTCTCGATGATCAGCGGGACGTTCGCGGTCGCCGGATGCGCCATCAAGGCCCGGAAGGGCTCGGCGCCGATGTGGCCCGTGCCGATGTTCTCGTGGCGGTCCTTGTGGGCGCCGGCGACGTCCTTGGAGTCGTTGGCGTGGATCAGCTTGAGGCGGCCCTCGCCGACCGTCTCCACCAGCAGGTCGAGGGTCTGTCGCATGCCGTCGGGGCCCGTCAGGTCGTGGCCCGCCGCGAAGATGTGGCAGGTGTCCAGGCAGACGCCCAGCTTCGGATGCCGGTCCAGGGAGTCGAAGTAGGGCCCGAAGTCCCAGGTCCGCGAGCAGAGCGAGGAGCCCTGGCCGGCCGTCGACTCCAGCAGCAGGAACGGGTCGTCTTCGTGGGTCAGTTCGTCGAGCAGCGGCAGCATCCGCTCGCGCACCTGGGCGAGCGCGGTCTCGCGCGGCCGCCCGCCGGTGGCGGACCCGGTGTGCACCACGACGCCGAGCGCGCCGATGGCCCGCGCCCGGCGCAGCGAGTGCCGCAGCGAGTCGACGGACCGGTCGACGGTGGCCTCGGTGTGCGAGCCGAAATTGATCAGGTACGGCGCGTGGACGTACGCCGGGATGCCGTCCTCGGCGCACCGCTCCCGGAACGCCTCGTCCTGCTTCGGGTTCCCGGGCGGGGTGGCCCAGCCGCGCGGATTGGCGACGAAGACCTGGACGGTCTCGGCGGCGAGCTCACGGGCGTAGGACAGGCCTATGGAGGCGAGGCCCCCGGCCACCGGCACATGGCCGCCGATCGGATTGCGGATGCTGCTGTTCACCGGGCCAGGGTGTCATGCGCGCCCGGACGGACCGCGGCCGCTCCCGGGAGACGGAAGCGGCCGCGGAACGTGCGGGTCGGCGGACAGCGATCGTGCCGGTCAGCGGATGGTGATCGTGATCTCGGAGCCCTTGGGCGCCGTGTCCCCGCCCTCGACCGACTGGCTCTTCACGGTGTCGCCGAAGAGACCGAGGATGCCGCGGTCCTCGTCGACCTGGAAGCCGGCGCCCTCCAGCTTGTCGTGCGCCTCGTCGACCTTCAGGCCCGTGACGTCCGGGACCTCGATCATCGGTGGGCCCTTGGAGATCGTCAGGGTCACCGTGTCGCCCTCGGCCAGCCGTCCGTGCTCCGGGGACTGCGCGGCCACGGAACCCTTGTCGACCTGCGACTCGACCCGCTGCGGTGCGATCTTCGCCTTGAGCCCGAGCTCCTCCAGCGCGGCGACCGCGTCCTGCTCCGACTGACCCGTGACGTCCGGGACGTCGACGGGCGAGCCCTTGGAGACCACGAGGGCCACCGCGGTGCCGGAGTCGCGCGTCGTGCCCGCCGCCGGGTCCGTGCTGATCACGGAGCCCTTCGGGATCTCCTCGTCGAACTGCTCGGTGACCATGCCCGGGGACAGGCCCCGGTGCTTCAGGTCGCTCTTCGCCGTGGCGAGCGAGGTCCCCTTCAGGTCGGGGACCTTCACGGTCTTCGGCCCCTTCGACACGGTCAGCGTCACCGTGCCGTCGTCCCGGATCTGCGCACCGGCCTCGGGATCCGTCGCCATGACCGTGCCGCGCTCGTACGTGCCGCTGTACGCGTACCGCGTCGTGCCCGCCTGGAGACCGGCGGCGTCCAGCCGCTTCTCGGCCTGCGCCTCCGTCTTGGTGAGCAGCGCCGGGACCTTCGTGAACTGGCCCGAGTTGATGTACCAGACGCCCGCGCCGACGCCGAGCACCAGCAGGACCGCCGCGACGATCGCGAGCAGACCGCGGCGCGGGGCCCGGCCGCCGGCCGGGCCGCGGGGCGCGGGCGGGGCGGCGGGCGGCGGGGTCTCCAGGCGGCTCGTGCGGTGCAGGGCGTCCTGGAGCGGCTCGGCCGGCAGCGACATCTGCACCCCGGCGGTGCGCACCGCGCGAGGGATCACGCTCGTACGGTCGTCCGCGCCCGAGTGGTCCGTCTCGCGCGCCTGCGGCGGCACCGTGTCGAGCTCGGCGTCGGACAGCGTGGCCCGCGCCTCCCTCGTCTGCGACAGCAGCGCCACGGCGTCCGGCGGCCGCACCTCGGGGTTGCGGGCCGTGGCCGACGCCACCAGCTCGTCCAGCGCGTACGGCAGGCCCGGGACGGCGGCAGAGGGCGGCGGCACGTCCTCGTTCAGGTGCTTGTAGAGGATCTGGGCCGGGGTGTCGCCGGAGTGCGGCTTGCCGCCGGTGAGCATCTCGTAGAACACGACACCGCACGCGTACACGTCCACGCTCGGCGTCGCCGTGCCGTCCTCGATCTGCTCCGGCGCCAGGTACGAGACCGTGCCGAGCACCGCGCCCGTCGTGTTCGTCACCGTGTCCACCGCGCGGACCAGGCCGAAGTCCGCCACCTTGACCCGACCGTCGTCCCCTATCAGGACGTTCTCCGGCTTCATGTCACGGTGCACGAAACCCGCGCGGTGCGCCGCCCCGAGCGCGGCGAGCACCGGCTCCAGGATGTCGAGCGCCGCCCGCGGGCGCAGCGCCCCGCGCTCGCGCAGCACGTCACGCAGCGTGCACCCCGCGATGTACTCCATCGCCAGATACACGTACGCGCCGTCGGTGCCCTGGTCGTACACCCCCACCACGTTCGGGTGCGAGAGACGGGCGACGGACTTGGCCTCGCGGATGAAGCGGTCGACGAACGAGGCGTCGGCCGCCAGCGAGGGGTGCATCACCTTGAGCGCGAGCACGCGGTCGAGGCGGGTGTCCACGGCCCGGTAGACCGTGGCCATCCCGCCGACCGCGATCCGTGCGTCGACGCGGTACCGGCTGTCGAGCACCTGCCCGAGCAGCGGGTCCTGAAGGGTCGTGTCCACGCAGGCGAGTGTACGAGGAGTGACCGACAGGCCCCGCCCGCCCGGGAGGTACTGCAGCAGACCTGTGACCCGGTGCGACCCGCTCAGAAGGCCGGGCGCTCCGGGTCCAGGCGGGCCATCCCGTCCGTCGGCGAGGACGCCTCGGCGAAGTGGCGCCTGGGAATGCGGCCCGCGCGGCGGGCGAGGCGGCCCGCCTCCACCGCGTGCCGCATGCCCTCGGCCATCAGCACCGGCTCCTGCGCGCGGGTCACCGCGGAGGCGAGCATCACACCGGCGCAGCCCAGCTCCATGGCGAGCGCCACGTCGGAGGCCGTGCCCGCGCCCGCGTCCAGGATCACCGGCACGCGCGCGTGCTCGACGATCAGCTGAAAGTTGTGCGGGTTGCGGATGCCGAGCCCGGAGCCGATCGGTGAGCCGAGCGGCATGACCGCCGCGCACCCCACGTCCTCCAGCTTCCGCGCGAGCACCGGGTCGTCGTTCGTGTACGGGAGCACGGTGAAACCGTCGTCCACGAGCGTCTCGGCCGCGTCGAGCAGCTCGATCGGGTCGGGCAGCAGAGTGCGCTCGTCGGCGATCACCTCGAGTTTCACCAGGTCCGTGCCGAGCGCCTCGCGCGCGAGGCGGGCCGTCAGGACGGCCTCGCCCGCGGTGAAACAGCCCGCCGTGTTGGGGAGCACCTGGATGCCGAGCTTCTCCAGGACGGAGAGCACGGAGCCGTGCACCGAGGCGTCCACGCGGCGCATCGCCACCGTGGTCAGCTCGGTCCCGGAGGCGACCAGGGAGCGCTCCAGGACGTCGAGGCTCGGGGCGCCGCCCGTGCCCATGATGAGACGCGAGGAGAGCGTCGTGCCGCCGAGGACGAGTGCGTCGTCCGCCATGTCGCTCAGCCTCCCTGGACCGCGGTGAGGACCTCGACCCGGTCGCCCTCGGTGAGCGCGGTCGCGGCCCACTGGGTGCGCGGGACGACGGTCTCGTTCAGGGCGGCGGCGACGCCGGAGGGGGCGGTGGTCAGCGTGGCCACCAGTTCGTCGAGCTTGGTCGCGGCGGCCACGGTGCGCGGCTCGCCGTTCACGGACACGTTCATGCGGGCTGCTCCGAGAGGGCCGGTCGAGAGGTACTGAAGCGCTGGGGGGTGAACGGGCGGGCCTCGCCCGGGAGTTCACCGGTGGCCAGGGCGTGCGCCATGGCGTCGCCGGTGACCGGGGTCAGCAGCACGCCGTTGCGGTAGTGGCCGGTGGCCAGCAGGAAGCCGGGCAGGGCCGTCGGGCCGAGGATCGGCGCGTTGTCCGGGGAGCCGGGGCGCAGGCCCGCGCGCGTCTCCGTCAGCGGCAGTTCGGTGATGCCGGGGACGAGTTCGTGCGCGTCGCGCAGCAGCTCGTAGACACCGCCGGCGGTGACGGTGGTGTCCCAGCCGAGCTCCTCGGTGGTGGCGCCGACGACCAGCTCGCCGTTGACGCGGGGCACGAGGTAGACGTTGCCGCCGCGCACGACCGCGCGGACGGTGCGGCTCAGGAACGGCGCGTACGCCTTCGGCACGGTCAGGCGCAGCACCTGGCCCTTGACCGGGCGCACCGGCGGCAGCAGGGCCTCGGGGACGCCCGCGAGCCGGCCGCTGCGGCTGCCGGCGGCGAGCACCACCTGCTCCGCGGCCAGCTCCGTGCCGTCGGCGAGGACGACGCCGCGCGCCCGGTCCCGTACGACGGAGAGCCGTTCGGCCCATGTCCGGTGCAGGACGACGCCGGCGCGCTCGCAGGCCGTCACAAGGGCGCCCGCGAGCCTTCTCGGGTCGATCTGGTGGTCGCCGTCGACGCGCAGGCCGCCGCGCACGCCGGGCGCGAGCATCGGCTCCAGGCGGCGGCACTCACGGCCCGACAGCCACTCGGACTCCAGGCCCGAGCGCAGCTGCAGCGCGTGCAGCTCCCGCAGGTGCGAGCGGTCGTCGGCGTCCAGGGCGACGGCCAGCGTGCCGCACGCGCGGTAGCCGAGATCGTGGCCCGCGGCCTCGGACAGTTCGGCCGCGAAGTCCGGATAGCGGCGCGCGGACTCGACGTTCAGGGCGAGCAACGTCTCCTCGCCGTAGTGCAGTTCGGTGACGGCGGCCAGCATTCCGGCCGCGACCTGGGCAGCGCCGCCGCCCGGCTCGGGGTCCACGACCGCGACGGACAGACCGCGCTGCGCGGCCCTCCACGCGGTCACCAGACCGATGATGCCGCCCCCGACGACCACGACGTCGGTGGCGGACCCGCTGACAGGTGGCGTACGCGACATGGGCGTCCAGCCCCTCCCTTCGCCGGCATGACCCGGATCAGGTTCGTACGGTCGGAGGCCGCTCCAGCCTCCCTCTCAGCCCGCTGCGTACGGGCTCCCGCGAGTGCTTTACGTTGGCCACCCTAGCCGTTCGGTATGCCACCCAGTAAGGGAGCCCAGCCCGTGGCCCGATCCCTCGACGGACTCTTCCTCGCCCCTGTGACCGACCAGGCCCCCGGTCAGGTGGGCACCCGCACCCGCTTCGCCTACAGGGAGGAGGAGGGCCGGATATGGGCCTCCTACGAAGGCGGCGACATCGTGCGCGGCCACCTCGTGGGCACCCGCGCGGACGACCGGCTCGACTTCCGCTACGTCCAGCTGAAGACCGACGGGACGACGTCCTCGGGGCACTGCGTCTCCACCGTCTCGGAGCTGCCCGACGGCCGGGTCCGGCTCGACGAGACCTGGGAGTGGGAGTCGCAGGAGGGCAGCGGCACGAGCGTCGTCGAGGAGATCCCTGCGCCTGCCGCGCGGGGATGATCGCGGGGCCTTGATCACTAAACCGGTGACACGTGTGCAGGACGTCACGGAACGCGAGTGGCCCGGGCCGCTGACCCACGCCCTCACGGGTGCCTAAGGTGACCTTGTGAGCGATCAGGAGAGCGGGAACGAGACGCCCCCGGGCGACCGGCACGTCGTCGTGGTCGGCGCGGGCATGGCCGGCGTGCAGACGGCGGTGGCGCTGCGCGAGCAGGGCTTCACCGGGGCGGTCACGCTGATCGGCGCCGAACCCCACCAGCCCTACGACCGGCCGCCGCTCTCCAAGGCCGTCCTGCTCGGCAAGGCCGAGGGCTCCGCCTTCGACGTCGACTTCGAGGCCCTCGGCGTCACCCTCCAGCTGGGCCGCGAGGTCACCGGCCTGCGCCCCGCCGACCACGAGCTCGACACCGCCACGGGCCCCGTCCCGTACGACGTCCTGGTCGTCGCGACGGGCGCCGAACCGATCCGCCTCCCGGGCGCCGACGGCGTCCCCGGAGTCCACCTGCTGCGCACCCTGGACGACGCCGAGCGGCTGCGGCCGGTCCTCGCCGAGCAGCACGACGTGGTCGTCGTCGGGGCCGGCTGGATCGGCGCCGAGTTCGCCACCGCCGCACGCGACGCGGGCTGCCGGGTCACCGTCGTGGAGGCCGCCGAGCGTCCGCTGGCCGGAGCGCTGCCCGCGGAGGTCGCCGCCCCGATGGCCGCCTGGTACGCGGACGCCGGAGCCGAGCTGCGCACCCACGCGCGCGTGGAGCGGGTCGAGCCCGGCGTCGTGGTCCTCGGCGACGGGACGCGGCTGCCCGCCGGGGCCGTCGTCGTCGGCATCGGCGCCCGCCCCGCCACCGCCTGGCTCGACGGCTCGGGCCTCGCCCTGGGCGAGCACCACGAGGTCGTCGCCGACGCGGGACTGCGCACCTCCGTGCCCGACGTGTACGCGGTCGGCGACTGCTCCTCGTTCCCCTCCGCCCGCTACGGACAGCGCCTGATGGTCCACCACTGGGACAACGCGCTGCAGGGCCCCCGCACCGTCGCGGCCAACATCATCGGCACCACCCCGGCCGTCTACGACCCGGTGCCCTACTTCTGGTCCGAGCAGTTCGGCCGCTTCGTCCAGTACGCCGGCCACCACGCCGCCGCCGACGCCACCGTGTGGCGGGGCGACCCGGCCGGGGCCGCCTGGTCGGTGTGCTGGCTGCGCGAGGGCGCCCTGGTCGCCGTCCTGGCCGTGGGCAAGCCCCGCGACCTCGCCCAGGGCCGCAAGCTCATCGAGGCGGGCACCGCGCTCGACCCGGAGCTGCTCGCCGACCCGGCCCGTCCGCTGAAGTCCGCCGCGGCCTGAACGCCTGGTCGGGCGGGCCCGGCTTCCGACTGTCAGTCCGGGATGGCAGGCTTGTCCTGTGACCGAGATTGACGCAAAGATCGATGCTCTCGTCCCCGACTGGCTCACCCTCCCCGACATCGCCGAACAGACCGGCGTCGAGGTGACGCGTGTGCGGCAGTGGGTGAAGGAGGGTCAGCTCATCGCCGTACGCCGCGGTGAGAACAGGGCCCTTCACGTGCCCGCCGCCTTCATCGACGGCGACAAGATCGTCAAGGGCCTGACCGGGACCCTGACGCTCCTGAGGGACGACGGCTTCTCCGACGAAGAGATGCTGGAGTGGCTCTTCACCCCCGACGCGACCCTGCCCGGCACGCCCGCGCAGGCCCTGAGCGAGAATCGCGGCACGGAGGTGAAGCGCCGCGCCCAGGCGCTCGCCGTCTGAACCTGACAACCGAGCGGTGTGCGCGGCCCCCGCGGGGCCGCGCACACCGGTGCCCATCGACGGGGGATTCCCATGGCCGACCCGAAGCGTGACCTGCTCGCCGACGCACGGCTCTACCTGTGCACCGACGCCCGCAGGCGTCAGGGCGACCTGCCGGAGTTCCTCGACGCCGTGCTGGCCGGCGGCGTCGACATCGTGCAGCTGCGCGACAAGGGCATGGAGGCCGGCGAGGAGCTGGAGCACCTCGCGGTGTTCGCCGAGGCCGCCCGCCGCCACGGCAAGCTCTTCGCGGTGAACGACCGGGCGGACGTCGCCCACGCGAGCGCGTCCGACGTGCTGCACCTGGGCCAGGGCGACCTCCCGGTGCCCGCCGCCCGCGCGATCATCGGCGACGACGTGCTCATCGGCCGCTCCACCCACTCCGACGCGGAGGCCGACGCCGCCGCCGTCGAGCCGGGCGTCGACTACTTCTGCACCGGCCCCTGCTGGCCCACCCCCACCAAGCCCGGCCGGTACGCGCCCGGCCTCGACCTGGTGCGCCACACCGCCGGACTCGGCACCGACCGCCCGTGGTTCGCCATCGGCGGCATCGACCTGACGAACCTGGACGAGGTCCTGGACGCGGGCGCCCGCCGGGTCGTCGTCGTCCGCGCCATCACCGAGGCCGACGATCCGGGCGCCGCCGCGGCCGAGTTCGCCAAGCGCCTGCGGTCCCTGTGACCGGTCGCCGACCGGCCCGCTGACCAGCGGGCAAGGCGCCACTGTCCGGAACCTGTCCGCAGGCTGGACAGGGATTTGGGACAGTCGACCTCCGTCAGTAACCTGCCCGTATGGCCCTAGGCACCGCTTCCACCAGGACTGATCGCGCCCGCACCGTGCGCGACATGCTCACGCCCGGCAAGGCGACGTACTCGTTCGAGTTCTCCGCGCCGAAGACCCCCAAGGGCGAGCGCAACCTGTGGAACGCGCTGCGCCGTGTCGAGGCCGTCGCCCCCGACTTCGTGTCCGTCACGTACGGGGCGGGCGGCTCCACGCGGGCCGGCACCGTCAAGGAGACCCAGCAGATCGTCGCCGACACGACGCTCACGCCGGTCGCCCACATCACCGCCGTCGAGCACTCGGTCGCCGAGCTGCGCAACATCATCGGGCAGTACGCCGACGCCGGGATCCGGAACATGCTGGCGGTGCGCGGCGACCCGCCGGGTGACCCGATGGGGGAGTGGCTCGCCCACCCCGAGGGTCTCACGTACGCGGCCGAACTGGTCGAGCTGATCAAGGAGTCGGGAGACTTCTGCGTCGGCGTGGCCGCGTTCCCGGCGATGCACCCGCGCTCCGCGGACTGGGACTCCGACGTGCGGCACTTCGTCGACAAGTGCCGCGCGGGCGCCGACTACGCGATCACCCAGATGTTCTTCTACCCGGAGGAGTACCTGAGACTGCGGGACAAGGTCGCCGCCGCCGGCTGCGACACTCCGATCATCCCGGAGTGCATGCCCGTCACCAGTGTCCGCATGCTGGAGCGGCTGCCCAAGCTCAGCAACGCGGACTTCCCCCCGGCTCTGAAAGAGCGGATCCTCACAGCCAAAGACGATCCGGCCGCTGTACGCTCCATTGGCATCGAGTTCGCGACGGAGTTCTGCGCGAAGCTGCTTGACGAAGGCGTGCCGGGTCTGCACTTCATTACGCTCAACAACTCCACTGCGACGTTGGAAATCTACGAGAATCTGGGCCTGCACGACCAGCGGGCCTGATCGGCCGTACCCGCGGGGGCCTCGGCCGTACGAGAGGGGCGTACATGGGCTGGGCGGTCCTCTATGCGGCGTTCGGACTGGTGGCGCTGTGGCTCCTCGGTGAGGTGCTGCTGCAGAACAAGGCGCGGCTGCGCTGGCGCCTGCTCGCGTTCGTCGGCTTCCTCGGTGTGGTCCTCGGCGTCCTGATGCCCTCGGTGATCGTCATCGGGATCGGCGCCATCGCCTTCGCGGTCGGCCAGACGTACGTCACGCTGTCCTTCCGCCGCGGCTTCGAGGCCGGCTGGTCCCTCAAGGCCGGCGGCGCCGACGACGCGGAAGGCGCGGGCGCGCCCAAGCGCCGCCGGAAGAAGGAGCCGGTCCACCAGGAGCCGACCCTCGAGGTCTCGGACCTGGAGTACGGGCAGGGCTCGCACGACACCTGGGGCCCCGCCGCCCCCGAGTCCCCGGCCGAGTCCACCGCGGTCTACGCCCCCGAGCCGATGCCCGACGACACGGGCCAGTACGGCGTCTACAGCGACTCCGCCTACGCCCAGGCCGGCGCGGGCCCCGCCGCCCACGACCCGCAGGGCTACGGCTACGACACCAACGCCTTCGGCTACGACCAGCAGCAGAACTACGGCTACGACACGGGCGCCCAGCAGCAGCCCTACGCCGCGCCCTACTCGGACCCGTACATCGGCGGCCAGACCTATCCGGAGCAGCCCCAGTACGGCGACCCGTACGCGACCGGCGGCGGGCAGCAGCAGTACAGCGACCCGTACGCCACGGCCGCGGGCTACGGCTCGGACACCCCGCCCGGCGGCGTCTGGGTCCCGCAGCAGCGCAGCGGCGAAGAGCAGCAGCAGAACTACGGCGGGGAGCTGCCGCCCGAGCAGCCGTACCCGGCCTACCCGCAGCACGACCCGAACGTGGGATACGACAACGGGTACAACGAGCAGCAGTACCGGTACTGAGCCGGATCCCTCAGCGCAGCTTCAGCAGCAGACGCAGAGGCAGAAGCAGCCACAGCCGCCGGGTCCGCGCCCGGCGGCTGTCGCGTTCACCGGCCTGTCGCGCTCACTGGGAGCCCTGGAAGCCCGGGCCCTCCACGATCAGCCCCGCGACCAGCGCGCCCGACATGCCCGCGTGCGGCAGCCCGCCGCCGGGATGCGCCCAGCCGCCGACCGCGAGCAGACCCGGCACCTCCGTCCCGTTCGCCGCGTGCAGCAGACGGCCGGACGCCGCCGCGAGCGCGGGCGCGGGCACCGCGCCGCCCACCGCGCCCGTCGCCTCCGCGACGTCCTGCGGGGTGCGGGCCTCCTGCCACAGCAGCCGCTCGCCGAGACCGGGCACCGCGCGCCCGGCCGCCGCCACGACCGAGGCCACGAGGTCCTCGCCCACGCGTGCGCCGTTCGGCACCGTCGCCATGACCGTGACCGCCTCGTGCCCCTCGGGGGCCTGCCCGGCGTCCCCGGTGCGCAGCACGGCGACCGTCGGTCTCCCGGGGCGCGGCGCGCCGTCGAACAGCCAGGCCGCCTCCGCCGCCCGGTCCGTGCCGTGCACCACCGTGCGGTGCGGCGTGTCCTCGGGGCGCTCCCCGCACAGCGCCAGATGCACCGTCAGCCGGCTCGGCGCCGCCGCCTCCGACTGCGCGGGCACCGCGCCGCGCGGCGCGGTGCCCGGCAGCAGCCCGTCCAGCACCCCCGGCGCGACTCCGGCCACCACGAACTCGGCGTCCTCCACCGATCCGTCGGCCAGCTCCACACCCGCCGCGCGCCCGTCCTTCACGACGATCCGCCGCACGTCCGCACCGAAGCGGAACTCGACCTTGCGGCGTACACAGCGCGCGTGCACCGCGTCCGCGAGCGCCCGCATGCCGCCCGTCACGGCCCAGGTGCCGAAGGTCTGCTCCATGTAGGGCAGCACGGCCGCGCTCGCCGGAGCCGTACGGGGATCGAGGCCGTACGCCAGTGCGTACTGCTCCAGGAGCGCGACCAGACGCGGCTCGCCGGCCAGCTCGAGCGCGCCGATCTCCGCCAGCGTCCTCGCCGCGCGGTCCTTGCGCAGCAGCCGCTTGTGCACCACCGCCGGGTACGGCTCGCGCTCTGCCAGCACCTCCCAGTTCGGCCACAGCGGCTCTTCGAGCAGGGGGCGCCGGGAACGGTCCCAGGCCTCCCGCGCCCGGTTCATGAACGCCGACCAGCGGGCGCCCGCGCCCGCCCCCACGGCCGCGTCGAGCGCCTCGGCGACACCCGCCCGCCGCGCGTTCGGCAGGTCCGTCGTCGTGCCGTCCGCGAAGACGTGCCGCACGGCGGGCTCGATCTGCGTCAGACCGACGACGTCCTCCAGCGGCTCCTTGCCGGTCTTCACGAACAGATCCCGGTACACGGCCGGCAGCAGGAGCAGGCCCGGGCCCGAGTCGAACGCGAACCCGTCGCGCTCGAACCGGCCCAGCGCGCCGCCGTAGGTCGCCCCGCGCTCGAACACCACCGGTCGGTGGCCCGCGACGGCCAGCCGAGCGGCGGCCGCCATGGCGCCCATGCCCGCGCCGATCACCGCAATTCGTGCCATGCGGGCGACTTTATCCGCCGCCACCGACAACGCCGCCGCGAGGTCAGGGTGGTGGCACCGCGCGGGCCAGCCGCCGCTCCTCGCGCCGCTGCGCCCGCCGCCGCAGGAACCGGCGGATGCGCCGCACCAGCAGGAACAGCAGGATCAGGCCGAGCACCAGGAGCACCGCCGCGATGATCGCGGCCGCCTCCGGATGGAACATCGCGAACGTGACGATCGCGCCGACCCCCAGGTCCTCGGCGGTGCTCAGGACGAAGTTCGACATCGGCTCCGGCGAGGTGTTCACCGCCATCCGCGTCCCGGCCTTCACGGTGTGGCTGGCCAGCGCCGTGGACCCGCCGATCGCGCCCGCCGCGAGATCCGACAGGGAGCCGCTCTGCCCGGCGAGCAGTGCCCCGACGACCGCGCCCGACACCGGCCGGATCACGGTGTGCACCGTGTCCCACACCGAGTCCACGTACGGGATCTTGTCGGCGACGGCCTCGCACAGGAAGAGCACGCCGGCCGCGATCAGCACGTCGGGCCGCTGCAGCGACTCGGGCACGTCGTCGCTCAGCCCGGTCGCGCCGAAGACACCGAGCAGCAGGATCACCGCGTACGCGTTGATGCCGCTCGCCCAGCCGCTGGTGAAGACCAGGGGGAGTACGGACACGGGGGAGAGCGTAACCAGTAGGGCACTCGGTGTGCCTGGGGACGATCACGCGGGTCTGAGTATCCGTACCTAGACGCGGAGATGAGTAGGTACGCGGATGGGTCCGACCTGCGATGACGAGAGAGTGGAGACCACGGAGAGGGGCGCGGCTCCCGGCACCGCCGACACGGGGCGGCGGAACGGAAGCAGCGTCCTTGGCCGCTCCTCTCACCCGAACGGGTGGGAGCGAGGCACGGGGGACCCGGGGGAGACCGCACGGGGTTCAACGGGGGAACAACGGGGGATGCGCCGGTCCGGTACGGCCTGGGACGACCACAGGCCGCACCGGACCGGCGCTTCACGTTCCCCGCGCGGCGCCTCAGGCCTTCCCGGTCAGCGGCTGCCCGCCGCCCACCCGCCCTTGCAGCAGCAGCGACAGCGCGGCGTGCACGTCGTCCAGGGACCGCTCGGGCTGGAACGCCTGCCAGTCCAGTGCCGCCACCAGGACCATGCCCACCAGGGCGGCCGCCGTGAGCGGCACGTCGATCTCGTCGCTCAGTTCGCCGCCCTCCACGGCGCCCCGCAGCACGCCCTCCACCACGGCCACCGCCTCCTGGCGGACCACCGCGAGGGTGGACTGCCAGGCGCGGTTCGTGCGCCACAGCTCCGCCACGTAGAGCTGCGTGAACGCCGGGTACTGGTCGATGAAGACGAGACCCGCGCGGATCATCGCGTCCAGCGCGTCGACCTTGCTGCCGCCGCGCTCGTCCGTCCTGCGCGCCGCGTCCCGCAGCGAGGCCGTCAGCAGCCCCACGCCGTGCCGCAGCAGCTCCTCGAAGAGCACCGACTTGCTGGCGAAGTTGTAGTAGACCGTGCCCTTCGCGACGCCGGCGCGCTCCGCGATCTCGTCGACCGTCGTCGCGGAGAAACCCTGCTCCGCGATGAGCGTGACAGCGGCCTCGTAGAGCTTCTGCCGGGTGGCCTGGCGCCGTGTGCTGCTTTCCATGCCCCCGATTCTCACAGGTGCGTTTGTGGCCGCGCTCACAGGCTCAGCTCCGGGTGCAGCCGGTCCAGCGTCCACACCTGCTTGCGGCGGGCGCTCAGGGCCGTCAGCGCGAGCGCGCCGAGGGTGAAGGCGGTCAGCACCGCGCACGCCTGCCACACCGGGCCGAGCCCCCCTCCGGAAATGAGCCGGCGCAGCGCCTCGACCACGTAGGTCATCGGCAGGAAGGGGTGCAGCGCGTTGAAGAAGCCCGGGCTCGTCTGCACGGGGTACGTGCCGCCGGCCGAGGTCAGCTGGAGCATCAGGAACGCGAGCACCAGGATGCGGCCCGCCGCGCCGAAACGGGCGTTCAGCCACTGGACGATGGCCGCGAAGCACGCCGTGACCAGGCACAGGAAGCCGATCGTGCCGGCCGCGTGCAGCATCTGGAGGCCGAGCGCCCAGTGCAGTACGGCCATCAGCGCGCCGACCTGGAGCAGGCCGAGCGCGGCCACCGGGAGCCAGCCGGCCAGCGCCACGCGCCAGGAGGAGGCGCCGACGGCGAGGGCCCGCCGGTTGAGCGGCTGGATCAGCATGTAGGCGACCATCGCGCCCACCCACAGGGAGAGCGGGATGAAGTAGGGCGCGAAGCCCGTCCCGTAGTTGGGCGCCTTGTGGAGCGACTGGGAGGCCAGTTGGACCGGGTCGGCCATCACGTCGGTGCGCCGGTCGCGGTCCTTCTTGTCGTAGTCGGGGATCTGCTCGACGCCGTCGTGCAGACCGCCCGCGAGCTTCCCCGAGCCGTCGGCGAGCTTGAACATGCCGCCGGACAGGTCGTTCGCGCCGGTCTTCAGCCGGCCGACGCCGCTGTCGAGCTCGGTCGAGCCGGTGTGTGCCGTGCCGAGCCCGGTGTGCAGCTTCTTCGCGCCGGCGGCGACCTGGCCCGCGCCCTTGTTGAGCCGGTTGATCTGCGCGACCGCGTTCTCGACGTCCCGGTCGAGGGTCGGGGCGCGCCGGGCCAGCTCCTCGGACTGCTTCTGGAGCGTGGCCAGATGGCGGTCCATGAGGGTCAGGTTGCCGTGCTCGTCCTGGATGAGCGTGTCCAGGTCGTCCGAGACCGTGGCGACGTCGTCCGCGGCCGTCGCGGCCTTCTTGAGGTCCGGGCAGGCCGGGTCGTCGAGCAGCGCCTTCTCGCAGCGCTGTTCGTAGATCGCGGCCAGGATGTCGGAGCCCGCGTGCGCGCCCTTGCGGGCGGTCGGGGCGACCTTCACCAGGGTGTCCAGGTTGTGCCGCACGCCCTTGGCGGAGTCGGCGACCAGGCGGGCGGTGTCCGCGATCTGCTTCTTGTTGTTCTTCAGGAAGGGCAGCACCTTGTCGGAGGTGCCGTTCACCTTGTCGGCCAGCGTCTGGGTCCCGGCCGCGACCTGCTTCGAACCGGTCTCCAGGTCGCCCGCGCCCTTGTCGAGCTTCTTCAGGCCGCTCGCCAGGTCGCCGCTGCCCTTCTTGGCGTCCTTCAGGCCGTCGGCGAGGTCCTTGGAGCCCTTCTTGGCCTTGCCGATGCCGCCCTTGAGCTCGTCCGCGCCCTTCGCCGCCTTCTGGGTGGCGTCGTGGATGTCCGAGAAGGAGATGAAGATCTTGTCCAGGAAGGAGCGCGACGCCTTCGTGGAGGCGGCCGAGCGCACCTCCGAGAACACCGTCCGGGAGATCTGCCCGACGATGTAGTTGTTCGCGTCGTTCGTGCGCACCTTCAGGGCGCCCGTCTCCGGCGCCTCACCTGAGCTGGACGCGATCCTCTTGCTGAAGTCCGCGGGCATCGTCAGTGACAGGTAGTACGTGCCGTCCTCGACGCCCTGGGCGGCCTGGGCGGCGCTGACCTCGTGCCACTGGAAGGTGTCGCTCTCGTACAGCCCCTTGGTGATGTCGTCGCCCGCCGTGATCTTCCGGCCCGCGGCGGTCGCCCCCTTGTCGTCGTTGACGAGCGCGACGGGAATCTTGTCGAGCCGCCCGTACGGGTCCCAGAACGACCACAGGTACAGCGCCCCGTAGAGCAGCGGCAGCAGGAGGAGCGCGACGAGCGCGGCGCGCGGCAGCTTCCCCCTGCCGAAGCGCCTGAGCTCAAGAGCGGCCAGCTTCGGCGAGCGCATCGTCCGTCGTCCCCCCGTCGGTGTCGGTGTGCGTGTCCGTGTCGGTGTCGGTGTCGTTCGCGTCGGCCGGCTTCTCCGACGCGGCCTCCGCCGTGTCCTGCGTCGTGCCCTCGGCCTCGGAGCGTGCCGGGGCGGTGGAGACGACGATCGTGTCCTCGGGGGCCTCGCTGCACACGGCCACCACGGTCGTGCCGGCCGCCGCGATCGACCGCAGCTGCTCCCAGACCGCGTCCCGCTCGGCGTCCGACAGCTTCAGGTCGGTGTCGTCGACCCCGATCAGGCGCGGCCGGCCGATCAGCGCGAGGGCGAGCGAGAGCCGCAGCGCCTCGATCCGCTCCAGGTCGCGCACGGCGGTGCGGGACCCCTTCGGCAGGCTCTCGCGGTCGAGGCCCGCGGCGGCCAGCGCGGAGTCGATCCGCAGCTTCGCCTCGGTCACCCGCTCGGCGCGCGGCCGCAGCAGCCCGCGCAGCCCCCCGCCGAAGCGGCGCTGCAGCAGGGCCCGCTCCTTCAGGTGCTCGGCCACGGTGAGGGCCGGGTCGAGGTCCGTCACCCCCGGCACGTGCGCGAGCGCGCTCACCCGGCGCAGGGCGGCCATCTGCTTCGGCAGCCGCAGTCCGCCGACCCGGGCCGTGCCCTCGCTCGGCCGCATCCGCCCCGTGAGCGCGAGCAGCAGACAGGTCCGCCCGCTCCCGGACGGCCCCTCGACCGCGACGAGCGATCCGGCCGGGGCGTCGATGTCCACGCCCCGGAACGCCCAGCCGCGCGGCCCCTTCAACCCGAACCCCGCGGCGGTGACGGCGGCGCCGTCCTCCCGGCCGTCCGCGTCCACGACCGCCCCCTCTGTTGAATCTGTTGAACCGACTCTTTTGAACTGACTGGTCAGTACAAAAATAGCCCGAACCCCTGAGCGAAGCAAAACCGCAGGTCAGGCCGGATTGTCAGTGGCGTACCCCACGATGGGCACATACGGCCACTGCGCCGTCACACAGACGACAGGAGGTTCGTCATGGCTGGACATCAGGCACCCACCGCAGCCGCCGCAGGCCGCCGCGCCGCCACCGGCCCTGCCCATGCCCCCTCACTGACCGGACCGGCGAGCGACGTCCACCCGGTGCTCCGCCGGGCCGGTGCCCCGCCCGCCGCCCTCGAGCTGCTCGCCCAGGCCCGCGCCGGACTCGACGAGGCCGCCGCCCTGGAGACTCCGAACGAGCGGTACGCGACGGCCCACCTCGCCGCCCTGCGCACCGCCGCCGCCGTCCTCGCCGCCCGCGGCAGGCCCGAGCCCACGCCCCGGCGCCGCGCCCGGATCCGCAGCGCCTGGGAGGTCCTCCCCGAGATCGCCCCCGAGCTGACCGAATGGAGCGCCCTGTTCGCCTCGGGCGCCACCCGCAGGGCCCGCGCCGAGGCGGGCATACGCGGCGCGGCGAGCCCGCGCGACGCCGACGACCTGCTGCGCGACGTGGCGATGTTCCTGCGCCTCGTCGAGCGCCTGCTCGTCCTGCAGCCGGTCCTTCCGCAGCCCCGGCAGCAGGACGACGAGCGCCCGGCCCGCCGGGAGGTGCCCGACGCGGGGTGACCGGCCGGGCGGCCTGCCGCGGGACCGCCCGGGCGCCGCGGAATCGGCCGGCAGGTGAGCGGTGGACGCGGATGGCGTGGGCGTCCGCCCCGGCCCATTAGGGTGGAGGCGCCCGAACCTGTTCACGCTCCGCCACCAGCCGGAGCCGCGCCGAGGAGTCTCAGCCGTGTCGGACCCGATGCGCCCGCCCGTCTCGTCCCAGCCGCAGCCGGCGCCGCAGCGCGCCGAGCCGCTCCGGCCCCGCGCCGCGCTGCGGACGGCCGTGGTCTGGGACGTGCTCCAGGACGCCCTCGACCGGCGGGCCAAGGCCACGGGCAGCGACACCCTCGACGTCCTCGACACCGGGGGCGGCAGCGGGAACTTCGCGGTGCCCGTGGCCCGCCTCGGCCACCGCGTCACGGTCGTCGACCCCAGCCCGAACGCGCTGTTCGCACTGGAGCGCCGTGCCGCCGAGGCCGGCGTCGCCGACCGGGTGCGCGGCGTGCAGGGCGACATCTCCGGCCTGTTCGACGTCGTCGAGCACGCCGCTTTCGACGCGGTGCTGTGCCACGGCGTCCTCGAGTACGTGGAGGAGCCGGCCGAGGGCGTGCGGCACGCGGTGGACGCGCTGCGCGACGGCGGCGTGCTCAGCCTGCTCGCCGCCGGCCTCGGCGGCGCCGTGCTCGCGCGGGCCCTCGCCGGGCACTTCAAGGAGGCCCGGCAGGCCCTCGACGACCCGGCGGGCCGTTGGGGCGAGGGCGACCCGGTGCCGCGGCGCTTCACCGCCGAGCAGCTCTCCGGTCTCGTCGCCGACGCCGGGGTGGCGGTCGGCGCCGTGCACGGCGTAAGGGTCTTCGCCGACCTCGTCCCCGGAGTCCTCGTGGACACCGAGCCGGGCGCGCTCCAGGAGCTCCTGAAGCTGGAGGCGGCGGCCGCCGAGCTGCCCGCCTTCCACGCCGTGGCGACCCAGCTGCACGTGCTCGGCGAGAAGCGGACGACCGAAGGGGCCTGAGTCACTCCTGTGATCCCGCGCTGATCAGCGGCGCAGCGGCAGACGGAGTACGCGACAGGCCCCCCGATACGGCGCTCGGCGCCGTATGATCGAGGGAGACCGCCGGGCATGACGAGCCGGACGCCGGGGAATGACGCCCCAGTGAGCCGGAGCGGCGCGCGGCGGTCCGCGATGGTGAAGTTGGCGTAGAGGGGCGGGTTTCACGGGGGCGATTCCCTGCCTATCCTGAAGGGGACCCCCGGTCGCCCCGGCGACTGCACGATGAGGAGGACTCCGTGCCGCTCTCGGAGCACGAGCAGCGCATGCTCGAGCAGATGGAGCGAGCGCTGTACGCCGAAGATCCCAAGTTCGCGACAGCGCTTGAGGGAAGCGGGCTGCGTACGTACACCCGACGTCGGGTCTACCAGGCAGTCGCGGGCTTCCTGGTGGGTATCGCGCTCCTCATGACTGGAATGGTCCTCACACAGATCTGGATCAGCGTGGTGGGGTTCCTCGTCATGTTGGGCTGCGCGGTGCTCGCCGTCACCGGTTGGCGCAAGGCGCCCAAGCCGGGTGAACAGCCGGCGGGAGCCGTGCCGGGAGCGCCCGGCGCACCCGCGGCACGACGCCAGGCCCGGCAGAAGCGGTCGATGATGGACCGCATCGAGCAGCGCTGGCAGAAGCGCAGGGACGAGCAGGGCGGCCACTGAGCCGGAGCAGAGCTGCGCGTGCGGGAGGCTCCGCACGCGGAAGACGTGTACGCAGAAGGGTGACCGCCCGCCGGGCGGTCACCCTTTGTGCGTAAGCCACCGCTCCGGTTGTTCGTAAGCCGCAGGTCCGGGTCACCCGCTTCGGTGACGGCCTGTCGGCCTGACCCGGGTGACGGCATGACGAGGGCCCCGGCCGTGATCGGCCGGGGCCCTCGTCATGCTCAGCCCTGCTGGCCGGAGGGACGGGAGCGGACCGCCGCCCAGCGGGTGCGTGCGCTCACCCGGAGGGACTCCCCGCGCTCGGAGAGCGCCCACACCACCCGGACGGCCGAGCGGGGCGCGAGCAGTGCCCGCAGCCGCGTCCGGCGGCTCACCTTCGCGCGCAGCCCGTCGTGCGCCCGCCGCACGTCCTCGCCCAGCCCGGCCACCGGCCGAGGCTGCGGGGCGTACAGCACCTGCTCCACCGCCGAGGCCACGCGCCGCACCGACTCCGCCGCGTCCGGCTCCAGCAGGCCGAGCCGCACGATGCGGGCCGCCGTCCCGCGCGGGGTCTGCGAGTCGTCCGGCGGGATGCCGTGGTCCCACGCTGTGTCCGTCAGCTCACGCCAGGCCGCCAGCGTCCGCCCCACCACGTCCGCGTCCGTACGGCCGGCCGCGCCGAGCCGGCGCGCTCTGATCCGCCGGCGCCACAGCATCGGCAGCATCGGCACCACGAGCACGAGCAGCACCGCCAGCGACACGAGCAGGATCGTGCCGAACGGCGGACCGTCGTCCGAGGAGCCGCCCACCACGGCCGGAGCCGCGCTGTTGCAGCCGCCCTCCTTGCGCTCGATCAGCGAACAGCTCTGGGACGTGGACGGCTCCGCCGCCGACGGAGCCGCCGACGCGTCCGCGCTGGGCGCCGCCGAATCGCTCGGGTCGTCCGCCGGGGTGTCCTCCTGCGTGTACTCGGGGACCGTGCCCCGGGTCGGCGTCGGCTCGAAGCGGGTCCAGCCCACACCCTCGAAGTACAGCTCCGGCCAGGCGTGCGCGTCGCGCAGCCCCACCGAGTACCGGCCCGAACCCTCGGGCGAGCCCGGAGTGAAGCCGACCGCGACCCGGGCCGGGATGCCCAGCGTCCGCGCCATCGCCGCCATCGAGAACGAGAAGTGGACGCAGAAGCCCTCCTTCTCCTTCAGGAACCGGGCGATCGCCGCCGAGCCGCTGCCCGCCGACACCTGCGTGTTGTACGTGAACCCGCCCTCGGCCGCGAACCAGTCCTGGAGCTTCACCGCGCGCTCGTAGTTGTTCGACGCGCCCTCCGTGACCTTGCGGGCCGTGGCGCGCACGACGTCCGGGAACGACTCGGGCACCTTGGTGAACTCGCGGGCGATGTCGGCGGGCGGCTCGCCCGCGTTCGCCAACTGCTGCGGTGTCGGCTGCACGATCAGCGACTTGACCGTGTACTGCTTCCCGCGCGTGGTCTGCCCGTGGTCGCCCACGAGGGTGCGGCCCACCTGCTCGAACCGCCAGCGGCCGTCGATCGACACCTCGGAGGCCGGGTACGGCATCGGCAGCCAGTCCTGGGCGTACCAGTCGGCGGCCGAGATCCGCGTCTCGATCTCCGTGCGCCGCACGTCCGGGCCCAGCCCCGGCGGAGTCGGCAGCTGCGAGGGGACGTCCGTGATGCTGCGCACCGAAGGCCGCCAGCTCGTCCCGTCGAACTCGTCGAGCGCCACGATCCGCATGTACAGGTCCGCGGTCTGCTCCGCGTCCGTCCGGTAGGCGAGGACCTGGCGGTCCTCCGGCTGGTTCAGGCTGTTCTGCAGCGAGACCAGCGGGTTGACCGCCGAGATCGTGCCGCCGCCGCCCGGACCGCTGCCCACGCCCTTGCCGGACGGGCCCAGCAGGCCGCCGTCCAGGGCGGGCAGCGCCAGCGGCACCACCAGGGCGATGCCCAGCGCCAGCACACCGATCCGGCGGCCCGTGCGGACCGGGGCGAGCGCGCCGCCGCCGTCCGCCATCGGGGACCGCCCGCCCGGCCCCGGCCGCCGGGCGCCGCCGAAGACGCGGCCCCACTGCGAGAGCCGGTCCCGGCCCTCGGCGAGCAGGAGCAGCAGATAGCCGCCGGCCGCGAGCAGGAACCACAGCCAGTCCGTGCCGCCCTCCGACAGACCGGCCGCCACCGAGTACAGGGCGAGCAGCGGCAGCCCCGCCGGGGCCGCGCTGCGGAACGTCACGGCCAGCGCGTCCACCGCCAGGCCGATCACCAGCGCGCCGCCGACCAGCATCAGCCGGATGCCCTCCGACAGCGGCGCCGGGATCATGTACCGGCTCACGTCGTCGCCGCCGGCCGCCAGGAGATCACCGAAGTGCCGGATCGCCTCCGGGCCCGGCAGCACCATGCCCAGCGCCTGCTCCCGCGCGAAGACCAGCGTCAGCAGGAGCAGGCTGACCACGGCCTGCACGGTGACCGTCAGCGCCCGCGCGAGCGGCACCCGCCGGGCGGCCGCGCCCACCGCCGCCTGGATCACCAGCAGGATCGCGGCCTGCACGATCCACGTCGACTTGTCGACCAGCGGAAGCAGGGCGCAGGTGGCCAGGAACGTCGCCAGCGTCGCGCTGATCGAAAGTCGCGTACCGCCGCTCATGCCCAGCCCCCACTGCCGCCCTGCGGCGCGGACAGGACGCCCGAGCGCTCCTGGTCCGCCTGCCGCCACATCTCCACCAGGGAGGCGCCCGAGGGCACCGCCACCGCCGTCCAGCCCGCCTCGCGCAGCAGCCGCAGCCGCTCCGCGCATCCGGGCGACAGCTGGGAGCCCGTGCCCTGCGTCCACGCCTCGCTGTCCAGCACGAAGGCCACCGCGCCGCCGCTGCGCCGCCGCATCTTCGCGGCGATCGCGGCCTGCGCCTCGTCCAGGTCGCCGAAGAACGCGATCAGCAGCCCCTCGTTGCCCCCGCGCAGCACGTCGTAGGCGGGGGAGAGGGCCGAGCCGTCGGAGTGGTCGACGACCGCGAGCGTGTCCATCAGCAGGCCAGCCGCGTCCGCCGACTCCTGGCCGGAACCGGTGAACCCGTCACCGCCCTCGCCCGCGACCGCGCCGCCCCGGTCGGTCAGGAGCCGCACCGAGAAGCCCCGCTCGATCATGTGCACCAGGACCGACGCCGCGCCGGACACCGCCCACTCGAAGGCCGAGTCGGGGCCCGCGCCCGCGTAGGCCGCGCCGCGCGTGTCCAGGAGCACCGAGCAGCGGGCCCGCTGGGGCTGCTCCTCGCGGCGCACCATCAGCTCCCCGTAGCGAGCGGTGGAGCGCCAGTGCACCCGGCGCAGATCGTCGCCGTAGCGGTACCCGCGCGGGATCACGTCGTCCTCGCCGGCCAGCGCCAGCGAGCGCTGCCGCCCGTCCCCGTACCCCTTGGCCTCCCCGGACAGCCGCACCGGGGGCAGCGCCTCCACGCGCGGGATCACCGTCAGGGTGTCGTACGAGGAGAAGGAGCGGGTCAGCTCGCACATGCCGAAGGGGTCGGTCAGGCGCAGTTGGAGCGGGCCCAGCGGATAGCGGCCGCGCAGGTCCGAGCGGACCCGGTAGGACACCTCGCGGCGGCCGCCCGCCTCGACCCGGTCGAGCACGAAGCGGGGCCGCGGACCGAGCACGTACGGCACCCGGTCCTGGAGCATCAGCAGGCCGGTGGGCAGCCGCGAGATGTTGTCCATCCGCAGCTGCACCCGGGCCTCCGATCCCGCCGGTACGCGCGCGGGGCTGAGGCGGCGGCTGCCCGCGACCCGGTAGCGGGTGCGGTACAGGACGCCGGCGCAGACCAGGGGCAGCACCGCGAGCAGCAGGCCGACGCGCAGCAGGTCGCTCTGGCCCAGCACATAGGCGCAGACGGCCGCGGCGATGCCCGCCGCGAGGAAGGAGCGGCCGCGTGTGGTCAGTCCGGCCAGCGCGGTGCGCAGCCCGCTGCGGTCGCCCCGGTCCTCACCCGGCCCGTCCGCGTCGGCGAAGGCGCCCCCCGGCCCCGCCGCGTAGTGCCCCCCTGCCGACATCAGATCCTCCGCGAGCCGGGCGGCTGCGCGCCGTACGCCGGAGGCGGTGTGTGGTCGAAGGCGCCCGGCGCGCGCGAGTCGGCGGCCGGGACGGGGGTGCGCTGGAGGATGTCGAGCACGACCTGCTCGGCCGTGCGGCGGTTCAGCTGGGCCTGGGCCGTGGGCAGCAGACGGTGCGCGAGGACGGCGACGGCCAGCGCCTGTACGTCGTCGGGCAGCGCGTACTCCCGGCCGCTGAGGGCCGCGGACGCCTTGGCCGCGCGCAGCAGGTGCAGCGTCGCGCGCGGGGAGGCGCCGAGTCTGAGGTCCGGGTGGGTGCGCGTCGCGGCGACGAGGTCGACCGCGTAGCGCCGCACGGGGTCGGCGACGTGCACCGAGCGCACCGCGTCGACCAGCTTCACGATCTCGTGGGCGTGCGCCACCGGCTGCAGGTCGTCGAGCGGCGAGACCCCGCCGTGCACGTCCAGCATCTGCAGCTCGGCCTCCGCGCTCGGATAGCCGATGGAGACGCGGGCCATGAAGCGGTCGCGCTGCGCCTCGGGCAGCGGGTACGTGCCCTCCATCTCGACCGGGTTCTGCGTGGCCACCACCATGAAGGGGCTCGGCAGTTCGTAGCTCTTCCCGTCGATGGTGACCTGGCGCTCCTCCATGGACTCCAGGAGGGCGGACTGGGTCTTCGGCGAGGCCCTGTTGATCTCGTCGCCGATCACGATCTGGGCGAAGATCGCGCCGGGCTTGAACTCGAAGTCGCGCCGCTGCTGGTCCCAGATGGACACACCGGTGATGTCCGAGGGCAGCAGGTCGGGCGTGAACTGGATGCGGCGCACCGAGCAGTCGATGGACCGCGCGAGCGCCTTGGCCAGCATCGTCTTGCCGACGCCGGGGACGTCCTCGATGAGGAGGTGTCCCTCGGCGAGCAGCACCGTCAGCGAAAGCCGTACGACCTCCGGCTTGCCCTCGATCACGCTCTCCACCGACCTGCGCACCCGCTCCGCGGTGGTGGTCAGATCAGTGAGGCTCGCTCGATCGTCATAGGTCGTCACCCGGCCCTCCTCGGCCCGTACTTTCCGGGCCGACGCTCTGCGATGCGGACCGGCCCACCCCGAAACACGGACACCGCGCGCGAAAGGTTCCGTAGCTCACGCGGGGTGCCACCCCCGCATTCTTGTTGGCGTTACCGGTTCGTGTCACTCGCCTGTGGACAACTGGCCGCGATATGTCAGGGCTTACAGCCTTTTGAGGGGAACACCTGAGGATCGGGAACCCCGGGCGGGAGCCCGGGATCCTGTGTCGGCGCCGCTCAGGCGGGGGTGATCTCCCGCAGCCGGCCCGTCTTCACGTCGAACACGAAGCCGCGCACATCGTCGGTGTGCAGCAGGAACGGAGAGGTGCGCACCTTCTGGATCGACTGGCGCACGTCCTGGTCCACGTCGCGGAAGCCCTCGACGGCCCAGCTCGGGCGCTGGCCGACCTCCATCTCCAGGTCGTGCCGGAAGTCGTCGGACAGACCCTCCAGGCCGCAGTTGGTGTGGTGGATGAGGACCACGCTGCGGGTGCCCAGGGCGCGCTGGCTGATGGTGAGCGAGCGGATCACGTCGTCGGTCACGACCCCGCCCGCGTTGCGGATCGTGTGACAGTCGCCGAGCTCGAGGCCGAGCGCGGCGTGCAGGTCGAGACGGGCGTCCATGCACGCGACCACCGCGACGTGCAGCACGGGACGGGCGTCCATGCCGGGGTCGGAGAACGCGGAGGCGTACTGTCCGTTCGCCTCGACGAGGCGGTCGGTCACGGTGCCGTCGGCCGCTATGGCGCCTTCGGAGGGGAGGGATGCGGAAGTCGTCATGGTTATGAAGGTAGTGCTCACAGGTGCCGCGGGCCTCCTGTGAGGGAGGACAAAGAACATGATCGCGCCTTGTTGTGAGCTAACCCACAGGAGTGCCCGGACCTCGACCGCTCGGGTGATTTCGGCCTGTATGCGGCTTCGGCTCGACCCGGCCCGCGACGCGCAGGCCGGTTGATTGACCGAGCCCCGCCGTGGACTAAAGTGACGCCGAACCCCATTGACGAAGCAATACGGAGATCCCGGCGCCGCCGGACGCTCCCCGCGTGCGCGGCACGTACGTACGGCCCGCCACGCCGGACCTGAGAGGGCCTCTTGAGTCAGCGACACGTCCCGGTCATGCTCCAGCGCTGCCTGGACATGTTGGCCCCGGCTCTGGCCCAGCCGGGAGCGGTCGTCGTCGACTGCACGCTCGGCCTCGGCGGACACAGCGAAGCGCTGCTCTCCACCTTCCCCTCCTGCCGGCTCGTCGCGCTCGACCGCGACAAGGAGGCCCTGCGCCTGTCCGGCGAGCGCCTCGCCCCCTTCGGCGACCGGGCCACCCTCGTGCACGCCGTCTACGACGAACTGCCCGAGGTGCTCGACCGCCTGGGCATCCCGCGCGTCCAGGGCGTCCTGTTCGACCTCGGCGTCTCCTCCATGCAGCTCGACGAGGCGGACCGCGGCTTCGCCTACGCGCAGGACGCGCCCCTCGACATGCGCATGGACCAGACGACCGGCATGAGCGCCGCCGAGGTCCTCAACACGTACCCGGCGGGCGAACTGGTGCGGATCCTGCGCCAGTACGGCGAGGAGAAGCAGGCCAAGCGGATCGTCTCGGCCATCGTGCGCGAGCGCGACAAGGAGCCGTTCAGCAACAGCGCGCGGCTCGTCGAGCTGATCCGCGACTCCCTGCCGCAGGCCGCCAAGCGCACCGGCGGCAACCCGGCCAAGCGCACCTTCCAGGCCCTGCGCATTGAGGTCAACGGCGAGCTGAGCGTCCTGGAGCGAGCCGTTCCGGCCGCGGTGAAGGCGCTCGCGGTCGGCGGCCGGATCGCCGTGCTGTCCTACCACTCGCTGGAGGACCGGCTGGTCAAGCAGGTCTTCGCGGCGGGCGCCGCCAACACCGCGCCGCCCGGCCTGCCGGTGGTCCCCGAGCAGTACCAGCCGCGGCTCAAGCTGCTCACGCGCGGCGCCGAACTCCCCACGGAGGAAGAGGTCGCCGAGAACCGCCGGGCCGCTCCGGCACGGCTGCGGGGTGCGCAGCGCATCCGCGAGGACGTCCAGGGATGAACGCCGAGTGAGGCACGCGCGCGTGGAGGGGTGGGCATGAGTGCGGCGAACGGCTCGAAAGGACCCGGGGCTTCCCGGGGACCCCGGGGCGGCACGGGAGCGAAACCCTCCCGCGGCGCGCCCGGTCCGCGCGGCTCCTCGGGCGCGACCCCGCCGCGCACCGGCGCCGCCCGCCTCGCCCGCTTCCTGCCCGTCGCCCCGTCCGGCGGCGCCCAGGCCGCCCGTACCCCCTTCGTCCTCCTGGTCGTGCTGCTGCTCGGCGGCGGCCTGATCATGCTCCTGATGCTGAACTCCTCGCTCAACGAAGGATCGTTCAGGCTCAGCAAGCTCAAGAAGCAGACCACCGAGCTCACCGACGACGAGCAGGAACTACAGCGCGAGGTCGACTCCTACTCCGCGCCCGACGCCCTGCTGCGCCGCGCCCGCGAGCTCGGCATGGTGCCCGGCGGCGACCCCGCCTTCCTCAGCCCCTCCGGCATCGTCAAGGGCGCCCCGAGCCCCGCCTCCGCGCCCGCGCCCGTGCGCCGCCCCGCACCACCCCCGGCCACGCCCTCCGGAGCGCCGAGCCCGAGCACCAGCGCGTCCCCGCAGACCCCGCAGAAGCCGACGCAGAAGCCGACGCGGTCACCGGACCCGACGCCGACGGCCCCCGCGTCCACGGCCCCCGCACCCTCGACCTCCGGCAGGTGACGCCATGACCGACAGGGAGCCCCCGCGCCGCCGGGTGCCCGGCCCCGCGCGGCCGCCCGGCACCGGCCGCCCCGCGCAGCAGCGCCGCCCCGCCCCGGCCCCACGCCCCACCGCCCGCCGCCCGCGCCCCGCGTCCCCCAGGGGATCCGCGCCGCTGCGCCTGGGCAGCCCCCGGCCCCGGCTGCGCATGGTGAGCCTCGGCCTCACCCTCGTCCTCCTGGTCTTCGTCGTACGCCTGCTGCAGGTGCAGGGCGTCGACGCCGACGCGTACGCCGCCAAGGCCGAGCTGAACCGCTACGTCAGCCACACCATCGCGGCCGAGCGCGGCGGCATCACCGACCGCGGCGGCGTCTCGCTCGCCACCAGCGTCGACGCGTACGACATCACCGCCGACCCGACGCTGTTCACCGAGAAGATCACCGGGGTGAAGGACGCGCCCGAGCAGGCCGCGGCGCTGCTGGCGCCGATCGTCGGCGTCGAGGCCGACACCCTCGCGAAGCGGCTGCGCACCAAGGACACCCGGTACGTGCGGCTCGCCGCGCGCCGCACCCCGCAGGTCTGGAAGCAGATCAAGGACCTCCGCTCGGCGCTCAACGAGAAGGCCAACGCCGAGGGCCGCGAGGCGGGCGTCCTCGCCGGTGTCCTCGCCGACCCCAGCAGCAAGCGCGTGTACCCCAACGGGGACCTGGCCGCGGGCCTGCTGGGCTGGGTCAACGCCGCGGGCAAGGGCGGCGGCGGCCTGGAGCAGCAGCTCGACAAGGAGCTCGCGGGCAAGGCGGGCAAGATCCGCTACGCCCAGTCCGGCGGTCAGCAGGTGCCGACCGCGGGCAGCACCGAGCAGCCCGCCGTACCCGGCGCCGACGTGGAGCTCACCATCGACCGCGACATCCAGTGGGCCGCCCAGAAGGCGATCACCGAGCAGGTCGCGAAGTCCAAGGCCGACCGCGGCTACGTGATGGTGCAGGACACGAGGACCGGCGAGGTCCTCGCGATGGCCAACGCGCCGGGCTTCGACCCCAACGACCTGTCGAAGGCGAACCCGTCGGCGCTCGGCAACGCGGCGCTCCAGGACGCGTACGAGCCCGGCTCCACCGCCAAGGTCATGTCGATGGCGGCGGTCCTGGAGGAGAACGTGGCCACCCCGGCCACCCACGTCACCGTGCCCAACCGGCTGCACCGCGGCGACCGGCTCTTCCAGGACGACATCGACCACCCGACCTGGCACCTCACGCTCAACGGCGTGCTCGCCAAGTCCAGCAACATCGGCACGATTTTGGCCACCGGCGAACTCGGCAAGACCCAGTCCGCCGCGAACCGCACGCTCTACTCGTACCTGCGCAAGTTCGGCATCGGCGAGCAGAGCGGGCTCGGCTTCCCCGGCGAGACGGCCGGCATCCTCGCCCAGCCCGCCAAGTGGTCCACCTCGCAGCAGTACACGATCCCGTTCGGCCAGGGCTTCTCCATCAACGCGATCCAGGCCGCCTCCGTGTACTCGACCATCGCCAACGGCGGCGTCCGCGTGGAGCCCACCCTGGTGCGCGGCACCACCGGACCCGACGGCAAGTTCACGCCCGCGCCCGCGCCGAAGAAGACCCGCGTGGTGAGCCCGAAGACCGCGCGGACGGTCGCCCAGATGCTCGAATCCGTCGTCGACGACGAGGAGGGCACCGGCACCAAGGCCCGCATCCCCGGCTACCGCGTGGCCGGCAAGACGGGCACGGCCAACCGCGTGGATCCGGCCACCGGCCGCTACAAGGGCTACACGTCCTCGTTCGCCGGTTTCGCCCCCGCCGACAAGCCCCGGATCACCGTCTACTGCGCCATTCAGAACGCCACGAAGGGAAGCTACTTCGGCGGCCAGATCTGCGGCCCCATCTACAAGCAGGTCATGGAGTTCGCCCTGAAGACCCTTCAGGTGCCGCCCACGGGCGCCAAGTCCGCGCGGCTCCCCGTCACTTTCCAGCCATGATCCGCCATGACACGCCGTGACCGGCCGCCCGCCGGTCGTGATCACAGCCGTCGCCCCGCCCCGTGAGAACCGCCCGAAGCCCCGCGAGAACAGCCTGAAGAGCCCGTGACTACCATCACCCCCGATCCAGGGAACCAGCCCGCGCCACGCCCCTCGCTTCGCTCGGGGGCCGGTGCGCCCGGTACGCTCACCGCCGTGCCACACGCTGATCAGTCCCAAACCACCCAGAAGGGCGCACCCGTGACATATCCCGGGCCGCCGCGGCCGGTCGAGGTCTCCGCCACACCCCTCGCGGAACTCGCCGATCAGCTGGGTGTCGCCGCACCAGCGCAGGCCGCCGAGATCACCGGCATCACCCACGACTCCCGTGCGGTGCGCCCCGGCGACCTGTACGCCGCCCTGCCCGGAGCCCGCGCCCACGGCGCCGACTTCGCCGCGCAGGCCGCCTCCCTCGGGGCGGTCGCCGCGCTGACCGACCCGGCGGGCGCCGCGCGCGTCACCGAGGCCGGACTCGTGCCGCTCGTCGTGGAGAACCCGCGCGGCCGCATGGGCGAACTCGCCGCCACCATCTACGGCCGGCCCGGCAAGGACCTGCTGCAGATCGGCATCACCGGCACGTCCGGCAAGACGACCACCGCGTACCTCGTGGAGGGCGGCCTCAAGAAGGTCCGCTCGACCGGGCTCATCGGCACCGTCGAGATGCGCATCGGCGACGAGCGCATCAAGTCCGAGCGCACCACCCCCGAAGCCACCGACCTCCAGGCCCTGTTCGCGGTCATGCGCGAGCGCGGTGTCGACGTCGTCGCCATGGAGGTCTCCAGCCACGCCCTCGTGCTCGGCCGGGTCGACGGCTGCGTCTTCGACGTCGCGGTCTTCAACAACCTCAGCCCGGAGCACATGGAGTTCCACTCCGACATGGAGGACTACTTCCGGGCGAAGGCGCAGCTGTTCACGAAGGCGCGCAGCAAACAGGGCGTCGTGAACTACGACGACGAGTACGGGCGCCGCCTCGTCGAGGAGTCCGAGGTCCCGGTCGTCACGTTCTCCGCCGAGGGTCACCCGGACGCCGACTGGCGCGCCGAGGACGTCGAAGTCGGGCCGCTCGGCTCCACCTTGACCGTCGTCGGCCCCAAGGGCGAGCGGATCACCGCCAAGGCGCCGCTGCCCGGCCCTTTCAACGTGGCGAACACCGTCGCCGCGATCGTCACCCTCGCCGTCGCCGGCATCGACCCGCAGACCGCGGCCGACGGCGTCGCCGCCGTCCCCGGGGTGCCGGGCCGCCTGGAGCGGGTGGACGCCGGCCAGAAGTACCTGGCCGTCGTCGACTACGCCCACAAGACGGACGCCGTCGAGTCCGTCCTCAAGGCGCTGCGCAAGGTCACCGAGAACAAGCTGCACATCGTCCTCGGCTGCGGCGGCGACCGGGACCGTACGAAGCGGATGCCGATGGGCGCCGCGGCCGCGCGGTTCGCCGACACGGCCATCCTCACCTCCGACAACCCCCGCGGCGAGGACCCCCTCGCGATCCTCGCCACGATGCTCGCGGGCGCCGCCGACGTGCCGGCGCACGAGCGCGGTGAGGTCCAGGTCTTCGAGGACCGGGCCGCCGCCATCGCCGCCGCCGTCGCGCGCGCCGAGCCCGGCGACACGGTGCTCGTCGCGGGCAAGGGCCACGAGCAGGGCCAGGACATCGCCGGGGTGGTGCGTCCCTTCGACGACCGCCAGGTGCTTCGCGAAGCCATCGAGCAGACCCAGGGATGAAGTTGTGATCGCCCTCTCCCTCGCCGAGATCGCCTCAGCCGTCGGCGGGCAGACGTACGACATACCGGACGAGTCGGTCCGGGTCACCGGGCCGGTCGTCATCGACTCGCGCAAGGTCGAGGCCGGCAGCCTGTTCGCGGCCTTTGCAGGTGAGCGGGTCGACGGCCACGACTACGCGCGCCAGGTCGTCGACCAGGGAGCGGCCGCCGTCCTGGCGTCCCGCCCCGTCGGCGTGCCCGCGATCGTCGTCGACGACGTCCAGGCCGCGCTCGGCGCGCTCGCCCGGCACGTCGTGGCCCGCCTCGGCGCGACGCTCGTCGCGCTGACCGGCTCGGCCGGCAAGACCAGCACCAAGGACCTCATCGCCCAGGTGCTGCGGCGCAAGGCCCCCACGGTCTTCACGCCCGGCTCGTTCAACAACGAGATCGGCCTGCCGCTGACCGCCCTCTCCGCCACGGACGACACGAAGTTCCTCGTCCTGGAGATGGGCGCCCGCGGCAAGGGCCACATCCGGTACCTCACCGGCCTCACCCCTCCCAGGGTGGGCCTCGTCCTCAACGTCGGCACCGCGCACATCGGCGAGTTCGGCGGCCGCGAGCAGATCGCGGAAGCGAAGGGTGAACTCGTCGAGGCGCTGCCCGCCGACGGCACCGCGATCCTCAACGCGGACGACCCGCTGGTGCGCGCCATGGCCTCCCGTACGCGGGCGAAGGTGCTCCTCTTCGGAGAGGCCGCCGACGCCGACGTACGCGCCGAGAATGTCCGGCTCACGGAGAACGGACAGCCCGCCTTCAGCCTTCACACACCCACCGGGTGCAGCGAAGTGACCTTGCGCCTGTACGGTGAGCACCACGTGTCGAACGCGCTCGCCGCGGCCGCCGTCGCCCACGACCTTGGCATGTCCGTGGAGGAGATCGCCCTCGCGCTCTCCGAGGCGGGCACCCTGTCCCGCTGGCGGATGGAGGTCACCGAGCGTCCGGACGGCGTCACGATCGTCAACGACGCCTACAACGCGAACCCCGAGTCCATGCGAGCCGCCCTGCGCGCGCTCACGGCGATGGGCCAGGCCCGACGGGCCGCGGGGGGCCGTACGTGGGCGGTGCTCGGGCAGATGGCCGAGCTCGGCGACGAGTCGCTGGCCGAGCACGACGCCGTCGGACGGCTCGCCGTCCGGCTCAACGTCAGCAAGCTCGTGGCAGTCGGGGGCAGGGAAGCGTCCTGGTTGCAACTGGGCGCCTATAACGAGGGTTCGTGGGGTGAGGAGTCGGTGCACGTGTCCGACGCACAGGCGGCGATCGACCTGTTGCGCAGCGAGCTGCGCCCGGGAGACGTCGTGCTCGTGAAGGCATCCAGGTCGGTGGGCCTGGAGAGCGTGGCACAGGCGCTGCTCGACAGCGGCATCGACGCCGGGGCTGATGCCCGATGATGAAGCAGATCCTCTTCGCGGGTGTGATCGGCCTGTTCCTGACCCTGGTCGGGACGCCGCTGCTCATCAAGCTGCTGGCCCGCAAGGGCTACGGCCAGTACATCCGGGACGACGGCCCGCGCGAGCACCACGCCAAGCGCGGTACGCCGACGATGGGCGGTATCGCCTTCATCCTGGCGACCCTCATCGCGTACTTCCTCAGCAAGCTGATCACCGGCGCGGCCCCGACCCTGTCGGGCCTGCTGGTGCTCGGCCTGATGGCGGGCATGGGCCTGGTCGGCTTCCTCGACGACTACATCAAGATCGTCAAGCGGCGTTCGCTCGGCCTGCGGGCCAAGGCCAAGATGGCCGGACAGCTGATCGTCGGCATCGCCTTCGCGCTGCTCGCCATCAACTTCGCGGACGTGCGCGGCAACACCCCCGCCTCCACCAAGCTCTCCTTCGTGGAGGACTTCGGCTGGACGATCGGCCCGGTGCTCTTCGTGGTCTGGGCGCTGTTCATGATCCTCGCGATGTCGAACGGCGTGAACCTCACCGACGGCCTCGACGGCCTCGCCACCGGCGCCTCCGTGATGGTCTTCGGCGCCTACACCTTCATCGGCGTCTGGCAGTTCCAGGAGTCCTGCGCCAACGCGCAGACCCTCACCAACCCGGCCGCCTGTTTCGAGGTCAGAGACCCACTCGATCTCGCCGTCGTCGCCTCCGCGTTGATGGGCGCCTGCTTCGGCTTCCTGTGGTGGAACACCTCGCCCGCCAAGATCTTCATGGGTGACACCGGCTCGCTCGCCCTCGGCGGCGCCCTGGCCGGTCTCGCGATCTGCTCGCGCACCGAGCTCCTGATCGCGCTCCTGGGCGGCCTGTTCGTCCTCATCACGATGTCCGTGGTCATCCAGGTCGGCTCCTTCAAGATGACCGGAAAGCGCGTCTTCCGCATGGCGCCGCTGCAACACCACTTCGAACTCAAGGGCTGGTCCGAAGTCCTCATCGTGGTCCGCTTCTGGATCATCCAGGGCATGTGCGTGATCGTCGGACTCGGCCTCTTCTACGCAGGATGGGCAGCCAAGAAGTGACCATGCCCCAGGATTCCTGGAACGGCAAGCACATCACCGTCGCCGGTCTCGGCGTGAGCGGCCTCAGCGCCGCCCGCGCCCTGGCCGGCCTCGGCGCGTCCGTGACCGTCGTCGACGGCGGCGACAGCGAGACGCACCGCGAGAAGGCCGCCCTGCTCGCGGACGAGGGCATCGCCGTACGGCTCGGGGACGCCGAGACGCTCCCCGAGGGCACGGAACTCGTCGTGACCTCCCCGGGCTGGAAGCCCTCGTCGCCGCTCTTCGCGGCGGCCGCCGCGAAGGGTGTCGACGTCGTCGGCGACGTCGAGATCGCCTGGCGGCTGCGCGGCCCGGACGCGGCCCCCTGGCTCGCGATCACCGGCACCAACGGCAAGACCACGACGACCCAGATGCTCGCCTCGATCCTGGAGGCGGCGGGTCTGCGCACGGCGGCCGTCGGCAACATCGGCACCCCGATCGTCGACGTCGTCCTCGAAGGCGACGACGCTTATGACGTGTTCGCCGTCGAGCTCTCCTCGTACCAGCTGCACTGGGCGCCCTCCCTGCGCGCCCACTCCGGCGCCGTCCTGAACCTCGCGCCCGACCACCTCGACTGGCACGGCTCCATGGAGGCGTACGCCGCCGACAAGGGCCGCATCTACGAGGGCAATCAGGTCGCCTGCGTCTACAACGTCGCGGACAAGGCCACCGAGGACCTGGTCCGCGAGGCCGACGTCGAGGAGGGCTGCCGCGCCATCGGCTTCACCCTCGGCACCCCCGGCCCCTCCGAACTCGGCGTCGTCGACGGCATCCTGGTGGACCGGGCCTTCGTCGAGAACCGGCAGAAGAACGCCCAGGAGCTCGCCGAGGTCTCCGACGTCAACCCGCCGGCCCCGCACAACATCGCCAACGCCCTCGCGGCGGCGGCCCTCGCCCGCGCCTTCGGCGTCGAGCCCCAGGCCGTCCGCGAGGGACTGCGCAACTTCACGCCGGACGCGCACCGCATCGCGCACGTCGCCGACGTCGACGGGGTCGCGTACGTCGACGACTCCAAGGCGACCAACACCCATGCCACGCAGGCCTCGTTGGCCGCGTACGAGTCCATCGTGTGGATCGCCGGCGGCCTCGCCAAGGGCGCGACCTTCGACGAGCTCGTCACCGGCGCCGCGAAGCGGCTGCGCGGCGTCGTGCTCATCGGCCAGGACCGCGCGCTGATCCGCGAAGCCCTGGAGCGACACGCCCCGGAAGTCCCGGTGGTCGACCTCGAGCGGACCGACACTGGGGCGATGTCGGCGGCGGTGCAGGAGGCGGCACGGCTCGCCCGCCCGGGCGACACCGTCCTGATGGCCCCGGCCTGCGCGTCGATGGACATGTTCACCAACTACAACAAGCGTGGCGAGGCGTTCGCGGCAGCGGTCCGCGAACTCGGCGCCACCAGCGTCTGACGGGACCCCCGGGTGCCCGGTGACGCCGGGCACCCTCGGGAGGGGACGTGGCAGCGTTGACGGAAGGCTCAGGGGCTCGGGGGAGCGGCAATGCCCGGTAGTGCCCGTACGACCAAGCGCCCCGCCGCACCGCCCCGCAGGACCAGCAAGGTCTACCGGGCCCGCGCCAACCCCGTGCGCACCTTCTACGGGCGCGCCCGCCGCGCCTGGGACCGGCCGCTCACCGCGTATTACCTGATCCTCGGCGCCGCGTCCCTGCTCACCGTGCTCGGCCTCGTGATGGTCTACTCGGCGTCGATGATCACGGCCCTGCAGATGGGCCTGTCCAGTTCGTACTTCTTCCGCAAGCAGTTCGTCGCGGCCGTCCTCGGCACGATCCTGCTGCTCGTCGCGATGCGGATGCCGGTCAAGCTGCACCGCGCGCTCGCCTACCCGATCCTCGCCGTCAGCGTCTTCCTCATGGTCCTCGTGCAGATCCCGGGGATAGGAGTGTCGATCAACGGCAATCAGAACTGGATCTCGCTCGGCGGCCCCTTCATGCTCCAGCCCAGCGAGTTCGGGAAGCTGGCGCTCATCCTGTGGGGCGCCGACCTGCTGGCCCGCAAGCACGACAAGCGGCTGCTGACCCAGTGGAAGCACATGCTGGTGCCGCTGGTCCCCGTCGCCTTCCTGCTGCTCGGACTCATCATGCTCGGCGGCGACATGGGCACCGCGATCCTTCTCACAGCCATCCTGTTCGGCCTGTTGTGGCTGGCCGGCGCCCCCACCCGGCTCTTCGTCGGGGTGCTCGCGGTCGCCGGCGCCATCGGGATCATGCTCATCAAGACCAGCCCGAACCGTATGGCGCGCCTGGCCTGTCTGGGCCGTGCCGACGCCGGGCCCGACGATCTGTGCTGGCAGGGACTGCACGGGATCTACGCCCTGGCCTCCGGCGGACTCTTCGGTTCCGGCCTGGGGGCGAGTGTGGAAAAATGGGGTCAACTTCCCGAAGCGCACACCGACTTCATCTTTGCCATCACCGGTGAGGAACTGGGCCTGGCGGGGACGCTGTCGGTGCTCGCCCTGTTCGCGGCTCTAGGCTATGCGGGTATCCGCGTGGCCGGACGCACGGAGGACCCCTTCGTTCGATACGCCGCGGGTGGCGTGACGACCTGGATCACGGCGCAGGCCGTGGTCAACATCGGTGCGGTGCTCGGCCTGCTGCCGATCGCCGGAGTCCCGCTCCCGCTGTTCTCGTACGGGGGTTCGGCGCTGCTGCCGACCATGTTCGCCGTAGGACTTCTGATCGCGTTCGCGCGGGACGAACCGGCGGCGCGGGCGGCCCTCGCCATGCGGCAGCCACGGATGAGATGGAACACGATGCGACGGCGCGCTCAGGCGCGTTCGTCCGGAGAGCGGTGAATTTCGGTGCATGTCGTACTCGCCGGTGGGGGGACCGCCGGCCACATCGAGCCGGCGCTCGCCCTCGCGGACGCCCTGCGCAGGCAGGACCCGACCGTGGGGATCACGGCGCTCGGCACGGAGCGCGGCCTGGAGACCCGTCTCGTACCGGAGCGCGGCTACGATCTCGCGCTGATCCCCGCCGTACCCCTGCCGCGCAAGCCCACCCCTGAACTGATCACGGTCCCGGGGCGGCTGCGCGGCACCATCAAGGCCGCCGAGCAGATCCTCGAGCGCACCAAGGCCGACGCCGTCGTCGGCTTCGGCGGCTACGTGGCCCTGCCCGGCTACCTCGCCGCCAAGCGGCTCGGCGTGCCGATCGTGGTGCACGAGGCCAACGCCCGGCCGGGTCTGGCCAACAAGATCGGCTCGCGGTACGCGGCCCAGGTCGCGGTCTCCACGCCCGACAGCAAGCTGCGGAACGCCCGCTACATCGGCATCCCGCTGCGCCGCACCATCGCGCTGCTCGACCGGGCCCAGATGCGCCCGGAGGCCCGTGCCGCGTTCGGCCTCGACCCGAACCTGCCGACGCTGCTGGTCTCCGGCGGCTCGCAGGGCGCCCGGCACCTCAACGAGGTCGTCCAGCGCGTCGCCCCGCTGCTCCAGCAGTCCGGCATCCAGATCCTGCACGTGGTCGGCCCGAAGAACGAACTGCCGCAGGTCCAGCAGATGCCGGGGATGCCCCCGTACATCCCGGTACCGTACGTGGACCGGATGGACCTCGCGTACGCCGCGGCCGACATGATGCTCTGCCGCGCGGGCGCGATGACCGTCGCCGAACTCTCCGCCGTCGGACTCCCGGCCGCCTACGTCCCGCTGCCCATCGGCAACGGCGAACAGCGGCTGAACGCCCAGCCGGTGGTCAAGGCCGGCGGCGGCCTGCTGGTCGACGACGCGGAGCTGACCCCCGAGTGGGTCCAGGGCAACGTCCTGCCCGTCCTCGCCGACCCGCACCGGCTGTACGAGATGTCCCGCGCCGCCTCCGAGTTCGGCCGCAGGGACGCCGACGACCTCCTCGTCGGAATGGTGTACGAGGCGATCAACTCGCGTCACTAGCGGACGTGCGGATGTGAAGGCAGGGGAGCGTGGCCAAGGCGACCACCGCGGACCGCGGCGAACGCGACAGGACCGGGACGCCCGAACCGCCCCCCGCCCCCACGAGGGTGCGCATGCCGAGGGTGCGCACCCTCGTCGTGACCGGAGTGCTGCTCGTCCTCGCCGTGGCGGGCGGCATCTGGCTCCTCTACGGCTCCCAGTGGCTGCGTGTGGACCGCGTGACCACCTCGGGCACCGAGGTCCTGACCCCGGCCGAGGTGCGGGACGCGGCCGCCGTGCCGGTCGGCGCCCCGCTGGTCTCGGTCGACACCGACGCCATCGAGGCCCGGCTGCGGCGGAAACTGACGCGGATCGACTCGGTGGACGTCGTCCGTTCCTGGCCGCACGGAATCGGGCTGAAAGTGACGGAACGCAAGCCGGTTCTTCTCAGTGAAGACACCAGAAATTCGGGCAAGTTCGTCGAAATTGACCGTAAAGGCGTCCGTTTCGCGACGGTCGACAAGGCTCCCGAAGGTGTTCCCCGCCTCGAATTGACGCCGGATCACAGCGGCGCCGCGGCCAGTCTGCGCCGCTTCGGCCCCGACCGGCTGGTGCGGGAGGCGGTGCGCGTCGCGGGGCAGCTCCCGCCGGGAGTCGCGCGCGACACCCGGAATCTCAAGGTCCGTTCGTACGACGCCATCTCGCTGGAGCTCACCCGGGGGCGGGTCGTCGAGTGGGGAAGTGCCGAGAAGGGCGCGGCCAAGGCGCGTGCACTCGTCGCTCTCATGAAAGCAGCCCCGAAGGCCCGGCACTTCGACGTGAGTGTCCCCACCGCCCCGGCCTCGTCGCGGAGTTGACGCTCATCGGCGCAGGCCAGCACCCTGGTTGGGCAGCGCTACGGCTGATCACATAGGGTGAAAAGAAAAACGGGAGGTTCGGCGTGTTCGTTGAACGGGCGCCACTTGTCGACTTAGTGTCAGGTTCGGAAGAGTCCAGGAAACAGACACACTGGTAACCCTAAACTTCAGCGTTAGGGTTCGGGTCGGCAGTCGACTAGTACTCAACTAGTGGTCCGGACCGTCCCAATTCGGCATCAGTCGTCGCACCGTAGAAGCGAAGCGGCGACACGTAACTCGAGGCGAGAGGCCTTCGACGTGGCAGCACCGCAGAACTACCTCGCAGTCATCAAAGTCATCGGTGTCGGCGGCGGTGGTGTCAATGCCATCAACCGGATGATCGAGGTCGGTCTCAAGGGCGTCGAGTTCATCGCCATCAACACCGACGCGCAAGCCCTGTTGATGAGCGACGCGGACGTCAAGCTCGACGTCGGCCGTGAACTCACCCGCGGACTCGGCGCCGGAGCCAATCCGGCCGTCGGACGCAAGGCGGCCGAGGACCACCGCGAGGAGATCGAGGAGGTTCTCAAGGGGGCCGACATGGTCTTCGTCACCGCCGGTGAAGGCGGCGGCACCGGCACCGGCGGCGCACCCGTCGTGGCCAACATCGCGCGCTCGCTCGGCGCCCTCACGATCGGCGTGGTCACCCGCCCGTTCACCTTCGAGGGCCGGCGCCGGGCGAACCAGGCGGAGGACGGCATCGCCGAGCTCCGCGAAGAGGTCGACACCCTCATCGTCATTCCGAACGACCGGCTCCTGTCCATCTCGGACCGGCAGGTCTCCGTCCTCGACGCCTTCAAGTCGGCGGACCAGGTCCTGCTCTCCGGTGTCCAGGGCATCACCGACCTCATCACCACCCCGGGTCTCATCAACCTCGACTTCGCGGACGTCAAGTCCGTCATGTCCGAGGCGGGTTCGGCCCTCATGGGCATTGGCTCGGCCCGCGGCGACGACCGCGCCGTGGCCGCCGCGGAGATGGCGATCTCCTCGCCGCTCCTCGAGGCGTCCATCGACGGCGCCCGCGGCGTGCTGCTCTCCATCTCCGGCGGCTCCGACCTCGGCCTGTTCGAGATCAACGAGGCCGCCCAGCTGGTCAGCGAGGCCGCGCACCCCGAGGCGAACATCATCTTCGGCGCCGTCATCGACGACGCCCTCGGCGACGAGGTGCGGGTCACCGTGATCGCCGCCGGCTTCGACGGCGGCCAGCCGCCGAACAAGCGGGACAACGTGATCGGTTCGGCCTCGGCCAAGCGCGAGGAGCCCGCCCCGGCCTCGCGTCCGGCGCCGGCCCCCGAGCCCTCGCGCCCGAGCTTCGGCTCGCTCGGCAGCGTCACCCCGCGGGAGGAGCCCAAGGCTCCGGAGCCCGTCGAGGCCGCGCCGGTCAACGAGGCGCCGGCCGTCCCGGTCACCCCGCCCCAGGTGCCCCGGCCGTCCTACCCGGACAGCCAGGCCGAGGAGCTGGACGTCCCGGACTTCCTGAAGTGACGTTCCTGGGCCTGATGGGGACGTCGCCGAAGTGATAGGACAGCGCGACACCGTGAGCGGCGCGCACTTCGCCTTCACCGACCGGTGGGGCGGGGTGAGCGCCGCTCCGTACGCGGAGCTCAACCTCGGCGGCGCGGTCGGCGACGACCCCGCGGCCGTCCTGCGCAACCGTGAACTGGCGGCGCGGGAACTCGGCCTCGAGCCGGGCCGGGTGGTCTGGATGAACCAGGTGCACGGGCCCGACGTCGAGGTGGTGGACGGGCCCTGGGGCCCGGACGCCGACATTCCGTGCGTCGACGCGATCGTGACCGTGCGGCGCGGGCTCGCCCTCGCCGTGCTCACCGCGGACTGCACACCCGTCCTGCTCGCCGACCCGGTCGCCGGTGTCGTTGCCGCCGCACACGCGGGGCGCCCCGGCATGATCGCCGGAGTCGTCCCCGCCGCGGTCGGCGCGATGGTGCGGCTCGGCGCGGACCCGGACCGGATCGTGGCCCGCACCGGACCCGCGGTCTGCGGGCGGTGTTACGAAGTCCCGGCCGAGATGCGCGCGGACGTCGCGGCGGTGGAACCCGCGGCGTACGCCGAGACCAGTTGGGGCACCCCGGCCGTCGACGTGACCGCCGGTGTGCACGCGCAACTGGAGCGGCTGGGGGTGCGCGACCGCGAGCAGTCGCCGGTGTGCACCCTCGAATCGCACGACCACTTCTCCTACCGCCGCGACAAGGCCACCGGCCGGCTCGCCGGCTACGTCTGGCTGGACTGATACGACATGACGGACCTTCAGGGACCTTCGGACCTCCAGGGCCGAGAGGCCGAACTCGCCTCGAACCTGGCGGCGGTGGAGGAACGTATCTCTGCCGCGTGCGCGGCCGCCGGTCGCAAGCGCGAGGACGTGACCCTGATCGTGGTCACCAAGACCTACCCCGCGAGCGACGTGCGGATCCTGTCCGGGCTCGGCGTACGGCACGTGGCCGAGAACCGCGACCAGGACGCCGCCCCCAAGGCCGCGGAATGTGCGGATCTGCCCCTCACATGGCACTTCGTCGGCCAGTTGCAGACCAACAAGGTCCGTTCCGTGGTCGGTTATGCCGGTCTGGTGCAGTCCGTCGACCGCGCGAAGCTCGTCACGGCCCTGTCCAAGGAGGCCGTGCGGGCCGAGCGCGAGCTGGGCTGTCTGATCCAGGTCGCGCTCGACGCCGAGGAGGACGGGCGCGGTGAGCGCGGCGGCGTGGGAGTGGGGGGAGTGGAGGAACTGGCCGCTCGCGTGGCCGAGGCCCCGGGGCTGCGGCTCGACGGTCTGATGACGGTCGCGCCGCTCACGGGGGCCTACGCGGGGCGGCAACAGGCGGCGTTCGAGCGGCTCATGGATTTGTCGACTCACCTGCGCGTGGCCCATCCGGCTGCGAACATGGTGTCGGCAGGGATGAGTTCGGACCTCGAAGAGGCTGTGGCGGCCGGAGCGACACATGTGCGCGTCGGTACGGCGGTCCTCGGAGTCCGACCCAGGCTCGGGTAACGTCGCCAAGAAGTCGGACCACAGCAGAAAATATGGTCATTCTCGCTGATGGGCGGGGAGATCGCGTGGATCGCGGGCACATTGGTTGACGTCAGCCTCAGCCGATCCACCACAGAGCGGAGGACTCAGAGCATGGCCGGCGCGATGCGCAAGATGGCGGTCTACCTCGGCCTCGTGGAGGACGATGGGTACGACGGCCGGGGGTTCGACCCCGACGACGACTTCGAGCCCGAGCTCGACCCCGAGCCCGAGCGTGACCGCCGACGGCACGAGCCGTCGCACTCGTCACACAACTCCCGCCCGGCAGAAGCGGACGAATCGGTACGAGTGGTGCAGGCCCCCGCGCCGCGCGAGCCGGTGCGCCAGCCCGCGTCGCTGACCGCCGATTCCGGACGTCCGGCGCGAATCGCCCCCGTGGCATCCATCACACCTGAACGTCAGAGCCTGGAGAAGAACGCACCGGTGATCATGCCCAAGGTCGTGTCCGAGCGGGAGCCGTACCGCATCACCACGCTGCACCCGCGGACCTACAACGAGGCCCGTACCATCGGGGAACACTTCCGCGAGGGCACTCCGGTGATCATGAATCTGACGGAGATGGACGACACCGACGCGAAGCGACTTGTCGACTTTGCGGCCGGTCTGGTGTTCGGTCTGCACGGGAGCATCGAGCGGGTGACTCAGAAGGTGTTCCTGTTGTCGCCTGCTAACGTCGATGTCACGGCGGAGGACAAGGCCCGCATCGCAGAGGGCGGGTTCTTCAACCAGAGCTGAGACGCAGCACTAGTTCAACGGCTAGCTATGTACTAGTCACGAGGCACGAGACACAGGGGAGAGGGAACCACCGACATGGGCGTGGTTTTGGATGTGGTCTACATCGCGCTGATGTGTTTCCTCATCGTGCTGATCTTCCGGCTGGTCATGGACTACGTCTTCCAGTTCGCCCGCTCGTGGCAACCCGGCAAGGCGATGGTGGTCGTTCTGGAGGCCACCTACACTGTCACTGATCCACCGCTCAAGCTTCTGCGGCGGTTCATTCCGCCGCTGCGTCTCGGGGGCGTGGCGCTCGACCTGTCCTTCTTCGTACTGATGATCATCGTCTACATCCTGATCTCCGTCGTGAGCCGGCTGTGAGCACGATGTCAATTACGGTCTTGCCGAATGCCGACGACAACGTTGAGGTGAAGAGATGCCGTTGACCCCCGAGGACGTGCGGAACAAGCAGTTCACGACCGTCCGCCTCCGAGAAGGCTATGACGAGGACGAGGTCGATGCCTTCCTCGATGAGGTCGAAGCCGAACTGACCCGTCTCCTTCGTGAGAACGAGGACCTGCGCGCCAAACTCGCCGCAGCCACCCGTGCCGCTGCACAGAACCAGCAGCAGGGCGGCATGCGCAAGGGCCCCGGTGGCCCCGAGGGCCAGGGCGGTCCGCAGGACCAGCAGGGTCCGCCGCAGGGTATGCGCGGTCCCGGCGCCCCCGTGCCCGCCGGCATATCGGGCCCGCCGCAGCAGCAGATGGGTGGCCCCATGGGCGGCCCCCCGCAGCTGCCGAGCGGTGCCCCGCAGCTTCCGGCCGGTCCCGGTGGCCACGGTCCGCAGGGACCTGGCCCGCAGGGTCCCGGTCCGATGGGCCAGGGCCCGGGTCCGATGGGCCAGGGTCAGCTCGGCCAGGGTCAGCTCGGTGGTCCCCAGGGACAGCTGAGCGGCCCGATGGGCGGCCCGATGGGCGGCCACGGCGGTCCCCCGCAGATGCAGCAGCCCGGCCAGGGTCCCGGTGGCGACAGCGCCGCGCGTGTCCTCTCGCTGGCCCAGCAGACCGCCGACCAGGCGATCGCCGAGGCCCGCTCCGAGGCGAACAAGATCGTCGGCGAGGCCCGCAGCCGCGCCGAGGGTCTCGAGCGTGACGCCCGTGCCAAGGCCGACGCCCTGGAGCGGGACGCGCAGGAGAAGCACCGCGTCGCGATGGGCTCCCTGGAGTCCGCTCGCGCCACGCTGGAGCGCAAGGTCGAGGACCTGCGCGGCTTCGAGCGCGAGTACCGCACGCGTCTGAAGTCCTACCTGGAGTCGCAGCTGCGTCAGCTGGAGAGCCAGGGCGACGAGTCGCTGGCCCCGCCGCGCAACCCGGCCGCCGCGTCGTTGCCGCCGTCCCCGGCGCCGTCGATGGCTCCGGCCGGTGCGGGTGCCCCGTCCTACGGTGGCAACCAGACCATGGGCGGCAACCCGCCGGCCGGTGGTCCGTCCTACGGCGGCCAGCAGCAGATGTCGCCCGCGATGACGCAGCCGATGGCGCCGGTGCGGCCGCAGGCCCCGCAGCCGATGCAGCAGGCTCCGTCGCCGATGCGCGGTTTCCTCATCGACGAGGACGACAACTAAGCGGCGCCCCGCGCGCCTGAGAAGGCGTCGGCGTTCATTCAGGCCCTGGCCCGGATCGTTTCTGCGATCCGGGCCAGGGCCTTTTCCGCTCCGCTCGGGGTGGGAGTTCATGTGTGCTCGCGCACAAAACGCCGAAGGGCCGGCCCCGCCGGATTTCTCTGGCGGGGCCGGCCCTTCGGGCTGTGCCGGGTGTGATCTACGCCTTCTTGAGGCGGAACTCCAGGCTCAGACCCTCGTCCGTGAACGGCTCGCCGTAGGTGGCGTCCGCCTCACCCGCGGAGAAGTCCGTGGCCAGGACCTCGTCCGCGATCAGGCCCGAGTGCTCGGCCAGGGCCGCGGTCACCGCCGGGTCCGTGGACGACCAGCGCAGGGCGATCCGGTCGGCGACGTCGAGGCCGCTGTTCTTGCGGGCCTCCTGGATCAGCCGGATCGCGTCACGGGCCAGGCCGGCCTGTCGCAGCTCCTCGGTGATCTCCAGGTCGAGGGCCACGGTGGCGCCGGAGTCCGAGGCCACGGACCAGCCCTCGCGCGGGGTCTCCGTGATGATGACCTCGTCCGGGGCCAGAGCGACCGTCTCGCCCTCGATCTCGACCGTCGCGGTGCCCTCGCGCAGCGCCAGGGACAGCGCGGCGGCGTCGGCGGCGGCCACGGCCTTCGCGACGTCCTGGACGCGCTTGCCGAAGCGCTTGCCGAGCGCCCGGAAGTTCGCCTTGGCCGTCGTGTCGACCAGCGAGCCGCCCACCTCGGACAGCGAGGCCAGCGAGCTGACGTTCAGCTCCTCGGTGATCTGCGCGTGCAGCTCCGGGGACAGCGCCTCGAAGCCGGACGCCGCGACGAGTGCCCGCGACAGCGGCTGACGGGTCTTGACGCCCGACTCCGCGCGCGTGGCGCGGCCCAGCTCGACGAGCCGGCGCACGAGCGCCATCTGCGTCGACAGCGTCGGGTCGATCGCCGCGGTGTCCGCCTCGGGCCACGAGGACAGGTGCACCGACTCCGGCGCGTCCGGCGTCACCGGCACGACCAGGTCCTGCCAGACCCGCTCCGTGATGAACGGCGTGAGCGGCGCCATCAGCTGAGTGACCGTCACGACCACGTCGTGCAGGGTGCGCAGCGCGGCCTTGTCGCCCTGCCAGAAGCGACGGCGCGAGCGGCGCACGTACCAGTTCGACAGGTCGTCGACGAAGGCCGACAGGAGCTTGCCGGCACGCTGGGTGTCGTACGCCTCCAGGGCCTTGGTGACCTCGTCCGTGAGCTGGTGCAGCTCGGACAGCAGCCAGCGGTCCAGGACACCGCGGTCGGCCGGGGCCGGATCCGCGGCGCTGGGCGCCCAGTTCGACGTACGGGCGTACAGGGCCTGGAAGGCCACCGTGTTCCAGTACGTGAGGAGCGTCTTGCGGACGACCTCCTGGATGGTGCCGTGGCCGACGCGGCGCGCCGCCCACGGGGAGCCGCCGGCGGCCATGAACCAGCGTACGGCGTCCGCGCCGTGCTGGTCCATCAGCGGGATCGGCTGCAGGATGTTCCCCAGGTGCTTGGACATCTTGCGGCCGTCCTCGGCCAGGATGTGGCCGAGGCACACGACGTTCTCGTAGGAGGACTTGTCGAAGACCAGGGTGCCGACGGCCATCAGCGTGTAGAACCAGCCACGGGTCTGGTCGATGGCCTCGGAGATGAACTGGGCCGGGTACCGGCTCTCGAACAGCTCCTTGTTCTTGTACGGGTAGCCCCACTGCGCGAACGGCATCGAGCCCGAGTCGTACCAGGCGTCGATCACCTCGGGCACGCGCACCGCGTCGAGGGAGCAGCCCTCGGTGGTGCAGGTGAAGGTGACGTCGTCGATGTACGGGCGGTGCGGGTCGAGCGAGGACTGGTCGGTGCCGGTCAGCTCGGAGAGCTCCGCGCGGGAGCCGACGCAGGTGAGGTGGCCCTCCTCGCAGCGCCAGATGGGCAGCGGGGTGCCCCAGTAGCGGTTGCGGGACAGCGCCCAGTCGATGTTGTTGCTCAGCCAGTCGCCGAAGCGGCCGTGCTTGACCGTGTCAGGGAACCAGTTCGTCTTCTCGTTCTCCTCGAGAAGGCGGTCCTTGACGGCCGTCGTCCTGATGTACCAGGACGGCTGCGCGTAGTAGAGCAGCGCCGTGTGGCAGCGCCAGCAGTGTGGGTAGCTGTGCTCGTACGGGACGTGCAGGAACAGCAGGCCGCGCGCGTCCAGGTCCGCGGTGAGCGCCTCGTCGGCCTTCTTGAAGAAGACGCCGCCGACCAGCGGGACGTCGGCCGCGAAGGTGCCGTCGGGCTGCACCGGGTTGACCACCGGCAGTCCGTACGCGCGGCAGACCTTGAGGTCGTCCTCACCGAACGCGGGGGACTGGTGGACCAGACCCGTACCGTCCTCGGTCGTCACGTACTCGGCGTTGACCACATAGTGGGCTTCCGCCGGGAACTCCACGAGCTCGAACGGACGTTGGTACTTCCAGCGCTCCATCTCCGCGCCGGTGAAGGACTCGCCGGTCGTCTCCCAGCCCTCGCCGAGCGCCTTGGCGAGGAGCGGCTCGGCGACGACGAGCTTCTCCTCGCCGTTCGTCGCCACGACGTAGCGGACCTCGGGGTGCGCGGCGACCGCCGTGTTGGACACCAGGGTCCAGGGGGTCGTCGTCCAGACCAGGAGCGAGGCCTGGCCGGCCAGCGGACCGGAGGTGAGGGGGAAACGGACGTAGACCGACGGGTCCACGACCGTCTCGTAGCCCTGCGCGAGCTCGTGGTCCGACAGGCCCGTGCCGCAGCGCGGGCACCAGGGGGCGACGCGGTGGTCCTGGACCAGCAGGCCCTTGTTGAAGATCTCCTTCAGCGACCACCAGACGGACTCGACGTACTCCGGGTCCATCGTCCGGTACGCGTCGTCGAGGTCGACCCAGTAACCCATGCGGGTCGTCAGCTCGGTGAAGGCGTCGGTGTGCCGGGTCACGGACTCGCGGCACTTCGCGTTGAACTCCGCGATGCCGTACGCCTCGATGTCCTTCTTGCCGCTGAAGCCGAGCTCCTTCTCGACCGCCAGCTCCACCGGGAGGCCGTGGCAGTCCCAGCCCGCCTTGCGCCCCACGTGGTAGCCGCGCATCGTGCGGAAGCGGGGGAAGACGTCCTTGAAGACGCGGGCCTCGATGTGGTGGGCGCCCGGCATGCCGTTGGCCGTGGGCGGGCCCTCGTAGAACACCCACTCGGGGCGCCCTTCGGACTGCTCCAGGGTCTTGGCGAAGATCTTCTGCTCGCGCCAGAAGTCGAGCACGGCGTGCTCGAGGGCGGGCAGGTCGACCTGGGCGGGCACCTGGCGGTACTGCGTCATCAGTCTTCCTCCGGCGGACGTGCTTCTCTCCGTCGGAGGGACGAGAGCCTGTGTGCTGTACGCCGTGTGCGGCGCGCTCCCGCGGTACCACCCTCCTTGGCCCGCTGCGGCGCCGGTACGCGCCTCGGTGGGCCCCCTCATTGGGTTCGCGACGCCGGGTCTACCGGCCGCTGTGGTGCTGCGGCTTTCTTCCGGCGGCTCCGGGGTGATCTTCGCGTCGCGCTCGCCCCCGGGCTTCCACCGTCCCCAGGTCGCTCATGGCTGCGTACGCCGCTACTCGTCCCCATCCAAGCCTTTCGCTCCGGCCAGTGTACGGCGCCCGGGCGGGCGCGGCCGACCGGTTTCGCGGCGGGCCGGGTACGGGGACGGCAGCGGGCGGGGTCAGGCGTGCTGGGGGACCTCGTCCTTGAGCCCGCCGCGGATCATCTCCCGCAGCTCGGGGCTGTCGGTGTGGCCGTGGACGGAGGCTGCGTGCTCGGCCGCGGCCCGCACGACCTCTTCCTCCTCGCCCGAGATGGTCAGCGTGCAGTTCATCTCGCTGGGGAAGTCCCGGCAGTCGGCTACTTTGCGCATGATGATGCACCTTCTCCGCTTTTGCCACATTCTATGCCCGGGAGGTGGCGAGGGAGAGGTGCGGGGCGACGGTCCTGCCGGGGCCGGCCGCGGGGGAGCGGGGTGACCCGAACGGCGTCCTGGGGCGCGGCGCGCGGAGCGGCGGATTACCGGGCGGGGAGCTGGGCACAACGGTTTCGAGCCACGGCGCGACGGGTGCCCGTCCCGTTGCCGCGGGCCCCGAGTCGATTTATCGTCCCAGCACGATTCGCGTGCAAGATCACAAATTGTGAAGGGGCCGCGGCCATGGTGGCGAAGAAGACCGCCGTTCAGCAGTCTGCGACCGGCAGATCCACGGGCACCGGCAAGGCGGGCACGGGCAAGGAGGCCACCGGTAAGGCGGTGAAGTCCACGTCCCGGAAGACCGCGGCCTCGGCGCCCGACGCCGCCACACCGAAGGAGACCGCCACCGGCAAGAAGTCCGCCGCCGTGAAGAGCGCGGCCAAGGGGGCGGATGCCCAGAAGGCCACCACGAAGAAGGCCACGACCACGAAGGCCACCACCAAGAAGGCCGCTGCCAAGAAGGCGACCACAGGTGCCTCGGGCGCCCCGGAGGGGAAACGTACGACGAAGAAGGCGGCGGCGAAGAAGACAACGGCCAAGGCGGCGGCGAAGAAGGCCGGCGTCGCCGTGGGACGCAAGGGCGCGAAGAAGACGGCCGAGGACGCGGACGAGACCGCGAGGACGACGGGAGCCACGACAGTGGTTGCGAAGAAGACTCAGGGCACGGCCACGGCGGCGCAGCAGCCCGGCGCGGTTCCCAAGGCGAGGGGCACCGCCGTCGAACCCGGCGAGCTGGCCGTACGGCCGGGCGAGGACCCCTGGACCCCGGACGAGGTCGCCGAGGCGCGTGCCGAGCTGCAGAGCGAGGCACTGCGGCTCGGCAGCGAGATCGCCGCGGCCGAGGAGGGCCTGGCCGGCCTGATGCGGGACTCCGGCGACGGCGCGGGCGACGACGACGCCGACACCGGCACGAAGAACATCACGCGCGAGCACGAGATGGCCCTGGCGGCCAACGCGCGCGAGATGCTGGAGCAGACCGAGCACGCCCTGCAGCGCCTGGACGCCGGCACCTACGGGCTCTGCGAGAACTGCGGCAACCCGATCGGCAAGGCCCGGATGCAGGCCTTCCCCCGGGCGACCCTGTGTGTGGAGTGCAAGCAGAAGCAGGAGCGCCGCTACTGAACCGCTCCCGAGGTGCGTGACGTACTCTCGTCCTCAGTCAGGTACCTAGGTCGAGGGACTCACGTGGCAGAGGCGGAGCGCATCATCGGTACGCCGGATTCTTCCGAGGCAGGGGCGGCCGAGCCGGACAAGGCCGACGAGGCCGCCGCTCAGGATCCGCAGGAGGCTCCGGAGCAGGAGACGACCGCCGAGCGGCCCAGGGGCGCGCGGCGCATCGCCGTGCTGTTCGCCGTGGCCGCGCTGGCGTACGCCCTCGACCTGGTCAGCAAGCTGATCGTGGTCGCGAAGCTGGAGCACCGGGAGTCCATCCAGATCCTCGGCGACTGGCTCCAGCTCGAGGTCATCCGCAACCCGGGCGCGGCCTGGGGCGTCGGCGAGGCCTTCACGATCATCTTCACCGTGATCGCGGCGGCCGTGATCGTCGTCATCGTGCGGCTCGCCAGGAAGCTCTACAGCCTGCCGTGGGCGATCGCGCTCGGCCTGCTCCTGGGCGGTGCGCTCGGCAATCTCACCGACCGGATCTTCCGCGCCCCCGGCGTCTTCGAGGGCGCCGTGGTCGACTTCATCGCGCCGAAGAACTACCCGGTGTTCAATCTCGCCGACTCCGCCATCGTGTGCGGCGGCATCCTGATCGTGCTGCTCTCGTTCCGCGGCATCGACCCCGACGGGACCGTGCACAAGGACTGAGCCGAGGGCCCCGCCCGGACCCGGGCCGGGGCCTCGCGGTCGGGAGTGCCGGCGCGCTCCGGCATACTCGATGCGTGAGCACGATTCCCGAGATCCGAACCCTGCCCGTGCCCGACGGCCTGGAGGGCGAGCGCGTCGACGCCGCCATCTCCCGCATGTTCGGCTTCTCCCGCACCAAGGCCGCCGAGCTCGCCGCCGCCGGGAAGGTCACGGTCGACGGGTCGGTCGTGGGCAAGTCCGAGCGGGTGCACGGCGGGGCCTGGCTCGAGGTCGAGATGCCGCAGGCGGCCGCGCCGGTGCAGATCGTCGCCGAGCCCGTCGAGGGCATGGAGATCGTCTACGACGACGACGACATCGTGGTGATCGTGAAGCCGGTGGGCGTCGCCGCCCACCCGAGCCCGGGCTGGACCGGCACGACCGTGATCGGCGGCCTCGCCGCCGCCGGGTACCGGATCTCCACCTCCGGCGCCGCCGAGCGCCAGGGCATCGTGCACCGCCTCGACGTGGGCACCTCGGGCCTGATGGTCGTCGCCAAGTCCGAGCGGGCGTACACCTCGCTCAAGCGCCAGTTCAAGGAGCGGATCCCGGACAAGCGCTACCACGCGCTCGTGCAGGGCCACCCCGACCCGATGAGCGGCACCATCGACGCCCCCATCGGCCGCCACCCGAACCACGACTACAAGTGGGCGGTCATCGCCGAGGGCAAGCCGTCGGTGACGCACTACGACCTGATCGAGGCGTTCCGCTCCGCGTCGCTGCTCGACATCAAGCTGGAGACGGGCCGCACCCACCAGATCCGCGTGCACATGTCCGCGCACCGGCACCCCTGCGTCGGCGACCTCACCTACGGCGCCGACCCCACGCTCGCCAAGCGCCTCGGCGTCTCGCGCCAGTGGCTGCACGCGGTGCGGCTCGGCTTCGAGCACCCCTCGGACGGCCGCTGGGTCGAGTTCGAGAGCGCCTACCCCGAGGACCTGCAGACCGCGCTCGACCGGGTGAGGGAAGAGAGCTCGTGAGCGGCTTCGGCGTCCGCGTCGCGCTGTCCGAGGCGGACCGGGAGTCCTGCTTCGCCGTGCGCCGGGACGTGTTCGTCGCCGAGCAGGGCGTGCCCGAGGAGCTGGAGTACGACACGTACGACGCGGGCGCGGTGCACGTGCTCGCGGTGCGGGCGGACGGGGTGCCGCTGGGCACGGGCCGGCTGCTGACCGGCGAGGCCGCCGCGGTGAAGAACGGGGGCGCGGCGGACGTCGGCGCCCTCGGCCGGCTCGCCGTGACCAAGGCCGCGCGCGGGCTCGGCGTGGGCGCGGCGCTGGTGCGCGCCATCGAGGACGCGGCCCGCGAGCGGGGCCTCGCGGCGGTGGACCTGCACGCGCAGACCCACGCCCTGGGCTTCTACGAGCGGCTCGGCTACGAGGTGTACGGGCCGGAGTTCCCCGACGCGGGGATCCCGCACCGGGCGATGCGCAAGCCGCTCGACTGAGGCCCCCTCGTGTCCGGTTCGACCGGATACGCGTGGCACCCTTGAGGCCTGACATCCTTGATCGTCGAGCCTGGTCGGAGCCCCCGTGGATCAATTGGCCCTGCTGTTCGCGCTGTTGCTCGGGGCCGTCCTGAGCGTTCCGCTCGGGGACCGGCTCGGACTGCCCTCGCCGGTCCTGATGACCCTGCTCGGCCTCGTGCTCGCCCTGATCAGCGCCGTGCCCAATGTCGACATCTCGCCCGACCTGATCCTGCCGATCGTGCTGCCGCCGCTCCTGTACGCGGCCGTGCACCGCACCTCCTGGCGCCAGTTCGCGGCCAACAGAAGACCGATCTTCCTGCTGGCCGTCGCCCTGGTCTTCGTCACGACGGCCGCGGTCGCCTTCGTCGCGAACGCGGTCGTGCCCGGGCTGCCCATGGCCGCCGCCGTCGCGCTCGGCGCGCTGGTGGCGCCGCCCGACCCGGTCGCCGCGACCGCCGTCGCCGGCCAACTGGGGCTGCCCCGCCGCATGGTGTCGATCCTGGAGGGCGAGGGCCTGTTCAACGACGTGACCGCGATCGTGCTCTACCACGTCGCGATCGCCGCCGCCGTGAGCGGCACCTTCTCGTTCCCAGAGGCCGCGCTCACCCTCGTGCTGTCCGCCGTCGTCGCCGTCGCCGTCGGCTTCGGGCTCGCCTGGACCGCCAACAAGCTCATGGACTACCTCGGCGACGCCACCCTCCAGGTCGGCCTGACCCTCCTCGTGCCGTACGCCTCGTACGTGCTGGCCGAGGAGCTGCACGGCTCGGGGGTGCTCGCCGTCGTCACCACCGCCATGTTCATGGTCGAGCACGCCTTCGACGCGGACGACGTCATGACCCGGCTCACCGGCCGCGCCTTCTGGGACGTCGTCGACACCCTCGTCACCGGCGTCGCCTTCGGCCTCATCGGCCTGGAGGTGCACAACGTCGTCCGCACGGCCGAGGGGCACTGGACCGAGATGCTCGGCTGGTCGGGCGCCGTCGTGGGCGTCGTCATCGTCGTACGGCTGCTGTGGCTGCTGCCCATGACCTGGGTGACGCAGCGGCTGCACGCGCGGCGCGACGTGGAGGAGGACATCCCGGTCAGCTGGCGCGAGACCGTCGTCATGTGGTGGTCGGGGATGCGCGGCGTGGCCTCCGTCGCCCTCGCCCTCGCCATTCCGCTCACCATGGACGACGGCTCCCCCTTCCCGGCCCGCGACGAGATCGTCTTCATCGCCTTCGGGGTCATCATGGCCACGCTCGTGCTCCAGGGCCTGAGCCTGCCCTGGCTGGTGCGGAAGCTGAAGGTGACGGCCGACACCGAGGCCGAGCAGTCCTACGAGCGCGATCTCGCCCTGCGCGCCGCGCGGGCCGCCAAGGCGCGGCTCAAGGAGATCGAGGAGGTCGAGGACCTTCCCGAGGACGTGCAGGAGCAGCTGCTGCGCCGCGCCTACGACATCGGCCTGCGCATCAACCCGGAGCTGGGCGCCGAGGAGCGCCGCGAGGCCCAGGCCAAACGGTTCGCCAGGCTCAAGCGCATCCGGCACATCCAGAACGAGATGATGTCGGCCGCGCGCCACGAGATCCTCGCCGCGCGCAGCGAGCCCGGCGCCGACCCCGAGATCGTCGACCGCGTCCTGCGCCACCTCGACGTCCGCAGCCTGCGCTAGGTCGTGTCCGGGGGACCTGGCGCGGTGCTCACGGCCTCGCGGGGCCTGGCACCATGGGGCTCATGAACATCATGCTTTTCCACTCGACGTACGGTCTGCGCCCCGCCGTGACGGCCGCGGCCGACCGGCTGCGGGCCGCCGGACACGAGGTGTGGACCCCGGACCTCTTCGACGGCCGCACCTTCGACACCGTCGAGGAGGGCATGGAGTACAAGGAGGAGGTCGGCAAGGACGAGCTGCTCCGGCGGGCCGTCCTCGCGGCCGCGCCCTACTCGGAGCGGGGCCTGGTCTACGCCGGCTTCTCGCTGGGCGCCGCCACGGCCCAGACGCTGGCCCTCGGCGACGACAAGGCCAAGGGGCTGCTGCTCCTGCACGGCACCTCGGACATCGCGGAGACCGCGTCGGTGGACGAGCTGCCGGTGCAGCTGCACGTCGCCTCGCCCGACGTCTTCGAGACCGACGACTGGCTGAACACCTGGTACCTGCAGATGGGCAAGGTGGGTGCCGACGTCGAGATCTACCGCTACCCGGGCGCCGGCCACCTCTTCACCGACCCCGAGCTGCCGGACTACGACGAGGAGGCCGCCGAGGCCACCTGGCGGGTGGCACTCGGCTTCCTGGACTCCCTCTAGAGGTCCTGCGGCGGTCAGCCGGCCCGGTAGGCGGTCCAGCTGTCCTTCATGCGGGTCACCTGGCCCGCGGTGAACTGGGTCATGCAGGAGTCGTACGTGTAGTCCATGAAGTTGTGGATCGGGTCGACTCCGGTCTTGCTGGCGCAGGAGTCGCGCCCGGTCGGGCACTCGTAGGCCGGGCTCTTCTCGGCCGGGGTGTCGGCCACGTAGTCGCCGTTGCCGTTACAGCCGCCCTGGAAGGTGTGGTACAGCCCCATCCAGTGGCCGACCTCGTGGGTGCCGGTGTCGCCCTCGTTGTAGTTGGTGGCGGAGCCGCCCGGCAGCGAGCTGTCGAGGATGACCACGCCGTCGTCGGACGGGTTCGACTTGTACGAGGACGGGAACGTCGCCCAGCCGAGCAGGCCGCCGCCCAGGTTCGCCGTGTAGAAGTTCAGCGCGTTCGCGCCGCCCTTGCGCAGCGTCGACTTCATGGACTTCTCGGCGGTCGAGCCCGGCGAGACGCCGTTGTACCAGGAGGCGTTGTCCGTGTAGTCGGTGCCGGCCAGCTGGAACTGGAAGCCCGAGTCGTTGTTGCCCGAACCCTGCCCGGCGTAGGCGGCGTTCAGGACGCTGATCTGGTTGGCGATCGACGTCGAGGACAGCTTGCCGGTCGTGCCGTCGTGGATGACGTGGACGTAGACCGGGATCGTGGTCGAGGCGGTCAGGCTCAGACCGCGCCCGAGCGAGCCGTCGGCGCGCATCTTGTCGAGTCTCTTCTGCAGCGCCGCGTCCATGGACTTGGCCTGCGCCGCGCTCAGCTCGTTGGGCTCGGCGGCGTGCGAGGAGCCGTTGGGCGCCTTCTCACGGGCGAGCGCGTTCGTGTCCGTCGCGCACTTCTCGGCGGAGGCACCCGCCTGCGTGGTCTTGGCGGCGGCGCTGCCCGAGGGGGCGGAGAGCGGGACCAGGGCCAGGGTTCCGGCCATCACCGCGGTGCCGAGCAGGCGGCGGCGAAGGCGCGGGGATATGCGGGCCGATGGGGCGTGAGGGGTCATTGCGGGGGCTCCTCGCGGACACGGGCGGGAGGGACTTCCTCGCCGCCGCGGGGAGATTACGTGGCCATGTCATCCCGGGAAGAGCGGGTAACTGGCCGCATTGATCGCGGACATGTGCCCGGCAAATGGGGACAACAAGGAGAAGAAATTCGGCGGGTGTCCGGAGTTTGAGACACCGCCGTAACGATCAGGGTCACCGAGGTGGGCGGTGTGTCCGTATTCGGGCCCGCGCCCGATCACGTCCGCACCACCCACCGTGAACGGCGACACCTGCTCTTAACACGCGCGCCGGTGGCCGGAATTCAGCGCACAGGTATCCGGCAGGTGACCGTCACCGTACGGGCGCGTCGGCCCGGACGACCTTCTGCGTGCCGCTGAGCGTGCGGTACGAGCGGGTCCACTCGGTCGTCGCGTTCCGGTCCGCCCGGTCCGAGATCACGTAGTAGTCCATCTGGGTCCGCTCGGCCGTGAGGTCCAGGACGCCGTAGCCGTGGGAGTCCATGTCCACCCACTTCACATGGCGGTTGGCGGCCTTGATCGCGGTCTCGGCGACGACGGACAGCGTGTTCGGCGCGACGTGCAGGGTGTCGTCGAGGTTGTCGGAGGTGACCGACGTGACGACGAACTCGGTGGCCGCGGACGGCGACAGCGGGTACGTGGCGGCGGTGACCGGCACGTCGTTGGCCCAGGCCATGTGGATGTCGCCGGTCAGGAAGACCGTGTCGCGGATCCCCTGCTCGCGCAGGTGCGTGATCAGCTCCTTGCGATCGTGCGTGTAGCCGTCCCACTGGTCGACGTTGACGGCCAGGCCCTCGGTGGGCAGACCCAGCAACTCGGCGAGCGGGCCCAGCAGGTGGGCGGGCAGCGAGCCGAAGGCGACCGGCGAGATCATCACCGAGGTGCCGACCAGCTTCCAGCGGGCGTCGGACGCGGAGAGACCCGCCTTCAGCCAGTCCAGCTGGGCGCGGCCGGTGATCGAGCGGTCCGCGGAGTCCACGTCGCCGTTGCCCACGCTCGACTGCTGGGAGCGGAACGAGCGCAGGTCGAGCAGGTGCAGATCGGCCAGCTTGCCGAACCGCAGCCGGCGGTAGACCGTTCCCGCCGTCGAGGCGCGGACCGGCATCCACTCGAAGTAGGCCTGCTTCGCGGCCTGCTGACGGGCCGCCCAGTCGCCCTCGGCGCCCGGCGTGTGGTTCTCGGCGCCGCCCGACCACGCGTCGTTGGCGAACTCGTGGTCGTCCCAGATCGCGACCAGCGGGTGCGCGGTGTGCATCGCCTGCACGTCCGGGTCGGTCTTCGTCGTCGCGTGCCGGAGCCGGTAGTCGGCCAGCGAGACGATCTCGTGCGCCGGCTGGTGCGGCCGCACCGTGTAGTCGGCCGCCGGGTACTCGCCGGTCTTGTACTCGTAGATGTAGTCGCCGAGATGGAAGACCGCGTCCAGGTCGGTGCGGGCGGCGAGGTGCCGGTACGCCGAGTAGTAGCCGGCCTCCCAGTTGGCGCAGGACACCACGCCGAAGCGCAGGCCCGGGGCGGCGGCGTCGGTGGCCGGGGCGGTGCGGGTGCGGCCGGTGGGGGAGTGGACGCCGTCCGCCGAGAAGCGGTAGTGGTACGTGCTCGCCGGGCGCAGGCCCCGCACGTCGGCCTTCACCGTGTGGTCGGTGGCCGCGCTCGCGGTGGCCGTCCCCCGGCCCACCACCGTGCGGAACGCCTTGTCCTCGGCGATCTCCCAACTCACCTGGACGTCCGGGCCCTTGCCGGAGCCGGGCGTCGCCTCGGCGCTCGGGGTCACCCGGGTCCACAGCAGGATGCCGTCGGGGAGCGGGTCGCCGGACGCGACGCCGTGCAGGAAGGCCGGCGCCTCGGCGGCGTGTGCGCTCGTGGCGGCGGCGAGCGGGGCGGCGAGCACGGCGCCGGCGGCCGCGGCCTTGACGACCGTGCGGCGGCTCGGGGTGCGGTCCGTGGCGGTACGGTCCGCGGGTCTGCGATCTGAAGGTATGCGACTGGTCACGGGCGATCACATTACTCATCAGTACGCACGAAGAGCGGGCGAACCCGAAAGAGTTCGCCCGCTCTTCGCCCAGAGGTCAGGCCCAGCGGTCAGGCCCGACGGCCGGGCCCGGTCGTCAGGCCGGGAGGGTCAGGCCTTGAGCGCCTTGTCGATCGCCGCGTTGAACTCGGCCACCGTCATCGGAGCGTTCTGGCCGTCGGAGCCGGTGATCTTCTTGCCGTCCATGATGAGCGAGGGGGTGCCCTGGACGCCGTCCTTGTTCTTGTCGAACAGGGTGGACATCTCCAGCGCCCACTTGTCGAAGGTGCCGTCGTTGACGTCCTTCTGGAAGGCCTTGTTGTCCTTCAGTTCGGGAACGGTGTTCGCGATCTTGATCAGGTACGCGTCGTCCGCGAACTTGTCGTCCGTCTCCTCCGGGTGGAACTTCTTGGAGTAGAGCGCTTCCTTGTAGTCGATGAAGGCGTCCTGGCTCACGTTCAGGGCCGAACCGAGCGCGCTCAGCGCGTTCTTGGAGCCCTCGCCCTGGAGGTTGGTGTCGAGGAAGGTCGCACCGATGTACTGGATGTTGTACTTGCCGGCATCGAGGTCCTTCTTCACGGTCGGGCCGACCGTCTGTTCGAAGGAGGCGCAGACGGGGCAGCGCGAGTCCTCGTAGACCTTCAGCGTCTTCTTCGCCGACTCCTTGCCGAGGATCACGGTCGTGTTGTTCTTGCCGGAGGTGTTCTTCGGCGCGACCAGGGACGCGTCCTTGGCGGCCTCCCACTGGGTGGGCTTGTTGTTCTGCATCACCAGGTAGCCGACGCCGCCGGCGACGGCGAGGACGGCGACGATCGACGCGGCGACGATCGCCTGCCGCTTCGTCTTGTCCTTCTTGGCCTGGCGCTCGCGCTCGGCGCGCAGCCGCTCGCGGGCGGCGGACTTGGCCTGCTGGCTGTTGCGGTTGCTCATGATCGAAACTCCGTGGGTGCGTGAAAGGGAAGTACGGGGACTGTCGTGTGCCGGTCAGAAGACCGGGCACGGCGGTCCGCGCCGTCCCACGGAGTGCGCCCACAGACGTGTGCGGGCGGCCCGCACGCGCGGGGCGGGCCGGGGCTGCCGCGGCGCCCGCTCGGCGCCGGAGGCACCGGTGCGGCCCGCGGCCCACGCGATCAGCAGCGGCCGGAACGTGCCGACGGCCACCGCGCGGAGCAACTGGGCCAGCGCGTGCTCGCCCCGGCGCAGCCAGGCGGCCGCGAGGAGCCCGACGGTGACGTGCGCGCCGAGCAGCAGCCAGGAGGCCGCCGGGTCGCCGTGCGTGAGGACCGCGGTCGCGGCCCTCTCCGTGCCGCCGCCGGTCATCCGGGCGAGCGGCGAGCCGACGCTTCCGGCGCACAGCACGTCGAGACCGAAGGAGCGCAGGGGACCGGCGACCGGCCCCGCCGCGTCGCCGTAACAGACGTGCTGGCCGGTGGTGAAGACCGTGTCCGCGGCCAGCTCCAGCGGTACGAGCAGGGCCGCGATCCGGCCGAAGCCGCGCTCACGTCCGGCCAGCGCGTACGCCAGCGCGAAGACGCCGCCGGCGATCGCCGCGACCGTAGTGAGCGGCAGCGGGGCCCGGGACAGCAGGACGTGCGACGCGGCGGAGAGCGTCACGACGAGTGCCGTGAAGAGCGCCGCGCGCACGGCTCTGAGCTGGGTCCCGGATATGTCGTCCATCGCCCAGGAGTGTTTCACGGGTGGCGGTAAGCGATGGCTAAAGGGTTCCTGTGCGTTATGGAATCGCCGCCTGGGCGGCCCGGGTCAGCCCGCGAGGCCCGGGATCCGCCCGTTGCGGAACAGGTCCACGAAGATCTGGTGGTCGGCGCGCGCACGGGCGCCGTAGCTGTGCGCGAAGTCCACCAGGAGGTCGGTGAAGCCGTCCTCGTCCGCCGCGATCGCCGCGTCGATGGCCCGCTCCGTGGAGAACGGCACGAGGGACTGGCCCGACAGGTCGTCCGCCGCCGCGTGCATCGTCGCCGTCGCCCGGCCCAGGTCCGCGACGACCGCCGCGATCTCCTCCAGGTCGTCGATGTCGCCCCAGTCCAGGTCCACCGCGTACGGCGACACCTCGGCGACCAGCTGCCCCGAGCCGTCCAGCTCGGTCCAGCCCAGCCACGGGTCCGCGTGCGCCTGCAGGGCGCGCTGCGAGATCACCGTGCGGTGGCCCTCGTGCTGGAAGTAGTCGCGGATCGAGGGGTCCGTGATGTGCCGCGAGACGGCCGGCGTCTGGGCCTGCTTCATGTAGATCACGACATCGTTCTCCAGGGCGTCGCTGTTGCCCTCGAGAAGGATGTTGTACGACGGCAGGCCGGCGGAGCCGATGCCGATGCCGCGCCGCCCCACGACGTCCTTGACCCGGTACGAGTCCGGGCGGGACAGGGAGGACTCCGGCAGCGTCTCCAGGTAGCCGTCGAAGGCCGCGAGGACCTTGTAGCGCGTCGCCGCGTCCAGCTCGATGGCGCCGCCGCCGTCCGCGAAGCGCCGCTCGAAGTCGCTGATCGCCGTCATGGAGTCGAGCAGCCCGAAGCGGGTCAGCGCGCGGGCGTCGCGCAGCGCGTCCAGGAGCGGGCCCTCCGCCGTGTCCAGCGTGAACGGGGGCACCTCGTCGCTCTTCGCGCCCGTCGCCAGCGCGTGGATCCGCTCGCGGTAGGCCCCCGCGTACGTGCGCACCAGGTCGGTGATCCGCTCGTCGGAGAGCGCCTTCGAGTAGCCGATCAGCGCCACCGAGGCCGCGAACCGCTTCAGGTCCCAGGTGAACGGGCCCACGTAGGCCTCGTCGAAGTCGTTCACGTTGAAGATCAGACGCCCCGTGGCGTCCATGTACGTGCCGAAGTTCTCCGCGTGCAGGTCGCCGTGGATCCAGACCCGGCTGGTGCGGTCGTCCAGGTACGGTCCGCCGTGCTGCTCGCGCTCCACGTCGTGGTAGAAGAGGCACGCCGTCCCGCGGTAGAAGGCGAAGGCGGAGGCGGCCATCTTGCGGAACTTCACCCGGAACGCGGCGGGGTCCGCGGCGAGCAGCTCGCCGAACGCGGTGTCGAAGACGGCGAGGATCTGCTCGCCGCGCTGCTCGGCGGTGGGCTGCGGGTCCGGCATCGCGGGGTGCCTCCTGGTACGGGTGGTGCGTGGGCTCGTGCGACACGCAGGACAGGGCGTCTGCCTCGTCCAACGTCCGACCGTACTCCGGAGTGCCCGCCGGTTGTCAGTCGCCGGTCGTAGACTTCCAAGCTGTCCCCCGAGGTATCTCCGCGCTGTCTTCAGCCGGTCGCCGTGTGTTCGCCATTGGAGGCCCCAACCGTGTCAAAGCCGCCCTTCACGCACCTGCACGTCCACACCCAGTACTCGCTGCTGGACGGTGCCGCGCGGCTGAAGGACATGTTCAAGGCGTGCAACGACATGGGCATGACGCACATCGCCATGTCCGACCACGGCAACCTCCACGGGGCGTACGACTTCTTCCACACCGCCCAGAAGGCGGGCGTCACGCCGATCATCGGCATCGAGGCCTACGTGGCCCCGGAGTCCCGGCGCAACAAGCGGAAGATCCAGTGGGGCCAGCCGCACCAGAAGCGCGACGACGTCTCGGGTTCGGGTGGTTACACCCACAAGACGATCTGGGCGGCGAACAAGACGGGGCTGCACAACCTCTTCAAGCTCTCCTCGGACGCGTACGCCGAGGGCTGGCTGCAGAAGTGGCCCCGTATGGACAAGGAGACGATCTCCCAGTGGAGCGAGGGCCTCATCGCCTCCACCGGCTGCCCCTCCGGTGAGCTCCAGACCCGGCTGCGCCTCGGCCAGTACGACGAGGCCCTGAAGGCCGCCTCCGAGTACCAGGACATCTTCGGCAAGGACCGGTACTTCCTGGAGCTGATGGACCACGGCATCGAGATCGAGCGCCGGGTCCGCGACGGTCTGCTCGACATCGGCAAGAAGCTCGGCATCCCGCCCCTGGTGACGAACGACTCGCACTACACGTACGCGCACGAGGCGACCGCCCACGACGCCCTGCTGTGCATCCAGACCGGCAAGAACCTCTCGGACCCCGACCGCTTCCGCTTCGACGGCACCGGCTACTACCTGAAGTCGACCGACGAGATGTACGCCGTCGACTCCTCGGACGCCTGGCAGGAGGGCTGCCGCAACACGCTCCTGGTGGCCGAGCAGATCGACACCACCGGCATGTTCGAGAAGCGCGACCTCATGCCGAAGTTCGAGATCCCGGACGGCTTCACCGAGGTCACCTGGTTCCAGGAGGAGGTCCGCCGCGGCATGGAGCGCCGCTACCCGGGCGGCGTCCCCGAGGACCGCCAGAAGCAGGCCGAGTACGAGATGGACATCATCATCCAGATGGGGTTCCCGGGGTACTTCCTGGTCGTCGCCGACTTCATCATGTGGGCGAAGAACAACGGCATCGCGGTGGGCCCCGGCCGAGGCTCCGCGGCCGGCTCGATCGTCGCGTACGCCATGGGCATCACCGACCTCGACCCGATCACCCACGGCCTGATCTTCGAACGGTTCCTCAACCCCGAGCGCGTCTCCATGCCCGACGTCGACATCGACTTCGACGAGCGCAGGCGCGTCGAGGTGATCAGGTACGTGACCGAGAAGTACGGCGCCGACAAGGTCGCCATGATCGGCACCTACGGCAAGATCAAGGCCAAGAACGCGATCAAGGACTCCGCGCGCGTGCTCGGCTACCCGTACGCGATGGGCGACCGCCTCACCAAGGCGATGCCCGCCGACGTCCTCGGCAAGGGCATCGACCTCGACGGCATCACCAACCCCACGCACCCGCGCTACAGCGAGGCGGGCGAGATCCGCGGGATGTACGAGAACGAGCCGGACGTCAAGAAGGTCATCGACACCGCCAAGGGCGTCGAGGGCCTGGTCCGGCAGATGGGCGTGCACGCCGCCGGCGTCATCATGTCCAGCGAGCCCATCGTCGACCACGCCCCGATCTGGGTGCGGCACACCGACGGTGTCACCATCACGCAGTGGGACTACCCGCAGTGCGAGTCGCTCGGTCTGCTGAAGATGGACTTCCTCGGCCTGCGCAACCTGACGATCATGGACGACGCCGTCAAGATGGTGAAGTCCAACAAGGGCATCGACCTGGAGATGCTCTCGCTCCCGCTCGACGACCCGAAGACCTTCGAACTGCTCTGCCGCGGTGACACGCTCGGCGTCTTCCAGTTCGACGGCGGCCCCATGCGCTCCCTGCTGCGCCAGATGCAGCCCGACAACTTCGAGGACATTTCCGCCGTCTCGGCCCTGTACCGGCCGGGCCCGATGGGCATGAACTCGCACACGAACTACGCGGAGCGCAAGAACGGCCGGCAGGAGATCACGCCGATCCACCCGGAGCTCGAAGAGCCCCTGAAGGAGACGCTCGGCCTGACCTACGGCCTCATCGTGTACCAGGAGCAGGTGCAGAAGGCCGCCCAGATCATCGCCGGGTACTCGCTCGGCGAGGCCGACATCCTGCGCCGCGTGATGGGCAAGAAGAAGCCCGAGGAACTGGCCAAGAACTTCGTCCTCTTCCAGGAGGGCGCGAAGAAGAACGGCTACTCGGACGCCGCGATCCAGGCCCTGTGGGACGTGCTGGTCCCCTTCGCCGGCTACGCGTTCAACAAGGCGCACTCCTCCGCGTACGGCCTGGTCACCTACTGGACCGCGTACCTGAAGGCGAACTACCCGGCCGAGTACATGGCCGCGCTGCTCACCTCCGTGAAGGACGACAAGGACAAGTCGGCCGTCTATCTGAACGAGTGCCGGCGCATGGGCATCAAGGTGCTCCCGCCGGACGTCAACGAGTCGGTGCACAACTTCGCGGCCCAGGGCGACGACGTGATCCTCTTCGGCCTCGAAGCGGTCCGCAACGTCGGCACCAACGTGGTCGACTCGATCATCCGGGCCCGCAAGGCCAAGGGGAAGTACTCCTCGTTCCCCGACTACCTGGACAAGATCGAGGCCGCCGCCTGCAACAAGCGCACCACCGAGTCGCTCATCAAGGCCGGCGCCTTCGACAGCCTCCAGCACACGCGCAAGGGCCTCACCGCCCAGTACGAGCCGATGATCGACAACGTGGTCGCGGTCAAGCGCAAGGAGGCCGAGGGCCAGTTCGACCTCTTCGGCGGCATGGGGGAGGAGGACAGCGACGAGCCCGGCTTCGGCCTCGACGTCGAGTTCTCCACCGACGAGTGGGACAAGACGTACCTGCTCGCCCAGGAGCGCGAGATGCTCGGCCTCTACGTCTCCGACCACCCGCTGTTCGGCCTCGAGCACGTGCTGTCCGACAAGGCCGACGCGGGCATCGGCCAGCTCACCGGCGGCGACTACTCCGACGGCTCCGTCGTCACCGTCGGCGGCATCATCTCGGGCCTCCAGCGCAAGATGACCAAGCAGGGAAACGCCTGGGCGATCGCCACCGTCGAGGACCTCGCCGGCTCCATCGAGTGCATGTTCTTCCCGGCGACCTACCAGCTGGTGTCCACCCAGCTCGTCGAGGACGCCGTCGTCTTCGTCAAGGGCCGCCTCGACAAGCGCGAGGACGTGCCGCGCCTGGTCGCCATGGAGATGCAGGTCCCCGACCTGTCGAACGCGGGCACCAACGCGCCGGTGATCCTCACCATCCCCGCCCTCAAGGTGACCCCGCCGATGGTCAGCCGCCTCGGCGAGATCCTCTCCAACCACCGGGGCGACAGCGAGGTCCGCATCAAGCTCCAGGGCCCCCGCAAGACCACCGTGCTCCGGCTCGACCGGCACCGGGTCAAGCCCGACCCCGCGCTCTACGGCGACCTGAAGGTGCTGCTCGGCCCGTCCTGCCTGGCCGGCTGAGCCGCCGCACCACGCCGCGAGGGGCGCGCCCGGGTCCTCCGGGTGCGCCCCTCGCGTGTGCCGCGTGCGGCTGGATCAGTTGTGGCCGAAGCGACGCTCACGGTGCTTGCGGGCCATGTCCATCGGCGACGCCTGCTGCTGAGCCGACTTCGCCTCGGCCTCCATGGCCTGCGACCGGGACTGCTCCTGCGGCGACGACTGGGACTGCTTCTGCTGACTGCGGTTCTGCTTACGGTTCTTGGCCATGGTGATCTGCCTCCTGCGGGGGATCTAGGGGCCAGGGCCGCGTTCAGACTCACATAAGTCGACAAAGGTCGCATTTCAGGGATTCACGGTGTGTGACAGGGGATGCGGCGGCGGACCGCGCGGGTCCGCCACGCCGAAGATCCAGTTCGGGCCGTTAACCCCGGCGCGGTCGGGCAGACTCGAAGGAAACCCCAAGCGAACGCGCGGGCGTGTCGGCGAAAGAGGGTGGATCGCGTGGACCGTTGCATCGTCCTGGTGGATGCCGGATACCTGCTGGGAGCAGCCGCGAGCCTCCTCGCCGGCGAGCCCTCACGCTCCCGCATCCACGTCGACCACGCCGCACTCATCCAGGGGCTGCGCGAGCGCGCCGAGACGGAGACCGAGCGGCCCCTCCTGCGCATCTACTGGTTCGACGGCGCCCCCGACCGGGTGCCGCAGCCCGAGCACCGCAGGCTCCGCGTCATGCCCCGCGTCACGGTCCGCCTGGGCGCCCTGACCCGCAGCGACGGGCGCTGGGCGCAGAAGGGCGTCGACGCCGCCATGCACGCCGAGCTCACCGAGCTCGCCCGCAACGGCGCCTGTTCCGACGTCGTCCTCGTGACCGGCGACGGGGACCTGCTGCCCGGCATGATGGCCGCCAAGGAGCACGGCGTCGCCGTCCACCTGTGGGCCGTCCAGGCCGCCGACGGCGACTACAACCAGTCCGAGGACCTCGTCGCCGAGGCCGACGAACGGCGCGTCCTCGACCGCACCTGGATCACCAAGGCCGTCCGCGCCAAGGAACTCGGCGGGGTCTGCGCCCCGCCGCCCGTGCCGCGCCCCGAGATCGCCGCGATCCTCTCCGCGCCGCTGCCCGACTCCGCGCTGCCCTCCGCCGGGCGCCCCTCCGACGAGGCGCCCGCCGCGCCGTCCGCACCGCACGCGCCGGCCGCGCGCGCCGAGGGCGAGACGGAGGAGCGGGCCGGGCACCCCAAGGGCGTGCCGACCCCGAAGGATCTGGCGGCGCTGCGTGGGCCCGGCGCCGCGCACCCCGCTCCGCATCCCGCGAACGCGACGCTGCGCTGGTCCTCCGACAAGGGCTGGGTCGAGCGGCCCTCCGGCGGCGGCGAGCCCCCCGAGGCCGCCTCGCTGCCGACGCTGGCCCAGCTCACCACCGCCGAGCAGCGCTGGGCGGACCGTGAGGAGGACATCACGACGGTGGGCGGGGACCCGTACGAGGTGGGGCAGGTGTTCGCGCGGCGCTGGATGGGGCGGCTCGGGGATCCGGCGGCGCTCCAGAAGCTCGCCACGCTGTATCCGCGGGTGCCGCATCGGATCGACGGGGAGCTGCTGCGGTACGCGGCGCGGTTCGGGCTCCTCGCCCACAAGGACGACCAGATCGACGAGCACGACCGGTATGCGATCCGGGCCGGGTTCTGGCGGGAGGTCGACGTACGGACCGGGGCCGCCGGTCAGCAGGTCGGGGCGGGTGGCTCCGCCGGGGAGTGAGGTACCGGGCTCCTCGCCGTTGCGGGTTGTCGGTTCGTTGCCGGGTGCGGGTTCGTCGTGGCTGTTTGCGCAGTTCCCCGCGCCCCTGAAGGCACGCTTCGCGCGCCGCCAGGAGGTCGGCTGGTGGCGCCCCGCGGCGGAGCCCGTGGGGGTGTCGGCGTTGTGGGTTGTGGTCTCGTCGTCGGGTGGCGGGTGCGTTGTGGCTGTTTGCGCAGTTCCCCGCGCCCCTGAAGGCACGCTTCGCGCGCCGCCAGGAGGTCGGCTGGTGGTGCCCCGTGGCGGAGGCCGTGGGGGTGTCGGCGTTGTGGGTTGTGGTCTCGTCGTCGGGTGGCGGGTGCGTTGTGGCTGTTTGCGCAGTTCCCCGCGCCCCTGAAGGCACGCTTCGCGTGCCCCCGGGGCGCGTTTTGTCCGACCCGGGCATGAAGGCGGGGGGTGGACCCCGTACCCTCGTTGCTCGTGAATACGTGCACCAAGGTGGCTGACCCGAATCCGGACGGGGACGCCGTGGTGTGTGCCGTGCGGGGGCTGCGGAAGACGTATCCCGCCGTGCGTGGGCGGCGCGGCGCCCCGGGCACTCCCGAGGTGCGGGCCACGGACGACGTACGGCTCGACATCCGGCGCGGCGAGATCTTCGGACTGCTCGGGCCCAACGGGGCCGGCAAGTCCACCCTCGTGCGCCAGCTCACCGGGCTGATGCGGCCCGACGCCGGCAGCGTCACCCTCCTCGGGCACGACATCGTGCGCCACCCCGAGCGGGCCGCGCGCATCCTCGCCTACCTCGGCCAGGAGTCGACCGCCCTCGACGAACTCACCGTGTCGCTCGCCGCCGAGACCACCGGGCGGCTGCGCGGGCTCAGCCTCGAGCAGGCGCGCTCCGAGCGTGACGACGTCCTCGACGAGCTCGGCCTCACCCCGCTCGCCGCGCGCCCGCTGAAGAAGCTGTCCGGCGGCCAGCGCCGGCTCGCCTGCTTCGCCGCCGCGCTGGTCGGCGAGCGGCCCCTGCTCGTGCTCGACGAACCGACCACCGGCATGGACCCCGTCGCCCGGCGCGCCGTGTGGGGCGCCGTGGACCGGCGGCGTGCCGAACGCGGCACCACCGTCCTGCTCGTCACCCACAACGTCATCGAGGCCGAGACCGTCCTCGACCGGGTCGCCGTGCTCGACCAGGGCCGGGTCATCGCCTGCGACACCCCGGCCGGACTCAAGGAGCGGGTCGCCGGCGAGGTGCGGGTCGAGCTCGTGTGGCGGGAGAAGGCCCCCACCCAGCTGCCCGAGGTGGCCCGGCTGCGGGAGCGGGCCGTCGAGTCCGGGCGGCGCTGGTCGCTGCGGCTCGACCCGGACGCCGCCCGCACCGCCGTCGCCGCCGTCACCGGCGGACCGGCCTTCGACTTCCTCGACGACTTCACGCTCGCGACGCCGAGCCTGGAAGACGTGTATCTGGCGCTCGGCGGGAGCCGCAGCAGCGTGAAGGGCCTGGTGAAGGCATGAGTGGCGTCCCCGCAGCGGCGGTACGGGGGACCGTGGCGGAGTCCGCGCCGGCGGCCGGTTCCGACGTGGCCGCGCTCGCGCCCCGGGCCCGTTTCCTGCCCTCGCTGGCCGCCGTCTACAAAGCCCAGCTCAGCCGTGCCCGGGTGGCCCGGATCCCGCTGCTGTTCGTGGCGACCTTCCAGTCCGTCGGGATCATGATCCTCATGCGCGGGGTCGTCGACCGGGGCGGCGACGAGGCGCGGGCCGTCGTCGCCGGGTCGGCCGTGCTGGTCGTCGCGTTCGTCGCGCTGAACCTGCTCGCCCAGTACTTCGGGCAGCTCCGCGCGGCCGGAGGGCTCGACCACTACGCCACGCTGCCCGTGCCGCCCGCCTCCGTCGTGCTCGGGGCCGCGGGGGCGTACGCCTCGTTCACGGTGCCGGGGACGGTCGTGACGGCGGTCTGCGGCTGCCTCATGTTCGACCTGCCGCTCACTCATCTGTGGGTGCTGGCCGCCGTGATTCCGCTGGCCGGGGCGGCGCTCGCCGGGCTCGGGGCGGCGCTCGGGCTGCTCGCGCCGCGGCCTGAGCTGGCGACGCTGCTCGGGCAGCTCGGGATGTCCGCGGCGCTGTTGCTCGGGGTGTTGCCGGCTGAGCGGATGCCGGTGCTTGTGCAGTACGCGCGGGATCTGCTGCCGTCCACGTACGGGGTCGAGGCGTTCGCCCGGACGTTCGCGGCGCGGCCCGACTGGGGGGTCGTTCTGCTCGACCTCGGGGTGTGTGCGGGTGTGGGGGTTGTGTCGCTGGTGGTGGCTACGTGGGCGTATCGGCGGGCCGCGGTGCGGTGAGCTGCGCTGGGCTGGGGCGGGGCTTCGGCTTCGCGCCGTTGCGGGTTGCCGGCTCGTTGCCGGGTGCGGGTTTCGTCGTGGCTGGTCGCGCAGTTCCCCGCGCCCCTGAAGGGCACGCTTCGCGCGCCCCCAGGGGCGTGTCGGTCGGGTTCCGCGCCGCCGTGGTTGCTCGCGCAGTTCCCCGCGCCCCTGAAGGCGCACTTCGTGCGCTCCAGGGGCCGCGGCCGGTCGCGCCCTCGCGACGGAGTCGCTGATCGGGTACAGACCCGCGCCCCTGAAGGGCACGCTTCGCGCGCCCCCAGGGGCGTGTCGGTCGGGTTCCGCGCCGCCGTGGTTGCTCGCGCCCTCGCGACGGAGTCGCTGATCGGGTACAGACCCGCGCGCCTGAAGGGCACGCTTCGCGCGCCCCGGGGGCGTTCGGTCGGGTTCCGCGCCGTCGTGGTTGCTCGCGCCCTCGCGGCGGAGTCGCTGATCGGGTACAGCCCCGCGCCCCTGAAGGCGCACTTCGTGCGCTCCAGGGGCTGCGGTCGGTCGCGCCCTCGCGGCGGAGTCGCTGATCGGGTACAGACTCGCGCGCCTGGAAGGCGCACTCCGTGTGTCCAGGGGCGGGAGTGGGGGGTGGGGTGGCGTCCGGTGACGCGGGGGGCGGGGAGGCCTGGCACGATGTCAGGGTGACCGCACCGCTGACACCGCCGCCGCATCAGCCCCCGCACGACGACGGGCACCAGGGCCCCTGGCAGGCCCCGGACCCGATGACCGGGCATCTTCCGCCCGTGCCGCCGCGCGAGGACGGACCCGGACTGCGCACCGAGCTGCGCGAGGCGGCCGTCGTGACGGTCGGGGTGGCGCTGTTCGGGCTGGTGCTCGGCGCGCTGTGGCTGTGGCTGGCGCCGCGCGTGCCGCTCGTCTCGGACAGTTCCGCGGTGTACCTGAAGGACACCGAGGGGGAGCAGGCCATCGGCGCCGACGGCACGTTCGCACTGCTCGCGCTCGGGCTCGGCGTCGTGACCGCGACCGCCGTGTTCCTGTGGCGCCGGCGCGGCGGCGTCCCGCTCGTCATCGGGCTGGCCGTGGGCGCGCTGCTCGGCGGCGTGCTGGCCTGGCGGTTCGGCGTGTGGCTCGGCCCCACGCAGGACGTCGCCGCACACGCCAAGGAGCTCGGCAAGGGCGTGGTCTTCGACGCCCCGCTCGAACTGAACGCGAAGGGCGCGCTGCTGGCCTGGCCCCTGTCGGCGATGATCGTGCACCTGGCCCTGACCGGCCTCTTCGGCCCGCGCGACCCGGACCCGTACGCCGGCTACTACACCTCGTACGCCCCGCAGCCGCAGTCGCAGCCCCCGGCCCACTGAGCCCCGGGGCTCAGACCCGGCCCACCGGGGCCAGGACCGCCCCCGTCAGCGCGGCGAGGTCCGCCGGGGAGAGCTCGACCTCCAGGCCCCGGCGGCCCGCCGAGACGCAGATCGTCGCGTGGGACCCGGCCGACGCGTCGATCACCGTGGGGAGCTTCTTGCGCTGGCCCAGGGGCGAGATCCCGCCCCGCACGTAGCCGGTCGTGCGCTCGGCGAGCGCCGGGTCGGCCATCGCCGCGCGCTTGCCGCCCACCGCCGCCGCGAGGGCCTTCAGGTCGAGCTGGCCCGCCACCGGCACCACGGCGACCGTCAGCTTGCCGTCCACGTCCGCGACCAGCGTCTTGAACACACGGTCGGGGGAGACACCCATCGCCTCCGCGGCCTCCTCGCCGTAGGACGGGTGGGCCGGGTCGTGCTCGTACGCGTGGACCGTGAACGCGGTGCCCGCGGCGGTCAGCGCGACCGTCGCGGGGGTGCCCCCGGACTGCGCCTGCTGCTTCTTGGCCTTCTTCGCCACCCTGCCGAATCCTTACGCGTCAGTTCAGGCTCGTCGCCTGGCGGGTCAGTTCCGTCGCCGGGAGGGACGGGAGGTGCCGGATGATCGCCGTCTCGGCGCGCAGCAGCCGCAGCTCGTCGCGCAGCCGGGACGCCGCGTCCGGCGACTGGAGCAGCCGCTGCTTCGTCGGTACGTCGAGCACCGCGGCGGCGGCCACCAGGTAGGAGACGACCGAGGGCTCGTCCGGGAGGTCGGCGCCCGAGGTCATGGAACGCTCACGGGCCCCGGCGAGCCGCTTCTGGTAGGAGCGGAACGCCCGCAGCACCCCCTCCGCGAGGGCGCCCGCCTCGTCGCCGTCCTCCTCGGGCAGCTCCTCCACCTCGGCCGTCAGATACGGGCCCGAGGCGTCCACGGAGTGCAGCTTCACCCGGCGCGTGCCGGTGGCGAGGACCTCGAAGCCGCCGTCGGGCCGCTCGCGGATCGTCGCCGCGTCGGCGATGCAGCCCACGGAGTGGAAGGCCTTGACCGGGTCGTCGCCGAACCCGGCGGCCGGGCCCGCGCCCGCCTCCTTCGTCGTCACGTCGTCCGGCATGCCGGCGGCGCTCGGCGCGACCTCGTGCCCGTCGCGGATCGCGACGACCACGAACTGCCGCGGCTCGTCGGAGACGGCCGGATCGGTGTCGGGGATCTCGGGGGCAGCCTTCAGCAGATCGCGCATCATGGCGCGATAACGCTCCTCGAACACGTTCAGCGGGAGGACGAGTCCCGGGAACAGCACCGAGTTGAGCGGGAAGAGCGGAAGCCGGACGGTGGTCACGACGCTCAAGCGTAATGGGCGCCGGGCGCGCCGGAACCGCCGAGCAGCGGCAAGGACGCCGCGACTTCGAGCCGTACCGTCGCCCGCAGCTCCACGAAGTGCTCCAGCGGGTCCTCCACGAGCCGGTCCCAGGGGAACGACGTCGCGTACGGGCCGATGAGCCGCAGCTGCTCCAGCGCGTCCGGCCAGCGCTCCAGCTCGACCAGGACACAGGTCAGCAGATTGCGCACCTCGGCGGGCCACGGATCGGCCGCCTCGTACGTGCGCGACAGCTCCACGGCGAGGTCGGCGGCCGCGTCGAGCCGGGCCCGCGGAATGTCCTGCGGGGCCCGCGCCGAGGTCAGACAGGCGAGCGCCGCCCGCACCGGCAGCGCCTTGAGGAGCGAGCCGGGCAGCGCGTCCCGCGCGGCGCGCTCGGCGAAGGAGAAGCACTCGGCGTGCGAGCCGTACCAGGCGGCCGACAGGTACTGGAGCGCGGACACATGACAGCCGTAGTGGTGCGGGGAGCGGCGCACCGCCTGCGCCCACAGCTCCTCGAACGCGCCGCGCGGGGCGCCCGCCCCGCGCGCCTGGTCGAGGGCGATCCGCCACGGGACCGGATCGCCGGGCTCCGCCTCGGCGGCGGCCGCGATCAGCGGGGCCACGTCCCGCAGCAGCTCGGCGCGGGCGGGGGAGGCGAAGGCGCGGGCGACGGCCAGCTCGGACTTGACCAGGAGCAGGTCCGGGTCGTGCGGGGCCGCGCCCTGCCAGGCGTCGAACCACTCGGTGCGGGCCGCGGCGAACGTGGCGAACCGGAGCACGTACCGGTCCCGGTTCTCCCACTCGGCCGCCTCCCGGGTGTGGGCGAGCAGCTTGGCGGCCGGGTCGTACTCGCCGCGCCCCGCCGCCACGAGGGCCGGGGCGAGCCGCTCGTCCGGCGCGTCGAGGAGCAGCTCGTCGTCCGGCGGCAGGCCCGCGCCCAGCGGGCCCAGATGACGGATCATGCGCGCCGTGCGGACGAAGGCACCAAGGACGGACATGCCCTGCGCCCTCCCTGTGTGTGACCCGGCGGATGACCGGTGGCTCATTGGTTGCGCAGGGAGGACGGCCTGGGCGCCCCGAAGGTTGCCTCGCCCGGCGCCGATTCCCCGCTGCGGGGGAAGACCCGCACTCAACTACGACGCGTCCGGCTCCGCGGAACTCAACTGCGGCGCAACAGCCTCGTCGCCCCCGCCGCGACCGTGGTCGCCAGGATCCAGCCCAGCAGCACGAGCACCGCGGCCACCCACTGCCAGCCGCCCCGCAGCTGCCAGTATCCCGTCTGGCCGAGATCGATCACCGGCAGGAGCAGGTCGAGGGCGAACAGCGGAGCGCTCCAGTTCGGCGCCTCGCCGTCCTTGATCGGAGGGTGCGCGGCATGGCTGAAGGCGACCGCGCTGACCGCCCAGAGCACCGCCATCCACACCGCGGCGCGCCCGGGCCGGTACCCGTACGCCACCGTCCAGTCCTGGATGTAGCCCCACACCTTCGCCGCGGCCGGCAGCGTCTCGCGGCGGCGGCGCTGCTTGGCGAGCAGCACCTCACGGGCGTCCGCGTCCTCGCCGCTGTTGCGCAGCACCGTGGCGAGCCGCTCGTACGGCTCCGGGTTGTACTCCGCGGTCGCGGCCGCCAGCCAGTCCAGGCGGCGGGAGAGCGGGAAGGTGCCGGACGGGATCAGGTTCTCGTAGACGAAGCCGCCCACGCGCAGCTGGCCGGGGCCGGGCCAGCTGGTCGCCTTGTCGATCAGGTTGACGACCTTCGCGCCGGACAGCACGACCGTCCCGCGCTGCGGCCGCTCCCCGCGGAAGCGCAGCTCCGGGGTCTGCACGCGGCGCAGCGAGACCTCCTGGTCGCTCTCCAGCGTGAAGCGCGCCGAGTCCAGGTCGATGGCGTCGCCGAACCGGCCGTCGTCGAGCCGGACCCCGCCCACGCACTCGAAGCGCTGCACGCGCGTGCCGCGGGCGGGGGTCGAGCCGCTGGTCTGGATCGGATTGCCGACCCCGGCCGGGGTCAGGTAGAGGGTGCGCTCGACGGTCAGCTGCGGTGCGTTCAGGGCGCGCCGCCCATGGGTGTTGCTCAGCCGGCTGCCGCGCAGCGAGAGCGACACCCCGACCACCGCGCCGCGCAGGCTCAGCTCGCCGTGCGTCTCCAGCATCTCCGCCTGGAGGTCCTGGCCGACCGTCATCCCGTCCGCGTTGATCGACTTGCCGTGCCGGTCGCGGAACACCACCGCCTGGTTCAGGAGGAGATCCGTGCCGATGTGCGCGTCCGAGAGCCGCATCCCGTTGTGGAACCGGCAGCGCGGCAGGTGCAGATCGCCCTCGGTGTGCACCCGGGCGCCCTCCAGACGCGGCACCGAGCAGTCCACGAGCCGCACGGTCGTGAACCGCGCCTCCGGGACCCGCACCTCCTTCTCGAAGCGGCACTGCTTCAGCTCGACGTACGGGACGATCGTGCCGCCCGACAGATCGAGCACATCGGTGATCTGCACCCCCTGGAGCTTGAGGGAGGACACCCGGCCGTCGAGCGCGGGCGGCCCGGACAGCAGCAGCCAGGCCACGATCCGCGCCCGCACACTGCGCTCCGGCCCCCAGGCGTGCCCCCCGTGCGGATCGTCCACGGCCAGGTCCCCGGTCCGCAGGTCGTACACGCTCCCGTTGCGGAACGCCTGCCACATGCCGACCTCGGTGGCGGTCAGTCCGTCCGGCACGTCCCCGTTGCCGGTCGTCACGTCGTCGACCACGACTGTTCTGCCTCCCCGTACATCCCTCTGCTTCCCCGTCGTCCCACGCGGCTGATGCCCGCTGCGTGAGCGTCTGAACGCTAGTGGTGAACGACAACCTCCGGAAACCCGACAACGGCCGGATCCGGCCGTGTATCAGGGACCGGCACCGGGCGTATCAGCCACTGGAACGCGACGACGGTCACGATGGGGCGTCTGAGAGACTTGGTATGTGATCTCTCGAATCGATCTGCGTGGCGCCGCCCTCCCCGAGGGCCAGGCCCTGCGCTCGCTGCTGCCCCGTGCCGACTTCGACGTCACGGCCGCCCTGGAGAAGGTGCGTCCGATCTGCGAGGACGTGCATCATCGTGGCGACGCGGCGCTGATCGAGTACGCGGAGAAATTCGACGGCGTGCGGATGGAGTCCGTACGCGTCCCGGCCGAGGCCCTCGAGAAGGCCCTCGCCGACCTCGACCCCGCCGTGCGCGCGGCCCTGGAGGAGTCCATCCGCCGGGCCCGGATCGTCCACCGCGAGCAGCGCCGATCCAGCCACACCACCCAGGTCGTCCCCGGCGGCTCCGTCACCGAGAAGTGGGTGCCGGTCGAGCGCGTTGGCCTGTACGCCCCGGGCGGCCGCTCCGTCTACCCGTCCTCCGTGATCATGAACGCGGTGCCGGCGCAGGAGGCGGGCGTCGAGTCGATCGCGCTCGCGTCCCCGCCGCAGGCCGAGTTCGGCGGTCTGCCGCACCCCACGATCCTCGCGGCCTGCGCCCTGCTCGGCGTCGACGAGGTGTACGCGGTCGGCGGCGCCCAGGCCGTCGCCATGTACGCGTACGGCACCGAGTCCTGCGCCCCGGCCAACATGGTGACCGGCCCCGGCAACATCTGGGTGGCCGCCGCCAAGCGCTACTTCACCGGTCTCATCGGCATCGACACCGAGGCGGGCCCGACCGAGATCGCGGTCCTCGCGGACGCCACGGCCGACCCCGTGCACGTCGCATCCGACCTGATCAGCCAGGCCGAGCACGACCCGCTGGCCGCCGCCGTCCTCGTCACCGACGACGAGGCGCTGGCCGCCGCCGTCGAGCGCGAGCTGGAGCCCCAGGTCGCCGCGACCAAGCACGTCGAGGACCGCATCAAGCCCGCGCTCGCCGGCCGGCAGTCCGCGATCGTCCTCGTCGACTCCCTCGAGGACGGCCTCAAGGTGGTCGACGCGTACGGCGCCGAGCACCTGGAGATCCAGACGGAGAACGCGTCGGAGATCGCCGGGCGCGTGCGCAACGCGGGCGCGATCTTCGTCGGCCCCTGGGCGCCGGTCTCGCTCGGCGACTACGCGGCGGGCTCCAACCACGTCCTGCCGACCGGCGGCTGCGCCTGCCACTCCTCCGGCCTGTCCGTCCAGTCCTTCCTGCGCGGCATCCACATCGTCGACTACACGAAGGACGCCCTCGCCGAGGTCGCCCACCACGTGGTGACGCTCGCCGAGGCCGAGGACCTGCCCGCCCACGGCGCGGCGATCAAGGCCCGCTTCGAGTGGAAGGTCCCGAAGAACCAGTGACCCGGATCGACGACCTCCCCGTACGGGACGAGCTGCGCGGCAAGTCCCCGTACGGCGCACCGCAGCTGGACGTGGCCGTCCGGCTGAACACGAACGAGAACCCCTATCCGCTGCCCGAGCCGCTCGTGCAGCGGATCGCCGAGCGCGTCGCGGACGCCGCCCGCAACCTCAACCGCTACCCGGACCGGGACGCGGTCGAGCTGCGCACCGAGCTCGCCCGCTACCTCACCCGCACCACCGGGTACGAGGTGACGTACGAGCAGGTCTGGGCGGCCAACGGGTCGAACGAGGTGCTCCAGCAGATCCTCCAGGCCTTCGGCGGCCCCGGCCGCACGGCCCTCGGCTTCGAGCCCTCGTACTCGATGCACCCGCTGCTCGCCCGCGGCACCAACACGGGCTGGGTCAGCGCCCCGCGCAAGGACGACTTCTCGCTGGACGTGGACGCCGCCGCCGAGGCGATCCGCACCCACAAGCCGCACGTCGTCTTCATCACCAGCCCCAACAACCCGACGGGCAACGCGGTGGCCCGCGAGGACGTCCTCGCCCTGTACGAGGCCGCAGGACCGGGCGCGATCGTCGTCGTCGACGAGGCGTACACCGAGTTCAGCCACGGCGCCTCGCTCCTCGAACTGATCGAGGGCCGGCCGAACCTCGTCATCTCCCGCACCATGTCGAAGGCCTTCGGTGCGGCCGGGCTGCGCCTCGGCTACCTCGCCGCCGACCCGGCCGTGGTCGACGCGGTGCAGCTGGTGCGTCTGCCCTACCACCTGTCGGCCGTCAACCAGGCGACGGCGCTCGCCGCCCTGGAGTACACCGACACGCTCCTGAGCTACGTGGAGCAGCTGAAGGCCGAGCGCGACCGCGTGGTCGCGGAGCTGGAGACGCTCGGCTTCGATGTGACCGTCGCCGACGCGAACTTCATCCAGTTCGGCGTCTTCGAGGACCCGCACGCCGTCTGGCAGTTCGTCCTCGACCGCGGCGTCCTGATCCGGGACAACGGCGTGCCCGGCAGGCTGCGCGTCACCGTCGGCACCCCCGAAGAGAACGACGCGTTCCTGGACGCGGCCCGTGAAGTGATGAAGGAGTTCGGCGCATGAGCCGCGTAGGACGAGTAGAACGCACGACGAAGGAGACCTCCGTCCTCGTCGAGATCGACCTCGACGGGACCGGAAAGGTCGACGTGTCGACCGGGGTCGGCTTCTACGACCACATGCTCGACCAGCTCGGCCGCCACGGCCTGTTCGACCTCACGGTCAAGACCGACGGCGACCTGCACATCGACTCGCACCACACCATCGAGGACACCGCCCTCGCCCTCGGCGCCGCCTTCAAGCAGGCGCTCGGCGACAAGGTCGGCATCTACCGCTTCGGCAACTGCACGGTCCCGCTGGACGAGTCCCTCGCCCAGGTCACCGTCGACCTCTCCGGCCGCCCCTACCTCGTGCACACCGAGCCCGAGAACATGGCGCCGATGATCGGCGAGTACGACACGACGATGACCCGGCACATCCTGGAGTCCTTCGTCGCGCAGGCCCAGATCGCCCTGCACGTCCACGTCCCGTACGGGCGCAACGCGCACCACATCGTGGAGTGCCAGTTCAAGGCGCTGGCCCGGGCGCTGCGCTACGCCTCCGAGCGCGACCCGCGGGCGGCGGGCATCCTTCCCTCGACGAAGGGCGCCCTCTAGTCATGAACGGCCTCGCGACCGTCCTCATCGTCCTCGGCCTGTTCCTGCTCGGCGGCGTCTACTCGTTCGTCAAGCAGGGCATCGGCAAGAGCGTCATCACGCTCCTCGCGGTCAGTGCGGGCTTCTGCCTGCTCGCGGGCGTGCTGCGGCTCGACTACTGGAATTGATCCGGCTGACATGACCGCCACACCACAGAAGAAGATCGTCGTCTTCGACTACGGGTTCGGCAACGTCCGCTCCGCCGAGCGGGCCCTGGCCCGCGCGGGCGCCGACGTCGAGATCACCCGTGACTACGACAAGGCCATGAACGCCGACGGGCTGCTCGTGCCCGGCGTCGGCGCGTTCGCCTCCTGCATGCAGGGCCTCAAGGAGGCGCGCGGCGACTGGATCGTCGGCCGCCGCCTGTCCGGCGGGCGCCCCGTGATGGGCATCTGCGTCGGCATGCAGATCCTGTTCGCGCGCGGCATCGAGCACGGCATCGAGAGCGAGGGCCTCGACGAGTGGCCGGGCGTCGTCGAGCCCCTCAAGGCCGAGGTCGTCCCGCACATGGGCTGGAACACGGTGGACGCCGCGCAGGGCTCCCAGCTGTTCGCCGGCCTCGACACCGACGAGCGTTACTACTTCGTGCACTCCTACGCGGTCCAGAAGTGGGACCTGGAAGTGCACAACCCGAACCTGCGCGCACCGAAGGTCACCTGGGCCACCTACGGCGAGCCGTTCGTGGCCGCCGTGGAGAACGGCGCACTGTGGGCCACGCAGTTCCACCCCGAGAAGTCCGGCGACGCCGGAGCGCAGCTGCTCAAGAACTGGATCTCCGTACTGTGACCGCATCCCAGCACAAGCTCGAACTCCTTCCCGCCGTCGACGTCCGCGACGGCCAGGCCGTCCGCCTCGTGCACGGCGAGTCCGGCTCCGAGACCTCCTACGGCTCCCCGCTGGAGGCCGCCCTCGCCTGGCAGCGCGCCGGCGCGGAGTGGCTGCACCTGGTCGACCTCGACGCCGCGTTCGGCACCGGTGACAACCGCGCGCTGATCTCCGAGGTCGCCCGCGCCATGGACATCAAGGTGGAGCTGTCCGGCGGCATCCGCGACGACGACTCCCTCGCCGCCGCCCTCGCCACCGGCGCCACCCGCGTCAACATCGGCACCGCCGCCCTGGAGGACCCCGAGTGGGTCGCCAAGATCATCGCCGAGCACGGCGACCAGATCGCGGTCGGCCTCGACGTGCGCGGCACGACCCTGCGCGGCCGCGGCTGGACCCGTGACGGCGGCGACCTGTACGAGACGCTGGCCCGCCTCGACAAGGAGGGCTGCTCCCGCTACGTCGTCACCGACATCGCCAAGGACGGCACGCTCCAGGGCCCGAACCTGGAGCTGCTGCGCAACGTGTGCGCGGCCACCGACCGCCCGGTCGTGGCCTCCGGCGGCGTCTCGTCCCTGGACGACCTGCGGGCCATCGCCGAGCTCGTCCCGCTCGGCGTCGAGGGCTCCATTGTCGGCAAGGCGCTGTACGCCAAGGCCTTCACCCTCGAAGAAGCCCTGGCGGCGGTCTCGTCATGACCGGTGCCGTGCGCCGCGTGCAGTCGGGGGCGCCGTGGGAGGAGACCTTCGGGTACGCGCGCGCCGTCGAACTGCCCACCGGTCTCGTCCTGGTCTCCGGCTGCACCTCGGTCGTCGACGGCGTGATCGCCGCCGGCGGCCCGTACGAGCAGGCGATGAACGCCTTCGCCGTCGCGTTCGACGCCCTCGGGCAGCTCGGCCTCGGCCGTGAGGACGTCGTGCGCACGCGCATGTACGTCACCCACGCGCGGGACACGGACGAGGTGGGCCGGGCCCACAAGGAGCTGTTCGACACCGTCCGCCCCGCCGCGTCCATGATCATCGTCTCCGGATTCGTCGACCCCAGCCTGGTCGTCGAGGTCGAGGTGGAGGCGTTCCGGTCCGATTCAGGAGCACCCTCAGCATGAGCCTCGCCGTACGCGTCATCCCCTGCCTCGACGTGGACAACGGCCGCGTCGTCAAGGGCGTCAACTTCCAGAACCTGCGCGACGCGGGCGACCCCGTCGAGATGGCGAAGGTCTACGACGCCGAGGGCGCGGACGAGCTGACGTTCCTCGACATCACCGCGTCCTCCGGTGACCGCGCGACCACGTACGACGTGGTGCGGCGCACCGCCGAGCAGGTCTTCATCCCGCTCACCGTGGGCGGCGGCGTGCGCACCGCGGACGACGTCGACAAGCTGCTGCGGGCCGGCGCCGACAAGGTCGGCGTCAACACGGCGGCCATCGCCCGGCCGGACCTGATCCGGGAGATCGCCGAGCGCTTCGGCCGCCAGGTCCTGGTCCTCTCCGTGGACGCCCGCCGCACCGAGTCGGGCTCCTTCGAGGTGACGACCCACGGCGGGCGCCGCTCCGCCGGGATCGACGCGGTCGAGTGGGCACACCGGGCCGCCGAGCTGGGCGCGGGGGAGATCCTGCTCAACTCGATGGACGCCGACGGCACGAAGGACGGCTACGACATCGAGATGATCGAGGCCGTGCGCAAGCACGTGTCCGTGCCGGTGATCGCCTCCGGTGGCGCCGGACGCGTCGAGCACTTCGCGCCGGCCGTCGCGGCGGGCGCGGACGCGGTGCTCGCGGCGTCCGTCTTCCACTTCGGCGATCTGCGGATCGGCGACGTGAAGTCCGCGCTGCGCGAGGCGGGCCACCCGGTCCGGTAAGCGTCGCGCACACGAGCGCCCTCGAAGCGCCCCCGAAGGCACTGCCTCCGGGGGCGCTTCGCTTTGGCCCGGCAGCGCGGAACTGCGAAAGAAAAGTTGTGCAACATATCTTGTGCAAGTTTTCTTTCACATCTAGTGTCAGGGGTATGACGGAATACCGCCGCATCACCGATCTCGCCACGCTGAAGGCCTTCGGGCACCCGCTGCGCATGCGCCTCTACGGCGCGCTCTACATGCGCGGCACCGCCACCGCCTCGCACCTCGCCGAGGAGCTCGACGACGGCACGGCGGTCTCCCTCATCAGCTACCACCTGCGCAAGCTCGCCGAGCACGGCCTCATCGAGCCCGCCGAGCCCGAGGGCGCCGACGGCCGCGAGCGCTGGTGGAAGCCCGCGCAGGAAGCCCTGCGCATCGACAGCTCCGACTTCCGCGACACCCCCGAGGGCTCCGCGGCCCACACCGCGCTGTCCCGCGTCATGTACGAGCAGCGCCGTGACCACTACCTGCGCTTCCTCGACCAGCGCGCCGGCTGGAGCCCCGACTGGCAGGACGCCCACGACAGCTCCGACTTCCTGGCCCGGCTCACCCCCGCCGAGCTCAAGGAGATGACCGCCGAACTGCACGCCGTCATCGACCGGTACACACAGGCGGGCAAGGCCGCCGACCCCGAGGGCCGCGAGACCGTCGCCGTGCACCTGTACGCCTTCCCGCTGAGGAACGCGTGATGGCCGCCCTCCTCGACGCGCGGGCCGCGCGCCGCCGCTTCGTCGCGGTCAACTTCCTGTTCTGGTTCCCCGTCGGCCTCTCCATCCCCGTACAGGTACTGCTCCTCGTCGACCGGGGCGTGTCCGTCGCGACCGTCGCCGCCCTGTTCGCCGTGCACTCCCTGACGGCCGCCGCGCTGGAGCTGCCCACCGGAGGGCTCTCCGACGTCATAGGCCGGCGTGCCGTGCTCGCCGCCTCCGGCGTGCTCGCCGTCGTCGCGATCACCCTGACCGCCCTGGCCACCGCCACCTGGGTGTTCGCCCTCGCCATGTTCCTCAAGGGCGCCGGACGCGCCCTCAACAGCGGGCCCGCCGAGGCCTGGTACGTCGACACCGTGCACGCGGACCTCGGCCCCGACGCCGACCTGCGCGACGGCCTCGCCCGCGGCTCCGCCGCCTCCTCCGTCGCCCTCGCCCTCGGCACGATCCTCGGCGGCCTCGTGCCCTGGCTGCTCGGCCTCGGCCCCGACCTGGGCGCCCGGCTGGAGCGCGCCACCGGCGGCCTCGTCACGCCGCTGTCCGTGCCGCTCCTCGCGGGCGCCACCTGCTGCGTGCTCTACGTCGTCCACGTCCTGGTCGCCCTGCCCGAGCCGCCGCGCCCGTCGACCGGCCTGCGCGCCGTCCTCGCCGACGTGCCGCGCACCGCCCGCGCCGGCATCCGGCTCGCCACCCGCGACGTCATGGTCCGGCGCATCATGCTCACCATGGCCGCCGCCGGAAGCGCCCTCGGCGTCGTCGAACTGCTCACCCCGTCCCGCTCCGCCGACGCGACCGGCGGCGCCTCCTCGGGCGCCGTCCTCTACGCCGGTCTGGCCTGCGCCGGATTCACCGCCACCGCGCTCGGAAACCGGCTCTCCCCCTGGGTGGCCCGCGTCGCCCGGAGCGGGGAGCGCGCCATCCTCGCCGCCGAGCTGACCATGCTGCTCGGCCTGGCCGTGCTCTGCGCGACCGCCGCGACCGACACCGCCGCCCCGGCCGTCGCCGGCTACGTCCTCGTCTACGTGGGCCTGGGCCTCGCCTCGCCCTGCCTCAACGACTTCCTGCACCGGCGCACCGACAGCTCCGGCCGCGCCACCGCGCTCTCCGTGCAGTCGCTCGCCCTCCAGCTGGCCGGCGCCCTCAGCGGCCTCGTCGCGGGCGCCCTGCCCGGCGGCCCCGCCGCCTGGCTGCCCGGCGTCGTGGGCGTGAGCGCCGGAGCCCTGCTCTGGCTCCGCGCCCGCACCACTCCGAAGGCCACGCCGGCCGAGGCCGCGCCGGACAGCGAGAGCCCCGTCGGCGGAGAGACGTCGGGTGCGCCCGCACGCGGTGCCGTGGAAGCGCCCCGATAGCACCGCCGCCGGAGCCGCCCGGCTCCGTACGACCGGCCCGCGCCGTCCGTGACCGCCAGGGGCGTCGCGGGCGCGAGCGCCGGAGCCCTGCTGTGGCCCGCGCCCGCGCGACCCCGAGGGGCACGCGGCCGAGGCCGTGCCAGACAGGGAGCGTCCCGCCGGGGAGCAGGCGGCGCCGGGCACGCGCGCGACGCCATGGAAACGCTCCGGTAGCACCGCCACCGGAGTGGCCCCACCCCGTCGGGCCGCGCCTAGGGCCTTTCTTTCGGATCCGGCTGGGCTCGCGGGGCGTGGCACGCCCCGCTCCCTGATCCAGCCTGATCCGAAAGAAAGGCCCTAGATCCCCAGCGCCTTCGTCTCGCTCAGCCGCGTGATCGCCGCCTCGTCGCCCTCGACCTGCACCTTCGCCGAGGACTGACGGCCCATGGTGAACATCAGCAGCTCCGGCGGCTCCCCGGTCACCGTCACCACCGGGGTGCCGCGGTGCGCGACCGCCGTCCGGCCGTCCGGGCGGCGCAGCACCAGGCCCACCGGCAGCTTGCGGCCCATCACCCGCGCCATCTTCTCCAGCCGGGACCAGAGCACGTCCGAGAACACCGGATCCAGCTCCCGCGGGCTCCAGTCCTTCTGCGCCCGGCGGACGTCCTCCGCGTGGACGTAGAACTCCACCGCGTTCGCCGCCTCGTCGATCTGCTTCACCGAGAACGGGGAGAACCGCGGCGGACCGGTGCGGATGAGCTGGATCAGCTCCTCGTACGGCTTGTCCGCGAACTCGGCCTGCACCCGCTCCAGACGCGCGGCCAGCGGCTTCACGAACGCGCCGCCCGCCGCGTCCGGACGGCGCTCGCGCACCACCACATGGGCGGCGAGGTCCCGGGCGTTCCAGCCCTCGCACAGGGTCGGGGCCTCAGGGCCCGCGGCCTCCAACAGATCGGCCAGCAGGAGCCGTTCACGCTTGGCATGGGTCGACATGTCCGCCAGCCTACGACCGCCCCCACCGTCCGGACAGTGGACCACCCCCGGTCGGCGCGGCCCGGCGCGGCACAATGGTCCCCATGACCAGCGCCTCCCGCCCCAGCGACCTCGACCCGGCCGTCGCCGCCCGCCTCAAGCGCAGCCCCGACGGCCTCGTCCCCGCCATCGCCCAGCAGTACGACACCGGCGAGGTGCTCATGCTCGGCTGGATGGACGACGAGGCGCTGCACCGCACGCTCACCACGGGCCGCGCCACCTACTGGTCGCGCAGCCGTCAGGAGTACTGGGTCAAGGGCGACACCTCCGGTCACGTCCAGCACGTGAAGGCCGTCGCCCTCGACTGCGACGCCGACACCGTCCTCGTCAAGGTCGACCAGGTCGGCGCCGCCTGCCACACCGGCACGCGCACCTGCTTCGACTCCGACGTCCTCCCCCTCAGCCAGTAAGGTCGGCGGCCATGGACCTCGAGACCTTCCGCAAGCTCGCGACCGACCGCCGCGTGATCCCCGTCAGCCGCAAGCTCCTCGCGGACGGCGACACCCCCGTCGGCCTGTACCGCAAGCTCGCCGCCGAGCGCACCGGCACGTTCCTCCTGGAGTCCGCGGAGAACGGCCGCTCCTGGTCCCGCTACTCGTTCGTCGGCGTGCGCTCCGCCGGTACCCTCACCACCCGCGACGGCCAGGCCCACTGGCTCGGCACCCCGCCGGTCGGCGTCCCCGTCGACGGCGACCCGCTCGCCGCCCTGCGCGCCACCGTCGAGACCCTCCACACCCCGCACCACGAGGGCCTGCCCCCGTTCACCGGCGGCATGGTCGGCTACCTCGGCTACGACATCGTGCGCCGCCTGGAGAAGATCGGCCCGGGGGAGCGCGACGACCTGAAGCTCCCCGAGCTCACCATGCTGCTCACCAGCGACCTCGCCGTGCTCGACCACTGGGACGGCTCGGTCCTGCTGATCGCCAACGCGATCAACCACAACGACCTCGACACCGGCGTCGACGAGGCCTACGCCGACGCCGTCGCCCGGCTCGACGCGATGGAGGCCGACCTCGGCAAGCCCGTCGAGTCCGCCCCCGCCGCGCTCCCGCCCTCCGAACTGCCCGAGTACACGGCCCTGTGGGGCGGCAAGCAGTACCAGGACGCCGTCGAGGACATCAAGGAGCGCATCCGCTCCGGCGAGGCCTTCCAGGTCGTCCCCTCGCAGCGCTTCGAGACCCCGTGCACCGCGAGCGCCCTCGACGTCTACCGGGTCCTGCGGGCCACCAACCCGTCGCCGTACATGTACCTGTTCCGGTTCCCCGGCGGGGACGGAGGCGCCTTCGACGTCGTCGGCTCGTCCCCCGAGGCCCTCGTCAAGGTCGAGGACGGGCGCGCCATGGTCCACCCCATCGCCGGGACCCGGCCGCGCGGCGCCACCCCGCAGGAGGACCAGGCCCTCGCCGACGAGCTGCTCGCCGACCCCAAGGAGCGCGCCGAGCACCTCATGCTCGTCGACCTCGGGCGCAACGACCTGGGCCGGGTCTGCGAACCGGGCTCCGTCGAGGTCGTCGACTTCATGTCCGTCGAGCGGTACTCGCACGTCATGCACATCGTCTCGACCGTCACCGGCCGGGTCGCCGAGGGCCGCACCGCCTTCGACGTGCTCACCGCCTGCTTCCCCGCCGGCACCCTCTCCGGCGCGCCCAAGCCCCGCGCCATGCAGATCATCGACGAGCTGGAGCCGTCCCGGCGCGGCCTGTACGGCGGCTGCGTCGGCTACCTCGACTTCGCGGGCGACTCCGACACCGCCATCGCCATCCGCACCGCCCTGCTGCGCGACGGCACCGCCTACGTGCAGGCCGGTGCCGGCGTCGTCGCGGACTCCGACCCGGTCGCCGAGGACACCGAATGCCGTAACAAGGCGGCGGCCGTGCTGCGCGCCGTACACACCGCGAACCGGCTGTGAAGTGACGCACGACTCCCACCCCCGGCGCCCGCACACCTGGACCGAGGGGCGATAGTGGAGTACGTGACTGCCGTACCGCACCCCCGCACCGAAGCCGCCGACACCGGGCCGAACCGGACCGGCCGGCGCAGCCTCGGCGTCGCGCTGCTCTTCGGCGCGGTGGGCGCCGCCGTCGCGCTGCTCGCCTCCCGCCAGGAATGGTGCTCGGGCGTCGCCGCCGTCGCGGGCGGCCGACTGCCGCTCACCGCGAAGGGCAGCGACGTCACCGGGGTGCCCGCGGCCCTCGCGATCGTCGGGCTCGCCGCCCTCGTCGCCGTGTTCGCCGTGCGCCGCGTCGGCCGCGTCCTGGTCGCCGCGCTGCTCGCGCTCAGCGGCGCGGGCGCCGTCGCCGCCGCCGTGCTCGGCGCGGGCGACAGCTCCGCCCTCGACGAGAAGGCCGCCACGGCCGCGGGCGACGCGTCCACCACCATCGACGCCCTCTCGCACACCGCCTGGCCGTACGTCGCGGCAGGCGGCGGCGCGCTCCTCCTGATCGCCGGCATCCTCGCCGTCGTCTACGGCGCGGCCTGGCCCTCGATGGGCGGCCGCTACGAGCGCTCCGGCGCCCCGCGCGCCCGCAAGGCGAAGGCCGTCGACCCGGACCGCCCCGAGGACCTGTGGAAGGCCCTGGACCGCGGCGAGGACCCCACCGGCACCGCCTAGACCCCGCCGGTCACCCCACAGACCCCCTGTACATCGCCGTCCGGCGCGTACGGGACAATGGACCCTGAACGTCGTACGCCCTGCGTGCGCATGGGCCGTAAGAACACCCATCAGCAATGAGGAGCAAGCCATGGCGGATGCCAGCCACGGACACACCCCGGCCGCCTGGACCGGTGTCATCATCGCCTTCGTCGGTTTCATCGTCGCCGGCGCCTTCATGGTGATGGGCAGCGTCGCCGGTTTCTGGGCCGGCATGGCCCTGCTGGCCGTCGCCGCCGTCGTCGGTGGAGTGATGCACCTGGCCGGCCTCGGCAAGCCGCGCCGCGCCGAGCTGCAGATGCCCGCGGTCGCAACGCCGCAGGCCGCCGGCTCGGAGGCCTGAGCCCCGGTACGCCCCGCGGGGGCGGTACGGCGCGACACGCGCGCCGTACCGCCCCTTTCGCGTTCCCGGGCGGGCGCGCCCCGCACCGCCGGGCCACAATGCACGGGTGACCGTCGACAGCAGCGCACCGGCGAGCGACCGGACGAGCGAACCCCGGGCTGCCGCCCCCGGCACCTCCGCCCGCGCCGCCCTGCGCCGGACCGCCGTCCCCGCCGGCATCCTCGCCGGAGTCGTCGCGGCCTTCGGCTACGTGGCCGCCGTCGACCCGAACGAGCCGGGCCACTACCCGGCCTGCCCGTTCCTCCAGCTCACCGGCGCCTACTGCCCCGGCTGCGGCGGCCTGCGCAGCGCCCACGCCTTCGCGCACGGCGACCTCGCGACGGCCCTCGGGGCCAACGCCCTCGCGGTCGCCGGCTACGCCCTCTTCGCCGTCCTGTGGGCCGTGTGGGTGATCCGCGCCGCCCGCGGCAGACCGCTCGGACTGCGGCTCGGCCGGGTGCACCTGTGGGCGGCCGGCACCGTCGTTCTCGCCTTCACCGTGGCCCGCAACCTGCCGTTCGGAGCCTTCCTGCACCCCTGACCCCGATGTCCACCCAATGGGACCGGAGTCAACCGGATGCGGAGCCTTCGCCCTCCTGCGGATACCATCACAGTGACCAGCCGGTTGCCCGGGGAACTGCCAGAAGGGAGTCCGCTCGCGTGAGTGTGCTCGACGAGATCATCGACGGAGTCCGTGCCGACCTCGCGGAACGGCAGGCGCGCGTCAGCCTCGACGAGCTCAAGGAGCGCGCGGCGAAGGCTCCCGCGGCCAAGGACGGGGTCGCGGCCCTGCGCGGCGACGGCGTCAAGGTCATCTGTGAGGTCAAGCGGTCCAGCCCCTCCAAGGGCGCGCTCGCCGCGATCGCCGACCCGGCCGGACTCGCCGCCGACTACGAGGCGGGCGGCGCCGCCGTCATCTCCGTCCTCACCGAGCAGCGGCGCTTCGGCGGCTCCCTCGCCGACCTCGAGGCCGTCCGCGCCAAGGTCGACATCCCGGTCCTGCGCAAGGACTTCATCGTCACCTCGTACCAGCTGTGGGAGGCCCGCGCGTACGGCGCCGACCTCGCCCTGCTGATCGTCGCCGCCCTGGACCAGCCCGCCCTGGAGTCCCTCATCGAGCGCGCCGAGTCCATCGGCCTCACCCCGCTCGTCGAGGCCCACGACGAGGACGAGGTCGAGCGCGCGGTCGACGCCGGGGCCAAGGTCATCGGCATCAACACCCGCAACCTGAAGGACCTCACGGTCGACCGCGGCACCTTCGAGCGCGTCGCCCCGGACATCCCGGACCACATCGTCAAGGTCGCCGAGTCCGGCGTGCGCGGCCCGCACGACCTGATCGCGTACGCCAACGCGGGCGCCGACGCCGTGCTCGTCGGCGAGTCCCTCGTCACCGGCCGCGACCCCAAGGCCGCCGTCGCCGACCTCGTCGCCGCGGGCGCCCACCCGGCGCTGCGCCACGGAAGGGCCTGACCTCCGCATGCCGATCGCCGCCCGTCTCGCCCCCGGCTGCCGCCCCCGCGGCTGCCGGGCGCCTGCGCGACGCGTGCGCGGCCGCCGGGTCCGCTACCACATCGGCTCGGAGCCGGGCCAGATCAACGGCATGCGATGGTGCGGGGCGCCTGCATAGAGCGCCCCGTAGGGGCGCGGGGAACTGCGCGACAAGCCACGACGGTGTAGCAGTCGCGTACGTGCCCGTATGTCTACGGCGCGTAGGCATACCCAACGCAGCCCGCACACCCATCACCCGCGAGGTACAACCGCATGCCCAGCCAATACTTCATCCCCGACCCCGAGGGGCAGATCCCGAGCCCCGAAGGCTACTTCGGCACCTACGGCGGCAAGTTCATCCCGGAGGCCCTCGTCGCCGCCGTGGACGAGGTCGCCGTCGAGTACGACAAGGCCAAGAACGACCCGGAGTTCGCCCGCGAGCTCGACGACCTCCTGACCCACTACACCGGCCGCCCGAGCAGCCTCACCGAGGTCCCCCGGTTCGCCGAGCACGCCGGCGGGGCCAGGATCTTCCTCAAGCGCGAGGACCTGAACCACACCGGCTCGCACAAGATCAACAACGTGCTCGGCCAGGCCCTGCTCACCAAGCGCATGGGCAAGACCCGCGTCATCGCCGAGACCGGCGCCGGTCAGCACGGCGTCGCCACGGCCACCGCCTGCGCCCTGTTCGGCCTCGACTGCACCATCTACATGGGCGAGATCGACACCCAGCGCCAGGCCCTGAACGTGGCCCGCATGCGCATGCTGGGCGCCGAGGTCGTCGCCGTGAAGTCCGGCAGCCGCACGCTCAAGGACGCCATCAACGAGGCGTTCCGCGACTGGGTCGCCAACGTGGACCGCACGCACTACCTCTTCGGCACCGTCGCGGGCCCGCACCCGTTCCCCGCGATGGTCCGCGACTTCCACCGGGTCATCGGCGTCGAGGCCCGCCGCCAGATCCAGGAGCAGGCGGGCCGGCTGCCCGACGCCGCGATCGCCTGCGTCGGCGGCGGCTCCAACGCCATCGGCCTGTTCCACGCCTTCATCCCGGACAGCGGCGTCCGCCTCATCGGCTGCGAGCCGGCCGGGCACGGCGTCGAGACCGGCGAGCACGCGGCGACCCTGACCGCGGGCGAGCCCGGCATCCTGCACGGCTCGCGCTCCTACGTCCTCCAGGACGAGGAGGGCCAGATCACCGAGCCGTACTCGATCTCGGCCGGGCTGGACTACCCGGGCATCGGCCCGGAGCACGCGTACCTGAAGGACAGCGGCCGCGGCGAGTACCGCGCGGTCACCGACGACGCGGCGATGCAGGCCCTGCGGCTGCTCTCGCGCACCGAGGGCATCATCCCGGCCATCGAGTCGGCGCACGCCCTCGCGGGCGCGATCGAGGTCGGCAAGGAGCTCGGCAAGGACGGCCTGATCGTCGTCAACCTGTCGGGCCGCGGCGACAAGGACATGGACACGGCCGCGCGCTACTTCGGCCTGTACGACGAGGGCACCGACGCAGAGGTGGCGGCCGACGCCGCCGACGTCGCGGAGATCGAGGGGGACGCCAAGTGAGCGGCAACGTCCAGCTGTTGAACGACACCCTGGCGCACGCCGAGGCCGAGGGCCGCGCCGCCCTCATCGCCTACCTGCCCGCCGGCTTCCCCACCGTCGACGGCGGCATCGAGGCCGTCAAGGCGGCCTTCGAGGGCGGCGCCGACATCGTCGAGGTCGGCCTGCCGCACTCGGACCCGGTGCTCGACGGACCGGTCATCCAGACCGCCGACGACATCGCGCTGCGCGGCGGCCTGAAGATCAAGGACGTCATGCGCACCGTCCGCGAGGCGCACGAGGCCACCGGCAAGCCGGTCCTCGTCATGACGTACTGGAACCCCATCTACATCTACGGCGTCGAGCGCTTCACCAGCGAGCTCGCCGAGGCCGGCGGCGCGGGCTGCATCCTGCCCGACCTGCCGGTGCAGGAGTCGGCGCTCTGGAGGGAGCACGCGGACAAGCACGGGCTCGGCACCGTGTTCGTCGTCGCGCCCAGCAGCAAGGACGAGCGGCTCGCCACCATCACGGCGGCCGGCTCGGGCTTTGTGTACGCCGCCTCGCTCATGGGCGTCACCGGCACCCGCGAATCCGTGGGCAGCCAGGCCCAGGACCTGGTCCGCCGCACCAAGGCGACGACGGACCTGCCGGTCTGCGTCGGCCTCGGCGTCTCGAACGCGGAGCAGGCCCGCGAGGTCGCCTCCTTCGCCGACGGCGTCATCGTCGGCTCGGCCTTCGTGAAGCGGATGCTGGACGCCGAGGACGAGGCCGCGGGCCTCGCCGGGGTCCGCGCGCTCGCCGCGGAACTGGCCGAAGGAGTCAGGGCCGGTAAGTAGCCGGGTCACCCGTATGGGTGGAAGTGGGGCCGGGGAGGCGCGTTTGCGCCTCCCCGGTTCGTTGGCGCGGGTGTGAGCGAGAAGAACCGTGAGGGAAAGCGCACGGCCCGTGAGCGGCTGGCCGTGGAGCGCGAGAAGCAGAAGGCCGCGGAGAAGCGGCGCAGGACGTTGATCGTGGGCGCCGCCGTCGTCTGCGTGCTCGGCCTGGCCGCCGTGATCGGCGTGGTCGCCGCCAATTCCGGAGACGATTCCGGCGACTCTTCGGGCCCGGTGACGGCCCCGAAGGGCGCCTCGGGCAAGGACGATCTGGCGATCCCCGTCGGCCCGGCCTCGGCGAAGTCCACCCTCACGGTGTGGGAGGACTTCCGCTGCCCGGCGTGCAAGTCCTTCGAGGACAACTACCGCTCGACGATCAACGAGCTGACGGAGGCCGGGAAGCTCCGCGCCGAGTACCACACGGTCACCCTGATCGACGGGAACCTGCGAGGGAGCGGCTCCCTGCGCGCGGGCAACGCGGCGGCCTGCTCCCAGGACGCGGGCAAGTTCCGCGACTACCACGACGTCCTGTTCGAGAACCAGCCGCCGGAGAGCGACGACGCCTACGCGTCGAACGACAAGCTGATCGAGCTGGCCGGCAAGGTCGACGGCCTGACGACGGACACGTTCAAGAAGTGCGTGAACGACGGCACGTACGACTCCTGGATCCAGAAGTCGTACAAGGCGTTCCAGGACGAGGGCCACACCGGCACGCCGACCGTCCTGCTCGACGGCAAGAACCTGATGAACGACAACACGCTGACCCCCGCCAAGCTGAAGAAGATGGTCGAGGACGCGAACAAGTAGGGGACGCGCGGGAGATCAGGGAGAGCGGGGCAAGTCGTAATGGAGCCGTTGCCGGGCTGCCCGACGTGGGTGCGGCCCGGCACGGTAGCGTCGACACTGCCATGGAACTTGCCTACATCCCCAGTCCGTCCCGCGGAGTGGTCTACCTCGGACCCGTCCCGCTGCGCGGCTACGCGTTCTGCATCATCATCGGCGTCTTCGTGGCCGTCTGGCTCGGCAACAGGCGCTGGATCGCCCGCGGCGGCCGCACCGGCACCGTGGCCGACATCGCTGTCTGGGCGGTGCCGTTCGGCCTGGTCGGCGGGCGTCTCTACCATGTGATCACGGACTACGAGCTGTACTTCAGCGCGGGCCGTGACTGGGTGGACGCCTTCAAGATCTGGGAGGGCGGCCTCGGCATCTGGGGCGCCATCGCGCTCGGCGCGGTCGGCGCCTGGATCGGCTGCCGCCGCCGCGGCATCCCGCTCCCGGCCTACGCCGACGCCATCGCCCCCGGCATCGCCCTCGCCCAGGCCATCGGCCGCTGGGGCAACTGGTTCAACCAGGAGCTGTACGGCAAGGCCACCGACCTGCCGTGGGCGCTGCACATCACCTCCGACACCGACGGGCGCGTTCCGGGCTACTACCACCCGACGTTCCTGTACGAGTCGCTGTGGTGCGTCGGCGTCGCGCTGCTCGTCATCTGGGCGGACCGCCGCTTCAAGCTCGGCCACGGGCGGGCCTTCGCGCTGTACGTCGCCGCGTACTGCGCGGGCCGGTTCTGGACCGAGTACCTGCGCGTGGACGACGCCCACCACGTCCTCGGCCTGCGGCTCAACAACTGGACGGCGCTGTTCGTCTTCCTGCTCGCCGTGATCTACATGGTGATCTCGGCGAAGACGCGGCCGGGCCGCGAGGAGGTCGTGGAGCCGGGCGCCGACGGTTCCGGCGACGACGAGGGCGGTGCCCCGGAGGCCGAGAAGGAGCCGTCCGAGGACGAGGCCCCCGCCGCCGACGCCGGCGAGAAGCCCGATCTGAGGAAGGCCGAGCCCGAGGACGCGGCGAAGCCCGACTCCGACTCCTCCGACGCGGGCTCCGACGGCGACGCCGCCGGAGCCGAGGCCGAGGCCGGGGCCAAGAAGGGCTGACCGCTCAGCTCCACCGCTCAGCTCCGTACGTCGACGGGGGCGCGGGACCGCACAGGTCCGGCGCCCCCGTTCGCGTGCCCGCCCCGGTCCGCTTCCCCGCACCGGGCCGCGAGGGCCAGCGTCCGGCGCGCCCCCGCCACCACCGCCGCGTCGACGAACCGCCCGTCCGGCAGCGCGAGCGCCCCCGCGTCACCGGCCGCCGCCGCGACGACGTCCTCCGCGGCCCGCACCTCCGCCGGGCTCGGCCGGAACGCCGCCTCGATCACCAGCAGCTGCCGCGGATGGATCGCCATGCGGCCCAGGAAGCCGAGCGCCCGGCCCGCCGCGCAGGAGCGGGCGAGGCCCGTCAGATCACGGATGTCCGGGTGGACGGACTGCGGCGGCGGCGGCAGCCGCGCCGCGCGGGCCGCGACCACCGCCCGACCCCGCACCCAGGCGAGGCCCGCCGGATCCGCGATGCCGAGATCCGCGCGCAGGTCCGCCTCGCCGAGCGCGATGCCGTGGACCGCCGGATGCGAGGCGATCGCGTAGGCCCGCTCGACCCCGAGCGCCGACTCCAGCAGGGCGTACAGCGGCGGCACCGCCACCGCCCAGCCCAGCGCCCGGTCCAGATCGGACACGTCGTGGACCTTCGGCAGACGCAGTGCGCCGAGGCCGGGCAGCGCGCTCAGGCGGCGCACCTCGTGCTCGGCGCGCGGCCCGTCCAGTGCGTTGACCCGCACGTGCACGGGTACCGGATGCCGGTCCGTGAGCAGCTCCGCCGTCGCGTCCAGGGCGTAGGCCTTGCGGTCCGGGGCGACCGCGTCCTCCAGGTCGACCAGGACCACGTCGGCTCCCGAACCGAGCGCCTTCGCGACCACGTCGGGCCGGTCCCCGGGCGCGTACAGCCAGGTCAGGAAGAGCGGGTTCCGCGGCGAGCGGGTCACACGGCACCCGCCTCGCGCAGCGCCCCGATCTCGGTGCCCGTCAGGCCGAGGGCGCCCAGGACCTCGTCCGTGTCGGCGCCGTGCGGGCGGCCCGTCCAGCGGATCGCGCCGGGTGTCCCGGAGAGCCGGAACAGCACGTTCTGCATCTTGACCGAGCCGAGCTCGGGGTCGGGCAGCTCGACGATCGAGTCCAGGGCCGCGTACTGCTCGTCGGCCATGACGTCCCGGATGTCGTGCACCGGGGCGATCGCCGCCTCCGCCTTCTCGAACGCGCGCAGCACCTCGTCGCGGGTGCGGGCCGCGATCCAGTCGCCGACCGCCTCGTCGAGCTCGTCCGCGTGGGCGGCCCGGCCGGAGCCCGACGCGAACCACTCCGCGTCGATCAGCTCGGGCCGCCCCACCAGGTGCATCACACGCTCCGCGATCGACTGGGCGGACGTCGACACCGCGACCCACCTCCCGTCGCCCGTGCGGTACGTGTTGCGGGGCGCGTTGTTCGTGGAGCGGTTGCCGGTGCGCTCCTGGACGTAGCCGAGCTGGTCGTACCAGACGGGGTGCGGGCCGAGCACGGTCAGGATCGGCTCGATGATCGCCATGTCGACGACCTGCCCGCGCCCGGTGAGGTCCCGGCCGCGCAGCGCCGCCATCACCGCGTACGAGGAGGCGAGCGCGGCGATGGAGTCGGCGAGGCCGAACGGCGGCAGCGTCGGCGGCCCGTCCGGCTCCCCGGTGATCGCCGCGAAGCCGCTCATCGCCTCGGCGAGGGTGCCGAAGCCGGGGCGGCGCGCGGACGGGCCGAACTGGCCGAAGCCCGTGACGCGGGCCAGGACGAGGCGCGGGTTGGCGGCGCTCAGCGCGTCCCAGCCGAGGCCCCAGCGCTCCAGCGTGCCGGGGCGGAAGTTCTCGATGACGACGTCCGCGTCGGCGGCCAGCCTCAGGAGCACGTCGCGGCCGCCCGGCGTGGACAGATCGAGGGTGATGTTCCGCTTGTTCCGGCCGAGGAGCTTCCACCACAGGCCGACGCCGTCCTTCGCCGGGCCGTGCCCGCGCGAGGGGTCGGGGCGGCGCGGGTGCTCGACCTTGACGACCTCGGCGCCGAAGTCGCCGAGCATCGTGGCGCACAGGGGGCCCGCGAACAGCGTGGCCAGGTCGAGGACGCGGATACCGGTGAGCGGGCCGTCCGTGGGCGGGTGGTGCGTCATGCGCGGGCCTCCAGGGTGAGCCGGGCCAGTTCGTCGAAACCGATGCCGTCGAAGCCGGCGACCGTGCTGGCGAGACGGTTCTTCAGCGGGGCGGTCCACTGCTCGCCGAGCGCGTCGGGATGTCCGGCGAGCAGGCCGGTGAGCGAGCCGGCCGTCGCCCCGTTCGAGTCGGTGTCCCAGCCGCCGGACACGACGCGGCAGACCGAACCCGCGAAGTCGCCGTCGGCGTGGGTGAGCGCGGCGGCGAGCAGCGCCGCGTTGGGCAGGACGTGCACCCAGTGGTGATCGCCGTACGCCGCGTGCAGCCGGTCGACGACCGTGTCGAACCCGGCGGCGGTGCCGGTGCGTTCGGCCTCGGCGGCGTCGATGCCGCAGCGGATCGCGCGGGCGTAGCGGGAGTCGGGCGGGACATGAGCCAGGCCCGTGCGCAGGGCCTCGTGCACGGTGGGGCGGCCGGGGCCCGCCGCGTGCGCGAGCGCCGCCGCGACGAACTGGGCGCCGTAGACACCGTTCGCCGTGTGGGTCAGGACGGCGTCCCTGCGGGCGAGTTCGGCCGCCCGCGCGGGGTCCCCCGGGGTGGTCCAGCCGTAGACGTCGGCGCGGATCTGCGCGCCGATCCACTCGCGGAACGGATTGCGGTGGGTGGCCGTGAGCGGGGGTTCGAGACCGGACAGGAGATTGCGGTACGCGATCCGTTCCGCGGTGAAGGCGCGGCCCGCCGGCAGCTCGTCCAGCCACAGCCGGGCCACGTCCTCCGTCGTGAAGTCCCGGCCGTGGCGCCGGAGCAGCAGCAGGCCGAGCAGGGGGTAGTCGAGGTCGTCGTCCTCGGGCATCCCGTCGATGTTCTCGGCGAGGCAGGTGGCCGCCGAACGGCGGTTCCAGGGGTGGGCGCGGGCGATCTCCGGGTCGAGGCCGCGCGCCGTGAACCAGGTGCGCAGCGGGTGGTTGCCGGTGGAGGCCGTGATCGCGCGGATGCCTTCCAGGGGCAGTTTCTCCACCGGTTTGCCGAGCAGACAGCCGGCCGCGCGGCCGAGCCAGGCGGCGTGCAGCCGGTCCAGCTCGCGCTCGCGGCGGGGCGCGGGGCCCGTCGACCGGGCGGCCGGGCCGTGGAACACCGCCGGTTCCGTGCCGCCGAGCGGGGCCGGCATCCGGGCCAGCTCGTCGAGCAACTCCTCGGCCAGGGCGCGCAGTTCGGGCCGCGCCCGGGTCGGGGACGCGCCCGCGCGCAGCGGCGCCGGGTGGCCACCGGCCGCGGCCCAGCGCCGGGCCACCGCGCCCGCGTCCCGGCCGTCCTGCGCGGCCTGGCGCAGCTCGTGCCCGATCAGGTCCTCGGGCTGCACCCAGGTCAGGCGCAGCATCACAGGCCCGCGATCGACGCGAAGGCCGCCTCGTGGGCACGGCGCCGTGACAGGTCGCGGGCGTGCACCTCGCGGGCGACCAGGGCCAGCGACGCCGCGGGGCGGTGCAGGTCCAGGCGGCTGGCGCGGGCCACCTCCGCGCTCCACTCCTTCGGCACCGCGCTCTCGCCGCGCAGCGCGCCCACGATCGCGCCGGCCATCGTGGCGATCGAGTCGCAGTCCCGGCCGTAGTTGACCGCTCCGAGCACGGTGTGCCGGTAGTCGCCCGCGCCGACGAGCAGCATGCCGAGCGCGACCGGCAGCTCCTCGATCGAGTGCAGCCGGGAGGGGCGGCGGGCGCCGAGCGAGGGCCTGCGGTACTCGGGGCCGACCGTGTCGAAGGGGGCGACGGCCGCGCGCAGCGGGGCGAGCGCCGCCTCGAAGTCGACGTGGTTCACGGCCACCTCGCAGACCGCCTCGATCGCGGTCCTGGTGCCGTCCTTGGCCAGCGCGAGCGCGTCCTCGACCACCCGGTCCGGGGTCGCGCCGGGCTTGAACGCGGAGGCGACGGCCGCCGCGAACACCCCGGCCGCCTCGCGCCCGTACGAGCTCTGGTGCGCGCCCGCGACGTCCAGCGCCTCCTCGTACGCCTTCCTGGGATCGCCCGCGTTCACCGCGCCGACCGGGGCCATGTACATCGCGGCGCCGCAGTTCACGATGTTCCCGACGCCGGCCTCGCGGGGGTCCACGTGGCCGTAGTGGATCCGGCTCACGATCCACTTCTCGGCGAGGAAGATCCGCTGGAGCGGGAGGGCCTCCGCCTCCAGTTCCGGGATCCAGCGCGGGGTCGTCATCAGGTCGGGGACGAGGTGGTCGGCGACCGCGTACGCGTCGAGGTGGTCGCGGACCTTCTCGTACACGCGGACCAGCGCGTGCGTCATCAAGGTGTCGTCGGTGACGTGCCCGTCGCCCTTGTGGTACGGGGCGATGGGGCGGGCCGTGCGCCAGTCGTCCTTGTGGAAGGGCTCCACGATGCCGCGGACCCGGCCGCCGTGCCGTTCCACGATGGCCTCCGGTGGCCAGCCCTCGACCGGTCCGCCGAGCGCGTCGCCCACGGCGGCGCCGACGAGTGTGCCGGTGACGCGGTCCTCGAGGGTCGGGCGGGGGGTGTTCATGGTGACGTCCCTTCCATGGTGGGTGAGTCGAACGACGTACGGGTGAGCCGTTCGGCGAGGTGGACGAGGTCGGTGCCCGCGAACTGGGGGAGTGCGCAGCCGGCGAGGGTGCGGCAGGCGGCGCGCCAGGTGTCGGGCAGGGCGTCGGCGCCGCCGATCGCGCCGGTGAGGGCGCCGGCCAGGGCGGGGGCCGAGTCGGCGACGCGGGAGAGGCAGGCGGCGGTGGGAACGGCCTCGGAGACCGCGCCCGCGGCGGCCGTCGCGACGGCGAGGGCCACGGGGACGGTCTCCGCCGCGGCGATGCCGTAGCTGTAGACGTGGTCGACGATCTCGTGCTCCAGGACCGGTACGAGGGCGAACGCGTTGCCCGTCAGACCGGGGCGGGCGGCCGCGGCGGCGCGGCCCAGGCCGACGGCGCGATGGGCGTTGCGGTGGATCTCCGTGCCCTCGGGGAGCTGGTCGAGCGCGGCGTCCGCGCAGGCGTCGACCGGGGCGCCGCCGAGCGCCGTCGCGACGGCCGCCGCCATGGCGCGGGCGCCGTGGACGCCGTCGCCGTCCTGCGTGTAGCGGGCGTCGAACTCCGCGAGGTCCGCGGCGCGTTCGGGGTCGCCGGGGTGGACGACGGCCAGGATCGCGGCCCGGACGCAGGCGGCGTCGTCGAAGTAGTGCGGGTTGTCGTGGCCGGTCGCCGGGGGCCGCAGCCCGGCCGCGAGATTGCCGAGCCCCGCCCGCACCGAGATACGGGCCCGCAGCGGGATCCGGGCCGACTCGATCTCGTCGGCCCGGGCCGCGGCGGCGGCGATCTCGTCGGCCAGGGCGTGCCAGGCGCGGGCCAGCGCGGTCCGTACGTCGTCGGGGCCCGCGCCGAGGATCGCCGACGCGGTGAACGCGGCCCACTCGGCGTCGTCCGACGGGCCGAGCCGGAGGGGCTCCGGGGGCTGGTTCAGGGCGATCGGCACGGGGAGCGTCGTCGTGGCGTTCAGCTCGGCGAACGTGTCCAGCTCGCGGGTCAGCCGGCGCGTCCAGTCCGGCAGCCGCGCCGCGCGATGCCGCCCGGCGGGCCACCCGGCGGCGTCCCCGGCGGCGACCCCGAGCAACAGCCCTTCTACGCGGCTCCGCCGCGGAACGAGATCCTCAACGGGATTCACGGGGCGCCTCCGGGCGTGCGCGGTCCGGCTCCGCCGGGGGGGCGGGATCTCCTCGGCGCGGGGTTGGATGGGGCTTGCGGAGTGGTCTCGTTGCGGGTCGCGGGGCTGTACCCGTCAGCGGCTTCGCCGCGGGGCGCGATCGGTACGGCCGTGGGGCGCACGGAGTGCGCCTTCAGGGGCGCGGGGAACTGCGCGACCAGCCACGATGGCGCGGCACTCGGCGACGAGGCTCGGCCCCTACGGCGGCGGCGCTGTAGCTGAGGCCGACCGATTCGCGCACCCGGCGCCGGGGTGCCGCCTTGCCCACCCATGCCGCCCCAGGCGCTGGGGAGACCGGCCGGAGACGGTGGCGTCATGATGCTGCTCCCGCTGCCCCCGGCGCCGTCGGTGCGGGTGGGGTCAGGCGGTCGGCCACGTCCAGGATGTGGCGGCCCGCCATCAGGGGGAGGCAGGTGCCGCGTACGGGCCCGATCGCACGGGCCCAGGGCGAGGGGATCGCGCACTCCCCGTGCAGGGCACCGGCGAGCGCCCCCGCCACGGCGGCCGTCGTATCGGCGTCCCGCCCCATGTTCACGGCCGTGAGCACGGCCCCGCGGAAATCCCCCCGCGCCACGGCGAACGCCCCGAACGCCAGCCCCACCGCCTCCGGCGCGAGATCCGTCCAGGGATAGCCGCCGATGACGACGGCCTTGCGGACGGCCCGTTCCATGGAGAGCTGGGTCGCCTCCGGGTCACGCCGGGCGAGCCGGGCCGCCCGGACCGCCCGGTGCAGGGAGCGCGCCGTCCACGAGTCCTCGGGGACCACGGACAGCGCCGCCTGCACGACCGCGTCGGGGTTGTGGCTGACCATCGCGGCGGCGACCCCCGCGGCGACGGCCTGCCCGCCGAGAATGCCCTCGCCGTCGTGCGACACGGTCCCGTCGATCGCGACGAGCCGGGCCGCCTCGGCGGGCCGCCCCGCCGCGTGCACCCCGAACGGCGCCGCCCGCATGGCGAGCCCGTCGCTCCACGCGTGCCGGTGCTGCGCCGAGATCGGGGCCGCGAGCCCGCGCCGCAGGTTCTCCAGGGTGCCGCGCTCGCTGAACCCGGCGCCCCGGAAGGCCCCTTCGTCCCGGTCCGCGATCCAGGTGTGCCAGGCCTCCTCGACGTCCGCGAGGGTGAGCGCGGTCCCCTTCTCGGCCAGCAGCAGCCCCGAGAAGATCGCGTACTCCGTGTCGTCCGTGCCCGCCGGATCGTCCGCGACGAATCCCTCGATCCGGCCCCAGCGCTCCCGGATCTGAGACGGCTTCAGGTTCTCGGCGGGTGCTCCGAGCGCGTCCCCGACGGCCAGCCCGAGCAGCGCGCCCCGCGCCCGGTCGCGCAGCGAGATCACGGCGGGCGGGCGGCGCCGCGGAACCGTGCGCAGTCTGCGGGGCGGCGCTGCCGTGCCGTCCGCCGGGGGATCCGGGTCGACGCTGACGCTCATGAGGGGCCCGCGCTTTCTTCCGGTGCGGGTCCCTTCCCCGGGGTCATGAGACTCCTGGAGAAAAGCCGCATTCCAGATATTTCGACCATGCTTCCCCGGTGTGGCGCCCGAGTGATCCCGTGATCCATCTCACGGGTGAGTCCGGGAAGATCCGGGCCCCTCCGAATCGCCCGATCTCAACCCCTCCGACGGCACCCCGCACGGCGCAAAACCGCAGGTAAGTACGGCCTTCCTTGCTAGCGGAGATCGCTCGGGAGGCGTACTTTCATGGGCGTAGACAAAAGATCGAAGCGATCCGGGTCTGGATGAAGTCCAGAAATAGACGTCCGGGTCGACAGTAGGGGAGCGGGGACACAGGCATGGCCATCATCGAGACCGAGGCGACACTCCACGACGCGCACCGGGACAACCACACCCACCGCGATGTCAACGGCGGCTGGCTGCGCCCGGCGGTCTTCGGCGCCATGGACGGCCTCGTGTCCAACTTCGCGCTGATGGCCGGTGTCGCGGGCGGCGCCGTCTCGCAGCAGACGGTGATCATCACGGGCCTCTCCGGCCTGGCCGCCGGCGCCTTCTCCATGGCCGCCGGCGAGTACACCTCGGTCGCCTCCCAGCGCGAGCTGGTCGAGGCCGAACTGGACGTGGAGCGCCGGGAGTTGCGCAAGCACCCGGCCGACGAGGAGCGCGAGCTCGCCGAGCTGTACGTGTCCCGCGGCGTCGAGCCGGAGCTCGCCCGCGAGGTCGCCCGGCAGCTGTCCCAGGACCCCGAGCAGGCCCTGGAGATCCATGCCCGCGAGGAGCTCGGCATCGACCCCTCCGACCTGCCCTCGCCGATGGTCGCCGCGGTGTCCTCGTTCGCCTCGTTCGCGCTCGGCGCCCTGATCCCCGTCCTGCCCTACCTGCTGGGCGCGAGCGCCCTGTGGCCGGCCGTGATCCTCGCGCTGCTCGGTCTGTTCGCCTGCGGCGCGGTCGTGGCCAAGGTGACGGCCCGCTCCTGGTGGTTCAGCGGGCTGCGCCAGCTGGCCCTGGGCGGGGCCGCGGCGGGTGTGACGTATCTCCTGGGAAGCGTCTTCGGCACTTTTGCCGGTTGACGGGGCGCGGGTTCCCGCTCGAAGATGTGGCCCTGAAGATGGCTATACAGGTCCTTGCATAAGTAGTCGTTACCGTTCGGTTTCGGCAGTGCGACAGCGGGGCATGAGCCGTAAGCGCTGCGGGCAACGAAGCTCGCGGCGCACTCCCCGGCACATACGGCCCCGGTCAACGATCTGTCCCTGAGGCCTCTCTCCACCGCCACCGCGGTGTCCGCATGATGGAACGCAGTATCCACTTCTCGAGAAGCACCCCATCATGTAACCTGCACGAAATTTTGCAGCAGCATCACCTCGCAGAGGGCCAACGTCGTCCCTCGGCACGCAAATGCCACGACGACGACGGGAGAGCCGATGCGTACGCCGCGCCAGCCGTCCCAGCACTCCACCAGCGGCCAGAACTGGTCGCACATGGATGCTCGCCCTGCCGCCCAGGGCATGTACGACCCGCGCAACGAGCACGACGCCTGTGGCGTCGGCTTCGTGGCCACCCTCACCGGAGAGGCGAGCCACACGCTGGTCGAGCAGGCGCTCACCGTTCTGCGCAATCTGGAACACCGCGGTGCCACCGGCTCCGAGCCCGACTCGGGCGACGGCGCCGGCATCCTGTCCCAGGTTCCGGACGCCTTCCTGCGTGAGGTCACCGAGTTCGACCTCCCCGAGGCCGGTGCGTACGCCGTCGGTATCGCCTTCCTGCCCGAGCACGGCACCGCCGAGTCCGTCTCGCGCATCGAGACGATCGCGGCCGAAGAGGGCCTGAACGTCCTCGGCTGGCGCGAGGTCCCGGTCGCCCCCGAGCTGCTCGGCGCCAGCGCCCGCTCGACGATGCCGGTCTTCCGCCAGATCTTCGTCGCCGACGGCAGCTCCACGGGCATCGCCCTGGACCGCAAGGCGTTCGTGCTGCGCAAGCGCGCCGAGCGCGAGGAGGGCGTCTACTTCCCCTCCCTGTCCGCGCGGACGATCGTCTACAAGGGCATGCTGACCACCGGCCAGCTGGAGCCCTTCTTCCCCGACCTGTCCGACCGCCGCTTCGCCTCGGCCGTCGCGCTCGTCCACTCGCGCTTCTCCACGAACACGTTCCCGTCGTGGCCGCTCGCGCACCCCTACCGCTTCGTCGCCCACAACGGTGAGATCAACACCGTCAAGGGCAACCGCAACTGGATGCGCGCCCGCGAGTCCCAGCTCGCCTCCGAACTGTTCGGCTCGGAGAAGCTGGAGCGGATCTTCCCGATCTGTACGCCGGACGCCTCCGACTCCGCCTCCTTCGACGAGGTCCTGGAGCTCCTGCACCTCGGCGGCCGTTCGCTGCCGCACAGCGTCCTGATGATGATCCCGGAGGCGTGGGAGAACCACGACTCCATGGACGCGGACCGGCGCGCCTTCTACCAGTACCACTCCACGATGATGGAGCCCTGGGACGGCCCGGCCTGTGTCACCTTCACCGACGGCGTCCAGGTCGGCGCCGTTCTCGACCGCAACGGTCTGCGCCCCGGCCGCTACTGGGTCACCGACGACGGCCTCGTCGTCCTCGGCTCCGAGGTCGGCGTCCTCGACATCGACCCCGCCAAGGTCGTCCGCAAGGGCCGCCTGCAGCCCGGCAAGATGTTCCTCGTCGACACCGCCGAGCACCGCATCGTCGAGGACGACGAGATCAAGGCGGGCCTCGCCGCCGGGCAGCCCTACGCCGAGTGGCTCGAGGCCGGCGAGATCGAGCTCTCCGACCTGCCCGAGCGCGAGCACATCGTGCACACGCACGCCTCCGTCACGCGCCGCCAGCAGACCTTCGGCTACACCGAGGAAGAGCTCCGCGTCATCCTCGCGCCCATGGCCAAGGCCGGCGCCGAGCCGATCGGCTCGATGGGCACGGACACCCCGATCGCGGCCCTCTCGCAGCGCCCGCGCCTGCTCTTCGACTACTTCACCCAGCTGTTCGCGCAGGTCACCAACCCGCCGCTGGACGCCATCCGCGAGGAGCTCGTCACCTCGCTGCGCTCCTCGCTGGGCCCGCAGGGCAATCTGCTCGACCCGACCGCCGCGTCGTGCCGCAGCGTCACCCTGCCCTTCCCGGTGATCGACAACGACGAGCTCGCCAAGCTCATCCACATCAACGCCGACGGCGACATGCCCGGCATGAAGGCCGCGACCCTGTCCGGCCTGTACCGGGTCTCCGGCGGCGGCGACGCCCTCGCCGCCCGCATCGACGAGATCTGCACCGAGGTCGACGCCGCCATCGAGGCGGGCGCCCACCTCCTCGTGCTCTCCGACCGGCACTCCGACGCCGAGCACGCGCCGATCCCGTCGCTGCTGCTCACCGCGGCCGTCCACCACCACCTCATCCGCACCAAGCAGCGCACCCAGGTGGGTCTGCTCGTCGAGGCCGGTGACGTCCGCGAGGTCCACCACGTCGCCCTGCTGATCGGCTTCGGCGCCGCGGCCGTCAACCCGTACCTGGCCATGGAGTCCGTCGAGGACCTGGTCCGCGCCGGCACCTTCCTCGCCGGTGACGAGGACGGCGGCGCCGAGACCGCGATCCGCAACCTGATCTACGCCCTCGGCAAGGGCGTCCTCAAGGTCATGTCCAAGATGGGCATCTCGACCGTCGCCTCCTACCGCGGCGCCCAGGTCTTCGAGGCCGTCGGCCTCGACGAGGCCTTCGTCGAGAAGTACTTCAACGGCACCGCCACCAAGATCGGCGGCGCGGACCTCGACGTCATCGCCGACGAGGTCGCCGCCCGCCACGCCAAGGCCTACCCGGCCTCCGGCATCGCCCCGGCGCACCGCGCGCTGGAGATCGGCGGCGAGTACCAGTGGCGCCGCGAGGGCGAGCCGCACCTGTTCGACCCGGAGACGGTCTTCCGCCTCCAGCACGCGACCCGCTCGCGCCGCTACGACATCTTCAAGAAGTACACGGACCGCGTGAACGAGCAGTCCGAGCGCCTCATGACGCTGCGCGGCCTGTTCAACTTCAAGAGCGGCCGCGAAGCGATCTCCGTCGACGAGGTCGAGCCCGTCTCCGAGATCGTCAAGCGCTTCTCCACCGGCGCCATGTCGTACGGCTCCATCTCGCGCGAGGCCCACGAGACCCTCGCCATCGCCATGAACCAGCTGGGCGCCAAGTCCAACACCGGTGAGGGCGGCGAGGACCCGGAGCGCCTGTACGACCCGGCGCGCCGCTCCTCCATCAAGCAGGTCGCCTCCGGCCGCTTCGGTGTCACGAGCGAGTACCTGGTCAACGCCGACGACATCCAGATCAAGATGGCGCAGGGCGCCAAGCCCGGCGAGGGCGGCCAGCTGCCCGGCCACAAGGTCTACCCGTGGGTCGCCAAGACGCGTCACTCGACGCCGGGCGTGGGCCTCATCTCCCCGCCGCCGCACCACGACATCTACTCCATCGAGGACCTGGCTCAGCTGATCCACGACCTCAAGAACGCCAACCCGGTCGCGCGCATCCACGTGAAGCTCGTGTCCGAGGTCGGCGTCGGCACGGTCGCCGCGGGTGTCTCCAAGGCGCACGCGGACGTGGTCCTGATCTCCGGCCACGACGGCGGAACGGGCGCCTCCCCGCTCACCTCGCTCAAGCACGCGGGCGGCCCCTGGGAGCTCGGCCTCGCCGAGACCCAGCAGACGCTGCTGCTCAACGGCCTGCGCGACCGCATCGTCGTGCAGACCGACGGCCAGCTGAAGACCGGCCGCGACGTCGTCATCGCCGCGCTGCTCGGCGCCGAGGAGTTCGGTTTCGCGACCGCGCCGCTCGTCGTCTCCGGCTGCGTCATGATGCGCGTCTGCCACCTGGACACCTGCCCGGTCGGCATCGCCACCCAGAACCCGACGCTGCGCGACCGCTTCTCCGGCAAGGCCGAGTACGTCGTCAACTTCTTCGAGTTCATCGCCCAGGAAGTGCGCGAGCTCCTCGCCGAGCTCGGCTTCCGCTCCATCGAGGAGGCCGTCGGCCACGCCGAACTCCTCGACACCGAGCGGGCCGTGGACCACTGGAAGGCGCAGGGCCTGGACCTGGAGCCGCTGTTCCACGTGCCGGACCTGCCCGCCGGCGCCGTCCGCCACCAGGTCGTCACCCAGGACCACGGCCTGGAGAAGGCGCTCGACAACGAGCTCATCAAGCTCGCCGCCGACGCCCTCGCGGCCGACGACCAGGCCGACGCCCGCCCGGTGCGCGCCCAGGTCGCCATCCGCAACATCAACCGCACGGTCGGCACCATGCTCGGCCACGAGGTGACGAAGAAGTTCGGTGGCGCGGGCCTGCCCGACGACACCATCGACATCACCTTCACCGGCTCGGCCGGCCAGTCCTTCGGCGCCTTCGTGCCGCGCGGTGTCACGCTCCGCCTGGAGGGCGACGCCAACGACTACGTCGGCAAGGGCCTGTCCGGCGGCCGCATCATCGTCCGCCCGGACCGCGGCGCCGACCACCTCGCCGAGTACTCGACGATCGCCGGCAACACCATCGCGTACGGCGCGACGGGCGGCGAGCTGTACCTGCGCGGCCGCACCGGCGAGCGCTTCTGCGTCCGCAACTCCGGTGCCACGGTCGTCTCGGAGGGCGTGGGCGACCACGGCTGCGAGTACATGACCGGCGGTCACGCGGTCGTCCTCGGCGAGACGGGCCGCAACTTCGCGGCCGGCATGTCCGGCGGTGTCGCCTACGTCATCGACCTGAACACCGACCAGGTCAACGCGGGCAACCGGAGCGCGGTCGAGGCCCTCGACGCCACCGACAAGCAGTGGCTGCACGACGTCGTGCGCCGCCACGCCGAGGAGACCGGCTCCACCGTCGCCGAGAAGCTCCTCGTCGACTGGGACGCGTCGGCCGCCCGCTTCAGCAAGATCATCCCCAGCACGTACAAGGCAGTGCTCGCCGCCAAGGACGCCGCCGAGCGAGCCGGTCTCTCCGAGACCGAGATCACCGAGAAGATGATGGAGGCGGCGACCAATGGCTGATCCCAAGGGCTTTCTCAACCATGGCCGCGAGGTCGCGCGGACCCGCCCGGTCGGCGACCGCGTCAAGGACTGGAACGAGGTCTACGTCCCCGGGTCCCTGCTGCCCATCATCAGCAAGCAGGCGTCCCGCTGCATGGACTGCGGCATCCCGTTCTGCCACAACGGCTGCCCGCTCGGGAACCTGATCCCCGAGTGGAACGACTTCGCCTACCGCGAGGACTGGTCGGCGGCGCAGGAGCGCCTGCACGCCACCAACAACTTCCCGGAGTTCACCGGCCGCCTCTGCCCGGCGCCCTGTGAGTCGGCGTGCGTGCTCGGCATCAACCAGCCGGCCGTGACCATCAAGAACGTCGAGGTCTCGATCATCGACCAGGCGTGGGACCGGGGCGACGTCGCCCCGCAGATCCCCGAGCGCCTGTCGGGCAAGACCGTCGCCGTCGTCGGCTCGGGCCCGGCGGGTCTCGCTGCCGCCCAGCAGCTGACCCGGGCCGGCCACACGGTCGCCGTGTACGAGCGCGCCGACCGCATCGGCGGCCTGCTCCGCTACGGCATCCCCGAGTTCAAGATGGAGAAGCGCCACATCAACCGCCGCATCGAGCAGATGCGCGCGGAGGGCACCAAGTTCCGTACGGGAGTGGAGATCGGCCGCGACATCGACGCCGCCAAGCTCCGCAAGCGCTACGACGCGGTGGTCGTCGCCGCGGGCGCCACCATCTCCCGCGACCTGCCCGTCCCGGGCCGCGAGCTGAACGGCATCCACTTCGCCATGGAGTACCTGCCGCTCGCGAACAAGGTCCAGGAGGGCGACTACGTCCAGCCGCCCATCACCGCCGAGGGCAAGCACGTCGTCGTCATCGGCGGCGGCGACACCGGCGCCGACTGCGTGGGCACCGCGCACCGCCAGGGCGCGGCCTCGGTCACGCAGTTGGAGATCATGCCGCGCCCGAACGACGACCGGAACCCGGTCTCGCAGCCGTGGCCGACCTTCCCGATGCTGTACAAGGTCACCTCGGCCCACGAGGAGGGCGGCGAGCGGGTCTACTCCGTCTCCACGACCCACTTCGAGGGCGACGAGGACGGCAACGTCCAGTGGCTGCACCTCACCGAGGTCGAGTTCGTCGACGGCAAGCTGACCCCGAAGCCGGGCACGGAGCGCAAGATCCCCGCCCAGCTGGTCACCCTCGCGATGGGCTTCACCGGCACCGACCAGGAGAACGGTCTGGTCTCCCAGTTCGGCCTGGACCTCGACGCGCGCGGCAACATCGAGCGCGACGCCGACTTCCAGACGAACGTCCCCGGCGTCTTCGTCGCCGGTGACGCCGGCCGCGGCCAGTCCCTCATCGTCTGGGCCATCGCGGAGGGCCGCTCGGCCGCCCGCGGCGTCGACCGCTTCCTCACCGGAGCCTCCGACCTCCCGGCCCCGATCCGCCCGACGGACCGCGCCCTGGCGGTCTGACGGCCCCCCAAGGTGTCCCGTACAAAGGCGTACGGAACTGATCGCGACGCTCGCCCTCACTGTCCCCGACCGGACGAACTGGGCGGGCGTCGCGGTGCGTTCGCCGCAGCTACTGGGTGATCAGCCTGAGAGGGTGGCGCGGGTCGCCGGGGCAGGTGGCGACGACCACGTGACTGCGCCACGGCCGGACCCCGGTCGGGCCGTAGGCGTACCGCAGGTCGCTGCCGTCGCGGTCCTCGTACGGGATCCAGCTCGTGGTGCTGGAGTCCCACTCCCGGTCGGTGGCGGTCAGGAGCGGGAACAGCTCCGTGCCGCACTCGGTGCAGGGCAGGTCGGTGGGGCCGGTGAGGTTCCAGGCGATGTGCCCGCCGGACTTCCAGCCGGGGGCGGTGGACAGGTCCGACACATAGACCTCCGCGTCCTCGTCGCCCTCGTCCTCCTCCCAGGTCTCGACGCGCTCCTGGAGGTCGGGGGAGAGTTCCTCGAACCACGGGTACTCGGTGACCTCTTCGGGGTGCAGGACGCACGGGTCCGGGACGAGTTCCGCGCGGCCGACGACGTCCGGAACCGGCTGTTCGGCCAGTGTCTCCGTCACCTCGTCGGCGTGGCGCCGGCGGAGTTCCGCGTGCATGTCGTAGGCGCCGTCCGTGTGCCCTTCGAAGGTGCACCAGAACACCTGGAGCACGTCGCCGAGTTCGGGGTGCGGAAGGCCGGGCACGTCGCGGCGGTACAGCTGGGCGACGCCGATCAACGGCAGCGGTCGGTCGGCGCCCTTGTGCGGTGTCGGGCACACCGGCCAGGGCTCGTCAGTGGGCCACAGCATCGGCCCGCCGACCGAACTGTCCCGCGCCGTGGGGGAACCGGGCCGCGGATGCAGCCGGGTCGCCGTGCGGCGCAGCGGGGCGAGGCCGGGGAAGAGCGCCTCGGCGTCGAAGGGGCGGGGCGGAGTGGTGCGCGACATGGGAGGAGCGTACGAGGGTGCAGGGCCGGGGTGGGGCGCGGCCCTGCTCGTGCTCGGCCTGGGATCAGCTGTGGAAGCTGATGTAGCCGTTGCCGTCGCGGTCGTTGCCGGACTTCGTGTACTTGTGGGAGTCCGAGCCGGGGCCGGACGGCTTGTACACGTAGATCGTGTCGCCGCTGTTGTTCCACATGAAGTTGCAGTTGTCGCGGTAGACCACGTTGTTGGCGTCGGAGTCCGTGCCGTTGCCGCCGCGCAGCTTCACGTAGTCGCCGGGCTGGAGGCTGTGGCTCGCGGTGAACCGGAAGCTGTTGCCCGCGGCGTCCTTGACCAGGTAGCCCTTGAGGTTGATCGTCGCGGTCCTGGAGTAGTTCTTCAGCGTCACGTACTCCTGCGTGGTGTTGCCGCCCGAGCAGCGGTTGCTGTCCGTGCCCGGCGCGTCGTACTGGACCCCGCGGATCTTCAGCGCCGAGCTGTACTCGGTCGCGTGCGCGGGGGCCGCTCCCAGCAGGGTCACGGCGGCCAGCGCGGAGACGGACAGCGCGGAGGCCGTGGCCAAGGTGGGGCGTATGTTCATGTGTTGTCCTCTTTCGAGTTGGCCGGCGCACACGTGGGCGCCACTGTTTCGACACGTCATCTTCACAGACGGAACAGTGTGCGCGGGGCCAAATCGGCGTGAATCACGGCACCTTGAACGTTTCGCCGTAGACCTGCCACGTCAGTGGGGTCTTCAGGGACAGGTTCCCGTCGTAGAGGAACTGGCGCTGTGCCGTGTCGATGCGGGTCGTGTCCCGGTCCGGGCGCTTCGCCTTCATCGCATCGCGCCGCAGGTCGAGGAAGATGTCGAGGTACGACTTCTCGCTGCCGCCCTGGGACGGGGTGTCCGCCTCCTTGATGGCGGCCTCGCGCAGACCGTAGAAACCGCTCGGGCCCGTGCCGGGGCCGTGCAGCACCATCGCGTCGTAGTAGATGAACTGGCCCAGCGTACCGAGCCCGTCGAGCTTGGCGAGACGGACCGCGGGATCGAAGTAGACCCGGTCGCGCTCGGTCTCCTGGGCGTCCCGGAACTCCTTCTTCCTCGCCTCCGCCTGCCACGCCTTCGTGAAGCCCGGGTCGAGCCCCTCGTGCGAGTCCGAGCCGTCGACCTCGCGCAGGGCGGGCAGATAGCGGGCCAGTCCGTTGCCCGGGTGGTCCTTGGTGTAGCGCTCCACCAGCGTCAGCAGGTCGTGGGTGCCCGTGCAGAAGCCGATGATGCCGGCCGTGTAGCCCTTGTCGTCGCCGATGTCCTCGATGTAGCCGTACTGGCCGCGCCAGTCCAGCGTCGAGTTCTCGGCGCTCGCCACGATCTGCTGCGCCAGCTCCTTCTTCGCCGGCGCGGCGAGCCCCGGCGGCAGACTGGCTATCAGCTTGTCGTCGGCCTTGCGTTCGGCGGCCGATTTGTCCTTGTCGTACGGCTGCGCCGAGGCCGACGGGGAAAGGGCGGGGGAGTCGTCGGTCTTCCCGTCGGGGGACATGAGGAAGACCGCGACCGTGGCGAGGGGTGCCACGGCGAGGAAGGTGAGGCCCAGACAGCCGGCGCGTTTCATGCGGGACAGAGTAAGCGGCGCCCCGACCGGGTCAGGCAAGTGCTCCCGCTTTGAGCACCGTGAGCAGCAGGAGCACGGCGAGCAGCCCGACGCAGGCCGCCGTCTGCACGGCCACGCGGCGCTCGCGCGGGGCGTACACCAGACCCACCGCGGCCACCGCGCCCGCCAGCAGTCCGCCCAGATGCCCCTGCCAGGACGCGAACCCGGCGGAGACCAGCATCCACACCAGGAAGTACGCCATGAACTGGTTGACCCCGCGCATGTCCCAGCCGAGCCGTCGGGCGATCACGTAGTACGCGGCGGCGAGCCCGAAGATCGCGCCGGACGCACCGACCGTCGGCGTCTCCGGGGCGAGCAGCAGCACCAGCACCGAGCCGCCGAGCGCCGAGAGCAGGTACAGGGCGAGATAGCGGACCCGGCCGAGCTGCGACTCGACGAGCCGGCCCAGGTTCCACAGGGACGCCATGTTCAGCGTGATGTGCAGCAGCCCGTACCAGCCGTCGGTGGGCGGCAGATGCAAGAACGAGCCGGTGAGCAGCCGGTACCACTCGCCCGCCGCGACGCCCTCCGGCTGGAAGGCCGCCGGGTGCGGATCCTGGTACACGTACGCCCCGCCGTCGGGCCCGAGCAGGCCGAGCCCCAGCATCTGCAGCCGGTCGACGATCTGCGGGCGCACCAGCTCGCCGAGGTAGGCCAGCACGTTCACCGCCATGAGCACGTACGTGACCAGCGGCACGGCCGCGATCCGCCCACCGGCGACCGTGCGGGCCTGGCGCACGGTGCGGCTGCCCTCGGCCACGCACTCCGGGCACTGGAAGCCGACCGACGCGTCCCGCATGCACTGAGGGCATATCGGCCGCTCGCAGCGGGCGCAGCGGATGTGCGTCTCGGTGCCGGCGTGGCGGTAGCACGTCGGGGTCGTGGCGGACTGGGGCGTGGGTTCCACGGCCGGCTCCTGAGGTCAGCAACGTCATGAACGTCGGGCGCCGCTCAAAATAGCGAACCCGGAGATCACGCCCGCCGCGGCCCCCGTGCCGGTCACCCCGCGGACGACTCCCTCCACGGCGCCGGCCCGCCCGCCGCCGGGACCAGCCGGGCCCGGCACTGCGCCGGCGTGCCCCACGCGTCGCGCAGGGGGAGGGCCTTGCGGAGCCACAGGGAGAGGTCCAGCTCCTCCGTGTAGCCGACCGCGCCGTGCAGCTGGAGGGCGGCGCGGGCCGCCCGGTACGCCGCCTCGCCCGCCGCGAGCTTCGCCGCCGCGATCTCCTCACCGTCCAGTGTGAGGGCGGCCCCGAACAGGAGCGGGCGGGCGAACTCCAGACCCACCAGCGCGTCCGCCAGCCGGTGCTTGACCGCCTGGAACGTGCCGATGGCCACCCCGAACTGGCGGCGCTGGCCCACGTACTCCACGGTCCTGCGCAGCAGTTCGAGCCCGACGCCGAGGGACTGGGCCGCGGTGAGGAACGCGGCCAGATCGGTGGCGCGGGCCAGGGCCGCCGCGGCCTGGGGCCCCCGGGCCAGCACCTCGCCGCCCTCCGGGACGAACAGGCGGCGCGCCGGATCGGCCGACTCCCGCAGCGGGCCGTGCCCGGCGGCCAGACGTATCGCGTCGCCGTCCGCGACGAGCACCGCGTCCGCCGCGTCCGCGTCCAGCGCGTACGGGCCCGCGGCTCCCGATGCCAGGGAGACCAGCGCGTCACCGGAGGCGATCCGCGGCAGCCACTCCTTCGCGGCGCCCGTCCCCTCCGGCAGCTCCGCGAGCAGCGCCGCCGCGGCGGCCGTCTCCACGACCGGGCCGGGGACCGCGTGCCGGCCCAGCTCCACGTACGCCACCGCCAGCTCGACCGGCAGCGGCCCGAGCCCCTCGTGCTCCTCGGGCACCGCGAGCGCGAACACCCCGGTCTCCGCGAGCCGCGCCCACAGCGCCCGGCCGGGCCCGGAGTCGCCGGCCGCCCAGGCCCGCACGGCCGCGGGGGTGCCGGCCGCGCCGAGCATCCGGTCGAGGGTGCGGCCGAACTCGGCCTGCTCCGTGTCCAGGAGGAACCTCATCAGCGGCGTCCCTTCGGCAGGCCGAGCAGCCGCTCGGCGATGATGTCGCGCTGGATCTCGTTCGTCCCCGCGTAGATCGGGCCCGCGAGCGAGAACACATAGCCCTCCGCCCACTCGCCGTCCGCCAGCTCGGCGTCCGCGCCGAGCAGGTCCAGCGCCGTCTCGTGCAGCGCGATGTCGTACTCCGACCAGAACACCTTGTTCAGGCTGGACTCGGCGCCGATCTGCTCACCGGCGGCGAAACGCGACGCGTTGGCGTACGTGAAGAGCTGGTAGGCCCGCGCCCCGACCAGGGCGTCCGCCACCCGGTCGCGGACCGCCGGGTCCGCGCCGCGCTCGCGCCACAGCGCCGCGAGCCGGTCCGCGGCGGCGAGGAAGCGGCCGGGGGAACGCAGCGTCAGGCCCCGCTCGTTGCCCGTCGTCGACATCGCGATCCGCCACCCGTTGCCCGGCTCGCCGATCACGTCCTCGTCGGGGACGAACACGTCGTCCAGGAACAGCTCGGCGAACGCCGGCTTCCCGTCGAGCCTGCCGATCGGGCGGACCGTGACACCGGGCGCCTTCAGGTCGAACATCAGATACGTCAGGCCCTGGTGCGGCTTCGGCGCGTCCGGGTCCGTACGGAAGATGCCGAAGGCCTTGTCGGCGAACGCGGCCCGCGAGGACCAGGTCTTCTGGCCACTGAGCAGCCAGCCGCCGTCCGTGCGCACGGCCCGGGAGCGCAGCGAGGCCAGGTCCGAGCCCGACTCCGGCTCCGACCAGGCCTGCGCCCACACGACCTCGCCGCTCGCCATCGACGGCAGCACGCGGGCACGCTGCTCGTCGGTCGCGTGGTCGAAGAGCGTGGGGGCCAGCAGGTTGATCCCGTTCTGCGTGACGCGGCCCGGGGCGCCCGCCGCGTAGTACTCCTCCTCGAAGACCAGCCACTTGAAGATGTCGACGCCCCGCCCGCCGAACTCCTCGGGCCAGGACACGACCGCCCAGCGGTCCGCGTGCAGCTCGGCCTCCCACGCGCGGTGCGCGGCGAAGCCCTCCTCGGTCTCCAGGGAGGGCAGCGGCTCGGCCGGTACGTGCGCGGCGAGCCACGCGCGGGCCTCGGCCCGGAACGCGTCCTCCTCGGGGGTGAAGTCCAGGTTCATCGGGTGCCCGCCTCCTTCATCGACCGGACGTCCATGCCGCCCAGGGAGTCCGCCGCCGTCTCCGCGTTGTGCGCGTGCGCCAGGTGGTGCAGGCCGAACACCGAGTCCATGCCGGTGTGCAGGCCCTGGAGGTCCTCCGCCTGGTTCACCGCGCGCTTGGTCAGGGCGAGGCCGAGTCGCGGCATCTCGGCGATCTTCCGCGCCAGTTCGTCCGTGCGTCCGGCCAGCTCGCCGCGCGCCACCACCCGGTTCACCATCCCGACCTCGTACGCGCGCCGGGCGCTCATCCGCTCGCCCGTGAACAGGAACTCCTTGGCGATGCGCGGCGGCATCACCCACGGGTGCGCGAAGTACTCGACGCCGGGGATGCCCATGCGCACGACCGGGTCCGCGAAGAACGCGTCCTCGCTCGCCACGATCAGGTCGCACACCCAGGCCAGCATCAGGCCGCCCGCCACGCACGCGCCGTGCACGGAGGCGATCACCGGCTTGGGCAGCTCGCGCCAGCGCCGGCACATGCCGAGGTAGACCTCCGACTCGCGGGCGAACCGGGAGTCGGCCCCCTGCTTGTCCGAGTGGTCCCACCACAGACCGGCCTTCCGCTCGAACGGGAGGTGGGCGTCCCGCTCCGGCGTGCCGATGTCGTGGCCCGCGGAGAAGTGCTCGCCCGCGCCGGAGAGGACGACGGCCTTCACACCGGAGTCCTCCGCCGCGCGGTAGAAGGCGGCGTCCAGGGCGTAGGTCATCGCCGAGTTCTGCGCGTTGCGGTACCGGGGACGGTTCAGCGTCACGTACGCGACCGGGCCCCTGACCTCGTACAGGACGGGCGAGGCGGGGTCGGACAGGTCGGGCTGCGGTGCGGGCATCGGATTCATCCTTCCCTAACAAGTGTTTGGTAGGTTAGCTTATGCGCATGGACAGCGTCGAGGACTTCCGGACCGGCTTTCGCAGCTGGCTGGAGCGTGAACTCTCCGGCGGATTCGCCTCCTTGCGGGGGAAAGGCGGACCCGGCCGTGAGCACGAGGCGTTCGCCGAGCGCCTCGAATGGGAGCGGCACATGGCCGCGCACGGCTGGACGTGCGTCGGCTGGCCCGAGGAGCACGGCGGACGCGGCGCGAGCCTCGCGCAGCAGATCGCCTTCCACGAGGAGTACGCCCTCGCGGACGCCCCCGCCCGGGTCAACCACATAGGCGAGCAGCTGCTCGGCCCCACCCTCATCGCCTTCGGCACCGAGGAGCAGAAGGCCCGCTTCCTGGAGCCGATCCGCCGGGTCGAGGAGCTGTGGTGCCAGGGGTACAGCGAGCCGGGCGCCGGCTCCGACCTCGCGGGCGTACGCACCCGCGCCGCCCTCAGCGAGGACGGCACCGAGTGGATCGTCGACGGACAGAAGACCTGGACGTCGCTCGCGCACGAGGCCCAGTGGTGCTTCGTGATCGCCCGCACCGAGCCCGGCTCGCGCCGGCACGCCGGACTCTCCTACCTCCTCGTGCCGCTGGACCAGCCCGGCGTCGAGGTCCGCCCCATCGTCCAGCTCACCGGCACCAGCGAGTTCAACGAGGTGTTCTTCGACGGCGCCCGCACCGCGGCCTCGCACGTCGTCGGCGCTGTCGGCGACGGCTGGCGCACCGCCATGGCCACCCTCGGCTTCGAGCGCGGCATCTCCACCGTCGGCCAGCAGATCGGCTTCCGCCGGGAGCTGACGGACCTGATCGCCCTCGCCGAGCAGAACGGCGCGATCGGCGCCCCCCTGCTGCGCGACCGCCTCGCCCGCGCCTGGACCGGCCTGCGCACCATGGAGGCCAACGCGCGGCGCGGCGTCGACCCCTCCGTCGCCAAGCTCTACTGGGCCACCTGGCACCGCGACCTCGGCGAGCTCGCCATGGACATCCGCGGCGCCGCCTCCATGCTCGCCGAGGGTGAACCCTACGAACTCGACGCGTGGCAGCGCCTGTTCCTCTTCTCCCGCGCCGACACGATCTACGCGGGCTCCGACGAGATCCAGCGGAACATCATCGCCGAGCGCCTGCTCGGCCTGCCGAAAGAGGTGCGTGCATGACGACGCCGAAGTCCAGCGTTCCCGAGTACGTCCCCGGCCACCGGCTCCTGGAAGGCCGCACCGCCGTCGTCACCGCCGCCGCGGGCGCCGGCATCGGCGGCGCCACCGCCCGCCGCTTCCTGGAGGAGGGCGCCCGCGTCGTCATCAGCGACGCCCACACCCGCCGCCTCAAGGAGAGCGAGCAGGCCCTCGCCGAGGAGTTCGGCGCCGACCGCGTCTCCGCGCTCGCCTGCGACGTGACCGACGAGGAGCAGGTACAGGCCCTGTTCGCCCACGTCACCGAGGTCCACGGCGGCCTCGACATCGTGGTGAACAACGCGGGCCTGGGCGGCACCGCCGCCCTCGTCGACATGACCGACGAGCAGTGGACCCGCGTCCTGGACATCACCCTCAACGGCACGTTCCGCTGCACCCGCGCGGCCCTGCGCGCCTTCCGCGACACCGGCCGCCGGGGCGTCGTCGTCAACAACGCCTCGGTGATCGGCTGGCGCGCCCAGGAGGGCCAGGCCCACTACGCCGCCGCCAAGGCCGGTGTCATGGCCCTCACCCGCTGCGCCGCCCTGGAAGCCGCCGAGTACGGGGTCCGGGTCAACGCGGTGGCGCCCAGCCTCGCCATGCACCCCCACCTCGTGAAGGTCACCTCCGCCGAACTCCTCGCGGAGCTCACCGAGAAGGAGGCCTTCGGCCGCTACGCCGAGCCCTGGGAAGTGGCCAACGTGATGGTCTTCCTCGCCTCCGGCTACTCCTCGTACATGACCGGCGAGGTCGTGTCCGTGAGCAGCCAGCACGCATGAGCGCCTCGCCCGAGCGGCGGCGCCAGCTCCTCGACACCGCGGCCGCGGTGTTCGCCGCCCAGGGCTACGACGCCACGACCGTCCGCCGCATTGCGGACGCCGCGGGCATGCTCGCGGGCAGCCTCTACTACCACTTCGACTCCAAGGACTCGATCGTCGAGGAGATCCTGCGCGGCTTCCTCGACGAGCTCGCCGGGCGCTACGACACGGTGCTCGCCGCCGGACTCGGGCCGCGCGAGACGATGCGCGCCCTGGTCACCGAGTCCTTCAGAGAGATCGACCGGCACGGACCCGCGGTCGCCATCTACCAGAAGGAGTCCAAGACCCTCGCGGCCCGGGAGCGCTTCGCGTTCCTCGCCGCGTCCCAGAGCACGTTCGAACAGACCTGGCTGACCACGCTGAAGGACGGCGTGGCGGCCGGCGAGTTCCGGGCGGACCTCGACATCCGGCTCACCTACCGCTTCGTGCGCGACACCGTCTGGGTCGCCGCGTCCTGGTACCGGCCCGACGGCCGGCACAGCCCCGAGGAGATCGCCCGCCAGTACCTGGCGACCGTCCTGGACGGGATCGCCGCACCCGACCGATCAGACCATTCCCCAGCCCCGCAAGGATGAAGGAGCCGTCATGGCCGAGGCCTACATCGTCGAAGCAGTCCGCACCCCCGTCGGCCGGAAGAAGGGCGGACTGAGCGCCGTCCACCCCGCCGACCTGGGCGCCCACGTCCTCAAGGAGCTCGTCGCGCGCACCGGCGTCGACCCGGCCGCCGTCGAGGACGTCGTCTTCGGCTGCCTCGACACCGTCGGCCCGCAGGCCGGCGACATCGCCCGTACCGCCTGGCTCGCCGCCGGACTGCCCGAGGAGGTGCCCGGCGTCACCGTCGACCGGCAGTGCGGATCCTCCCAGCAGGCCGTCCACTTCGCCGCCCAGGGCGTCCTGTCCGGCACCCAGGACCTCGTCGTCGCCGGCGGCACGCAGAACATGTCGATGATCCCCATCGCGTTCGCCTCCCGGCAGGCCGCCGAGCCGCTCGGCCTCACCGACGGCCCCTACATCGGCAGCGAGGGCTGGCGCGCCCGCTACGGCGACCAGCCGGTCAACCAGTTCCACGGCGCCGAGCTCATCGCCGAGAAGTGGGGCATCACCCGCGAGGCCCAGGAGGCCTGGGCGCTCCAGTCGCACCAGCGCGCCCTGCGCGCCATCGACGAGGGCCGATTCGCGAAGGAGATCGTCGCGTACGGCGACGTCACCGTCGACGAGGGCCCGCGCCGCGACACGTCCCTGGAGAAGATGGCCGGCCTCAAGCCCGTCGTCGAGGGCGGCACCATCACCGCCGCCTGCTCCTCCCAGGTCTCCGACGGCGCCGCCGCCATGCTGCTCGCCTCCGAGCGCGCCGTCCGCGAGCACGGACTCACCCCGCGCGCCCGCATCCACCACCTCTCCGTGCGCGGCGAGGACCCGATCCGGATGCTGTCCGCGCCGATCCCCGCGACCGCGTACGCGCTGAAGAAGACCGGCCTGTCCATGGACGACATCGACCTCGTCGAGATCAACGAGGCGTTCGCGCCCGTCGTCCTGTCCTGGCTCAAGGAGACCGGCACCGACCCGGCGAAGGTGAACGTGAACGGCGGCGCGATCGCCCTCGGCCACCCCCTCGGCGCGACCGGCACCAAGCTCATGACCACCCTCCTGCACGAGCTGGAGCGCACCGGCGGCCGCTACGGCCTGCAGACCATGTGCGAGGGCGGCGGCCAGGCCAACGTGACGATCATCGAGCGCCTCTGACGCCCCCGGCGTCCGCGGCGTCGCGTGGCGGCGGCCCGTCTCCCACTGAGCGGGAACGGACCGTGGAGCACCGGGCCGGGTGGGGACAGGGTGTGGGCCATGACCCGTACGTCTGTTCCTCCCGAGCCCGGTGACGCGTTCGCGCTGCGGCGCCTCGCCGAGAACTACGCCCTCGCGGTCGACGCCCGCGACCCGGCCCTGTTCGACGCCCAGTTCACCGCCGACGCGCGGATCGTCGCCCACGAGGCCGACGGCAGCCTCCTGTGGGAGCGCGGCGGCAGCGCCGAGCGCGCCAAACTCCTCGACGACCTCTCCGTCTTCCCCCGCACCTTCCACCAGGTCGGCAACCACGTCGCCGAGATCACCGGACCCGACCGGGCCCGCGGCGTCACCTACTGCGTCGCCCACCACCTCGGCGCCGAGGGCGGCGACCTGCGCTGCCCCGTCCGCTACGAGGACGAGTACGAGCGCACCGCCGACGGCTGGCGGATCGCCGCCCGCGCCGTCTTCCCCCAGTGGTACGAGAGGAGCGAGACCCTGTGAGCGCACAGACCCCGCAGACCACCTCCTGGGACGAGACGGTCGACGTCCTCGTCGTCGGCTCCGGCGGCGCCGCCCTCACCGGCGCCTACAGCGCCGCCGCCCAGGGCCTCGACACCCTCGTCGTCGAGAAGACCGAGTACTTCGGCGGCACCACCGCCTACGCCGGCGCCTGCCTGTGGCTCCCCGGCAACCAGGCACAGGCCCGCGCCGGCGTCGAGGACAGCGCCGACCTCGCCCGCGCCTACTTCCGCTCCCTCGTCGGCGACGCCACCCCGCACGAACTGCAGGACGCCTACCTCGACGGGGCGGGCCCGCTCGTCGAGTTCCTCGAGCGCGACGAGCTCATCGACTTCGAGTACCGGCCGTTTCCCGACTACTACCCGGGCCCCGGCCGCTTCGACGCGGGCCGCGGCGTCTTCCCCGTACCGCTGGAGCGCCCCGAGGGCTCGGCCGAGCTCCTCGACGCGGTCCGCCCGCCGGCCTACGCCGAGCGCCTGCGACTGCCCGCCCCCGAAGGCCCGTTGGAGGACGGCCGGGCCCTCATCGGCCGGCTGCTGCTCGCCCTGCACGGCGCGGGCGGCCGCGCCGAGCGCCACACCGCGCTCACCGCCCTCGTCCAGGACGACACGGGCCGCGTCACCGGCGCCGAGGTGCGCACCGCCTCCGGCGGGACCCGGCGCATCGAGGCCCGGCGCGGCGTCCTGCTCGCCGCCGGCGGCTACGAGCGCGCCTCCGACCTGCGCCGCACCTGGGGCAACGGGCCGGGCGCCGACTGGACCATGGGCCCGGCCGGCGGCGGCACCGGCGACGCGCTGCGCGCCGCGACCGGGCTCGGTGCCACCGCCACGATGCTCGACGAGAGCTGGTGGTGCCCGTCCGTGCTGTTCCCCGACGGCAGCGCCGCGTTCGCCCTCGGCTTCCGCGCGGGTGTCTTCGTCGACGCGCGGGGCCGCCGCTTCGCCAACGAGTGCCTGTCCTACGACCGGATGGGCCGGGCCATGATGGCCGCGGGCGCCGGCGACCGGCCCGACCGGCCCGTGTGGTGGGTGTGGGACGCGGCGCACGGCGAGGAGCCGCCCGGCATCGTCCTCGTGCCCACCGACCGGGAGTCCTTCGAGCAGGCCGGGGTGTGGCGCACCGCCGACACGATCGAGGGCATCGCTGCCGAGATCGGTGTGCCGGCGGACGCGCTGGCCGCCACCGTCAAGACGTTCAACGGGTACGCGGCCGAGGGGCACGACCCCGAGTTCGGGCGCGGTGACGACCCCTACGACCGGTTCTTCACCGACCCGGAGTCGACCGTACCGAACCCGTGTCTGCTGCCGCTGGAGCGGGGGCCGTTCCACGCGGTGCGGATCGTGCTCGGTGACCTCGGCACGAAGGGGGGTCTCGGCACGGACGTCCACGCGCGGGTTCTGCGCGGTGACGGCTCCGTGATCGAGGGGCTGTACGCGGCCGGCAACACGGCGGCGAACGTCACCGGGCCCGTCTACCCCGGGCCCGGTGCCCCCATCGGCACGGGCATGGTCTTCGGCCACCGCGCCGCAACCCACATGGCCTCCGGCACCTGAGGGGGCGCCCCCGTTGGGGCCGGGGATCGTCGCCGAGTGCCGCGCCGTCGTGGTTGCTCGCGCAGGTCCCCGCGCCCCTTACGGGGCGCATCCCGCCCGGCGCCTGTGGGAGCTGACCCAGCCGCCTTGGGCAGTCTGCCGCCTGGGGCGGCACGGGTGGGCAAGGCGGCACCCCGGCGCCGGGTGCGCGTTTCATCGGGCCTCGGCTACGGCGCCGCCGCCGTTGGGGCCGGGGACCGTCGCCGGGTGCTGCGCCGTCGGGGCTGGTCGCGCAGTTCCCCGCGCCCCTGACGGGGCGCATCCTGCCCGGCGCCTGGGAGGCGTCGTCCCGGCACCCCGGCGCCGGTCGGGTCAGTACAGGCATACGAATCGAGGAGGCGGAACACGATGTCCGATGAACGAGGGCAGGTACGGGGCAGCCTGGAAGGAAAGGTCGCGCTGGTCACCGGCGCCGCCCGCGGCATGGGTGAGGCCATCGCCCGCGAGCTGGCGCGGCGCGGCGCACACGTCGTGCTCGGCGACGTCCTCACCGAGCAGGGCGAGAAGACCGCCGCGTCGATGGGCGAGGCGGCCCGCTTCGTGCCGCTGGACGTCACCGAGCCGGACTCCTGGGCGGCGGCCGTCGCCACGGCCACGGACCGCTTCGGCCGCCTCGACATCCTGGTCAACAACGCCGCGATCTACACGACGGCCCCGCTCGTCGAGGAGACCGCCGAGCAGCTGGAGCGGCTGCTCAAGGTCGACCTGGTCGGCCCCTTCCTCGGGCTCCAGGCCGCCGTGCCCGCCCTGCGCGCCGCGGGCGGCGGCGCGATCGTCAACATCTCCTCGCAGGCCGGCCTCCAGGGCATCATCGGCCACGGCGCGTACGGCGCCGCCAAGTGGGGCCTGCGCGGCCTGAGCCGCACCGCCGCCCTCGAACTCGGCGGCTTCGGCATCCGCGTCAACTGCGTGTTCCCCGGCGCCATCGACACCGCGATGACCGCCCACCTGGGCACCACCGACCACCCCGCGGCCGCGCTCGGCCGCATCGGCCGCCCCGAGGAGGTCGCCGCCCTCGTCGCGTTCCTCGCCTCCGACGACGCCTCCTATCTGACCGGCGCCGAGATCGCCGCCGACGGCGGCGCGACGGCCGGCCGGATGCCGGTGTTCGCCCCGCGCGGTGCGCAGGCCGACGCATGAGCCGCACCCCGCGCCCCGACGTGCAGGTCCTCATCGACGCCTGCACCGCCGCGTTCCCGCCGCTCGGCACGACCATGACCGACATCCGCGAGGTGCGGGCCTTCTTCGCCGCCCGCACCGCGCCCGAGCCGCCCCGGCTGCCCGCGCTCGACCGGGTCACCGACACCGACGCGCGCGGCGTCCCCGTACGGGTCTACGAACCGGGCGGCGGCCCGGACGCCCCCGTCGTCGTGTTCTTCCACGGCGGCGGCATGGTGCTGTGCTCCCTCGACTCCCACGACGGCTTCTGCCGCGAACTGGCCGCGGGCACCGGCGCGACCGTCGTCTCCGTCGACTACCGGCTCGCCCCCGAGCACCCCTTCCCCGCCGCCTTCGAGGACGCGTACACGGCGCTGCGCTGGGCCGCCGACACCCACCCGGGGCGCCCGCTCAGCGTCGCCGGGGACAGCGCGGGCGGCAATCTCGCCGCGGTCACCGCGCTGCTCGCCCGCGACCGCGGCGGCCCGGCGCTCACCGCCCAGCACCTCTACTACCCGATGCTCGACCCGGCCCGCGACACCGCCTCGTACACCGAGAACGCGCGCGGCTACTTCGTCACCGCCGACCACCTGCGCTGGTACTGGGAGCAGTACCTGACCGGCCCGGCGGACGCGCTCGACCCGCGGGCCACGCCCTTCGCGGCCCGTGACCTGTCCGGGCTGCCGCCCGCGTTCGTCGTCACGGCCGGCTTCGACCCGCTGCGCGACGAGGGCCGCCGCTACGCCGAACTGCTGGCCGCCGCCGGGGTCCCGGTCGAGCACCACGGCTACGACGAGGCGTTCCACGGCTTCATGACCATGGGCGCGGAGGTGGCCATCCCGGAGGCGCGCGACGCGTGCGCCAAGGCGTTCGCCGCGCTGCGGAACTGAGCGCGGACAGACGGGAAGGGGCCGGCGGGGTACACACCCCGCCGGCCCCTTCGTTCGTAGGCCGCGCCGCGCCGCGCCGCGCCGTCAGCTCAGCAGCTCGAAGCCCTCGTAGCCGTCCGCAGCGACCTTCTCGATGATGTCCCCGTACGCGCCGAACCCGCCGACGAACGGCATGAACACCCGCGGCTTGCCCGGGATGTTGGCGCCCAGGTACCAGGAGTTCGCCGCCGGCATCAGCGTGCCGTCGGCCCGCCTGCGGCACTCCTCGACCCAGCCGTCGACCGCCGGGGTCCGCGCCTCCACGCCCGCGTGCCCCCGCTCCGACAGATGCGTCAGGAGGCCCGCGATCCAGTCCACGTGCTGCTCCCCGCACAGGATCATGTTGGCGAGCACCGACGGGGAGCCGGGACCCGCGATGTTGAACAGGTTCGGGAAGCCGTCGACGCCGAGCCCGAGGTACGTGCGCGGACCGGCCGCCCACGCCTCCTTCAGGGTCCGCCCCTCGCGGCCCGTGATGCCGATGCGGTCGAGGGAGCCGGTCATCGCGTCGAAGCCGGTCGCGTACACGAGGACGTCCAGCTCGACCAGTTCACCGCCCGCGAGCCGCACCCCGGACGCCTCGATCCGCTCGATCGGCGTCGCCTTGAGGTTCACGAGGCGCACGTCGTCGCGGTTGTACGTTTCGTAGTAGCCGTCGTCCGTCACGATGCGCTTCGTGCCGATCGGGTGGTCGGTGGGGACCAGGAGGTCGGCGACGGCCGGGTCGTCGACGACCGCCCGCACCTTCTCCTCCCAGAAGGCGCGCGCCACGTCGTTCGCCGCCCTGCTCGTGACCTGGTCCGGGAACGTCTTGGAGTACAGCACCCCGCCCAGCCGCCACCGCTCCTCGAACGCGGCCCGCCGCTCCTCGGCCGCCGCCTCCAGAGTGTTCAGCGGGTGCGCCATGTGCGGGGAGCCGCCGCCGGAGCGCCGCGACAGCGCGCGCCGCTCGGCGTACGAGGCCTTCTGCGCCGCCCGCTCCTCGTCGCTCAGCGGCTTGTTGCCCGCCGGGATCGAGTAGTTGGCGCTGCGCTGGAACACGGTCAGGTGCGCCGCGTCCTCGGCGATCAGCGGGATCGACTGGATGCCCGAGGAGCCCGTGCCGATCACGCCGACCCGCAGCCCCGTCAGGTCGACGCCCTCGTGCGGCCACTGCCCCGTGTGGTACGAGGCCCCGGCGAAGTCGGCGACGCCCTCGATCTGCGGTGTGTGCGCCGTCGACAGACAGCCCACGCACGTCAGCACATACCGGGCCTCCACGACCCGGCCGTCGTCGGTGCGCACCGTCCAGCGCAGCCGCTCCTCGTCCAGTTCGGCGGAGACGACCGAGGTGCCGAACGTGAAGTGCCGCAGCAGGTCGTGGCGTTCGGCGACGTGCTCGACGTAGCGCAGGATCTCCGGCTGCGTCGCGTACTTCTCCGACCAGTCCCACTCCTGCTCCAGCTCCTTGTCGAAGGAGTACGAGTAGTCGACGGACTCCACGTCGCAGCGGGCGCCCGGGTACCGGTTCCAGTACCAGACGCCGCCGGGTCCGTCGCCGCGCTCGAACCCGGCGACGGTGAGACCGAGGGCGCGCATCCGGTAGGCGGCGTAGAGGCCGGAGAAGCCGGCACCGACGATGACGACGTCCACCTGTTCAGGCATGACGGGTCCTTTCGTGAGACGTTCGGAAAGAGGTCCGAGGGGGAGGGGATGGGAGGGGGCGCCGCGCGTCAGACCAGCGCCAGGTTCCGGCGGTGCCAGGCCGAGGAGCCGAGCAGCCGGGCCGCCGAGTGGGCCCGCTTGAACCAGCGGTGCGCCGGGTGCTCCCAGGTGATCGCGATGCCGCCGTGCAGCTGGATCGCCTCACCGGCGATCCACTCGAAGCTCTCGCAGCACGCCGCCTTCGCCGCGCCCGCGGGCACCTCGCCGTCCACCGCCGCGGCCAGCAGCGAACGCGACGACTCCAGCGAGGTGAACATGTCGGCCAGCCGGTGCTTGACCGCCTGGAACGAGCCGATCGGGCGCCCGAACTGCTCCCGGTCCTTCGCGTACCGGAGCGTCGACTCGAACGCGACGGACGCCCCGCCCACCGCGTCCGACGCCAGCACCAGCGCGCCCGCCTCCAGGGCGGCGGCCAACGCCGTTGCGGCCGAGCCGAGTTCACCCACGGGCACGCCCTCGGCCCGGGTCAGTTCGAGCCGCCACTGCGGCCGGCTGTCGTCCATCACCGGCACCGCCGTGAGCGTGACCCCCTCGGCGTCGGCCGGGACCAGGAACAGGCTCGGCCCGTGGTGCTCGGTGCGCGCCACGACGAGCAGCGTGTCGCCCGCAGCCGGCAGATGCTCCTTCACACCGGACAGCCGCCACGCGCCCCGCACCAGGGCGGCGCTGGTGCGCTGTCGCCCGGTGTCCCACTCGGCGTCCTTCTCGGCCCACGCGAGCGACGCCGTCCGCGAGCCCTCCGCGAGCTCCGGCAGCAGCCCCGCGCACACCTCGGTGTCCCCGCTCGCCAGCAGCGCGGCCGGCACCAGGACGGCACTGTCGAGGAACGGTACGGGGCTCAGGGCCCGGCCCAACTCCTCGCTGACCACCGCCAGTTCACCCGGCCCGGCGCCGAAGCCCCCGTACTCCTCGGGGATCGCGAGCCCCGCCACGCCGATCTGCCCGGCGAGCGGTCCCCAGGCCGCCGCGCCCTCGTGCGCGGCCAGCACCTGGCGGACCGCCGCCGCGAGCTCCCGCTGTTCCGGTGTGCGTGCGCCGCTCATCCGGCCACCTCCTGTGCGGCCCGCGCGCGCAGCGCCGGCTTGTCGACCTTGCCCGCCGCGTTGTGCGGCAGTTCCGCGAGCGGCAGGAACCGGCGCGGCACCTTGAAGTTCGCCAGCCGCTCCCGCGCCCAGCTCGTCAACTCCGCGTCGTCCGGCTGCTGTTCACCGTGCGCCGGCACGCAGAACGCGATCCCGACCTCGCCGAGCCGCCGGTCGGGCGCGCCGACCACCGACACGTCCGAGAGCCGCGGATGCGTGCGCAGCACCTGCTCGATCTCGGCCGGATACGCGTTGAACCCGCCGACCACGAACATGTCCTTCAGCCGGTCCGTGATCGTCAGGAAGCCCCGCTCGTCCAGGACCCCGACATCGCCGGTGTGCAGCCAGCCGTCCGCGTCGACCGCCTCCGCCGTCGCCTCCGGATCGTCCAGATAGCCGCGCATCACGTGGAAGCCCCGGGTCAGGATCTCTCCCGGCTCACCCGGCACCGCGGAGTCGATCCGCAGCTCCGTGCCCGGCAGCGCCTTGCCCGAGGTGTGCGCGAGCCGCTCCGCCGACTCGGTGGGCGGACAGATCGCCACCGTGCCGTCGGACTCCGTGAGCCCGTACGCGGTGAACACAAGGCCCGCGCCCAGCTGTTCACGGATCTCCTCGATCAGCGTCGTCGGGATGCCGGCCGCGCCGGTCCCCGCCATCCGCATCGAGTCGACGGCGAACCCGGCCCGCCGCGGATGGTCCAGCACCGCGCGGAACACCGCCGGCGCGCCCGTCAGGACACTGACCCGCTCGGTCGCGATCCGCCGCAGCGTCCGCTCCGCGTCGAAGACCTGCTCCGGCAGCATCGTCGCGCCCACCCGCAGACAGGCGAGGATCCCCGCCTTGTAGCCGAAGGTGTGGAAGAACGGGTTGACCAGCAGATACCGGTCCCCGCGCGTCAGCGTGACGCCCTTCGCCCACTCCGTGTACACGCGCACCGTCTGCCCGTGCGTGGTCAGCACCCCCTTGGGGCGCCCCGTCGTCCCGGACGTGAACAGGATGTCCGCGACGTCGTCCGGGCTCACCGCCTCGGTCCGGGCCCGCCGCGCCGCGCCGTCCACCTCGCGGGCGCGGCCCAGGAAGCCGGCCCAGGCGCTCTCGTCGTGCAGGATCACGACCCGGTCCAGGTCCGGCAGCTCCTCCCCGGACTCCGCGAGCATCCTCGCGTAGTCGGTGCCCAGGAAATCCGTCTCCGTGAACAGCACCCGGCAGCGCGCCCGGCGCAGCATGTCCGCCGCCTCCCGGGCCCGGTAGCGGGTGTTCACCGGGACGAGCACCCCGCCCGCGGCGAGCGCGCCCAGCGCGGCGACGACCCAGCGCGCACTGTTCGGCGCCCACAGCGCGACCCGGTCGCCCGGCGCGAGACCCCGCGCCATCAGCGCCCGCGCGGCCTCGTCGACCGCGTCCCGCAGCGCCTCGAAAGTCCAGCTCTCGCCCTCGTACCCGAGGGCCTCGTCGTCGCCCCAGGCGTCGGCCGCCCAGTCCGCGAGTCCGGCGATCGTCAGTGGCCCGTCCATCCGGCGCACCCTCCTCAGAAGTCCGTACGCCGGGGAGGTTCGCAGAGCCTGGGGCGGTGCGGCAGCCGCGCCTTCCCACTCACCGGGAAGTGACCGTCGCAGCGGGCCGCGCCCCCCGCCTACGGTCACGGCACCCGGGCAACAGCCACCGGCAACCGAGCAGTGAGGAGCGGGCGCGATGCTCACCGAGCAGGAACGGCACAAGGCCGCCGAGGCGCTGGCCGCGGCGGAGGCGGCACGCGCGCCGATCGCGCCGCTGACGGAGACCTTCCAGGGACTCACCGCCGTCGACGCGTACGAGATCCAGCTCATCGGGATCCGCGGCCGCGTCGCCGCGGGCGAGCGGGTGCACGGCCACAAGGTCGGCCTGTCCTCGCCCGTCATGCAGCAGATGATGGGCGTCGACGAGCCCGACTACGGCCACCTCCTGTCCACCATGGAGCTGACCGAGGACACCCCCGTCCCCGCCGCGCGCTACTGCGCCCCGCGCATCGAGGTCGAGATCGGCTTCGTGCTCGGCGAGAGCCTGCCCGGCGAGGACTGCACCGTCGCCGACGTGCTGGCCGCCACCGAACGCGTCGTCCCCGCCCTGGAGCTCATCGACTCCCGGATCGCGGACTGGCGCATCTCCATCGGCGACACCATCGCCGACAACGCCTCCTCGGCCGGATACGTCGTCGGCGCCGGCCGCGCCCCCGCGGGCCTCGACCTGAGGGCCGTCGAGGCCCGGCTCACCGACGACACCGGCACCGAGCTGGCCACCGGCCGCGGCGACGCGGTGCTCGGCGACCCCGCCGAGTCCGTCGCCTGGCTGGCCCGCACCGTCGCCCGGTTCGGCGTGCGCCTGGAGGCGGGGCACCTGATCCTGCCCGGCTCCTGCACCCGCGCCGTCGACATCGCGCCGGGCCGCACCTACACCGCCGACTTCACCGGGCTCGGCTCGGTGTCCCTTTCCTTCGAATGACCTTCGAGTGACCCTTCGAGTGAGGCTGAGTATGACGACCGTACGGAAGAAGGCGACCGCCGCCATCGTCGGCTCCGGCAACATCGGAACCGACCTTCTCTACAAGCTCCAGCGCTCGGAGCTCATCGAACCCCGCTGGATGATCGGCGTCGACCCGGCCAGCGAGGGCCTCGCCAAGGCCCGCGAGGCGGGCCTCGACGCGAGCCACGAAGGCGTCGACTGGCTCCTCGCCCAGGACGAGCTGCCCGACCTGGTCTTCGAGGCCACCAGCGCCTACGTGCACGCCGCGAACGCCCCCCGCTACAAGGAAGCCGGCATCCGGGCCATCGACCTGACGCCCGCCGCCATCGGGCCCGGCGTCGTACCGCCCGCCAACCTGACCGCGCACCTCGACGCCGACAACGTCAACATGGTCACCTGCGGCGGCCAGGCCACCATCCCCATGGTGTACGCCGTCTCCCGCGTCGTGCCCGTCGCCTACGCCGAGATCGTCGCGTCCGTCGCCTCCGTGTCGGCGGGCCCCGGAACCCGGCAGAACATCGACGAGTTCACCCGCACCACCTCGCGCGGCATCGAGCAGATCGGCGGCGCCGAACGCGGCAAGGCCATCATCATCCTCAACCCGGCCGAGCCGCCCGTGATCATGCGCGACACCGTCTTCTGCGCGATCCCCGAGGACTGCGACCACGAGGCGATCGTGCGCAGCGTCAAGGAGGTCGCCGCCCAGGTCGCCGAGTACGTGCCCGGCTACCGGCTGCGCGCCGACCCGCAGTTCGACGCGCCCCGCCCCGAGAACGGCGGCATGGCCCGCGTCGCCCTCTTCCTCGAGGTCGAGGGCGCCGGCGACTTCCTGCCGCCCTACGCAGGAAACCTCGACATCATGACCGCCGCCGCGACCCGCGTCGGCGAGGAGTTCGCCCGCCGCATTCAGCAGGGGAGTGGCAAGTGACCATCGAAGCGCCCTACTCGGCGGAGCTCGACCTCCGCGTGACCGACTCGTCGCTGCGCGACGGCTCGCACGCCCACCGCCACCAGTTCACCGCGGAGAACGTCCGCTCGATCGTCACCGCGCTCGACGGCGCCGGCGTCCCCGTCATCGAGGTCACCCACGGCGACGGACTGGGCGGCTCCTCCTTCAACTACGGCTTCTCGCACACCCCCGAGCAGGAGCTCATCAAGACCGCCGTCGAGGCCGCCGAGCGCGCCAAGATCGCGTTCCTGATGCTGCCCGGACTCGGCGTCAAGGACGACATCCGCGCCGCGCAGGCCAACGGCGCCGACATCTGCCGCATCGCCACCCACTGCACCGAGGCCGACGTCAGCGAGCAGCACTTCCAACTCGCCCGCGAGATGGGCCTGGAGACCGTCGGCTTCCTGATGATGGCGCACGCCACCACTCCGGAGAAGCTCGCCAAGCAGGCCCGCATCATGGCCGACGCCGGCTGCCAGTGCGTCTACGTCGTCGACTCGGCCGGCGCCCTCCTCATGGACGACGTCACCGACCGCGTCTCGGCCCTCGTCGCCGAACTCGGCGACGACGCCCAGGTCGGCTTCCACGGCCACGAGAACCTCGGGCTCGGCGTCGGCAACTCCGTCGCCGCCGTGCGCGCGGGTGCCCGCCAGATCGACGGCTCCACCCGCCGCTTCGGCGCGGGCGCCGGCAACACGCCCGTCGAGGCGTTCGCCGCCGTCGCCGAGAAGTCCGGCTGGCGCACCGGCATCGACGTCCTGAAGATCATCGACGTGGCCGAGGACGTCGTACGGCCCGTCATGGACGACGAGTGCCTCCTCGACCGGATGTCCCTGCTCATCGGCTACGCGGGCGTCTACTCCTCGTTCCTCAAGCACGCCGACCGGCAGGCCGAGCGCTACGGCGTCTCCGGCGCCGAGATCCTCCTCGAAGCCGGCCGCCGCAAGCTCGTCGGCGGCCAGGAGGACCAGCTCATCGACATCGCCGTCTCCCTCGCCGCCCGTTCCTGAGACCTCCGGAAGAGACCTGAAGAGAAGGGTGTGAAGAACATGACCACCGACAACGACGTCCGTGTCATCGAGACCGGCACCGCCCCGGTCCGCTTCGCCCGCGGCTGGCACTGCCTGGGCCTCGCCGCGGACTTCCGTGACGGCAAGCCGCACGAGATCGAGGCCTTCGGCACCAAGCTCGTCGTCTTCCAGGGCGAGGACGACGGAGAGCTCCACGTCCTCAACGCCTACTGTCCCCACATGGGCGGCAACCTCGCCCACGGCACCGTGAAGGGCGACACCGTCGCCTGCCCGTTCCACGACTGGCGCTGGTCCGGCGACGGCAAGTGCGCCGCCATCCCGTACGCCCGCCGCGTCCCGCCGCGCGCCCGCACCCGCACCTGGCACGCCATGGAGCGCAACCGGCAGCTCTTCGTCTGGCACGACCCCGAGGGCAACCCGCCCCGGCCCGAGCAGGACATCCCCGAGATCGCCGGCATCCACGGCCCCGCCGAGGAGACCGCGCAGTGGTCCGACTGGCAGTGGAACACCATCACCATCGACACCAACTGCCGCGAGATCGTCGACAACGTGGTCGACATGGCGCACTTCTACTACATCCACTACTCGTTCCCCGTCTACTTCAAGAACGTCTTCGACGGGCACGTCGCCACCCAGTACATGCGCTCCGAGCCCCGCCCGGACATCGACCTCGGCTCCCTGTCCACCGGCTCCCTGCGCTCCGACGCCTCCTACTTCGGCCCGTCGTACATGATCGACTGGCTGTACACGGAGGTCGCGCCGGGCGTCGAGATGGAGTCCGTGCTCATCAACTGCCACTACCCGGTGGGCCCCGACCGCTTCGTCCTCCAGTACGGGGCCATGGTCAAGAAGCTCCCCGGCATGAGCGACACCGAGGCCGCCGAGGCCGCCCGCCTCACCAGCGAGGGCCTCGCCGTCGGCTTCGAGCAGGACGTCGAGATCTGGAAGAACAAGACCCGCATCGACAACCCCCTGCTCACCGAGGAGGACGGCCCCGTCTACCAGCTGCGCCGCTGGTACGAGCAGTTCTACGTGGACGCCGCCGACGTCAAGGACGAGATGGTGCGCCGCTTCGAGTTCGAGATCGACACCCGCCGCGCCAACGAGAACTGGCGCGCCGAGGCCGAGGCCAACATGGCCCTCCGCGCCGCCGCCACCGCCCAGCCCACGGAAGGAGACGGGGCATGACCCCCGTCGTCTGCGACACCTGCGGCAACCAGGTGCTCTGCGAGAAGTACAGCCCGGCCCACCTCCAGATCCAGTGGACGGCCGACACCGCCGCCGCCTGCCCGCGCATCGCGGCGCAGGCGGCCGGCTCCGCCGGGACCCCCGCCGCGCGGGTCCCGGACTGCACCGCCCTGCGCACCGCGGTCGACTCCGCCGTCGACACGGGCCGGCTGGAGGTGACCCGGCGTGAGCAGCCCTGACCTCCCGGGCGGCCCGCGCACCCTGAGCCTGCGCGTCGCCGAGATCGTCCCGGAGACCGAGGACGCCGTCACCGTCGTCCTCGACGCCCCGGAACTCACGTACGCGCCCGGCCAGTTCCTCACCCTCCAGGTGCCCGGCGGCCACGCTCGCTGCTACTCCCTGTCCAGCTCCCCGCACACCGGCGAACTGCCCCGGGTCACGGTCAAGCACGTGCCCGGGGGCACCGGCTCCCGCTGGGTCTGCCAGGAACTGCGGGCCGGCGACACCGTCACCGCGCTCGCCCCCGCCGGCACGTTCACCCCGGCCGACCTCGACACCGACCTGCTGCTCGCCGCCGCGGGCAGCGGCATCACCCCGGTCCTGTCGATCGCCGCGTCCGTCCTCACCGCCGGCACCGGCCGCGTCACCCTGCTCTACGCCAACCGCGACGAGCGCTCCGTCATCCTGCGCGGCGCGCTCCAGGAACTGGCCGCGGCCCACCCCGGCCGGCTCACCGTCCTGCACTGGCTGGAGTCGCTCCAGGGCCTGCCCGCACCCGCGGCCCTCGGCCCGCTCCTCGCCCCGTACGCCGACCGGCCCGCCTACCTGTGCGGCCCGGCCCCGTTCATGGACGCGGCCGAGGCGGCCCTGCGCGGCGCGGGCGCCGCCACCGTCCACCGGGAGCGGTACTTCTCGCTCTCCGGCGACGTGTTCACCGCGCCCGTGCCCGCGGCTTCGGCCTCGGCCGGTACGGGCCCCTCCTCCACCGCCGTCGTCAGCCTCGACGGGGAGACCCACGAGGTGGCCTGGCCCGAGGACACCCCGCTCCTTGACGCGCTGCTCGCGGCCGGCGTCGACGCGCCGTTCTCCTGCCGGGAGGGCGCGTGCGCGGCCTGCACGTGCCGGATCGTCACGGGCGACATCACTCTGATCCGCAACGAGGTCCTCGACGAAGAGGACCTGAAGGAGGGCTACGCCCTGGCCTGCCAGGCGCTGCCGCGCAGCGAACGGGTGTCGGTCGAGTACTGAGTGCGGGTGGGTGGGGGCTGGTCGCGCCCACGCGGCGGAGCCGCACATCGACACAGCCCCGCGCCCCTGAAATGCAGACCCTTCGGGTCGCATCTCCAGGGGCGCGGGGCTGTATAGGGGCGCGGGGCTGTATCCATCAGCGGCTCCGCCGCGTGGGCGCGAGAAGCCCCACCGGCCCGCAGACGCCGACGTACGGCCTACATCCAGGAGTCCTGGCGCACCCAGGTCAGCATGTTCGGCAGGGTCCGGTCCCCGGGCCCCATGGGCGCGACATCCGGCGCCTGGGCGAACCGCGCCGCACGACCCGGACCGTGCAGATCCCGCCAGATCGCCCGCGCAGCGGCCCGCAGCCGGGCCTCCTGATGCTCCAGCCCCCGCTGCGGCCCCAGCGAAGACAAGGACACGGCCGCGACGGCCCGCCCCGCCCCGCGCAACGGCACCGCCACACACACGAGCCCCGGGAACGACTCCTCCCGGTCGTAGGCGAGCCCGGACGTCCGCACCCGCGAGAGCTCCGAGCAGAACACGGAGGCCCGGCTCACCGTACGGGCCGTACGAGGCGCGAGCCCCGCCGCGAGCACCCGCTCGATGTCCGCCTGGTCGCCGAACGCCAGCATCGCCTTCCCGGCCGCCGTGGCGTGCGCCGGCAGCCGCGCCCCGACCCGCACTTGCGGCGTACGGTCGGTCCGCTCGCCGGAGGACGACGGCAGCGAACCGGAGCGCTCCAGACAGACGACGTCCGTCGCCCCGTCCAGCACGTACAGGTGCACCTGCTTGCCGGTCGCCTCGTGCAGGGCGTCCAGATGGGGAGTGGCGGCCCGCACCAGCCGGTTGTGGTGCGCCGCCAGTCCGCCGTGCTCCAGCATCCGCAGCCCGAGCCGGTAGTCCCGGCCCTCCCGGTCCAGCCAGCGCAGCTGCACCAGCTGGTCCAGGATGCGGTGCGCGGAGGTGCGCGACAGGCCCGAACGGTGGATGACGTCGGTGAGCGAGAGCCGGCCGCGGCCGCCGTCGAACGCGGCGAGCACCTTCTCGGCCTTCTCGAGCAGAGACAGCGGAGCCACGGCAGCCTCAGGGGCCATTTCGAGCACAGCACACCCCCAAACGGGACAGAGCAAAGGGGTACGAACCGCCACGACGCGGTCGTCCTTCAGCGTTGAGGGGACCTTGCCACGTCAGGGGCTGACATGGGAAGAGAGTGGACACGGTGGATTTTCCGGGCCCGCCCCGCCACCGCTTCCCGCTCAGCGGGAACCCCCGCTGTCGCACCGCCCCGGGCCGCGCCTACGGTCCCCTCACATTCACCCCACCGCCCCATCGTGAAGGTGCCTCACATGACCGAAGACTCCACCGCCGCAGTCCTCGCCTCGGTCCGCGCCCTCCTGCCCGCCGTCGCCGAGCGCGCCGCCGAGGCCGAGGAACTGCGCAGGATCCCCGAGGCCACGGTCAAGGAACTGGCGTCCACCGGCTTCTTCCGGCTCCTGCAGCCCCAGCGCTACGGCGGACACGGCGCCGACCCGGCCGTCTTCTACGACTGCGTCAAGGAGATCGCCCAGGCCTGCGGCTCCACCGGGTGGGTCGCCTCCGTCCTCGGGGTCCACCCCTGGCACGTGGCGCTGTACGAGAAGGCCGCGCAGGACGAGGTCTGGGGCGAGAACGGCGAGCGAGCCGACACCCGCATCTCCTCCTCGTACGCCCCGACCGGCACCGCGGCCCGCGTCGACGGAGGCTTCCGGCTCAGCGGCCGCTGGCACTTCTCCTCGGGCTGCGACCACGCCCAGTGGATCATCCTGGGCGCCCTGGTCCCCGACGCCGACGGCAACCCGGTCGACATGCGCGCCTTCCTGCTGCCGCGCACCGACTACGAGATCAAGGACGTCTGGGACACCGTCGGCCTGCGCGGCACCGGCTCCAACGACATCCTCGTCGAGGACGTCTTCGTCCCCGAGCACCGCGCCCTGTCCTACGGCCCCGTCACCGCGCTGGCCGCCCCCGGCCTCGACATCAACCCCGAGCCGGTCTTCCGCCTCCCGTACGCCGCCGTCTTCACCACCACCATCTCCTCGCCGATCGTCGGCATCGCCCAGGGCGCCTGGGACGGCTTCGTCTCCGCCACCCGCGAGCGCATCCGCGTCTCCTACGGCCAGAAGGTCGCCGAGGACCCCTTCGCCCAGATCCGCCTCGCCCGCTCCGCCAGCGACATCGACGCCGCCTGGCGCCAACTGCGCGGAAACATCGGCGAGATGTACGACATCGTCAGCGCCGGCGGCGAACTGAGCACCGAACTGCGCGCCCGCGCCCGCCGCGACCAGGTCCTCGCCACCGAGCGCTGCGCCGCCGCCGTCGACCTGCTGATGGAGAACGCGGGCGGCAACGCCATGCGCACCGGCGCGGGCCCCGCCGGCGTCCAGCGCGCCTGGCGCGACATCCACACCGGCCGCGGCCACGCCGCCAACGACCCCGAGCGCGCCCTGCTGATGTTCGGCCAGGACGCCCTCGGCCTCGACGTCCAGGACGTGATGCTGTGACCACCGCCCTCACCGCCGAGTCCACCCGGCGCACCGTCAAGGCCGGCGGCCACGCCCTCGCCTACCACGAGGCGGGCCCCGCCGACGGGCCCGTGGTCGTCATGCTGCACGGCGGCGGTCCCGGCGCCTCCGGCTGGTCCAACTTCGGCGCCAACCTCGCCCCGTTCGCCGCCGCGGGACTGCGCACGATCCTGCTCGACCAGCTCTGCTTCGGCGACAGCGACAAGCCCGAGCTCGACACCGACTACTGGACGGCCTCCGCCCGCGCCACCGTCGCCCTGCTCGACGAACTCGGCATCGCCCAGGCCCACTTCGTCGGCAACTCGCTCGGCGGCGGCACCGCCGCCCGCCTCGCCCTCGACTTCCCCGACCGCGTCGGCAAGCTCCTCCTGATGGGCCCCGGCGGCGTCACCCTCAACCTGTTCCACGCCGACCCCACCGAGGGCATCCAGCGGCTCTTCGACTTCAACATGTCGCCCGAGCCGACCCGCGACCAGATGCGGGCCTTCCTCTCCGTGCTCGCGTACGACCGGTCGATCGTCACCGACGCCTTCGTCGAGGAGCGCTACCTGCGCGCCCTCGACCCCGAGGTCAGGCTCGGCGCCGCCCGCATGGGCGCCGCCTTCGCCAACCCGGCCTGGACCGAGCGCACCCAGCTGTGGCGCGACGCCCACCGCATCACCCACCCGACGCTGCTCACCTGGGGCCGCGAGGACCGCGTCAATCCGATCGACGGCGCCTTCGTCGCCCTCAAGGCGATGCCGAACGCCCGGCTCCACGTCTTCCCGCACTGCGGCCACTGGGCCCAGACCGAGCAGGCCGACGAGTTCAACCGCCTCGCCATCGACTTCTTCACCCACTGAACCACTCGACCGAACCACTCCACTCACGTACGGGAGTTACGGATGGACATCCGCTCACTCGGCTATCTCCGCATCGAGACCACGGACCTCGCCGCCTGGCGCACCTACGTCCTGGACATCCTCGCCATGGTCGAGGCCCAGGGCAGCACCGACGAGCAGCTCAACGTCCGCATCGACGACCGCGTCCACCGCTTCCAGTTCGTCGCGGGCACCCAGGACCGTCTCGTCGCCGCCGGCTTCGAGGTGCCGGGCGCCCGTGAACTCGCCCTCGCCGCGAGCGAGCTGGAGGCCGCCGGACACGCCGTCAAGGAAGGCGACGCCGCCACCCTCGCCGACCGCCGCGTCCAGGGCCTCATCCACGTCAGCGACCCGGCCGGCAACCCGCTGGAGATCTACTGGGGCCAGGCCCAGGACCACAGCCCCCTCGGCACCCCCTACGGCAACCGCTTCGTCACCGGCACCACCAGCCCCACCACCGGCGACCTCGGCCTCGGCCACGTCGTCCTGCCGGCCGTCGAGATCGACGAGGCCCTCGACTTCTACGAGAACCTCCTCGGCTTCCAGCTGCGCGACTCCATGCAGCTGCCCCCGGTCGCCGTCCCCACCGGCAAGCCCGGCCAGGACGCGTACCGCATGTACTTCCTGTCGCCCAACCGCCGCCACCACAGCCTCGGCCTCTACCCCGGCGCCCTGCCCCCCGGCATCGTCCACTTCATGGTCGAGCTGGAGCAGCTCGACGACGTCGGCTACGGACTGGACCGCATGAAGAAGGCCGGCATCCCGATCGCCTCGTCGCTCGGCCGCCACTCCAACGACCACATGGTCTCCTTCTACGCCCAGGCGCCCGGCGGCTTCCAGGTCGAGTACGGCTGGGACGGCCTCGTCGTCGACCCCGCCACCTGGACCGCCCGGGAGATCACCTCCGACTCGCTGTGGGGCCACGAGTGGAACGGCTGAGCACCACCATGGCGCCCGTCGATCCGGGGGAGTTCCGGGACGCCCTGTCCCGGTTCGCCTCCGGCGTCACCGTCGTCGCCGGCCTCGACGAGGCCGGCGCCCCGGCAGGACTCGCCTGCCAGTCCTTCGCCTCCCTCTCCCTCGACCCGCCGCTCGTGCTCTTCTGCGTCGCGCGCACCTCGTCCAGCTGGGCCCGGCTGCGGCCCACCGGCCGGTTCGGCATCTCGGTGCTCGCCGAGGACCAGCGCGGCGAGTGCCGCACCCTCGGCTCCCGCTCCGCCGACAAGTTCGCCGACCTCGGCTGGCACGCCGGCCGCGACCCCGGCACCGTCCTCCTCGACGGCGCCCTCGCCCACCTCGAATGCACCGTCGAGCGCATCGCCGACGGCGGCGACCACGAGGTCGTCATCGGCCGCGTCACCGCCCTCACCACCCCGCGCCCCGACGGCCGCCCGCTGCTGTACTTCCGCTCCCGCTTCGGCACCGGCCGCTTCACGGAGCCGGTACGGACCGACCTGACGGACGAACATCCGGCCCTGTGGCTCTGAGCGTTCCCCCGGGTACGACAATGGGCGCGTGCCTACCAAGAAGAAGCCCCAGGCGACGACCGCCGCGCCCGAGCGGCGCGGCGAGCTGCTCCAGACCGCGGCCGAGGTCTTCGCCGAGCAGGGGTACAACGCCACCACCGTCCGCAAGATCGCCGATCACGCGGGCATGCTCGCCGGCAGCCTCTACTACCACTTCGACTCCAAGGAATCGATGCTGGAGGAGATCCTGCGCACGTTCCTCGACGAGCTGTGGTCCGGCTACGACACCGTGCTCGACGCGGACCTCGGCCCCCGGGAGACGCTCCAGGCGCTGGTCACCGAGTCCTTCCGGGAGATCGACCGGCACCGGCCCGCCGTCGCGATCTACCAGAAGGAGTCCCGCCACCTCGTCACCCAGGACCGCTTCGAGTTCCTCGCCGAGTCCCAGCGGCGCTTCGAGAAGACCTGGCTGACGACCCTGGAGCGGGGCGTCGCCGACGGCGTCTTCCGCGCGGACCTCGACATCCGCCTCACCTACCGCTTCGTGCGCGACACCGTCTGGGTCGCCGCGTCCTGGTACCGGCCCGGCGGGCACCACAGTCCCGAGGAGATCGCACGCCAGTATCTGTCGATGGTTCTGGACGGGATCGCCACGCGGTGAAGGAGCATGTTAGAGTCGATGGCGTTGCAGTTTTGGTACCCATAGACTTTATGTGCGCCTGACGGGAATGTTCCTCAGGCGCATTATTGTTTTCCGAGGTGTTCTCGGAATGGGAGCTGCTACCTGTTCAAGGAGAACAACATGGCCACCGGTACCGTTAAGTGGTTCAACTCGGAAAAGGGCTTCGGCTTCATCGAGCAGGACGGCGGCGGCGCCGACGTCTTCGCCCACTACTCGAACATCGCCACCTCGGGCTTCCGTGAGCTCCAGGAAGGCCAGAAGGTCACCTTCGACGTGACCCAGGGCCAGAAGGGCCCCCAGGCGGAGAACATCCTCCCCGCCTGATCACGCAGCACACGGGCCGGGGTCCGCACCTTGCGGTGCGGGCCCCGGTTCGCGTTGTCCCCGCCTGTTCCTGTCAGGCCTGTTCTGTCAGTCCCCGGAAGGCATGCCGCATGGCCAGCTCCCCCCGCCCGTCCCGCCGACGCAGTCCCCGCCCCGCGGCGGGTGGCCAGCGCCGCGCGCCCGAACAGCAGCGCAGGCGGCAGCCCAGCCCGCCGGCTGAGTTCACCATGCCGGAGAGCTCCACGCCCGCGCTGCCCCCGGCCGAGTCCTTCGACGTGCTCGACATGCCCGTCGCCCTCGTGAAGACCCTCGGCGAGCAGGGCGTCACCGAGCCGTTCCCGATCCAGGCCGCGACGCTGCCGAACTCGCTCGCCGGACGCGACCTCCTCGGCCGCGGCCGCACCGGCTCCGGCAAGACGCTCGCCTTCGGCCTGCCGATGCTCGCCCGCACCTCGGGCCTGCGCGCCGAGCCGAAGCTGCCGCTCGCCCTCGTGCTCGTCCCCACGCGCGAGCTCGCCCAGCAGGTCACCGACGCGCTCACCCCGTACGCGACCGCGCTGCGGCTGCGTCTCGCGACCGTCGTCGGCGGCATGTCGATCTCCCGCCAGGCCGGCGCGCTGCGCCGCGGCGCCGAGGTCGTCGTCGCCACCCCGGGCCGCCTCAAGGACCTCATAGAGCGCGGCGACGTCGCCCTCGGCGCGGTGCGCATCACGGTCCTCGACGAGGCCGACCAGATGGCCGACATGGGCTTCATGCCGCAAGTCACCGCGCTGCTCAAGCAGGTCGCGCCGGGCGGTCAGACGATGCTCTTCTCCGCGACGCTCGACAAGAACGTGGACCGGCTCGTCCGCCAGTTCCTCACCGACCCCGTCGTGCACTCCGTCGACCCGTCGGCCGGCGCCGTCACGACGATGGAGCACCACGTCCTGCACGTGCTCGACGAGACCGACAAGAAGGCCGTCACGGCCCGGATCGCCGCCCGCGACGGGCGCGTCATCCTCTTCGTCGACACCAAGCGCTCCGCCGACCGGCTCGCCAAGCGGCTGCTCGCCACCGGCGTCCTCGCGGCCCCGCTGCACGGCGGCCGCAGCCAGCCGCAGCGCAACCGCACCCTGGAGCAGTTCAAGGACGGCCGCGTCACCGCGCTCGTCGCCACGAACGTCGCGGCGCGCGGCATCCACGTCGACGACCTCGACCTCGTCGTCAACGTCGACCCGCCCACCGAGCACAAGGACTACCTGCACCGCGGCGGCCGTACGGCCCGCGCCGGTGAGTCCGGCAGTGTCGTCACCCTCGTCCTGCCCGAGCAGAAGCGGGACGTGCAGCGGCTGATGCGGGACGCGGGGGTGCGGCCGCGGTCCACCCAGGTCCGCTCCACGGACGAGGAGCTCGTCACCATCACGGGTGCGCGGGAGCCCTCCGGGGTGCCGGTCACCATCGTCGTGCCCGAGCCCGCGGCTCCGGCGGCCTCCGCGAAGCCGCGCCGGTCGCGGGGCGGTCGGGGCGGCCGCTCCGGCGGGGCCGGTGGCCGTGCCGGTGGCGCCGCCGGGGGAGCCGGGGGCCGTTCCGGCGGGGCCGGCGGGGGAGCCGGGCGTCGCTCCGGTGCCGCCGGCTCGGGTTCGGGCTCGGGTGCCGGTGGCTCCGCAGGCACCGCGCCCGCCCGTCGCCGCCGCCCCAGGCGCCCCGCCGCCGACTGATTCGTCTGCGGCCCCGGTGGGGGCGGGCCGCGCAGTTCCCCGCGCCCCTGAAATGCAGACGCTTCGCGTCGCATCTCCCCGATGAGAAGCGCCCCTGAGGTGCGCCCGGAGGGCGTGCACCTCAGGGGCGCGGGGAACTGCGCGACCAGCCCCCACCGGCGGGTGGATCGCGACGACGGCACAGCGCGGCTCGGCGGTGGCGCGATCGGCGCCCACCGAGCCGCGCCCGGCGACGAGCGGGACTAGTCCAGCAACCGGGCCCGCAGCAGCGCCACGTCCCGGCGATCAAGGCCCAGGCCGAGGGAGACGTACCGCTCAAGACTGCCGAAGTCCGCGCGGACCTGGTCGAGGCCCGCCGCCAGATACTCCGCCCGGACCTCCTGGACCGGGATCAAGAGGTCCGGGTTCTCCATCATCCCGGCCTGCTTGAGCCCCGCCCGCGTCCGCGCATCCGCCTCCGCCCGGAAACCGTTCGACGCCAGATAGTCGGCCACGGCGACCCGCGACGACACCCCGAGCACGCCGAGCAGCACATACGCCAGCCACCCCGTACGGTCCTTGCCGGCCGTGCAGTGGAACAGCACCGGCCCGTCCCCGCGCGCCACGTCCCGGAGGGTCTGAGCGAACGCGGCCCGCGCCGCGGCGTCGGACGCGAACGTCCGGTACACCTTCCGCATCATCGCCGCCGCCCGGTCACCCCCGAGCAGCGCCTCCTGCCGCACCGGGTCCTTCGACCCGATCGCCGCGATCAGCTCCGCCGACATCCCTCCGTCGGATATCGGCCGGGCCACCGCGGCCGCGGCGGGCGGCAGCCGGTCCGCCCCGTCCATCTGGACCTCGAACGGCACCCGGAAGTCCACCGACCGGCGCAGCCCGAGCCCCGCCAGCGCGGAGACATCGGCGTCGGTCAGCTTGCCGAGGGCGTCGGCCCGGTACACGTACCCGTACCGCACCCGGCCGCCGTAGCGGGCCCGGTACCCGCCGAGGTCGCGGACGTTCACCGCGCCCTGGAGCGGGATCTGCCGGATCGGGGGCGCCGCGGACGCGGGCCGGTCGTGCGCGACGGCGGCGCCCGCCGGAACGAGCGCCGCCGCCGTGGCCACGCCGAGCGTGACCCCGAGCACCCGGCGCCGGGAGGGCGCCGTGATGTCGGCCTGAGGAGCGTGCATACCTGAACTCCCTTGCAGGAAGCGGCCGTCCGGCGCCGCCCCGGGGACCGGGGGCCGCCGGGCGGCCCACGGTTCACCCTGGTGTCGGCAGGGTGTCGAGCACGTGCCGGGCCTCGGCCATCACGCGGTCGACGAGCTCGGCACAGCTGGGCAGGTCCTCGATGAGCCCCGCGACCTGCCCGGACGCCATCACGCCGAGGTCCGTACGGCCCTCGACCATGGACGCCTTGAGGAGCATCGGCGTGTTCGCCGCCAGCAGGACCTGACTCCAGGACAGGTCCTTGCCGTGCTTCATCGCGAGCCCGTCCCGGACCATCTGCGGCCAGGACAGACCCGAGAGCTTCTTGAACCCGGAGGCGCGGCGCACGGCCTGGAGCAGTGCGCGGGTGCGGCCCGCGCCCTCCAGGGCGTCCACCATCTCGGTGCGCAGCATCCGGTGCGGCAGTCCGTCGACCGCCGTCGTCACCGTCACGTCCTTGACCGAGGCCGCCAGGTACTTGGCCTTCACCGCGTCCGGCACGGTGGAGTCCGAGGTCAGCAGGAAGCGGGTGCCCATGGCGACGCCCGCCGCCCCGTACGCGAGCGCCGCGACCAGGCCGCGCCCGTCACGGAAGCCGCCCGCGCCGACGACCGGGATGTCGACCGCGTCCACGACCTGCGGAAGCAGCACCGACGTGGCCACCTCCCCGGTGTGGCCGCCGCCCTCGCCGCCCTGCACGATCACCGCGTCGGCGCCCCACGCGGCGACCTTCTCGGCGTGCCGGCGCGCCCCGATGGACGGGATGACGACGACGCCCGCGTCCTTCAGCTCGGCGATCAGCTCCTTGGAGGGCGCGAGCGCGAAGGACGCCACCTTCACGCCCTCGGCGACGATGATCTTCACGCGCTCGCGCGCGTCGCCCGCGTCCGCCCGCAGGTTCACCCCGAAGGGCTGGTCCGTGCGGGACTTCACCTCCCGCACCGCCGACCGCAGCTGGTCGACGGTCATCGTCGCGGAGGCGAGGACACCGAGCGCGCCCGCGTTCGCCGCCGCCGAGACCAGGCGGGGGCCGGCGACCCAGCCCATGCCCGTCTGCACGATGGGGTGACGCACCCCGGTGAGCTTGGTGAACGCCGTGGGGAGGGTGAAATCCGCGCTGTCGCTCATGCCGACCGGACCTCCCGCTCGCGCAGCGACCTCGGGTCGACGACCTCACGGATCAGCCGCAGCTCCTCGGCCGTGGGCTCCCGCGTGAACGGCACCTCGCCGCCCTCCGGCAGCGCGAGCGCGAACCCGGTCGCCTCCCGCACCTCCTCGACCGTGACCCCGGGGTGCACGGACGCGATCCGCATCGTGTGGTCCGGCGTCTCGAAGTCGAGCACCGCCAGGTTCGTCACGACCCGGGGGATGCGGTGGAAGCGCGTCGCCGAAGGGCCGGCCGCGGCGGCGCTGTCGTAGCCCACCCCGCTGATCATGTCGACCTTCTCGACGAACACGCGCGGGCTGTGCTTGGGCACCCAGTAACTCACCGGATTGTTCAGCGTGTTCACCGGCGCTCCGCGCACGCCGAGCAGCTGGCGGTCGGGGCGCTCCCAGTCGCCGATGCACGAGATGTTCTGGTTACCGAACCGGTCGATCTGGCTCGCGCCCATCATCACGTGCCGCCGGCCGCCGGTCACGAACGTGAGGTGCTGGCGGTACGGCAGCCAGCCCTCGGCCGCGCCGTCGAGCCCGACCAGCATGGCCTCGCCGTCGGTGAGCAGCAGGTCGGGGGAGAAGGTCCGCTTGGCGAGGCGGGCGCCGAAGCCGGGGATCAGGCCCATCGGGCTGGCCAGCACCTCCCCGTTGTCCCGCCAGGCGTCGGCGCAGGCGATCACGCAGTACTCGGCCCGGGTCGCGGGCGGGGCGGCGGTCTCGGTGGTGGTCACTTCTGCTCCTCGTGCCAGGCCTGGACGGCGGACTGGTACTGCTTCTCGTCACCGCCGGGCGGCAGGAACCGCTCGGCGAACTCGGCCCACGGCGTGCTCGCGTAGAGCTTCTGGAAGGCCTCGTCCCGGCCGTAGTCCGGTGCGCAGGACGTGAAGTCCGCGCCGTGCGGCGCCTCCACCACACCCGTCACCACATGCCGCTTGACCAGCAGCGACTGGGGCGGCGTGTCGTCCCCGAACCCGTCGACGAGGCGCTCGCAGGACACGTACGCCTCGTCCGCGGCCTCGCAGAACAGGTCGTCGAAGTACGGGTCGGGGCCCAGGTACTGCCCGTTGCCCCTGCGGTCCGCGCGGTTCATGTGCACCAGGGCCGCGTCCAGGCGCAGCGCGGGCATCGCGACGAACGTCTCCCCGTCCTCGTAGGGCGAGGTGACCGTGCGCAGCTCCGGATTGACCCGCATGACGTCCGAGCCGATGCCGGCCCGCACGGGCAGGAACGGCAGCCGGTTCGCCGCCGCGTGCAGGCCCCACATGAACATGGCCTCGTCGATCTCGGTCAGCTCGAAGGCGCCGCTCTGGCGGGCCGCCCTGAAGTGCGGCTCCAGAGGGATCGAGTCCAGGGTCACGAACGCGGCCACCAGCTTGCGGATCTTCCCCGCGGCGGCCAGCATCCCGACGTCCGGGCCCCCGTACGAGACCACGGTCAGATCCGTGATGTCACTGCGCAGCAGCGCCCGGACCAGCGCCATCGGCTTGCGGCGCGAACCCCAGCCGCCGATGCCGACGGTCATGCCGGAGCGCAGCCGGCCGACCACCTCGTCGGGGGTCATCGTCTTGTCGGTCATGATCACTCGGCTCCCTGTCCGAAGGTGTCGCGGACCCGGTCCGCGACCCCGCTGAGATTCGCCTCGAAGGTGAAGCCCTGCTCGTAGCGGTAGCTGCGGTGCACGTCGACGGGGTCGATCCCGTTCAGCGCGGACTTCGCGAGGCGGATCAGATAGCCGTCCTTGCGCGCGATGTCCCGCGCCAGCTCGAGCGCCGCCTCGCGCAGCCCGGAGCGCGGCACGACCTTCCACACCGAACCGTGGGCGTGCAGCTCGGCCGCGGTCGCGGTGCGCGAGGTGTAGAAGAGGGCCCGCATCAGGTGCTGCGGCACCAGGCGGGCCAGGTGTGTGGCCGCGCCGAGCGCGCCGCGGTCCAGCTCGGGCAGGCCGAACGTGGCGTCGTCGCTCGCCACGATCGCGTCCGCGTTGCCGACCAGGCCGATGCCGCCGCCCAGGCAGAAGCCGCCCACGGCCGCGATCACCGGGACCTCGCACTGGTACACGGCGGAGAAGGCCTCGTAGCAGCCCCTGTTGGCACCGATCAGCGCGCGGTGGCCACCGCCGGGAGACGCGGTCTCGCGCTGCATCTCCTTGATGTCCACTCCCGCGTTGAACCCACGGCTGTGCTCGGCCGCGGTGAGGATCACGCAGCGCACGTCGGGGTCGCGGCCCGCGGCGCGCACCGCGTCGGCGAGGTCGTACCAGCCCTGCACCGGCAGTGCGTTGACCGGAGGGAAGTCCACCGTGACGACGGAGATCCCTTTTTCGGGTGAGGAGGTGGAGACACCCATGGCGTTCAGCTACCTTTCCACCTAACGTTTGTTTGGTAGGTCATGACCGTAGCAGGTGACGGAGGCCGGCGGAATGGGTCGGGGAAAGGGGTCCGGGATGGATCTGAGCGGACGGGTCGCCGTCGTGACGGGCGGCACCAGAGGAGTGGGGGCGGGGATAGCGCGCGCCTTCACCCGGGCCGGGGCGAAGGTGGTGGTCTGCGCCCGCAGGCCCCCCGAAGTCCCGGTCGAGGGCTGCGAGTTCGCGCAGGTCGACCTGCGCGACACGGCGGCAGTGCAGGACTTCTTCGGGAGCCTGGAGCGGCTGGACGTGCTGGTGAACAACGCGGGCGGGACCCCGTACCGGCTGCTCGGCGAGACGGACGCGGAGCGGCACGCGCGCGTGATCGAGCTGAATCTGACGGCGCCGCTCACCGCCTCGCTGGCCGCCCGCGAGAAGCTCGCGGCGGCGCGCGGCTCGATCGTCATGATCGGCAGCGTCAGCGGCACCCGCCCCTCCCCGGGCTCGGCCGCCTACGGGGCGGCCAAGGCGGGCCTGGAGAACCTGGCGCGGTCGATGGCCGTCGAATGGGCCCCGGACATCAGGGTGAACACGCTGGTGCTCGGCATGGTCCGCACCGAGCTGTCGGCCCTGCACTACGGGGACGAGGAGGGCATCGCGGCGGTCGGCGCCACGGTGCCCCTGGGGCGGCTCGCCGAGCCCCGTGAGATCGGCGAGGCGGCGGTGTTCCTGGCGTCGGACGCCGCCGCGTACATCAGCGGGGCGAGCCTGCTCGTGCACGGCGGCGGCGAGCGCCCCGCGTTCCTCGACGCGGCAACGGTCAACAAGGAGGCGTGAGATGACGGATTCTGTGGCTACTGATGCGGTGGGTTCGGGCGGGCTGTGCGCGGGGCGCGTGGTGGCCGTGACCGGCGCGGGCCGGGGCCTCGGCCGCGCGCACGCGCTGGCCTTCGCGGCGGAGGGCGCCAAGGTCGTGGTCAACGACCTGGGTGTGGGTCTCGACGGCGCGCCCGCGCCCGACAGTCCGGCGGCCCTGGTCGTCGAGGAGATCCGCGCGGCGGGCGGCGAGGCCGTCGCCCACGGAGGCGACATAGCGACATCGGAGGGGGCCGCCTCGCTGGTCGCGGCCGCCGTCGACGCCTTCGGCCGGCTCGACACCCTGGTGAACAACGCGGGCTTCCTGCGCGACCGCATGCTGGTGAACCTGGCGGAGGACGACTGGGACGCGGTCATGCGCGTCCACCTCAAGGGCCACTTCCTGCCCCTCCAGGCCGCCGCCGCGCACTGGCGGGCCGAGGCCAAGGCGGGCCGCACGCCGGTCGCCCGCGTCGTCAACACCTCGTCCGGGGCGGGACTGCTGGGCTCGGTCGGGCAGGGCAACTACAGCGCGGCGAAGGCCGGCATCCTCGGCCTGACCCTGGTCGCGGCCGCGGAGATGGGGCGCTACGGGGTGCAGGTCAACGCGATCGCGCCGGCCGCCCGCACCCGGATGACCGAGGCCACCTTCGCCGACACGATGGCCGCCCCCGAGGACGGCGCCTTCGACGCGATGGCTCCGGAGAACGTGTCACCGCTCGTGGTCTGGCTCGGCTCCGGCGCCGCCAGCGACGGTGTCACCGGCCGCGTCTTCGAGGTCGAGGCCGGCCGCATCACGGTGATGGAGGGCTGGCGCCCCGGCCCGACCGTCGACAAGGCCGAGCGCTGGACACCGGCCGGTGCGGGCGACGCGGCCCGCGACCTGCTGGCGCGCGCCGAGACGCCCGGGGCGGTGTACGGGGCCTCCTGACCGGCGCTCACGCCGAGCCCCGGCCGGGTCACTCCGGCCGGGCCCCTCCGGCCGGGTCATCCCGGCCGGGTCATTCCGGCTGGGGGAGGCGGGCGGCGGCGTCGCGCTGCAGGGCCGCCGTCACCGCCAGGAACCGCGTCACCGTCCGCAGTTCCTCCGTGCTGAACTCCTCGCACGCCGCGACGACGTCACGGGCCCAGTCGTCGAAGAACGCGGCGAGCTCGGTGATCTTCTCGCGCTGCAGCTCCACGACCACGCGCCGCTTGTCCGTGGCGTGCTTGACCCGCTGGACGAACCCCTTGGCGGCGAGCCGGTCCACCAGGCCCGTCACCGAGGCGGGGGCCAGGCCCGTGTACTCCACCAGGTCCTTCGCGGTGAGCGGCCCGTGCTTGGCCAGCAGGTCGAGCGTCTTGCTCTCGGTCGGGCTGAGGCCCTGCGACGCGGCGACGGCGGTGTGGAACATGATCGTCGCCGCGCTCTGCTCCCGCCCCGTCTCCATCATCTCCTTGAGGACGGACTCACGGTCGTCGCCGCCGCCGCGCGCCGGCCCGGCCCGCTCGCTCTTCTCGTCGCTCGTCTCGCTCGTCATACGGTCCAGGCTAGCCAATATTTCGTTCGCCCGAAAGAAAGGGTTGCGATCACAGGAGTGCCGGTGCAAGTATTTCGTTAGTCCGAACGAAATACCTCGTGCCGAGCCCCGACCTGGAGGCGTCATGTCCGCCGCGCTCGCCCCGCCCGCCGTCACCGAGACCCACGCCCACCCGCGCCGCTGGGCCGCCGCCGTCGTCATGATGATCGCGGCGCTCATGGACCTCCTCGACGTGACGATCGTCAACGTCGCGATCCCGTCCATCGGCCGCGAACTGCACGCCTCCGAGAGCGCGTTGCAGTGGCTCGTCTCCGCCTACCTCCTCGGCTTCGCCGCCACCCTGATCGTCTCCGGGCACCTCGGCGACCGCTTCGGCCGCCGGGGCCTCTTCCTCGCCGGCACCGCCGGCTTCGGCGTCACCAGTCTGGCCTGCGGCGTCGCCCAGACACCGGGCCAGCTGATCGCCGCCCGCGCCTTTCAGGGCGTCATGGCCGCGGTGCTCGTGCCGCAGGTCATCGGCTCCTTCCGCACCATGTTCCAGGGCAAGGAACGCGGCGCAGCCTTCGGCATGTACGGGGCCGTCGCCGGCTTCGCCTCCGCCGTCGGACTCCTGATGGGCGGACTGCTCACCGACGCCGACCTGTTCGGCTGGGGCTGGCGCTCGGTGTTCCTCGTCAACGTGCCGATCGCCGTGGGGACGTTCGTCGCCGGCTGGATCCTCGTGCCCGCCACCCGGGAGCGCAGCGCGCGTCGTCCCGACGTCCTCGGCAGCGTCGTGCTCGCCGCCGGACTCGTCGCGATCGTGCTGCCCCTCGTCCAGGGACACAGCAACGGCTGGCCGCTGTGGGGCTGGCTCTGCCTCGCCGCGGGCGTGCTCGCCGTCGCCGGGCTCGGGGTGTTCGAGGCGCGGCGCGAGCGCCGCCACGACGAGCGGACCGTGCCGCTGCTGCCCGCGCAGGCCTTCCGGCTGCCCGCCTTCTCCGTCGGCGTCCTCGTCCAACTCCTGTTCTCCGTCGGCATGCAGGGCTTCTTCCTCGCCTTCGCCATCTGGCTGCAGGGCGGCCAGCATTACACGCCGATGCAGGCCGGCGTCCTCACCGTCGCCTTCTCCGCCGGCGGCTTCCTCACCGCCCCCGCCGCCGACGCGCTCGCCGTCCGGTTCGGCCGGCTCGTCCTCGGCGCGGGCGCGCTCCTCATGGCGGGCGGGCTCGGCTGGGTCTGGTACGCCGTCGAGCAGGCGGCCGGCGCGCACACCGGGTCCTGGCCGATGGTCCCCGGGCTCGTCGTCGCCGGCGCGGGCCTGGGCTTCCTCGTCGTCCCGCTGGTCAACGTCGTCCTGTCCACCGTCCCCGCGGAACTCGCCGGCGGCGCCTCCGGGATCTTCTCCACCGCCCAGCAGTTCGGCGGGGCGCTCGGTGCGGCCGTCATCGGCACGGTCTTCTTCGGGCGGCTCTCCGACGGTGCCGGGTTCACGGACGCCCTCTCGGCGGCGGCGCCCTGGGTGGTCGGCGGTTTCCTCCTCTGCGCCGCGCTGTGCGCCCTGCTGCCCCGCACGGCGATCACGGACCCGCACGTCTGACGCGGGCGCGGCGGGGTGGCCCCGGTTCTGTCCGGTGTCCATCCTGTCTCGTCGCGGGGTGCGGGCCGGTGGGGGCTGGTCGCGCAGTTCCCCGCGCCCCTGGAGATGCGCACTTCGTGCGCGATCTCCAGGGGCGGTGCCCCATCGGGGAAATGCGGCGCGAAGCGCCATGCATTTCAGGGGCGCGGGGAACTGCGCGACCAGCCCCACCCACCCGCACCCCGCGACGAACCGGCACCGCCCCCTACGTGTCGCACTCCAGCACCGTGCGGCACAACGCACAGCGCGCCCGCACCCGCCCCCGTACGGGCACCCGGATCCGCTGATGACAGGTCGGGCAGGGGAACGCGACCCGTAGGCCGGGACGCTCCTGGGCACCGGACGGCGAGAAGGCGTAAGGGGCCGACGCGGAGCCCGGCGCGGGCCCCGGCCCCCGGGACTGGGCCTCGCGGCGATCCTTCGCGTAGCGCCGCCGCCCCGCCCACCCGGCCGCCGTCAGCGGAGGCTGCCGCGCGTCGAGCCGGGCCCGCGCCAGCCCCTCCGTGTACGCCGTGTACGCCTGCGGGCTCGTGAACCACGTCTCCGGCGCCTCGCCGAACGCCAGCGACCGCTTCGCCAGCACGTACCCGAACTCCTCCGGCGTCAGATAGCCCAGCTTCTGCGAAGACGCCCCGTCCTCCCGGAACGCGTCCAGCAGCAGCCAGCCCGCACCCAGGTACGTCGTCGCGGTGTCCGTCAGGATCTCGTTGTCCCGCGTCCCCGGGAACGACAGGTCGAGCCGGTGCAGATACACGTGCATGATCTCGTGGGCCAGCGCCGCCCCGATGTCCCGCCGATGCGTCCGGAACCGGTCGTTCAGCTCGATGAAGTACTCGGGCCCCGCCGCCAGTTCGACACTCGCCGCGTGCTGCATCTCCCGGAAGCTCACGATCATCCGCGCGTCCGGCAGCCGGTAGTGCCGCACCAGCTCCCGCGCCACCCGCTGCGCCCCCAGATACAGATCGTCCGTGTCGCAGAACGCCACGTCGGCGGGCGCGACACTCGTCGCGAACGTGTGCACCGTGTCGTACGACAGCCGCCGGTACAACGCGGTGATCGCCGAACGCACCGTCTCCAGATGCGGATAGCCGTGCACCACCGGCCCGCCGTTCGCCACGCGCGCACCCCCTGGGGCCGCCGGGCCGTGTCCCCCCGGGGACGGCCCCCGGACCCGGCCACTCCAGCGTACGGCGGCCCCGCCGCCCCGGAACAGCACGCGGGTCCGCCCCCGCGTCCCGCTGGGGGAGGGGGACGCGGAGGCGGCGGACACCCGCACCCCGCCGCCCACGGGGGGACGGGGACGGACCGGGCACAGGGCCGTACTCCTCCAGCGCACCACCCCCGCCGACCGTCACATCCCCCTCCACCGGCCACCCCGTGCCGCCCGGCCGCCGCACAGCCCCGCCGGCCGTCACACCGCCCACCACATCGAACCCACCGGCTCTCACCGGCCCCCCCCGCACGGCCCCGCCGAGCACCCCGCACCCATCACTGCCGAACCGCCCCCACGGACCGTCGGCCCCACAGGCCCGCCGCCCGGCCCCCCGGACCGCCCCCCGGCCCCCGGAAGCTCCCAGGGCCCCATTAGTCCAAGTCCTTCCGCTTCTTTGTCCATGGGCCCCGAGCGCCCCCGCGGCGCATCGTGAGCGGCACATCGGAACATCGCGCAGAAGGAGGCCACCCGTGCCGCCCACCGGCCAGTCGCCGCAGAAGCAGGGACCCAGTCGCAGGGCGGTCGTGGCCGCCGGGGCCGTGGGGGGAGCGGGGCTCGCGCTCGGGCTGGGAGGCGTGGCCCGCGCGGCCACTCTGGAGGCGACGGCGGCCGCCGCGGCCACCGACACCGAGGCCGTCATCCGCTCCGCGTCGCTCACCGTCCGCGTCGGCACCGCCTTCCCCCGGATCGCCTCGTACACGGCCCGCGCCACCGACCGCACCCTGTACGCCCAGGAGGACGCGGTCACCCAGCTCCTCGTCAACAACACCCCGTACACCCCCCGCGTCACCAGCCGCACCGAGTCCGACCGGATCGCCTACACCCTCACCCTCGACGAAGGCCCCCGCATCGACGCCGAGATCGCCGTCGAGGACTGGACCGTCACCTTCCGCGTCACCGCGATCCACGACACGGACGCCCTGCGCGTGCGGACCCTGCAGATCCCCGGACTGCAGCTGGTCAGCGTGCGCTCGACGCAGGACAGCGCCACCCTCGCCACGGCCCGCGTCGAGATCGACAAGGCCAAGAGCGGCGATGCCACCGTACGGGTCACCACTGACAGCCGGCCCGACGAGACCGCCGCCGGCATCGCGTACGCCGTCGCCCACACGAGCGAACTCGGCGCCGCCGTCGAGAACAACGCCAGCTACGACTACCCGTCCAGGACACCCGGCGCGAACTGGGAGAACGGGCGCTTCTGGCGGCAGGTCGTCCAGCGCGACGGCTACGTCAAGGCCGGCATCAGCAACGGCCAGTGGACCTACCGCGCCGACACCGCCGCCGACGACGACACCGAACCCCTGCCCTGGGCCAAGGTGATCGTCACCGGGGACCGCAACGGCGACGGCGTCGTCGACTGGCAGGACGCCGCGATCGCCTTCCGCGACATCGCCCACACCCCGCTCGGCGCCGACCGCCAGTACCAGCGCGTCGTCGCCCACATCACGTACAACATCGGCTCCGTCGCGGGCAATCCGTTCCTCGTCACCCTCGACCACGTCAAGCGCATCCACCTCGCCACCGACGGCCTGCGCCAGTTCACCCTCCTCAAGGGCTACCAGTCCGAGGGCCACGACGCCGCCCACCCCGACTACGGCGGCCACTACAACGAGCGCGCCGGCGGCCTCGACGACCTCAACACCCTGGTACGCACCGGCAAGAAGTGGGACAGCGACTTCGCCGTCCACATCAACTTCACCGAGTCCTACCCCGAGGCCCGCGCCTTCTCCGAGCAGCTCGTCGACAAGACGAACAAGCAGTGGGCCTGGATGGACCAGAGCTACCGGATCAACAACCGCTGGGACCTGGTCAGCGGCGGCACCGAGAAGCGCCTGAAGCAGTTGCGCGACGAGGTCGACGACGGGCTCAACACCCTCTACGTCGACGTGTTCCGCGACTCCGGCTGGATCGGCGACCGCTTCCAGCGCATCCTGCGCGACCAGGGCTGGCAGGTCACCACCGAATGGGGCCACGGCCTCGAACGCTCCGCCCTGTGGGCGCACTGGGCCAACGACGTCACCTACGGGGCCGACTCCTCGCGCGGTGTCAACTCCCGGCTGATCCGCTTCATGCGCCACCACCAGAAGGACGTCTTCGCCGACAAGTTCCCCCTCCTCGGCACCGCCCGCCTCGGCGACTTCGAGGCCTGGCAGAACAAGACCGACTGGACCGCCTTCTACCGCCTCATCTGGTCCCACACCCTGCCCGTCAAGTACCTCCAGGCCAGAGCGATCAAGACCTGGGCCGACGACGAGATCACCTTCTTCGGCGCCGGAGACACCAAGGTCACCGCCACCGCCGACGGCACCCGCACCGTCACCACCGACGGCCGCACCGTACTGACCGGCGACACCTACCTGCTGCCCTGGGACCCGCGCCGCGCCCTCGACCCCGCGAAGCTCTACCACTACAACCCCGAGGGCGGCAGCACGACCTGGCGCCTCCCGCGCGCGTGGGCCGCCTCCCGCACCCGCGTCGCCCTGTACCGCCTCACCGACCAGGGCCGCGTCTTCGTCGCCCACGTGCCCGTCACCGGCGACGGCACCGTCACCCTGAAGGCCGACCCCGACCAGCCCTACGTCCTCTACAAGGACCGCGCCGACCTGGACCGCGACCCCCTGTGGGGCGAGGGCACCCCGGTGCGCGACCCCGGCTTCAACTCCGGCTCCCTGCACGGCTGGACCGTCACCGGCGCCTGCGCGGTCGAACGCAGCGCCACCGGCCAGTACGAGGCCTGGGCGGGCACCGACGGCGCCGCCGCGTCCCTCGCCCAGACACTGCGCGGACTGCGCCCCGGACAGTCCTACGTCGCCTCCGTCCAGGCGCTCGTCGGCGACACGGCGGGGGAGCGGCGCACCGCCACCCTGGAGATCACCACCGCCGAAGGCTCCCGCGAGGTGGTCATGGAGTCGTCCACGGCCGTCAACAAGCAGTCCTGCGACCTGAAGCTGAACACCCGCTTCCAGCGCATGTTCGTCCACTTCACCGTCCCCGAACAGGGCGGCGACGTCACCCTCGCCCTGAAGGTCGCCGACGGCCCCGCGCGGGTGGCGTTCGACAACGTGCGCGTCGCCCGCGCCACGCTCCCGGCCACACAGCCCGGCACCCTCGTCCACCAGGACTTCGAGGACGTACCCGACGGCATCTTCCCGTTCATCGCCTCCACCAGCCGCGCCCACCTCGCCGAGAAGCACGCGCCCTACACCCAGGCCGGCTGGAACGGCACGAAGACCGACGACGTGCTCACCGGGAACTGGTCCCTCAAGGCCCGCCTGACCGGCACCGGCCTCGTCTACCGCACCATCCCGGCGACCGTCCCCTTCACCCCCGGCAAGCGCTACAAGGTGGCGTTCCTCTACCAGAGCGAGACCACCGCCACCTGGACCACCGCGGTCGACGAACCGGCCGCCCGGACCCTGCGCTCCGACGCCCTCGCCAGAACCACCGAGGGCACCGCCGAGTTCGCCTACGAGTTCACGGCGCCCGACCAGGGCGACGCGTGGGTGGGCCTGACCTCGAACGCCTCCGACGGCGGCGCGGTCGTCATCGACCGGTTCACCGTGACCGAGCTCGACTGACCCACCCGTACACCGGGCGGAGGGCCGGCCCTGCGATCCGGGACCGGCCCTTCCACACGCCTCGGAGCGTCAGGACAGGCACACCCGCGGCGGACCCGAGCGGTCCGTCTCCAGCACCCACACCTCGTTCGCGCCCGCCCGCTGCACCGGACCCGGCACGTACAGCGCCTCCTGCGGACCGGCCGCCGGCCAGTACCGGCCCAGGCAGAACCCGTTGACCCACACGAACCCGCGCGCCCAGCCCGGCAGTTCCAGCGCCGCGTCCCCCGGACCCGCCACCTCGAACCCGCCCCGGAACAGCCCGCGCCGCCCCTCCTCCGGCTCCGCGGACGGCAGCCCGGCCACCGCCTCCGCCGTGAACGCGTCCAGGCGCAGCGCCCGCGCCCTCACCCCGTGCAGATACTGCCGCTCGTGCAGCAGCCCGCCCGTCAGCCCCTTGAGCTCACCCGTGCGCGGCCCGTAGTTGACCCGGCCCAGGGACTCCACCCACAGCTCCACGCGCGCGTGCCCCGCCACCGGGACCGGCAGCTCCGGCTCCGCCTCCGTGAGGACCCCGACCCGCTCCCCGTCCACCTCCACGACCGCGACGTCCCGCAGCCCGTTCGCCCGCAACGGCAGAGCGCCGCGCGGACCCGGCACCGTCACCGCGTACCGCACCAGCCCCCGGTCCACGTCCAGCTCCTCGAACGACGGCGGCGTCGCCCACTCCGACTCCGGCCCGCCCAGCGCCTCCAGCACCCCGTCCAGCGCCGTGAACGCCGTCAGCTCCGCCGTCACCGGCGCCGCGAGCGCGGCCGGCTGCTCCGGAACCTCCGGCAGCGGCCCCTCCGCGTACTTGCCGAGAACCTCCCGGAACAGCCAGAACTTCTCCGTCGGCCGCCCGAACTCGTCGATCGGCGCGTCATAGTCGTACGACGTCACATCCGGCTCCAGCACCCCGTCGTGCAGCGCCCCGCCCCCGCGGTTCGCCCCCGCCCAGCCACCGAAACTCGTCCCGCCGTGCGCCATGTACAGGTTCACCGACGCCCCGCACTCCAGGATCTCCCGCAGCGCGTCCGCCGCGTCCCGCGGATCCCGTACGACATGCTCCGCGCCCCAGTGGTCGAACCAGCCGCACCAGAACTCCATGCACATGAGCGGTCCCGACGGACGGTGCCTGCGCAGCGTCGCGAAACCCTCGCGCGCCTGCGAGCCGAAGTTCGCCGTCGCCAGGATCCCCGGCACCGACCCGCCCGTCAGCATGTGGTCCTCGGGACCGTCCGACGTGAACAGCGGCACCGTCACCCCGAGTCCGAGCAGCAGATCCGCCAGCGCCCGCAGATACACGTGGTCCGAGCCGAAACTGCCGTACTCGTTCTCCACCTGCACCATGATCACCGGGCCGCCCCGGTCGACCTGCCGCTCCGCGATCTGCGGCATCAGCACCCGGAACCACTCCTCGACCAAGGACAGGAACTCCGCGTCCCGCGACCGCAGCCGCGCCCCCACCCGGCCCGTCACCCAGTGCGGCAGCCCCCCGTTCTCCCACTCCGCGCAGATGTAGGGCCCCGGCCGCGCGATCACCCACAGGCCCGCCTCCTGAGCGGCGTCCAGGAAACGGCCCACCGCCGCCACGTCCCGCACCTCACCCGGACGCGGCGCGTGCAGGTTCCACGGGACGTAGGTCTCCACACAGTTCAGGCCCATCGCCTTCAGCATCCGCAGCCGGTGCCCCCACTGCTCCTCGTGCACCCGGAAGTAGTGCAGAGCCCCCGACAGCAGCCGCACCGGCCGGCCGTCCACCTCGAAGTCGTCCTCGCCCACCCTGAACTCGGTCATCAGGTCCCTCTCGCTCACGTACAGGCGGCCACCATCACCTCTGGCGGGCGACGGGGTCCATGGACAAAGATCGGCTGGTGTTGGACGGGGCTACGCGGTCACGACCCAGGCGCGCGAAACACCACAGGAGGGGACAGATGTCCACATACCACACCTGGATGCGCTACTTCACGCCCAGCCCGGCCCACCACCGCCTCGGCCTCGTCTGCCTCGGCGTCGGACTCCAGCACGGCCTCCTGCCCACCGTCGGACCCCGCACCCTCGACCACCACGTCGCCGTCGTCATCACCGCCGGCACCGGCTGGTTCCAGAACGCCGACGGCCGCCGCACCACCATCACCGCCCCCGCCCTCATCTGGCTCACCCCCGGAGTCCCGCACCACTACGGCGCCGACCCCGACCACGGCTGGGACGAGTGCTTCGTCGACTTCACCGGACCCGCAGCCGCCACCTACACCGAACTCGGCTACATAGAACCCGACCGCCCCGTCGTCCCCCTCGCCGACGCCGCAGGCGCCCGCGCCGCCGTCGGCCGCATCGCCCGCGCCGCCCGCCGCGGCAACCCCCTCCTCGAGGTCGAGACCGGCGCCGCCGTCCACGAACTCCTCGTCGCCCTGCGCCGCGCCCGCGCCGACATGGCCCCCGACGGCGACCCCGTCCTCCAGGCCCTCGCCCGCGACGCCTTCCAGCCCCTCTCCGTCGCCGAACACGCCGCCCGCCACGGCATGACCCCCGCCGAACTGCGCACCGCCGTCCGCCGCGGCGCCGGCTGCAGCCCCAAGGACTACCTCCTCGGCATCCGCCTCGGCCGCGCCAAGGAACTCCTCGCCGCCACCGAACTCCCCGTCGCCGCCGTCGCCCGCCGCGTCGGCTACGACGACCCCGCCTACTTCTCCCGCCTCTTCACCCGCCGCGTCGGCACCGCACCCGTCCGCTTCCGCGAACAACAGGGCCGCGCCGTCCCCGGCGGCTGGTCCGACAAGATCCCCGACCCCGACCACCCGCCCATGCTCCACGTAGGCTGACCTCCCATGACCACCAGCGACCCCGCACCCCAGACGGAAGTCGACCCCGCCGTCCGCGCCGAGCTCGGCCGCCTGCGCGACAGCATCGACAACATCGACGCCGCCGTCGTCCACATGCTCGCCGAACGCTTCAAGGCCACCCAGCAGGTCGGCCACCTCAAGGCCCAGCACGCCCTGCCGCCCGCCGACCCGGCCCGCGAGGCCCGCCAGATCGAGCGCCTGCGCCAGCTCGCCGAGAACGCCAAACTCGACCCCGCGTTCGCCGAGAAGTTCCTCAACTTCATCATCAGCGAGGTCATCCGCCACCACGAACAGATCGCGGCGGAAGCGGTCCCCTCGGGTGCGGTCGAATCGAGCGGGTCCGGAAAATCAAGCCCCTCCGGCGATTGAGGAGCGGGGTCCGGGGCAGAGCCCCGTGGCCTCAGCGCCGTCGGGGCCGCTGATCATCGGCGGCTGCAGCGCCGTCGCGGCCGGTCGCGCAGTTCCCCGCGCCCCTTACGGGGCGACCTACGCCCCGAGCCAAAGGCTGCGGCCCGACCGGGCACACCTGTCCCCGCGCCGGAGGCGTACGGCAACATGACCCCATGCCCGTACTGACGCGCGACGAAGCGCAGACCCGCGCCCGGCTCATCGAGGTCCAGCGGTACACCGTGGACCTCGACCTCACCCGCGGCCCCGACACCTTCGACTCCCGCACCGCGATCCGCTTCACCACACGCACCGCGGGAGACACCTTCGTCGAGCTCAAACCCGCCGAACTGCGCTCCGTCACCCTCGACGGCCAGGCCCTGGACCCCGCCGCCCTCGACGGCAACCGCCTGCCCCTCACCGGCCTCACCGCCGGCGAGCACGAGCTTCGCGTCGACGCCGCCATGCGCTACTCGCACACCGGCGAGGGCATGCACCGCTTCACCGACCCCACCGACGGCGAGACCTACGTCTACACCCAGCTGTTCATGGAGGACGTCCAGCGCGTCTTCGCCGCCTTCGACCAGCCCGACCTCAAGTCCGTCTTCGACCTCACCGTCACCGCCCCCGAAGGCTGGACCGTCCTCGCCAACAGCGTCACCGAACACCTCGGCGGGGGAAAGTGGCAGGCCGCCACCACCCCCCTCCTGTCGACCTACCTCGTCGCCGTCGCCGCAGGCCCCTGGCACTCCGTCCGCACCGAACACCGCGGCCTGCCCTTCGGCCTCCACTGCCGCCGCTCCCTCGCACCCCACCTGGACGCCGACGCCGACGAACTCCTCGACATCACCCGCGCGTGCTTCGACCGCTACCACGAGAAGTTCGCCGAGCCCTACCCCTTCGACTCCTACGACCAGGCCTTCGTCCCCGAGTTCAACGCCGGCGCCATGGAGAACCCCGGACTCGTCACCTTCCGCGACGAGTTCGTCTACCGCTCCGCCGTCACCGACACCGAACGCCAGACCCGCGCCATGGTCATCGCCCACGAGATGGCCCACATGTGGTTCGGCGACCTCGTCACCCTCAAGTGGTGGGACGACATCTGGCTCAACGAGTCCTTCGCCGAGTACATGGGCTACCAGACCCTCACCGAAGCCACCCGCTTCACCGACACCTGGGTCGACTTCGGCATCTCCCGCAAGAACTGGGGCTACGAGGCCGACCAGCGCCCCTCCACCCACCCCGTCGCCCCCGAAGCCGTCGAGGACACCGCCTCCGCCCTCCTCAACTTCGACGGCATCTCCTACGCCAAGGGCGCCTCCGCCCTGCGCCAGCTCGTCAACTGGCTCGGCGAGAAGGACTTCCTCGCCGGCATCAACACCCACTTCGAACGCCACAAGTTCGCCAACGCCACCCTCGCCGACTTCATCGACTCCCTCGCCCACCACACCGACCGCGACGTCCACGCCTGGGCCGACGCCTGGCTGCGAACCACCGGAGTCGACACCCTCACCCCGCGCGTCACCGCGACCGAGGACAGCTGGACCCTCACCGTCGACCGCACCGGCAGCCGCCCCCACCGCATCGCCGTCGGCCTCTACGACCGCGACCCCGCCGACGGCCGCGCCTTCGTCCTGCGCGAACGCGTCGACGTCGACGTCCCCGGCGAACCCGTCACCTTCCGCGGCCCGCGCCCCACCCTGATCGTCCCCAACGACCAGGACCTCACCTACGCCAAGATCCGCCTCGACCCCGACTCCGAGGAAGCCGCCCTGCGCGGCCTGTCCGGCATCCCCGACCCCCTCACCCGCGCCGTCCTGTGGAACGCGCTGAGCGACATGGTCCGCGACGGCGAACTCCAGCCGGTCTCCTACCTGCTGGCCGCCCAGGCCCACCTCCCCGAGGAGACCGACCTCGCCCTCGTCCAGGGCGTCCTCTCCTTCGCCCACCACCAGGTCGCCGACCACTACAGCACCCCCGAACAGCGCCCCGAGGCCCTCACCCTCCTCACCTCCCTGTGCGAGGACATCGTCCGCCGCACCGAGGACGGAGAACGCCCCGGCCTGCGCCTCACCGCCGTCCGCCACCTCATCGACGCCGCCCAGCACGCCGACGTCATCCGCGGCTGGTACGACAGCGGCAGCGTCCCCGGCGGACCCGAACTCGACCCCGAACTGCGCTGGCGCATCCTCGGCCGCATGAGCGTCCTCGGCGCCGTCGACGACGCCGTCATCGAGGCCGAACTCGCCCACGACCCCAGCGCCACCGGCCAGGAGGGCGCCGCCCGCTGCCACGCCGCGCTGCCCGACCCGCAGGCCAAGGCCGCCGCCTGGCACGCCCTGTTCACCGACGACCCCGCACGCGAACTCTCCAACTACCTGTTCACCGCCACCGCCCAGGGCTTCTGGCAACCCGAACAGAACGACCTGCTGCGCGGCTACGTCGCCCGCTACTTCACCGACGTCACCGCCCTCGCGGAGCGCCGGGGGGCGGCTCTCGCGGCGGCGGCCGGGCGCTACGCCTTCCCCGCGACAGCCATCTCCCCGGAGACCCTCCGGCTGGGCGAGTTCTGCCTCTCCGAGGGCAACCCGACCCCGGCCCTGCGCCGGCGTCTCGTCGACCAACTGGACGACCTGTCCAGGGCCCTCCGAGTCCGCGCCCAGGCCTGACCCGATCGCCCCTGGAGACAGCGCACGAAGTGCGCATCTCCAGGGGCGCGGGGAACTGCGCGACCAGCCACGACGCACCCTGTCACCCGGCGACGAACCAGCGGAGCTACGGCGCACCCCCGCCCAATACACCACCCGCACCCCAAATCCCGCCCCCCATCCCCCTTTCGGGTCCACTTCACGTGATCACCCGGACCAAGACTCCGCCCCGTCGAAGACTGGCCGCACCCAGATCACCGCCCAGTCCCCGAAGGGTCCCGCATGCGCACCTTGCCGCCCCTGGCCGGAGGCACAGACGGCCCCGACGCCCTGCGGCCCCTGCTCGACACCGTCCTGGACGCCCTGCGCACCGGCGGCGCCGACCGAGGCGGCCCCCTCCCGGCCGGCGGCCCCGAAGCGGTCGCCGCCCGCGTCGAAGCGGCGGCCGGCGACCCCCTCCCCGACCACGGCACCGGAGCCGAAGCAGCCCTGCGCACCCTCGTCACCGCCCTCACCCAAGGCGCCGCCGACCCCGCCGACCCGCTGTGCGCGGCCCACCTCCACTGCCCGCCCCTCGCCGTCGCCACCGCCGCCGACCTCGCCGCGAGCGCCCTCAACCCCTCCATGGACTCCTGGGACCAGGCCCCCGCCGCCTCCGTCCTCGAAACCCTGATCACCGGCACCCTCGCCCGCGAGGTCTACCCGCACGCCGACACCGACGCCGGCACCGCCCCGGACGCCCTCGTCACCACCGGCGGCACCGAAGCCAACCAGCTCGCCGTCCTCCTCGCCCGCGAGACCCACCGCACCACCCGCCCCGTCCAGCTCATCACCGGCGCCAACGCCCACCACAGCCTCACCCGCGCCGCCTGGCTCCTCGGCCTGCCCGAACCGATCGTGCTGCCCACCCCCAACGGCACCCTCGACCCCGCCACCCTCGACGAGGCCCTCACCGACCTCCCCGGCCCCCGGCTCGTCGCCGCCACCGCGGGCACCACCGACGCCGGCCTCATCGACCCGCTCCCCGAGATCGCCGACCGCTGCGCCGCCCACGGCGCCCGCCTCCACATCGACGCCGCCTACGGCGCCGGCCTCCTGTTCAGCCCCCACCACCGCGCCGCGCTGACCGGACTCGACCGCGCCCACACCGTCACCCTCGACTTGCACAAACTCGGCTGGCAACCCGTGGCCGCCGGACTCCTCGCCGTACGCCACCCCACCGACCTGGCCCCCCTCACCCACCAGGCCGACTACCTCAACGCCGACGACGACACCGAAGCCGGACTCCCCGACCTCCTCGGCCGCTCCCTGCGCACCACCCGCCGCCCCGACATCCTCAAGATCGCCGTCACCCTCAAGGCCCTCGGCCGCACCGGCATCGCCGCCCTCGTCGACCAGGTCGTCGCCCTCGCCCACCACCTGGCCCGCCTCGTCGACCTCCACCCCGGCCTCGACCTCTACGACACCCCCACCCTCACCACCGTCCTGTTCCGCCCCACCGGCGCGAACGACGACGACATCGCCGAGATCCGCCGCCGCCTGCTCACCGAAGGCCGCGCCGTCCTCGGCCGCGCCCGCGTGGACGGCCGCCTCTGGCTCAAGGCCACCCTCCTCAACCCGCACACCGACCCCGGCGACCTCGCCGCGCTCCTGAAACTGGTGGAAGGACACACCCCCCGATGACTGCCGCGCCCGCACCGCAGCCCCCGCACACCCCCACCGACGCACCCCGCGACCTCGTCGGCATCGGCATCGGCCCCTTCAACCTCTCCCTCGCCGCCCTCGCCCACCCCCTCACCGAACTCGACACCGTCTTCTACGAACAGCGCCCCGCCTTCCACTGGCACCCCGGCCTGCTCATCGACGGCGCCACCCTCCAGGTCCCCTTCCTCGCCGACCTCGTCACCCTCGCCGACCCCGCCAGCCCCTGGTCCTTCCTCAACTACCTCAAGACCCGCGAACGCCTCTTCCCCTTCTACTTCGCCGAGCGCTTCCACATCCAGCGCGCCGAGTACGACGCCTACTGCCGCTGGGTCAGCGAGAACCTCCCCGGACTCCACTACGGCCACCAGGTCGACGCCGTCCGCTGGAACGCCGAACGCGCCCTGTTCGAAGTCGACTACACCCAACTCGACGCCCACGGCGAAGCCGAAGCCCTCGGCCGCACCCACACCCGCAACATCGCCCTCGGCATCGGCACCGAACCCTTCGTCCCCGCCCCCCTCAAACCCCTCGCCGACGCCCCCACCGTCCCCGTGATCCACTCCGCCGACTACCTGAACCACCGCGAACGCCTCCTCGCCGCCGACCACGTCACCGTCATCGGCAGCGGCCAGTCCGGCGCCGAGATCTTCCTCGACCTCCTGCGCCGCCGCCCCACCGGCCGCGAGAACCTCCACTGGCTCGCCCGCACCCAGGCCTTCGCCCCCATGGAATACAGCAAACTCGGCCTCGAACACTTCACCCCCGACTACACCCGCTACTTCCACGCCCTCCCCGAACCCGTACGCGACGGACTCGTCCCCGCCCAGTGGCAGCTCCACAAGGGCATCGACGCCGACACCATCGCCGCCATCCACGAAGAGCTCTACCAGCGCACCCTCCACGGCGGCTGGCCCGACGTCACCCTCACCCCCGGCGTCGGCGTCCGCACCGCCGGCCGCCTCGCCGACCAGCGCATCGAACTCCACCTCGAACACCAGGAACAAGGCGTCCGCACCCGCCTCACCACCGACGCCGTCGTCCTCGCCACCGGCTACAAGGAACGCCCCCTCGGCCGCATCCTGTCCGGCCTCGACCCCCACATCCAGCGCGACGCCTCCGGCCGCCCCCGCATCGACGACCAGTTCCGCCTCGTCCTCGACGACACCGTCCAAGGCGCCGGCGGCCGCGTCTACGTACAGAACGCCGAACGCCACACCCACGGCGTCGGCGCCCCCGACCTCGGACTCGCCGCCTGGCGCAGCGCCACCATCCTCAACAGCCTCACCGGCAAGGACCCCTACCCCCAGCCCCGCCGCACCGCCTTCACCACCTTCGGCCTCACCCCGAACGAGGAACGCGCCCCCCAAGGCCACACCGGACCCGGAGAGCGCGCTCTCGTGGAACTTCAGGACGACCTCGACCGGAGATGACCCCGGCCGCAACCGCCGGCCGGAACTACTGGGCGAACACCGGCGTCCCGGCCCGCGTCAGCCGCCAGTCCACCGACGCGAAGTCCGCCGGGTCCAGGACGCCCTTCGCCGTCACCCACTCCGCGATCCGCGTACGGATCTCCGTCGACTCCGACCACAACTCCTGGGCGTTCGCCACGTGCGGGAACGCACCGCCACCGTTCGCCCGGTAGTTGTTCACCGCGAACACGAACTTCGCCGCGTCATCCAGATCCTTGCCGCCGAACTTCAGATTCTTGATCCGCGAACCGGCCGGCTGCGCGATGTCGATGTCGTACGACAGCCCCGACACATAGTCGTAGTTGTAGTCCGGCCGGTTCCCCGCGTTCGTCAGCTTCTCCACGTCCACCGGCGCGTCCGGCGCCGTCTGCACGAAGTACTCCGCCGAGAACTCCAGGTACGCCCGCAGCTGCGCACCCGTCATCAACTTCGCGACCAGCGTGTTGTCGTACACGTACAAGCTCGACAGATCCCGGATCGTCACCTCGCCCGCCGGGATCGCCGAGGTCCGCGAGAACGGCGACGCCTGCGACAGCACCGGCAGCGACGCGTACTCCGTCGACTTCAGCGCCTCCGTCACCACGTCCGCCTGCACCTTGTTGATCAGGTCGATGATCGGCGCGTCCTTGTACCGCGCGTCCACCGTCGTCAGCTCGACCTTCGCCGAACCCACCACCTGGTTCACGTACTTCACCACCAGCGCGTGCTGCGCCGCCAGCAGCTTCGTGATCGCCGGATCGTCCGGCACCGTGTTCGAGTTCAGCAGCTTCGACGTCACCGACGCCACCGTCCAGCGACCCTTCACCCACTCCAGCTCGAAGTCGAACCGCGCGAGCCGCTCCGCGTAGCACAGCGGCTCCGCGAGGACGACCGGCCGGCCCGTTTCCTCGTTCGTCACCACCTGCTGCTCGATCTCCACGTGCGCGTGCCCCACCAGGATCGCGTCGATCCCCGGCACCTTCGCCGCCACCCGCGCCGCCGCGTTCTCCACGTACGGCAGCTGGTCACCCCACGACGACGTGCCCGACGCGCCCGAGTGCGCCGACACGATCACCACGTCCGCACCCATCGACCGCAGCTTCGGCACCCACTTCGCCGCCTGCTCCTCCAGCCCCGGGAACTTCAGCTTCCCCTGCACGTACGCCTTGTCCCAGATCGCGATGCCCGGGTTCGTCAGCCCCAGGACCGCCACCTTCACGTCCTTGCCGTGCGGCGTGCGCAGCGTCCTGATCACGTACGGCGCGAACGCCGGCTTCTCCGTCTTCGCGTCCACCGCGTTCGCCCCCAGCAGCGGGAAACGCAGCTGCGACTCGAACTTGCGCAGCGTGTCGATGCCGTAGTTGAACTCGTGATTGCCGAGAGCCGCCGCGTCGTACCCGATCGCGTTCATCGCCTGCGCCATCGGATGCACCGGACCGTTCGCCGCCGTGATCGGATCCACGCGCGCGAAGTAGTACGTCAGGGGAGTGCCCTGGATCGTGTCACCCGCGTCGATCAGCAGCGTGTTGCCCCGGCCCTCCTCCTCACGGATCCTCGACACCAGCGTCGAGATCCGCGACAGACCCTGCGCGTTGCCCGCCGCGTCCTTGTACTCGGCGTCCTTGTAGTAGTCCCAGTTGAAGACGTGACCGTGCAGGTCCGTCGTGCCCATGACCGTGAACGCGTACCGCTTCCTCGGCTTCCCGCGGCCCGGAGCGCCCGTGGCGGCCTCGGCCGACGGCGCCACGGCACCACCGGCCAGCGCGACACCCGCACCGGTCGCGGCGGACTTGCCCAGGAAGGATCTGCGGTTCAACGACATGGACGTGCTCCTGACCTACGGACGAACGACAGTTGGTGACGCGCGTAGATTCTGGACCAGGAACACCGACCCGCAACACCCCCCGCACATTTCGATCCGGTGACCGGCCGACGAACCACCCCGCCCGCACGCTCATCAGAGCAGCCACCCGCACAGATACAAGACTTGTCAACAGTCCTTCGGGTAAAGCTTGTTGAGTCGTCATGTCGCACCAAATCTCTACCCGCCGGTAAGCCCTAGGCTCGAAACATGCGCCGAGCAAAAATCGTCTGCACCCTGGGCCCCGCCACCGACTCGTACGACCAGATCAAGGCACTCGTCGAAGCCGGCATGGACGTAGCCCGCTTCAACCTCAGCCACGGCACCTACGCCGAACACGAGGAGCGCTACCAGCGCGTGCGAAAGGCCTCCGACGAGACCGGCCGCAGCGTCGGCGTCCTCGCCGACCTTCAAGGCCCGAAGATCCGCCTCGGCCGCTTCAGCGAAGGACCCGTACTCCTTGAACGCGGCGACGAGTTCACCATCACCGTCGAACCCGGCACCGAAGGCGACCGCCAGACCTGCGGCACCACCTACGACGGACTCGCCGCCGACGTCACCCCCGGCGAACGCATCCTCGTCGACGACGGCAAAGTCACCCTCGAAGTCACCCGCGTCGACGGCCCCCGCGTCCACACCACCGTCATCGAAGGCGGCATGGTCTCCGACCACAAGGGCCTCAACCTCCCCGGCGTCGCCGTCAGCGTCCCCGCACTCAGCGAAAAAGACGAAGCAGACCTCCGCTGGGCCCTGCGCACCGGCGCCGACATCATCGCCCTCTCCTTCGTCCGCACCGGCCGCGACATCGAAGACGTCCACCGCATCATGAACGAGGAAGGCCGCCACCTCCCCGTCATCGCCAAAGTCGAAAAACCCCAGGCCGTCGAGAACATCGAGGACATCGTCGCCGCATTCGACGGCATCATGGTCGCCCGCGGCGACCTCGGCGTCGAAATGCCCCTCGAACAAGTCCCGATCGTCCAGAAGCGCGCCATCAAACTCGCCAAGCGCAACGCCAAACCCGTCATCGTCGCCACCCAGATGCTCGACTCGATGATCGACAACTCCCGCCCCACCCGCGCCGAAGCCAGCGACGTCGCCAACGCCGTCATCGACGGCACCGACGCCGTCATGCTCTCCGGCGAGACCAGCGTCGGCAAATACCCCGTCGAAACCGTCGCCACCATGGGACGCATCGTCGAAGCCGCCGAAGAAGACATCCTCGCCAAGGGCCTCCCACCCCTCACCGAACGCAACAAACCCCGCACCCAAGGCGGAGCCGTCGCCCGCGCCGCCGCCGAAATGGGCGACTTCCTCGGCGCCAAATTCCTCGTCGCGTTCACTCAGTCCGGCGACACCGTCAAACGCCTCTCCCGCTACCGCTCACCCATCCCCCTCCTCGCCTTCACCCCCGACCCCGCCACCCGCTCCCAACTCAACCTCACCTGGGGCGTCGAAACCTTCCTCGGCCCCCACGTCGACTCCACCGACGCCATGGTCGCCCAAGTCGACGAAGAACTCCTCAAAATCGGCCGCTGCGCCAAGGGTGACACCGTCGTCATCACCGCCGGCTCCCCACCCGGCGTCCCCGGCTCCACCAACCTCGTCCGCGTCCACCACATCGGCGAGGACGACATCCCCAAGTAACACCCCGGGCCGCCCGGCGGTACGCCACCCACGTACCGCCGGACGCCCCCAGGCCTACGGGCCTACGGGGTCACGATCGCGAAATCCTTGTCCGGCTTCCCCAACACACCCAGCAACTTCTGCAACAGCGACACATCCCCCCGCACCACGATGTCCCCGAGCCCCTTACCGGCCAACAACGCCAACAACTGCGCCTTCGACATCGTCAACGTCACCCCCGCCGCCGGATCCGGCTCCCCACTGCTCCGATGCGTCAACGCCCCGTTCCGCAACGTCAGATGGTGCACCACACCCGAAGCCGGAAAACTCCAGTCCATCGACAGACGCAGATCCCACGCCTTCGGCCCATCCACCCGGATCGCCACCGAATCGATGAGCTGCTCCACACTCAACGCCGACAACATCGTCGGCCCCGCCGTCGACGACTCGCCGACCTGCACCCCCTCGGTCAACTCCAGCGCACCCGTCAAATAGAAGTTCCGCCACACGGCGTTCTCCGACCCGTGCCCCAACTTCGTATAAACAGCGGCCAATTCACGCTTCGCCCTGCCATTCCCCGGATCCGCGAACACCACATGGTTCAACAACGTCGCCGCGAACCGCAGATCCCCCTCCTTCGCGAACCGCCGCGCCTTCGCCACCGTCGCCGCACCACCACCCAACGCCTTCACATACCGCCGCGCCTCCTCCACCGGCGGGTGCTCCCACAAATGCGCCGGATTCGCATCGAACCACCCCATGTACCGCTGATAGATCCCCTTCACGTTGTGACTCAACGACCCGTAATACCCACGATTCGCCCACCCCCGCAGCCCCGGCGGCAGCTCCAACTCCTCCGCGATCTCCCGCCCCGTCCTCCCCACATTGATCAACCGCAACGTCTGATCATGCAGATACGCGTACAAGTCCCGCTGCTGACGCAACAGTTCACCGATCTCCGCCCCACCCCACGTCGGCCAGTGATGCGACGCGAACGCCACATCCACCCGCCCCCCGCACCACTCCATCGACTCACCCAGATACCGCGCCCACTCCCGCGCATCCCGCACCTGCGCACCCCGCAGCGTGATGATGTTGTGCATCGTGTGCGTCGCGTTCTCCGCCATGCACACCGCCCGCAGATCCGGGAACAGGAAGTTCATCTCCGCCGGCGCCTCCGTACCCGGCGTCATCTGGAACTCGACCCGCACCCCGTCGAACGACTCCACCTGCCCCGTCCGCGCGATACTCACCGTCGGCGGAATCAACCCCACCGTCCCCAGCGACACGCTCTGCCCCAGCCCACAACCGATCTGACCCCGCGCCGACTTCGGCAGATGCGCCCCGTACATGTACCCCGCGCGCCGCGTCATCGCCGTCCCCGCGTACACGTTCTCCGAGACCGCGTGCTCCAGAAACCCCTCCGGCGCCACGACCGGCACGCCCCCGGCCCCGCCCGGCAGCACGCCGTACGCCCCACCGAAATGATCGACATGCGGATGCGTATAGATGAGCGCGACCACCTCGCGCTTGTTCTGGGGATCCCGGTGCTTGCGGTACAGCGCCAGCGCGGCGGCCGCGGTCTCCGCCGAGATCAGCGGATCGATCACGATGACCCCGGAGTCACCCTCCACGATCGTCATGTTCGACAGATCGAACCCCCGCACCTGATAAATCCGCTCCGCGACCTTGTACAGCCCGTGCTTCCTCACCAGCCGCGACTGCCGCCACAGACTCGCGTCCGCGCTGCCCGGAGCCTTCTCAGCCTCCAGAAAGTCATACGCGTCGGCGTCCCACACGACCTTCCCGGCCGCGTCCTTGATCACGGCGGGACTGAGCGTTCCGATGAACCCCCGATCGGCATCGGCGAAGTCGGAGGGGTCGGAAGCGCCGCCCGCGGCGAACGCGGACGCCGGGTGCAGAGCGACGGCGGCAGCGGCGGCACCGGCTGCGGCGGCGACGAACTGACGCCGATTGATCGGGCTCATGGGGACCTCCGGACGACGGCGGTACGTGGACAAGTGCAGCCGAAGATCGTCCGAGCGCATGCTCCCGTCAACCGTCTTGGGGCAGCTCCCATCGCGCCGCGCGAGCGCTTGTGACCTGTCACATTGCGCTCAGTATTTGGGCCCCACATGGATGTCCAGGAGATCGACGTCGGCCTTCCGGGCCACCGAGATGTTGTACGGGTTCCCGTGCCGGGTGCAGTGCGTCCAGGTCAGTCCGAGCGCGTCGAGCGTGTCCGTGAAGAGCTGGCGGATGCAGTCGGACTTGTTGGTGAAGAAGTACCGCGGGTACTCGTACCGCTTCCGCTCACCGCCGACGAGCCGAGTCGTCCAGTTCATGGTTCGGCAACCGTCGGAGTGGATCAGGCCCCGGACGAACTCCCAGGGGTACGCGTTCACGATCTCCTGCTGCCAGGGCTCGAGCGTGATCTTGCGGGTGTGCTTCATGCCCGGGCCGTGCTGGGGGAACAGGCAAGGAAGGTGTTTGGAGACGACCTTCAAGTCGTGGCAGCCGACCTTGCTGACCTGGTTCACCCGGTTCTCGGGAAAGATTGCACGCATGGCCCGTTCCGTCTCGCGGGATACACCAGGCCAGGAGTCGGCGCACGTGATTCTGAGGGTGGGTGCGCGGTGCCCCGCGTAATGACTGATGTGCCCGTCGCCCAGGTACTGTCCGAGGAGATAGGCGTATCCGGCTAAATCCATGGGGCGACCATCGCACCTGGGACAGGTCGGCTTATGTGCCCCGGGGCATTCTCCGCGTCGAGCGCGGTCCTTGTGTTTCCATGCACCTACGGTGCCCGCCGGGATGTTGAGTTCCCGCGCCACGTCTGCGTTCTTGGCGCCGCCTCTAAGCAGGATCAACGCGCGCTGTCGTACCTCTGTGCTGTGGTAGTTCATATGCACACACTGCGTGACCGATTGTGACGCCGTGCAGCAAAAAGCGGATGTTCACGAGAATGTGAACATCCGCTTTGGTGCCATATGTGCCGGGTGCGGGATTCGAACCCGCACGCCCTTTCGGACAGATTGGTTTGAGCAATCAGCGTCTGCCATTCCGCCAACCCGGCTGGCCAACCCGCGAGGAGTCTACCGGGTCACCGAGCAGCGCCGCAGCTAGGTAGGCTCTAGAGGCAGCCCCCAGCCTGCCCGAACAAGGAGCGCCCCCGTGACCGCCCCCGAGTCGCCCCAGCCTGTCGACGCCGTCGACGATGACCAGTCGCACGTGCCGCCGCTGACGACGCGCGTCGTCATCGCCGAGGACGAGGCCCTGATCCGTCTCGATCTGAAAGAGATGCTCGAGGAAGAGGGCTACACCGTCGTGGGTGAGGCCGGTGACGGTGAGCAGGCCGTCGAGCTGGCCCGTGAGCACAAGCCGGATCTGGTGATCCTGGATGTGAAGATGCCGAAGCTGGACGGGATCAGCGCGGCGGAGAAGATCGCCGAGGAGTCGATCGCTCCGGTGCTCATGCTGACCGCGTTCTCGCAGCGGGACCTGGTCGAGCGGGCGCGGGACGCGGGTGCGATGGCGTACCTGGTGAAGCCGTTCAGCAAGAGTGATGTCGTGCCGGCGATCGAGATGGCCGTGTCGCGGTTCACGGAGCTGAAGACGCTGGAGAAGGAGGTCGCGGACCTCACGCAGCGGCTGGAGACGCGGAAGCTGGTGGACCGGGCGAAGTCGGTGCTGCAGACGGAGTACGGGCTGACGGAGCCGGCGGCGTTCCGGTGGATTCAGAAGACGTCGATGGACCGGCGTCTTTCGATGCAGCAGGTCGCGGAGGCGGTCATTCAGGACGCCGAGGAGAAGAAGGCGGCCAAGGGTTAGCCGCCAGGACGTGACGAAGGCCCGCGCCCCGGGATGACGGGGGTGCGGGCCTTCGCCGTGTGCGGGTCAGTCCTCGCCGAGGTAGGCCTTGCGGACGGACTCGTCGTGGAGGAGGTCCTGGCCGGTGCCGGACAGGACGATGGAGCCGACCTCCATGACGTGGCCGTGGTCGGCCAGGGAGAGCGCGGCCTGGGCGTTCTGTTCGACCAGGAGGATGGTCGTGCCCTGGGACTTGAGCTCGGAGATGGTGGCCATGATCTTCTGCATCATGATCGGGGAGAGGCCCATGGAGGGCTCGTCGAGCATGAGCAGTTTGGGCTGGGACATGAGGGCGCGGCCCATGGCGAGCATCTGCTGTTCGCCGCCGGAGAGGGTGCCCGCGGCCTGCTTGCGTCGTTCGCCGAGGATCGGGAAGAGCTCGTAGGCGCGCTGCATGTCTTTTTCGATGCCTGCGTTGTCCTTCCGGAGGAAGGCGCCGAGTTGGAGGTTCTCGGCGATGGTGAGGCGGGGGAAGATGTGGCGTCCTTCGGGGGAGTGGGCGAGGCCCAGTGCCACGATCTTGTGTGCGGGGACGGAGGTGAGGGGCTGTCCGGCGAAGGTGATTCTTCCGCTGGAGGGCTTGAGCAGGCCGGAGAGGGTGCGCAGGGTCGTGGTCTTGCCGGCGCCGTTGGTGCCGATGAGGGTGACGACCTGGCCTTCTTCGACGCTGAAGGAGATGCCCTTGACGGCTTCGATCTTGCCGTAGGCGACGTGGAGGTCTTCGACTTCCAGCAGCGCGGTCACTGGTTGTCTCCTTCTGTGGTGCTGTCCGTGGCGGCCTGTGCTTCGGCGGCCTGGACCTCTGCGAGTGCGGTGTCCTCGGGGGCGCCTTCGAAGGGGGTGCCGAGGTAGGCGGCGACGACGCGTTCGTCTCCCTGGACGACGTCGCTGGTGCCTTCGACGAGCTTTTCGCCTTGGACGAGGACGGCGACGCGGTCGCAGAGGTTGAAGATGAAGCGCATGTCGTGCTCGATGACGAGGACGGCGATGCCCTTGTCGCGGATGGCGAAGACGAGTTCCTCGGTGGCGCGGGTCTCCTGCGGGTTCATGCCGGCGGTGGGCTCGTCGAGGAGGAGGAGTCCGGGGTCGCTGGCGAGGGCGCGGGCGATTTCGAGCTTGCGCTGTTCGCCGTAGGGGAGGTTGCGGGCGAGGTGGTCGCGCTTGTGTTCGAGGCCGATGAACTCGAGGAGTTCCATGGCGCGTTCTTCGCTGGCGCGTTCGGCTTTCTTGAAGCCGGGGCCACGCAGGAGGGCGGACCAGAGGCCTTCCTTGGTGCGGGTGTGGCGGCCGACGAGGACGTTTTCCAGGACGGTCATGTTGGCGAAGAGCCGGATGTTCTGGAAGGTGCGGGCGATGCCTGCCTGGGTGACGAGGTGGGGCTTGGGTGGCAGGACGGTGCCTTTGTAGGCGACGGTGCCCTCGGTGGGGACGTAGAGGCCGGTGAGGCAGTTGAAGAAGGTGGTCTTGCCGGCGCCGTTGGGGCCGATGAGGCCGACGATCTCGCCTTCGCGGACGGTGAGGTCGACGCTGCGGACGGCGGTGAGGCCGCCGAAGCGCATGGTGACGTCACGGGCTTCGAGGACGGTCTGGGCGGTCTGCGGGGTCTGTGCTGTCTGTGTGGTCATGGTGGTCACGCCCCCGCCTTGGTGGTGGCCGGTTCGTCGGGCAGCCGTTGTTCCGGTACGTCGAGTTGTCCGGTCTCGTGGAATTCGAGCTGGCGGCGGCGGTTGGCGATGATGCCCTCGGGGCGGAAGCGCATCAGGAGGACGAGGGCGACGCCGAAGGCGAGGAGCGACTTGTCCTGGAGGAAGACGAGCTTCTCGGGGAGGAGGTAGAGGAGTGCTGCGCCGAGGAGGGGTCCTGCGACGGTGCCCATGCCGCCGAGGACGACGGCGGCGAGGAGGAACGCGGAGTTTGGCGGGGTCGATCCGGCGAACTGGTAGGGGTTCGGGACGACGCTGTAGGTGACGTGGGCGCTGACGGTGCCGGCGAGGCCGGCGAGGGCGGCGCCGAGGGCGAACGCGACGAGTTTGACGCGGAAGCCGTTGATGCCCATGGCGGTGGCGGCGGTCTCGTCCTCGCGGATGGCGACCCAGCTGCGGCCGATGCGGGAGTCGGCGGCGCGGGTGTAGACGAGGACGACGATGGCCATGACGAGGACCATGAGCAGGTAGTAGTTGGCGAAGCGGCCGAGGGTGAAGCCGGCGATGTCGTGGCTCTGGCCGAAGTCGATGCCGAGGAGGTTGAGGTCCGGGATCGAGGGGATGCCGTTGGGGCCGTTGGTGAGGTCGGGTCCGGAGTCGCCGTCCATGTTGTTGACGGCGATGCGGAAGATCTCTCCGAAGCCGAGGGTGACGATGGCGAGGTAGTCGCCGCGCAGTCGCAGGGTCGGGGCGCCGATGAGGACGCCGAAGACGAGGGATGCGGCGGCGCCGGTGAGGGCGGCGGCCCAGAAGGGGAACTGGACGCCGGAGAAGGTGGAGAACTCGGAGCCGGAGACGAGGGCGGCGGTGTAGGCGCCGACGCCGAGGAAGGCGACGTATCCGAGGTCGAGGAGTCCGGCGAGGCCGACGACGATGTTGAGGCCGAGGGCGACGGTGCCGAAGATCAGGATGTTGACGCCGATGTTGGCGTAGTGGTCGTCGGTCTGGGTGAAGGGGAAGGCGATCGCGGCGGCGAAGCCCATGGCGAGCGTGAAGGCGCGGTTCTTGGCGGTGAGCCGGGAGACCACGTCGAGCAGGCCGGCGGTGTGGAGGGCCCAGATGGCGAAGACGGTGACGATGAGGAAGCCGATGAAGAGTTCGCCGTACTCGGTGTCGATGCCGTAGGTGAAGACGGTGAGGCCGACGATGGTGACGGCGGTGACGAGGACGCGCTGGATCCAGGGGCTGGGCAGTGCGATGGGGGTGAGGTGGTCGGGCTTGGCGAGGTAGCCGCGGAAGGTGTCCTTGGCGCTCTGGGTGCCGGCTCCCTGTTGGGGGAGGGCGAACGCGCCGAGGAGGGGCAGCAGGGAGGCGACGGCCGCGATCCAGCCACCGGGTTCGAGGTTGGCGAGTCCGCCGAGTTTGGCGGCGATCGCGATGACGGTGAACCAGGTGGTGCCGAAGGCGCCGAGTGCGGCGAGTGCGGCGGGTGCGTTGTTGCCGTTGGCGCCGAGGGCGCGCAGGCCGGGGACGCCGTAGTGGCCGAGTCCGGTGAGGGCGGCGAGGATGCCGGCGACGAAGGTGAGCCACTGGAGGCCGCCGGGGTAGCCGGTGATGGTGAGGTCGCCGGGGAATTCGGCGGTCCAGGTCCAGGCGAGGAAGGCGGAGGCCGTGGTGGCGATGCCGCCGGCGAGGACGAGGGCGCGGGCGGCGCCGGCCGGGAGGGGGAGGAGCCCGCGGGTGGGGGCGTCCGTCTTGTTCATGGTGGTGTCCGTCATGGTGGTCACGCCCTGTCCGCGACGCGTTCGCCCAGCAGGCCTTGTGGCCTGAAGAGGAGGACGAGGATGAGGAGGCCGAAGGCCCAGACGTTGGCCCAGGTGGAGCCGCCGAGCTGCTGCATGCCGGGGATGCCGTCGATGTAGGCGGAGGCGAGGGTCTCGGCGATGCCGAGGACGAGTCCGCCGAGCATGGCGCCGTAGATGTTGCCGATGCCGCCGAGGACGGCTGCGGTGAAGGCCTTGAGGCCCATGAGGAAGCCCATGCGGTAGTCGATGGAGCCGTACTTGAACCCGTAGGCGATCGCGGCGACGGCGGCGAAGAAGCCGCCGATGGCGAAGGCGATCACGATGATGCGGTTCGTGTCGATGCCCATCAGCTGGGCGGTGTCCGGGTCCTGGGCGGTGGCCTGCATGGCGCGGCCGGTGCGGCTGCGGCGGACGAAGAGGGCGAGTCCGGTCATGCAGAGGGCGGCGGCGATGATGAGGAAGAGGTCGCCGTCCCGGATGGTGATGCTGCCGAGGTCGTGGGAGCCGCCGATGTCGGGGAAGGTGCGGGGGCGGTCGGCCTTCGGGTAGAAGTTGCGGACCGCTTCCTGGAGGGCGAGGGAGAGGCCGATGGCGGTGATGAGGGGTGCCAGTCGGGGGGCTCCGCGCAGGGGTCTGTAGGCGAATCGTTCCGCTCCGACCGCGATCAGGATGGCGACGAGGCCGCCTCCGATCAGCATGGCGGGGAGCAGGATCCACATCGAGGTGCCGGTGGGAAGGATCAGGGAGACCGTGAGCGCGCCGAACGCTCCGGTCATGAATATCTCGCCGTGCGCGAAGTTGATGAGCTGGACGATGCCGTACACCATCGTGTAGCCGATGGCGATGAGCCCGTACATCGAGCCGAGGAGCAGCCCGTTGGCCAGCTGCTGCGGCAGGGTGTTCACCGCATGGCCTCCATGTCGCTGGTGGTCGTGTGCACCCATGGGGTGCTGGGTGGGTGTGAGAACGGGCCGCGCGGTCGGGGTCGTCCTGCCGCGCGGCCCGTGGTGGTGCTGGGGTCGTGGATCAGCCGGCCGGGGTCGGCTCACGAGGGTGGGCCGACCGGGGTCAGTTGCCCTCGTAGGTGCCGGTCTTGACGGCCTTCCACGCGCCCTTCTCGACCTGGTACACGGTCAGCTGCTTGTTGGTGGTGTCGCCGAACTCGTCGAAGGCGACCTTGCCGGTGATGCCGTCGAAGTTCGACTTCTGGACCTCTTCGACGACCTTGGAGCGGAGCTCGTCGCCGGAGGGCAGCTTGCCGCCGTTGGCCTCCTTGACGGCCTTGACCGCGTTGATGATGGCGGTGGTGGCGTCGTAGGAGTAGCCGCCGTAGGCGCCGTAGTCGCCCTTGTAGCCCTTGGCCTTGTACGTCTCGACGAAGGTCTTGGCGGCGGGCAGGGTGTCGACGGGGACGCCGACGGAGGTGGACAGGTCGCCCTCGGCGGCCTTGCCGGCGGTCTCGATGTAGGTGGTGGCGAACATGCCGTCACCGCCGAACAGCGGGATCTTGACGCCGGCTTCCTTGAGCTGCTTGGTGATCAGCTGGGACTCGTCGTACTGGCCGCCGTAGTAGACGATGTCGGCCTTGGCGGCCTTGATGCGGGAGACGAGGGAGGCGAAGTCCTTGTCACCGGTGTTGATGTGGTCGGTGCCGACGGCCTTGCCGCCCGCCTTGACGAACTGCTCCTTGAAGATCTTGGCGAGGCCGGCGCCGTACGTCTGCTTGTCGTCGACGACGAAGGCCTTCTTCTTCTTGAGCGTGTTGTAGGCGTAGTCGGCCGCGAAGCCGCCCTGGAGGGCGTCGGTGGTGGCGGTGCGGAAGTACGTCTTGTAGGCGCGCTTCTTGGTGCCGCCCTGCCAGTCCTTGCCCTGGGTGAGGGAGGGGTCCGTGTTGGACGGCGAGATCTGCACCATGTTGGCGGAGGCGAAGACCTGCTGCATCGACTGGGCGACGCCGGAGTTCAGCGGGCCGACGGCGCCGACGACGGACTTGTCGCCGACGAGCGCGGTGGCGTTCTGCTGGCCGGTGGCGGGCTGCGCCTTGTCGTCGAGGGCCTTCAGCTTGAAGGTGACGCCGTCGACGGTCTTCTTCTTGTTGGCGTCGTCGATGGCGATCTGGGCGCCGTACTGGATGCCGAGGCCGGTCGTGGAGTTCTCGCCGGAGAGGGGGGCGTCGACACCGATGGTCAGCGTGGTGCCGCCGCTGTCGCCACCCTTGTCGCCGCCTTCGTCGCGGGAACCGCAGGCGGTGAGGGTCAGTGCCCCGGTGGTGAGCACTGTGGTGAGTATGAGCAAAGAACGGTGTCGCACGATCATTCCTCTCCCTGGCGCGGCCCACGTGGTCGGGGGCCGTGTGTCTCGCCGGGCCGTACTGGGGTGGTACAGGGGCCGTGCAAGTGACGCGCCCGGCGGCGCGGTGACTGGCCGTGACTATAAGCGCAGGTGGGGGAGCGGGGCACTGGGTGGGAGAGGCTGTGACGCTCTTGTTATGCCGGGGTGGTGATGAGGAGGAGCAGGAGGGATGATCGGACCTTTTCGGGCGCGCGGCGGGCGGGTTCGGTGGTTGAGAACGCCCTGTTCCGCTAAGGAACTTGAGTGGATCTTGGTCCTTACCCGGTGGTCCGACGGGGGTGGGGGTGTGGGTGGCGGGTGTTCTGTGACCAGGGCGCGGTGTTCGTGTTGCGGTGCATTGCTGTGTTTCGGCAGATGTAACGCTCTGTCATCGTGGGCTGGGGTTCGTCCCGGGGTGTTCGGCCGGGCATGCGGTGCTCAACTCCCGTGCGAGCGCGTGCGGGAAGGCTCCGCCGAACAGGAAGCTGTGCTGCTGCAGGGCGCGTTGGTTGCGCAGGGTCAGGTCGAGATGGGGGAGATCGATCGTCCGGGGCGGGCTCGGACAGTGCCGTACGCGGATCTCCACGGTGAGCGGCGCGGTGTCGCCGGCGTTCACCGTCAGTGGCAGTCGCGGGGTCGTCCGGGTGCCGAACTCGGCGAAGGGCAGGCGCAGTCGGCTGACGGTGACGGGGCTGCCGGACTCGACGCGCAGCAGGAACCGGTACGTGTGCTTCGCCGGGCCCCGGCCCTGGTAGTGCAGGTACGTCGTCTGGGTGGGGTACGGGGATGAGGCGGCGGCCGGATCCGGGTGCGGCGGGCGCAGGAGCAGCAGTGCGGTGACGGCCGCGCCGAGGGCGAGGCCGGCCGTGAGGGTGCGGCGGGTACGGGGGGTGAGCGCGGCCCAGCGCTCCGCGGCGGTGCGGGAGTCCGGGTCCCCGGCGCCGAGAGTCTCTGCGGGGGCGTCGGGTGAGGGTGGGGGTGGGAGGTAGTGGGGGCCGGGGGGTGTGGGGGGTGTGGGGTGGGTGGGGTACGGGGAGTGCGCGGGGTGCCCGGGGTGTTTTGGGCGTGCCATGTGCCCGGAGTGCCCGGAGTGCGCGGGGTATCCGGAGTGCCCGGGGTGTGCCGGGTGTTCTCCGGGCGGTGGGGGCTCTGGGGGCTCGACTGGTTCGACGGGGCCGATGCCGGTCATGGTTGACGGTAAGCCGGAGGCGCGGGCTCCGCCAACGGGTGGGGTGAGGTTGGGGGTTGGGGGTCGGTGGGTTGGGGTGCCGGTTTCGGGGGTGGGGGGTGTCCTGTGCGTCGTCGTCTGACACCTGCGTCGTGGCTGATCGCGCAGTTCCCCGCGCCCCTGGCGGCGCCGGTCTGCTCGGTGCGTCTCGCCCCTGCCCCAGCCTGGCCCGCTTTGCCCCTGCCTCAGCCTCTTTCCCACCCTCCCGCTGCCTCCGGGGGCTTCGGCCCGGCGCCTGGCCTCGGGGGGCGGCATTGGGGAGGGGGCGCGATCGGTCGGTCTCGGCGACGGCGCCGCCGTAGGGGCTCAGGATCGTCGCTGGGTGCTGCGCCGTCGTGGCTGGTCGCGCAGTTCCCCGCGCCCCTGGCGGCGCCGATCTGACCGGCGCGTCTCGCCCCTGCCGCAGCCTGGCCCGCTTTGCCCCTGCCTCAGCCTCTTTCCCACCCTCCCGCCCTCCCCCCCAGGGGCGTCGGCTCGGTGCCCGGCCTCGGGGTGCGCCCTGCCGTGGCCGGCACCCCGAAGTTGAGAGACGGCCTGGGTGCCTCTTGTGGGGCAGCGCTCGGGCTCCGGGTACGGGTCCGGTTGCCGCCGCCTTGGGCAGTCTGCCGCCTGGGGCGGCACGGGTGGGCAAGGCGGCACCCTGGTGCCGGGTGCGCGAATCGGTCGGCTTCAGCTCCGACGTCGCCGCCGTGGGGGCTCAGGATCGTCGCTGGGTGCTGCGCCGTCGTGGCTGGTCGCGCAGTTCCCCGCGCCCCTGGCGGCGCCGATCTGAGGCGAACGGCATCGACAGGTGTCGGTGCACGCGGCGGAGCCGTACATCGGTGCAGCCCCGCGCCCCGGCCGCGCATGCCCGGGGCCTCAGGGCTGCTGGAGGCGCACCCCGTGGGGCCCCGTGGAGGGGCTGGTTCCGGGGTGCGCCTCGGGGGGTTACTGGGTCGGGGCGTCCTTGAGGATGCAGGTCAGGCGGGCCGTGCAGACGCGGCGGTCCTGGTCGTCCGTGATGACGACCTCGTACGTCGCCGTCGTGCGGCCCCGGTGGACCGGCGTCGCCACCCCCGTGACGAGTCCGGAGCGCGCGCTGCGGTGGTGCGTGCAGTTCAGGTCGACGCCGACGGCGATCTTGCCGGAGCCTCCGTGCAGCATCGAGCCGACGGAGCCGAGGGTCTCGGCGAGGACGGCGGAGGCGCCGCCGTGGAGCAGGCCGTAGGGCTGGGTGTTGCCGGCGACGGGCATCGTGGCGACGACCCGGTCCGCCGAGGCTTCCTTGATGTCGATGCCCATGCGCCTGCCGAGGTCCCCGGCCGAGAACAGGGCCGGAAGGTCCACGCCGAGCGCGGCGTACTCGTCGATGACCTCTTGCGGGAACTTCACGCTGTGCTGCTCGCCCATGGGGCCCGGCTCCGTTCGTCGTACCTGTTCCGAAGTGACGTATCGGCTGAGCGAACGCTCAGTCGGTCGCCGATTGTTCCAGGCGGACGACCACGGACTTCCCGGCGGGGGTGTTGCTCACGTCCGCCGTGGCGTCCAGCGGCACCAGCACATTGGTCTCCGGGTAGTACGCGGCGGCGCAGCCCCGGGCCGTCGGGTAGTGCACGACGCGGAAGCCGGGGGCGCGCCGCTCGACGCCGTCGCGCCATTCGCTGACGAGGTCGACGTAGGAGCCGTCGGCGAGCGCGAGGTCGCGCGCGTCCTCCGGGTTGACAAGGACGACGCGGCGGCCGTTCCTGATGCCCCGGTAGCGGTCGTCGAGGCCGTAGATCGTGGTGTTGTACTGGTCGTGCGAGCGCAGGGTCTGCAGCAGGAGGCGGCCCTCGGGCAGGTGCGGGTGCTCGACGGGCGCGGCCGTGAAGTTGGCCTTGCCGGTGGAGGTGGGGAAGCGGCGCTCGTCGCGCGGGGCGTGCGGGAGCGTGAAGCCTCCGGGGTGTGCCACGCGCGCGTTGAAGTCCTCGAAGCCCGGGACGACGCGGGCGATGCGGTCCCGGATCGTCGCGTAGTCCTTCTCGAACTCCTCCCACGGGGTGCGGGAGGGCTCGCCGAGGACGCGGCGGGCCAGCCGGGCCACGATGGCGGGCTCGGAGAGCAGATGCCGGCTCGCGGGGTCGAGCCGGCCGCGCGAGGCGTGCACCATGCCCATCGAGTCCTCGACGGTGACGAACTGCTCGCCGCCGCCCTGGAGATCGCGCTCGGTGCGGCCGAGCGTGGGCAGGATCAGGGCGCGGGCGCCGGTGACGGTGTGCGAGCGGTTCAGCTTCGTGGAGACGTGGACGGTGAGGCGGGCGCGGCGCATCGCGGTCTCGGTGACCTCGGTGTCGGGGGACGCCGCGACGAAGTTGCCGCCCATGGCGAAGAAGACCTTGGCCTCGCCGTCGCGCAGGGCGCGGATGGCCCGTACGACGTCGTAGCCGTGCGCGCGGGGCGGCGCGAAGCCGAACTCCTTCTCCAGGGCGTCGAGGAAGGCGGGAGCTGGGCGCTCGAAAATGCCCATGGTGCGGTCGCCCTGCACGTTCGAGTGACCGCGCACGGGGCAGACGCCGGCGCCGGGGCGCCCGATGTTGCCGCGCAGGAGCAGGAAGTTGACCACTTCGCGGATGGTCGGCACGGAGTGCTTGTGCTGGGTGAGGCCCATCGCCCAGCACACGACGGTGCGCCGTGAGGCGAGCACCATCTCCAGGGCGCGGTCGATGTCGGCGCGGGACAGGCCGGTCGCCTTCAGCGTCTCGTCCCAGCCGGCGGCGCGGGCGGCCTCGGCGAACTCCTCGTAGCCGTGGGTGTGTTCGGCGATGAAGGCCTCGTCCGTGGCGCCTTCGGTCTCCAGGATCAGCTTGTTGAGCAGGCGGAACAGGGCCTGGTCGCCGCCGAGGCGGATCTGCAGGAACAGGTCCGTGAGCGAGGCGCCCCTGGTCAGGCCCCGGGGCGTCTGCGGGTTCTTGAACTTCTCCAGGCCCGCCTCCGGCAGCGGGTTCACCGAGATGATGCGGGCGCCGCCCTCCTTCGCCTTCTCCAGAGCGGACAGCATTCTCGGATGGTTCGTGCCCGGGTTCTGCCCGGCGACGATGATCAGGTCCGCCTTGTAGAGGTCCTCCAGCAGGACGCTGCCCTTGCCGACGCCGATCGTCTCGGTGAGGGCGGAGCCGGACGACTCGTGGCACATGTTCGAACAGTCGGGCAGGTTGTTCGTGCCGAACTCGCGGGCGAAGAGCTGGTAGAGGAACGCCGCCTCGTTGCTGGTGCGGCCCGAGGTGTAGAAGACCGCCTCGTCGGGGGAGGCGAGCGCGGTCAGCTCCTCGCCGATGATGTCGAAGGCGCGCTCCCAGGTCACCGGCTCGTACCGGTCCGCGCCCTCGGCCAGGTACATGGGGTGGGTGAGCCGGCCCTGCTGGCCCAGCCAGTACCCGGAGCGGCGCGCGAGGTCCGCCACCGGGTGCGCGGCGAAGAACTCCGGGGTCACCCGGCGCAGGGTGGCCTCCTCGGCGACCGCCTTCGCCCCGTTCTCGCAGAACTCCGCTGCGTGCCGGTGCTCGGGCTCGGGCCAGGCGCAGCCGGGGCAGTCGAATCCGTCCTTCTGGTTGACCCGCAGCAGGGTCAGCGCCGTGCGCCGTACGCCCATCTGCTCGCGGGCGATCCGCAGGGACTCCTTGACGGCCGGGAGCCCGGCCGCGTGGTGCTGCGGCGCCGCGACCTGCGGCGCGTCCTGGACCGGGTCCGACGCGGGCGGCTTGCTGGCCATGGCTTGCTCCCCTTCGAGCTGGTGCTGCGGACGGGCTGTGAGCTGTGTCTCCGATCCTCGCACGGGCCGCCGACAGCGCGGCCGCCCGCTGTGCGGTGGGCCGGAGTGTCAGTGGGGTCTGGCAGGATCGGGGACGTGGCAGAAACAGCAGCGAAGACGGCGAAGACAAGCGCGACGAAGGCGACGGGCTCCGGTGCAGGGGGGCGCCCCCGGCTGATGCTCATGGACGGGCACTCGCTGGCGTACCGGGCGTTCTTCGCGCTGCCGGCGGAGAACTTCACGACGGCGACGGGCCAGCCGACGAACGCGATCTACGGCTTCGCGTCCATGCTGGCGAACACGCTGCGCGACGAGGCGCCCACGCACTTCGCGGTGGCGTTCGACGTGTCCCGCAAGACGTGGCGCTCCGAGGAGTTCACCGAGTACAAGGCGAACCGGTCGAAGACCCCGGACGAGTTCAAGGGCCAGGTCGAGCTGATCGGAGAGCTGCTCGACGCGATGCACACGCCGCGCTTCGCGGTCGACGGCTTCGAGGCCGACGACGTGATCGCCACGCTCGCCACGCAGGCCGAGGCCGAGGGCTTCGAGGTCCTCATCGTCACCGGCGACCGTGACTCGTTCCAGCTGGTCTCGGACCATGTGACCGTCCTGTACCCGACGAAGGGCGTCTCCGAGCTGACCCGGTTCACGCCGGAGAAGGTCCAGGAGAAGTACGGTCTGTCGCCGTCCCAGTACCCGGACTTCGCGGCGCTGCGCGGCGACCCGTCGGACAACCTGCCGGGCATCCCGGGCGTCGGCGAGAAGACGGCGGCGAAGTGGATCAACCAGTTCGGATCCTTCGCCGAGCTGGTCGAGCGCGTCGACGAGGTCAAGGGCAAGGCGGGCGCCAATCTCCGCGAGCACCTCGACGCGGTGAAGCTGAACCGGCGGCTGACCGAGATGGTCCGTGACGTCGAGCTGCCCAAGACGGTCGGTGACCTGGCCCGCGAGGCTTACGACCGCAAGACGGTCACGATGATCCTGGACACCCTGGAGATCCGGAACCCGTCGCTGCGCGAGCGTCTGTTCGCCGTCGACCCGGGCGCCGAGGAGGCCGAGGAGACCCCGGCCGAGCCCGGCGTCGAGCTGGACGGCACGGTCCTCGCCACCGGCGAGGTGGCGCCCTGGCTCGCCGAGCACGGGAACGCGGTCCTGGGTCTGGCCAGCGTCGACAGCTGGTCCCTCGGCACCGGCACGGTCACCGAGATCGCGCTCGCCGCCGCCGGGGGAGAGGCCGCCTGGTTCGACCCGTCGACGCTCGACGAGGCCGACGAGCAGGCCTTCGCCGCCTGGCTCCGCGACGCGGCGAAGCCGAAGGTCCTGCACAACGCCAAGGGCGCCATGCGGGTCTTCGCCGAGCACGGCTGGCGGGTCGAGGGCGTCACCATGGACACGGCGCTCGCCGCGTACCTCGTCAAGCCCGGCCGCCGCTCCTTCGCGCTGGACGCGCTGTCCCTGGAGTACCTGGGCCGCGAGCTGGCCCCCGCCCCCGCCGACGGGCAGCTCGCCTTCGGCACGGACGAGGACGAGCAGGCCGAGGCCGACGCGCTGATGATCAAGGCCCGCGCGATCCTCGACCTCGGCGAGGCGTTCGGCGAGCGCCTCAAGGAGGTCGGCGCGGCCGAGCTGCTCGCCGACATCGAGCTGCCCACCTCCGCGCTGCTCGCGCGCATGGAGCGGCACGGCATCGCCGCGGACCGCGCGCACCTCGAGTCGATGGAGCAGATGTTCGCGGGCGCGGTGCAGCAGGCCGTGAAGGAGGCGCACGCCTCCGTCGGCCACGAGTTCAACCTCGGCTCGCCCAAGCAGCTCCAGGAAGTCTTCTTCGGCGAGCTCGACCTGCCGAAGACGAAGAAGACCAAGACCGGGTACACGACGGACGCCGACGCGCTCGCCTGGCTGGCCACGCAGACCGACCACGAGCTGCCCGTGATCATGCTGCGCCACCGTGAGCAGGCCAAGCTCCGCGTCACCGTCGAGGGCCTGATCAAGACGATCGCCGCTGACGGCCGCATCCACACCACCTTCAACCAGACGGTGGCCGCGACCGGCCGGCTGTCCTCCACGGACCCGAACCTGCAGAACATCCCGGTGCGCACCGACGAGGGCCGTGCCATCCGCCGCGGCTTCGTCGTCGGCGAGGGCTTCGAGTCCCTGATGACGGCCGACTACAGCCAGATCGAGCTGCGTGTCATGGCCCACCTCTCCGAGGACGAGGGCCTCCTGGAGGCCTTCAACTCCGGCGAGGACCTGCACAACACGGTCGCCTCCCAGGTCTTCGACGTGGCGCCCACCGCCGTCGACGCCGAGATGCGCCGCAAGATCAAGGCCATGTCGTACGGCCTCGCCTACGGCCTGTCCGCGTTCGGCCTCTCCCAGCAGCTGAACATCGAGGCGGGCGAGGCGCGCGCCCTGATGGACACGTACTTCGAGCGCTTCGGCGGGGTGCGCGACTATCTGCGCCGCGTCGTCGACGAGGCCCGTGCCACGGGCTACACGGAGACGATGCTCGGCCGGCGCCGCTACCTGCCGGATCTGAACTCGGACAACCGGCAGCGCCGCGAGATGGCCGAGCGCATGGCACTCAACGCGCCGATCCAGGGCACCGCCGCCGACATCGTCAAGATCGCGATGCTGAACGTGGACAAGGCGCTGACCGAGGCGAAGCTCACGTCCCGGATGCTGCTCCAGGTCCACGACGAAATCGTCCTGGAGATCGCGCCCGGCGAGGCCGAGGCGGCGGAGGAGCTGGTCCGCCGCGAGATGGCTGCCGCCGTCCACCTCCGGGCCCCGCTGGACGTCTCGGTGGGCCTCGGCCCGGACTGGGAGTCGGCGGCCCACTGACCGGCTCCGCCGGGTGCCCGGTGACATGACGGGGCGGGACCATGTGGTCCTGCCCCGTTCTCATCCGCCCTGGGGCTTTGCCTCATCGCCGGGTGCCGCGCCGTGGTGCTTGCTCGCGCCCGCGCGGCGAGCCGCACATCGAAACAGCCCCGCGCCTGGTGGGGCGCGCCGCCCGCCGTAGGGGCCGAGGATCGTCGTCGGGTGTAGCGCCGTCGTGGCTGGTCGCGCAGTTCCCCGCGCCTCTGAGGGGCGCACTCCCCGCGCCTCTGAGGGGCGCACTCCCCGCGCCCCTGAGGGGCGCACTCCCCGCGCCTCTGAGGGGCCGGGGCCCGGTCTTCAGTCGTGGCTGTCGGTCTTGAGTGGGTCCGGCCGGGCCTCGGGCGGGGTCGGCACGGGGGAGTGCCTGTGTTGCTGGAACCGCTGCCCTGCCGCGAACAGGACCGCGCCGACCACCAGGCCGGCCCCCGCGCCGAAGCACAGTGTCGGGATGATCTCCCAGGGCTTCCACTCCAGGCCCGACTCGTCCACGTACGCCAGCCAGCGTGCGACCCGCAGCACCGCGCCGAGGCCCGCGCAGCCGCCGATCAGGACCAGCGCCTGCCCGCGCCCGGCGGCGCGGGACGCGTCGTCCGGTACGGCACCCGGGCCTGCACCGCGCAGCGCCCGCCACAGGAACAGGCCGATCACCCCGAGCGCCAGGGCCGAACCCCCGTACTGCGCGTACCAGTAGAGCGGCGAGCCGGCGATCTTCTCGCCCAGGACCGGCAGGATCCGCATGCCCCACCGGTCCAGATGCGTGAACGCGTCCCACACCACGTGCGTCAGCGCCCCGAGCACCGCCGATGCGTACCACCGCAGCAGCGTCGGACCGCGGCCCGAGGCCGGCCACCGGGGCCCGTTTCCGGCCAGCGCCCGCACCCGGCCCCGTACCCGCGCCGGCAGCAGCCCCGTCAACGGGCCGGCGACCAGCCGCCACAGCCCCACCAGCGCGAGAGCGATCGGCACGTCCACCGTGAACACCCCGGGGAAGGAGTGCGTGACCTCACCGAACCGCATCGCCCCCGGCACCGCGCTCGCCGCGAAGTACGTGACGTCCGGCGCGAAGGACCCGGCGACCAGCAGCGACGGCACGAAAGGACCCCGACCCGAACCGTCGCGCCGGATCAGCGGCAGCACCGCCGCGGCATGGCTGAGAGTGAACGGCACGAAAGATCCTCCCCGTTCGGGACCCGGTTGCGGGACCGACTGAGCCAGGCAGCGTACGGCAGACGACATCTCCCCGATCAATCGGTGAATACCGGACGCGAACAGGTGTCTGCGCGCAGGAAGTTGTCGTAGTGTCGGCTGCGTCCGTGCGCCGCGGAGCGAACGCGTCCACGAAGCTCCACGAAGTCCCGCGATCCGGGGCGGACCGGGCACACGGGAGAAGTCGGGCGACTGGGAGGGGTTCGCGGCATGGCGGCGGTATTCGGCAGGCGGCTGCGCAGGGGTGCGGTGACCGCAGCGGTCGCCGCCGCGGCGGTGGCGGCGCTCTCGGCGTCGCAGGCCCCGGGCGTGCCCTCTCCCCAGCTGGACAACGGCCGTTCGGCGGCCGACAGTTCCGACGAGGGGCAGGGCCCCGACGGAGCGTCCGGCCCGGACTACTACACCGACCTGCCGAAGCTGAACAGCCCGACCGACGACCCGACCGCCGCCCCCGGCGCGGGCTCCCCGGGCGACGCCGAAGCGGGCATACCGGCCACGGTCCTGGACGCGTACAAGAAGGCAGAGGCCGAACTCGCCCGCACCAAGCCCGGGTGCAACGTGTCGTGGGAGCTGCTCGCGGCGATCGGCAAGGTCGAGTCCGGCCAGGCGCGCGGCGGAAACGTGGACGCGAACGGCACCACGATCGACGCCATCACCGGCCCGCCCCTCAACGGCAAGGGCTTCGCCCACATCAAGGACACCGACGGCGGCCTCTACGACGGCGACACGGTGTACGACCGGGCCGTGGGCCCCATGCAGTTCATCCCGACGACCTGGGCCTGGGCCGGCCGCGACGGCAACGGGGACGGCAAGAAGGACCCCAACAACATCTACGACGCGGCGCTCGCCACCGGCCACTACCTGTGCCGCGCCGACCGCGACCTGTCCGACGCGGGCGACCTGAACCAGGCGATCCTCAGCTACAACCACTCCTCGGACTACCTGGCCACCGTCCTGTCCTGGCTGGAGTTCTACCGCAAGGGCGCGCACCAGGTCCCCGACGGCACCGGCGTCCTGCCGCGCCATCCGAGCACCGGCGGCGGCACGAACCCGACGCCCACCACGCCCGGCCTGCCCGGCACGGGCGGTGGCAAGAGCCCGTCCTCGCCGAAGCCGGACAAGCCCTCGACGAAGCCCACGGACCCGCCCGAGTCGCCGAGGCCCACCGATCCCACGGACCCCGCCGGCCCCACGGACCCGCCGACGAGCACCAGCCCCGCCGAGACGGTCACCAAGCTCGGCGTCGCCGGCACGGGCGACCTCAGCGCCATGGCGGGCGACGTGTTCACCGCGAAGGCCTCGGTGCGCGCCACGAACGCGCAGGGCCGGGGCGTCGGCAGCGTGCAGATCCGCTTCGCGGTCGTCGGCGACACCGACGCCACGTTCTCCGGCGGCGCCACCACCGCCGTGGCGACGACGAACAGTTCGGGCGTGGCCACCGCGCCCGCCATGAAGGCCGGTGAGAAGACGGGCGAGTTCACCGTCCGCGCCACCGTCGTCGGCCGTTCCCTGTCCGGCGTCGACCACAAGGCGAGCGTCACCGCGCGCGCCGCCGACGCGCTGGCCCGGGTCGGCGACAAGGAGCTCAGCTGCGTCGCGGGCCAGGAGTTCGCCGACCGCGTCACGGTGAAGGCGACCTACAAGGGCGCTGTGGCCGACGGCGTCGCCGCCACCGCCACGCTGATCAAGTCCGCGGACGACGCGACCGAGGCCGACAAGGGCCCCTACTTCAAGGACGCCGACGGCAAGGCGATCCGTACGTTCAAGGGGCTCGAGACCGCCGACGACGGCACGCTCGTGCTGCCGAAGCTGTACGCGGACGACGCGACCGGCACGTTCCTGCTGCGCGTCACCACGACGGGCGGCGCGACGCTCACCGTCGAGCTGAAGGTGACGGCCGCTCCGGCCGGCGGCGCCTCGGAGAGCCCCGCGGCCTCCGAGTCCCCGTCGCCCTCCGCGAGCCCGTCCGCGTAGCGCGCACCACCGAGCACGACCCGAGACGACCTGAGCCCCCGGCCCCCGAAGGCCGGGGGCTCAGGTCGTCTCGGCTCGTGCTCGGGTCGTCCTGTTCCGCCTGTTCTCATCTGCCCCCGGCATTGCTACGGTGCACCGACCCAAGAGGCCTGACGCCCCATCAGATATGGAGGTCGGACATGCGCGCCCTCATCGCGGCCGCGATCGGACTGGCCGCGGCCCTCGCCCTCGTGCTCACGATCACGGCGATCGGCGCCCCGGCGGGCAAGACCTCGCCGAAACCCCTGCTCACCACCGTCCCCAAGCACGTCTGAACCGACCCCGAGCACCCGAGCACGTCTGACCGGACCGCCGAGGAGGGCCGCCGAGATGCGCCGCAAGGCAAGCCTGATCCTGCTCGCCTTCGCCGTGTTCTTCACGGCGATGTCCCCGCTCATGCGCTGGTACGCGTTCCCGCGCCTGGCGAAGATCCCGCCCAGCCAGTACCAGAACGTCGTCCTGGAGGCCAAGAACCCCACGCTGCTCGACTACGGCACCATGCAGGCCAAGAAGGTCTCCAAGGTCAGCATCGTGCAGACCCTCAAGGGCGACGTCGAGAAGGCGAAACGGATCAGCGACAGCGCCGGCCGCGACGTCGTCGTCTGGGACGCCCTGTCCTACGTCGTCGGACCCGACGGCAAGATGGTCTCCAAGATCCCCGAGCGCTACATCTTCGACGCCCACAGCTCCGAACCCGTCCACGCCACCGGCGAGATGGTCGACGGCGACCCGGTCCGGCGCGACGGCATCGAGTTCAAGTGGCCCTTCCTCACCGAGAAGCGCGACTACGAGTACTTCGACGCGCAGGCCCGCATCACCCGCCCCATCCACTACAAGGGCACCACGACCTTCCGCGGCATCAAGGTCTACTACTTCGAGCAGACCATCCCCTGGATGAAGGTCCCGCTGCCCAGGACGATGCCGGTCCCGGGCATCACGCCCGAGTCCGTCGCCAAGACCGGCACCACCCGCTGGTACACGACCACGCGCAAGTTCTGGGTCGAACCCACCACCGGCGCACCGGTCTACGGCGAGGAGATCATGGAGAACGAGCTGCGCGGCGGCACCCTGCTCGGCGGCCGCGACAAGGTCACCGTGTTCAAGGGGCACGTCAAGATGCGCGAGGACTCCATCCAGGCCACCGTCGACCTGGTCAGCTCCAACCGCGTCCTGGTCCTCCTGCTGACCTCGTACCTGCCCTGGGGCTTCCTCGGCCTCGGCGTGCTGCTGCTCGCCCTGTCCCTGTGGCTGGAGGCCCGCAGCCGGCGCCCCGGGGACCCGGAGGGCACCGCCGTGCCGCACCCCGAACCGGTCAGCGCCTGAGCCGCGCGTTCGTGTACCGGGTCGCCTCGGCCGCCGCCGGGTCCTCCGGCCACGGATGCTTCGGGTACCGGCCACGCAGATCGGCCCGCACCGCGCGATAGCCCTCGCGCCAGAACGACGCCAGATCGGCGGTCACCGCCGCCGGACGCCCGGCCGGGGACAGCAGGTGCACGAGCACCGGCACCCCGGCCAGGCGCGGTGTCTCCTGCAGCCCGAACATCTCCTGCAGCTTCACCGCGAGCACCGGCCGCTCCGGATCCCCGTAGTCGACCCGGATCCGCGAACCGCTCGGCACCTCGAGCCGCTCCGGCGCCAGCTCGTCGAGCCGTGCCGCCTCACCGCCCGCCCACGGCAGCAGCCGCGTCAGCGCCCGCCCCGCGTCGATCCGCCCCAGATCGGCCCGCCGCCGCGCCGCGCCCAGCTCCGGCTCCAGCCACTCGTCGGCCCGCGCCAGCAACGCCGCGTCGCTCACGTCAGGCCACGGATCCCCGAGCTGATGCCGCAGGAACGCCAGCCGCTCCCGCAGCCCCCGTGCCTCCCGGTCCCACCGCAGCAGCCCGACCCCCTCCCGCCGCAGCCCCTCGAGCAGCCCTTCCCGTACGAGCCCGGGCGCGGGGTCCCTGATCGGGCGCACCGCCAGCTCGACGGCCCCCAGCCGCTCCACGTGCCGGGCCACCAACTCCCCGCCCGCCCACGCCACTTCGTCGCCCTCGCCGTACAGCGAGCCGGCCGCCCACCGTGCGACGTCCTCGTCCACGACCGCCCCGAGCCGCACACGCGCGTGCCCGGCGCCCACCGGCCGGTCCGCCACCGCGACGGCCACCCACGCCGCGTCCCGCAGCGCGCTGCCGTCCCCGGCCTCGGCCCGCGTCCCGGACACCATGAGCCACGACCCCTTGTCCTTACGGGCGATCCGCTCGGGAAACGCGAGCGCCGCGACGACCCCGACGACGTACTCGTCCCCGGCCTGCCCCCGAGCAGGCGCCGGACCACCGCCGGTGCCCTCCGGCGCGGAGTCGCCCGCGAGCGACGACAGCCGCCGCACCTCCTGACGCCACCGCCCCGCGTACGCGTCACCACCGCGCCGCGCCGCCCGCAGCGCCCCGGCCAGATCGTCCCCGTACTCGCGCGGCGGCTCCTCGCTCAGCAGGGCCACCGCCTCCGCCGCCCGCCGCGCCGTCACCACCGGCGCCGCGTCGAGCAGCGCCCGGCCGAGCCGCGGGTGCAGGCCGAGGCGGGACAGACGCCGGCCCCGGTCCGTGACCCGCCCCGAGTCCGGCTCCACCGCACCGACCGCCGTCAGGACCTCCCGCGCCGCCGCCATCGCCCCGGCGGGCGGCGCGTCGAGCAGAGCGAGCCCGGACGCGTCCGGGCTGCCCCAGCACGCCGCCTGCAACGCGAACGCCGTCAGATCCGCCACCTTGATCTCCGGCGACGGGAAGCGCGAAAGACGGGCGTCCTCCGCCTCGTCCCAGCAGCGGTACACGAACCCGGGCGCCTCACGCCCGGCCCGCCCCGCGCGCTGCGTACCGGACGCCCGCGACGCCCGTACCGTCGTCAGCGCGCTCAGCCCCCGCGCGTGATCCACCCGCGGCTCCCGCGCCAGACCCGCGTCCACGACGACCCGCACCCCCGGCACCGTCAGCGACGACTCCGCGACCGCCGTGGCCAGGACCACCCGGCGCCGCCCGCCGGGAGAGAGCACCGCGTCCTGCACCGCGGCCGGCGCCCGCCCGTGCACCTGCAGCACCTCGACATCACCCAGGGCGCCCAGCAGGCCCGCCACCCGAGCGATCTCGCCGACCCCGGGAAGAAAACACAGCACGTCCCCGGACCGCTCCGCGAGCGCCCGGCGCACCACCGACGCCACATGCGTGAGCAGCGCCGGATCCACCCGCATCCCGTGCGGCGGCCGCACCGGCCGGGCCGGCGGCGCCCACACCGTCTCCACCGGGAACGAGGCGCCCTCGGCCGTCACCACCGGCGCGCCCCCGAGCAGCGCCGACCAGCCCTCCGCGTCGGTCGTCGCCGACGCCGCGACCAGTTCCAGCTCGGGCCGCAGCGTCTCGCGCACGTCCCACAGGAACGCCGCCACCGTGTCCGCGTCCAGATGCCGCTCGTGCACCTCGTCGAGCAGGACCACGTCGACCCCGGCCAGCTCCTGGTCGCGCTGGAGCCGCTGCACCAGGACACCCGTGGTCACGACCTCCACGACGGTGCGCGGCCCGACGGCCCGCTCGCCGCGCACCGTGAACCCGACCCGCTCGCCGACCCGCTCGCCCAGCAGCCACGCCATCCGCCGCGCCGCCGCCCGCGCCGCGATCCGGCGCGGCTCGGCGACCACGACCCGGCGCACCGGCCCGTCCCCGCCGAGCAGCCCGGCCAGGAACAGCGGCACCAGCGTCGTCTTGCCGGTGCCCGGCGGGGCGACGAGCACCGCGACCCCGCCCGCGTCGAGCGCGGAACGCAGCGCGGGCAGCGCGGAACGGACGGGGAGGGCCTCCAGGGCCGCGTCACGGATCACCCGGCCAGTGTCTCGTGCGTTCTAGTCCCGCTCGCACACGAAGATGGCGGTGCCCGGGATCAGGTTCCCGCGCAGCGGCGACCAGCCGCCCCACTCCTGCGTGTTCCACGCGGGCCACTCCGGTTCCACGAGGTCCACGAGCCGGAAGCCGGCCGCGACCACGTCCCGCACCCGGTCACCGACCGTGCGGTGGTGCTCCACATATACGGCGCGCCCCTCCTCGTCCTGCTCCACATAAGGAGTGCGGTCGAAGTACGACGCGGCGACGCTCAGCCCCTCGGGGCCCGGCTCGTCCGGGAACGCCCAGCGGATCGGGTGCGTGACGGAGAAGACGAAGCGGCCGCCCGGCCGCAGCACCCGGCGCACCTCGCGCAGTACCCGGACCGGGTCGGCGACGAAGGGCAGCGCCCCGTACGCGGAGCAGGCCAGGTCGAAGGAGCCGTCCAGGAAGGGGAGCGCCCCCGCGTCCGCCTCGACGAGGGGCACCTTCCCGCCGTCGATGCGCAGGGCGTGCTGCAGCTGGCGGTGCGAGAGGTCGAGGGCCACCGGGCGGGCGCCCTGCGCGGCGAGCCAGCGCGAGCACTGGGCGGCGCCCGCGCCGATCTCCAGGACGTCGCGGCCGGCCAGCTCCTCCGCCGGGCCGAGCAGCTCGGCCTCCACCTCGTCGAGGCCCTCGGGGCCCCACACGAAGCGGTCGTCACCGAGGAAGGTGCCGTGCTCGATCTGGTACTCGTCCGCGTTCCGGTCCCACCAGCCGCGGTTGGCCCGGGAGCTCTCGCCCGTGCCGGCGTCGCGCCGGGTGGCCGTCGAATCCTCGTCCACGGAGGACGCCGGTGCCGCCGGCAGGGACTCGTGCGCTTGCATGCGTCCGGACTCTTGGATGATGGGCTCCCTCGTCGTACTCTTCCGTAACCCCGTCGCCGGGAAGAGGGCGCCGCGAGCGTTCGCTGCGGCCCTCGTAGCCTCGTGCGACAGGATTTCTGCCGGGATTGCGGCGATCCGCCCCTGGTGTGCGCCTTCGCGCATTGACCGTGCCCGGCAGCCCCCGTATGCTACAAGTTGCGCTGCGGGCCTGCGCACCTCAGACATAGCAGGCTGTGCTCGCATCTGTTGCATGTCCCCTCGGTTGTCGAGGCGCCCCCGGTTCCGGGCAGGCGCTTCCTAGGCTGTCCGGCTTCTTCGGTGCGAAACAGGTTCCCGGCGTAGCAGTACCCACCGACTTTCAATGTCCGCCGGAGCCCTTTCCCACATGACGAGCAGCACCGAGACCACCGCCACCACCCCGCAGGTTGCGGTCAACGACATCGGTAACGAGGAAGCTTTCCTCGCCGCCATCGACGAGACGATCAAGTACTTCAACGATGGCGACATCGTCGACGGCGTCATCGTCAAGGTTGACCGGGACGAGGTTCTCCTCGACATCGGTTACAAGACCGAAGGTGTCATCCCGAGCCGCGAGCTCTCGATCAAGCACGACGTCGACCCGAACGAGGTCGTGGCCGTCGGCGACGAGATCGAGGCCCTGGTTCTCCAGAAGGAGGACAAGGAAGGCCGCCTGATCCTCTCGAAGAAGCGCGCTCAGTACGAGCGTGCCTGGGGCACCATCGAGAAGATCAAGGAAGAGGACGGCATCGTCACCGGTACCGTCATCGAGGTCGTCAAGGGTGGTCTCATCCTCGACATCGGCCTCCGCGGCTTCCTCCCGGCCTCCCTGGTCGAGATGCGCCGTGTCCGCGACCTCCAGCCTTACGTGGGCAAGGAGCTCGAGGCGAAGATCATCGAGCTGGACAAGAACCGCAACAACGTGGTCCTGTCCCGCCGTGCCTGGCTGGAGCAGACCCAGTCCGAGGTCCGCCAGACGTTCCTCACGACCCTCCAGAAGGGTCAGGTCCGCTCCGGCGTCGTTTCCTCGATCGTCAACTTCGGTGCCTTCGTGGACCTGGGTGGCGTCGACGGTCTGGTTCACGTCTCCGAGCTCTCCTGGAAGCACATCGACCACCCGTCCGAGGTTGTCGAGGTCGGCCAGGAAGTCACCGTCGAGGTCCTCGACGTCGACATGGACCGCGAGCGTGTCTCCCTGTCGCTGAAGGCGACGCAGGAGGACCCGTGGCAGCAGTTCGCCCGTACCCACCAGATCGGCCAGGTCGTCCCGGGTAAGGTCACGAAGCTGGTTCCGTTCGGTGCGTTCGTCCGCGTGGACGAGGGCATCGAGGGTCTGGTCCACATCTCCGAGCTGGCCGAGCGCCACGTGGAGATCCCGGAGCAGGTCGTCCAGGTCAACGACGAGATCTTCGTCAAGGTCATCGACATCGACCTCGAGCGTCGCCGCATCAGCCTCTCGCTGAAGCAGGCCAACGAGGCCTTCGGCGCCGACCCGTCGGCCGTCGAGTTCGACCCGACCCTGTACGGCATGGCCGCGTCGTACGACGACCAGGGCAACTACATCTACCCCGAGGGCTTCGACCCCGAGACCAACGACTGGCTCGAGGGCTTCGAGACCCAGCGCGAGGCCTGGGAGACCCAGTACGCCGAGGCGCAGCAGCGCTTCGAGCAGCACCAGGCTCAGGTCATCAAGTCCCGCGAGGCCGACGCCCAGGCCGAGGCCGAGGGTGCCGGCGCCGCCGGTGCCGCGCCGGTCGCGTCCGGTGGCGGTTCCTACTCCTCGGAGTCGGACGACAACTCGGGTGCGCTTGCTTCGGACGAGGCGCTCGCCGCGCTGCGTGAGAAGCTGGCGGGTGGCCAGAGCTGAAACGCTCTGCGCTAGCAGCTAGTTGAACAGTGGGCCCGCACCATGTGGTGCGGGCCCACTGTTTTTTGCGCCTCATCAGCGGGGGCTGACCTGTGTGAGTGCGGGTGCCGGCTTCGTCGTGGTTGCTCGCGCAGTTCCCCGCGCCCCTGACGGCGCACTTCGTGCGCCTCAGGGGATCGTCCTCGTGCGGTTCCGGGAATGGATCAGGTGGGGGCGCTTGTTCTTCTGTCTGTCGAGGACGAGGAGGAGCGGTCACTGTGCTTGATCCGCAGGATTTGTATACGTGGGAGCCGGAAGGGCTCGCCGTGGTCGACATGGCGCTCGCCCAGGAGTCGGCAGGCCTCGTCATGCTCTATCACTTCGACGGTTACATCGACGCGGGCGAGACCGGCGACCAGATCGTCGATCGGCTCCTGGACTCGCTGCCGCACCAGGTCGTCGCGCGCTTCGACCACGACCGGCTGGTCGACTACCGGGCCCGCCGCCCGCTGCTGACCTTCCGCCGCGAGCAGTTCACCGACTACGAGGTGCCCTCGCTCGACGTGCGGCTCGTGCAGGACGCCACCGGCGCCCCGTTCCTGCTCCTTTCCGGGCCCGAGCCCGACGTGGAGTGGGAGCGTTTCGCGGCCGCCGTGCAGCAGATAGTGGAGCGCCTCGGCGTCCGGCTCGCGGTGAACTTCCACGGCATCCCGATGGGCGTCCCGCACACCCGCCCCGTCGGCCTGACCCCGCACGGGAACAGGTCGGAGCTGGTCCCCGGCCACCGCAGCCCGTTCGACGAGGCGCAGGTCCCGGGCAGCGCCGAGGCCCTGATCGAGTACCGCCTGATCGAGGCCGGCTTCGACGTCCTCGGCGTCGCCGCGCACGTCCCGCACTACATCGCGCGCTCCGCGTACCCGGACGCCGCGCTCACCGTCCTGGAGGCGATCACCGGCGCGACCGGCCTGGTCCTGCCCGGCGTCGCGCACGGACTGCGCACCGCCGCCCACCGCACCCAGACGGAGATCGACCGCCAGGTGCAGGAGGGCGACGAGGAGCTCGTCTCGCTCGTCCAGGGCCTAGAGCACCAGTACGACGCCGCGGCCGGTGCCGCGTCGCGGGGGAACATGCTGGCCGAGCCGGCCGACATCCCCTCCGCCGACGAGATCGGCCTCGAGTTCGAGCGGTTCCTCGCCGAGCGCGAGGGCGACTCCTGACCGGGTACTCCTGACCGGCCGGTGAGCGGGCGCGGGGTCTGCCCTAAGCTTCCGCTCATGGTGAAGGTGGGGCTGACCGGCGGTATCGGCGCCGGCAAGAGCGAGGTGTCCCGGCTCCTGGTGGAGCGCGGGGCCGTCCTGATCGACGCGGACCGCATCGCACGGGAGGTCGTCGAGCCCGGCACGCCGGGGCTCGCGGCCGTCGTCGAGGCCTTCGGCGAGGAGGTGCTCGCCCCCGACGGCACCCTGGACCGGCCCGCCCTCGGCGCGATCGTCTTCGCCGACGCCGACCGGCTCGCCGTACTGAACAAGATCGTGCACCCGCTGGTCGGGGCCCGCTCCGCCGAACTGGAAGCGGCGGCCGGCACCGACGCGGTCGTCGTCCACGACGTCCCGCTCCTCACCGAGAACGGCCTCGCCCCCTTCTACGACCTGGTCATCGTCGTCGACGCGAGGCCCGAGACCCAGCTCGACCGGCTGACCCGGCTGCGCGGCATGACCGAGGACGACGCGCGCGCCCGGATGGCCGCCCAGGCCACCCGCGAGCAGCGCCGCGAGATCGCCGACCTCGTCATCGACAACGACGGCCCGCGCGAGCGCCTCGTGGAGCAGGTCGACACCGTGTGGGCCGAGCTGGTGCGCCGCGCGCACACCGCGACGGCGTGATCCTGCTTGCCGCGTGCATCGCGATGGGCGGCCTCGTCGCACTGATCGCCGGCGCCTACGGGCTCCAGCGCACCCGGCGGCTGCGCACCGCGGCCAATGTCGCCGAGGCACTGGTCAAGCCGCCCCAGCAGGGCTCCGCGCGGCCGCTGCTGCAGTTCGAGACCGGTGACGGACGCGTCGTCGAGGTCGCTTCGCCCGTCCCGGCCAGCCGACGGCGCCCGCTGCCGCCCGGCGGCGTCGTCAGCGTCGCGTACGACGTCGACGATCCGCGCGAGACCGTGGTGCTCGGCGCCGAGCGGCCCGGTGTCGACCGGGCGTTCATGATCGCCGGCGCTGTGCTCGTGGTCGTCGGGATGGTGCTCGCGGTGGCGCTGAGCGGGCCCTGAGCCGCGCCCGGGGGCCGTCCGCGTGTTCGCGTACGGCGCGGTGGGCAGGAATAGGCCTTACGGTCCGTGGTGTTGACGTGGTCGACACCAGGAGGGAGTTCACCGTGCCCGACGCCACCCCCGAGACGCACGTCATCGACTACCGAGCCGCCGAGCAGCTGCTCGCCGCACGTGACCCCCGGGGCGCGGTGAAGCTTCTGGACGACGTGATCGCGGCCCACCCGGAGAACACGGCGGCCCGCCTGCTGCGGGCCCGCGCCTTCTTCGCCGCGGCCCAACTGCGCGCAGCCGAGCTGGAGTTCTCCATCGTCCTGGAGCGCGAGCCGGACAACGCGTTCGCGCACTTCGCCCTCGCCAGGACCTACGAGCGCTGGCTGCGCCCGCAGCAGGCCCGCCGCCACTTCCGGCTGGCCGCCGCGCTCGACCCGCAGCCCGAGTACCTCGCGGCGGCCCGTTTCGACGACTGACAGCCGCCCCCGGCGCCCCCGGCGCCCCCGTCGTCACGGGGAGCGGTGGTACGGCGGCACGTCGCGCCCGGGCTGGTAGTGCGGCCCCTGGCGGATGTGGCGCACGATCAGGTAGAGGTCGACCGTCGTGATCAGCCACAGGACCCCGCAGGCCAGCGCCCACCACGGACGGTGCGCGATCAGGAACGCGACGGTGCCGAACACGGTCCAGACCAGGCCGAACAGGGCAAGCCCCAGCCGCATGCGCAGCGGGCTGCGGGCCGTGAGCGGCTCGTCACCGGTGCGGGACAGATGCGCGAGATGCATGGTCACTCTCCCCTCGGCCGACGAAGAGGTACCCCTTCCATGGTGCCTCTCCGCGGCGCGGAGCGGGGGAGCGGGAACGGCAGGGGCGGGCGGCTCGTTCCCCGTGCATGGACCTTGAGATGCGCGAGGGGTACGAGGCGACGGGGCCGGGGGCCATCACACCCGACGGATGCGCGGTGGAGCTGTACGCGCGGCTGCCCGTGGAGGACGAGCCGGACGTCATTGCTGCGGCCGTGCCCGCGGGCGCCACGCTCCTGGAGCTGGGCTGCGGGGTGGGCCGGGTGACGCACCCGCTGGTCGAGCGGGGCTTCCGGGTGACCGCGGTGGACGAGTCGCCGCAGATGCTGGAGCGGGTCAAGGGTGCGCGTACGGTGCGCTCCACCATCGAGGGGCTCGACCTGGGCGAGACGTTCGACGTGGTGATGCTCGCGTCGATCCTCGTGCACACGGGGGACGCGGAGGTGCGGCGCGGCATGCTCGCCGCCTGCCGCCGGCACGTCGCCGACGACGGCTGCGTGCTGATCCAGCGCGAGCGGGCGGGCGCGCACGAGAACCTGCCGCGCGAGCTGGTCGTCGACGGCCGCTTCACGATCCGCAAGCTGTACTCGGAGCCGGTCGGTGACGGGGTGCGCGCGGTGAAGGTGGAGTACGTGTTCCCGGACGTGGTGTGGACGCAGACGTACCGCTGCCGACCGCTGACCCCGCAGGAGTTCGAACAGGCGCTGGCGGAGGCCGGGTTGAAGATCGACCGGCTGCTGACGCCGGACGGGTCGTGGGTGCGGGCGATTCCCGTGTGACCGCGGGCGACTCCCGTGGGACCGGGGGAGATTCCTTCGTGATCAGGGGCGGGAACAGCGATGAGTTCCGGTGCCCGGGCGGGTCTGACCCTGCGTAAGAACACCGCACGTCAGTTCCCGAGGAGTCATCGTGTCGAACGCAGCCCCCGCCTCCGTCAACGCCGCCGCGGTCGCCGCCCCGGCCCGCTCCCGCGCCGCCCGGATCGCGCTGCGCACGGTCACCGTGCTGCTCGCCCTGTTCTTCGCCTTCGCGAGCGCCCTGCCCAAGCTCATCGGACACGCCTCGGCCGTCGAGGCCTTCGACAGAATCGGCTGGGGAGCGCCCGGCATGTACGCGATCGGTCTGCTCGAACTGGCCGGGGCGATCGGCCTGTTGGTCCCGGTGCTCTCCGGGGTCACCCCGATCGCCCTGTGCGGCCTGCTGGTCGGCGCCTTCATCACCCAACTGACCGTGTTCGACGGGGAGAACGCGGCGACGCCGCTGATCCTCATGGTGCCGCTCGTCGTCCTGGCGTGGGCGCGCCGCGCGCACGACCGCGAGCTGATCGCGCTGCTGCGACGCGCCTCCTGACCGGCCTCAGGGCCCGTCGTGGCCGCTGTCGTCGTCGGGGCCCGGGCCCTGGCCGAAGATGCCGCGCAGCCGCTCCAGCTCACGCCGGTCCCGCTTGGTGGGCCGGCCCGTGCCCCGGTCGCGCACCCCGACCGGGGCGATCGCCCCGCGCGGGGGAGGCGGCGGCGAGTTGTCCTCGTAGCACTCGACCGCGACGGGCGCACCGACCCGCTTGCGGATCAGCCGCTTGACGATCACCAGGCGTTCGCGGTCCCCGGGCCGGCGCACCCGGACCTCGTCGCCGACGTGCAGGGTGTGAGCGGGCTTCACGCTCGTCCCGTTCACCTTCACATGGCCGCCCTTGCAGGCCGCCGCGCCCGCCGAGCGGGTCTTGACCAGCCGCACGGCCCAGATCCAGCTGTCGACCCGTACACCGGCACCGCCGCCGGGGGTCTCCGGCGTTCCCGAACTCCGCGCATTCTCCGCTGCCATGCCTCGACCTTAGAGCCTCCCCGCGTCGGCGAGCCCCGGTCCCGCCTACGGTGGAGTGATGGACGCGACCGACGGAACGGACGGGGCGGGAGGGGCGGACCGGGCGATGCACGGACCGGACGTGCCGGCCGGACCGGAAGGGCCGGACGGTCTGGACGGGATCGGGCGGCTCGACGCGCGGATCACCGGCTGCCGGGCCTGCCCGCGGCTCGTCGCCTGGCGTGAGGAGGTCGCCCGCACCAAGCGCGCCGCCTTCGCCGACCAGGCGTACTGGGGCCGGCCCGTGCCCGGCTTCGGCCCGCACGACGCGTCCCTGCTGATCGTCGGCCTCGCCCCGGCCGCGCACGGCGCCAACCGCACCGGCCGCATGTTCACCGGCGACCGCTCCGGCGAGGTCCTCTTCCGCGCCCTGTACGACCTCGGGCTCGCCTCACGGCCCGACGCCGTCGCCGCCGACGACGGCCTGACCCTGCACGGCGTACGCCTCACCTCGCCCGTGCGCTGCGCCCCGCCCGCCAACAAGCCCACCCCGGCCGAGCGCGACACCTGCCGCCCCTGGCTCGTCACCGAGCTCGAACTGCTGCGGCCCACGCTGCGCTCCGTCGTCGTCCTCGGCGCCTTCGGCTGGCAGGCGACCCTCCCGGCGCTCACCGCGGCGGGCCTGAGCGTGCCGCGCCCCCGCCCCGTCTTCTCCCACGGCACCCGCGTCGCCCTCGCCGACGGACCCGCCCTCTACGGCTGCTTCCACGTCAGCCAGCGCAACACCTTCACCGGCCGGCTCACCCCCGCCATGCTGCGGGCCGTGCTGCACGCGGCGGCCACGGAGGCGGGCCTGCCCGTTCGCCCGAACGGAGCAGCAGATCAGGAGGGCGGGGAGGCCGATTCCTAGCGTGAAGGGGTGACGACATCCTCCGCGCGCACGACGCGATCGCAGGCCGGGGCACCGGCCGCGAGCGGACCCTCGGCGGCCGCCTACCGCAACCTCATCGTGGCCACCGTGGGCTTCGCGCTCACCTTCTGGGCCTGGAACCTGATCGCGCCGCTCGCCGGTGTCTTCGGGTCGGACCTGAACCTCAGCTCGTTCGCCCAGTCCTTCCTCGTCGCGGTGCCCGTGCTCGTGGGCTCGCTCGGACGCATCCCGGTCGGCGCCCTCACCGACCGCTACGGCGCCAAGCTGCTGTTCCCGCTGATCTCCGCGCTCACCATCGTCCCGGTGCTCCTCGTCATCCCGGCCCGGCACAACTTCGGCGCGATGCTCGCCGTGGGCTTCCTGCTCGGCCTCGGCGGCACCACCTTCGCCATCGGCATCCCGCTGGTGAACTCCTGGTTCCCGCCCGCGCACCGGGGCCTCGCGCTCGGCGTCTTCGGCATGGGCATGGGCGGCGTCGCCCTGTCCGGCTACTTCACGCCGCGCATCGCCAAGCACGGCGAGAACCTGCCGTTCCTGGTCGTCGCCATCGCTCTGGCCGTCTACGCGGTGATCGCCGCCCTGCTGATCACCGACCACCCGGACCGCCCGATCCCGTCGACCTCGCTGGGCACCCGGCTCGGCAAGGCCGGAAAGCTGCGGGTCACCTGGGAGCTGTCCGCCCTCTACGCGATCGGCTTCGGCGGAATCGTCGCCTTCGGCGTCTACCTGCCCACCTACCTGAAGACCTGGTACGAGCTCAGCCCCACCGAGGCGGGCACCAAGGCGGCCGGATTCGCGCTGGTCACGGTCGTCTTCCGGCCGATCGGCGGCTGGCTCTCGGACCGGATCCACCCGGCCGTGGTCACCGCGTGGGCGCTCGCCGTCGTCGCCCTGTTCGCCATCATGCAGGCCTTCGACCCGGCCCTGAACCCCATGGGCACCGTCTGCTTCATGCTGATGGCGGCCGGTCTCGGCACCGCGAGCGGCAGCGTGTTCGCCCTCGTCTCGCAGGTCACCCCGCAGCCCCAGGTCGGCTCGGTCACCGGCATCGTCGGAGCGATGGGAGGCCTCGGCGGCTTCGTCCCGCCGCTCGTCATGGGCGCCATCTACAGCGCCAAGGACTCGTACAGCATCGGATTCATGCTCCTGTCCGACCTGGCGCTCGCCGGCTGCGTGTACGCGTACGGGCGCATGCGGACGGCGTCCGCCGAGACGCCCTAGCGGCTCCTCGCGCCCCTCTCAGACGAGGGCGGTGACGAGGAGGGTGAAGGCGGCGACGATGACGGCGACGCGGACGTAGTGGTAGCGGTCCCAGCGGTTCATCTGCTCCTTCCAGTCCGCGGGGCGGGTCTCGGGGGTCCACTTCTTGCCCTGGTTGTTGATCGGGACGAGGAGGAGGATCGACATGATCACGCTGACGATCAGGAGGGCGGCGCCGGCGGCCACCAGGCCGGTGCCCTCGTGGTGGCGTCCCGCGACGGCCCAGATGGCGCAGAGGACGACGGAGCCGATGTACCAGAAGGGCATCAGGGCGCCGAGCATGCGGCCGCCGTGGGAGCGGGCCATCTGGTCGCTGTCGTCGGGAAGGGCGTCGAAGATGCGGTTCATGACGAAGGCGACGGAGAACTCCACCCCGACCATCAGGCCGACGGCCACGACGGTGACGACCTCGAGTACGGCGAGCATGTTGACCCCTCCAACTTTCTAGCGCTGCTAGCTGATGAGGCAACGCTAGACCTAATGTCGCTCGGTTGTCTAGCGGTGCTAGGATCGCGTCATGTCGGTACAGGAGCGCAAGCAGCGCGAACGGGCGGACCGTGAACGCCTCATCGTGGACACCGCCCGCGAACTCGCCGAGCAGCAGGGCTGGGACGCCGTCACCACCCGCCGGCTCGCCGAGGCCATCGAATACAGCCAGCCCGTCCTCTACAGCCACTTCCGCGGCAAACGCGAGATCATCGGCGCCGTCGCCCTCCAGGGAGCCGCCGAGCTGGCGGTCGCCGTGCGGGCGGCGACCGCCGCCGCGGACGGTCCGCGCGAGCGCGTCACCGCCCTTGCCCGCACCTATCTCGACTTCGCCGCACGCAACCCGGCGGTCTACGACGCCCTGTTCCAGCTCGACGGCGGCCTCCCGTACGCGCGGGAGGACACCCCGGAACCCCTGAAGGACGCCTTCGCCGCCCTCATGGAGACCCTCGGCGAGGTCGCGGGGGAGGGGGTGCACCCGGGGCTGTTCACCGAGGTGTTCTGGGCGGCCCTGCACGGCCAGGCGACCCTGACCCGGGCCGGCCGTCTCCCCGCCGCGGACGTCGAGCGCCGGGCCCAGCTCGTCGTGGACCGGCTCGCCGTCCTCTGAGTCGTGCCGTACGCGTCCTCGTACGCGTCCTCGTGCGCGTCCTTGTGCGTGCCCTCGCGCGTGCTCCCGTACGCGCCCTAGTCGTCCGCGGCGTCGTCGAACAGGTGGCGGACCGTGGAGCGGTGATTCGTGCGGACGTGGGCCAGGGCGACCGCTCTGGCCCGCTCCGCGTCCCCGGCGGCCACCGCCGCGTACAGCTCCCGGTGTTCGGCGAGCTGCTGGGCCCACTCCTCGTTGCGCCGGGTCAGCCAGCGCAGCCGGCCGCCGACCGGCTGCATCACGTCGGTCAGCAGACTGTTGCCCGCCGCCGCCAACAGGGCGTCGTGGAAGCGGGAGTTGACGTCCGTGAGGGTGTCCGCGTCGTCCCGCTCGGTGGCCCGCGCGGCCACGTCGAGCAGGTCCGCGAGCCGGTCCAGTCCGTCCCGGCCCGCCCGCTGCGCGGCGAGCCCGGCCGCGTGCACCTCCAACACCTCGCGCAGTTCGTAGAGTTCGGTCACGTCGGTGCGGGTCAGCGTGCGCACGACGGCCCGGCGCGGCGTCTCGAACGTCACGAAGCCCTCCGTCACGAGCGCCCTGATCGCCTCTCGCACCGGCACCCGTGAGACCCCGAAGCGCTCCGCGAGCTCCCGCTCGACCAGCCGCTCGCCGGGGCGTGACCGTCCGCCGATGATGTCCTGCCGCAGGGTCGCGAGCACGTGCTCGCGCACCGCCCCCAGGGGTTCCGCCGTCGCCATGCGCCCATCTTCCCCGATCGCCCGCGGGGGCCGGGGCCGTGGTTTTACCGAGCCGTAACCGTAGGGACGTTGCCGGGCGCCGCTCGGAGCGGGACGATGACGCCGCTTTGGTATACCAAACCCCTTTCGCTGCGCGTCACAGCACTCTCCGCTCGTCACAGCACACCGCTCGTCACAGCACGCTGCTCGTCACAGCACTCTGGGAGGTACCCCATGCCCGTGGCCGAACCCACGCCCACGCAGGCCGCCGCCTTCACTCCCGACCCGCGCCTGGTCAACGAGGACCTCGCGCCCGCCGCGGAGCGCAAATGGAAGGTCTACGACCTCTTCGCCCTGTGGATGTCCGACGTCCACAACCTCGGCAACTACACCTTCGCGGCAGGCCTGTTGGTCCTCGGCCTCAACGCCTGGCAGGTCTTCAGCGCGCTGCTCATCGGCTTCGTCCTCATCTACGCCGGCTGCAACGCGATGGGCCGTATCGGTCAGCGGCACGGCGTCCCGTTCCCCGTCGTCAGCCGCATCAGCTTCGGCGTCTGGGGCGCGAACATCCCCGCTCTGATCAGGGCCGTCATCGCCATCATGTGGTACGGAATCCAGACCTATCTGGCCTCCGTCGCCGTCAACGTGATGGTGCTCGCCGCCTTCCCCGGGATGAAGTCCTGGACCGAGCACTCCTTCCTCGGCCTGCACGCCCTGGGCTGGGCGTCCTTCCTCGCGCTGTGGCTCGTGCAGTCGCTGATCATCACGCGCGGCATGGAGTCCGTCCGCAAGTTCCAGGACTTCTGCGGACCCGCGATCTGGATCGTGATGCTCGCGCTCGCCGTCTGGATCTGGGCCAAAGCCGGCTGGACCATCTCGCTGACCACCACCCCGCACCCCGTCTCCTCCGGCGAGCAGTTCCGCCAGTGGTTCGGCGCGATCGGCCTGATCCTCGCCACGTACGGCACGCTGATGCTCAACTTCTGCGACTTCTCCCGCTTCGCGCCCGACTACAGGACCGTGCGGCGCGGCAACTTCTGGGGCCTGCCCATCAACTCCACGGCGTTCGTGGTCCTTTCCGTCGTCGTCACCGCGGGCAGCGTCGAGGTCTTCGGCGAGGCGATCACCGACCCGGCGCTCCTCGTCGCCCGCATCGGCAACACCTGGGTCCTCGTCTTCGGCGCGCTGACCTTCGCCGTCGCCACCATGGGCGTCAACATCGTCGCCAACTTCGTCTCGCCCGCCTACGACCTGGCGAACGTCTGGCCGCAGAAGATCAGCTTCAAGGTCGGCGGCGCGATCTCGACGGTCCTCGCCCTCGTCGTCACGCCGTGGAACCTCTACTCCAACCCGACCGTCGTGAACTACTTCCTCGGCGGCCTCGGGGCCTTCCTCGGCCCGCTGTTCGGCATCATCATGCTCGACTACTTCTGGGTGAAGCGCGGCCGCATCGACGACCGCGCCCTCTTCGACGCGACGCCCGGCTCCCGCTACCACTACCGCGGCGGCGTCAACCCGAAGGCCCTGGCCGCCTTCGTCCCCTCCGCCGGCCTCGCCGTGGTCCTCGCCCTCGTCCCGTACTTCGACTCGGTCGCCGCGTACTCCTGGTTCATCGGCACTGCCGTCTCGGCGCTCCTCTACGGGTTGATCTGCCGCGCGGAGCGAGCGGAGTCGGCGTCGGCGGAGCCGGTGGACCCGGCGGACGCGGTCGAGGTCTGAACTCGCAGGCTCGCAGGCTCGCCGGAGCGGCCCCCGGCCGCAGTGACGCGCGCCGCCGAACGGGTGCACCTTTCTGCGCCGGGGCCCTCGGGACACCCGGCGCGGGCGGGGTCCGAGCATCATCCGGCCATGGCCAAGTCCTCGCGCCCGGTACTGGGCGTTCTGCTGGCGGCGCTGCTGAGTCTCGCCCCGGCCGCGGCCGGGCACGGGGCCCGGGCCGGTGCCGTCTTCTGGGTCGACCCGGACAGCGCGGCGGCCCGCCAGGCCGCCGCGTACCGTGCCCAGGACCGCACCGCCGACGCCGAACTCGTCGACCGCATCGCCGGCCGCCCCCAGGCGGTCTGGCTGGGCGGGACCGATCCCGGCCCCACCGCCCGCGCCGTCACCGAGGCGGCCGCCCGCGCGGGCCGCACCGCCGTCCTGGTCGCCTACCACATCCCGCACCGCGACTGCGGTTCCTACTCCGCGGGCGGCGCCCCCGACGCCGCCGCCTACCGCGCCTACATCGACTCCCTCGCCTCCGGCCTCGGCAGCGGCGGCGCCTACGTCGTCGTGGAGCCCGACGCCGTCGCCTCGGCCGTCGCCGGCTGCCCCGGCGCCGACACCGAGGAGCGCTACGCCCTCCTGTCCTACGCGGTCCAGCGCCTCGCCGCCCGCCCCGGCACCCGCGTCTACCTCGACGCCGGCAACGCGGGCTGGATCCCCGACCCCGCCCGCCTGGTCGACCCCCTGCGCCGCTCGGGCGTCGCCGCGGCCACCGGCATCGCCCTGAACGTCGCCAACTACCGCACGAACGCCGAGACGTCCGCCTACGGCCACCGGCTCCTCGCCGCGCTCGGCGGCACCCCGCACTTCGTCATCGACAGCAGCCGCAACGGCAACGGCCCCTACGAAGGCACCGACGCCTGGTGCAACCCGCCCGGCCGCGCCCTCGGCACCCCGCCCACCACCGGGACGGCGGACCCCGCCCTCGACGCCTACCTCTGGATCAAGCGGCCCGGCGAGTCCGACGGGACCTGCCGCGGCGGGCCCCCGGCGGGCCAGTGGTGGGAGAGCGGCGCGCTGGAACTGGCCCGCAACAGCACGCCCCGGCTCACGGGCGCGCCGGCCCCTGGCGGTTCAGTGCCCCGCGCAGCGTGATGCCGAAGTGCGTGCGCAGCCGTCTCAGCTCCCACCAGGACAGGGCCGTCACCGACAGCGGGGGGCCGACCAGGAACAGGATCCGTACCGGCAGCGGCGCGGCGACCGGCGCGTCGTCGAGCACCTGCACGCCGAACATGGCCCACACCAGCAGCGGGGACAGCAGCGGCGGCAGCACCTCGTGCACGTCGGCGGTGCGGAACGCGTGGTGGACGCAGAGCACGCACGCGGTGAGCGCGAACGGCAGAGCGAACAGGACGAGCGGCAGCCCGGCGATCAGGAACACGTAGTACAGCGGCCCGTCCAGCGCCACGCCCCCGTTCGTCAACGAGGGCAGCGCCAGGGCGAGTACGGCCGCGAGCAGTGCCGCGAAGCCGCGCAGCGGACCGCTCAGCCGTCGCAGGTACACGCCCCTCAGCGGCGGACGCGCGGCGGCCACGAACACCGCGAGCGCCAGTGGCCCCGCCACCACGAGGACCCCCGTGCTCAGCAGCGTCTCCGCGAACTTGTCCATCGCGAACGAACCGACCGACTGGCGCATCGGGTACGCGTACACGAGCCAGAGCGTCGCCACGATCCCGATGGCCGTGCGGGCGATCTGGGCCGATTCGATGGCACCGTCGGTCACCCGGTCCGGGCGGGCCGGCCGGAAGACGCGGCCCGCGAGGACGAACGGCGCCGCCAGACACCCGGGCCGCCGCCCGGACCGCGCGGCGGGGTGCCGGGCACTCGGCCCGCGCAAGGTCGAACTCATGGCTGCGCATCCCCCGTGGATGTGGATCATGTGTGGAACTGCGGCCACCGTACAGCGGGGTACTGACAACCGACCGGCGGCGAACTCCCGCTACGGTGCTGTCCCATGGACCCCGAGACCACCGAGAGCGCCCTCGACCAGGACGCCGCCTTCCTCGACTCCCTCGCCGACCGCCTCGCCGCCCTGCCGCACGTCCACGCCGTCGCGCTCGGCGGATCGCGGGCCCAGGGCACGCACAAGGAGTCCAGCGACTGGGACCTCGCCGTGTACTACCGGGGCCCCTTCGACCCGCAGGACCTGAGGGACCTCGGCTGGGAGGGCGAGGCATCCGAGATCGGCGGCTGGGGCGGCGGCGTGTTCAACGGCGGCGCCTGGCTCGTCGTCGACGGGCGGCGGGTCGACGTGCACTACCGCGACCTCGACGAGGTCGAGCACGAGGTGAAGGAGGCCGAGGCGGGCCGGTTCCGCTGGGAGCCGCTCATGTTCCACCTCGCCGGCATCCCCAGCTACCTCGTCGTCGCCGAACTCGCCCTCAACCGTGTCCTGCGCGGCACGGTTCCCGCGGTCGACCGGTATCCGGCGGCGCTGCGCGAGGCCGCCGCCGGGGAATGGTGGGGCAAGGCCGCCATGACACTCGCGTACGCGCGCGCGGGGAACGTGCCGAACGGCGGCCGCGCCGAGGTCCTCGGCGCCGTGAGCGTCGCCGCGATGCAGGCCGCGCACGCCGTGCTCGCCGCGCGCGGGGAATGGGTCACCAACGAGAAGCGGCTGCTGGCCCGCGCCGGACTGCGGGGCATCGACGACGTCCTCGCCGAGCCCGACCCGGGCCGACTCGTCGACCGGGCACAGGAGTTGCTGGAGGGTGTCGTGCGCGCGGTACGCGGTCAGGGCTGAGCGCCGCCGAGCCGGTACGCGCGGACGTCCCGCCAGCCGGTCCCGGGGCCGTCCGTCACGATCAGCCGGACCTCCTCGACCCGGGTCCGGACGGGCAGGGCCGCGGTGAAGTCGCGAGCGGGCAGCGCGTCCGTACCGTCTCCGCTCGCCAGCGTGAGATGCGGGTCGAGGCCCTCGTGCCCGAAGACACCGCGATAGGGGACGGCCTCCGGCCACAGATCGCGGACCGCCTTCGTCAGGGCGCGCAGCGGATCGTCCGGTTCCGGCGGCAGGTACAGGACGCCCGGCCAGCGGCGCGTCTCGCGGAAGGTCAGGGTGAAGGGGCGCACGGAGGCGAAGAGGGCGGCCAGTCGCGCGTCCGGCGCGCCGGTGAGGCGGGGGAGCGGCAGGAACGGGTAGAGCACCGTGACGTGCGCCCGGGACGGGGTGCGCACCAGCGCGTCCGCCTCCGGGACGTGGATCGTCAGGGCGGTGTCGCCCGCGACGTCCGGCCATCCGCCGTCGTCCGGTTCCGTGTCGTCCCTGGTCACGCGCCCAGTGTCACACCGGTGCCGGAGACCCGTCCCCGCGCCCCCTGTGGGGCGGGGCGCGAGGACGGGCCGGTCAGGTCACGGCTTGGGCAGGGCGCAGCCCGGAGCCGACAGGTCGATCTTGTTGCCCGTGCCGACGCAGGGCACGATCCCGTACGTCTGCTGGGCGTAGTTGATGCCCTGGCGCACGGTCACCTGGCCGTTCTCGTCCACCTCGCACGGGTTGTTGTCCGTGCACTCCTCACCGCTCTCGTTGCCGGTGTTGTTGACCGCGACGACCTTGCCGGTCGCCTGGTCGAGCACCGGGGAGCCGGAGGTGCCGCCGATCGTGTCGCAGGCCGAGGTGTAGCGGACCGAGTCCTTCCAGGTCCATTCGCCCTCCTTGAGCCGGTAGGCGAAGCCGTCGATCGAGCAGTTGTAGATCTTCTTCCAGTAGCCCGAGACGACGCTGATCGCCGTGCCCTGGGTGGGGTGGTCCGCGGACAGCTCCAGGGCCTTGATGCCGTAGGAGCTCTCTATCTGCTGGTAGGTGCTGGTGAGTTCGTACAGCGAGACGTCCGTGTCGGTCATCGTCCCGTACGCGACCTTGCTCGCGCGCAGCGTCGCGACCTTGCTGCCCGACGAGTTGAGCAGGCTGAAGCTGCGGGTCGAGGGCTGGTCGACGACGACCTCGCCAGGGCCGGGGAAACCGGACTCCAGGCAGTGGCCGTTGGACATCACCAGGGCCGGGTCGGTCGGCTGCGAGTTCGGCACCCGCACGACCGAGCCGGAACAGTTGCTGAGCGCCACCGTGCCGGCGAAGCTGACGGCCCTGGGCTTGACCTTCGCCGTGTGCTGGGACGTTGCGGTGTCGCCGAGGGCCGTGGCCGGGGCGGCGGTCGCGCCCAGCAGGAGCACGCCGAAGAGCGCGCCGACGAGAGACTTCTTCATAGTGGGGGGTTCCTCTCCCGAGGTGAGAGTGGTGCACCGAGCGCCATGTTTGGCATGAGCATTGTGATGGTGTCGGGCTCAGCGGACAACAGTGCACCCTCAGCGAACATTCGGGGAACCCCCGAGAACCCCACGAGAATTGACGGAAAAAAACTTCGGCGGCAGCGATGAGTTCCGCGCACACCCCCGGTCACACCTCCCAGAGACCCCGATCCGAGGAGGAACCATGGGGCTGCCGAAGGTGGTCACGCACGAGGAGTGGCGCGCCGCCCGCGAGGAACTGCTCGCACTGGAGAAGGCGGCGACCCGGGCGCGCGACGCACTGAACGCGCGACGGCGCGAGCTGCCCATGGTCGAGATCGACAAGCTGTACGTCTTCGAGGGGCCGGACGGCAAGGCCGAGCTGCTCGACCTGTTCGAGGGCCGGACCCAACTCGTCGTCTACCACTTCATGTTCGCGCCCGAGTGGGAGGCCGGCTGCCCCAGCTGCTCCGGATTCCTCGACCAGATCGGGCACCTGGCGCACCTGCGGGCCCGCGGCACCGCCTTCGCGGCCGTCTCCCGCGCCCCGTTCACCAAGATCCTGCCGTTCAAGGCCCGCATGGGCTGGACGGTGCCCTGGTACTCCTCGAACCTCAGCGACTTCAACCAGGACTTCGGCACCACCGTGGAGGTCGGCGGCTGCCTCCAGGAGCGCCCCGCGATCAGCTGCTTCCTGCGCGACGGCGAGCGGGTCTTCCACACGTACTCGACGTTCGACCGCGGCCTTGACGGCATCGGTTTCACCACGAACCTGCTGGACCTCACCGCACTCGGGCGGCAGGAGGAGTGGGAGCTGCCCGCGGGGCGGTCCTCGGCGCTCGGCGCCCCCGCGGGCAGCGCGGCGGTGCGCTACCACGACGAGTACGTCGACTGACGCCCGCTCAGGCCGCCGAGCGGGACCAGGACGGCGTCGTCCCCGTCACCCGGCACAGGGCCAGGTACAGCGGGATCGGCGGCGTGTACGGCACGGCCCCGTCGGGGCAGTGGATGAGCGCCGGTGTGCGCCGGGCGTCCGGCACCAGCGCGCCCGTCGTGTACCGGGCGGGCGCGGGCCACTCCAGGGCCACGTCCGAGTCCGAGGGCACGATCCACCACCAGTGCGCGCCGTCCGCGTAGACACAGCCCATGCGGGGCAGCCGGTGCGTCATCGCGCGGGCGAAGTCCTCGGGGACGGACACCGCGTCGCAGCCGAGCGGTGCCGTCATGCCGTCAGGAACGCCCAGGCGCAGGGTCGGTGGGACGGGGCTCGACATCGGCCGTCGCCGCGCGAGGCCGACCAGCGAGTCCAGGTGCATCGTCCTCGTCGTCAACACGCCCATCCGTTCCCGCTCAGCACGCTCGTCGTTCTCCGCCGAACAGCTCGGGGCGGACGTTCACCAGCACGTTCAGGCCGTCCGCGCAGCCGTTGAAGCCGGCTGCGCGCAGTGGCCGTTCACCAGGACCACTCGGCGGGGCCGGAGGCCTCCGGCATCGGGCCCGCGGCGGCGCCCTGCCCTCCGTCGCGCGGCAGTTCGGCCCATACGACCAGGCCCGGCCCGGTCTCCTGAGCGCCCCACGCGCTGGAGACCGCGGCCACGAGAAGAAGCCCCCTGCCGTGCTCCTCCTCGGGTGCGACACGGCCCGCCGGAGCGGTGTCGCCGGGCATCCGGCCCTCGTCGCGCACGGCTATCCGCACGCGCTCGCCCGCGTCGTCGCACAGCTCGTGCAGCTCGCAGTGGATCCGGCGGCTGGCGGTGTGCACGATCGCGTTCGTGACCAGTTCGGACACGACGAGAGCCGCCGCGTCGCAGGTGTCCTCGCACGCGCCCCATCCCGTGAGATGGGCACGCGTCATGCGCCGGGCCTGTGCGGCGGAGCCCGGGTGGGGAGCCAGTTCGAAGCTGCTGCGGCGGGCCGGTGGCCCGAACGGCGTACCGGAAAGGTCACCGAGCGTAGCTTCGCGGGCTGCTGTTCCTAAAGGCGCGGACGGAGTCACGCTTGCCACTATCTCCCCGTCGTGAACACTTGGCAAGAGCCACTCTGAAAAGTGCAGAGTGCAGTGTGCCGCGCGGAGCGGGCATGGCACACTGCTGCCAACAGCTCGTCGCGCGGCGCCCAATGGGGGTGGACCGCGGGGAATCGGCCGGTGACCTGATGGTTCCGGGTCTTCTTCCGCGGCTGGAACTCGACACAGGGACTACTGGGAGGGCAGGGGCGTGAGCGAACCGCGGTCCGCGCCGACGGTCGGCCAGGTCGTGCTCGGCCGGCGTCTCCAGGACCTGCGGGAGAGCGCGGGGCTCAAGCGCGAGGACGCCGCCCGTGTACTGCGCGTGACCGCCGCGACCATCCGGCGCATGGAGACCGCCGAGGTCGCCCTCAAGATCCCCTACCTCCAGCTGCTCCTGAAGTCCTACGACGTCGACCGGGACGAGGCCGAGGCGTTCGTACAGCTCGCCGAGGAGGCGAACAAGCCGGGTTGGTGGCAGCGGTTCCACGACATCCTGCCCGGCTGGTTCTCGATGTACGTCAGCCTGGAGGGTGCCGCCTCCCTCATCAGGTCGTACGAGCCGCACTTCGTGCCCGGACTGCTCCAGACCGCGGACTACGCGCGTGGCGTGCTCCGCTCCGGGGCCGTCGGCCGGGCGCTCGTCGAGGACCCGGAGGTCGTCGACCGCCACGTCGACCTGCGGATGCGGCGCCAGGCCCTGCTCACCCGCGAGGACGCGCCCCGCGTGTGGATGGTCATGGACGAGACGGCGCTGCGCCGCCCGGTCGGCGGCGCGGACGTGATGCGCGCCCAGCTCGACCGTCTGCTCGACGTGATGGAGCTGCCCAACGTCACGCTTCAGGTCGCGGAGTTCGCGTCCGGCCCGCACCCGGGCACGTACGGACCCTTCGTCCTGTTCCGCTTCGCCGTGCCCGAACTCCCGGACATGGTCTACAGCGAGTACCTGACCGGCGCCGTCTACCTCGACGCGCGCCCCGAGGTGGCCACCCACCTGGAGGTCATGGACCGCATGGCGGCGCACGCCGCGACGGCACAACGCACAAAGGAGATCCTGAGCGATCTCCGCAAGGAGCTCTGAATGGACCGGATCAAGGACCGGATACGAGGCGTGGACGGCGAGCCGGTCTACAACGGCATGCCCGCGCGCGAACTCGGCACCGAGGGCTGGCACAAGCCCTGGAGCGGGGGCAACGGCGGCAACTGCGTCGAGGCCATGAAGCTGGCCGACGGCCGCGTCGCCGTGCGCCAGTCCTCCGACCCGGACGGTCCCGCGCTGATCTACACCCCGGGTGAGATCACCGCGTTCATCGAGGGCGCCAAGGCCGGCGCCGCCGACTTCCTCCTGTCCTGAACCGCTCCGGGCCGGCCGCGGGGACCGTCACGCGGTCATCGGCCGGTCGTGCGCACCGATCGGGGCCGGGAGCACCGTCGCCCCCGTCAGCCACCGGTCGACCGCCGCGGCCACCGCCCGGCCCTCCGCGATCGCCCACACCACCAGCGACTGCCCGCGTCCCGCGTCCCCGGCGACGAACACGCCCGGCACCGGAGTCGCGAACCCCGCGTCCCGGGACAGCCCGCCCCGCGCGTCCGCGCCGAGCCCCAACTGGTCCACGAGACCCCCGGGCCGCCGCTCCGGCCCCTGGAACCCCAGCGCGAGCAGCACCAGATCGGCGGGCAGCACCTGCTCCGTCCCCGGCCGCGGCCGCCGGCCCGCGTCCACCTCCACGAGATGCAGCTCCCGCACCCGGCCCCGCTCGTCCCCCGTGAACCGCAGCGTCGACGCCGCGAACAGCCGCGCGTCCGCGTGCGCGAGCGGCGACGACCCCAGCTCGTCCGCCTCCTCGTGCGCCGGCGACAGGCGGTACAGCTTCGGATACGTCGGCCAGGGCTCCGCCTCCTCGTCGCGCTCGTCGCCCGGCCTGCCGTAGATGTCGAGCTGGGTGACGGACGCGGCCCGCTCGCGCAGCGCCGTCCCCAGGCAGTCCGCGCCCGTGTCACCGCCGCCGACGATCACGACGTGCCGGCCCTCGGCGTTCAGCGGCGAGACCGGCAGATCGCCCTCGCCCACCCGGTTCGCCAGCGGCAGGTACTCCATCGCCTGGTGGATCCCCGTCAAGTCACGCCCCGGCACATCCAGTTCGCGCCATTGCGTGGCACCCGTGGCGATCACGACCGCGTCGTGCCGGGCCCGCAGCTCGGCCGCCCCGACGTCCCGGCCGACCTCCGTCGACGTACGGAACCGCACGCCCTCGTCCGCCAGCTGCCGCAGCCGGCGCTCCAGCCGGCGCTTGTCCATCTTGAACGCGGGGATGCCGTACCGGAGCAGCCCGCCCGGCCGGTCGTCGCGCTCGTACACCGCGACCGTGTGGCCCGCGCGGGTCAGCTGTTGGGCCGCGGCGAGCCCCGCGGGCCCCGAACCGATCACGCCGACGCTGCGGCCCGACAGGCGCTCCGGCGGGCGCACGGACACGAAGCCCTCGTCCCATGCGCGGTCGGCGATCGCCAGCTCCACATTCTTGATGGTCACCGCGGGCTGATTGATCGCGAGCACACAGCCGGCCTCGCAGGGGGCCGGGCAGAGCGTGCCGGTGAACTCCGGGAAGTTGTTCGTGGCGTGCAGCCGCTCGCTCGCCGCCCGCCAGTCGTCCCGCGCGACCAGGTCGTTCCACTCCGGGATCAGGTTCCCGAGCGGGCACGCGTCGTGGCAGAACGGGACGCCGCAGTCCATGCACCGGTCGGCCTGCCCGCCGACGATCGGCAGCAGACCGCCCGGCACGTACACCTCGTCCCAGTCCCGGACGCGCTCCTCGACGGGGCGGCGCGGCGCCTCCCGCCGGGGCGTCCTGAGAAAGCCCTTGGGGTCGGCCATGGCCGTCTCCCTACGCCGCGGCTCTTTTCGCCACGATACGTCCGGCCCGGCCGCGGGACATCTCAGGCCGGCTCAGGTCAGCGCGAGCAGGAAGGAGGCGGAGGCGGCCAGGGAGGCGCCGCTGCGGATGTGGTTCCAGCCCGACCACTCGCTCCGATACGTCCCCCAGTACGCGGCGCTCGCCTCGGCCTCCTCGTCACCGGCGAGCTTCGCCAGCGCCTCGTTGCGCGGGACGTTCGCCAGCACCGTCACGCCGAACGACCCCACCAGATACAGCGCGCAGCCCAGCAGCAGCTCGACGGTGCCCTGCTCGGGCCAGAGCACGAACGTCACGACGGCGATCACGGCGCACAGCGCGGCGGCGCCGAGGAAGACGACCATGAACGCCGGGTTCACAGCGGCCACGTTGATCGCGTTCATCGCGGCGATCCCGCGGTCCGGCGGCAGGGCGCCGAGGCCGCGCATCACGAACGTCGAGAACGCGACGAAGACGCCCGCGGCGAGCCCGCACCACAGGGCCCCGAACACCACGAGCACGAAGTACGGTCCTTCGATCATGCCAACCCCCTCGGCCGGCCGGCCCCCGGCCCCGTACGGCCCCGCCGCCACCGACCCCGAGATCATGCCGCAGTCCGGTGGAGGACGGCAGGTAATTAGGGGAGGGAGCGGTACGACGAGGGGAGCGGAGGGGAGGGGTCCGGGTTTCCGGTTTCCGGGTTCGGGGTCAGGGGTTCTGGGTTCCGGGCCCGTGCTCAGGGGGTTCCGAGTTCGGGGGCGGGGCTCGGGTCGGGGTCCGGGCTCAGGACGCCTCGGGCTCGGCCCGAGCCGGCTCGTCCTCCGCGCCCCGCATCCGCCACGCCGCCAGCACCGCCTCCACCGGCGCGGCCACCCGCGCCCGCGCCTCCCGCCACGGCACCCCGGACATCAGCAGCGCGTCGTACGGCGTCTCCACATGCCGTACGCCCGCCCGGACCGCCGCCCGCACCGCGCCCTCCGACAACGCCCGGCCCGCCGCCGTCCGACCGACCCGGCCGCTGCCCCGCGCCCCCGCGTGCGCGGCGATCGCCTCGGCCCGCTCCACCGGGCACCCAGGGAACAGCCGCCGGATCTCCGCCGCGAAAGCCGCCACGAACAACTCGTCGCGCACCGCCCGCCGCGCCGCGTCCCGCTCCCGCCGCCGCGCCCGAGACTCCGCGTCCGCCAGACAGCGGGCCTCCGCCCGTGCGAGCGCCGCCGGCTCGACCAGCACCCCCTGCCGCTCGTACCGGCCGCGCCGCCGATGGAAGCGCACGACCACTGCCGACAGCCCGCTCTCCTCCCGCGCCCGCCGCGTCAGCGCCGTGTCCCCGCGCGGCAGGAACACCAGATGCGCCAGATCCGCGCAGTCGAGACAGCGCGGCCGCCCCTCGTCCAGGACCAGCAGCCGGAGCGGCCCGCTCCGGCACACCGCGCACCTCTGGCGCCGGACGGGCTGGAACACGAGGGGGCCGCGCACCGCGAGGGGCGACGACGGGACGACGCTGCTCATACCCGTTCCATGCCCGGCCGGGCACCGTCCGGCACTCCCTGGGCACCGCGCGTGGTCACCCGGGCGGGCCCCGGCATCATGGACCCGTGCGACTCCAAGCGATCACCTGGGAACGGCTCGGCGACACCCTCGCCGAGCGCCTGCTCGACCTCGCCCCGGCCGACGGCTCTCCCTGGCCGCGGATCGCCTTCGACGGCGCACCGGCCGCCCGCCCGGGCGATCTCGCCGACCGTGTCGCCGAGGCCCTGCGCGTCCGCGGCCGCTCCTGCCTGGTCGTGCCCGCGGACGGCTTCCTGCGGCCCGCCTCGCTCCGCCTGGAGTACGGCCACCAGGACACCGAGGCCTACTACAGCGGCTGGCTCGACACCGGCGCCCTGTGGCGCGAGGTCTTCGGACCCCTCGAAGCGGACGGCACCGGCCGCGTCCTGCCCGACCTGTGGGACCCGGTCACCGACCGGGCGACCCGCAGCGACTACGTCGAACTCCCGCCCGGCAGCCCCCTGTTGCTGCACGGCCCCTTCCTCCTCAACCACTGGTTCCCCTTCGACCTCACCGTGCACATCAGCCTGTCCGCCGGCGCCCTGCGCCGCCGCACCCCCGAGCCCGAGCAGTGGACCCTCCCCGCCTTCGCCCGCTACGACGACGAGACCGGCCCCGGCGCCGCGGCCGACGTCGTCATCCGCGCCGACGACCCCCGCCACCCCGCCTGGAACGGCTGAACAGAGCGAACGCGGAGCGAGAAGGCACAGGTCAAAGCCATGACATGCGCCCCGTACCGACCGGGACGAGAATGAGGGACGGCGCCGGGAAACCCCCTTCGACCCGGCATCGGGAGGTACCACCATGACCACCGCCGCGGACATCATGCACTCCGGCGCACGCTGGATCCCCGCCCACGAAACCCTGGACCGCGCCGCCCAGTTGATGCGTGAACTGAACGTCGGCGCCCTGCCCATCAGCGACGAGAACGAGCGGCTGTGCGGCATCCTCACCGACCGCGACATCGTGGTCGGCTGCGTCGCCATGGGGCACGACCCCGCCAAGGTCACCGCGGGCGAGATGGCCAAGGGCACCCCGCGCTGGATCGACGCCGGCGCCGACATCGCTGAGGTCCTCCACGAGATGCAGGACCACCAGATCCGCCGCCTGCCCGTGATCAAGGACAAGAAGCTCGTCGGCATGATCAGCGAGGCCGACCTGGCCATGCATCTGAACGACGACCAGATCGCCGCCTGGGTCGAGAGCGTCTACGCGAAGTCCTGACCCGCGCCGGTCCGACGCGCACCCCGCGCCGTCGTCATCTCGGTGGCCGTGCTCCCTTCCCCGGCACGGCCACCGAGAACGCGCCGTCCCCGGTCACCCCGTAGAACACGTCACCGACCCGGAGCGGGCCGGTCCCGCTGGGCGATCTCTGGTCGATCGTGCCGCCGCCGCCCTTCGGCCCGCCCTGCTGCCCGGCGGGCTCCACGGGAGGCCGGGTGCGCCAGCGCTCCTTGCCGGTGCGGGTGTCGATCGCCACCACGCTGTTGCCCGGCGTCGTCGCGTACAGCGTGTCGCCGCTCACCGTCGGCTCGCTGAACAGCCGCAGCTCGCGCGAGGTCGTCCACAGTGCCTTCCCGCGCTTCAGATCGAGCGCCAGCACGATCTCGTTCGAGTAGTCGAAGAGGTACATGGTGTCGCCCACGACCAGCGGCGGCGCCTCCGGCTCGACGGCCCAGGGGAAGTCCACGGAGCGGACCCGGCCCGATACGAGGTCCTGGACGAAGACGCGGGAGGAGACGCCCGTGTCGTTCTCCCAGCGCGCGTAGTACGCCCGGTTCCCCCGCACCGTCGCCAGCCACAGATCGCCCTTCGGCGCCTGCGCCCGGCCCAGCGTGCGGCCCGTACGGGCGTCGAGCCGCTCCACCGTGCGCACGCCCGCCTTCGCCCGGCGCAGGTCCGCGACGAGCGTCCCGTCGGCCCCGGCGTACAGCGGGCTCGGCGAGTCCGCGGTGAGCGTGCGCCGCCACAGCTCCTTCCCGCTGCGGGGATCGAACGCCGCGTACCGGGCCGTGGACGACGGGCCCAACTCGCCCAGATGCACGACCAGTACGCCGCTCATCATCGCGAACTCGGAGTGCGGGCCCTTCTTCCGCCACACCCGGTGGCCCGTGCCGGCGTCGTAGGCGTCCACGCCCTGCGTGCCGTCGCCGCTGAACGTGAAGACGAGTCCCTCGCCCACCGCCACCACGGGGTTCGTCAGCCTGCCGCCCGACCGGCCCGCGTCTCCCATCGGCACTTTCCAGTCGACCTCGCCGGACGCCGGGTCCAGCTTGACCAGGGTCGTGGTGAACGACGCGCAGTAGACGCCGAGCCGCGACGGAGTGCACTGGTACGAGTCCGGCATCAGCTCGCGCGGATCCGACACCCTGGACCCGTGCTTGCCGTCCTTGCCGTTCTCCGGCGCCTTGGCGAGTGACGTCGTCCAGGGCCGCCAGCCCGGCACGGAGGCCGGTGCGCCCTGCCGCGCGACCGGTTCCTCGCCGGCCGCGCCGCCCCGTACGGCGACGGAGATCCCGGCGGCCGCCACCAGGGCCACGGCGAGCGCACTCGCCGCGACAGTGATGCGCCGGCGCCGCGATCCGCGAGGGGTGTGCGGCGTGACGGCGGTCAGGTCGGCGCCGGTGCTCTCGCCGCCGCCCCGCGTGGACGCGTCCGGCACCGTCGCGTCACCACGGCTGAGCGCCAGGGTCGGACCGCCCGCCGTGCCGGTCGGTGCGGGCTCGCCGTCACCGGACACCCGCTCCGGCAGCGCGGCCAGCGCCTCCCGCAGCGCGTCCGGCGTCGGCCGCTCCTGCGGCGCCTTCGCGAGGCAGGACAGCACCAGTGGCCGCAACTCGGCGGGCAGCGCGCCCAGTTCGGGTGCGTGATGCACCGTCTGGTACGCCGCCAGATACGCGTTCTCCGCCTCGAACGGGCTGCGGCCCGTCGCCGCGTACACCAGCAGCGCCCCGAACGAGAACACGTCGACCGGCGGCCCCACGTCCCGCGGACTGCTGAACTGCTCGGGGGCCATGAACGGCGGCGACCCCAGCACCATGCCCGTCTGCGTGCGCACATCGCTCTGCGCGGCCCGCGAGATGCCGAAGTCGATGACCCGCACCGCACCCGCGGCCCCGTCCGGGTCAGGGCCGCCCTCGTCGGCCCGGCCCGGACCGAGCAGCAGCACATTGCTCGGCTTCAGGTCGCGGTGCACGACCTCCGCCCGGTGCAACTCCCGCAGCGCCTCCGCCAGCTCCACCCCGAGCCGGCGCAACTGCGGCCAGTCCAGGGTGCCCTGCTCGGCGACCCGCTGCGCGAGCGTGTCCCCGGCGACGTACACGGTCGCCATCCAGGGGCGCGCCGCGTCCGGGTCCGCGTCCACGACCGGAGCCGTGAACGCCCCGCTCACCCGGCGCGCGGCCCGGACCTCCTGACGGAACCGCGCCCGGAACTCCGGGTCGTCCGCGTACTGGGCGTGCACGACCTTGACCGCGACCGTGCGGCCCGACGGAGTGCGGGCGCGGTACACCACCCCCATGCCGCCCGTGCCGATCCGCGACTCGATCCGGTAGCCGCCGATCGACTCGGGATCGTCCTCCCGCAAAGGCATCGCTCATCCCCCTGGGCGCTGACATGGACGGTACAGAATAGTGCGCCCCGCCCCCGGCGCTTCCTCACAGCCAGCCGTTGCGCTTGAACCCCCGGTACACGACGAGACAGAGCCCGGCGATCACCGACAGCATCAGCGGATAGCCGTAGCGCCAGTGCAGCTCCGGCATGTGGTCGAAGTTCATTCCGTAGATGCCGCAGCCCATCGTCGGCACGGCCACGATCGCCGCCCACGCCGTGATCTTGCGCATGTCCTCGTTCTGCGCGACCGTCACCTGCGCGAGGTGCGCCTGCAGGATCGAGTTGAGCAGTTCGTCGAACGCCGCTATCTGCTCCGCCGCCCGCAGCAGATGGTCCGAGACGTCACGGAAGTACGCCTGTATCTCCGGCGGCACCGACGGCAGCGGCCGCCCGGCCAGCTCGAGCACCGGCCGGGACAGCGGGACCACCGCCCGCTTCAGCTCCAGCAGTTCGCGCTTGAGCTGGTAGATCCGGCCCGGGTCGACCTTCGCGCCGTTCTGCGCGAAGACCGCCGCCTCGACCTCGTCTATGTCGGCCTGGAACTCGTCGAGCACCGTCAGATAGTCGTCGACCACGCCGTCCGCGATCGCGTGCAGCACCGCCGCGGGCCCCTTGGCCAGCTGCTCCGGATCCGCCTCGAGGCCCTCGCGCACCGGACCCAGCGAGCCGTGCCGGCCGTGCCGCACCGTGATGACGAAGTCGCTGCCGACGAACACCATGATCTCGCCGGTGTCGACCACCTCGCTCGTCGCGGTGACCTGCGTGTGCTCCACGTAGCAGACCGTCTTGAGCACGGCGAACAGCGTCTGCCCGTACCGCTCCACCTTCGGCCGCTGGTGCGCGTGCACCGCGTCCTCGACCGCCAGCGGGTGCAGGTCGAACAGCTCGGCGACCTCGGCGATCTCCGACTCCGTCGGCTCGTGCAGGCCGAGCCAGACGAAGCCCTCCTCGCTCTTGCGCACCCGACGCACGGCCTCGCGCAGGTCGTGGTCGCCCTCCTCGCGCCGCCCGTCGACGTACGTCACGCAGTTGACCACCGCGGACCCCAGCGGGGAGCGGGCCGGATGGCTCAGGTCCACCCGGGGCCGCCGGCGCGCCAGCCGTGCCACTCTGCGCAGCCCGCCCACCTTGCGCAGGCTGCCGACCTTCCGCAGATTGCCCGCCATCGACATGCTCGGCTCCTCGCGCCGGATTCTCACGTACTCGTGTCTGACCGGGACGTCCTCGCGACGAGGACGACCTGGCGGGCCAGTCTGCCAGCGAACGCCGACCACGCGTCAGGGCCTGGGGGAACGGAGGATTCCGTTCCGAAATGTCCGGTGTGGCCGGAGCCTGCTGCGATGATCTGAGCATGATGCGATCCGGCGGCCACGCGTACCTCCTGGACAACCAGCAGCCCGAGGCGGGGCAGCGCTTCGACGCCCTGTCTGCGCTGTTCGACCCCACGACGTTCCGGCACATCGAGCGGCTCGGCATCGGCTCCGGCTGGCGCTGCTGGGAGGTCGGCGCCGGCGGCACGTCCGTCGTCTCCTGGCTGGCCCGCAAGGTCGGCCCGACCGGACGTGTCCTCGCCACCGACATCGACACGTCCTGGCAGCACAGCACGCCGCGCCCGCCCGTCGAGGTGCGCCGGCACGACATCGGCGCCGACGAGCCGCCCGCCGAGTCCTTCGACCTGGTCCACGCGCGGCTCGTCCTCGTCCATGTCCCGGACCGGGAGCGGGCGTTGCAGTCGATGATCCGCGCGCTGCGGCCCGGCGGCCGGCTCCTCGTGGAGGACGCGGACCCGGCGCTCCAGCCTCTGCTCTGCCCCGACGAGCGCGGCCCCGAGGAGCAGCTCGCCAACCGCCTGCGCCACGGCTTCCGCTCGCTGCTCGCCAGGCGCGGGGCGGATCTCTCGTACGGGCGCAAGCTCCCGGGGCTGCTGCGGGCGGCGGGCCTGCGCCAGGTCGAGGCCGACGCGTACTTCCCCGTCGCCTCGCCCGCCTGCACGGCGCTGGAGGCGGCCACGGTCGAGCAGGTCCGCGGGTCCCTGGTGCAGGCGGGCCTCGCCACGAACGAGGAGATCGACCGTCACCTCGCCAACATCTCCCACGGCACGATGGACCTGGCGACCTCCCCGCTGATCTCGGCCTGGGGCAAGAAGCCCTGACGGCCGTGCGCCGTCGTGTCCGGTCGCGCACGCTTCCTGAAGGCGCGGCGAAGGCGCATGCATTCAGGGGCGCGGTTCACTGCGTGGGCGGCCCGCACAGGCCTGTGCCCCCACGGGCAGGTGACCCCACAGGCAGGTAGCCCCACAGGTCGGTAGCCCCACAGGCCGGGGCCGCCAACGGGACGAACGGGCGACCCAGTTGGCGTATCAGGCTGCGGTCCCTAGGAACCGCTCGGCGGCCGGCCGCCGACCACCCCGACGGCCACCGCCCCCGCCCCGCACCCGTCCTCCAACGCGCCTCGCCACGAGGTCCCGCGCACCCGGGCCCCCACCACCGCCCCCACGAAGGCGTCCCCCGCCCCCGTCGCATCCCGCACCACGACCCCCGCCGCCGCCTTCACCCACTCCCGCACCACCCCGCCCCACGCCACACAGGCCCCCTCCGCCCCCGCCTTCACCACCACCACGGAGAACCGCCCGCTCAACTCCGCCGCGGCCCCGTCCACTCCACCTCCCCCTCCACCTCCGCCGGCCCCGCCCGCGAGCAGCACCGCCTCGTCCCGGCTGGGCAGCAGCACGTCCACCCCCTCCGCGAGCTCCAGAAACCGCTCGGCGCCCAACTCCCGCAGAAATCCCGCCGACGCCGGATCCACACTCACGGGCACGCCCCGCGCGCGTGCGTCCCGCACGGCGGCCGCCACCAGCTCCCGCCCGGTTGCCGAGAAGAACAGGTACCCGGACAGGTGCAGCCAGCCGACCCCGTCGAGCAGACCGGCCGACCAGTTCTCGGGCCCGATCCGCAGACAGGCCCCGCTGTCCGTCAGGAACGTCCGCTCGCCCCCGTCCGCGGAGTCCACCAGGCAGACCACCGACCCGGTCGGCGCGTCGGGATCCACCACGAGGCGCGGCCGCACCCCGGCCCGTACGAGCGCCTCCTCGTGCCAGCGCGCGGACTCCGCCCCGACCCGGCCGAGCAGCGTGACGTCCGGGCACCCCCGGTACGCCGCCCAGCACGCCACGTTCGCCCCCGCTCCGCCCGGCACCGTACGGATGGCGGCCTGCGTGTCCGTCCCCGCGGCGAGCGGCCCGTGGTGACGCGCCACGACGTCCGTGACGACATCCCCGACCACGAGCAGCCCGCGCGGCGTCACGCCCCCGCCCAGGCGACCGCGATCCGCCCGGCGAGCCGCACGTTCCCGCGCACCGCCGCCAGGTTCGCCTCCAGGGACGCGCCGGCCGTGTGCCGCACCAGGTAGTCGAGCAGGAACGGAGTCACCGCCTGCCCGCTCACCTCACGCTCCGCGCACTCCCGCAGCCCGTTCTCCAGCACGCGCGCGTGGAGCACCGGATCCAGCTGCTCCGCCTCCGGTACGGGGTTGGCGACGATCAGCGCCGCGTCCGTACCGGGCAGCTCGTCCTGGGCCCGCATCACCGCCGCGACCTCGTCCGGCGAGCGCAGCGTCCAGTCCACCGGCTCACCCGAGTCGGCCAGGTAGAACCCCGGGAAGCGATCCGTCCCGTACCCCGCGACGGACACCCCGAGCGTCTCCAGGCGCTGCAGCGTCGCAGGGACGTCCAGGACGGACTTCACGCCCGCGCACACCACCGTGATCCGCGTCCGCGCGAGCAGTCCGAGGTCCGCCGACTCGTCCTGCGTCTCCGTCCAGCCCCGGTGCACCCCGCCGAGCCCGCCCGTCGCGAACACCCGCACCCCCGCGAGCGCCGCCAGCAGCGCCGTGGCCGACACCGTGGTCGCCCCGCTCGCCCCCGTGGCGAACGCCAGCGGAAGGTCCCTCCGGCTGAGCTTGCGGATGCCGTCCTCGCTCGCGACCCGCTCCAACTGCCCCTTGTCCAGGCCGACGTACGGCTTCCCGTCGAGCACCGCGATGGTCGCGGGCACCGCACCCGCGTCCCGCACGAGCTGCTCCAGCTCGCCCGCGACCTGCAGGTTGCGCGGCCTCGGCAACCCGTGCGCGATGATCGTCGACTCCAGTGCCACCACCGGACGCCCTTGCGCGAGCGCGTCCCGAACCTCGTCCGCCACGACCACCATGCCGTCATCCCTCCGCCGGTCGGACCCGGATGTGCCGTCCTTGTGATCCCTGGCGGACGGGCCTCCTCCTCAAACACCGCCCGGGAGATCGCCACACGCGCGGCCCCGGCCTTCCCCGCACGACGGCCCACGGCTCGACGGCCCGTCCAGTCGGCGGCCGTACGACGCTACGAGGCGTCCAGTGAGCGCGGGGGCACAGGTCAACTAGGGTCCGGCCATGACCACGAACGCTCAGCCCACCACCGGCCCCGTCCCCTCCTTCGCCGTCCACGTCCCCGACGTGACCCTGGAGCCGGAGCCGCTCGACCCCGCCCAGATCGTCTCGGGCACCCCCGAAGTCACCGGCGCGGTCCTGTGGGAGTCCGCCGACGGCAAGCAGCTGCGGGGCATCTGGCAGATCACGCCGGGTGTGGTCACCGACACCGAGGCCGACGAGCTGTTCGTCGTCGTCAGCGGACGCGCCACCGTCGAGGTCGAGGGCGGAGACACCCTGGAACTCGGCCCCGGCACCGCCGCCGTGCTGCGCGAGGGCGACCGGACGACGTGGACCGTGCACGAGACGCTGCGCAAGGCCTACCAGATCAGCCTGAGCTGAACCGTCTCGTGAACAGGGCGAGCGCGCCGAGCGGCAGCAGGAGACAGGCCGCCGCCAGGTTCAGCCACGCGTAGCTCGCCGTCGCGACCACCAGACCGGCCGTCGCACCGCCGATGCCCGCCGCCAGACTCGTCGTCAGGTCCGACAACCCCTGCGCGGCGGCGCGCGCGGCCTGCGGCACCGAGTCGGTGAGCAGCGCGGAACCGGCGACCAGCCCCGCCGACCAGCCGAGCCCCAGTACGAACAGCCCGGCCGCACTGCGCACATGGCTGCCGCCCGCCGTCCCCGCGAGCAGGGCGGCCAGCGCCAGCAGCCCCACGGCGAGCCCGATCACGGTCAGCCGCCCGAACCGGTCCGCGAGCCGCCCCATCACCGGCGAGAACGCGTACATGCCGGCGATGTGACCACTGATGACGAGCCCGATCAGCTCGATGCCGGCGCCGTGGTGCTCCAGGTCGACCGGGGTCATCGACATGACCGAGACCATCGCCGTGTGTGACACCGCCACCGTCACCAGCGCGAGCCGGGCCATGGGCGACGCGGACACGGCCGCGAACCCCGCGCGCAGCGAGCGCGCCTCGGCCGACTGCTCCGCCGCCGGAGCCAGCGCCCGGGCGGTCAGCAGGGGGTCGGGTCTGAGCAGCAGATGCACGAGGACGGCGGAGATCAGGAAGACCCCGGCCGCCCACACGAACGGCCCGGACTCCTCCGGGATGCCGAGCCCGGTCACGCTGCGGCCCGCGGGCGCCGCGATGTTCGGCCCGAGGACCGCGCCGATCGTCGTCGCCCACACCACGGTCGAGATGGCGCGCGCCCGCCGGTCGGGCTCGGCCAGGTCGGCCGCCGCGTAGCGCGCCTGCAGATTGGCGGAGGACGCGGCGCCGAACCCGGCGAGGCCCACGAGCAGCAGCGGAAAGTTCCCCATCGCGGCGGCGACCACCGTCAGCAGCGCGCCGGCCGCGCCCACCAGATAGGCGAGGACGAGCCCGGCCCGCCGCCCGCGCGCGTTCATCAACGCGGCCAGCGGCATCGACAGCACCGCCGTGCCCACCACGCTGGCCGTGGACGCCAGCCCGGACAGCGCCTCGTCGCCGCTCACCTTCTTGGCGAGCACCGCGGCCAGCGCGATCCCGGTGGCGGTGCCGAGCCCGCCGAGGATCTGCGAGGCGACGAGCACCCGCTGCGTACGTCTCTGGACGGCCTCACCGACCCCGCCGGAGCGCTCCACCGCGTCCCCGGCCGGCTCGGCGCGCACCTCCTGCGCGTCCGGCGTCTCACCCGATTCCAGCGAACCCGCACCCAACGACCCCACCCCCTGCACACCCCGTACCGATCACCGCGTCCCGCCCCCGGGACCTTCTCAGAACAGCGGCTCGGGCAACACCCCTTCGAGCGCGAGCAGCTTCCGCTTCGTCTCCAGTCCGCCCCCGAACCCGCCGATGCCCCCGTCGCTCTCCACGACCCGGTGGCACGGCACCACGACGGGCAGCGGATTCGACCCCATCGCCGCGCCGACCGCCTGCGCCGCCCCCGGCTGGCCGACTCGGCGCGCCAGATCCCCGTACCCGACGACCGACCCGTACGGCACCCCGGTCGCCAGCTCGCGCAGCACCTCCCGGTTGAAGCCCGCGCTGAGCGACCAGTCGAGCGGCAGCTCGAAGGTGTGCCGGCGCCCGGCGAAGTAGTCCGCCAGCTGGGCTCTCGCCTCCGCGAGCAGCGGTGCGTCGGGCGCCTCGACCGGCTCGGTCCCGAAGCGGGAGGCGAGCCGGCCGAGCATGTGGTCGCGCACGGCGTCCGTCGCGTGGAAGCCGACGGTCACGAGCCCCGTGTCCGTCGCCGCCAGCAGCAGCGGACCGATGTCGCTGCCCACGACGGTCCACACGACCCGTGCGCTCTCGTTCCGCCCGTCCTGCCCGGTGCCGCCGATGGAGTCCATGCCGACCACGGTACGGCCGGGCACTGACAACGCCCGGCCGGAGCCGTTCGCCCGGCGGTCGGAGCCGATCCGCGGCGGTCAGTACGACATGGCGTCCACGGCGTCGCGGACGACGTCCGGGTTGTTCGTGATGATCCCGTCGACCCCGAACCCGATGGCCTTCACCGCGTTCGCCGTGTCGTTCACGGTCCAGGTGAAGACCTCGAGCGGTTTGTCGTGCGGGCCCTTGAGCGCGTGGACCGCGTCGACGTAGCCGGCGGAGATCGTCGTGTGCGAGGGGTTGATCTGGTCCGCGAACTTCGCGTACGCGGGCAGGTCGGCCACGGCGGGCGTGCCGAGGAAGCCGGTCTTGATGTCGGGGCGGCGCTGGTGCACGGTCTTCACGCTGTCCGCGCTGAAGCTCTGGACGATGAGGCGGTGCTTGACGCGGCTGTGCCGCAGCCAGCCGTCCCGGCCGAGCTGACGCAGGATCTGGTCCTCGATGCCGGGATAGAGCTCGGGCGACTTGATCTCCAGGAGCAGCCGCTGGTGGTTGCGGTCCACCCGCTCCAGGTACTGATGGAGCGTCGGGATCCGCGCGCCGGCGAACTGGGCGCCCTTCCAGCTGCCCGCGTCCAGCTTGGCGATCTCGGCGGCCGTGAAGTCCCGTACGTTCCACGGGGCCCGGTCGGGGTAGACCTGCTCGACGTTCGTGGTGCGGGACAGCGTGTTGTCGTGGATGACGACGAGCGCGCCGTCCTTGGTGCGCTGCACGTCGTTCTCGACCCAGGAGATGCCCAGTTCGTCCGCCTTGTCGACGGCCTCCAGGGTGTTCTCCGGGGCGTAGGCGGAGGCGCCGCGGTGCGCGATCACCACCTGTCTGCCGGTTCCGTCGGCGGCCTGCGCCGTGCCGGGAAGGACCAGGACGGCGACGACGACGGATCCCGTCACCGAGGTGAGTGCGGCTGCTGCGCGTGCGTACACGTCTGCTCCTCATGGGTCGTGACATCACGGACTCGCATGAGACTGACACCGCGGGGCCAACGCCAAACAGGCGAAGAATGGTCAGGGGTTGAACGGCGTTATCCAACCGCGACCCACCCCGTGACGTACGGGCCAGGTCTTTGCCGGAAAATCGTTCGAACGTTCCTGTGAGGGTTCTACTCTCAGCCTCAACCACGGTCACCCCGGTGGCCGTTGGCAGAAGGGGAACGTGCAGGACATGTAGGGGCAAAAGGGTGGAAGGGCTGCGTCGTATGCAGGGCACGGTCGACGGCTTCAGTTATGGACTCGTCACTCCGGTGGTGGCGTATCTCATGGCCTGCCTGGGAGGCGCGCTCGGCCTGCGCTGCACCACGAGATCCCTCCATGTGGCGCACACCTGGAGGGCCGGCTGGCTCGCCCTCGGGTCCGCGGCCATCGGCTCCGGCATCTGGACGATGCACTTCATCGCGATGATGGGCTTCGCCGTGCGCGGGGTGCCGATCCACTACGACAAACCGACGACCTTCGCGAGCCTCGGCGTCGCCGTCGTCATGGTGGGCGTGGGCGTCTTCATCGTCGGCTACAAGGGAGCGAGTGGCCCGGCCCTCTTCACCGGAGGGACGATCACCGGCCTGGGGGTCGCCTCCATGCACTACCTGGGCATGGCCGGAATGCGACTCCACGGGACGCTTCAGTACAACACGTACACCGTCGGGGCCTCCGTACTGATCGCCATGGTGGCCGCCACGGCGGCCCTGTGGGCGGCCGTCCAGGTGCGCGGCATCCTGTGGAGCCTCGGCGCGAGCCTCGTCATGGGGCTCGCCGTGTCCGGCATGCACTACATGGGGATGGCCGGCGTCAGCGTCCAGCTGCACGGCGCCGCGACCGGCAGCCCCGCAGGGGACTCGGCCGCCGGCATCCTCGCCCCCATGCTGATCGGCCCCCTGTGCTTCCTCCTGCTGGCCGGGGTGGTCGTCCTGTTCGACCCGATGATGGTCATGGGCCGCCCCGACTGGCGCGACGCCCGGGACGCCGCCCGCCAGGTGGGCGCCCCCGCCGCCCGGATCCCGCGCCCGCGCCGCGCCCCCGACAAGCAGCCCTCGCGGACCCCGCAGCGCTGGTGACCGCACCGCCGGACGCCCGGCCCGACGCCGCTTCGCACCCGGTTGTCAGTGGTGGGTCGTACGGTGGATCCCATGCGGCCCGTATCGAAGATCGAACGCACGGTGGCGCCTTTCGAGGTCGTCAGCCCCTACCAGCCCAGCGGTGACCAGCCCGCGGCCATCGCCGAGCTGGACCAGCGCATCCGCGCAGGTGAGAAGGACGTGGTCCTCCTCGGCGCGACCGGCACCGGCAAGTCCGCCACCACGGCGTGGATGATCGAGAAGCTGCAGCGCCCCACCCTGGTGATGGCGCCGAACAAGACGCTGGCCGCCCAGCTGGCCAACGAGTTCCGCGAGCTCCTGCCGAACAACGCGGTCGAGTACTTCGTCTCGTACTACGACTACTACCAGCCCGAGGCCTACGTCCCGCAGTCGGACACCTACATCGAGAAGGACTCCTCGATCAACGAGGAGGTGGAGCGCCTGCGCCACTCCGCGACGAACTCGCTGCTGACCCGCCGCGACGTCGTCGTGGTCGCCTCCGTCTCCTGCATCTACGGCCTCGGCACCCCGCAGGAGTACGTGGACCGCATGGTCCAGCTGAAGGTCGGCGACGAGATCGACCGCGACGACCTGCTGCGCCGCTTCGTCGACATCCAGTACACGCGCAACGACCCGGCGTTCCAGCGCGGCACCTTCCGCGTCCGCGGCGACACCATCGAGATCTTCCCCGTGTACGAGGAGCTCGCCGTCCGCATCGAGATGTTCGGCGACGAGATCGAGTCCCTCTCCACCCTCCACCCTCTGACCGGCGAGGTCATCAGCGACGACGAGTCGCTCTACGTCTTCCCGGCCACGCACTACGTGGCGGGTCCCGAGCGCCTGGAGCGCGCGGCCAACGACATCGAGAAGGAGCTCGGGGAGCGCCTCACCGAGCTCGAGAAGCAGGGCAAGATGCTCGAGGCCCAGCGGCTGCGCATGCGCACCACGTACGACCTCGAGATGCTCCGCCAGATCGGCTCCTGCTCCGGCGTGGAGAACTACTCGATGCACTTCGACGGCCGCGAGCCCGGCTCCCCGCCGAACACGCTGCTGGACTACTTCCCGGACGACTTCCTGCTCGTCATCGACGAGTCGCACGTCACGGTCCCGCAGATCGGCGCCATGTACGAGGGCGACGCCTCCCGCAAGCGCACCCTCGTCGACCACGGCTTCCGGCTGCCGTCCGCGCTCGACAACCGCCCGCTGAAGTGGGAGGAGTTCCAGGAGCGCGTCGGCCAGACCGTCTATCTGTCGGCGACGCCGGGCCAGTACGAGCTCGCCCGTTCCGACGGCTACGTCGAGCAGATCATCCGCCCCACCGGACTCGTCGACCCGGAGGTCGTCGTCAAGCCCACCGAGGGGCAGATCGACGACCTGGTGCACGAGATCCGCACGCGCACCGAGAAGGACGAGCGCGTCCTGGTGACCACGCTCACCAAGAAGATGGCCGAGGACCTCACCGACTACTTCCTGGAGCTCGGCATCCAGGTGCGCTACCTGCACAGCGACGTCGACACCCTGCGCCGCGTCGAGCTGCTGCGCGAGCTGCGTGCCGGCGAGTACGACGTCCTGGTCGGCATCAACCTGCTGCGCGAGGGCCTCGACCTGCCCGAGGTCTCCCTGGTGGCGATCCTCGACGCCGACAAGGAGGGCTTCCTGCGCTCCGGCACCTCCCTGATCCAGACGATCGGCCGCGCGGCGCGCAACGTGTCGGGCCAGGTCCACATGTACGCCGACAAGATCACCCCGGCGATGGAGAAGGCCATCGACGAGACCAACCGCCGCCGGGAGAAGCAGATCGCCTACAACGAGGCGCACGGCATCGACCCCCAGCCGCTCCGCAAGAAGATCAACGACATCGTCGCGTCCATCGCGCGCGAGGACGTCGACACCGAGGAGCTGCTCGGCAGCGGCTACCGCAAGGGCGGCAAGGACGGGAAGGGCCTCAAGGCCCCGGTGCCCACCCTCGGCAAGGAAGCGGCCAAGAAGAAGCGCGGCAAGTCCGAGCCGGCGAAGCCCACCGACCGCCCCGCCGCCGAACTCTCCGAGCAGATCGAGGAACTGACGGAGCGGATGCGGGCCGCCGCCGCAGACCTCCAGTTCGAGATCGCGGCACGCCTGCGCGACGAGGTGTCGGAGATGAAGAAGGAACTGAGGCAGATGAGGGAGGCGGGCATCGCCTGACCCGCGCCCGGGCGGGGCACCTGCTGTGTTGCAAGAACGACACAAACCCCGCCCGGCATGGCGGCGCTGTCGGTGCCGCCCTCTAGGGTTTGGACCAACCGCGAGCGCAGGCCGCGGCAACAGGGGACGGTTCGAGAGGGGACAGCGCGTGGGCATCGACTTGACCAAGGGTCAGGCCATCAGCCTGGAGAAGCAGGACGGAGGCACCCTCACCGCGGTGCGCATGGGGCTCGGCTGGCAGGCGGCCCCGCGCCGCGGCCTGTTCGGCTCGCGCACCCGCGAGATCGACCTGGACGCCTCGGCGGTGCTCTTCGCCGACAAGCAGCCCGTCGACGTGGTCTTCTTCCGCCACCTCGTCAGCGACGACGGCTCGGTCCGCCACACCGGGGACAACCTGGTCGGCGGCGTCGGCCAGGGCGGGGACGACGAGGCGATCCTCGTCGACCTGCAGCGCGTGCCGGTCCACATCGACCAGATCGTCTTCACGGTCAACTCGTTCACGGGCCAGACCTTCCAGGAGGTGCAGAACGCGTTCTGCCGCCTGGTCGACGAGTCGAACGGCCAGGAGCTCGCGCGTTACACGCTGGACGGCGGCGGCCAGTACACGGCGCAGATCATGGCCAAGGTCCACCGTGCCGGAGCGGGCTGGAAGATGACGGCCCTGGGCAACGCGGCCAACGGCCGTACGTTCCAGGACCTGATGCCCGCGATCCTGCCCGCCCTGTAGCGGGGCCGAGATGGCGGCCGAACTGGTGAGGGGGCAGAACCACCCCCTCACCGAGACCCGTCTGGAGATCCGGGTGTCGGCCGGGCACCCGGTCGTCGCGGGCGCCACGCTCGCCGACGACCGCGGTGCCGTGCACGGCACCGCGCGCGTGGCCCATCCCGGCGCGCCCTCGCTCCCGGGCCTGGAGGTCCCGCGTCAGGCGGCGGCCGACCACCGCATCGCCGTCGACCTCGACGCGATGCCGCAGGACGTGCACCGCGTCACCGTGCTCCTCGCCCTGCCGCCCGGCACCGGCGGCCCGACCCGGTTCGGTGCCGTCGCGGCCCCGTTCCTCGCCGTCACCGGCCTCGACGGCACCGAGCAGGCCAGCTACACGATCACCGACCTCGACACGGAGTCCGCGGTCGTCGCCCTGGAGCTGTACCGCCGAGCGGGCGCCTGGAAGGTGCGCGCGATCGGTCAGGGCTACGCCGACGGCCTCGCCGCGCTCCTCGCCGACCAGGGCCTGACCGACGCGCCCGCCCTGGCCGGCGCCGTCCACGACGCGGTCGCGCGGGGACTGGCCCGCGCGGTCGCGCCGCCGCCCCGGTCGAGCGACGAGACGCAGGTCCGCCAGACGGCGGCGGCCGGCGCCGCCCCGGGCGGCCTGCCGCCCACCACACAGCCCCCGAGCAGCACCCCGTCCTCGGGCGGCCCGATCGACTACAGCCACCCGGGCCGCCAGGCACCCCCGCCGCCCCCGGCACCGGCACCGGCCCAGCCGGACCGCCCCGCGACCCCGGTCGCGGGCGACGCCACCGGCTGGTCCATGGAGGAGCGGCTCTACAACCAGGTCTGGGGCATGTTCGAGGACATGGCCCGCAGCACGGCCGCCTACCGCAGCGCCGTCGACTTCGCCGACTCCCGTATGGAGCAGGAGCTCGACCAGGTCCTCTCCGACCCGCGCAGCCGCATCGGCGGCCAGGCGGACGCGGCGCGCGAGGCCGCCCGGGCCAAGCACGAGGCCCTCGTCGACCGCGCGCGGGAGGCCCTGGACCGGGACCTCGCCCAGCTCGCCGCCGAGGCCGACGTCGTCGAGCCCGCGCTCCCGGCCCCGTACGCCCGCTGGGACAACCCTTGCTGGCACGCCTACCGCAGCCCCATGGAGATGCCCATGGCGGTCCGGCTCGGCGACCTGCGGCTGCCCGAGGGGGACGCCGCCGGTATCGGCATCCCGATGCTGGTGCGGCTGCCGCTGGAGCGCGGCCTGTGGATCGACTCCGGGGCCGCGGCCGGTGACACGCTCACCGACGCCGACGAGCTGCGCTCCCGCGCGGCCCACACCGCGGTCCTGCACGCGGCCCGGCTCCTCGCCGCCTACCCGGCCGGCGAGTTCAGCGTCCACGTCGTCGATCCGGCCGGCACGGCGGCGGGAGCGCTCGCCCCGCTCGTCGACGCGGGAGTGCTCGCCGGACCGGTGGCCAGGGGAGCGGCCGGTGTCTCCGAGACGCTCGCCCGGCTGACCGAGCGCGTCGACCTCGTGCAGATGGCGGTCCGGGCCGGCGCCGCGGACGCGCTCCCGCCCGACCTGGACATCGCCGAGCAGCTTCTGATCGTGCACGACTTCCCGCACGGCTTCGACGACCGGGCCGTCACCCGGCTGCGCTATCTCGCGGACGAGGGCCCACGGGTCGGCGTCCACCTGATGCTGGTCGCCGACCGCGCGGACGCCGCCGAGTACGGGCCGCTCCTGGACCCGCTGTGGCGCGCGCTGCTCCGCCTGACGCCCGTACCCGACGACCACCTGGCCGACCCGTGGGTCGGGCACGCGTGGACGTACGAGCCGCCGGCCGTTCCGCACGGCAGCGCGGTGCTGCCCCAGGTCCTCGCCGAGGTCGCCAGGGCGCGGACGGACCTCCGAAGGGAGAGAGATCTCTGATCCCCTGACCTGCGCACTTGGTCTGCCCTTTACTTAAACCTTTACCTTCCATGGTGCATTCAGGTACTCTCCTTTACGCGGAGGGGAGTACTCCTTGCGCGACGTTCCCGTCAGTACGGACCCGGCCCGATGCCGTGGATCCCGGGGCGTCGGCCCGCGGCGCGGTCCCCGCGCCCGGGTGGAAGAGACCTCCGGCAGCGACGACGCTGATCAGTAGCCGTACGACGCCGGAGGCGCAGTGGACGTATCGATCACTCTCTGGGTACTGACCGTTCTCGGTCTGTGTGCCCTCATCGCGGTCGACTTCTTCATCGGGCGCAAGCCCCATGACGTGTCGATCAAGGAAGCGGGCATCTGGACGGTGGTCTGGATCGTGCTCGCCGCGCTCTTCGGCGTCGGCATCACGATCTGGGGCAGCGGACAGGCCGGCGGCGAGTTCTTCGCGGGCTTCATCACCGAGAAGTCGCTCAGTGTCGACAACCTCTTCGTCTTCATCCTGATCATGGCGAAGTTCTCGGTGCCGTCCCACCTGCAGCAGCGGGTGCTGCTCTTCGGCGTGCTCATCGCGCTCGTCCTGCGGGCGATCTTCATCGCGGCCGGCGCGGCGATCATCGCCAGCTTCTCGTGGGTCTTCTACCTCTTCGGTGCCTTCCTCATCTACACCGCCTGGAAGCTCATCAAGGAGGCCATGGCGGACGAGGAGGACGAGGAGTTCGAGGAGAACAGGCTCCTGAAGTCCATCGAGAAGAAGTTCGGCGTCGCGGACCGCTACCACGGCACCAAGCTCTTCATCCAGCAGCACGGCAAGAAGGTCATGACGCCGCTCCTGGTCGTCATGCTCGCCATCGGCATGACCGACGTGCTGTTCGCGATGGACTCGATCCCCGCGATCTTCGGCCTCACCCAGGACCCGTACATCGTCTTCACGGCCAACGCGTTCGCGCTGATGGGCCTGCGCCAGCTGTACTTCCTCATCGGCGGTCTGCTGCGCAAGCTGGTCCACCTCAGCTACGGCCTGTCGGTGATCCTCGGCTTCATCGGCATCAAGCTCGTGCTGCACGCGCTGCACGAGTCCGGGGTGCACGTGCCCGAGATCTCCATCCCGGTCTCGCTCGCCGTCATCTGCGGCGTCCTCGTCATCACGACGATCACGAGCCTCATCGCCTCCAAGAAGCAGGCCGAGCGGGAAGCCGCCGAAGAGACTCCGAAGGACAGCGTCGAGGCCTGACCACGACAGGCGTAGAAAACACCAGCACCGGGAGGTGCGGCGTCCGGTTGCCGCACGCGCCTCCCGGTGCTTGTTTGGCTATGAGGGCTGCCCGCCCCGGGGAGCCACGGCACGACGGGGATGGACCCCATGAGCCAGAAATTCGTTCAGATCATCGACTTCGAGACGCAACGCATCGACGAGGTGAGAGCGCTTCTCCTCGACTTCGAGAAGCAGATGATGGCGCAGTCGCCGCGCCCCGACAGCGCGCCCACGCACCGCATGATGCTCACGGACCGGGACACCGAGGGCCGGCATCTCGCCATCGTGGAGTTCGAGTCCTACGAGGACGCGATGCGCAACAACGACCGGCCCGAGATCAACAAGCTCAGCGAGCAGCTCGTCGCCCTGTGCACGCGCCCGCCGGTCTTCACCAATTGCGACCTGACCGACTCCCGCGAGCTGAAGTGAGGCAGCCCGCCGCACCGGCACGAGGCCGCCGCCCGGCACACCCCTGACGGCCCGCGCCGAAGTCGCGCCCCCGCCCGCCCCCGGGCACCATCGAGGCATGATCACCAGACTCCGGGCCCTCGCCACACAGTGGTACGTCTTCGTCCCGGTGGTGGCCGTCGTCCTGCTCGGGTTCACCTGGGGGCGCGATCTGCCCGGTGCCGTGGTCGCGATCGCCTCCGTGGTGCTCGCCGCGTCCGTCCTCGCGGCCGTCCACCATGCCGAGGTCGTCGCCCACCGCGTCGGCGAACCCTTCGGCTCCCTGGTCCTCGCCGTCGCCGTCACCATCATCGAAGTGGCTCTCATCGTCACGCTGATGGCCGACGGCGGAGACAAGAGCGCCACCCTCGCCCGGGACACGGTGTTCGCCGCCGTCATGATCACCTGCAACGGCATCGTCGGCATCAGCCTGCTCTCCGCCGCGCTGCGCCACCGCGTGGCCGTCTTCCAGTCCGAGGGGACCGGCGGAGCCCTCGCCACCGTCGCCACGCTCGCGACCCTCTGCCTGGTCCTGCCGACCTTCACCACCAGCAAGCTCGGCCCCGAGTTCTCCACCTCGCAGCTGATCTTCGCGGCCGTCGCCGCGGTCGTCCTGTACGGCCTCTTCGTCGCGACGCAGACCGTCCGGCACCGCGACTACTTCCTGCCGATCACCAAGCACGGCGAGGTCATCGACGCGGACGACCACGCCGACGCGCCGACCACCCGCACCGCCCTGATCAGCCTCGGGCTGCTCGGCCTGGCCCTGGTCGGCGTCGTGGGCCTCGCCAAGGGCGTCTCCAAGACGATCGAACACGGCGTGGAGGCGGCCGGCATGCCGCACGCCGTCGTCGGCGTGATCATCGCGCTGCTCGTCCTGCTGCCGGAGACCATCGCGGCCCTCCGCGCGGCCCGCCGCGACCGCGTGCAGACCAGCCTCAACCTCGCGCTCGGCTCCGCGATGGCCAGCATCGGCCTGACCGTCCCCGCCGTCGCCATCGCCTCGTTCTGGCTGTCGGGCCCCCTCGTCCTCGGCCTCGGCGCCACACACATGGTGCTGCTCGCGCTCACCCTGATCGTCAGCACACTGACCGTCGTCCCCGGCCGGGCGACCCCGCTGCAGGGCGGCGTCCACCTCGTCATCCTGGCCGCCTACGTGGAACTCGCCGTCACGCCCTGATCCCGCGGACCGATACGCCCCGTTGGGCGGCGCGCCCGCGTGATAGACCCACAGGGAGCAAACGCCCGACGTACGGAGGTCCTCGTGCCGCACACCCTCGCCACCGCCCCGATCATGGTTCTCAACGGTCCGAACCTGAACCTGCTGGGCAAGCGGCAGCCCGAGATCTACGGCCGGGACACGCTCGCCGACGTCGAGGCCCTGTGCGCCAAGGCGGCCGCCGCGCACGGTGCCACCGTCGACTTCCGGCAGTCCAACCACGAGGGCGAACTCGTCGACTGGATCCACGAAGCCCGCGAGAACCACGTCGGCATCGTCATCAATCCCGCCGCCTACTCGCACACCTCCGTCGCGATCCTCGACGCGCTCAACACCTGCGACGGACTGCCCGTGGTCGAGGTCCACATCTCGAACATCCACCAGCGCGAGGAGTTCCGGCACCACTCCTACGTGTCGCTGCGCGCCGACGGCGTGATCGCGGGATGCGGCGTACAGGGCTACGCGTTCGGCGTGGAGCGCGTAGCCGCGCTCGCCGCACCCGGTGCCGCGGGGGCCTGAGCGGTCCGCGGACGCCCGAGGCACGCGCGCGCAGCGCTCAGTTCAGACGGCCCGCCTCCACGATGCGGCGCAGGAACTTCCGCGTGCGTTCCTCCTGAGGGTCCTCGAACACCGCCTCCGGAGCGCCCCGTTCGAGGACGACACCGCCGTCCAGGAAGCACACCTGGTCGGCGACCTCGCGCGCGAAGCTCATCTCGTGCGTCGCCAGCACCATGGTCATGCCCTCGCCCTTGAGGTCGCGCACGACGTCCAGGACCTCACCGACGAGCTCCGGGTCCAGGGCGGCGGTGATCTCGTCGAGCAGCAGCAGCCGGGGACGCACGGCCAGGGCCCGCACGATCGCCGCACGCTGCTGCTGGCCGCCGCTGAGCCGGTCCGGGTACTCCGTGGCCTTCGCCCCGAGCCCGAGCCGCTCCAGGAGCCCCCTGGCCTCTTCCTCGGCCTTCTCGCGGGGCACGCCGTGCACCCGGCGCGGCGCGAGCGTCACGTTCTCCAGGACGGTCATGTGCGGGAACAGGTTGTAGGCCTGGAAGACCACCCCGATCCGCCGGCGCACCGCGTCCGCGTCCGCGCGCGGGTCGGTGATCTCCTCGCCGTCCAGCCAGATCGCCCCGTCGTCGATCTCCTCCAGGAGATTGGCGCAGCGCAACAGGGTCGACTTGCCGGACCCCGAGGCGCCGATCAGGGCGGTCACGGTGTGCTGCGGCACGTCCAGGTCGACGTCCCGCAGCACCACCGTCTCGCCGAACGTCTTGCGGACGGACTCCATCCGCAGCACCGGCTCGGTCATACGAGACCTCCTTGCGCCCGGCGCCGGTCCATCCGGGCCGTCACCCAGTCGGTGAACCGGGTCATGGGGATCGTGAGCGCGACGAACACCAGACCCGCCACCACGTAGGGCGTGTAGTTGAAGTCCTTGCTCGCGATGATCTGCGCCGCGTACACGGCGTCCACCGCCCCGCCGATGGAGACCAGGCCCGTGTCCTTCTGGAGCGAGACCAGGTCGTTCAGCAACGGCGGCACGACACGGCGCACCGCCTGGGGGATCACCACGTGCCGCAGCGTCTGCCGGTTGCTCAGCCCCAGGGAGCGCGCGGCGGCCCGCTGCGAGGGGTGCACGGACTCGATGCCGGCCCGGAACACCTCGGCGACGTACGCCGAGTACGTGAGCACGAGCGCGGCGCCGCCGAGCAGCACCGGATCCGTCGTCACGCCCTGGAGGCGCAGCGCGGGCACGCCGAAGATGACGAGCAACAGGCAGATGATGAGCGGCAGTCCGCGGAAGAAGTCCGTGTAGGCCGTAGCCAGGGCGCGCAGCGGGAAGAAGACCGGGCCACGCAGCGTCCGCGCGAGCGCCAGCAGCATCCCCAGGACGAGCACGCACGCGCCGCACACCACAAGAAGGCGCACGTTCAGCCACAGCCCGTCCAAGACCTGGGGCAGCGCCACGCGCGCGTAGTGCGCACTGAAGAACGTCTCCTTCGTCCGCTCCCAGCCGGGGGAGTTGACGACGACGAGGAACAGCACCGCGCCGGTCACCAGGGTGCTCAGCGCCGCCACGGCCGTCGCCCGGCGCGCGCGGACCCGCTTGTGCCGCTCGCGCGCCAGACGGCGCTCCGAGGGTACGTAGGCGTCTTCGACGGCGGACGCCTCCTTCGTGACGGTCACTTGAGCACCGGAGCGTCGACGGCTTCGGAGAGCCACTTCTTCTCCAGGGAGGCGAGCGTGCCGTTGTCGCGGAGCTTGTCCACGGCGCCGGAGACGCACGAGGTCAGCGCGCTCTCCTTGTCGAGCACGAGGCCGAACCGCTCGGGCGTGCCCGTCGTGTTCTCGAACTGGCCCACCACTTCGGCGTCGGTGACCTCGGCGCCCGTGATGTAGAACGCGGTCGGCAGGTCGACGACGATGGCGTCCACCTGGCCGTTCTTGAGAGCGGACTTGGCGAAGTCGTTCTTCTGGTAGACGGACGGCTTCTGGGTGGGCTTCACGAGGTCGTTGACGAAGTCCAGGCTGGTGGTGCCCACTTGGGCGCCCAGCTTCACGTCCTTGAGGTCGGCGACGCTCTTCGCCTTGGCGGCCTTGGACGTCTTCAGGGCGACGACGGCCTGGCGCACCTCGTAGTAGCCGGACGAGAACGCGACGGCCTTCTTGCGCTGGTCGCTGATCGACACCTGGTTGATGTCGAAGTCGAACTTCTTGGCGCCCGGGGCGAAGGAACTGTTGAACGGCACGGTCTGCCAGACCACTTGGCCCTTGTCGTAGCCGAGCTGCTTCGCCACGGCGTAGGCGACGGCAGATTCGAAGCCCTTCCCGTTGGCGGGGTCGTTGTCCTCGAACCACGGGGCGTAGGCGGGCTTGTCCGTGCCCACGGTGAGCTTCCCGGAGGCGACCGTGGCCAGCTCGCCCGGAGCGCAGGAGGCGGCCGTCGTGGCGTTCCCCGAGGCCTTCTTCTCGGGCTCGGGGGCGCAGGCCGAAGCGGTGACGAGGACGACGGCGGAGCAGACGGCGAGGCGCGCGACGCGCCGGGCGAGAGGCATGGGCATGGCGGGAGACTGACAGTGCGCGGCCTCGCCTGTCGAGATCAGGCCGGTAACTGTCCGGATAGTGGAACGGTGTTGCTGCATTGTGAACAGCAGCCGGCCCGCCCCCACTTGCTCGCGTGCTCGCGCCCAAGTGGGTCCCTACGGGGTCTACGAGGTCTGCGGGGTCACCAACCGCGGGCGCGCCACTCCGGGAGGCCCGGGCGCTCGGCGCCCAGCGTCGTGTCGTTCCCGTGCCCCGGGTAGACCCAGGTCTCGTCGGGGAGCACGTCGAAGAGCTTCGTCTCCACGTCGTCGATGAGGCTGGCGAACGCCTTCGGGTCCTTCCACGTGTTGCCCACGCCGCCCGGGAAGAGGCAGTCGCCCGTGAAGACGTGCGGGTGGCCGTGCGGGTCGTCGTAGACGAGCGCGATGGAGCCCGGCGTGTGGCCCACCAGATGGCGGGCCGTGAGCCGCACGTTCCCGAACTCGATCACGTCCCCGTCGGCGACGGTCACGTCCGTCGCCACGGGGATGCCCTCGGCGTCGTCGCGCCCCGCGTACGTGCGCGCGCCGGTCGCCTCGACGACCTCCGCGAGCGCCTGCCAGTGGTCGCCGTGCCGGTGGGTGGTGACGACGGCGGCGATGCCGTCGTCACCGATGAGGCGCAGCAGGGTCGCCGGCTCGTTCGCCGCGTCGATCAGGAGCTGCTGGTCGGTCGCCCGGCAGCGCAGCAGGTACGCGTTGTTGTCCATCGGGCCGACCGCGACCTTGGAGATCATCAGGTCCCGCAGCTCGTGCACGTCCGCCGGGCCGCCGACCTTCACTGCTCCGCTGTACGTCATGGGATCAGCCTATAGCGGGGGCAGGGAGGGCAGCGTGCCCCGGTCGACGGTCAGTGCGCTGCCGTCCCGGCGGCCCGAGAGCCAGCCCAGGAGGTCCGCCTGGCGTCCGCGCACGACGATGCCGAGCGGCGGCACCGCGCCGTCCTCGATCTCCTCCACGGTGGGGCTCTGCACCGCGCCCGTGGAGACCATCCGGCCGTCGTCCTGCTTGATCAGGACCGGCGGCAGGCCCGGGTGGTCGCGGAAGCGCCGGGCGAGGAAGTTGATCTCGCGCTGGGTGAACTCCGCCGAGAGGTCCTCCAGCTCGTAGCCGATCCCGAGGTCCACGTGGTGCAGGTCCACCTCGATCCAGCGGCGGAACGGCACGTTGCCGGCCGCGTCCTTGACGCCGTTGCGCAGCTCGACCGTGCGGGCCCAGTCGGCCTCCTCGGCACCCTTGCGCTGGAACCGCTCGGCGCTCGCCCGCAGGTCCGCCACCTGATCGCGCAGCTCGCGCGGGGCGTCCCGCACGATGTCGGCGTCGCGCGCCTCGGCGCTCGCGTACATCGGCAGGCCCGCGAGAACGTTGACGAGCGCGTCCGCGTTCCGGGAGAGGTGGGCGAGGACGTGGCCCCGGCTCCAGCCGGGCAGCCGTGACGGCTCGCTCACGGCGGCGTTGTCCAGGGTGGCGACAGCGGCGAGCAGCCGGTCGGTCGCTTCGCGTACAGACACCAGGTCGCGCACATGATCACTCATGACGCCGACGATAGTCGGGCCACACGTTCGGGTGAAGGTCGCCTGCCCCTCACTGAAATCGAATGTACGTGCTATAGGCTCGCGTGCGGCGTCGGGCATTCTTGAAGGTCCGGGTTTGTTACCCATCAGGGAATCCGACCGGCGTTGTCAGTGGCTCCCTCTAGTCTTCGTAAGGGCAGTCCTCCCGGGCCTTCCGCGTCCGCCGCGACGCGGCCCGCCCGGGACGCCCGACCTCGGGGGACGGGGGCTCCGCCCCTGTCACTTCACTCAAGAAAGGTGCGGACCGGCGTGGCCGACCGTCTCATCGTCCGTGGTGCGCGCGAGCACAATCTCCGGAACGTCTCGCTCGACCTTCCGCGCGACTCCCTCATCGTCTTCACCGGTCTGTCCGGCTCCGGCAAGTCCTCGCTCGCCTTCGACACGATCTTCGCCGAGGGACAGCGCCGCTACGTGGAGTCGCTGTCCTCGTACGCCCGCCAGTTCCTCGGCCAGATGGACAAGCCCGACGTCGACTTCATCGAGGGCCTCTCACCGGCCGTCTCGATCGACCAGAAGTCCACGTCGCGCAACCCGCGGTCCACGGTCGGCACCATCACCGAGGTCTACGACTACCTGCGCCTGCTCTTCGCGCGCATCGGCAAGCCGCACTGTCCGCAGTGCGGCCGCCCGATCGCCCGCCAGTCGCCGCAGGCCATCGTGGACAAGGTCCTCGAGCTGCCCGAGGGCAGCCGCTTCCAGGTCCTGTCGCCACTCGTGCGCGAGCGCAAGGGCGAGTTCGTCGACCTCTTCGCCGACCTCCAGACGAAGGGCTACGCCCGCGCACGCGTGGACGGCACGACGGTCCAGCTCTCCGAGCCGCCCACACTGAAGAAGCAGGAGAAGCACACCATCGAAGTGGTCGTCGACCGCCTCACGGTGAAGGACTCCGCCAAGCGCCGCCTCACCGACTCCGTGGAGACCGCCCTCGGCCTGTCGGGCGGCATGGTCGTGCTCGACTTCGTCGACCTCCCCGAGGACGACCCGGAGCGCGAGCGCATGTACTCCGAGCACCTGTACTGCCCGCACGACGACCTCTCCTTCGAGGAGCTCGAGCCCCGCTCCTTCTCGTTCAACTCGCCGTTCGGCGCCTGCCCCGACTGCACCGGCATCGGCACCCGCATGGAGGTGGACCCGGAGCTGATCGTCCCCGACGAGGACAAGTCGCTGGACGAGGGCGCCATCCACCCCTGGTCGCACGGCCACACCAAGGACTACTTCGGCCGCCTCATCGGGGCACTCGCCGACGCCCTCGGCTTCCGTACGGACATCCCCTTCGCCGGGCTGCCGCAGCGCGCAAGGAAGGCGCTCCTGTACGGCCACAAGACCCAGATCGAGGTCCGCTACCGCAACCGGTACGGGCGCGAGCGGGTCTACACGACGCCCTTCGAAGGCGCCGTCCCCTTCGTGAAGCGCCGCCACAGCGAGGCCGAGTCGGACTCCAGCCGCGAGCGCTTCGAGGGCTACATGCGCGAGGTGCCCTGCCCCACCTGTGAGGGCACGCGCCTGAAGCCGATCGTTCTGGCCGTCACGGTCATGGGGAAGTCGATCGCCGAGGTCTCGGCCATGTCGATCAGCGACTGCGCCGACTTCCTGGCCCAGCTGACGCTGAACGCGCGCGACAAGAAGATCGCCGAGCGCGTCCTCAAGGAGGTCAACGAGCGGCTCCGCTTCCTCGTCGACGTCGGCCTCGACTACCTGTCGCTCAACCGCGCGGCGGGCACCCTCTCCGGCGGCGAGGCCCAGCGCATCCGTCTCGCCACCCAGATCGGGTCCGGCCTCGTCGGTGTCCTCTACGTGCTCGACGAGCCCTCCATCGGCCTGCACCAGCGGGACAACCACCGGCTGATCGAGACCCTCGTCCGCCTGCGCGACATGGGCAACACGCTCATCGTGGTCGAGCACGACGAGGACACGATCAACGTCGCCGACTGGGTCGTCGACATCGGCCCCGGCGCGGGCGAGCACGGCGGCAAGGTCGTGCACAGCGGCCCCTTGAAGGAGCTGCTGGGCAACGCGGAATCGATGACCGGCCAGTACCTGTCGGGCAAGAAGTCGATCCCGGTCCCCGACATCCGCCGGCCCGTCGACCCCTCGCGCCGCCTGACCGTCCACGGCGCCAAGGAGAACAACCTGCGGGACATCGACGTGTCCTTCCCGCTGGGCGTCCTCACGGCAGTCACCGGAGTCTCCGGCTCCGGCAAGTCGACGCTGGTCAACGACATCCTGTACACGCACCTGGCCCGCGAGCTCAACGGCGCGCGGTCCGTCCCCGGCCGCCACACGCGGGTCGAGGGCGACGACCTCGTCGACAAGGTCGTGCACGTCGACCAGTCGCCCATCGGCCGCACCCCGCGGTCGAACCCGGCGACGTACACGGGCGTCTTCGACCACGTCCGCAAGCTGTTCGCCGAGACCACCGAGGCCAAGGTGCGCGGCTACCTGCCCGGACGCTTCTCCTTCAACGTCAAGGGCGGCCGCTGCGAGAACTGCTCGGGCGACGGCACGATCAAGATCGAGATGAACTTCCTCCCGGACGTCTACGTCCCGTGCGAGGTCTGCCACGGTGCGCGATACAACCGCGAGACGCTGGAGGTCCACTACAAGGGCAAGTCCATCGCCGAGGTCCTGGACATGCCGATCGAGGAGGCCCTCGGCTTCTTCGAGGCGGTCCCGGCGATCGCCCGTCATCTGAGGACGCTCAACGACGTGGGCCTCGGCTACGTCCGTCTCGGGCAGTCGGCGCCGACCCTCTCCGGCGGTGAGGCGCAGCGCGTGAAGCTCGCGAGCGAGCTGCAGAAGCGTTCGACGGGCCGCACGGTCTACGTGCTCGACGAGCCGACCACCGGTCTGCACTTCGAGGACATCAGCAAGCTGATCACGGTCCTGTCGGGCCTTGTCGACAAGGGGAACTCGGTCATCGTGATCGAGCACAACCTCGACGTGATCAAGACGGCCGACTGGATCGTCGACATGGGCCCGGAGGGGGGCAACGGAGGCGGTCTGGTCGTCGCCGAGGGCACCCCGGAGCAGGTCGCGGCCGTCCCGACGAGCCACACCGGCAAGTTCCTCCAGGACGTGCTGGGCGCGGACCGGGTGGGCGACGCCGTGGTGCCGGCGGCGCGGACGCGCAAGCCGGCCAAGAAGGCCGTCGCCGCGGCGGCCAAGGCTCCGGCGAAGAAGACCGCGACCGCGAAGACGGTCAAGACGGCCAAGGCGACCAAGGCGGCTGCGACCAAGACGACCAAGGCGGCTGCGAAGAAGGCGACGAGCCGGACGCGCAAGGCCTGAACCGCGACAACAGAGAGTGCGGGTGCGTGGCGATCCCGTCACGCTCCGTGAAATTTTCGGCGCCCCGTGGGAACTCCCCGCGGGGCGCCGTGCGTTCTCTGATCAACCGGCCGACGCCGGACGCACGTTGACAACTGGAGAGGGAAAGAGGGAGGGGAAGACGGGGGTGTGGGGTGGAGCAGGCGGCTACAGGGAGCCGACCTCGGCGGCGTACGGCGGCTCCGCGCCCGCCCGGGAGCACGTGATCGCCGCGGCGCGGGCGGCGAAGCGCAGCAACCGGCTCCAGTTGTCGCCGCTCAACTGCCCGAGCGCGATGGGAGAGAGGGCGCCGAGCGCCGAAAGTCCGTGCAGCAGCGCCGCGTTGACGGTGTCGCCCGCGCCGATCGTGTCCACGACGTCCACGTCCTCGCCCGGCACTGAGTGGGTTGCGCCGTCCCGGGTGAAGGCGGTCAGGCCCTCGCCGCCGCTCGTGACGACCACGGCCGACGGGCCGGCGGTCAGCCATTCCTGAGGGGTGCCGCCCAGCCACCGGGCGTCCTCCTCGGACAGCTTCAGCAGGGCCGTCGAGGGCAGCCAGCTCTTGAATCGGGCGCGGTAGGCGTCCGGGTCGGGGATCAGACCGGCCCGGATGTTGGGGTCGAGCGCCGTGAAGACCCCCGAGGCGGCGGAGGCCCGCATCAGCTCCTCGTACGCGGTGGCGCCCGGCTCCAGCACGAGCGAGCAGGTGCCGAACGACACCGCCCGCGTCCCCACGGGCAAGGCGCCCGGCACCGCGAACAGCCGGTCGGCGGTGCCCTCCACGTAGAAGGAGTATCCGGCGGAGCCGTCGGCGCCGATGGAAGCGACGGCCAGCGTCGTCGGCTCGTCGCCCCGCTGTACGGGGGAGACGTCCACGCCGGCCTCCCGTAGCCCGCCGAGAAGGGCCTCGCCGAACGCGTCACGGGACACGCGGGAGCAGAAGGCGACGGGGGAGCCGAGCCGGCCCAGCGCCACCGCCGTGTTGTAGGGACCGCCGCCCAGGCGCGGAGCGAGGTCGGGGAGCGGGCCCCGGCCCCCGTCCGGCCCGGCACCGGCGTTCGGCCCCTGCGGGACGAGGTCGATCAGGGCCTCTCCGGCGACGACGATCACGGTGGTTCCTCTCGGGTGGTTCGGGGTGGGGCGGCTGCTGGGGAGTGGCGCAGCGTGGTGCGACGGTGTGGAGGTCGGGCGGGGCGGGTGGCACCGCGGGCACGCGCCGATGCCACCCGTGGGCAGGCTAGAGCTTCGCGGGGAGCAGGGTCTCGTGCTCGCCCGACTCCGACGCGTTCTCGCGGCCGGCGGGTGCGGCGAGGGCCGGGTCGGGCAGCGCGCTCCCGGAGAGCGCCTTCGCGTCGGGCCGGAGCGTGAGGACCGAGAGCGCGGTGAACAGGGCGACGACACCGGCCAGCAGGAGATAGGTGCGGGCGAACCCGATGGAGTCGTAGCCGATGCCGGCCAGGGGCGAGATCACGGCCGCGCCCAACTGCGCGGCGAGCTGGAAGCCGACCAGGTAGATCGAGGAGGACAGACGCGACTCGAAGTGCAGGTTGATGTACTTGAAGATCGCGATGAGCATGATCGGCAGTTCGGCGGCGTGCATCAGCTTGACCGCGGAGATGGCGGCCGGATCGGTGACGAGACCGGACAGGCCGATGCGGGCGGCCATGATGCAGCCGGACAGCAGCAGGGACTTCTTGGGGCCGAGCCGGTTCACGAGGAAGGGGGCGAGCGCCATGCCGCCGGCTTCTAGGAAGACCTGCACGGAGTTGAGATCGCTGTACATCCGGTTGCCTTCGCCGGCCGTCGAGAACAGTGAGGCGAAGTACGAGGGGAACATCTGGTCGTACGTGTTGTACGTCGCGGTCACGGCGATCACGAAGAGCAGGAGCCCCCAGAAGGCCGGGTAGCGCAGCAGGGACTTCACGTCGGCCATCGACACGGAGGAGGCGGCGGCTTCCACGGCGGCCGAGCGACGCCCGTCGGTCACCCGGATCGAGACGATCAGGACGAGGAAGACGGCGGCCGAGACGGAGGCGGCCCAGAAGTTGAGACGGGGATCTATGTTGAACAGCCGGCCCGCGAAGAACGTCGCCGCGGCCCAGCCCAGCGAGCCGAACATGCGGGCGCGGCCGAACTCGAAACCGTGGAAGCGGCCGAGGCGCTCCGTGTAGCTCTCCAGCGTGGCGACGGCGACGGCGAACGCCATGGCGAGATAGGCGGCCCCGACCAGCAGGCCGAGGGCGAACTGGGTCTTCAGCAGCGGCCCGTACACGTAGATGTACATGGGGCCCACGAGGAGCATCAGGCCGGAGACCCAGTACAGGAGGTTCTTGCGCAGGCCGAGCTTGTCCTGGAGGTAGCCGTAGACCGGCATGGTGATCAGGCAGCCGATGGCGTTGGCGCTGATCACGAGGGAGCTGCGGCCGGCGGACAGGCCGATGTCCTGGGTCAGCCAGATGGAGAAGAGTGACCAGGACAGCGACCAGGTCACGAAGAACATGAACAGGGCCGCGCTGACGAGCGTGAAGTTCAGCCGGCGGCGGCTCGGGCCGGTGGTGACGGCGGGGGCACCGTGATGCCCCGTGGTCGGGCCCTGCCCGGTGGTCTGGTCGGTCATGTGCTGCGCTCCCTCGCGCCTGTGGCGCCCGTTCATGATGCCGGAACGAATGGCTCCGCCTGGAGTCCGTGTGCGGCCGCGGACTGCGACCGGGGGTGGGGCGGTGGTGTTCCGGGTGGTTCCCGGTGTTCCGGCGGGCGGTGATCCGAAGTCCCTCGCACCTTTCCTGTCACGTGCTAGGGCGGCACAACTATCACGTGTTAGGTTCGCGAAATCAAGACCTCGCCGGAACTCGGTGGAGTCGGCAGGAGTCAGCAGAAGCAAGGAGAAGGCGCATGTCCGACCGGGCCACCCGTCCGTACCCGCCCGCCGTCGCCGTCGACCGGGACGTTCCGCGTCTGCACGTGCGGCCCGGTGCCGGCCGCTGGTGCAACGACCCCAACGGGCCGCTCTTCCACGACGGCCGCTACCACCTGTTCTTCCAGCACAACCCGCACGCGGCGGTCTGGGGCGACATCCACTGGGGCCATGCCTCCAGCCCGGACCTCGTGCGCTGGACGGATCACGGGGTCGCGCTGACCCCCACGCCGGGCACGCCCGACGAGCTCGGTGCCTGGTCCGGGTGCGCGGTCGTGGACGACGGCATCCCGACCGCCGTCTACACCGGCATGGACCGCCGCGACGGCGTCGGCTCCGTGATGCTGGCCCGGGCCACCGATTCGACCATCGGCTCGTTCAAGGCCGAACCGGACCCCGTCGTGCCCGGCCCGCCGCCCGGCCTCGATCTCATCGCGTTCCGTGATCCGTACCTCTTCACCCACGAGGGGCGGCGCTGGGCGGTCGTCGGTGCGGGGCACCGGGGCGGGCGGCCCGACGTGCTGCTCTACCGCGTGGACTCGATGACGCGGTGGACGTACGCCGGGTCGCTGCTGGACGCGGACGACCCCGTCGCCGGACGGCACGCGGCGCCCGCGACGGCCTGGGAGTGTCCGGCACTGCTGCCGACGGGGGACGGGCGCTGGGCGCTGTTGCTCTCCCTGTGGATCGACGACATCACGTACGCGACCGCGTATCTGACCGGTGTGCTCAGGCCCGCGGGGGAAGGCGGGGGCGGGTTGCGTTTCGAGCCCGCCGCGGGAGGTCTGTTCGACCACGGCCGGGACTGTTACGCGCCCACCGCGCTCGTCGAGGACGACAGGACGCTTGTGTGGGGCTGGAGTTGGGAGTCACGGACCGAGGCGGAGTCCGTCGCGGCGGGCTGGGCCGGTTGCCTCACGTATCCGAGAGAGGTCGGCGCGCACGCGGACGGTTCGCTGAGGGTGGCACCCGCGCGGGAGCTCGCGGGGCTGCGCGGGCGGGCCGTCGGGGTCGGGGAGGAGCTGCCGGCGGCGTACGAGGTGCAGGTCGACATGGCTGTCGCCCAGCCCGACACGGAACTCGCGGTCCGGCTGGGCACCGGGGCCGAGCTGCGGGTCAATCCGACGCGGGGCTCGCTCACACTGGACCGTTCGGCGACGCCGGCGTCGGGCACGCACCCGTACCCCCGTGCCTCGTCGGTGGTCGCGGTGGCCTCCGGCGGTACGGGTGGACGCCTGCGGGTGTTCGTGGACGGGCCGCTGATCGAGGCGTTCTGGGACGACCGGGTCGTGCTGACGGAAAAGGTGTACCCCGCCCCGGCCGGGCCCCTGTCGGTGGACCTGGTGCAGGGGGCGGGGGACGTGTCGGTGTCCGCGTGGGAGGCGGTGGTGGAAGGGGTATGAGTGGGGAGGGTCCTCCGGCCGGCAGGGCTGGGGGACCCTGCCCTCTGTGCTTGGTGGGGCCCAGTCTCTGGGTGGCCGCTGTCCTGTTTCGTGCCGCCACCGCAGCTGCCCTGCCCTGCCAGTCCGATCTGTGGGGGGCGGCAGCCGCAGCGCTGCCGCCCGCACCCCACTCCGGCGCGGCCCGCTTCTCGCCCCGCCCCCGGTCCCTGTCCGCGCGGGATGCCGCAGCCGCCCTGCCGGTCGGCTCCGCGCCAGCCGCCCTGCCGGTCACGGGCACCGACGCCCTCGCCGGCCGCCCGGACGCTCCGCGCCAGCCGCCCCGCCGGCCGGCTCCGCGACGAGCCCGCCGCTATGGCTCCGCCGCCCCACCCCGCAGGCATGTCGCGCAGGTCACCTGGGGGCCCGTCGGGTGTTCCGTTCGCCGCCGGTATCGTCACATCCGTACCCCCCGTTCCCGTTCGGTACGTGGAGCCCGAAGGGGCGGCCAGGTCGGCCGGGCGGTGGGTGCGTCTCGATCGCACAGTCACCGAACGTGGAGCCCAGATGCCCGGCACGCCCCTGTCCAGCAGTGCACGCCTGTCCCGCCGTACCGCTCTGCGCGGGGTGGCCGTGGCGGGGACGGTCGGGCTCGGGCTGACCGCGTGCTCCCCGGAGGACGGCGGCTCGGCGGCCGCTCCCAGCGTGCCCGTCGACCTCGGCAGCGCCGAGGACGTCCCGAAGGGCGGGGCGAAGCTCTACAACGACGAGAACGTGGTGGTGAGCCGTGCCGAGGACGGGACGTACAAGGCGTTCAGCACCGTCTGCACGCACGCGGGCTGCCCGATCCGGATGCTGAAGGGTACGGAGCTGACGTGCAACTGCCACGGCAGCAAGTTCGACGCCACCACCGGCAAGGTGCTGCACGAGCCGGCGACCGTTCCGCTCACCGAGCTCAAGGCGAAGGCCGAGGGCGGCAAGCTCATCGTCTCGCCCTGACCCTCGGCCCTCTGCGTCTCCGGTCCTTCGGCCTCAGCTTTCAACAGGCCTCAACAGGCCTCAGCCCTTCAGGCCCGAGGACGTGATCCCCTCGCGGAGCGGTCGCTGGCCGATGACGAACACGGCGACCGCCGGGATCATCGAGAGCACGACCCCCGCGAGCACCACCGAGATCGACCCGGTGCCGAGGTTGCCCTGGAGCGAGACGAGGCCGAGCGGCATCGTGAAGTTCTCGTTGCTGGTCTCCAGGATCAGCGGCCGGAAGAACTCGTTCCAGTGATAGTTGAAGGCGAGTACCCCGACGATCGCCAGACCGGGTCGGGCCAGGGGTGCGTACACGGACCGGAAGACCCGCCAGGGTCCGGCCCCGTCGATCATCGCCGCCTCGCCGAGTTCCTTGGGCATCGTCAGGAAGTACTGGCGCATCAGGAAGGTCCCGAAGGCGGTCGGCACGGCCGGCACGATCAGGCCGAGCAGCGTGTCCGTCAGCCCCATCTCCTTGAGGATCAGGAACACGGGCACGATGGTGATCTGGACCGGCACCATCATCGTGGCGAGGACCAGTCCGAACAGGGGCTTCTTGAAACGGAAGTCGAGACGGGCGAACGCGTACCCGGCGAGCGCGGCCGAGATCATCTGTCCGATCGCGATCAGGCCGGTCACGAGCGCGGAGTTGAGCGCGATCAGCCAGACGTCGAGCTGCTGGAAGACGCCTCGGTAGGCGTCGAGCGTGCCGTGCGCCGGGATGATCCGCGGAGGCAGATCGAAGGACTCGGCGGGCGTGCGCAGGGACGTGGACACCGTCCACACCACGGGCCCGATGGTCAGCAGCGCCACGAGCGCGAGCCCGGCGACGCGCCCGAGGACGCCCAGGCGGCGGGTGGTGAGCGAGCCCAGGCGCGCGGCGACGCCACCGCCCTGGGGGCGCCGCGTCTTCTCGGTGAAGGGAACTGCGGTCATCGCGGGTCGACCTCTCCAACCAGTCACTGGTAGTGCACGAAGCGGCGGCTGAGCCGGAACTGCAGCGCCGTGACGACGAGAATCAGGGCGAACAGGACGACGCCGACCGCCGAGGCCTCGCCGAACCGGAGCTCCTCGAAGGCGGTCTGATAGAGGACCATCACCACGGTCCGGGTCGAGTCGCCCGGCCCGCCGTCCGTGAGCACGTAGGGCTGCTCGAAGACCTGCAGGGCGTTGATCACACCGACCACCGAGGCCACCAGGAAGGTGGGGGAGAGCAGCGGCAGCGTGATCCGCAGATGCTTGCGCAGCCCGGTCGCTCCGTCGACGGCGGCGGCCTCGTGGAGCTCCTTCGGAATGTTCGCCAGCCCGCCGACGAACAGCAGGAACGAGAAGCCGAACTGCTGCCACACATAGACGAGGACCACGGCGGACAGCGCCCACGTCTCGTCCGTCAGCCAGGGCACGGGTGACGCGCCGGCCTGCCCGATCAGCCAGTTCACGACCCCGAAGTCCTGGTTGAACAGGTACTTCATCACGACGGACACCGAGGCCGCGCTCAGGACGAGCGGGAAGAAGAAAGCCGAACGCAGCGCCTGCCGCACCCAGTTCGGCATCCGGCCCTGCAGGGCCAGCGCCAGGACGAGCGCGATCAGCAGTTGCAGCGAGACGGCGAACACCATGAACAGCAGGGTGTTGCCGAACGCTGCGCGGACCGAGGAATCGGTCGCCAGAGCACGGTAGTTGTCGAGTCCGGTGTAGTGCGCCGGGTCGATCACGTTCCAGCGGAAGAACGACAGCACGACCGACCCCGCGATCGGCACCACGGTGAACACGACGACGCCGATCACGGTCGGTGCCAGGAACAGCCGGGCCGTCCATCGCTGCCGCCGCTGCGCCGCCCGGTCCCTCGCGGCCCCGCCCGCGGCGCGGTCCGTCGCACGGCTTCGGCTTCTCATATCCCACGCTCCATGGCGCGCTCCAGGTCCGCCTGCATCGCCCGCAGCGCCGGCGCGACCTTGCGCGGCGAGTCGAGAGCGGTGGCGGTGTGCTTGGTCAGGGCCAGTTCCACGGCGGCGACCTGCGGAGGGGCGGGGATCGGGCCGGTCGTGGGGAAACGGTCGAAGGTGTCGTAGAAGACGTCCCAGTGGGCGGGGCCCGTCCGCGCGTACCGCCGCGCGGTGAGCAGCGAACGCCGCGCCGGAGTCGTCGTGTTCGCCGCGAACAGCGAGGTCATGACGTCCTTGCGGGTCGAGTACTTCACGAACTCCCAGGCCTCGTCCTGGCGCCGGGAGGTGCGCAGGATCGCGTAGCCCGCCCCGCCGAACTGGTGGCGCTGCGACCGCCAGCGGGGGAAGTACGTGGCGTCGTACGCGTCGCGCGCCACGCCCGCCTGGTGCAGTCCGCCCGCCCAGAAGCCGCCGGCGGGCGTCGCGCCGACCCGGCCGGTGGAGAAGGCGCCGACCAGGTTCGTGCCGCTGCCGCCCTCGGGCCGTGAACAGAGCCCGTCACGGACGAGACCGGCGAGATACTCGTACGTCTCGACGGTGCGGTCGGCCGTGGCGGTCGGCGTCGTCCAGCGGAAGCCCCCGCCGCGGCCCGCGCGCTGCCGCGCGTCGTAGAAGGAGTTCCACAGCCACTCCCCGCCCGGAGCCCTGGACTCGCGCAGGATGTTGGTGTCGTTGACGAACAGCCAGGGGACCACTCCGCCCCACAGCCGATTGGTCCAGTAGAACGGCGTGAAGTGCGCCCCGCCCTTGCGCTTCATGGCGCGCAGCAGGCGGGTGAAGTCGTCGCGGTCCCAGTCGTCCGGCGGGAGTTCGACGCCGGTGCGCCGGAGGACGGTGGTGCTGAGGTACATGTCCGCGGCGTTGAACTCGACGGGCAGCTGGTACAGCGAGCCCTCGTACATCATCGATTCGACGAGCGACGGGTGGACGTCGGCGAAGTACTCCTTGAGCTCGGCGGCGTCCCGCTTCACGCGCGCGTCGAGCGGCACGCCGAGGCGGTCGGCGAACAGCTGGACGCCCTCGGTGGCGACGTACACCACATCGGGCGCCCGGCCCGCGGCGATCTGCGTGAGGATCTTCGCGAAGAAGTCGTTCCAGTCCTTGGCCTGGACGGCCAGCAGCCGCACCGGGATGTCCGGGTGCAGTTCCTGGAATCCGTCGGCCAGCACCTTCTGCATGGTCGGGTCGATCGCGGCGCCGAGGACCGCGACGGTGAGCATCGAACCGTCGCGCCCGGGGATGTCGGCGGCGGTCAGCCGGTCCCAGCTCGCGCCGGTGGCGGCGAGACCGCCGGCGGCCAGGGACCAGCCGCCGGCGCGCAACACGGTGCGACGGCTGGGCGGGAAGTGACTCCGGGTCATACCGAGAGGCCTAACTCGTGATAGTTGGCGTGGCCTCCGGATGATGTGAGGGCGCGGACGGCGCCGTCAAGAGGGCTGCGCGGGCTTCTTCGAAATGCCCGAAGACCCTTGCGCGGCAAGACCTATCACGAGTTAGGGTTGCGACCGCCCTCCCTCGTTCCCCGCCGGAACATCCCCTTGGTCGAAAGGTCGGTTCGCCATGCCCGCACGAGAGGTGCCCGCACGAGACGTGCCCGCGCAGGACATGCCCGCCGGACGCAGGAAGAGCGCGGCCGGGAACACCGCCGCGGCCGGCGGCGCGCGCTCGCTGAGCCGGCGCGCCGCGCTGCTGTCCGCCGGCTCCACCGCCCTCGCGGCCGCCGCACTGCCGTCCCGCCCCGCGGCCGCGGCACCGAAAGCGGCCGGTCTCGGCAGCTTCCGCGCCGCCTACCACCTCACCGTTCCCGACAACTGGAAGAACGATCCGCAGCGCCCGATCTGGGTGAACGGCCAGTACCTGTACTACTACCTCTACAACGCCGACTACCTCACCGGATCCGAGGGCACCGCCTGGCGCCTCGCCACCAGCACCGACCTCGTCCGGTACCGCGACGAGGGGGTCGCCGTCCCCAAGGACGTCATCCCCGCCGGTGACGTCTGGTCGGGCAGCGCGGTCGTCGACGAGAAGAACACCGCCGGGTTCGGTGCGGGCGCCGTCATCGCGCTGATCACCATGGAGCCCGACGCCGGCACCGCCTCCCAGGCCCAGTACCTCTGGTACTCCACCGACCACGGCCGCACCTTCACCTCCCACAGTGACGACCCGGTGCTCCCCAACCCCGGGGGCAAGGACTTCCGCGACCCCAAGGTGCTGTGGGACGAGGCCCGCGGACGCTGGGTCGCGGCCCTCGCCGAAGGGCACAAGATCGGCCTGTACACCTCCGCCGATCTGCGCTCATGGACGTACCGCAGCGGCTTCACCCGCGACGACCTCGGCACCCTGGAATGCCCGGACCTGTTCGAGATCCGGGCCGCGGACGGCACCGCGCACTGGATCCTCGCGGCCTCCGCCAACGGCACCCAGCGCGGCCTGCCGGCCACGTACGCCTACTGGACCGGCGACTTCGACGGCACCGCCTTCAGCCCCGACGCCACCGAACCCCAGTGGCTCGACCATGGCCCCGACTTCTACGCGGCCGTCACCTGCGAGAAGCGCGCCGCCGACGGCACCGTCGATCCCGCCGCCCGGTACGCCTTCGCCTGGACCAACAACTGGACCTACCCGCACAACACGCCGACCCTCGTCGCCGACGGCTTCAACGGCACCGACTCCCTCACCCGTGAACTCACCCTGGAACGCGCGGGCGACGGCACCTACCACCTCGCCTCCCGGCCCGCCCCGGCCCTCGACCGCTACGCCACCGGCACGAAGAAGCTCGGTGACGTCACCGTCGACGGCAGCAAGGCCCTCGACGTCACCGGCACCTCCTACGAGATCCGCGCCCGGCTCCGCTGGACACCCGGCACGACCGAGAACCTCGGCTTCCAGCTCCGCAAGGCGCCCGGCGGACTGCGTCACATCGACGTCGGCGTGTACGTCGCCGGCGGCTTCGCCTACGTCAACCGCGGCGGCACCATCACCCCGGGCGGCCCCGCCGAGACCCACACCCCCGTCGACGCCGCCGCCGGCTCCCTCGACGTGCGCGTCTTCGTCGACCACACCACCGTCGAACTGTTCGTCGGGGACGGCCGCCACGTCCACACCCACCAGGCCTTCCCGCTCCCCGGCGACGACCGCATCGCGCTCTACTCCTCCGGCGGCCCGGCCGTCTTCGAGGACCTGAGGGTCATCACGTACGACCTGGGCTGACACCCGGGTATCCGGCACTCTGCCACCGGCCACCCGGGTGCCGGGCGCCCGGCTCGACGAGTGCCGTTGTACGTATGACGGACCGAGCCGCTGATCGCCGGTCGCCCCGTGTTACGTATGACGTGCTCCTCGGTGGCCGAGGCGCGCAGGAGGCCGGACGGGCGGCCCGGGAGGACTGGGTGGTCCGGGAGATCCGGGAGATCCGGGTGGTCCGGGAGGTCTGGGCGGTCCGAGAGAACCGGATGGTCCGAGAGAACCGGGTGGTCCGGAGTCGGCTCAGGCCCCGCCGGGCTTCGCCACCGATGCCCGCTCGACCAGGGGACACGGGAGGCGGACCACGTCGCCCGTGGCCACCGGCTCGTCCCGCTCGACCGCGTCGAGCAGCGCGTCCACCGCCGCCGCCCCCATCGCGTGATGAGGAAGGGCGACCGTGGTGAGCGCGGGGACGAGCCGGTCGGCCATGTGATCCTGGTCGTCGTAGCCCACCACCGACAGCGCCTCCGGGACCGCGATGCCCAGCCGGGCCGCCGCCAGCAGCACCCCGGCCGCCACCCGGTCGTTCGCACACACGACCCCGGTGGGACGCTCCGCCTCACCGAGCACCCGCAGCGCCGCCGCGTACCCCTCGTCGATCTGCCAGCCGGCCCGCAGCATCCAGGCCTCGCGCACCTCCAGACCGGCCGCGCTCATCCCGTCGGTGAAGCCGCGCGCGCGATCCTCCGCCGCGATGTTGCCCACCGCCCCGCCCAGCAGCGCGATGTCACGGTGCCCCGCGGCGATCAGCGCGTCCACCGCGCGGCGCCCGCCCGCCCGTTCGTCGGCCACCACGGCCGCGTACGAACCCGCCTCGCGCGGCAGGCAGTTGGCGAGCACCGTGCGCGCCGGATCGACCCCCGCCGGCACCTCCGTCGTGCGCAGCTCCATCGACGCGTACACCAGACCGTCGACCCGGCGGGCCCGCAGCTCGGCGATCGCCTCGGCCTCCGCGGCCGGGTCCCGGCGCGACTCCAGGAGCAGGATCTGATGCCCACGCGCGCGTGCCGCCTCCATCGCGCCCAGCACCATGCGCCCGGCGAACGGGCTGGTGGCGATCTCGTCGCTGAGCATCCCGATCACCCCGGTGCGCCGTCCGCGCAACGACCGCGCCACCTCGTCGGGCCGGTAGCCGAGCTCGTCGGCGGCCTCGCGGATGCGACGCTGCGTCTCGGCCGAGAGGTTGCCCTGGGCGCGTCCGCTGAAGACGAAGGACACGGCGGCACGGGACACACCGGCGAGCTCCGCCACGTCACGGGCGGTCGGACGCTTCACGCGAGGGTTCTCCTTCAGCGGCGGGGATCACGGGGCGCTCCCTAGTCTGCCCCGGTGATGTCCGTGCCCGACAGTAGGGTGTCTGACATGGCCGACCCCTCCAGCTACCGCCCCCAGCCGGGACAGATTCCCGACTCCCCGGGGGTGTACAGGTTCCGCGACGAGCACCGCAGGGTGATCTACGTCGGAAAGGCGAAGAGCCTGCGCCAGCGCCTGGCGAACTACTTCCAGGACCTGGCGAACCTGCACCCGCGCACCCGCACGATGGTCACCACGGCCGCGTCCGTGGAGTGGACGGTGGTGTCCACGGAGGTCGAGGCACTCCAGCTGGAGTACTCCTGGATCAAGGAGTACGACCCGCGGTTCAACGTGAAGTACCGCGACGACAAGAGCTACCCGTACCTCGCCGTGACGATGAACGAGGAGTTCCCCCGCGTCCAGGTGATGCGCGGCCAGAAGAAGAAGGGCGTCCGCTACTTCGGCCCCTACGGCCACGCCTGGGCGATCCGCGACACGGTCGACCTCCTCCTGCGCGTCTTCCCCGTCCGCACCTGCTCCGCGGGCGTGTTCAAGAACGCGGCCCGCACCGGCCGCCCCTGCCTGCTCGGCTACATCGGCAAGTGCTCCGCCCCGTGCGTCGGCCGCGTCAGCCCGGACGAGCACCGTGAACTCGCCGAGGAGTTCTGCGACTTCATGGCCGGCCGCACCGGCACGTACATCCGCCGCCTGGAGAAGGACATGACGGCCGCCGCGGAGGAGATGGAGTACGAGCGGGCGGCCCGCCTGCGCGACGACATCGAGGCGCTGCGCAAGGCCATGGAGAAGAGCGCCGTCGTCCTCGCCGACGCCACCGACGCCGACCTCATCGCCCTGGCCGAGGACGAGCTGGAGGCCGCCGTCCAGATCTTCCACGTCCGCGGCGGACGGGTGCGCGGCCAGCGCGGCTGGGTCACCGACAAGGTGGAGGCCGTCACCAGCGGCGACCTCGTCGAGCACGCGCTCCAGCAGCTCTACGGGGAGGAGAGCGGGGACGCGGTCCCCAAGGAAGTGCTCGTCCCGGCGCTGCCCGACCCCGTGGAGCCCATCCAGACCTGGCTCACCGAGCGCCGCGGGTCGAACGTGTCCCTGCGCATCCCGCAGCGCGGCGACAAGAAGGCCCTCATGGAGACCGTGCACCGCAACGCGCTGCAGGCACTGGCCCTCCACAAGACGAAGCGCGCCTCCGACCTCACCACGCGCTCGCGCGCCCTGGAGGAGATCGCCGAGGCCCTCGACCTGGACAGCGCCCCGCTGCGCATCGAGTGCTACGACATCTCGCACCTCCAGGGAGACGACGTCGTCGCGTCCATGGTCGTCTTCGAGGACGGCCTCGCCCGAAAGAGCGAGTACCGCCGCTTCCAGATCAAGGGCTTCGAGGGGCAGGACGACGTCCGCTCCATGCACGAGGTCATCACCCGCCGCTTCAAGCGCTACCTGGCCGCCCAGGAGAAGTCCGCCGAGTGGTCCGACACCGAGCTGGACGACGACGAGGGCCCTGTCGAGTCGCGGCTCACCGAGGACGACGGCCGGCCGAAGAAGTTCGCCTACCCGCCGCAGCTCGTCGTCGTGGACGGCGGCCAGCCGCAGGTCGCGGCGGCCCGGCGGGCCCTGGACGAGCTGGGCATCGACGACATCGCGGTGTGCGGCCTCGCCAAGCGCCTCGAAGAGGTCTGGGTCCCCGGCGAGGACGACCCGGTGGTCCTGCCCCGCACCAGCGAGGGCCTCTACCTCCTGCAGCGCGTCCGCGACGAGGCGCACCGCTTCGCGATCACCTACCAGCGCAGCAAGCGGGCCAAGCGGTTCAAGGCCGGTCCCCTGGACGACGTACCCGGACTGGGCGACGCGCGCAAACAGGCACTGATCAAGCACTTCGGTTCGGTGAAGCGGCTACGGTCCGCCACAATCGACCAGATCTGCGAGGTCCCGGGCATAGGCCGCAAGACGGCCGAGACGATCCTCGCGGCCTTCGCGCAAGCGGCACCGGCGGCGCCCGCGGTGAACACGGCCACCGGAGAGATCCTGGAAGACGAAGAGCAGACACCGGCCGGCGCGACGGACGCGCCGACCGGCGGGGGACCCGTCACCGCGGGCACCCCGGAAGAACGACGGGGGCAGGAACCATGAGCGAGCACCACCCACAGAACGAGCGCGGAGCGGACATGAGCACCCCAGGCGCCAGCGACGACAAGGCCGGGACGGACGCCCCCGGTACCGACACCCCCGGCGCGGCCCACCACGCGGAGGCGCCCGGCGTCCCCGAGGCCGCCATCCCCGAGCTGGTCATCATCTCCGGCATGTCCGGCGCGGGCCGCTCCACGGCGGCGAAGTGCCTGGAGGACCTCGGCTGGTTCGTCGTCGACAACCTGCCGCCGGCCCTGATCCCCACCATGGTGGAGCTCGGTGCCCGGTCCCAGGGCAACGTCGCGCGGATCGCCGTCGTCGTCGACGTCCGCGGCCGCCGCTTCTTCGACAACCTCCGCGAGTCCCTCGCCGACCTCGAGTCCAAGAACGTCACGCGGCGGATCGTCTTCCTGGAGTCCTCGGACGAGGCCCTCGTACGCCGCTTCGAGTCGGTGCGCCGCCCGCACCCCCTCCAGGGCGACGGCCGCATCGTCGACGGCATCGCCGCCGAGCGCGAACTGCTGCGCGAGCTGCGCGGCGACGCCGACCTCGTCATCGACACCTCCAGCCTCAACGTGCACGAGCTGCGCGCCAAGATGGACGCCCAGTTCGCGGGCGAGGAGGAGCCCGAGCTGAGGGCCACCGTCATGTCGTTCGGCTTCAAGTACGGCCTGCCCGTCGACGCCGACCTCGTCGTCGACATGCGCTTCCTGCCGAACCCCCACTGGGTCCCGGAGCTGCGCCCCTTCACCGGCCTCAACGAGGAGGTGTCGAACTACGTCTTCTCGCAGCCCGGCGCCAAGGAGTTCCTCGACCGCTACACGGAGCTGCTCCAGCTGATCGCGGCCGGCTACCGCCGCGAGGGCAAGCGCTACGTGACCATCGCGGTCGGCTGCACCGGTGGCAAGCACCGCTCCGTCGCCACTTCGGAGAAGCTCGCCGCCCGCCTCGCCGCCCAGGGTGTGGAGACCGTGGTCGTCCACCGGGACATGGGCCGCGAATGACGGGACGTACGCTGCGGCTCACCAGCCGGCTGCGCAGCAGGCGCACCACACCGGCCCGCGGCAGGGGCGCGACGCCCAAGGTCGTCGCCCTCGGCGGGGGCATGGGCCTGTCCGCGTCGCTGGCCGCCCTGCGCCGCATCACGGGTGACCTCACAGCGGTCGTGACGGTCGCCGACGACGGCGGCTCCAGCGGGCGCCTGCGCGACGAGCTGGGCGTGCTGCCGCCCGGCGACCTGCGCAAGGCCCTCGCGGCCCTGTGCGGCGACGACGACTGGGGCCAGACCTGGTCCCGCGTCATCCAGCACCGCTTCCAGTCGCCGGGGGAGATGAACGGGCACGCGGTCGGCAATCTCCTGATCGTCGCCCTGTGGGAGCAGCTCGGCGACCACGTCCAGGCCCTGGACCTGGTCGGCAAGCTGCTCGGCGCGCACGGGCGCGTGCTGCCCATGTCGGCGGTGCCGCTGGAGCTCCAGGCCCTGGTCAAGGGGCACGACCCGGACCGCCCGGACGACATCGACACCGTCCGCGGGCAGGCCACGGTCGCGCTCACACCGGGCGAGGTGCAGTCCGTGCACCTGGTGCCGCACGACCCGCCGGCCGTCCCGGAGGCGGTCGCCGCGGTGCTCGACGCGGACTGGGTGGTGCTCGGCCCGGGATCCTGGTTCTCCTCGGTGATCCCGCACCTGCTCGTGCCCGAACTGCTGGACGCGCTGGTCGAGACGAAGGCCCGCCGGGTCCTCTCGCTGAACCTCGCGCCGCAGCCCGGAGAAACCGAAGGGTTCTCACCGCAGCGTCATTTGGAGGTTTTGGGACGACACGCCCCTAAACTCGCCCTGGACGTGGTGCTGGCCGACGAGGCCGCCGTGCCCGATCGTGAGTCCCTCACCGACGCCGCCAAGGAGCGCTTCGGTGCCGCGGTCGAGCTGGCGCCGGTGGCCAGGCCCGACGGAACTCCGAGGCACGATCCGGAGCTGTTGGCCGCCGCGTACGACCGTATTTTTCGGATGCATGGAAGGATCGGCCCATGGCGATGACGGCAGCGGTGAAGGACGAGATTGCCCGGCTCCCCGTCACCCGGACCTGCTGCAGGAAGGCCGAGGTGTCGGCCATTCTGCGGTTCGCCGGCGGCCTCCACCTGGTGAGCGGCCGCATCGTGATCGAGGCGGAGTTGGACACCGCGATGGCCGCCCGGCGGCTCAAGCGCGACATTCTCGAGATCTTCGGACACAGTTCCGAGCTGATCGTGATGGCACCCGGCGGACTGCGCCGAGGCTCGCGCTTCGTCGTACGTGTGGTGGCGGGCGGCGACCAGCTGGCCCGGCAGACCGGACTCGTGGACGGCCGCGGCCGCCCGATCCGGGGTCTTCCGCCGCAGGTGGTCTCGGGGGCCACCTGCGACGCCGAGGCCGCCTGGCGCGGGGCGTTCCTGGCGCACGGCTCGCTGACGGAGCCGGGCCGTTCCAGCTCGCTCGAGGTGACCTGCCCGGGCCCGGAGGCCGCGCTGGCCCTGGTGGGCGCCGCCCGCCGGCTGTCCATCGCGGCGAAGGCCCGTGAGGTGCGCGGCGTGGACCGGGTCGTCGTCCGTGACGGCGACGCGATCGGCGCCCTGCTCACCCGTATGGGAGCCCACGAGTCGGTGCTGGCCTGGGAGGAGCGGCGGATGCGCCGCGAGGTCCGCGCCACGGCGAACCGGCTGGCGAACTTCGACGACGCGAACCTGCGCCGTTCGGCCCGCGCCGCCGTCGCCGCCGGGGCCCGCGTGCAGCGCGCCCTGGAGATCCTCGCCGACGAGGTGCCCGAGCACCTCGCGGCGGCCGGGCGGCTGCGCATGGAGCACAAGCAGGCCTCCCTGGAGGAGCTGGGCGCGCTCGCCGACCCGCCGCTCACCAAGGACGCGGTCGCGGGCCGGATCCGGCGGCTGCTCGCCATGGCGGACAAGCGTGCGCAGGACCTCGGCATCCCGGGCACGGAGTCGAACCTGACCGAGGAGATGGCGGACAACCTGGCGGGCTGAGCCGCCCGCTGACCCGAAGCTCCACGAGCCGGTGGTGGCGCCCCACGAGGGCGCCACCACCGGCTTTCGCGTTCCAGCGCGCCTCCAGGCACCCCTCTGGCACCCGCACCTCCCGCTGATTCGCGTCTGCGAACTTTGCGAGCTGTCAGGCGGGCGCCGATCTTCCGTTCACACTTTGGTGCGCAAGTGAGCGGGGATTACTTCAGATGCGACTGAATGCCGGCGTGACAAGAGTGGCTCAAGGGGCTTCAGTGGCGCTTTGTGACGCCTTAAGAGCGGTTCCGGTAAGGGTGCGCCGGGGGTGGGGAATTGGCGGGCCTCGGTTCCTGGTCCGCGGTACTCGATCCCGCGCCCGGGGAACTCCGGACCGTCGCCCGCGCGTCATGCCCGCTTCACCGGAACCGGGAAATCCGCAACCCGTGAGGCGCCGGACGGCCGTGTGGCGCACGGGGAGTCTACGGGTGGCCCGCGCGGGCGGCGCACCTCAGGTAAAAGCGCTCATCAGAAAGGGTGCCCGCTCAATTAGCGACTCGGGGGCCGGAAAATATCCCCGGAATAACCGCCGCCTGAACGTTACTCGCGAGTAAGTATCTCGGTATCCGCTATAGCTGCGCTCGATGTCACTCAGATCGCTTATGGGAGGTAGGGTCGGAGGCGGTCGGGGACATCCCATACAACTCGCCGGCGTCGAAAACCGGCGTACCAACGAGGAGATCGGTTCGTGACGATCCGCGTAGGCATCAACGGCTTTGGCCGCATCGGTCGCAATTACTTCCGCGCACTTCTCGAGCAGGGTGCGGACATCGAGATCGTGGCTGTCAACGACCTGGGTGACACCGCGACGACCGCACACCTGCTCAAGTACGACACGATCCTCGGCACGCTGAAGCAGCCCGTGTCCCACACGGCCGACACCATCACCGTCGGCGAGCACACCATCAAGGTGCTGTCGGAGCGCGACCCCGCCGACATCCCGTGGGGCGACCTGGGCGTCGACGTCGTCATCGAGTCGACCGGCATCTTCACCAAGCGCGAGGACGCCGCCAAGCACCTCGCCGGTGGCGCGAAGAAGGTCCTCATCTCGGCCCCGGCCAAGGACGAGGACATCACGATCGTGATGGGCGTCAACGAGGACAAGTACGACCCGGCCAAGCACGACGTGATCTCGAACGCGTCGTGCACCACGAACTGTGTGGCGCCGATGGCCAAGGTCCTCGACGAGAACTTCGGCATCACCAAGGGCCTGATGACGACCGTCCACGCGTACACGAACGACCAGCGCATCCTGGACTTCCCGCACAAGGACCTGCGCCGCGCCCGCGCCGCCGCGGAGAACATCATCCCGACCACGACCGGTGCCGCCAAGGCCACCGCCCTGGTCCTCCCGCAGCTCAAGGGCAAGCTCGACGGCCTCGCCATGCGCGTCCCGGTCCCGACCGGCTCGGTCACCGACCTGGTCGTCGAGCTGGACCGCGAGGTCACCAAGGACGAGGTCAACGCCGCGTTCGAGAAGGCCTCCCAGGAGGGCCCCCTCGAGGGCAAGCTCTACTACACGGCCGACCCGATCGTGTCCTCGGACATCGTCTCGACGCCCGCCTCCTGCACCTTCGACTCCCTGCTGACCATGGCCGAGGGGAAGACGGTCAAGATCATCGGCTGGTACGACAACGAGTGGGGCTACTCGAACCGCCTCGTCGACCTGACGGTCTTCGTCGGCAGCCAGCTCTGAGCCTCTAAGGTTCTAGAGCAGCAAGGCACTCAGATGTGAGCGAAGGGTCCGGACCCGCGCGACGCCGCGCGACCGTCCGGACCCTTCGCGCGTCAGCCTCAAGCCTCAGCCCTCACAAGGAAACGAGTCATGAAGACCATTGAGGAACTTCTCGCCGAATCGGTCGACGGGAAGCGGGTGTTCGTCCGCGCCGACCTCAACGTGCCGCTGGCCGACGGCCTGATCACCGACGACGGCCGCATCCGCGCCGTCCTGCCCACCGTCAAGGCCCTCGCCGACGCCGGCGCGAAGGTGATCGTCGCCTCGCACCTGGGCCGCCCCAAGGGCGCCCCGGACCCGCAGTTCTCGCTCCTCCCGGCCGCCGAGCGCCTTGCGGAGCTCCTCGGCAAGCCGGTCGCCTTCGCCCAGGACACGGTCGGCCCGGCCGCCCACGACGCCGTGAACGGGCTGGAGCCCGGCCAGGTCGCCGTCATCGAGAACCTGCGGTTCAACGCGGGCGAGACGAGCAAGGACGACATCGAGCGCGGCGAGTTCGCCGACCAGCTCGCCGCCCTCGCCGACGTCTACGTGGGCGACGGCTTCGGCGCCGTCCACCGCAAGCACGCCTCCGTGTACGACCTGCCGAAGCGGCTGCCCCACTACGCCGGATACCTCATCGCCACCGAGGTCGGCGTCCTGAAGAAGCTCACCGAGGACGTCAAGCGCCCCTACGTGGTCGCGCTCGGCGGCGCCAAGGTCTCCGACAAGCTGGCCGTCATCGACCAGCTCCTCGGCAAGGCCGACCGTCTCCTCATCGGCGGCGGCATGGCCTACACCTTCCTGAAGGCCAAGGGCTACGAGGTCGGCATCTCCCTCCTCCAGGAGGACCAGATCCCGGCCGTCACCGAGTACATGGAGCGCGCCGAGAAGAACGGCGTGGAGCTCGTGCTCCCGGTGGACGTCCTGGTCTCGGCCGAGTTCCCCGACCTCAAGGGCAAGACCCCGGCCAACCCCACCACCGTCGCCGCGGACGCCATCCCGGCCGACGAGGAGGGCCTGGACATCGGCCCCGAGACGCGCAAGCTGTACGCCTCGAAGCTCGCCGACGCCGAGACCGTCTTCTGGAACGGTCCGATGGGCGTCTTCGAGCACCCCGACTACGCCGAGGGCACCAAGGCGGTCGCCCAGGCCCTCGTCGAGGCTCCGGGCTTCACCGTGGTGGGCGGCGGCGACTCCGCCGCGGCCGTCCGTACCCTGGGCTTCGACGAGAACGCTTTCGGCCACATCTCGACCGGCGGCGGCGCCTCCCTCGAGTACCTCGAGGGCAAGACGCTTCCCGGTCTCGCCGCACTGGAGGACTGACCCCGCATGACTGCTCCCGTAGAGGGCCGCACGCCGCTGATGGCGGGCAACTGGAAGATGAACCTCAACCACCTCGAGGCCATCGCGCACGTCCAGAAGCTCGCCTTCGCGCTCGCCGACAAGGACTACGAGGCCGTCGAGGTCGCCGTCCTGCCGCCGTTCACCGACCTGCGCTCCGTGCAGACGCTCGTCGACGGCGACAAGCTCAAGATCAAGTATGGCGCCCAGGACCTCTCGGCGCACGACTCCGGTGCCTACACCGGCGAGATCTCGGGCTCCATGCTCGCGAAGCTCAAGTGCACCTACGTCGCGATCGGCCACTCCGAGCGCCGGCAGTACCACGCCGAGACCGACGAGATCGTCAACGCGAAGGTGAAGGCCGCCTACAAGCACGGCCTGACCCCGATCCTGTGCGTCGGCGAGGAGCTGGACGTGCGTGAGGCGGGCGACCACGTCTCGCACACGCTCGCCCAGGTCGAGGGCGGTCTCAAGGACCTGCCCGCCGAGCAGGCCGAGACGATCGTCATCGCCTACGAGCCCGTGTGGGCCATCGGCACCGGCAAGGTCTGCGGCGCCGACGACGCGCAGGAGGTCTGCGCGGCGATCCGCGGCAAGCTCGCCGAGCTGTACTCCCAGGACGCCGCCGACAAGATCCGTATCCAGTACGGCGGCTCGGTCAAGTCCGGTAACGTCGCGGAGATCATGTCCAAGCCGGACATCGACGGTGCCCTCGTGGGCGGTGCCTCGTTGGACACCGACGAGTTCGTCAAGATCGTCCGGTTCCGCGACCAGTGATCGCGCGCCCGCGCGACCTGTGAGTATGCGCTAGCGGCGTTACGTCGTACCCTTGCGGGGCCGGGTGGCTGCCACCCGGCCCCGTCCGCCTGACAAGTCCGAGGAAGTTGGTCCAGCTGTGGTTATGGGGTTCTCGATCGCCCTGATCGTCTTCAGCCTGCTGCTGATGCTCCTGGTGCTGATGCACAAGGGAAAGGGCGGCGGTCTCTCCGACATGTTCGGTGGCGGCATGCAGTCCTCCGTGGGCGGCTCCTCGGTCGCCGAGCGGAACCTGGACCGGATCACGATCGTGATCGGTCTGCTCTGGTTCGCGTGCATCGTCGTGCTCGGCATCCTGATGAAGATCAACAACTGACCTTCGGTCACCAGGGCTTCGGCCCGGCCGGGTCGGCATCTCACATTCCTCACGCAATGCCCCATGTAGGGTGCGCGCTCAACGGCGCGGCCTATCATGGGGCATTGCGTCTGTGCGAGGGGATGTAACTCCAATCACTGGACGCGCGTTGGGCCTTACGTAGACTGAGGCGCTCCGCGGCGAAGCGAGCCGACACGCTTCGCGGCACCATCAGGCAGGGAGTTACGACCGTGGCAAGTGGCAACGCGATCCGAGGAAGTCGGGTCGGGGCGGGGCCGATGGGCGAGGCCGAGCGCGGCGAGTCCGCGCCACGCCTGCGCATCTCCTTCTGGTGCTCCAACGGGCACGAGACGCAGCCGAGCTTCGCTTCCGACGCGCAGGTGCCGGAGACCTGGGACTGTCCGCGGTGCGGATTCCCGGCCGGACAGGACCGGGACAACCCGCCGGACCCGCCGCGCACCGAGCCCTACAAGACGCACCTCGCGTACGTCAGGGAGCGGCGCAGCGACGCGGACGGCGAGGCGATCCTCGCCGAGGCGCTCGCGAAGCTGCGGGGCGAGATCTGACCAGCCGTACGGGCCGGGTACCGACAGGGTGCCCGGCCCCTTTCGCATGCCCGGGAGCGCAGGCCCGAGTGCGTCGCCGAAAGGCCCGGACCGCCCTGATCAACTAGGTTGGTCGACAGTTGCGGGGCATCACACGCACGCGGGTACGAGAGAAGGCTGAAGTCAGGCATGAACGCGTCCGACAGGCAGGCAGCACCGACCCAGACGCCCGAGTGGCAGGCGCTGGTCAAGCATCGTGAGGAGCTGGGCGAGGTCCGGCTGCGCGAGCTGTTCGCCGCCGACCCGGAGCGCGCGACGCGCTCCGTCCTCGAGGTCGGTGACCTGCACATCGACCACTCCAAGCACCTCGTGACCGACGAGACGCTGCGCCTGCTGCGCGAGCTCGCGGCCGCGACCGACGTCTTCGGTCTCCGCGACGCCATGTTCCGCGGCGAGAAGATCAACACCACCGAGGACCGCGCCGTCCTGCACATCGCGCTGCGCGCCCCGCGCGACGCCGTGATCGAGGTCGACGGCGAGAACGTGGTGCCGGGCGTGCACGCCGTCCTCGACAAGATGTCCGCCTTCGCCGACCGGGTCAGGTCGGGGGAGTGGACGGGCCACACCGGCCGGCGCATCAGGAACGTCGTCAACATCGGCATCGGCGGCTCCGACCTCGGTCCGGCGATGGCCCACGAGGCGCTGCGCTCCTTCACCGACCGCGACCTGACGGTCCGTTTCGTGTCCAACGTGGACGGCTCCGACCTCCACGAGGCCGTACGGGACCTGGACCCGGCCGAGACGCTGTTCATCGTCGCCTCGAAGACCTTCACCACCATCGAGACGATCACGAACGCGACCTCCGCCCGCAACTGGCTGCTGACCGGGCTGAGGGCCGGCCAGGAAGCCGTCGCGAAGCACTTCGTCGCTCTGTCGACGAACGCGGAGAAGGTCGCCGAGTTCGGCATCGACACGTCCCACATGTTCGAGTTCTGGGACTGGGTCGGCGGACGTTATTCGTATGACTCCGCGATCGGCCTGTCGCTGATGATCGCGATCGGCCCGGAGCGCTTCCGCGAGATGCTCGACGGCTTCCACCTCGTCGACGAGCACTTCCGCACCGCGCCCGCCGAGTCCAACGTGCCGCTCCTGATGGGCCTCCTGGGCATCTGGTACGGCAACTTCCACGACGCCCAGTCGCACGCCGTGCTGCCGTACTCCCACTACCTGTCCAAGTTCACCGCCTACCTCCAGCAGCTCGACATGGAGTCGAACGGCAAGTCGGTGCAGCGCGACGGCGAGCCCGTCACGTACCAGACCGGGCCGGTCGTGTGGGGCACCCCGGGAACCAACGGGCAGCACGCCTACTACCAACTGATCCACCAGGGCACGAAGTTGATCCCCGCCGACTTCATCGGCTTCGCCGAGCCCGTCGCCGACCTGCAGCCCGGACTCGCCGCCCAGCACGACCTGCTCATGGCGAACTTCTTCGCCCAGACCCAGGCGCTCGCCTTCGGCAAGACCCCGGACGAGGTGCGCGCCGAGGGTGTGCCCGAGGAACTGGTCCCGCACAAGACGTTCAAGGGGAACCACCCGACCACCACGATCCTGGCCACGTCACTGACCCCGTCCGTGCTCGGCCAGCTCGTCGCCCTCTACGAGCACAAGGTGTTCGTCCAGGGAGCGGTGTGGAACATCGACTCCTTCGACCAGTGGGGCGTCGAACTCGGCAAGGTCCTCGCCAAGCGCGTGGAACCCGCCCTGACCGAGGGCGCGGACGTCCCCGGGCTCGACAGCTCGACCAAGGCCCTCGTCGCCAAGTACCGGGAACTGCGCGGGCGCTGACGAATTGGGTTAATCGGGTGCGGGAGTGCCGTCCGGCGGGCCAGACTGCGGGTCCGTGACCCTGCCGGGAGGCACCCCCGTGGACCACCTCATGTCGGCCCTCGCCGACCCCGAACGACTGAAGCTGTACGCGCGGATCGTGCTCGACGACCTCCCGCCGAGCGAGGCCGACTCCCCGGCGGCCCGCCGCCACCTGGGCAAACTCCTCGCGGCGGGCCTGGTCCAGCGGCTCGACGACGGTTCGCTGCGCGCCGGGCCCGAGGTCTTCCGCAGGGCCCGCACCGCCGAGTCCGCCACCGGCGTCCCGCGCCACCTCGCCGGCTTCTTCGCGCGCGGCCGCCTCACCGCGATCCCGGTGCGCCCCACCGTGCGCCACGACCTGCTCGTGCACCTCACGGACACCCTCTTCGAGGCGAACCGCACCTACAGCGAGACCGAGGTCAACGAGGCGCTGCGCACCGTCCACGACGACACCGCGGCCCTGCGCCGCTACTGCGTCATCGACGGCCTCCTGGTCCGCGAGAAGGACGGTTCCGACTACCGGGTACCGCAGCACGCGTGAGGCCCCGCGCCCCGGAGCGGACTCCAGAGGGCACGGGGCCTCGACGGCGGCGTCGGCGTCAGGCGATCGCCGGCGGGTACAGCGAGGACGGCAGCTGCGAGGCCGCCGCCGCGTCGAGCAGCCACAGCGTGCGCGAGCGGCCGTACGCGCCGGCCGCCGGCGCCTGGACCTCACCCGCGCCCGACAGGGCGATCGCGGCCGCGTTCGCCTTGTCCTCACCGGCCGCCAGCAGCCACACCTCGCGCGCGGACCGGATCGCCGACAGCGTGAGCGTGATGCGGGTCGGCGGCGGCTTGGGCGCGCCGTGCACACCGACGACCATGCGCTCGGTCTCGCGGACCGCGGGCAGCTCGGGGAAGAGCGAGGCCACATGGGTGTCCGGGCCGACACCGAGCATCAGCACGTCGAAGGTCGGCACCTCCCCGTGGTCCTCGGGACCGGCCGCGTTGGCCAGCTCGGCCGCGTAGGCCTCGGCCGCCGCGTCCGCCTCGAACGGGCCGTCCGACGCCGGCATGGGGTGCACGCGGCGCGGGTCGAGCGGCACGCTGTCCAGGAGCGCCTCGCGCGCCTGCGTGTAGTTGCGCTCGGGGTCGCCGTCCGGCAGGAAGCGCTCGTCGCCCCACCACAGGTCGAGCCGGCCCCAGTCGATCGCGTCCCGCGCGGGCGCGGCGGCCAGCGCGGCCAGCAGCCCGTTGCCGTTGCGGCCGCCGGTCAGGACGACGGAGGCCGAACCGCGGGCGCTCTGGGCGTCGACGATCTTGGTGATCAGCCGGGCCGCGGCCGCCTGCGCCATCAGCTCCTTGTCGCGGTGGACGACGAGTTGGGGTGCCGCGCTCACTTCGCCACCGCCTTCTTGGCCGGAGCCTTCTTCGCGGCCGCCTTGCCCGCGGGCGCGGCCTTCTTGCGTACGGGTTCCCCGCCGGCCGGAGCCTGCTCTGCCACGGACTCGTCAGCGGGCTCCTCCGCCGGATCCGCGAGCCGGTCGACGCCGTAGCGCAGCGCGGCCGCGTACGTGTCGTCCGGGTCGAGGCGGCGCAGCTCCTCGGCGATCAGCTCGGACGTCTCGCGGCGCTTGAGTGCGACCGCGCGGTCCGGCTGCCCCTGTATGGAGAGCGTGGCGAGGGTGCCGTCGGCCCGGTCGAGCACGATCGGGCCGCAGGTCGACTCCATGCGCACCGAGGTGAGCCCGGGGCCCGAGGACTGCGAGCGGCGCACCGGCACGTCGAGCCGGTCCGCGAGCCACATCGCGAGCAGCTCGCAGCTCGGATTGAACTCCTCGCCCTCGACCTCGACCGAGGTGACCTTGCAACTGACCTGGTCGAGCGCGGCCGCGAGCATGGAGCGCCACGGCGTGATCCGGGTCCAGGACAGGTCCGTGTCGCCGGGGGAGTAGGCGGCCGCGCGGGCCTCCAGCTCCCGCACCGGCTGCTCGGTCGCGTACGTGTCCGTGACGCGGCGCTGGGCGAGCGCGCCCAGCGGGTCCTTCGCGGGGTCCAGCGGGGCGTCCACCGGCCACCAGACGACCGTGGGGGCGTCCGGCAGCAGCAGCGGCAGGACCACCGACTGCGCGTGGTGGACGACCTCGCCGTACAGGCGCAGGACGACGGTCTCGCCGGTGCCCGCGTCGGCACCGACGCGCACCTCGGCGTCGAGCCGCGACGTCGTGCGGTCGCGCGGGGTGCGCGAGACGCGCTTGATGACGACCAGGGTGCGCGAGGGGTGCTCGCGCGACGCCTCGTTGGCCGCCCGCAGCGCGTCGTAGGCGTTCTCCTCGTCGGTGACGATGACGAGGGTCAGGACCATGCCGACGGCGGGGGTGCCGATGGCGCGGCGGCCCTGCACGAGCGCCTTGTTGATCTTGCTGGAGGTGGTGTCCGTGAGGTCGATCTTCATGGCCGGCGCCAGCTCCGTCCGTCTCGTGCGAGCATCTCGTCCGCCTCGGCGGGCCCCCACGTGCCGGCCGGGTACTGGGCGGGCCTGCCGTGCGTGTCCCAGTACTGCTCGATCGGGTCGAGGATGTTCCAGGACAGCTCGACCTCCTCCGTGCGCGGGAAGAGGTTGGAGTCGCCGAGCAGGACGTCCAGGATCAGCCGCTCGTACGCCTCCGGGCTCGACTCCGTGAAGGACTCGCCGTAGGCGAAGTCCATCGACACGTCCCGGATCTCCATCGACGTGCCCGGCACCTTCGAGCCGAAGCGCACCGTGATGCCCTCGTCCGGCTGGACGCGGATCACGATCGCGTTCTGCCCGAGCTCCTCCGTCGCCGTGTGGTCGAAGGGAGAGTGCGGGGCGCGCTGGAAGACGACCGCGATCTCGGTGACGCGGCGGCCGAGCCGCTTACCGGTGCGCAGATAGAAGGGGACGCCCGCCCAGCGGCGGTTGTCCACCTCCAGCTTGATGGCCGCGTAGGTGTCGGTCTTCGACTTGGGGTCGATGCCGTCTTCCTGGAGGTAGCCGACGGCCTTCTCGCCGCCCTGCCACCCGGCCGCGTACTGGCCGCGCACCGTGTCCCGGCCCAGGTCCTTCGGCAGCCGGACCGCGCCGAGCACCTTGGCCTTCTCGGCGACGAGCGCGTCCGCGTCGAAGGAGGCGGGCTCCTCCATCGCGGTCAGCGCCATCAGCTGGAGCAGGTGGTTCTGGATGACGTCACGGGCGGCGCCGATGCCGTCGTAGTAGCCCGCGCGGCCGCCGATGCCGATGTCCTCGGCCATCGTGATCTGCACGTGGTCCACATAGCTGCGGTTCCAGATCGGCTCGAACATCTGGTTGGCGAAGCGCAGCGCCAGAATGTTCTGGACCGTCTCCTTGCCCAGGTAGTGGTCGATCCGGAACACCTGGTCCGGGTCGAACACCTCGTGCACGATCGCGTTCAGCTCCTTGGCCGACGCGAGGTCGTGGCCGAAGGGCTTCTCGATGACCGCGCGGCGCCAGGAACCCTCCGGCGCGTCCGCCAGGCCGTGCTTCTTCAGCTGCTGCACGACCTGCGGGAAGAACTTGGGGGGTACGGAGAGGTAGAACGCGAAGTTCCCGCCCGTGCCCTGCGACTTGTCGAGGTCGTTGATCGTCGCCTTGAGCTGCTCGAACGCCTCGTCGTCGTCGAAGTTGCCCTGGACGAACCGCATGCCCTGGATGAGCTGCTGCCAGACCTCCTCGCGGAACGGCGTACGCGCGTGCTGCTTGACCGCGTCGTGCACCTCCTGCGCGAAGTCCTCGTCCTGCCACTCACGGCGGGCGAACCCGATCAGCGAGAAGCCCGGCGGCAGCAGACCACGGTTCGCGAGGTCGTAAACGGCGGGCATCAGCTTTTTACGTGACAAATCGCCCGTGACACCGAAGATCACCAGACCCGACGGCCCCGCGATGCGCGGGAGCCGTCGGTCTGCGGCGTCACGGAGCGGATTGGCTCCGTGTGCGGTCAAGGGATCAGCCCTCCGAAGGGGCGAGGCGCTTCAGCTCCGCCTCGGTAGAAGCGAGCAGATCGTTCCAGGCCGACTCGAACTTCTCGACGCCCTCGTCCTCGAGGAGCTGCACGACCTCGTCGTACGAGATCCCCAGCTTCTCGACGGCCGCCAGCTCCGCGCGGGACTGGTCGTACGTGCCCGCGATCGTGTTGCCGGTGATCCGGCCGTGGTCGGCCGTCGCGTCCAGCGTGGCCTCCGGCATCGTGTTCACCGTGCCCGGGGCGACCAGGTCGTCGACGTACAGGGTGTCCTTGTACGCCTTGTCCTTCACGCCGGTCGAGGCCCACAGCGGACGCTGCTTGTTGGCCTGCGCCTTGTCGAGCGCGGCCCAGCGGTCGCCCGAGAACACCTCTTCGTAGGCCTCGTAGGCGAGGCGCGCGTTGGCCAGACCGGCCTTGCCGCGCGCGGCCTTGGCCTCGTCGGTGCCGATCGCGTCGATCCGCTTGTCGATCTCGGTGTCCACACGGGACACGAAGAAGGACGCCACGGAGTGGATCTTCGACAGGTCCAGGCCGGCCGCCTTGGCCTTCTCCAGACCGGAGAGGTAGGCGTCCATCACCTCGCGGTAGCGCTCGAGCGAGAAGATCAGCGTGACGTTGACGCTGATGCCCTTGCCGATCGTCTCGGTGATCGCGGGCAGGCCCGCCTTGGTCGCCGGGATCTTGATCAGCGTGTTCGGCCGGTCCACCAGCCAGGCGAGCTGCTTGGCCTCGGCGACCGTCGCCTTCGTGTTGTGCGCGAGCCGCGGGTCGACCTCGATCGACACCCGGCCGTCCTGGCCGCCCGTCGCGTCGAAGACCGGGCGCAGGATGTCGGCGGCGTCACGGACGTCCGCCGTCGTGATCATGCGGATGGCCTCTTCGACGGTGACCTTGCGGGCCGCGAGGTCGGCGAGCTGCTGCTCGTAACCGTCACCGCTCGAGATCGCCTTCTGGAAGATCGACGGATTGGTGGTGACGCCCACGACGTGCTGCTGGTCGATCAGCTCGGCCAGATTGCCGGACGTGATCCGCTTGCGCGACAGGTCGTCCAGCCAGATCGCGACGCCCTCCTCGGAGAGGCGCTTGAGTGCGTCTGTCATGGAAATTCCATCTCCTACAGGTCGTGTACGAGCGTCAGCGCTGGGCCGCGTCGAGGGATTCCCGGGCCACGGCCACCACGTTCTCCGCAGTGAAACCGAACTCGCGGAAGAGGACCTTGCCGTCCGCCGAAGCACCGAAGTGCTCCAGGGAAACGATGCGGCCCGCGTCCCCGACGTACTTGTGCCAGGTCAGGCCGACACCCGCCTCGACCGCGACACGCGCCTTCACCGACGGCGGCAGGACGCTGTCCCGGTACCCCTGGTCCTGCTCCTCGAACCACTCCACGGACGGCATCGACACCACGCGCGTGGCGACACCCTCCGCCTCCAGGGTCTCGCGCGCCTCGACGGCGAGGTGCACCTCGGAACCGGTGGCGATCAGGATCAGGTCCGGCGTCTCCTTGGACGCCTCGACGAGCACGTAGCCACCCTTGACGGTGTCCTCGTTCGGCTCGTACGTCGGCACGCCCTGACGGGTCAGCACCAGACCGTGCGGCTTGGAGACGCCGTACTCCTTCTTGCCGCGGCGCAGGATCTCGCGCCAGGCGATGGCCGTCTCGTTGGCGTCGGCCGGCCGCACCACGTTCAGACCCGGGATGGCGCGCAGCGCGGCGAGGTGCTCGACCGGCTGGTGCGTCGGGCCGTCCTCGCCGAGGCCGATCGAGTCGTGCGTCCACACGTAGGTGACGGGCAGCGACATGAGGGCCGACAGGCGGACCGCGTTGCGCATGTAGTCGGAGAACACCAGGAAGGTGCCGCCGTAGATGCGCGTGTGGCCGTGCAGAGCGATGCCGTTCATCTCCGCGGCCATGGCGTGCTCGCGGATGCCGAAGTGGATCGTGCGGCCGTACGGGTCGGCCTCCGGCAGCGGGTTGTCCGCGGGGAGGAAGGACGACGTCTTGTCGATCGTCGTGTTGTTCGAGCCCGCGAGGTCGGCGGAGCCGCCCCACAGCTCGGGGATCACCGGGCCGAGCGCCTGGAGGACCTTGCCGGACGCGGCACGCGTCGCGACACCCTGGCCCGCCTCGAAGACCGGGAGCTTCTCCTCCCAGCCGGCCGGCAGCTCGCCCGCCTGGATGCGGTCGAACTCGGCGGCGCGCTGCGGGTTGCCCGTGCGCCACTCCTGGAACGACTTCTCCCACTCGGCCTTGGCCTGGGCGCCGCGGTCCACCGCCTTGCGGGTGTGCTCGATGACCTCGTCCGCGACCTCGAAGCTCTGCTCCGGGTCGAAGCCCAGGACGCGCTTGGTGGCGGCGACCTCGTCGGCGCCGAGCGCCGAGCCGTGCGCGGCCTCGGTGTTCTGCGCGTTCGGGGCGGGCCAGGCGATGATCGAGCGCATCGCGATGAACGACGGCCGGTCGGTGACCTTCTTGGCCTCCTGGATCGCCGCGAAGATCGCCGCGTGGTCCAGGTCGCCGTCCGCCTTCGGCTCGACGCGCTGGACGTGCCAGCCGTAGGCCTCGTAACGCTTGACGGTGTCCTCGGAGACCGCCGTCTCGGTGTCGCCCTCGATCGAGATGTGGTTGTCGTCCCACAGCAGGATCAGGTTGCCCAGGCGCTGGTGGCCCGCGAGCGAGGACGCCTCGGCGGAGATGCCCTCCTGGAGGCAGCCGTCACCGGCGATCGCGTAGATGTAGTGGTCGAACGGAGAGGTGCCCTGCGGCGCCTCCGGGTCGAACAGACCGCGCTCGTAGCGGGCGGCCATCGCCATGCCCACGGCGTTGGCGACACCCTGGCCGAGCGGGCCGGTCGTGGTCTCGACACCGGTCGTGTGGCCGTACTCCGGGTGGCCCGGGGTCTTGGAGCCCCAGGTGCGGAAGGCCTTGAGGTCGTCCAGCTCCAGGCCGAAACCGGCCAGGTACAGCTGGATGTAGAGGGTCAGGGACGAGTGGCCCGCGGACAGCACGAAGCGGTCGCGGCCCACCCAGTCGGCGTCCGCCGGGTCGTGCCGCATCACCTTCTGGAAGAGGGTGTACGCGGCCGGTGCCAGGCTCATCGCCGTACCGGGATGGCCGTTGCCGACCTTCTGTACGGCGTCGGCGGCCAGGACGCGAGCGGTGTCAACGGCCCGCTGGTCCACATCGGTCCACTCGAGGTCAGTGGTGGTCGGCTTGGTGCTCACCCTGAGTCAGGGCTCCTCTCCACGGGTCAATGCCGGTGATGTCGGTCTCACCGGGCGTTGTCGAGCCTACCCTTGCTGGAACACGCATTTTTTCGAGTCATTACAGACTGCCGGGACTCCGTCGGGTCCGCCTCCTGACAGGGATCCACGGGGATTCTCAGGTGACATGGGGGCCGCTCGAACGAGGGCTCGGCCAACTCCCCTTCTCTCCGTGCCGACACGCTCGCTCTACGGCATGCGGCCCAACACGACCCGACCCCCGCGAAGGGCTGGGTATAGGCAACGTCTACAGTGGCGTGGTACGCGCGAGCCATTACCGGGACTTCACTTCAAGGGGTCCGCAACGGGGGTTCGCTGGAGTCTCTGTCAGGGGTGTGCGTGACGGCCGTCGAATCCCGTCCAGCGGGAGCGCTCGGGACGAGCAGCAGCCAAGGCCGACGGCCGATCGGGGCCCGTGTCAAGGCGTTCGTGGCGCTGACCAAGCCGCGGATCATCGAGCTTCTGCTCATCACCACCGTTCCGGTGATGTTCCTCGCCGAGCAGGGTGTGCCGGACCTGAAGCTGGTGCTCGTCACCTGCCTCGGCGGCTACCTCTCCGCGGGCGGCGCCAACGCGCTCAACATGTGGTACGACCGCGACATCGACGCCCTCATGGAGCGCACGTCGCAGCGTCCTCTGGTCACGGGCATGGTGAGCCCGAAGGAGTGCCTGGTCTTCGGCATCTCCCTCGCGGTGATCTCCACGCTCCTGTTCGGCTTCGCGGTCAACTGGCTGTCCGCGTGGCTCTCCCTGGGCGCGCTCCTCTTCTATGTGGTCGTCTACACGATGATCCTGAAGCGCCGCACGTCGCAGAACATCGTGTGGGGCGGCATCGCCGGCTGTCTTCCGGTCCTCATCGGCTGGTCGTCGGTCACGAACTCGATGTCCTGGGCGCCGGTCATCCTCTTCCTCGTCATGTTCTTCTGGACGCCGCCGCACTACTGGCCGCTCTCCATGAAGGTGAAGGACGACTACGCGCGCGTGGGCGTGCCGATGCTCCCCGTCATCGCCTCCAACAAGGTGGTGGCCAAGCAGATCGTCATCTACAGCTGGGTGATGTTCGCGGTGTCGCTGCTGCTGACGCCGCTCGGCTACACGGGCTGGTTCTACACGGTGGTCGCGCTCCTCGCGGGCGGCTTCTGGCTCTGGGAGGCGCACGGCCTGCAGAACCGCGCCAAGGCCGAGGTCACCGGGACGAAGCTCAAGGAGATGCGCCTCTTCCACTGGTCCATCACCTACGTGTCGCTGCTCTTCGTGGCCGTGGCCGTGGACCCGTTCCTGCGCTGACCCGCCTTCCTGTGCTCCGATGGGTGGGGCGCGTGGCCTAAGCCACGCGCCCCACCCATCGCTTGTTCGGCTACTCGTCGGTAGCATCCTGCTCATGGCAGAGACTCAAGCGGTTGAGGCGCCCGGTCGGGCGGCGAAGGACGAGCGCCGGGCGGCCAAGCTGGCCAAGCAGATCGGCGCGTTCGCCAAGGCGCACGGCGGCGCCGAGGGACAGCTCGCGTACATCGGCGAGCACGGCACGCGCATCGCGCTGGTCGGCGGCGACGGCGGCTGGGGCAACCTGGTGGCCGACACCTACGAGGTCGCGCAGAAGGCCGTCGAGAAGGCCGGGATCACCCTCCACGAGGACTTCGACGGCGACTTCGCCGCTAAGGTCGAGACCGGCCCGTACGAGTGGAAGCGGATGGCCGGCATGCAGATCGGCTGATCCCCGTCCGGTGGTCATGGGCGCAGGTGTGCGACCGGTGGTCGAGCAACACCAGGCGCCCGTTCACCCGTTAGGACTGTAGAAGCGCGGTGAGAAGCGCGGTCCACATACGGGGAGCCCCGGATGATCGAAACGCCGACCCTGGTGGATCAGTACTGTCACGGAGTGCTCCGTACGGAACTGGGCCTCGGCACGTTCGAGGCCCACCTCGCCCGGGGCGAGGGACCGCCCGCCCCCGGCACCACCTTCTTCGACACCCAGACCGGGTTCGCGGTGCGCCGCTGGTGCCCGCCGCTGCTCGGCCTCGAACCCCACTGCGCGCCCGCCCGCTATCTGGCCAGACGGCGCGAGCTCGGTGTCCTGGAAGCGGGCCGCAGACTGCTGCGCGGCAGCGGCATCACCACCTATCTCGTCGACACCGGCCTGCCCGACGACCTCACCGGACCCGCCGAGATGGCCTCCACCGGCGCCGCCGAGGCCCACGAGATCGTCCGCCTCGAACTGCTGGCCGAGCAGGTCGCGGACACCTCCGGATCCGTCGAGTCCTTCCTCGCGAACCTGGCCGAGTCGGTGCACGGCGCCGCCGCCGAAGCGGTCGCTTTCACCTCCGTCGCGGGCGTACGCCACGGACTGGCGCTGGCTCCCCAGCCGCCCGGGCCCGGCGAGGTGCGGGGCGCCGTGGGGCGCTGGCTCACCGCCCGCACGGTCGGCGGCCCCCTCACCGATCCGGTACTGCTGCGCCATCTGCTGTGGATCGCCGTGGCGACGGGCCGGCCGCTTCAACTGCACGCGGGGCTCGGCGACGCGGGCCTGCGCATCGACCGCACCGACCCGGTGCTCCTGGCCGACTTCGCACGGGCCACGGCCGGGCTCGGCACCGACCTCGTCCTGTTGCACGGCTACCCGTACCACCGGCACGCGGCGCATCTGGCCGGGGTCTTCCCGCACGTCTACGCGGACCTCGGGCCGGCGCTCGCCCGGACGGGGGCGCGGGCCGCCGGTGTACTCGCGGAGATCCTCGAACTGGCGCCGTTCGGCAAGCTGCTCTTCTCCAGCGGGGCCCGGGGCATCCCGGAGCTGCACGTCGTGGGCGCCCGCTCGTTCCGCGAGGCACTGGGCCGGGTGCTCGGGGGCTGGGTGGCCGACGGGGCGTGGTCGGCGACCGACGCCCATCGTGTCGCGGGGATGATCTCCGCGGGCACGGCCCGGCGGGTGTACGGGCTCGGCGCTACGGACGCAGCCGGCTGACCGACTCCGGGGTGAGGTGCCGGGCCAGCACGGCGAGCGCCTCGGTCACCTCGCGCAAGCGGTCGTCGGCGTCCGCGTCACCCCCGTCTTCCGCACTGTTCGCGCTTCGCGTGCCGCTCGCGCCGAGCGCCGTGGCCAGCGCTTCCTCGATCCCGGCGCCGCGGACCTCCTCGACGCGCTCGGAGACGGCCGCGGCCTGCCGGATCAGCTGCCGCCTGCCGTCCGCCGGATCGGGCGCGGTCTCGATCGAACCGCTCTCCTTCAGCCGGGCCACCGCTCCGGACACCTGGCTCTGCGGCAGGCCCGTGCGCGAGGCGATCGCGCCGACCGTCGTGTCGGCGTGCGCGTAGACGTCACTGAGGACGACGAGGACGGCGCGGGTGCCGCCGCGGAAGGTGCCCCCGCCGGTCCGGCTCCCGGTGCCTGTGCCGGTGCCGAGGGCGGGCTCGGGCAGCGCTTCCTCGCCGATCTTCATCAGCGTGCGGCCGAGCAGGAACAGCTCGACGGGCGTGAGGGGCTGGGACGGCTGACTCATGCCGGGATATTACATCGAGAGAGATGAATCGATCTCAATGCATCTGGTTCGATCAATCTAGCTCGATGGATCTGTCTTGATGTATCGAAATAGATGGAGTACGGTGAAGGTGTCGAGGGGAGCCGTGACCGGGTGCGGCTGCCCGATGTGCTGGGAGCCAGGGGGATGCGATGTTTCTGACCGTCGACGGAGCCAAGCTGTACTACGAGGTCCGGGGCAGGGGCCCGGTCCTGCTGATCGCCCAGAGCGGGGAAGGGGACGCCGGCCGCAGCGCCGACCTGGTCGACCGACTCGTCGACCGGTACACGGTGGTGACCTACGACCGCCGGGGCCTGTCCCGCAGCGAGATCGCCGACCCGGGGCGTGGCGTGCGGATGGGGCAGCACGCCGACGACGCCCACCGGCTGCTGGCCGAGCTCACGGACCGGCCGGCGCTGATGCTGGGCTGCAGCATGGGCGCGTCCATCGGCCTGCACCTCGCGGTGCGGCACCCCGAGCAGCTGGCGACGCTCGTCGCCCACGAGCCGGTGTCACCCGCCCTGCTCCCGGCCGGCCGCAGGCCCCACCACGTGCGCGAACTGCGTGCGCTGCAGCAGGTGTACCGCGGCGGGGGACTGAAGGCGGCCCTCCCGGAGATGGCCCGCGTCCTGGGGATAGACCCCGTCCATCAGGAGACGGAGCCGGACATCACGCCGATGCCCCTCACTCCGCAACGCGCGACGAACTTCGCCTTCTTCATCGAGCAGGACTTCACCGCGGTCGTCCAGGCCGAGCTGGACGTGGAGGCCGTCGCCCGCTCGACGGTACGGATCGTGCCGGCGGTCGGCCGGGGCACGGCACCGGAGGTCTTCGACCGGCACTGCGCACTGGAGCTGGCGCGGCTGCGCGGGACGCCGGCACGCGAGTTCCCGGGCGGGCACAACGGGAACACGACGCATCCGCGGGCCTACGCGGCCCGCCTCATGGAGGTCCTGGAGGGCGGGCCGGAGGGCGGGCCGGATGGCGACGACGGTTGAGGGGCGCCGCCGGGCGCCGGGATCAGTGGCGCCGGGGTCAGACGGAGGACAGCTCGGGGTCGGCCTGGGCCGGCAGGTCCACCGCCGCGGCGGGGCGCTCGCGCAGGGAGAGGACGACGCGCAGGACGCCGATCCACACCAGGGCCGAGCCCAGCATGTGCAGGCCGACGAGGATCTCGGGCAGGTCCGTGAAGTACTGGACGTAGCCGATGACACCCTGGGCCAGCAGGATCAGGAACAGGTCGCGGGTGCGGTGCAGAGGCCCGCGCGGGGCGTCGACGGCCTTGAGGACGAACCACAGGGCGAAGGTCAGCGTCACCACGATCCAGGCCAGCACGGCGTGCGCCTTGGTGACCGTCTCCCAGTCCAGCGGCATGCGCTTGACGTCGCTGGAGTCGCCGGCGTGCGGGCCCGCGCCGGTGACGACGGTGCCGACGGCGATGAGCGCGCCGGACGCCGCGATCATGAACCAGACCAGCTGCTTGACCGACTTGCCGACCAGCGGACGCGGCTCGGAGTCGCCCTCACGGCTGCGCTGCCACATCAGCACGGCGACCGTGAGGAGGGCGGTGGTGAGGATGAAGTGGGCCGCGACCGTGTACGGGTTGAGGCCGACCAGGACGACGATGCCGCCCAGCACGGCGTTGCCCATGACGATCCAGAACTGGGTCCAGCCCAGACGGGTCAGCGAGCGGCGCCACGGCTTCTGCGAGCGGGCCGCGATGATGGCCCAGCCGACCGCGGCGCACAGCACATAGGTGAGCATGCGGTTGCCGAACTCGATGGCTCCGTGGAAGCCCATCTCGCTCGTGGCGGTCAGCGACTGGTCGGTGCACTTGGGCCAGGTCGGGCAGCCGAGTCCCGAGCCGGTCAGGCGCACGGCCCCGCCGGTCACGACGATGACGACGGTCATGACGACGGCGGACATGGTCGCGCGCTGCACGGTCCGCTGGGTCGGAGTCCAGCGGGCGGCGATGAAGGCGAGCGGGTTGCGCACCGCCTGCGCGGCGTCGGCGCGAGTCAGCTTTGGCACGGGCCCATCGTAGGCGCCGCCCTTGTGCATCTGTTCACGAGGGGGTGCGAACCGGACGTGAGGTGTCTCTCGGTTCTCCCGGCCGGCGGCCCGACCCGGGGGTGCAGGCCGGCCGGTCGGCTCACTCCCAGCGGAAGAAGCGGCCTGCCGCCCCGAGCCCGACGACGGCCCAGACGGCGAGGATCCCCAGGTCGGCCCAGGGCATGCCCGCCCCGTGCTGGAGGACGTCCCGCAGGCCGTCGGACAGCGCCGAGATCGGCAGCAGGCCGAGCACCGACTGGGCGGCGTCCGGGAACTTGTCGAGCGGCACGATGACACCGCCGCCGACGAGCAGCAGCAGGAAGACCAGGTTGGCCGCGGCGAGCGTGGCCTCCGCCTTGAGGGTGCCGGCCATCAGCAGACCGAGGCCCGAGAAGGCGGCGGTACCGAGCACGAGGAGGAGCAGCACGGCGAAGGGGTTGCCGTGCGGTGACCAGCCGAGCCCGAAGGCGATGGCGACGAGCAGGACGACCTGGAGCACCTCGGTGACCAGGACCGAGAGCGTCTTGGCCGTCATCAGGGCCCAGCGCGGCAGCGGCGAGGCGCCGAGCCGCTTGAGCACGCCGTAGCGGCGCTCGAAGCCCGTCGCGATGGCCTGCCCGGTGAAGGCCGTCGACATGACGGCGAGCGCCAGGATGCCGGGAGTCAGGAAGTCCACGGCCTTCCCGGACCCGGTGTCGACGATGTCGACGGACGAGAACAGAACGAGCAGGAGGGTGGGGATGACGACCGTGAGCAGCAGCTGTTCGCCGTTGCGCAGCAGCATCTTGGTCTCGAGCGCGGCCTGCGCGGCGATCATGCGGGGGAGCGGGGCGGCTCCCGGGGCGGGCGTGTACGTACCGGCGCTCATCCGCGCAGCTCCTTGCCGGTCGGTTCGAGGCTGTGTCTCCCGGGGGCGCCCCCCGGACCCCCGGCCGGTGAGGTCGGATCGGTCGTGCTCATCCGCGTAGCTCCTTGCCGGTCAGTTCGAGAAAGACGTCTTCGAGGGTGTGCCGCTCGACGGAGATCTTGTCGGGCATCACGCCGTGCTGGGCGCACCAGGAGGTGACCGTCGCCAGGAGCTGGGGGTCGACCTTGCCGGAGACGCGGTAGGAGCCCGGGGTGAGTTCGGCGGCCGTGGAGTCGGCGGGCAGGGCCTTGAGGAGGGAGGCCACGTCGAGGCCGGGGCGACCGGAGAAGCGCAGGGTGTTCTCGGCGCCGCCGCGGCACAGCTGCTCCGGGGAGCCCTGGGCGATGACGCGGCCGGCGTCGACGATCGCGACGTCGTCGGCGAGCTGCTCGGCCTCGTCCATGTAGTGCGTGGTGAGGACGACCGAGGCGCCGTCGGTCCGCAGGTCGCGGACCAGGTCCCAGGTCGCGCGGCGGGCCTGGGGGTCGAGGCCGGCGGTGGGTTCGTCGAGGAAGACCAGTTCGGGTCGGCCGACGACGGCCATCGCGAGGGCGAGGCGCTGCTGCTGTCCGCCGGACAGGCGCCGGTAGGTGGTGCGGCCGCAGCTGCCGAGGCCGAGACGCTCGATCAGGGCGTCCACGTCGAGCGGGTGGGCGTGCAGCTTGGCCACGTGGCGGAGCATCTCGTCGGCGCGGGCACCGGAGTAGACGCCGCCGGACTGCAGCATCACGCCGATGCGGGGACGCAGCTGGGAGGCCTGCTTCACGGGGTCGAGGCCGAGCACCCGGGCGGTGCCGCCGTCGGGCCTGCGGTAGCCCTCGCAGATCTCGACGGTGGTCGTCTTGCCGGCGCCGTTGGGGCCGAGGACGGCCGTGATGCCGGGGGCCGTCGTGAGGTCGAGGCCGTCGACCGCGGTTTTGCTTCCGTACCGCTTCACCAGTCCGGTGAGGTGGACGACAGGCTCGCTTCGCATGGTGGCCAAGTCTAAGGACGGTGCTGACGGCCCCCGCCGCTGGGGCGCTCGGAGGGGGACCGGTCGGGACTGGGTGGGACTGGGTGGGACCGGACGGGATCGGAGGGGGATCGGGGAGAGAGGGGTGCGACGGACAGGGGCGTCAGGGGGTGGCCGGGCGGTTCTGGGCGAGCCACTTCGTCGCGTAGGCGACGGCGTCGTCGACGGGGAACAGCCGGGCGTCGGCGGCGCCGACGCGGCCGCGGGTGACCAGGGGCGAGTCCTGCTCGAAGGCGGCGCCGAGTTCGTCGAAGCGCTCGCTGGAGATGGTCACCTCGGTGACGTGCTCCCAGCCGGCCGGGCCGGGGCGCCCAGCGTCCTCGGTCGCGGGCGAGGGGAGGCGGTACTCGGCCAGGTGGAAGCTGGTGCACGCGTCATAGCCGGCGCCGAGCAGCAGGACCCGGGCGCCGCGTTCCTCGAGCCGGGCGAGGGGGCTGCGGTCGCCGAGCCGGCAGTCGGGGGCGTGCCCCTCGACGATCTCGGCGGCGCGGGCGCCGAGCGCGGCGAAGGAGGTCTGCGGGTGGGCGCTGCGCAGGGCGCCCGGCCAGGTCCGCACGGTCTCGGGGACGACGCCGACGCCGAGGGTGGGCGTGGTCAGGGGGTCGTAGGCGGGCATGGTCGCGCGGATGGTGGGCCACCAGTTCGCGGGGACGGCCGGATTGCTCCAGATCGACGGATCGGTGAGGTCGCCGGACTGGGTGGGCACGGCAAGCGTGCCTGCGGGGCCGAGGGCGTCGAGCAGGGCGCGTACGACGGTCACGGCGCCGCCGTTGACCCAGCCGAGACGGGAGAGGGACGTATGGACGAGGAGGATCTCGCCGGGTTCGACGCCGAGGGCGCGGAGGTCGGCGGCGAGGGAGCCGCGGGTGACGAGAGGGCCGGTCGGCAGGGGCGTGGGCATGATCCGGAGTCTGCGCGCGGGCGGCGCCGGGGACCAGGGGATTTCGGGCCAGGAGCCGCCCGGCTGATCGATCAAAGATCGTTTCCGCAGGTCACGCCGCGTGTCCACTTAGGCAAACCTAAGTGATGCACGGCACCGTGTGCTCGTCACCACGCCGCTTGTCAGGCTCTGAGGAATTACGCAACAATGGCGTTGTGAAAAACGTCGGCGAGGCTCAGGAGGCTCCTGCGGGAGCCCCGCACGAGGAGCTCGCGACCGGGTTTCGTAGCGATCGATCGACGCGCAACCGGGTCGCGCGGTCCATCCTGGACCACGGCCCCTCCACGGTCGCCGACCTCGCCGGACGTCTCGGCCTCACCCAGGCCGCCGTCCGCCGTCACCTGGACGCCCTGGTCGCCGACGACGTCGTGGAGGCCAAGGAGCAGCGGGTCTACGGCGCGCGCACCCGCGGCCGCCCCGCCAAGGTGTTCGCCCTGACGGACTGCGGCCGGGACGCCTTCGACCAGTCCTACGACAAGCTCGCCGCCGACGCCCTGCGCTGGATCCAGGAGCAGGCCGGCGGGGACGAGGCGGTCGTCGCGTTCGCCCGGGCCCGGATCGCCGCGCAGGCCGCGCCGTACAAGGCGGCCGTCGAGGCGGTGGAGCCCGAGGAGCGGGCCCAGGCCCTGGCCAGGGCGCTGAGCGCCGACGGGTACGCTGCCACTGCGCGCAGCGCGCCCCTCCCGCAACACGGCGAGCAGCTCTGCCAGCACCACTGTCCGGTCGCCCACGTGGCGGAGCAGTTCCCGCAGCTTTGCGAGGCGGAGACCGAGATGTTCTCCCGACTGCTCGGCACACACGTACAGCGACTGGCCACCATCGCCCACGGCGACGGCGTCTGCACGACGTTCATCCCCAAGGGCGCCACCGAGACCATCACCAACGCATCTGCAAGCACCGCCGGGAGGAACCCCGCATGACTCTCCCCATCGAGGAGACGGCCCACCCCGAGCTCGAGGGCCTGGGCAAGTACGAATACGGCTGGGCGGACTCCGACGAGGCCGGTGCCGCAGCGAAGCGCGGCCTGAACGAGGACGTCGTCAAGGACATCTCGGGCAAGAAGTCCGAGCCGGAGTGGATGACGAAGCTCCGCCTCAAGGGCCTGAAGCTCTTCGAGAAGAAGCCCATGCCGAACTGGGGCTCGGACCTCTCCGGCATCGACTTCGACAACATCAAGTACTTCGTGCGCTCGACGGAGAAGCAGGCGGAGTCCTGGGAGGACCTGCCCGAGGACATCAAGAACACGTACGACAAGCTCGGCATCCCGGAGGCGGAGAAGCAGCGCCTCGTCGCCGGTGTCGCGGCCCAGTACGAGTCCGAGGTCGTCTACCACCAGATCCGTGAGGACCTGGAGGAGCAGGGCGTCATCTTCCTCGACACCGACACCGCCCTCAAGGAGCACCCGGAGCTCTTCAAGGAGTACTTCGGCACCGTCATCCCGGCCGGCGACAACAAGTTCGCCGCGCTGAACACGGCGGTGTGGTCCGGCGGCTCGTTCATCTACGTGCCGAAGGGCGTGCACGTCGAGATCCCGCTCCAGGCCTACTTCCGTATCAACACGGAGAACATGGGCCAGTTCGAGCGGACGCTGATCATCGTCGACGAGGACGCCTACGTCCACTACGTCGAGGGCTGCACCGCGCCGATCTACAAGTCGGACTCGCTGCACTCCGCGGTCGTCGAGATCATCGTGAAGAAGGGCGCCCGCTGCCGCTACACGACGATCCAGAACTGGTCGAACAACGTCTACAACCTGGTCACCAAGCGCGCCGTGGCGTACGAGGGCGCGACCATGGAGTGGATCGACGGCAACATCGGTTCCAAGGTCACCATGAAGTACCCGGCCGTCTACCTGATGGGCGAGCACGCCAAGGGCGAGACGCTGTCCATCGCCTTCGCGGGCGAGGGCCAGCACCAGGACGCCGGCTCCAAGATGGTCCACATGGCGCCGAACACGTCGTCCAACATCGTGTCGAAGTCGGTGGCCCGCGGCGGCGGCCGTACCTCGTACCGCGGTCTCGTCGAGATCGGTGAGGGCGCGGCCGGATCGAAGTCGAACGTGCTGTGCGACGCGCTGCTCGTCGACACCATCTCCCGCTCCGACACGTACCCGTACGTCGACGTCCGCGAGGACGACGTGTCCATGGGTCACGAGGCGACGGTCTCCAAGGTCTCCGAGGACCAGCTCTTCTACCTGATGAGCCGCGGCCTGAGCGAGTTCGAGGCCATGGCGATGATCGTGCGCGGCTTCGTCGAGCCGATCGCCAAGGAACTGCCCATGGAGTACGCGCTCGAGCTCAACCGGCTGATCGAGCTGCAGATGGAAGGCTCGGTGGGCTGACGCCCGCCGCCGTCTCTCGTCAAGCCACTTACCCGTAAGAAAGCGAGCGCTACGACAGCCATGGCTGAGGCTCAGAACATCCCGGCCGGTTCGACCACCGCCGGAACCATCGCGGTGGCCGCCGAGTCGACCGTCGCCACGCGCATGAGCGCGCCCCCGTCCTTCGACGTGCAGGACTTCCCGGTCCCGCACGGCCGCGAGGAGGAGTGGCGGTTCACGCCGCTGGAGCGGCTGCGCGGGCTGCACGACGGCACCGCCGTCGCGACCGGCACCGGCGTCAAGGTCGACGTGGAGGCGCCGGCCGGTGTCACCGTCGAGACCGTCGGCCGTGACGACGCCCGCGTCGGCAGGGCCGGCACGCCCGTCGACCGGATCGCCGCGCAGGCCTACTCGGCCTTCGAGCAGGCCTCCGTCGTCACCGTGCCGAAGGAGACGGTGCTCGCCGAGCCCATCCGCATCGCCGTGCACGGCGAGGGCGGTGTCGCCTTCGGCCACCAGGTCATCGAGCTGGGCGCCTTCGCCGAGGCCGTCGTCGTCCTCGACCACACCGGTGACGCCGTGCTCGCCGCCAACGTCGACTACCTGCTCGGCGACGGCGCGAAGCTGACCGTCGTCTCCGTCCAGGACTGGGACGACAAGGCCGTGCACGTCGCGCAGCACAACGCGCTCGTGGGCCGCGACGCCTCCTTCAAGTCCGTCGTCGTGACCTTCGGCGGCGACGTCGTCCGCCTGCACCCCCGCGTGCAGTACGCGGCCACCGGCGGCGAGGCCGAGCTGCTCGGCCTCTACTTCACCGACGCCGGCCAGCACCAGGAGCACCGCCTCCTGGTCGACCACAACACCCCGCACTGCAAGTCGAACGTCGTGTACAAGGGCGCGCTGCAGGGCGAGGAGGCGCACGCCGTGTGGATCGGCGACGTCCTCATCGAGGCCGCCGCCGAGGGCACGGACACGTACGAGATGAACCGGAACCTGGTGCTGACGGACGGCGCGCGCGTCGACTCCGTGCCGAACCTGGAGATCGAGACCGGCGAGATCGTCGGCGCCGGTCACGCCTCCGCCACCGGTCGCTTCGACGACGAGCAGCTCTTCTACCTGATGGCCCGCGGCATCCCGGCCGACGAGGCGCGCCGCCTCGTCGTGCGCGGCTTCTTCGCCGAGCTGGTCCAGCAGATCGGCGTCGACGACATCGAGGCGCGGCTGCTCGAGAAGATCGAGGCCGAGCTGGAGGCCACGGTCTGATGGCTTTCGTACGCGCCTGTGGGCTGAGCGAGCTGGAGGAGGACACCCCGAAGCGGGTGGAACTCGACGGCACGCCGGTCTCGGTCGTCCGCACCGAGGGCGAGGTGTTCGCGATCCACGACATCTGCTCGCACGCGAACGTGTCGCTCTCCGAGGGCGAGGTGGAGGACTGCCAGATCGAGTGCTGGCTGCACGGCTCCGCGTTCGACCTCCGCACCGGCAAGCCGTCCGGCCTTCCCGCGACGCGCCCCGTCCCCGTATACCCCGTAAAGATCGAAGGGGACGACGTGCTCGTCTCCCTCACCCAGGAGTCCTGAGGCACCCATGGCAACGCTTGAAATCCGAGACCTGCACGTCACCGTCGAGGCCGACAACGCCACGAAGGAGATCCTCAAGGGCGTCGACCTCACCGTGAAGCAGGGCGAGACGCACGCCATCATGGGCCCGAACGGCTCCGGCAAGTCGACCCTCGCCTACTCCCTCGCGGGTCACCCGAAGTACACGATCACCGGCGGCACCGTCACCCTCGACGGCGAGGACGTCCTCGAGATGTCCGTCGACGAGCGCGCCCGCGCCGGCCTGTTCCTCGCCATGCAGTACCCGGTCGAGGTCCCGGGCGTGTCGGTGAGCAACTTCCTGCGCACCTCCGCCACCGCCATCCGCGGCGAGGCCCCCAAGCTGCGCACCTGGGTGAAGGAGGTCAAGGAGGCCATGGAGCGTCTCCAGATGGACCCCTCCTTCGCCGAGCGCAACGTGAACGAGGGCTTCTCCGGCGGTGAGAAGAAGCGCCACGAGATCCTCCAGCTCGAGCTGCTCAAGCCGAAGATCGCCGTCCTCGACGAGACCGACTCCGGCCTCGACGTCGACGCCCTGCGCATCGTCTCCGAGGGCATCAACCGCGTCCGTGAGAACGGCGAGGTCGGCACCCTCCTGGTGACGCACTACACGCGCATCCTGCGCTACATCAAGCCGGACCACGTCCACGTCTTCGCGGGCGGCCGCATCGTCGAGTCCGGTGGCGCCGAGCTCGCCGACCAGCTCGAGGCCGAGGGCTACGACAAGTACGTGAAGGGTGGCGTATCCGCGTGACACAGCTGCCGGGCCTCCTCGACACCGAGGCGATCCGCAAGGACTTCCCGATCCTCGACCGGGTGCTCCACGACGGCAAGAAGCTCGTGTACCTGGACAACGCGGCGACCAGCCAGACGCCGCGCCAGGTCCTCGACGTCCTGACCGAGTACTACGAGCAGCACAACGCCAACGTCCACCGGGGCGTGCACGTGCTGGCCGAGGAGGCCACGGCGCTGTACGAGGGCGCGCGCGACAAGGTCGCCGCGTTCATCAACGCGCCGAGCCGCGACGAGGTCATCTTCACGAAGAACGCCTCGGAGTCGCTCAACCTCGTCGCCAACATGCTGGGCTGGGCCGACGAGCCGTACAAGGTCGATCACGAGACCGAGATCGTGATCACGGAGATGGAGCACCACTCCAACATCGTTCCGTGGCAGCTGCTCTCGCAGCGCACCGGCGCGAAGCTGAAGTGGTTCGGTCTGACGGACGACGGCCGTCTCGACCTGAGCAACATCGACGAGGTCATCACCGAGAAGACGAAGATCGTCTCCTTCGTGCTCGTGTCGAACATCCTGGGCACCCACAACCCGGTCGAGGCCATCGTGCGCCGTGCCCAGGAGGTGGGCGCGCTGGTCCTCATCGACGCCTCGCAGGCCGCGCCGCACATGCCGCTCGACGTGCAGGCGCTCCAGGCCGACTTCGTGGCCTTCACCGGCCACAAGATGTGCGGCCCGACCGGCATCGGCGTGCTCTGGGGCCGCCAGGAGCTGCTCGAGGACCTGCCGCCGTTCCTCGGCGGCGGCGAGATGATCGAGACCGTGTCGATGCACTCGTCGACGTACGCGCCGGCGCCGCACAAGTTCGAGGCGGGCACGCCGCCGATCTCCCAGGCCATCGGCCTGGGCGCGGCGATCGACTACCTGAACTCGATCGGCATGGACAAGATCCTGCGCCACGAGCAGGCGCTCACCGAGTACGCGGTGAAGCGGCTGCAGGAGGTTCCCGACCTGCGGATCATCGGTCCGGCCACGGCCGAGGACCGGGCCGCCGCGATCTCCTTCACGCTCGGCGACATCCACCCGCACGACGTGGGCCAGGTCCTCGACGAGCAGGGCATCGCGGTCCGGGTCGGCCACCACTGCGCGCGGCCGGTCTGCCTGCGGTACGGAATTCCTGCGACCACGCGAGCGTCGTTCTATCTGTACTCCACGCCCGGCGAGATCGACGCTCTGGTCGACGGCCTGGAGCACGTACGGAACTTCTTCGGCTGAGGGGCTGGCTGGGAACGTGAAGCTGGATTCGATGTACCAGGAAGTCATCCTGGACCACTACAAGCACCCGCACGGGCGCGGTCTTCGGGATGGCGACGCCGAGGTGCACCACGTCAACCCGACGTGCGGCGACGAGATCACCCTGCGCGTGAAGTACGCGGGCGAGACCATCGAGGACGTCAGCTACGAGGGCCAGGGCTGCTCCATCAGCCAGGCCTCGGCCTCGGTGCTGAACGACCTGCTGGTCGGCAAGGAGCTCGCGGACGCGCGGAAGATCCAGGAGACCTTCCTGGAGCTGATGCAGTCCAAGGGACAGATCGAGCCGGACGACACGATGGAGGAGCTCCTGGAGGACGCGGTCGCGTTCGCCGGGGTCTCCAAGTACCCCGCCCGGGTCAAGTGCGCCCTCCTGAGCTGGATGGCGTGGAAGGACGCGACGGCCCAGGCCTTCGCGGAGGAGGCGAAGACCGCATGAGTGACAACACGGCTGTGGAGATGAAGCCGGCCTCCGAGGAGGAGGTCAAGGAAGCCCTGTACGACGTCGTCGACCCCGAGCTGGGCATCGACGTGGTCAACCTGGGCCTCATCTACGGCATCCACATCGACGACGCGAACATCGCGACGATCGACATGACGCTGACGTCCGCGGCCTGCCCGCTGACCGACGTCATCGAGGACCAGGCGAAGTCCGCCACCGACGGCATCGTCAGCGAGCTCCGGATCAACTGGGTCTGGATGCCGCCGTGGGGCCCGGACAAGATCACCGACGAGGGCCGCGAGCAGCTGCGCGCGCTCGGCTTCAACGTCTGATCGGCTTCGGCGCCTGATCCGTACGTGTACGTGCTTTCCGGGCGGGCCCGGTTCCCTGTGAGGGGAGCCGGGCCCGCCCGGCGTTTTCCGGCACATCATGTGTACGGGCGTACGCAACGATGTGTACCCTCGTACACATGGGTTACGTACTGCTCGCCGGCGCGATAGCCGCCGAAGTGGCCGCCACGACGGCCATGAAGTACAGCGAAGGGTTCAGCAGGCTCTGGCCCTCGCTCATCACCGTCACCGGATACGTCGTCGCGTTCGCGCTGCTCGCGCAGACGCTCAAGACCGTCCAGATCGGCACCGCGTACGCGATCTGGGCCGGCGTCGGCACGGCCGTCATCGCCGCGATCGGCATGATCTTCCTCGGCGAGGGACTGACCGCGGCGAAGGTCGCCGGGATCGCCCTCGTCATCGGCGGGGTCGTGCTGCTCAATCTGGGCGGGGCGCACTGATGGCCCGCCGCTACGACCCCGAGCGCCGCCAGCGCATCATCGACGCCGCGATCCGGGTCGTCGGCGCCAAGGGCATCGCCGGGCTCAGCCACCGCACCGTCGCCGCCGAGGCCGACGTACCGCTCGGCTCGACGACGTACCACTTCCGCACCCTCGACGAGCTGCTCGTCGCCGCCCTGCGGCAGGCCAACGAGGGCTTCGCCAAGGTCGTCGCCACGCACGGCGCCTTCCAGGACCCGCGCACCGACCTCGCCGCGGAACTCGCCGACGTCCTCGGCGACTGGCTCGCCGGCGACCGGGTCGGCGTCGAGCTCGAGTACGAGCTGTACCTCGCGGCCCTGCGCCGCCCCGCCCTGCGCCCCGTCGCCGCCGAGTGGTGCACGGGCCTCGCCGAGGTCATCGCCGAACGGACCGACCCCGTCACGGCCCGCGCCCTCGTCGCCCTCATGGACGGGATCTGCCTCCAGGTCCTGCTGACCGACGGGACCTACGACGCGGGCTTCGCGCGCACGATGCTGGACCGGCTCATTCCGCCCCGTGCCGCCGGTGCGCCCGGCAGCTGAGACGGGCGGGGCACCGGTTCGCCTCCGCGGGGCCGCGCCGATTAAGTTGGGGCCCATGACCGACACGACTGCTACGCGTACCACCGGCGCCGTCGCCGCAGGCCTCGCCACCGTCACCACCGACGGCACCGTTCTCGACACCTGGTTCCCCGCTCCCGAGCTGGTCGCCGAGCCCGGCCCGGCCGGCACCGAGCGGCTGACCGCCGAGCAGGCCGTCGAACTCCTCGGCGAGGGCGCCGCGAAGGCGATCGGGCCCGACGCCCGCCGCGGTGTCGAGGTCGTGGCCGTGCGCACGGTCGTCTCCTCCCTCGACGACAAGCCGCTGGACGCGCACGACGCGTACCTGCGCCTGCACCTGCTCAGCCACCGCCTCGTCAAGCCGCACGGCCAGAGCCTCGACGGCCTCTTCGGCCTGCTGGCCAACGTGGCCTGGACCTCGCTCGGCCCGGTCGCCGTCGACGACGTCGAGAAGGTCCGCCTCAACGCCCGCGCCGAGGGCCTGCACCTCGCCGTGACCAGCATCGACAAGTTCCCCCGCATGACCGACTACGTCGCCCCCAAGGGCGTGCGCATCGCCGACGCCGACCGCGTCCGCCTCGGCGCGCACCTCGCCGAGGGCACGACCGTCATGCACGAGGGCTTCGTGAACTTCAACGCGGGCACCCTCGGCACCTCGATGGTCGAGGGCCGCATCTCCGCCGGCGTCGTCGTCGGCGACGGCTCCGACATCGGCGGCGGCGCCTCCACGATGGGCACCCTCTCCGGCGGCGGCAACGTCCGCATCACCATCGGCGAGCGCTGCCTCGTCGGCGCCGAGGCCGGCGTCGGCATCGCGCTCGGCGACGAGTGCGTCGTGGAGGCCGGCCTGTACGTCACGGCCGGCACCCGCGTCACCATGCCCGACGGCGAGATCGTCAAGGCCCGCGACCTGTCCGGCGCCTCGAACATCCTCTTCCGCCGCAACTCGGTCACCGGCGCCGTCGAGGCCCGCCCGAACAACGCGGTGTGGGGCGGCCTCAACGAGGTCCTGCACAGCCACAACTGACACCGTCACGCCTGAACCACAGCGGCCCGCGCCGGGACTCGGCGCGGGCCGCCGTGTGTCGTGGGCGAGTGCCCCGCGCGGCCCCTCGAAAACTTCTCGGAAGAGTTTTCCCGGCAGGGGCATAGCGGGGAGCGGTCGCGGTCGTCATCAAGGGCAGAGGCACCACATGGGTGGGGAAGTGAAGGTGACGATGGACGCAGGCAGAGACCCGGACCGCCGCGGCGCGGAGAGTTTCCGGGAGTTCGTGGCGAACCGTTCGTCCGCGCTGCTGAAGACCGCCGTCCTGCTCAGCGGGGGCGACCGGCACGCCGGCGAGGACCTGCTGCAGAACGCGCTCATCAAGGTCGCCGGGCGCTGGAACAAGGTGGACGACCCGGAGGCGTACGTGCGCCAGGTCCTCTACCGGCAGCAGATCAGCAGATGGCGGCTCAAATGGCCCCGCCGCGAGGTGAGTTACGGGGAGGTGCCGGACGCGCCCGCGGCCGGCGACGGCGGCACCGCGTCGGCCGAGCTGCGGATCGTCCTGAGCGCCGCGCTCTCCCGGCTGACCCCGCGCCAGCGCACCGTCCTGGTCCTGCGCTACTTCGAGGACCTGCCCGAGGCCGACGTGGCCCGGCAGCTCGGCTGCTCCGTCGGCACCGTGCGCTCCACCACCCACCGCTCCCTGGCCCGGCTGCGCGCCCTCGCGCCCGAGCTGGCCCTGCTCGGCGCGTCCGGTGCCGAGCAGCCGCCGTCCCGTGACTACTCGCCCGTGGAGGTGCGCCCGTGAACCTGGACGAAGTGATCAAGGACGCGCTGCACGAGCAGGCCGCCGCAGTGGTCCCCGCGCCCGCGGATCTCGCCGACCGGGTGCTCGCCGCCCGGCGCAGGCGCCGCACCCGCACCGTCGCGGCCGGCGCCGCGACCGTCACCGCCGTGGTCCTCGGCGCCGTCCTGGTGCCCCGGTACGCCGGCGACCAGGACGTCAGGCCCGCCGGGGTCATCGGCTCCGAGGACGTCATCGCGCACCCCGACCAGTCGCCGCCCAAGGACGCCATCGCGGCCGGACGGGTCGCCCTGGCCTCCTTCTCGACGATCCGGCAGGTCGTCTTCGACAACGGGGACGGGCGCCTGAGCCGCACCTACGGCGTCCTCGACCCGACCACGAAGACGTACCGCAAGACCACCCGCTGGTCCTGGCTCACCGTCGCTCCAGGGCTGCGCACCGCCGCCGTCCTGGAGAAGAACCTGCCCGCCGAGCGCATCGGGCTGCTCGACCTCGCGACGAACAAGGTGAAGCGGTGGATCCCCCTCGCGCAGGGGGCCGCCGGGCTCCAGTTCTCGCCCGACGGCAGCAAGCTCGTCGCGACGACGTACGCGAAGGACCCCGACGCCCTCTACAAGCGCAACGTGGTCGACTACGGCGACGGCAAGACGATGCCGGGCCCCGACATGGATTCGTCCCGGACCGGTTTCGCGGTCGTCGACGTCGCGACCGGACACAGCGACTGGCACAAGGTGACCGACAACGAGGACACCAACTCCCGGCAGGACTTCTCGTTCAACCCCACCGGCAGGCTCGTGCACGCCGGCGTCATGACGGGCGGGGTGCCCGAGCAGTACTTCGACCTCAAGGGCCGCAAGGCACCGGTGCCGCCCGAGGAGCGCCACGCCCAGTGGTACGTCCAGGCGGGAATCTCGCCGAGCGGCAAGCTCGTCGCCGGGGACTTCGCCGGGCGCGGCAAGGAGATCGCCGTGGCGGTGAACGACGCCAGGACCGGCAAACAGGTCGCGAAGCTGCCCGCGCAGCAGTTGCTCGCCTGGGCCGACGACAAGCGGCTCATTGCGTGGGGCTGCGATCCCAAGAAGTGCGCCGGCAAGGGCGAGTTCCGCAATCAGCTGCTCCTCGTCACCCTCGGCAGCCGCGAGGTCGTCCCGCTCAGCGACTTCCGCAAGGCGTCCGCCGAGTATCCGGGCCGCTGGATCCCGGAGTTCACCACGCGGTGACCAGGGGGGTCCGGTACGCCGCCAGCAGTCCGCCGGCCGCCTCGCGGCCGGCGGGCAGCAGCGGGGCGCGGACCGGGCCGCCACCGGGCAGGCCCAGGGCGCCGAGCAGGGCCTTCGCGGTGACGGAGCCGGGCAGGCCCGCGTTCATCATCGCGTCCGTCAGCGGGAGCACCTCGCGCTGGAGCCTCGCGGCCCCCGCCGTGTCGCCCGCGTCGAAGGCGTCGACGATCGCGCGGAAGGCGGCCGGGACGACGTTCGCCACCGTCGAGACGCAGCCCGCGCCGCCCAGGGCGCGCAGCGCCAGCACGTACTCGTCGCAGCCCGTGTAGTACGCCAGATCGGTGGCCGCCATGACCTTCTGGGTGCCGAGGAGGTCGTAGGCGCAGTCCTTCACGGCGACGACGCGGGGATGAGCCGCGAGCGCGATCATCGTCGCGGGCTCGATGCGGGTGCCGGTGCGGCCGGGGATGTCGTAGAGCATCACCGGCAGCCCGCTCGCGTCGGCGAGCGTGCGGAAGTGGGCCTCGACGGCTTCCTGCGGCGGCCGGCTGTAGTACGGGGTGACCGCCAACAGGCCGTCCGCACCGGCCCGTTCGGCCGCGCGGGCCAGCTCGGCGCTGTGCGCGGTGTCGGCCGTGCCGATGCCGGTGAGCACGTGCGCGCGCCCGGCGACCGCCTCGCGCACCGCCCGCACCAGGGAGGTCTTCTCGGCGTCCGACGTGGTGGGGGACTCGCCGGTCGTCCCGGACAGGACGAGGCCCTCGCAGCCCTCGGTGACGAGCCGGTCGGCGAGCCGCTGGGCGGCGTCCAGGTCCACGGCGCCACCGTCCTCGGTGAACGGGGTGACCATCGCGCACAGGACGCGGCCGAACGGGGAGGCGGGAAAGACGGTGTCGTCGCTCATGCAGGGAGTGTCGGCCGCCCGACCGTGAAGCTCCACTTAAATCTGCTAAGACATGAAGCGGAGCAGCGCTGAAGGATGGCCGGGACGGCGTACGGACCGGACACCTGAGCGGGGCCGGTTTTCCTTCAGTCGGACCATCCTGAATCCGATGAACCGCACAGAGAGTGCCGGACGGTTCACTAGGAGTGAGTGGTGCGAGACGTGGTGCTGGCCCTGGCCATGCCCGCCGTGATGTGCGCGAGCGGGATCTACGCGGCGGCCGACGCGTGGTGGCGCCGCCGACGCCCCTCGCCCCCGCCCTACTCCCATGCCGGGCTCCGCCTCGCGGGGCAGCGCGCCGTCGCCGTGGCCGAAGCCGTCGTGGCCGACGAGTACGCGCTGCTCACGGCGGCCGGACGGCCGGCCGACCTCGCGGGCCGGCCGGCCGACTGACCGCTCACGCTCACGTACCCGCGCGCTCACGGGCGCAGACGCAGCACCTGCGGGTCGTGGTCGCTGATCTGGTCGTGGAACTCGCTGTTGATGTGCACGCTGTCGTACGCGAACGGGCCCTTGCGGATCGACGGGCTCACCAGGATCTGGTCCAGAACCTGGCTGTTGCCCTGGTAGTCGTAGGTGTAACGCTCCTTCTTGGGCAGCGACTTGATGGCCGACCACAGCGCGCCGTCCGCCTCCAGACGCTGCGCGGTCCCGGAGAACTCGAAGTCGTTGATGTCGCCGAGCGCGATCACGTCCGCGTCCCGCCGCACCTTCAGGATGTCCTTCACGAACGCGTTGACCTCCTCGGCCTGCGCGTGCCGCTGCGTCTCCGAGCTGCGCGTCGGCGGCTGGTACTGCGAGGCCAGCGCCTGGTCACCGCCCTTGGACGCGAAGTGGTTGGCGATCACGAAGACCGTCTTCCCGCGGAAGACGAACTCCCCGGCCAGCGGCTTGCGGCTGCTCTTCCACGCGGTGGACGCGGGGTCGATCCGGCCCGGGGACGCGGTCAGCGCCGGCTCGCCCCGCTCCGTGCGCACCACGCCGACCGGGGTCGTCGCGTCGCCGCCGGCGCGGTCGGTGAACGACACCCGGTCCGGGTTGAACAGGAACACCTGGCGGATGTTGCCACCCGGCTCGCCGCCGTCCTGGCCGTCGACCGGGTCGATGCCGCGCCACTCGTAGCGCGGGCCGCCCGCCGCGACGATCGCGTCGATCAGCTTGTTCACCGTCACGTCGGAGGCGACCGTGCCGCTGTTCTTCGCGCCGTCGTTGTCCTGGATCTCCTCCAGGGACACGATGTCCGGCGCCTGCAGGTGGTCGACGATCGCCGCCGCGTGCGCGGCGAACGTGCCGTCCGAGGGGTCCAGGTTCTCCACGTTGTACGTGGCCACGGCCAGCTCGCCGGACTTCTGCGCACGGGTCGTCTCGCGCTCCAGGCCGCCCTGCTCCAGGGTGCCGAGCTCCCGCGCGACCAGCGTGTAACCGCCGTACTGGTTGAAGTCCAGGGGGCCCTCGGTCGTGCCCGCGAGGGTGTCGCCGACATCGGCCTTCGGGAAGTCGGCGACCGCGCCCAGGGACTGGATCTGCAGCCGGCCACCGTTCTGCGAGGCGTAGGAGCCGTAACGGGAGCCGCCGCGCTCGGTCCGGTTCTCGCGCGGCCGCACCGTGACCCACAGCTCGGTGTGCGGGTCGGTCGCCGTGACGACGCGCGAGGAGCCGATCCGTACGTTCTGGCCCTCCAGGGACTCGTAGTAGTCCAGGGCGTAGGCGCGCGGCCGGAGCGGCAGGCCGTTGACCGAGCCCTGCGCGGCCGGGTCGCCCGCGGGCGCGTACGCGGCCGGGACCGAACGGGAGTCGATCGTGGTGACCGGCACCGCGTTGCCGGACGAGACGACGGTGACCGTCGGCTTGGTTATCTCGGTCAGCGACTGGTTGCCCGACGAGGCGCCGCCCGGGACGTACTCGGAGACCGTGCCGGACACCTTGACCGCGTCGCCCGTCTTCACGGTCGGGGCGGAACCGGTGAAGACGAACACGCCCTCACTCGTGGCCGGGTCGGCGTCCGGCGCCGTGTCCTCGAACCAGAAGCCCTTGACCGAGCCGTAGTTGCGCACCCCCGTCACGACGCCCGCGACATCCGCGACCTGCTGCCCCGCGAGCGGGGAGAGCCGGGTGGAGCCCTGGATGTCGTGGATGGCGACGGTGTCGGCGTGGGCGGGCGACACCGCGAGGACGGTGCCGGCCGCACCGCAGGCGGTGACGACGGCGAGCGCGGCGAGCCGCGAACGGGAGAACACGGACAACGCGCTGCGCGCGGGGCGTGCTGACTGACTCGGCAAGGGGATCCCTCCGGGGACGTGCGAGTGGCGAGCGCCGGGACGAGGGCGGACTGCCGTCCGACTTCTACGCGCGTCAATCTCTTGTGTGCCCGGGGGAGTTGTCAAGGTTTCGTGAGTGGCCGCACGCGGTCGGGGAGCCGACTGGCAGATGAACCCGGCGGCAAGGGTGCAAATCCGTCTAGGCTGAGCGGTCGCAACGTAGCTCATGAGGAGAACCAGCCGATGTCAGACAGCTCCACCCTGCCGCCGGTACGGCTGCCCGCCGAAGCGGAGCTGGCGCGGGACGCCCTCGCCACCCCCCTCCTGTCGCGCGCGGTGCGGCTCGCCCGCTGGGCCGGGCCCGGCACCCTGGTCGGCGCGGGCGGCGAACTCGTCGACGAGCAGCTGCCCGCCGCGGCCGCCGAACTCGGCCTGCCCGACGACGCGGACGGCGCCGCCGACGCGAGCGAGGCGTGGCGGGTCGCCGTCGACACCGGCCTGGTGGAGATCGTCGACGAGGAAGAGGGCACCGTCACCGTCGGCGAGGAACTCGGCGTCCTCACCTCCGGCGGACCCGCGGACGTCCTCGCGCTGTGGCGCGCGGCGCTGGAGACGGTGCTGGCCGACGCGAGCGTGCCCGACCTCGACGACCTGGTCGACGCCATGGAGGAGGGCGGCGAGATCGACTTCTCGCAGCTCGACTGGGACCCCGAGGCGGAGGCCGAGTTCCTCGACGGCGTCCTCGGCAACCTCTACCTGCTGACCGTCACCGAGGGCGGCGCGGGCGAGGGCCCCGTGCCGCTGCCCGCCCTCGCCGCGTCGATGATCGTCCCCGACGACATGGGCGAGCCCACCGACGACGTCCTGGAACAGGTGTCGGACGCGATGATGCGCCTCGACGACCAGTTCCGGATGCTCGCCCCCGTCGGCCTCGTCGAGTTCCAGCCCGTGGACGAGGCCCTCATGGCCGACATCGACTCCGACGAACCGGCCGCCCCCGTCGACGAGTCCGACATCGCGCGCTACGGCATGGTCCGCCTCACCCCGCTCGGCCTCCACGGCATCCGCGCCCGGATGCTGGAGGCCGGAATCGACGCGCCGGCCGTCGGCGACCTCGCCGACAAGGGCGCCGACGCGCTGCTCGACGGCACCTCCGCGTTCCCGCAGGCCGCCGCCCAGGCCGAGATCGAACAGTGGCTCGCCCGGCGCGAAACACTCGCCTCCGCCCGCGAGTTGCTCGGCGCCGCACGCGGCGGCGACCAGGGCGCCCCGCTGCGCCGGCTGCGCTGCCAGCAGGCCCTGTCCCTCGTCGGCACCGAGGCCGAGCCCGCGCTCCGCGAGGTCCTCCAGGACCCGGAGTTGGGCGGCCTCGCCCGGGTCTGGCTCGCCGAGCACGGCGCCACGGACGTGCCCGCGCCGTCCGAGGACCTCGTCTTCTGGCTGACCGTCGACACGATCGCCGCGCAGCTGTCCCTGGAGGGCAACTCGGAGGAGTTGCAGGCCCTCGTCGAAGGGCTCGCCGCGCAGCACAGCGGCTTCTTCGCGGCGGCCTGGCGGGTCGACCACCCCGCCACCGCCGACGTCCTGGAGGCGATGGGCCGTCTCCACCCGGACAAGAAGGTCGCCAAGGAGGCCCGCAAGGCCGCCTTCAAGGCGAGGTCCGCCTCCGGCGGCTGAGCGGACGCCCTTGCGCTCGGGCCGCTCGGGGGTCGGGTTTGCGGGTGGGGCTGCGCGTTGGGGGCGTTCGCCGTGAGGGCGGGGTTCTCTGGGCGGGCGCGGGTTGTGGTCCTGCTTCGCGCAGTTCCTCGCGCCCCTTACGGGAATGATCCTCGCGGCGGCGTGGTCGGACGGCGCCGCCGGAAGTCGGGGCAGTGGGTGCCTGCGCGTCGGGCGGAGTTCAACCGGTGTTCGCGCGGGCGCGGGAGCGTGTGGCCGAACCGGGTGTCTCGAAAGGGACGCCCCGCGGTCCTCACCCCCCGACCACTCCCGTCACCTCCGCAGGAGACAGCCACCATGTCGCTCACTCGCAGGGACTTCGCCCGACGCTCCGCGGCCACCGGCGCCGGCGTCGCCCTCGCCGGTTCCGTCGGCGCCCTCGCCACCGCGCCGGGCGCCCTCGCGGCCACCGACACCGCCGACGTCACCGACGCGGACCGGCACGGTCCGGCCGACGGCCCCGGGTACGGTCCGCTGCGGGCCGACCCCGCCGGCATCCTCGCGCTGCCGGCCGGATTCTCGTACAAGGTCATCACCTACAGCGGGAAGACCAAGCTGGAGTCCGGCGAGTTCACGCCGTCCAACCACGACGGCACCGCCACCTTCGAGGGCCCCCGCGGCACCACCCTCCTCGTCAACAACCACGAGCTGGCCGGCGCCCGCGACAAGTGGCCGCACCCGGTGCCGCTCACCGAGGGGCTCGTCTACGACCCGGCCGCGGCCGGCGGCTGCACCGTCGTCGAGGTCCGCCGCGGCGGCGAGGTCGCCGAATGGGTCGGCATCGCCGGCACCGCCACCAACTGCGCGGGCGGCTCCACCCCCTGGGGCACCTGGCTGACCTGCGAGGAGACCGAGGACAAGGCCGGCAAGAACGGCTTCACCAAGGACCACGGCTACGTCTTCGAGGTCGACCCCTACGACCGCCGCGCCAACCAGGCCCCCAAGCCGATCAAGGCCCTCGGCCGCTACGCCCACGAGGCCGTCGTCATCGACCCCAAGCGCGGCCACGCCTTCCTCACCGAGGACGCCTCCGGGCCCAACGGCCTGCTCTACCGCTGGGTCCCGCCGCACGGCTTCAAGCACGGCCGCGGCAAGCTCGCCACGCTCGCCGACGACGCGGGCGTCCTCCAGGCCTTCAAGTGCTTCGACTCCGGCGGCCGCTTCGTCGACGACCTGTCCCGCGCCACGAAGACCGGCACGGTCTACGGCGTCGACTGGGTCGACGTCCCCGACCGCGACGCGAAGACCGTCTCCACGCGCAAGCAGTTCAAGGACGGCGAGATCACCCGCGCCCGCAAGCTCGAAGGCATGTGGTGGGGCGACGGCGGCGCCTACATCGTCTCCTCCTTCGCCCGTGACGAGAGCCCCGTCCAGCACGACGGCCAGGTCTGGTTCTACGACCCCAAGCGCCGCACCCTCACCCTGAAGGTGCTCCTCGGCGTCAACCCCGACCCGTCCCAGGACGGCGCCCTCGACGGCCCGGACAACATCACGGTCTCCCCGTACGGCGGCCTCGTCATCGCCGAGGACGGCGAGGGCGTCCAGCACCTGTTCGGCGCGACCGAGCGCGGCCGCACGTACCCGATCGCGCGCAACGACCTGAACATCGGGACGGAAGAGGAGCCGGAGTACAGCGAGTTCACCGGCGTCACCTTCTCGCCCGACGGCCGCACCCTCTACGCCAACATCCAGACCCCCGGCATCATGCTCGCCATCACGGGGCCCTGGAAGCGTCAGCGCTGAACCCGCTGAACTCCTCCGCGCCGGAATTTAATTGCCTGGCGACCGGTCACACACCGCCCTAGAGTTTTTCTCACGCCGCACCTCCCGGTGCGAAGGCCACGGTTACTTCCTCTCCAGAAGACAGCACCGCGGCCGGCAAGATCTCGGGAGGCGTAGCAGATGGTGTGTGCCCGGTGCGCAGGCAACGGTTACTTCTCCTAATCCGGGGGTTGCGGGTTCGAGTCCCGTCACGCGGTCGTTCGCACGGCTGCGGTAGCTCAATCGGTAGAGCACCGGCACAGTTCCGTCGCCGACTTCTGATCTCGGGCACGCTCCATTCGCTGCGCCTCCCTCGCTTTCGCGCTTTCGCTGAATTCGGGGGAATTCTCATGGCACGTTTCAACCGCAAGTCCGTACAGGCCGCGCTCCGTTCCCCGGTGCGCACCACCGGCCGCGTCCTGCGCACCCACGAGGGCGGCCGGGGCGCCGAGCGCGACGAGCGCTCCGAACTCTTTCTGCTCTCGGTCGCCAACTTCGTGTCGCAGCAGACCTTCTACGAGGACGGCGCGGCCCGCGACGACCGCTTCACCGACCTCGTGCGCCGGCTCGCCGTGAGCGACCCGGAGTGGACCGCGGGCCTGCTCGGCTGGCTGCGCGGCGAGGGCAACATGCGCACCGCGTCCCTCGTCGGCGCCGCCGAGTACGTGCACGCCCGGCTCGCCGCCGGCGCCACCGACGGCCCGTCGAACCGGCAGGTGATCGCGTCCGTGCTGCGCCGCCCCGACGAGCCCGGCGAACTGCTCGGCTACTGGGCGCAGACCCACGGCCGCGCCCTGCCCAAGCCGGTCAAGCGCGGCGTCGCCGACGCCGTCCGCCGCCTGTACCACGGCAAGGCCCTCCTGAAGTACGACACCGCTTCCAAGGGCTACCGCTTCGGCGACGTCCTGAACCTGGTGCACGCGGCGCCGGACCCCGAGCGGCCGGGGCAGGGCGAGCTCTTCCAGTACGCGCTCGACCGCCGGCACCACCCGGAGACGGCCGAGGCGCCGGCCTCCAGCCCGGTCCTGGTCGCGCACCGCGAGCTGATGGCGGTGCCGGCCGCCGAGCGGCGCGCCATGCTGCTCGCGCCCGACGGCGCCGAGCGGCTCGCCGCGGCCGGCATGACCTGGGAGGCGCTGGCCGGCTGGCTGCAGGGTCCGATGGACCGGGCGGCCTGGGAAGCGGTGATCCCGTCCATGGGCACGATGGCGCTCGTCCGCAACCTGCGGAACTTCGACGAGGCCGGTGTCTCGGACGAGGTCGCGGCGGGGGTCGCGGCCCGCGTCGCGGACCCGGCCGAGGTGGCGCGCTCGCGCCAGTTCCCCTTCCGCTACCTCGCCGCGTACCAGCACGCGCCGTCGCTGCGCTGGGCGTACCCGCTGGAGCGGGCGCTCGGCCACTCGCTGGCCAACGTGCCGTCGCTGCGCGGCCGGACGCTGATCCTGGTGGACCGCTCCGGCTCGATGTGGAGCCCGCTGTCCGACCGCTCGCAGCTCAACCGGGCGGACGCGGCCGCGGTCTTCGGCACGGCGCTCGCGCTGCGGGCCGCCGACGCGGACCTGGTCGAGTTCGGCACGAGCAGCGCGCCCGTGAAGTACGGCGCGGGCGAGTCCGTGCTGAAGATCCTGGGGCGGTTCGGGAACCTCGGCGGGACGAACACGACGGAGGCGGTGCGCCGCCACTACCGCGGGCACGACCGGGTGCTGATCGTCACCGACGAGCAGGCCACGTACAGCCACTACGGGGACCCGGGCGAGTCCCTGCCGGCGCACGTCCCGGTGTACACGTGGAACCTGGCCGGGTACCGGGCCGGTCACGCTCCGTCGGCGCCGAACCGGCACACGTTCGGGGGGCTGTCCGACACGGCGTTCCGGATGGTGTCGCTGCTGGAGGCGGGCCGGGACGCGGACTGGCCCTGGGTCCAGGCCGCCGCGTAGGCCGAGTGGCTGGGGTGACGAAGAAAAATCCTTCGGTAAGGGAACGGCAAAGCGGAGCCGCTCGTTACCCCAGTCATGACAGCTATGACCCCCGGCTCGAACATCCCGCTCACGGCGCAGCGCGTGACGGTGGACGTCACGGCCCCCGTGCGCCTGGACGTATCGGGCCTGCTGCTCACCGCAGACGGCAAGGTGCGCTCGGACGACGACTTCATCTTCTACAACCAGCCCGCGGGACCCGGCGTGACGTACACGTCGGGCGGCGGCACGGCGCCCGACGCGATCACGGTGGACACGGCCGCCGTGCCGCCGGGCATCGAGAAGATCGTCGTCACCGCGAGCCCGGACGCCGCGGGCCAGACCTTCCAGGGCGTCGAGCCCACGGCCACGATCCGCAGCGCGGACGACGGCGCGGTCATCGCCACGTTCACGCCGCCGCAGCTGGGCTCCGAGACGGCCCTGGTCGTCATGGAGGTCTATCTGCGGAACGGGGCGTGGAAGGCCCGCGCGGTGGGCCAGGGGTACGCGAACGGGCTGGCGGGCATCGCCACCGACTTCGGCGTCTCCGTGGAGGAGCCGGCCGCCCCGCCCGCGCCCCAGCCCCCGGCCGCCGCCCCCGTCGCACCGCCGGCCCCGCCCGCCGCCGCGATGCCCGCGCCGACCACCCCGCCGGTGGACCCGCGCATCGCCCCGCCCCCGCCCCCGCCGCCCGCGGCCGCCCCCGCGGCACCCGCCGCCCCGGCCCCCGGCGCCGGGAAGATCAACCTGGACAAGGGCCGGGTCAGCCTCCAGAAGAACCAGACGGTGTCCCTCGTCAAGGGCGGCCGCCCGCTGCTGAGCCAGGTCAAGATGGGCCTCGGCTGGGAGCCCGCGTTCCGCGGCAAGGACATCGACCTCGACGCGTCCGTCATCGCGTACGGCCCGCAGCGCAACCACATCGACAGCTGCTACTTCGGCAAGCTCTCGATCGTGAACGGTGCGATCAAGCACTCCGGGGACAACCTGACGGGTGAGGGCGGCGGCGACGACGAGGTGATCGTCGTCGACCTCGGCCGCCTCCCGCAGGACGTCACGGGCCTGGTCTTCACGGTCAACTCGTTCTCGGGCCAGAAGTTCACCGAGGTCGCCAAGGCCTACTGCCGCCTGCTCGACGCGGCGACCGGCGAGGAGCTGGTCCGCTTCGACCTGACGAACGCGGAGCCGCAGACCGGCGTGATGATGGCCAAGCTGATCAAGCAGTTCTCCGGCGAGTGGGAGATGACCGCGATGGGCGACTTCGTGAAGTCCCGCACGGTCCGCGGCATGGTCAAGCCGGCGGCTCAGGCGTTGTAGTCACCCGTCACCGCCGCGACGGCACGGGGAAGGCCGGGCTCCGACGGAGTCCGGCCTTCCCCATGCCCGGGGGGAGACGGCCCGTCTCAGTGCGGCCAGATCGGTGGGTCGTCGACGAAGCGGCCGCCGATGTGGTGGTGGGCGGGGAGGGTGTCGTCGAGGGGGCCCTGGGCGGCGAGGAGTTTGGCGGCGTAGGGCTCGGAGTCGTCCTGGGGGGCGTAGCCGAGGGCGCGGGCGGTGGTCAGGTCCCACCAGGCGCGGGTGTTGGCGGAGGAGCCGTGGACGACGGTGTGGCCGACGTGTTCGGCGGTGAGGGCCGCGTCGAAGAGGCGGGCGCCGTCGGCGGGGCTCATCCAGAGGGAGAGCATGCGGACGTCGGTCGGTTCCGGGAAGCAGGAGCCGATGCGGACCGACACCGTCTCGATGCCGTGCTCGTCCCAGTAGTACTGGGCGAGGTCCTCGCCGAAGCACTTGGACAGGCCGTAGAAGGTGTCGGGGCGGCGCGGGGTGTCGACGGGGACCAGCGGGGCGCCGTCCTCGACGTGCGGGCGCGGGGTGTAGCCGATGGTGTGGTTGGAGGAGGCGAACACGACGCGGGGCCCGCCCGCCTCGCGGACCGCTTCGTAGAGGCGCTGGGTGCCTCGGATGTTCGACTCGAGGATCTTGTCGAACGTGGACTCCAGGGAGATGCCCGCGAGATGGAGGACGCCGTCCACGCCGTGCACGGCCTCGCGCAGGGCGGCGGTGTCGTTGAGGTCCGCGACGATCGCGTCGGGCGCGTCCGGGACGGGGCGCACGTCGAACAGGCGCAGGTCGTAACCGTGCTGCGGGAGCAGGCCGCGCATCAGGGTGCCGAGGCCGCCGGCGGCGCCGGTGAGCAGGATCGTGCGGGGCGCGGGGGGCGTGTGGGGAGCGGCCATGCGCGGGATCTCCCGTGTATGTGTGTGAGTCGAGTTCATATTTGTGGACACGCTAGGGAGGGTGGCGGGGGGCGTCAAGGGTGCGGGAGGGGGTGAGTCGGCGCCTTGACCCGCCCTGTGCGGCAGCTTACGGTGAGCGCGTTCAGGGACATGGACAGGGATCAGAAACTTGCACATGGGCGAGGGAGGCGCGTGCCGGCCCGCGTCCGCGTGCACCAGTTCAGGGAGAGCCCGTGACGTCAGCCCCGCTCGCCGCCCGACTCGGCATCCCCCGGGGACCGCTGTTCTTCCCCGTCACCGCGTACGGACCCGACGGGGGCGTCGACCTCGACACCTACCGCACCCATGTGCGGCGCGGGGTCGAGGCCGGGGCCGCCGCCGTGTTCGCCTGCTGCGGCACCGGGGAGTTCCACGCGCTCGCGCCCGAGGAGTTCGAGGCGTGCGTCGCCGTCGCGGTCGAGGCGGCCGCGGGCGAGATCCCGGTCCTCGCGGGCGCCGGGTACGGCACCGCGCTCGCCGTCGACTTCGCCCGCCGGGCCGAACGGGCGGGCGCCGACGGCCTGCTGGCCCTGCCGCCCTATCTCGTGACGGCGGGCCAGGAGGGGCTGTTGCGGCACTACACGCTGCTCGCCGAGGCGACCTCCCTCGACGTCATCGTCTACCAGCGCGACAACGCCGTGTTCACCCCGCGGACCGTCGTCGGCCTCGCCCGGCACCCCAAGGTCCTCGGCCTCAAGGACGGACTCGGCGACCTCGACCTGATGCAGCGCACCGTGAGTGCCGTGCGTACGGACGCCCCCGACGCCGCGTTCCTGTACTTCAACGGGCTGCCCACCGCCGAGCTCACCGCGCTCGCCTACCGTGGCATCGGCGTCACCCTCTACTCCTCCGCCGTCTTCTGCTTCGTCCCCGAGATCGCCCAGGCCTTCCACCGGGCCCTGAACACGGGGGACGACGTGACGGTGGTCCGCCTCCTCGACGGCTTCTACCGGCCGCTCGTCGAACTGCGCGGCGAGGGCCGCGGCTACGCGGTCTCGCTGGTCAAGGCCGGTGTAAGACTGCGCGGGCTCGACGTCGGCGAGGTGCGGCCGCCGCTGCACGAGCCGCGCAAGGAGCACGTCGAGCGGCTCGCCGCGCTCGTCGAGCACGGCCTCGGCCTGCTGGAAGGAGCCGGCGCGTGAAGACCTCCGTCTTCCTCTACCCCTGGGACGTCAACGGGGACCCGGCCGCCGCCCGCCGGATCGCCGACCTCGGCGTCGGCCAGGTCACGCTCGCCGCCGCCTACCACTCGACCCGCGCCCTCACCCCGCGCCACCCGCACCACCGCGTCGTCACCGCCGCCCACGCCGCCACGCTCTACCCCGTCGACCGGCGGCGCTGGCGCGGCAGGGTCCCCGCCCCGTACTCGGCCGGCGACTGGGCCCCGGGCGACGCCTACGGGGAGGCCGCCGCCGCACTCGCCGACGCCGGGCTCGACGTGCACACCTGGGTCGTCCTCGCGCACAACTCCCGCCTGGGCGCCGAGCATCCGGACACCTCCGTCGTCAACGTCTACGGCGACCGCTACCCCTGGGCCCCCTGCATCGCCCAGCCCGCCACCCGCGCCTACCTCGTCGACCTCGCCGCCGAGGCCGCCACCCGGCCCGGCGCCCTCGGCACCGAACTCGAGTCCCTCGGCTGGTACGGGCTCGCGCATCTGCACGCCCACGACAAGATCGCCGGTGTCGAGCTCGGCGACGCGGGGCAGTACCTGATGTCGCTCTGCTTCTGTCTGTCCTGCCGCGACGGGTACGGGCGTCAGGGCCTCGACCCCGACGAACTCGCCCGCGCGGTACGGGTCGCGCTGGAGCCCGTATGGCGCGGCGAGGCCTGCGACGACGGCTGGGCGGGCGTCGAGAAGCTGCTCGGCGCCGACCGGGCCGCCGCGACCCGCGCCCACCGCGACGCCACCGCGCAGTCGCTCCAGGAGGAGGCCGTCGCGGCCGTCCGCAAGGCAGCCCCGGCCGACACCGCCTTCCAGGTCCTGCTGCACGCCGACCCGGTCCCGTACCACTGCGGGGCCAACGCCGGAGTCGACCCCGCCCACATCCTCTCCGTCGCCGACGGAGTCGTCGTGCCCTGCACCGGGGGAGCGGGCCTCGTGCCCCCGTTCGCCGAGCAGGGCCGCGGTGTGGTCGCAGCGAACCTCACGATCGTCACCGGCATGGGCGGCAACCCCGCGGCCCTCGCCACCGACGCCCGCGCGGCCCGCGCCGCCGGAGCCGGCGAACTGAGGCTCTACCACGCGGGGTTGGCGTCCGACGCGGACCTGGCGGCGGTGACGCGGGCGCTCACCCAGGTGCCGTGACCGCGCACCCAGGCGCCGTCACTGCTCACCCAGGTGCCGTGACCGCCGCTTCGGACCCGCGGCCACCGTGACAGGCCGCGGCCAGCAGCAGCCCCGCCCCGCCGACCACCGGCAACAGCACCCCCACCGGCGCCACGACCACGAGCCCCGCGCCCACGGCCAGGGTCAGGGCACCCGGGGTGAACAGCAGGGTGTGGGCCGCCGCCGAGGCCCGGCCGAGCACCGCGTCCGGCAGGGCGCGCTGCACCGCCGTCAGCGCCGCCACCAGCGGGCAGGGCAGCCCCACCCCGATCGCCGCGCTGCCCACGAGGACCGCCGCGTCGTACGGCACCGCCCGCACCGCCGCGCCCAGCGCGAACAACGCGATCCCGTACGCGGCGAAGCGGCGGGCGCCGAGCCGGCGCAGCAGCCCGCCGGACAGCGCGCCCGCGGCCACCGAGCCCACGCCCTGCACCGCGTACAGCACCCCCGTGAACGCGGGGGCCCGGCCGAGACCGTCGACCACCGCGAACACCGACGCGCCCGTGACCCCGGACAGCGCCATGACACCGGACCCGGACAGCAGCAGCGGCCGCAGCTCCCCGTGCCGCCACAGCTCGCGCAGCCCGTCCGCCGCGCGGGCCCCCGCCCGCCGCACCGGCCGCGGGTCGCGCCCCCGCACACTCGCGAACAGGCCCGCCGCGGCGACAAACGTCACCGCGTCGAGCAGTGCGACCCGCGCGCCGCCGTACGCCGTGAACAAGGCGGCGCCCGCGAGCGGCGCCACGATCTTCACGCCCTCGTTCACCGACATCCGCAGCCCGTTGAGCTCCCCGAGCACGTCTGCGGGGACGGCGCCCGCGACCCACGCGGACTCCGCCGCGTCGGTGACGACGCCGCAGGCCCCGTAGAGGAAGAGGACGGCGAACAGGAGCCACAGGCGGCCGGGGCCCTCGACCGCGAACAGGGCGAGGACGAGGCAGGCGAGCGCCAGGTTCACGGCGACGAGCAGTCGCCGGCGGCGCACCCGGTCGGCGATCGCGCCGAGCAGCGGACCGGCGAGCGTGGGCGCCCACAGGGCGAACGCGCAGAGCGCCGCGAGACCGTCCGAGCCGGTCAACTCCTTGGTCCACACCCCGGAGACCAGCCACAGGGCGCTCGTCCCGAAGCCGGAGACGAGCACGGCGAGCAGACAGCGGCCGGCGGCGCGGTCGCGCAGGACACGGACGAGGGGACGTTCAGGGGGCGCCGGGAGCGGCGTCTTGTACGAGGTCATGGGCGCCGAGTCTGGATCTGAGGCCCCTGCCCCGGCATCGGGCGGATGCCCCGGATCGCGCGGCCGGGATCAGCCCAGCCGCCACAGCACGTACGTCACACACAGCAGGACGACCCCGGCCGCGGTGAGCAGCGAGCCCAGCAGCCGCAGATGGCCCGGCGACGGCACGGCGACGGGCGGGGCCCCGGTACGCCGGCCGAGGGTGCCGCGCAGGTCAAGGGCCCAGTTGAGACCGCAGCAGATCGCCACGAGCGCGCCCACGAGGAACAGCCCGAGCAGCTCGGGCGACGCGGCGCGCGTCACGGCGGCGACCAGGGGTGCGGAAGTCACGGTCCGGGATCCTCTGTCTAGGTTCGTTCCGGCTTGTCGACCCTAGAGGCCGGGGTTCAACACGCGGTCAAGTCCGGTTCAGGCGTGGGCAATGGCTTGCCCCGTGGCTGATATCGATCGGGTAACAGGACTCGCGGGAGCGCATGTGATGCGCGTAGACATGCAGCCACCTGCACACATCCCACCCGTTTCCAGCACCGGAGTTGCCCGTGCCGACCCTTCGCCCCTCCACCCGTGTCATCGGCGTCGCCGCCGCCTGCGCCCTCGCCGCCGGTGTCGCCTACGGCACCGGCACCGCGAGCGCCGACCGCCCCTCGGCGAGCACGACGGCCGAACCGCACAACATCGGCCTGCTGTTCAAGGAGATCGACTCCTACTACGGCGCCACCCAGGACGCCGACGGCGTCTGGCAGTCCTCGCCCGACAGCCAGTACGCGCAGGACCTCGCCCGCATCCAGGCCGCCGCGAAGAAGCGGATCGCCCGCGCCGCCCACCAGCACCACGGCAAGGACGAGCGCCCCGCCGTCGTCTTCGACATCGACGACACCCTGCTGCTCAGCCTCGACTACGAGAAGAAGACGAACTACGTCTACAACGACGCCACTTGGAAGGCCTACGTGGCCAAGGCGGACCGGCCCGCCGTGTTCGGCACCCCCGCCCTCATCGCGTACGCCGAGTCCCAGGGCGTCGAGGTGTTCTACAACTCCGGCCTGAGCGAGGAGCAGCGCTCCGCCGCCGTGGAGAACCTGAAGAAGGTCGGCATCGACGTCAACCTCGACGCCGACCACGTCTTCCTGAAGAACAAGGTGAACCCGCCCGCCTACCTGAGCGACTGCGCCACCCCGGCCGCCTGGAAGTGCACCACGGTCCAGTACAAGTCCGGCACCCGCGCGCACATCGAGTCCCTCGGCTACGACATCGTCGGCAACTTCGGCGACCAGGAGTCCGACCTCGAGGGCGGCCACGCCGACCGCACGTACAAGTTCCCGAACCCCACCTACTACGTGGGCTGAGTCCGCTCCCGGGCCCGCCCGGCGGCCCTGGCTACGCTGACCCGGTGGCGGAGGAACAGACGGCGTACTGGGACGAGATGCGGGAGCTGCTGCGCGGGCGCGGGCTGCCCGACGGGCACACCGAGGCGGTCCTCGCCGAGCTGGCCGGGGCCGCCCACGGCGACCCGGCCGGGCGGTTCGGCCCGGCCGGCGCGCTCGCCGAGATGCTGACCCCCGCGCCCGCCGCCGACGAACACGCCGAGATCTGGCGCTGGTCCGCCGACACCTACGCGGACGCGGCACTGCTCGACCGCTTCGGCGCCGAGGGCTGGGAGCTCGAACGCGTCGACTCCCTCGGCCGCTTCGTCTGCCGCCGCGATCCGGAGCACCCCCGGCGCTGGGAGTACCGCCGCGCGGTCACCGGTACGGGAGGGCGGCCGGCCGGCGCGGGCTGGGAGCCGTGCGGGACCTGGACCGTCTACACGTGGTTCAAGCGCGAGAAGCCGGTGCCGGAGCCGGTGCGGGGCGGGGACGGCGCACAGCCCGCACCGTCCCCGCCCCGCCGCCGACGGCTCTTTCCCCGGCGCCGCCGCGCCTGACCCGCCACCGCTCTGCGATCTCGGGTCTCAGTCCTTCAGGCCCGCCTCCATCATGGCCTGCGCCACCGGCGCCGCGAGCCCGTTGCCGCTGACCTCCGAACGCGCCGCGTCGGACTGCTCGACGACGACCGCCACCGCGATCTGCTTCCCGGAGGAGTCGTCCTTCGCATAGGACGTGAACCAGGCGTACGGCGTCTGGCTGTTGTTCTCGCCGTGCTGCGCCGTACCCGTCTTGCCGCCCACGGTCGCGCCCGGGACCTGCGCGTTCGTGCCCGTGCCCCGCTCGACCACGGTCTCCATCGCCGACTGGAGCTGCTCGGCGGTCCGGGTGCTCACGACCCGCTCGGTGTTGCCGTCGGGGTAGCTCTTCAGCGCGTCGCCGTCGGCGTCCGTCACCTCGGACACCATGTGCGGGGAGGCCTGCTCGCCCCCGTTGGCCAGGGTCGCGGAGACCATCGCCATCTGCAGCGGCGTCGCCGTCACGTCGAACTGCCCGATGCCGGACAGTGCCGTCTGCGCCTTGTCCATCCCAGACGGGTACACGCTCTCGGCGGCCCGCACCGGCACGTCCTGCTCGGTGTCGCCGAAGCCGAACTTCTCGGCCATCGCCCGCACCTTGTCCTGCCCCAGATCGACGGCCATCTTCCCGAACACCGTGTTGCAGGAATACTGCAACGCCGTGCGGATGCTGGCGTTCTCGCAGGGTGCGGTCTTGCTCTCGTTGCGCAGATACGTCTGGGTGCCGGGCAGCAGATACGGGTCCGGCGAGTCGGTCTTCTCGTCGACCGAGCCGTACAGGCCGTCCTCCAGCGCGGCCGCGGCCACGACCAGCTTGAACGTGGAGCCGGGCGGCAGCGCCTGCTTCAGCGCCCGGTTCAGCGTCGGTACGTCCTTGTCGGCGGACAGCGCCTTCCACGCCGCCGCGTCCGAGGACCCCGAGCCGCTGATCTTCGACGGGTCGAACGACGGCGTCGACACCATGCCGAGGATCTTCCCGCTCTCCGGGTCGATCGCGACGGCGGCGCCCTTCTTGTCGCCGAGCGCCTCGTACGCCGCCTTCTGCACCGCGGGGTCGATCGTCGTGACCACATCGCCCGGGTCCGTGTGCTCGCCGGTCAGCGCGTCGACCGGGTTCTTCAGCTCGGGGTCCGAGCCGTCGAGCACGTCCTGGTAGATCGACTCCAGCTGCGTCGCGCCGTACACCTGCGACGTGTAGCCCGTCACCGCCGAGTACAGTGCCCCGTCCTCGTACGTCCGCTGGTACGCGAGGTCGCCCGAGTCCGTCTTCTCGGAGCCCGTCACCGCCTTTCCGCCCACGATGATGTCGCCCAGCGGATACGCGTACTGCGCGATCGCCTTCCGCCGGTTGTCCTTGTCGTCTGCGAGCGCCCGGCCGTCGTAGAACTGCACCCACGTCGCCTTGACCAGCAGAGCGAGCACGAGGAGCAGACAGAAGACCGAGGCACGCCTGATCGTCTTGTTCATCCCACAGAAGGGACGAGCGGACCGGAGCGGATCGTTCCTTCTGCGGTCGATTCTCAGAAAGCTCTCATGACGTGATCAACGTCATGGAACGGTCACGCCGGTCACGATCCCTGCACGAACCCGCCCTCGTACGCCGCGATCACCGCCTGCGTCCGGTCCCGGGCCCCCGTCTTCGCGAGCACCGCCGCGACATGCGTCTTCACCGTCGCCGCGCCCACCCCGATGCGCTCCGCGATCTCCGCGTTCGTCAGGCCCGTCGCCATCAGCCGCAGCACGTCGCTCTCCCGTCCGGTCAGCCGCGCGACCCACGGCGCCGCCCGCGTCCGCGAGGCGGCGTGCTCCGCGGCCAGCGCCCGCACCGCCGCCGGGAACAGCAGGGTGTCGCTGCGCGCCACCAGCCGCACCGCGCCGACCAGCGCGTCCGCGTCCGCCCGCTTCAGCAGGAACCCGGCGGCGCCGGCCCGCAGGGCCTCGTACACGTAGGCGTCGTTCTCGAACGTGGTCACCACCACGACGCGCGGCGGCTCGTCCATGGCACGCAGGATCTGTTCGGTGGCACGGATGCCGTCGACCTCCGGCATCCGTACGTCCATGAGCACGACGTCCGGGCGCAGCTCGCGCACCACGGACACGGCCTCGGCGCCGGTCGCGGCCTCGCCGACCACCTCGATGCCGGGCTCGGCGGACAGGATCGCGCGCAGTGCGGTGCGGACCATGCGTTCGTCGTCGGCGAGGACGACGCGCAGCGGTGCGGGGGTCACGGGATCTTCGGTTCCTTCCGGGAGGGGAGAGGGAGGCGTACGTCCAGGAGCCAGGTCCCGGGGGCGCCGGGTGCGGGGCCCGCGCTCGCGGTGCCGCCGAGCAGCCGGGCCCGGTCCGCGATGCCGCGCAGCCCGTGTCCGCCGCCGGGGCGCGGCGGCCCGGCCCCGTCGTCCGGCAGCGGGTTCTCGGCGATGATCCGCAGCGCGTCCCCGTCCCGGGCCAGCCGGAGGGCCACGGCGGTGCCCGCGTGCCGCAGCGCGTTGCTGAGCGCCTCCTGCACGATCCGGTACGCCTCCCGGGAGACCAGCGGCGGCAGCCCGGCCGGGTCGACGTCCACCCGCGCCGTCACCTCCGTGCCGCCGGCCCGGGTCCGGCGCAGCAGCCCGTCGAGATCGTCCGCCAGCGTCGGCGCGGGCGCCGTCGCCGCCGCGTCCCCGGCCTCGCGCAGCACCCCGAGCACGGCGTCCAGCTCCCCGACCGTGCGCCGCGTGGTGTCCTCGATCGCCGCGAGCGCCTCCCGTACGAAGTCGGGGTCGCTGTCCAGGACCCGGCGCGCGGCGCTCGCCTGGAGGGTGACCGCGCTCAGGGCATGCCCCACCGAGTCGTGCAGCTCGCGGGCCAGCCGGTTGCGCACCGCGAGGTCGGCGGCGCGCTCCTCTGCCTGCGCGAGCCGGTCGGCGGGGCTCGGCCCGAGCAGCGCGGGCGCCCAGCGCGCGAGCAGACCCGAGGCCACCGCCGCGCAGCCCGCGAGCGCCACCAGCATGACCAGTCCGGCGACCGGCATCAGCGCCAGCGCCCACGGATGATCCGCGGTTCGGGGAAACAGCTTGTCCGAGTCCCGCAGCGCCGGCACGAACGGCAGCGCGATCAGCGCCAGAGCGAACGGCGGCACGGCCAGCGTCATCCCGCTCAGGATCCCGCCGGCCCCCAGGTGCAGCGTGAACCAGGCGGCGGTGCGGGCCCGTGCCTCCCGGGTGCGCGGCGGCCCGTCCGCGAGCTCCGCCGGATCCACCCCGCACAGCGCCCGCACCACCGCGACCGACATCGGCCGGGTCAGCGGCGACAGGGCCGCGGTCAGCGCGGCGAGCGGCAACCCGCAGGCGAACGAGGCGAGTTGCAGACCCAGGTCCGAGAACACGTCGGTCGCGCCGGTCAGCGGCCCCACCACGACCGAGGCCAGCAGCAGGTACGGCATGGCGAGGGCGCCGCCGATGATCAGATGCAGCCAGCGACGGCGCGCACGGCTCCCGAACAGGAGCCGTGCCGCGGCCTGTGGTCGCACGCTCCTCACGCGGGCACGGGGGTGGTGCGGCGGGCGGCCGCGTGATGGGCGCCGATGGTCACGACGAGCAGGCCGACGATCATCTGCCCAGCGTAGGTGAGGTTCATCAGCGGCGTGGGCTGCCGGGAGAGGTCGTCGACCCCGCTCAGGGAGGCCAGCGCCAGCCAGCCGCCCCAGCAGGCCGCGGCCCCCGACCCCACCCAGAGCAGCGCCAGCGGCACCTTCAGGGTGAGCACGCGCCCGCGCCGGAAGGTCAGCAGCACAGCGCCCGCGACCGCCGCGACGAGATACAGCGCGTTGAACGTCTCCATCACGTAGTAGGTGCTGTCGCGTTCGGCGGCCCGCGCCGCGTTGAGTCCGGCGTCCATGCCGCACGCCCACAGCAGGTGCGTCGTGACCGGCAGCACGGCGAGCAGGGCCGCGCCCACCGCGATCAGGCGCTGCGCCGCGTCCTGCGGGCGGACCGGCAGCTCCCGCACGCGGCCCTGCCAGACCCCGCCCCAGCGTTCCCGCGCGTATCCGACGAAGAGGGCGCCCAGGCACAGGCCCTGCGCGATGAAGCCGGGATACACGACGGCGAACACCCAGTCGTCCAGGAAGGGTTCGCTCGGCCTTGAGCCGCCGCCCGAACCGTCGAACGCCTGCACGATCAGCTGGGCCGGGTAGCCGGTCATGATCGGGGTGAGCAGTCCGGTCGCCACCCACATCGGCACGGCGAGCGCCCAGGCCGGCACCCTGCGCCCCCAGGGGCGGGTCAGCAGGAAGGCGAGGAGGATGACGGCGCCGTCGAGCAGCACGGTGATGCCGTTGGCGACCGCCATCGTCGTGCGGTGGTCCAGGAGGGTGCTGCCGTCGGGGATGCCGACGCGGCTGCCGGCGATCCAGGCGACCTTCAGCGACAGGTACGGGAGACAGGCGAGGACGGTGACGGTTCGCAAGGTGGAGCGCAGCTTCGAGGTCATGCGTCCAGGCTGGCCCGTGGGGTGGCGCGGGTCGTCGTGCGAGCCGGTGATCCCCCTCCGCCGCGCGGCGGAGGAGGAGCGGAGCGAAGAAGGACTACAGGCGGCGCGTGGCCAGGGTCAGGCGGTCCCGGGCGTCGAACAGGGCGTCCTTGACCATCTGTTCGTGCGCCGGGGTGAGGCGGGCGACCGGGACCGAGCAGGAGATCGCGTCCCGGGCCGGGGTCCGGTACGGGATGGCCACGCCGAAGCAGCGCAGCCCTAGCGTGTTCTCCTCCCGGTCCACCGCGAAGCCCTGCTCGCGCACCTGGTGCAGCTCCTCGATGAGCTTCTCGCGGTCCGTGATCGTGTGCTCGGTCAGCGCGGGCAGCGTCTCCGGGAGCAGCTTGCGGACCTGCTCGTCGGTGTGCGTCGCGAGCAGCGCCTTGCCGAGCGAGGTCGAGTGCGCGGGCAGCCGGCGTCCCACCCGTGTGAAGGGCCGGAGATAGTGCTGGGACTGACGGGTGGCGAGGTACACGACGTTCGTTCCGTCGAGCCGGGCCAGGTGGATGGTCTCGGTCGTGTCGTCCGACAGCCGGTCCAGCGTCGGCCGCGCCGCCGCGACCACCTCGTCGCCGTCGATGTACGACGTGCCGACCAGCAGCGCCCGTACGCCGATGCCGTACCGCGTGCCGGTCGCGTCGGTCTCGACCCAGCCGAGCTCGACGAGCGTGCGCAGCAGCATGTAGAGACTGGACTTGGGGTAACCGACGGCCTCCTGGACCGCGGCCAGCGAGTGCATGCCGGGGCGCCCGGCGAAGTACTCGAGCAGCTCCACCGTGCGGACCGCCGATTTGACCTGGGCACCGCCCGCGGCGGCCCCCGCCTCGCCTGCCGACATCTCCCTTGACCCCTTCGTTCCACGGGAATTACTGTCCAGTCTCGATACGAGTTCACGATGAGAGACAGCGTTCAGTATATCGAACAGCTCTCCTGGCCGGCCCGGTGAGCTTCGAAGAAAAGCTGGAAGGATCCGCGGTGGCAGCAGCACCAGTCTGGAGTGTCGACCCCCGAACCGGGAAGCAGCGGGAGCAGGTTGCCGTCGAGGCGACACCGCAGGAGGTGGACCAGGCGGTCCACGCCGCCCAGGCGGCCCGCCCCGCGCTCGCCGACCGCACCGTCCGCGCCGCGTTCCTGCGCTCCGCCGCCGAACTGCTCGCGGCCTCCGAGGAACACCTCGTCGAGGCCGCCGACGCGGAGACCGCGCTCGGCCCCGTCCGGCTCACCGGAGAACTCGCCCGCACCTGCTACCAGTTGCGGGCCTTCGCCGACATCGTCGACGAGGGCGCCTTCCTCGACGTGGTCATCGACCACCCGGACGCCACGGCCACCCCGCCCGTCCCTGACCTGCGCCGCTACAAGATCCCGCTGGGCGTCGTCGCCGTCTACGCGGCCTCGAACTTCCCCTTCGCCTTCTCCGTGCCCGGCGGCGACACCGCGAGCGCGCTCGCCGCGGGCTGCCCGGTCGTCGTCAAGGCCCACCCCGACCACCCCGCCACCTCCGAGCTCGTCGCCGCCACGATCCGCCGCGCCGCCGCCCGGCACGGCATCCCCGAGGGCGTCCTCGGCCTGGTCCACGGCTTCGAGGCCGGACTCGAACTGGTGCGGCACCCGCTCGTCGCCGCCGCCGGCTTCACCGGTTCCGTCCGCGGCGGGCGGGCCCTGTTCGACGCGGCGGCGGCCCGGCCCGTGCCGATCCCGTTCCACGGAGAGCTCGGCTCGCTCAACCCCGTCGTGATCACCGAGGCGGCGGCCGCCGAGCGCGCCGACACGATCGGTACGGGGCTCGCCGGATCCATGACGCTGGGCGTCGGGCAGTTCTGCGTGAAGCCGGGGCTCGTCTTCGCGCCGCGCGGCGAGGCCGGCGACGCGCTGGTCAAGACGCTCACCGCCGCCGTCAGCGACACCGAGGCCGGGGTCCTGCTCGACCACCGCATGCGGGACAACTTCGTCGCCGGGGTCACCGCGCGAGCGGAACTGCCCGAGGTCGAGGCGCCGGTCACGCCGGGCGCGGGCGGCGACCACACCGTCGCGCCCGGGTTCCTCACCGTGCCCGCCGCGCGGCTCGCCGAGGACGGGCCGCACGACCTGCTGCTCGAAGAGTGCTTCGGGCCGGTCACCGTCGTCGCCCGCTACGGCTCGGCGGACGAGGTGACCGCGGTCCTGTCCCGGCTGCCCGGCAACCTCTCCGCCACGCTCCAGCTGTCCGAGGGCGAGGCCGCCGGCGAGGGCCGGGGCGCCGAGCTCCTCGCCGAGCTCACGCCGCTCGCGGGCCGCGTCCTCGTCAACGGCTGGCCGACCGGCGTCGCCGTCGCACCCGCCCAGCACCACGGCGGGCCCTACCCGGCGACCACCTCCACCTCCACCTCGGTCGGCGGCACCGCGATCGAGCGCTGGCTGCGGCCAGTCGCCTACCAGACGACGCCCGAGGCGCTGCTCCCGCCCGAGCTGCGCGACGGCAATCCGCTGGGGCTGCCGCGCCGCTACAACGGCCGCCTGGAACACTGACCGGCATGGAACTGCGACTCCCCGAACTGCCCTTTCCGCTGCGCAGCTACGGCCCCGACGGCAACTGGTCGTACGAGGACGGCACGCTCACGGGGTGGGCGGGGCCCCGGCAGGACCGGTTCGTGCCGCCCACGGGAGACTCCCTGGAGCCCGCCTCCGACGCGCCGCGCCTGCTGGGGGCGGCGCCGGAGGGGGACTTCCAGCTGATCGCGCGGGTCACCGTCGGGTTCGAGGCGGCCTTCGACGCGGGGGTGCTCTACCTCCACGTCGGCGACCGGGAGTGGGCCAAGCTCTGCTTCGAGCGCTCCCCGGACGAGCCCACCATCTGCACGGTCGTCACCCGGGGCCACTCGGACGACGCGAACGCCTTCGTCGTGGCGGGCCGCTCCGTCTGGCTCCGGATCAGCCGGACCGGCGCCGCGTTCGCCTTCCACGCCTCGACCGACGGGACCACCTGGACCTTCATCCGCATCTTCACGCTGGGTGACGAGAAGACCGCGGGCGCGGCACTGGTCGGCTTCCTCGCCCAGTCCCCGGTCGGCGAGGGCTGCGTCGTCACCTACGACCACATCGAGTACCGCCCCACCTGGCCCGACGGCCTGCGTGACGGTTCCTGACCGGCACGGTCGTCCGGCCCGGGAATTTCCGGAGGGGGGTTCCGGTTGTGGAGGGGAGTGCGGGGCACCCCCTGCGCCGTACGTCACCCGAAGCGAGCGAGAGACCCCCATGCGCGTCGAGATCTGGACCGACATCAACTGCCCGTTCTGCTACATCGGCAAGGCCCGGTTCGAGCAGGCACTCGACGCCTTTCCGCACAAGGCCGAGGTCGAGGTCGTCCACCGGTCCTTCGAGCTCGACCCGACGGTGAAGAAGGACTTCACCGGCCTCGTCGTCCCGCACATCGCCGAGAAGTACGGCATCAGCGAGGCCCAGGCCGCCGCCAACGAGAAGGGCCTCGGCCAGCAGGCCGGCGCGCTCGGCCTGCCCTACCTCACCGAGGGCCGCGACTACGGCAACAGCTTCGACCTGCACCGACTCCTCCACCTGGCCCACGAGCGCGGCCTCCAGGACGCGATGATCGACGCCCTCTACCGCGGCAACTTCGCCGAGGACGCGTCCGTCTTCGCCGACGAGGAGCACGTCGTGAAGCTCGCCGTCGACGCCGGCCTCGACGAGACCGAGGTCCGCGGGGTGCTCGCCGACCCCGAGGCCTACGCCGACGCGGTCCGCGCCGACGAGCAGGAGGCCGCCGCGCTGGGCGCGACCGGCGTCCCGTTCTTCGTGCTCGACCGCAAGTTCGGCGTCTCCGGCGCCCAGCCCGCCGAGGTCTTCACGCAGGCCCTCACCCAGGCCTGGTCCGCCCGCTCCCCGCTCACCGCCATCGAGACGGCGCAGAGCGCCGACGGCGATGTCTGCGGCCCCGACGGCTGCGCCGTGCCCCAGGCCTGACCTGCACTGATAAGCGCCTCTTAGAGGTACTGCTCAAACATCCGCAATGGACGGGTAGTTGGCGGCGGGGCACAGTGGACGCATGGAGACTTCCGCTGTGCCCCAGCTCGACGCCGGCCTGGTCCGCGCCGAGTACACCCCGGCCACCACCTACCTGAACACGGCGAGCTCAGGCCTTCTCCCGGCCCGCGCCACCGCCGCGATGCGTGACGCGATCACCGTGATGGCCGAGGGCGGCTCCATCGACGACCTGTTCACCGACGTGGAGGACGCGCGCGCCGCGTTCGCCCGGCTGGCCGGCGTCCCCGTGGAGCGCGTCGCGACCGGCAACTCCGTCGCCGTCTACACCGGCCTGATCGCCGCCTCGCTCCCCGACGGCGCCGAAGTCCTCACCGCCGAGGGCGAGTTCAGCTCCACGATCAACCCGTTCCATGTGCGCCCGGACCTCAAGGTCCGCACCGTGCCCCTGGAGGCGCTCGCCGAGTCCGTCCGCCCCGGCACCGCGCTCGTCGCCGTCAGCGCGGCCCAGTCCGCCGACGGCCGCGTCGCCGACGTGCGGGCCCTGCGGGAGGCGACCCGCGCCCACGGCGCCCGGCTGTACGTGGACGCCTCGCAGGCCGCCGGCTGGTACCCGCTCACCGAGCACGCCCCGCACGCGGACTACGTCACGTCCGTCGCGTTCAAGTGGCTCACCTGCCCGCGCGGCGCGACCTTCTTCATCGGCCCCGCCGACCCGGAGGGATTCGCCGCGCTGCGCCCGGTGTTCGGCGGCTGGGTCGCGGGGGAGCGGCCCTGGGACAGCTGCTACGGCCCGGTCACCGAACTCGCCTTCTCCGCCCGCCGGTTCGACGAGACCCCGGGTCTCGTCTCGTACACCGGAGCCCGCCGCTCCCTCGAACTGATCGAGGAACTGGGCCCCGACGCGGTGTGCGCCCACGACCTGGCCCTCGCCGAGCGCTTCCGGGCCGGGCTCGCCGAACGGGGCCTCGCGCCGATCCCCGCCCCGGGCTCGCCGATCGTCTCCGTGCCCGGACTCGGCGCCCGCCAGCCGGAGCTGCGCACGAAGGGCATCGAGGTCTCCAACCGGGCCGGCAACCTGCGCGCGTCCTTCCACCTCTACAACACACAGGACGACGTGGACCGCCTCCTGCACGCCCTGGCCTGAGCCGACAGGAGAACAGCAGAACGGAGCGGGGCGGGGCCCGAAGACCCCGCCCCGCTCCGTCACCGCAGGACCACAGAAGACTCACTTCACCGGCGTGAAGTCCCGGGCGCCGATGAACTCGGGGCGGCGGACCGGGGCGGCGAAGGGTTCCACCGCCGTGTTCTCGACGCTGTTGAACACGATGAAGACGTTCGAGCGCGGGTACGGCGTGATGTTGTCCCCGGAGCCGTGCATCGCGTTGCAGTCGAACCAGGTCGCCGAGCCGGCCTTGCCGGTGAAGAGCCGGATGCCGTACTCGTCGGCCAGCGAGGTCAGGGCCTCGTCGGACGGGGTGCCCGCGTCCTGCATCTGCAGGGACCGCTTGTAGTTGTCCTTGGGCGTCTCACCGGCGCAGCCCAGGAACGTCTTGTGCGAGCCGGGCATGATCATGAGCCCGCCGTTGGTGTCGTAGTTCTCCGTCAGGGCGAGGGAGACGGACACCGTCCGCATGTTCGGCAGACCGTCCTCGGCGTGCCAGGTCTCGAAGTCCGAGTGCCAGTAGAAGCCGCTCGCCCCGAAGCCGGGCTTGACGTTGATCCGCGACTGGTGGACGTACACGTCCGAGCCGAGGATCTGCCGGGCCCGGCCCACGACGCGCTCGTCGCGGACCAGCCGGGCGAACACCTCACTGATCTTGTGGACCTCGAAGACCGACCGCACCTTCTGCGAGGCCTTCTCCACGATCGAGCGCTCGTCGGCCTTGATCGCCGGGTCGTTGACGAGCCGCTCCAGCTCGGCCTGGTAGACCCCGATCTCGTCCGGACCGATCAGCTCGTCGATGGCGAGGAAGCCGTCGCGCTCGAAGCCCGCCAGGTCCGACTGGCGGATCGGACCGCGCGCGTCCGGCGCCGACCAGACGACGGGGTCGACCCGGGGAGTCGCCACCTCCGTCTTCCCGCGGGTCGGGTACAGGTCGGCGACGCCAGGGGCGGAGTTCAGCACGGTCATCGGGATCAGACCTCCTCGGGCTCGGTCAGCAGCGGGTAGACACCGTTCTCGTCATGGTCCTCCCGTCCGGTCACGGGAGGGTTGAACACGCACACGCAGCGGAAGTCGGTCTTGGGCCGCAGCGTGTGGCGCTCGTGGCCGTTCAGGAGGTACATCGTGCCCGGCTCGATCCAGTGCTTCTCGCCGGTCTCCCGGTTCTCGAGCTCGGCCTCGCCCTCCACGCACAGCACCGCTTCGATGTGGTTGGCGTACCACATGTCGGTCTCGGTGCCCGCGTAGAGGATCGTCTCGTGCAGGGAGAAGCCGACCTTCTCCTTGGCGAGGACGATGCGCTTGCTCTCCCAGGTGCCGGACGCCGACTTCACGTGCCGGTCGGTGTTCTCGATCTCCTTGAACGAACGGACAATCACGGTGAGTTGCTGCCTTTCCTCGTGGTGCGTGGAACTTCTCAGGCGGTCTCGCGCACGGCCCGGGTGAGCGTGCGCAGACCCTCTTCCAGCTCCTCGGGCGTGATCGTCAGCGCCGGAAGCAGCTTGACGACCTCGCCCTCGGGGCCGGAGGTCTCGATGAGCAGGCCGAGCTCGAAGGCGCGCCTCGCGACCTTGTTCGCCCGCTCCTTGTCGCGGAACTCGAAGCCCCAGACCAGGCCGCGGCCGCGGTACTCGACGATGTCGTCGGAGTACTCGGCGCGCAGTGCGGCGAGGGTCTCCTCGATCTGCTCGCCGCGCGCCAGGGTCTGCTTCTCCATGGCCGGACCGTCGGTCCAGTACGTCTCCAGCGCGGCGGCGGCCGTCACGAACGCGGGGTTGTTGCCGCGGAACGTGCCGTTGTGCTCGCCCGGCTCCCAGATGTCGAGCTCCGGCTTGAACAGGCACAGGGACATGGGGAGCCCGTACCCGCTGATGGACTTGGACACGGTCACGATGTCCGGCGTGATGCCCGCCTCCTCGAAGGAGAAGAAGGCGCCGGTGCGGCCGCAGCCCATCTGGATGTCGTCGACGATGAGCAGCATGTCCCAGCGCTCGCACACGTCGGCGAGCTTGCGCAGCCACTCGGCGCGGGCGACGTTGATGCCGCCCTCGCCCTGCACCGTCTCGACGATCACGGCGGCGGGGGTGTTCAGGCCCGAGCCGGAGTCCTCCAGGAGGCGCTCGAACCAGATGAAGTCCGGGGTCCGCCCGTCCAGGTAGTTGTCGAACGGCATCGGGGTGCCGTGCACCAGCGGGATGCCGGCGCCGGCCCGCTTGAACGCGTTGCCGGTCACGGCGAGCGAGCCGAGCGACATGCCGTGGAAGGCGTTGGTGAAGGACACGATCGACTCGCGGCCCTTGACCTTGCGGGCCAGCTTCAGCGCGGACTCGACGGCGTTGGTGCCCGTCGGGCCCGGGAACATGACCTTGTACGGCAGGTCGCGCGGGCGCAGGATGACGTTCTGGAACGTCTCCAGGAAGTTGCGCTTCGCCGAGGTCGACATGTCGAGCCCGTGGGTGACGCCGTCCCGCTCGATGTAGTCGATCAGGGCGCGTTTCAGCACGGGGTTGTTGTGCCCGTAGTTCAGCGAGCCGGCGCCCGCGAAGAAGTCCAGGTACGTGTGGCCGTCCTCGTCGTACATGCGGCTGCCCTGGGCCCGGTCGAAGACGGTGGGCCAGCCGCGGCAGTAGCTGCGCACCTCCGACTCAAGGGTCTCGAAGACGCTCAGGTCCGGCTGGGTGATGGTCACAGCGAAAGCTCCTCTGAGGGAGGGAAGTTGCGGGGGGTCGGCGGGTGGTGCGGCGGTGCTCAGGCCAGCGGCCCGATGCGGTACAGCTCCTCGGGCAGGTGCCCGTCGTCGGGGAACAGGCCCGCGTCGAACAGGACCTGGCGCTCCACTCCGGCGCCGTGCCGGCGCGCGTAGGACAGGAACAGTGCCTGGGACGCCGTGTTGTCCGGGGTGATGGTGGTCTCGACGGTCGTGACCTGCCGTCCCGAGTCCCTGACCTTCGCGGTCAGGCCGTCGAGCAGCGCCCCGGCCAGACCGTGCCCGCGGTGGCCGTGGTCCACGGCGACCTGCCAGACCACGAGGGTCCGCGGGCGCTCGGGACGGAAGTAACCGGTCACGAACCCGGCGACCTCACCGGTCTCGTCGCGCGCCACCACGGAGGTGCCGGCGAAGTCCCGGCACCACAGCAGATAGCTGTACGAGGAGTTGAGGTCGAGCACCTTGGAGTCACGAGCGATACGCCAGATCGCGGCGCCGTCGGCCACTCCGGGATGGTCGAGCTGGAATTGCGCTTGTGCGGCGGTCATGCGAATTCAATTTACCGAGCAATTTTTGGGATTGCATCCGGGGAAGGGGTTACGCGCGGCCCTGATCTGTGTTATCGCGCGCGGGTGGGTACGCGCGTGAGACTTCGGTGGTATGTCGTGATTTGCGCGGTGCGAAAGGGGCATAACACCGTCGATGTGGAGTGCGTCACAGGGGCGTAACGCGTCGGGAACCCGCCCGAATTCCGTTGGATCCCGTTGTTGAAATCTTAGTGTTTACGTCGCGGGAAAGCGGGCAGAAGCAGTACGGGAAGCTGCTCTGATAAATAATGCGGAAATCATGTCCCCGAATGTGTGGGGAAAATAAGAAAGGCGCCGTCCGAAAAGGACGGCGCCCCTGTGCGCGTGCTCATGCGCACCGGCGTGCGCGCGGGCCGGGATTACTCCCAGGCCGCCGCGACGGCCTTGCGGGCCGCCTCCAGGTCGACCTCGATCCCGGCCTCCGCGAGGGCGCCGCCCAGCGCGGCCAGCGAGGACTGCACGACACCGCGCGTGGCCTGCGGCCCGTAGTGGTTGACCCGGATCATCTCCGCGGCCAGCGCGCCACCGCCCGCGACCAGCGGCAGCACCGGGTCCGCCGCCAGCGCCTTCGCCACCAGGTCCCGGGCGTCCGTACCGGCCGGCGCACGCAGCGTCGTGGCCACCGGCGCCGCGTCCCGCGCCTCGTGCACGTACGGCTGCAGGCCGCCGCCCAGCGCCAGCGTCCCGGCGCGGGTCGCCGCCGCCGCGCTCGCGTGACGGGCCATCAGCGCGTCCAGGCCCTCGCTCTCGATGCGCTCCACACAGGCCTCCAGGGCCAGCATCTCCAGCTGCGCCGGAGCGTGCAGCAGCGCCTTGCGGCCGCCGTCGATCCAGCGCTGCTTCCAGTCGAGCAGCGACAGGTACGAGTGGCGCGGCGCGTGCGGGTTGGCGGCCATCCGCTCCCAGGCGCGGGCGCTCACCGACACGGCCGAGACACCCGCCGGGCCGCCCATCGCCTTCTGCGCGCCGATCACGCACAGGTCCACGCCCCAGGCGTCCGGCAGCACCGGCTCCGCGGCGATCGAGGCGACCGCGTCCAGGTAGAACAGCGCGCCGTGCTCCCGCACGACCTCGCCGATCTCCGCGACGGGGTTCGTGTTGCCGGTCGCCGCCTCCGCGTGCACGAGCGACACGAAGTCGATGTCGGGGTGCTCGGCGAAGGCCTGCCGGACCTGCTCCGCGGTGACGGCCGTGTGGAACGGCACCGCCAGGTCGTGCACGGTCGCGCCGCAGTCGCGCAGCCAGTCGCCGAAGGTCTGCCCGTACGGGCCGGTGATCACGTTCAGGGCGACGGTGCCCGGGCCCGCGGTGGCACGGATCGCGCCCTCCAGCGGGAGCAGCGCCTCGCCCTGCATGATCACGACGTCCTGCTCGGTGTCCATGAGCCGGGCCACGCGGTCCTCGACGGAGGCGAAGTGCGCGGCGCTCAGCGGGGCCAGATCGAGAAACGGGTGCGTCACGGTGGTGCTCTCTCTTCGCTCACGGGTTCGGCGGTGATGCCGCTGACGAGCGTAACCGGCCCCCTCATAGGCTTGGTCCATGAGTGATGGCGCGGTGCTCCATGTGAAGGGCCGGGTCCTGGCCGGACCCGACGACGTACGCGACGAACTGTGGGTGGTCGACGGCCGGATCACCTACGACCGGCCCGTCTCGGCGGGCCTCGACGTGACCGGCGTGGAGGGCTGGACCCTGCCCGGCCTCGTCGACGCCCACTGCCACGTCGGCCTGGACGCGCACGGGCCGGTGCCCGCCGAGACCGCCGAGAAGCAGGCCCTCACCGACCGCGACGCGGGCACCCTGCTGCTGCGCGACGCCGGCTCACCCTCCGACACCCGCTGGATCGACGACCGCGAGGACCTGCCCCGGATCGTCCGCGCCGGCCGCCACATCGCCCGCACCCGCCGCTACATCCGCAACTACGCCCACGAGATCGAGCCCGAGGACCTCGTCGCCTACGTCGCCCAGGAGGCCCGGCGCGGCGACGGCTGGGTCAAGCTCGTCGGCGACTGGATCGACCGGGACGCGGGCGACCTCACCCCCTGCTGGCCGCGCGAGGCCGTCGAGGCGGGCATCGCGGAGGCCCACCGGCTCGGCGCCCGGGTCACCGCCCACTGCTTCGCCGAGAACTCGCTGCGCGACCTCGTCGAGGCCGGCATCGACTGCATCGAGCACGCCACGGGCCTCACCGACGACCTGATCCCGCTCTTCGCCGAGCGCGGCGTCGCGATCGTCCCCACGCTCGTCAACATCGCCACCTTCCCCGGCCTCGCCGCGGGCGGCGAGCAGAAGTTCCCCCGCTGGTCCGCCCACATGCGACGGCTCTACGACAACCGCTACGACACCGTGCGCAACGCCTACGACGCCGGCATCCCGGTGTTCGTCGGCACCGACGCCGGCGGCTCCCTCGCGCACGGCCTCGTCGCGGGCGAGGTCGCCGAGCTCGTCAAGGCCGGCCTCCCCGCCGTGGACGCCCTCGGCGCGACCGCCTGGAACGCCCGCAGCTGGCTCGGCCGACCCGGCCTCGAGGAGGGCGCCCCGGCCGACCTCGTCGTCTACGGCACGGACCCGCGGACCGACGTGGCGGCGCTCGCCGCACCCCGCCGCATCGTGCTCCGGGGCAACGTCGTCGGTTGACGCGGCGTGACGCGCGCCGGGGCGCACTCGTTGTGCACCCCGCGTCCGCGCCGGGGCCGACCCCTGTCCGGGTGACCCCGGCGAACAGGCGAGCCCGCTGAAATCGAGCACCTGCACGGAAACCCCCCTTTGGAGTGAACTCACTTCAGGTGGTGGCCCGTTCACTCTCAGTGCGTAAAGATTCCCTCACCGATGACCGGTCGACGCCGTCGGCGGTGCCGCGCCCTGTCCCTGTGCGCGCCCACCCCGACGGCACGCCGTCGACCTCGTGTGTCACGTCGTTTCTCTTCATCGCCGTCCTGGGGGTCCCACCAGCATGTCCAGCACCACTACGTTCCGCCGTCTCGCCGCGACCGCCGTCGCCACCGCGCTCGCCGCGGGACCCGTCCTCCTCGCGGGCGCGGGCCCGGCCGCCGCCACCGGCGACCGCGGCGGCAAGGCCTCCGCCGTCGTGCTCCGCACCGGCCTGGACGTCTCCCTGCTCAACAAGACCGTGAACGTCCCGCTCAAGGTCTCGCTCAACGAGGTGCAGGCGCCCGCCAGCGCCGACAAGACCGCCCTCACCGTGAACCTGGACGGCGTCGAGAAGGGACAGCCGATCAACGTCCTGCGCGCCGACGTCGCCAAGGCCAGGGCGACCGTCGCCGACGGCACCGCCGAGGGCTTCACCCAGCTCGCCCACGCCAAGGTCCACGTCCCCGGCCTGCCGCTGCTCTCCCTCATCGAGGTCGACGAGGTCACCTCCAAGGCCCGCTGCGTGGCCGGCCAGGCGCCCGTCGCCGAGTCGAACCTCCTCGGGGCCGTCACCATCCTCGGCAAGAAGGTCACGCTGACCACCGGCGGGACGACCGAGGTCAAGGTGCCCGGGGTCGGCGAGGTCTCCCTCACCCTCTCCGAGAAGTCCACGACCTCCACGACCGCGGCGGCCTCCGCGCTGCACCTCAAGGTCTCCGTGAACCCGTTGAAGCTCAACGTGGCCGAGGTCGAGGGCGAGGTGACCCTCGCCGGGGCGACCTGCGAGTCCCCCAAGGCCGTCGCCGCGCCGAAGCCGGCCGAGGTCGAGCCGCAGGCCGAGAAGGGGGAGCGGCCGGTCGAGGCCGCGCAGAAGCCGGAGAAGGAGGCTGACCTCGCGGAGACGGGGGGTAGTTCGATGACGCCGTACGTGGCGGGCGGGGCGATCGCTCTCCTGATCGCCGGTGCGGGTGCGGTGGGCATGGCGCGCCGGGGTCGCAGTCGCGCCTAGTCGTTGGTTCGTCGCCTGCGGGCCCGGTGGGGGCGGGCCGCGCAGTTCCCCGCGCCCCTGAAATGCAGACGCTTCGCGTCGCATTTCCCCGATGGGGCACCGCCCCGATGGAGATCGCGCACGAAGTGCGCATCTCCAGGGGCGCGGGGAACTGCGCGACCAGCCCCCACCGGGGCGCACCCGGCGACGAGACCCCGGAGCTACGGCGCGAGGATCCGGCCCAGCTCGGAGACAAGGGTGTCGGACGTGGCCCGGTCCCGCACCGCCACCCGGATCCAGTCCTCCCCGAGCCCGGGAAACGTGTCACCCCGCCGCACCGCGATCCCCACCTCCCGCAGCGCCCCCCGAACCGCGGCAGCGCCCGGCACCCGGACCAGCAGGAACGGCCCCTCCGCCGGCCCCACCACGGACACCCCGAACCCGGCCAACTCCCGCAACCGCCCGACGAGATGCTCCCGGTCCCCGGCGACGGCCAGCGCGGCGGCCCCCGCTTCGGCGACCCCCCGATCGGACACGCAGCCCAGCGCGGCGACCAGCGCCGGCGACGACACCGGCCACAAGGGCTGCGCCCGCTCCAGCTCCGCCACGATCTCCGGCGCCGCCACGACGTACCCGATCCGCAGTCCCGCCAGCCCCCACGTCTTCGTCAGGCTCCGCAGCACCACGAGGCCGGGCACGTCCGTGCGGCCCGCCAGCGCCTCCCGCTCACCCGGCACCGCGTCCATGAACGCCTCGTCCACCACGAGGACCCGCCCGGGACGGGCCAGCGCGGCGAGCACCCCGGCCGGATGCAGCACGGACGTCGGATTGGTCGGGTTGCCGACGACGACCAGATCCGCGTCCTCGGGCACGAGCGACGGGTCGAGCCGGAACCCGTCCTCCTCCCGCAGCAGCACCCGCCGCACCACGTGCCCCGCGTCCTCCAGCGCCGCCTCCGGCTCGGTGAACTGCGGATGCACGACCACCGGCCGCCGCACCCGCAGCGCCCGCGCGAGCAGCACGAAAGCCTCCGCCGCACCGGCCGTCAGCAGCACCCGCTCCACGGGCACCCCATGCAGCCGGGCCACAGCGGCCCGCGCCGCCCGCCCGTCCGGATACGCGGCGAGCCCCTCCAGGGCCGTACCGATCCGCTCCCGCAGCCACACCGGCGGCGTCCCGGTCCGCACGTTCACCGCGAGATCCGTCAGCTTCTCCCCGTCGTCCCGCACCTCCGCGTCCCCGTGATGCCGCAGATCGGGCCCGTCCCCGACGGCGACGCCGGCGGAGTCCGGGACGCGGGTCACCGTCACCTCCGGGTGGGCCGCGGCCCAGGCCGCCACCCGCTCCCCGAACTCCTCCCCGGCCAGCGGCTCGTACGGCAGGACGGCGATGTGCCGGGCGCCGAGCGTCCTCGCGCGGTCGAGCGCCGACGCGATCGTGGGGGCGGCGCCCGCACCGAACGCCAAGGCCACCTCCTCGTATCCGCCGTGGTCCCACAACAGGCGGGCGCACGCGGCGAGTTCGGCGCGCGCCAACGGGTCCGCCGCGCCGTCGCCCACGAGCAGCACCGTCACCTCGGCCCGGGCCGCACCGTCCAGGACGTCGTCGAGCCGCCGCGCGAGAGCGGCGAGCAGGGCGGGGGAGGGGGTCTGCACGGCGGGCTCCTTGAGAGGGAGAGGAGAAGAGGGAGTCGGTCAGTCGGCCTGGACGGCCACGGCGCAGGTCACGCGGCCGGGGCCGCCGCCGGGGCCGCGCGACGCCCGTTTCGGTACGAGCAGCACGCCGCCCCCGGCCAGCGCGGCGGCCTCCGCGACCGACGGCGTGCCCGTCGCGGTACGGACCCGCGCCGAAGGGTGCGGCACCGCGACCGCCGCGAGGCGCTCCGATTCGTAGGTCTCCAGCGGCACGCCCAGCGCCTCGGCGGCCCCCAGCAGGCCCGGTTCGCGCCCCTTGGCCGCCACGGTGGCCAGCGCCCGCACCCGCTCCGGTGGCACGCCCGCCTCCGCGAGCACCGCCCCGACCAGCCCCAGGACCTCGTCCGCCGGGGCTCCGGAACGGGCCCCGACCCCCACCACGACACGGCCGGAGCCACCCCGGATGTGCGGCGCGGGGGTCGGATGGGTTAGCAAAGGCGCATGGCGGTGTTCGTGGCGCTCGGCGCCTTTCTCATGACCCTGGTCGGCGGCTGGACCGCGCAACGGGTCACCGACCGGCGCCACCTGGTGCTCGGTCTCGCGGGTGGACTCATGCTCGGCGTGGTCGGACTCGACCTGCTGCCCGAGGCCCTGGAGGCGCTGGGCGACGACGTGTTCGGCGTGCCGGCGGCCCTGCTCCTGTTCGTCGGCGGCTTCCTCGCCGCACACGTCCTGGAGCACCTCCTCGCCCACCGGCAGGCGGCCCACGGCGCCGAGGAGGACGGTCACGCCCGGGCCCCCGAGGTCGGACTCACCGCCGCGTCCGCGATGGTCGGGCACAGCCTGATGGACGGCATGGCCATCGGCGCCGCGTTCCAGATCGGCGGCGGCATGGGGCTCGCCGTCGCGCTCGCCGTCATCGCCCACGACTTCGCGGACGGCTTCAACACGTACACGATCACCAGCCTGTACGGGAACGCCCGCCGCAAGGCCGTCATGATGCTGTTCGCCGACGCGTTCGCGCCGGTCGTGGGCGCCGCGTCCACGCTCCTGTTCACCATTCCGGAGCAACTGCTCGGCGGCTATCTCGGCTTCTTCGGCGGCGTCCTGCTCTACCTCGCGGCCGCCGAGATCCTCCCCGAGGCCCACCACGAGCACCCCGCGCGCTCCACCCTGCTGTGCACGGCGCTGGGCGCGGGGTTCATCTGGCTCGTGGTCGGCCTCGCGGGCTGACCTCACGGCGTCGCGCACCGCTCGACCAGGCGCCGCGCGACGTCCGGGCGGCCCGCCCAGTGCGTGTGCAGATAGCTGGCGTGCACGCCGCCCTGTACGAAGCCCTCGACGCGGGGCTGCGGCAGCCGCATGCCCCACGCGGGCGCGGGCCCCGCGCCCGGCTCCAGGACGGTGCGGTGGAACTCGTGGCCGCGCATCCGCGCCCCGGCCGGGGCCAGCACGCTGTCCGACACGGCGACCGCGTCCCGGTAGCCCAGGGTCAGGCGCGGGGACATCCGGGCGTGCGCGTCCAGGACACCGCACATCGGCTTGTCGTCGAGGGAGCGGGACAGGTAGAGCAGGCCCGCGCACTCGGCGACCACGGGGGCGCCGGACGCGGCCAGCTCCGCCACGGCCTTGCGGAGTCGCTCGTTCGCGGAGAGCTCCGGGGCGTAGACCTCCGGGAAGCCGCCGCCGATGACGAGGCCGGCGGTGCCCTCCGGGAGGGACTCGTCGTGGAGCGGGTCGAAGGGGGTGACCTCGGCGCCGGCCGCCGCGAGGAGTTCCGTGTGCTCGGCGTAGGAGAAGGTGAACGCCGCGCCCGCCGCCACGGCCACGACCGGCCTTCCCGCCGTCGTGGTGGCTCGCTCATCCGGGTCGGCCGCGCTCCACGCCTCCGTCGACAGCAGCGGGGCCGACCGTGCCAGGGCCAGCAGGCCCTCCAGGTCGCAGCCCTCCCGCACCATCGCCGCCGACGCCCGTACGGAATCGACCGCCTCCGCACTGCGTTCCGCGACCGGGACCAGGCCCAGATGACGGGACGGCGTGGCGACCTGCGGGGTGCGGCGCAGGGCGCCGTAGACCGGGACGCCGACCTCCTCCAGGGCCTCCCGCAGCAGCGCCTCGTGCCGGTCCGAACCCACCTTGTTCAGGATCACGCCCGCGAGCCTGACCTGCGGGTCGAAGGACGCGAAGCCGTGCACCAGCGCCGCCACCGAACGCGACTGCGACGACGCGTCGACCACCAGCACCACCGGCGCCTTCAGCAGCTTCGCGACATGCGCCGTCGACGCCAGCTCGCCTTCCCCGGACACACCGTCGAACAGGCCCATCACGCCTTCCACGACGGCCAGTTCACAGCCGCGCGCCCCGTGCGCGAACAACGGCGCGACCAGCTCGGGCCCGCACATGTACGCGTCGAGGTTGCGGCCCGGGCGGCCGGTCGCGAGCGCGTGATAACCCGGGTCGATGTAGTCGGGCCCCACCTTGTGCGGGGACACGGCCAGGCCCCGCTCCGCGAACGCCGCCATCAGACCGGTCGCGACCGTCGTCTTGCCGGTCCCGGACGCGGGCGCCGCGACGACGAGCCGCGGAACCGAGACGGAGGTCGTCACCACTCGATGCCCCGCTGGCCCTTCTGACCCGTGTCCATCGGGTGCTTCACCTTCGACATGTCCGTCACCAGGTCCGCGAACTCCACCAGCTTCTCCGGCGCGTTGCGGCCCGTGATCACGACGTGCTGGGTGCCCGGACGGTCGCGCAGCACCTGCACGACCTCGTCCACGTCGATCCAGCCCCAGTGCAGCGGGTACGCGAACTCGTCGAGCACGTACAGCTTGTACGTCTCGGCGGCCAGGTCCCGCTTGACCTGCTCCCAGCCCTCGCGGGCCTTCTCCTCGTTGTCGGCCTGGCTGTCGCGCTGGACCCAGGACCAGCCCTCGCCCATCTTGTGCCAGTCGACCGTGCCGCCCTCACCGGAGGCGCCCAGCACCTTCAGCGCGTTCTCCTCGCCGACCTTCCACTTCGCCGACTTGACGAACTGGAACACCCCGATCGGCCAGCCCTGGTTCCAGGCCCGCAGCGCGAGCCCGAACGCGGCCGTCGACTTGCCCTTGCCGACCCCCGTGTGCACGAACACCAGCGGCCGGTTGCGCCGCTGACGCGTCGTCAGCCCGTCGTCCGGCACCACACTCGGCTGTCCCTGCGGCATTACGCGGCCCTCCTGATGCTGTTGATCCCCTGGGTTCCCTGTACGTCCTTGACCAGCCCGGCGATCGAGTCCGCCCGCAGCTCGTCGAGGGTCACGGCCGTCCCGCCGAGCCGCGTCGCCAGCTGCCCGGCCAGCCCGAGCCGCACCATGCCGCTCTCGCAGTCCACGACCACCGACGCCGTGCCCTCCGCAGCGTGCAGCCCGGCCGCGCGCTCCGCGAGCCGCACCGGCTCCGGACCGCCCGTCGCCCGGCCGTCCGTCACGACGACCATCAGCGGGCGCCGCGCCGGATCCCGCAGCCGCTCCACGCGCAGCACCTCGTGCGCCTTCAGCAGCCCGGCCGCCAGCGGAGTGCGCCCGCCGGTCGGCAGCGACTCCAGGCGGGCCGCCGCCGCGTCCACGCTCGACGTCGGCGGCAGCGCCACCTCCGCGCCCGTGCCCCGGAACGTCACCAGGCCCACCTTGTCCCGGCGCTGGTACGCGTCGAGCAGCAGCGACAGCACCGCGCCCTTCACCGCGCCCATGCGCTGCCGCGCCGCCATCGACCCGGACGCGTCCACGACGAACAGCACGAGGTTGCCCTCGCGGCCCTCGCGCGTCGCCTGCCGCAGATCGTCCCGGCGCACCACGAGCCCCGGACCGCTGCGCCCGCGCGCCCGCTGATGCGGCGCCGCCGCGTGCACGGTCGCCGCCAGGTGCAGCTTCGTGAGCGCCCCGCGCGGTCGCGTCGACCCCGTCGTGCGGCCGTGCTCGGTGCGGGCCCGCGAGCGCCGCCCCGCGGCCCCGTCACCCAGGCCCGGCACGCTCAGCATCTTCGTACGGAACGGCTCGCCGGCGCTCACCGCGCGCTGCTCCCGCCCGGCCCCCGCCGGCACCTGGGCGTCGCCCGGCTCCTCGGACTCCCCGGTCTGCGGGGCCTGCTCGGGCGTCTCCCGCCGCTGTCCCGCCTCCGGTCCGCCGGCCTGCGGCGGCACTCCGCCCCCGCCGCCGTCCGGGCCCCCGCCGTCGGGGCCGTCACCGTCACCGTCGGGCTCCGGGTCCGGGTCGTCCTGCGGGCCGAACTCCTCCAGCGTCTCGTCCAGCTTGTCCTCGTCGAGGCCCGGAGCGTCGAAGGGGTTGCGGCGCCTGCGGTGCGGCAGCGCCAGCAGCGCCGCCTGCCGCACGTCCTCCGCGAGCACCTCCGTGCGCCCCGCCCACGCGGCCAGCGCCGTCGCGGTCCGGGCCATCACGATGTCGGCCCGCATGCCGTCCACCTCGAACGCGGCGCAGGTCGCGGCGATCTGCAGCAGCGCCGCGTCTCCGAGCGCCACCTTCGGCAGCAACTCCCGCGCGGCCACGATGCGTTCGCGGAGTGCGTGCTCCTCGTCCGCCCAACGGGCGGCGAAAGCAGCCGGGTCGTCCTCGAACGCCAGCCGTCGCCGTACCACTGCGACGCGCTGCTCGGGCTCGCGGGAGGCGGCGACCTCGACGGTGAGCCCGAAGCGGTCGAGCAGTTGCGGCCGTAGTTCGCCCTCCTCGGGGTTCATCGTGCCGACGAGCAGGAACCGGGCCGCGTGCCGCACGGAGACGCCCTCGCGTTCGACGTACGAGGCACCCATGGCGGCGGCGTCCAGAAGGTGGTCGATCAGATGGTCCGAGAGCAGGTTGACCTCGTCGACGTAGAGGATGCCCCGGTGCGCGGACGCGAGCAGTCCGGGCTCGAACGCCTTCACGCCCTCGGCGAGTGCCTTCTCGATGTCGAGCGAGCCGACGAGGCGGTCCTCGGACGCACCGACCGGCAGCTCCACCATCCGCGCGGCGCGGGTCTCGTGGGCGCGCTCCTCGTGCGGCCCGTCCGGGCACTCGGCGTCCGGCACCGCCGGATCACAACTGAACCGGCACCCCGCGACGACCGGCACCTCTGGCAACAGTCCGGCGAGTGCCCGCACGGCAGTGCTCTTCGCCGTGCCCTTCTCGCCACGCACCAGGACGCCGCCGACCGCAGGGCTGACAGCGTTCAGCAGCAAGGCCAGCCGTAGGTCGTCCATGCCGACGACTGCGGTGAACGGAAAACGGGTGCTCATCGGGTGGTCACTCCTTCGGGTGGCTTGCGTGCAGTTCGGCCGTTGCTGTGCGGGACCTGCGGCAGCCTGGACAGCTCCCCGCCCACGCGGGGATGGTCCGCTCCTTCACGACCACCTGGTGGAACTGTTCCTCTGCTCCCCGCACTCGCGGGGGTGTTGCCGCCGGGCGCGCTCACGGCGCCCCCGGCGGCACGAACGGCAACCCCGCGGGAGCGCCCCCCTCGATCAGCCGCCACAACGCGTCGGTGTCGGCGTGCCGCTCGATCAGATCCCCGAGCCGGTCCAGCTGCTCCTCGCGCAGCGCCGCGAACGACGTGTCCGGCGCCGGGACGAACCGCCGGCCCGAAGCCGCCGCGACCTCCCGCAGGAACGCCCGCCGGAACCCGTCCGACTCCAGGGACCCGTGCCAGTGCGTCCCCCACACGGCCCCCACCCGGCACCCGTCCAGGAACGCCTCGCCGCCGAGCACGTCCGCGACCCCGTGATGGATCTCGTACCCCTCGACGGGCTCGCCCAGGGCCCGCCCCACGGGACGGGCCAGCGTCTTCTCCCGCGCGAAGCGCACCCGCACCGGGAGGAGCCCGAGCCCGTCCACGACCCCGGCCCGCGACTCGACCTCGTCCTCGATCCGCTCCCCGAGCACCTGGAAGCCGCCGCAGATGCCGAGCACCGGCCGCCCCTCGGCGACCCGCCGGGCCAGCGCGTCCGCGAGCCCGCGCTCGCGCAGCCACTCCAGCGCCTTCACGGTGCCGCGCGTGCCCGGGACGACCACCAGATCGGCGTCGACGAGCTCCTCGGCCCGGTCCACGAACCGCACGACGACGCCCGGCTCCGCCGCCAGCGCGTCGACGTCGGTGAAGTTCGACATGAGGGGCACCGCGCACACCGCGACCCGCAGCACGTCCTCGCCGACCGGCGGCGCCACGACGGACTCGCGCACCGTGCCGCGCAGCGACACCCGCAGGCCGTCCTCCTCGTCGATGCCGAGCCCGTGCTGGTACGGCAGGACGCCGTACGTGGGCCGGCCCGTCAGCGATTCGAGCATGTCGAGGCCGGGTTCGAGCAGGGTGACGTCGCCGCGGAACTTGTTCACCAGGTATCCGGCGAGCAACTCCTGGTCCTCGGGCGCGAGCAGCGCCGTCGTACCGAAGAACGACGCGAAGACGCCCCCGCGGTCGATGTCGCCGACGACGAGGACCGGCAGCCGGGCGGCGCGCGCGATGCCCATGTTCACGATGTCGGTGCGGCGCAGGTTGATCTCGGCGGGGGAGCCCGCCCCTTCACAGATCACGGCGTCATGACTGCCCCGGAGTTCCTCCAGGCATCCCACCACCGTGTCCAGCAGGGCCGCCTGCCGCCCTCCGTGGTAGCCGCGCGCGCTCAGCTCGCCGACCGGCTTGCCCATCAGGACGACCTGGCTGCTGCGGTCGCTGCCGGGCTTCAGGAGCACCGGGTTCATCAGCGCGCTCGGCTCGGCCTTCGCGGCCTGCGCCTGCATGGCCTGCGCCCGCCCGATCTCGGCGCCCTCGCGCGTCACGAACGAGTTGAGGGACATGTTCTGCCCCTTGAACGGCGCGACCTTCACGCCCTGCCGCACCAGCCACCGGCAGATCCCGGCGGTGACCACGCTCTTCCCGGCGTCCGAGGTCGTGCCCGCGACCAGCAGGCCGCCGCCCTTCCTCGCGCCCGTCATCGACGGCCCCACAGCAACCGCGCGCCCACACAGACTCCCAACGCCGAAAGACTCACGCGCCGCGACAACCGCACGGCCCGTTCCACATCACGTACGTGCACGGGCCGACCCCGCTCGTTGAGGACCGGCCGGTGCTCGACCCGCCCGGCGTACGACAGCGTGCCGCCGAGACGCACCCCGAGCGCGCCCGCGAACGAGGCCTCCACGACGCCCGCGTTCGGGCTCGGATGGCGCTCCGCGTCGGACCGCCAGGCGCGCACCGCGTCCCGGGGCCGGCCGCCGGTCAGCACCGCGAGGGCGCCCGTCAGCCGGGCGCCGGGCCAGCCGGCGACGTCGTCGAGCCGGGCCGAGGCCCAGCCGAAGCGCCGGTACCGGGGCGACTTGTGACCGACCATCGCGTCCAGCGTGTTCACCGCGCGGAAGGCGAGCAGGCCGGGGACCCCGGCGGCGGCGCCCCACACCAGGGCGCCCACGACCGCGTCGGAGGTGTTCTCGGCGACCGACTCGACGACGCCGCGCGCGATGCCGTCGGCGTCCAGGCCCTCGGGGTCGCGCCCGCACAGCCGGGGCAGCAGCTCCCGGGCCAGCTCCACGTCCCCCGCCTCCAGGGCGGAGCCCACGGCCCGCGCCTCACGGCCCAGCGAGGTGCCGCCGACCACGGCCCAGGTCGCGGCGGCGGTCAGTGCGACGGAGGCGGTGGGGGAGTGGCGTACGGCACGGGCGGCGAGCGCGCCCAGGGCGGCGGCGCCACCGGCGCACACGGCCGTGTGCAGGGCGCCCCGGCCGCGGTCGTCCCGCCACAGCACGCGCTCGACGGCTCCCGCGGCGCGGCCGAAGCCGGCGACGGGGTGCCCGCGGCGCGGATCGCCGACCAGGAGGTCGCTGAAGATACCCAGGGCGGCGCCGTACGCGAAGACGCGCTCGGCCCGCCGTGCGCCGCGCGGGGCGAACATGGCGGTAGTTGTCCTCACTCAGGGTGTCCACGCCCTGGTTCGAAGAGACCGGCAGCGTGAGTTCCTGGCTCGCCCTCCGGGGGAGGGCTGACAGTGGCGGGACCGCGCCGGATTCGCACCGGCTTCCTCTGCTGCTGCCGTATATGGCGAGGGAAGTGCACCACGCTCCGCGAACGCACGTCAACTTGCTGTTGACCTGCGGCGGGTGAGTGTGGCCAGGTCCACAACACGTCGGCGGGGTGGCGACGCGGATGCGTCCCCACCCCGCCGAGGGAGTGCTGCGACCGTGGTCAGGCCACGATCAGAAAGATCCCGTACGCGACCGCCGCCGTGCACAGTGCGAAGCACAGGTAGGCGCCGGAGACGGCGAGTGTCGCCGAACCGCCCGCGCGCGTCGCCGACTCCTTCTTGGAGAGGCCGACGATGCCGAGGGTGAACAGGCCCACCAGGGCCACCGTCACCACGAGGCTGACGCCGAACACGGAGCCGAGGGCCGCCCAGTCGATCTTCATAGCTGGTCCTGCTTCCTTACAGCGTGGCGCCGGCGGGGCGCGCGGGGTCGGCCACGGAAGCGGCCGCGGCGGGGACGGGGGTCTCCTCGACGGCCACCGGACCGGCCGGCGGCGGCGTGACCGCGGCGATCGCGGTCGTGACGACACCGGCGGGCTCCTCGGTGCCGATCTCGTCGGCCGTCACGTTGTGGTGGTCGACCGAGTTGCGGCGGGACAGCGCCCAGATGACCGAGGCGCCGCCGATGAGCAGCGCGGCCGTCAGGCCGATGCCCCAGGGGCCCTGCTGGGTGAGGAACTCGGCGCCCGCGCCGACCAGACCGGCCGCCGGCAGGGTCAGACCCCACGCGACGAACATCCGGGTCGCGGTCGACCAGCGGACGACACCGCCCTTGCGGCCGAGGCCCGAGCCCATGACGGCGCCGGAGCAGACCTGGGTCGTGGAGAGCGAGAAGCCGATGTGCGAGGACGCGAGGATCGCCGTCGCGGCGCTGGTCTGCGCGGCGAAGCCCTGCTGCGGGGCCAGGTCGGTGAGGCCCTTGCCCATGGTGCGGATGATGCGCCAGCCGCCCAGGTAGGTGCCCATCGCGATGGCCAGACCGGCCGAGACGATGACCCACAGCGGCGGGTCGGCGTCCGGCGCGAGCACACCGCCGGTGATCAGGGCGAGCGTGATGATGCCCATCGTCTTCTGCGCGTCGTTCGTGCCGTGCGCGAGGGAGACCAGGCCGGCCGAGGCGATCTGCCCGGCGCGGTAGCCCTTGGAGGTGGCCTTCTCGTCGGTCTTCTTGCTGATGCGGTAGGTCAGGCGCGTGGCGAGCATCGCGGCGAGGCCGGCGACGAGCGGCGCGGCGACCGCGGGCAGCAGCACCTTGGTGACGACGGTGCCGCCGTTGACCGACGACCAGCCCATCGACATGACGGCGGCGCCGATGAGGCCGCCGAACAGGGCGTGCGAGGAGCTGGAGGGCAGGCCGACCAGCCAGGTCAGCAGATTCCAGAGGATGGCGCCCACCAGCGCCGCGAAGATGACCTCTGTCTTGAGGCCGTCCTCGTTGATGATGCCGCCGGAGATCGTTTTAGCGACTTCGACGGAGAGGAACGCTCCGACGAGGTTCAGCACGGCGGACATGGCCACCGCCGTCTTCGGCTTGAGGGCGCCTGTCGAGATGGTCGTCGCCATCGCGTTGGCGGTGTCGTGGAAACCGTTGGTGAAGTCAAAGACCAGTGCGGTAACGATCACGATCGCTAGGAGCAGCGTGATGTGTTCCATTTACCCAGGCTTCGGTTGGACGTCAGTGGCTCGTTGAACGTAGGGAAGTCGGGTGAACGGAAGATGAACTGGGCGGGGCTGAGCGGTGTCCCGATCCGGAGTGCCGCCGCTCCCTTTGGCGCGAGGCGGCGGCCGTGGTTCCGGATCACCCCCGCGAAAGCCCCGGAATTCTGGGTTCCGCGGGACTTTCGGCCCGGGTCGGACTACCCCCGGGCGAACCGCTCGAGCTGGGCCTGCGACCCGTTGAAGAGATTCTGATCACCCGGCAGGCCGCCCTTGTTGGCGTACTGCCAGAACGTCCAGTACGACCAGCCGCGCGGCAGCGGCCCGGCGGTCCGCGCGTAGTGGGCCAGCCACAGCGCGTGGTTCCCGGCGAAGGCCCCGCTGTTGCCGGTGCACTTCTTCCACCACGTGTAGTTGGTGTAGATCACCGGACGCCGCCCGGTCCGGCGCAGCACCTCGTCGCTGAACGAGTCGATCCAGGACACCAGCTTCGCCCTGCTCATGCCGTAGCACTTCTTCTTCGCGCTGTACGGGTTGTACTCGATGTCGAGCGCGGGCGGCAGCGTCCGCCCGTCCCGCGTCCAGCCTCCGCCGTTGCGTACGAAATACGCGGCCTGGGTGCGGCCGGACGACCTGTCCGGCAGTGCGAAGTGGTACGCGCCGCGGATGATGCCCCGGTCGCGGGCGCCGTTGTACTGCTGGGCGAAGTAGGGGTTGCGATAGTTCGTCGACTCGGTCGCCTTCACGTAGACGAACCGCGCGCCCTTGCTCCTCGCCCTGTCCCAGTTCACGTTCTTCTGGTGCGAGGAGACGTCGTGCCCCTTGGGCTTGCCCGCCGCCTGGGCCGGCAGCTCCGCGAGCGCGCTGCCCGCGAGGGTCAGGACGGCCGCGGAGGCCGCTGCCGCGACCCGGGCGCGACGACGGGACGGTGTGTGGTCACGGGCCATGTTTCCCCCCGGAAGCCAGTAGTCGTAGGGATGAGAAATATGCACATATGGGATGTGCCGGACCGGGGATCTCAGGCCCGGCCCGGCGCGTTTCCCGCCGTTCGGGTGCCTGGCAGGATGCGCGCATGGGTGAACTCGAACAGGCGTGGGACGAGCTGGTGGCGACCGCGCGCAGGACCGTGACCGACGGCCTCGTCGTCGGCACCTCCGGCAACGTGTCGGTGCGGGTCGGGGACGGCGACGACGCCCTCGTGCTCGTCACCCCGAGCGGCGTCCCCTACGACCGGCTCACTCCCGGCGACCTGCTCGCCGTCGACCTCACCGGGCGCACCCGGCACGGCACCCTCGTCCCCACGAGTGAGCTGCCGCTCCACCTCGCCCTGTACCGGGACACCGGCGCGCGCGCCGTCGTGCACACCCACGCCGTGCACGCCACCGCCGTCTCCACGCTCGTCCCCGAGCTGCCGGCGATCCACTACATGACGATGGCCCTCGGCGGCCCGGTCCGGGTCGCGCCCTACGCGACGTACGGGACGGAGTCGCTGGCCGCGAACATGCTGGCGGCGATCGAGGGGCGCACGGGGTGCCTGTTGCAGAACCACGGGACCGTGGCGTACGGGGACTCGCTCGACGCGGCCTATGACCGGACGGCCCAGCTGGAGTGGATGTGCCGGGTCTGGCTCGTCGCCCGCTCCGTGCCGGGCCTGAGCCCCTCCCTGCTGAGCGCGGCCCAGCTGGACGAGGTCGCGGAGCGCCTGTCCGGGTACGGCCAGCGCCGCGACGGCTGAGCTCTCGCCTCTGTCGGGGAAATGCGACCCGAAGGGTCTGCATTTCAGGGGCGCGGGGAACTGCGCGAGAAGCCCCACCGGGCGGCACCCGGCGACGGACGGCCGGAGCTACGGCGGTCACCCGGATCGCCGCCCCACTGGCCGCAGGGCCCGACCGCTAAGACACTGGACGGGTGCGCACCGCCAGAGCGACGGCCGCGGCCGTCACCACCGTGACCGGAGTCCTCGCCGCCTCGATCGCCTCGATCGCCGCGGGCCGGCTCGCCAGCGACGCCGCGCTGAAGGCACGCGCCGGACGCCCGCTGCCCACCGAACCCCGGCTCACCGTCCACGCGGTCGCCGCGGGCCACGTCACCCTGACCCGCGACCTCGCCTCCCTGCGCCCGGGCACGTACGGGCTCGCCGGTGACGGCTACCACGCTGTCGTCGGGCCCGTCGTCGAATCCGTGCCGCACCCCGCCGACACGGTCGTGCGCCGGCTCGAACGGGTCACCCACGGCGCCCTCGAACCCGGCGCGCACGCCTGGCTCACGCCCCAGGTCCACATCGGCGACCCCGCCTCCGCCCTCGGCCTCGAGCACGCCGACGTCGACGTCCCCGGCGAACTCGGCGCCCTGCCCGCCTGGTTCCTGCCCGGCCCGCGCGACACCTGGGTCATCACCGTGCACGGCCTCGGCACCACCCGCGAACACCCCATGAACGTCATGGAGTTCCTGCACCGCCAGCGCTTCCCCGTGCTCGACCTCGCCTACCGCGGCGACCTCGGCGCCCCCCGCTCCCCGGACGGCCTGCACCACCTCGGCGAGACCGAGTGGCGCGACCTCGACGCCGCGATCCGCTACGCCGTCCGCTTCGGCGCCCGCCGCGTCATCGTGCACGGCTGGTCCACCGGAGCCGCCATGGCCCTGCACGCCGCGGGCCACTGCGCCCTGCGCGAGCGCATCGCCGGCCTGGTCCTCGACTCCCCGGTGCTCAGCTGGGAGGCCACCCTGCGCGCCCTGGCCCGCGCCCACCGCACCCCGCGCACCCTCCTCCCGCTCGCCGTCCGCGCCGCCCAGGGCCGCACCGGCCTGCACGCCGACCGGCTCGCCGAGGCCGCCGACCCGCAGAACCTGAAGGTGCCCACCCTGGTCGTGCACGGCCCCGGCGACGAGGTCGCCCCCTGGACCCTGTCCCGGCGCCTGGCCGCCGCCCGGCCCGAGCTCGTCACCCTGCACACCGTCGACGACGCCCCGCACAACGCGATGTGGAACGCCGACCCGGCCACGTACGAAGAGACCCTGCGACGCTTCCTCACGCCCCTCATGTAGCCGCGCGAACCGGGGGCCGGGTGCCGAACACAGGCCCGCGTTTGGGAAATCGCCGGGTCACGGGGAGACTGCTCCAGTGACGTCCCGTACCCCGCGCGACTCCCGGCTCCGACTTGTCCGCCCCCGCCGCCAGCCGCTGGCGCCCCCTGCCCCGCGTGCCGCGACCCGCCGCACCGCCCCACGCCCCCCGGAGGGCACCCCGCCCCCGGCCGAGCTGGCCCGCACCGCCCGCGAGGGCCTCGCCGGCGCGGTCCGGGTGGCGCGCTGGGCCGACGCCGCCCTGAGCCCCGGCAGCGCCATGGGCGCCCGCGACGGCAAGGGCACCCTCTCCGACGCCACCGCGCGGCGCGCCGCCGACGACCTCGGCCTCACCGTGCGCCAGGTCCGGGCCGACTGGGACACCGCCCGCCTCGCCGGACTCGTCGAGGTGCACGGCGACAGCGCGCGCCCCGGCTGGCGGCTGCGCGCCTGGGACCGCGACGACACCGCCGTGCTGCGCGGCTGGGTCGCCCTCTTCGACGCCTGGTCGCTGGTCCACCCCGCGCCCGGCGCCCTGGAGGCGGCCGCGGTCGCCGAGGCCGTCGAGGCCATGCCCCAGCTGCTGTCCTTCCTCCAGCTGATGGCGGGACCCGTCGCCACCGAGCAGCTCCTCGACCTGCTCGGCCAGCGCGTCACCGAGCTGCGCACCGAACGCTGCGAGATCCCCTACGGCCCCCACCTGGAGGCCGACGGACCGGGCGGCCCCGGCACGGCCGAGGACACCCCGCTCCTGCCACTCCTGGACTGGGCGCTCAGCGGCCTCGCCGCCGTGGGAGCGCTCACCTACGCCGACGGCCATGCCACCCTCACCCCGCTCGGCAGCTGGGCGGTCTGGGTCCGGCTCGAGCAGATCTGCGTGGCCGCCCAGTCACCCGCCGGGAACATCGAGGTCGCCGCCGAGGACATGCTGCGCGGCTGTGCCCGGCTGCGTCCCAAGGCGGCCCGCGACGAGTACCGGGCCTGGCTCGCCGCACGCGACATCGGCAACGCTGTCACCGAGCTCCTGGACGCCGCCCGCGGCGAGGACGCCCTGCTGCGCGGGCTCGCCTTCGAGGCGCTGCGCGTCGTCGGCGCCCCGGCCGAGCCCGAGGTCCGCAAGGCGGCCGACGACCCCGGCCTGCGCGCCTACGCCCGGCTGTGGCTCGCCGAGCACGAGGGCGCCGACCCCGAGGACGTGCACACCGTGCTCACCCGCGAGGAGGCCACCTGGCTGTGGGTCGACACCGCCGCGGCCGTCGCCGACCACGGCGAGGCCCCGCTCCTGGTCCGGCACCTGGAGTCCGCGGTCCAGCCCACCGTGCCCGCGCTCATCGACGAGGTCCGCGCCGTCGGCCACCCGCGCACCGTGCAGGTCCTGGTCGCCCTCGCGGCCGCGCACCCCGACCCGGCGCTCGCCAAGGCCGTCCGCCGGGCCGCCTTCCAGGTCCACACCGGCGGAGCCTGACCGACGGCAGGGCTCACCGGAAGGTGTTGCACTGCGCCATGTCGCCGCTCTCGTAGCCCTGGTAGAACCACTGCCGGCGCTGCTGGGACGAGCCGTGCGTCCACGACTCGGGCGTCACCCGGCCCTGGAACTTCTCCTGGATGCGGTCGTCGCCCACCGCGGCGGCCGCGTCAAGGCCGTCGCGGATGTCGGCGTCCGTCAGGCTCGTGATCAGCGGCCGGCCCGTGGACTCGTCCGGCGTCCTCGTGGCGTGCCGGGCCCACACCCCCGCGTAGCAGTCGGCCTGCAGCTCGACCTTCACCGCGTTGCTGTTCTGGCCGGTACGGCCGTCCTGCGCCCGCTGCAGCGTGCCCATCAGGTTCTGCACGTGGTGCCCGTACTCGTGCGCCACCACGTAGGCCTGCGCGAACGGGCCGCCGCTCGCCCCGAACTTCGAGCGCAGCTCCTCGAAGAAGCCGAGGTCGAGATAGACCTTCCGGTCGCCGGGGCAGTAGAAGGGCCCGACCGCCGAGGACGCCCGGCCGCAGGCCGTCGACACCTGGTTCGTGAAGAGCACCGTGGAGGCGGGGGAGTACCGGCCCTGGCGGCGCTGGAACTCGCCGGTCCAGTAGTCCTGGAGGCTGTTGACCACCGCGACGGTCCGGCAGTCCTGCTGCGTGTTCGCGTCCTCGCCCGTACGGCAGTGCTGCTCCACCTGCGCCGCGCTCGACACCGACGTCGCCGGGGTGCCGGAGCCGTCCGACGAGAGGCCGAACTCGTTCGTGCCGAAGAACAGCCCGAGCAGCAGGGCGATCAGCCCGGCGAAACCGCCGCCGACCGTCGCCTTCCCGCCGGGGATCCGGCTGCCCCGCACGTCCTGGACCTCCGAGGTGTCCAGCCGCGCGTCGTCGTCGAACTGCATGCGCCACCGCCTGGGTCGTGTCTTCGCCGAGGGGCGGGACCGGGAGCCCGTGCCGCCGTTCCTCATCCTCGGGCGCGCGGCCGCGCCGGGCCCGGTCCGTGGGCCGAACGGGGGATGCGCCCAGGTCGGACGGGGCGGGCGGCGGCCCGGCAAAAGCGTTTGCATCCCACCGTTAAACTGTCTCGTATGACGTTTCTTCTCTGGGTGCATTAGCGGCGCCGACCGGCCCTCGCCCTGTCAATCCGCTGTTGATCCATTCCTGGAGACCCACTCGTGATCACCGCCTCCGGCATCGAACTGCGCGCCGGCGCCCGCATCCTCATCGAGAACGCCAGCTTCCGTGTCGCCAAGGGCGACCGCATCGGCCTGGTCGGCCGCAACGGGGCGGGCAAGACCACCCTCACCAAGTGCCTGGCCGGCGAGGGCATCCCGGCCGGCGGCACCATCAGCCGCTCCGGTGAGGTCGGCTACCTGCCGCAGGACCCGCGCACCGGCGACCTCGACGTCCTGGCCCGCGACCGCATCCTGTCCGCCCGCGGCCTCGACGTCCTGATGCGCAAGATGCGGGAGAACGAGCAGCGGATCGCGACCGGCACCGGCGCCACCCAGGCCAAGGCCCTGCGCCAGTACGAGCGCCAGGAGACCGAGTTCCTCACCAAGGGCGGGTACGCCGCCGAGGCCGAGGCCGCCACGATCGCCGCCGCGCTCAACCTCCCGGACCGTGTGCTCGGTCAGCCCCTGCACACCCTCTCCGGTGGTCAGCGCCGCCGCATCGAGCTGGCCCGCATCCTGTTCTCGGACGCGGACACCCTGCTCCTCGACGAGCCGACCAACCACCTCGACGCCGACTCCATCATCTGGCTGCGGGACTACCTGAAGACGTACAGCGGCGGCTTCATCGTGATCTCCCACGACGTCGACCTCGTCGAGACGGTCGTCAACAAGGTCTTCTACCTGGACGCCAACCGCTCCACGATCGACGTCTACAACATGGGCTGGAAGCTCTACCAGCAGCAGCGCGAGGCCGACGAGAAGCGCCGCAAGCGCGAGCGTCAGAACGCGGAGAAGAAGGCCGCGACGCTGAACGCGCAGGCCGACAAGATGCGCGCCAAGGCGACCAAGACCGTCGCCGCGCAGAACATGGCCAAGCGCGCCGACAAGCTCCTCGCCGGTCTCGAGGAGGTCCGCCAGTCCGACAAGGTCGCCAAGCTGCGCTTCCCCGAGCCCTCGCCGTGCGGCAAGACGCCGCTCATGGCCGAGGGCCTGTCGAAGTCGTACGGCTCCCTGGAGATCTTCACCGACGTCGACCTGGCCATCGACAAGGGCTCCCGCGTCGTCATCCTCGGCCTCAACGGCGCGGGCAAGACGACCCTGCTCAAGCTCCTCGGCGGCGCCGAGAAGCCCGACACCGGCCAGGTCATCGAGGGCCACGGCCTCAAGCTCGGCTACTACGCGCAGGAGCACGAGACCCTCGACCCGGAGCGCACGGTCCTGGAGAACATGCGCTCCGCCGCCCCCGACCTCGACCTGGTCCAGGTGCGCAAGACGCTCGGCTCGTTCCTGTTCTCCGGCGACGACGTCGACAAGCCGGCCGGAGTCCTCTCCGGCGGCGAGAAGACCCGACTGGCCCTGGCCACCCTCGTCGTCTCCTCGGCCAACGTGCTGCTCCTCGACGAGCCGACGAACAACCTGGACCCGGCCAGCCGCGAGGAGATCCTCGGCGCGCTGCGCACCTACAAGGGCGCGGTCGTCCTCGTCACGCACGACGAGGGCGCCGTCGACGCCCTCCAGCCGGAGCGGATCATCCTGCTGCCGGACGGCATCGAGGACCTGTGGGGCCAGGGCTACGCGGACCTCGTCGCCCTCGCCTGAGGCGACGGCACGGACACCGTGCGTCAGCACGGCTTGATCGAAAGAATGATCCACTCCGTATGGATCATTCGGCCGAGCCGTGATCCTTCATCTGAGTGAGACCGCCTCGTACCGCGGTGTGTCCGTGGCGCTCCGAGCCGCCCTGGGGGCCGTAGAACCCTTGCGGCGCCTGGGGAGTCACTGACCTGCCGGTTCTTTCGCGCGGACCGTTCCGGGCGCCGCGCGAGTCCGGCGGAACCCCTGATTCCACTCGTGTGGATCCCCGTACGGCTCCCCATCGGCCGCCTACAGACCTTGTCGAATGGGTGGCCAGGAAGCCCAAGAGGGGTGATCATGGGAATTCCAGAGCGCACTTCCCATGAGGAGGCACGGGTGGCCGAGACTCTGAAGAAGGGCAGCCGGGTGACCGGCGCCGCGCGCGACAAGCTCGCGGCAGACCTGAAGAAAAAGTACGACTCCGGTGCGAGCATCCGAGCGCTGGCCGAGGAGACCGGCCGCTCGTATGGCTTCGTGCACCGGATGCTGAGCGAGTCCGGGGTCGCGCTGCGAGGTCGCGGCGGGGCCACGCGAGGAAAGAAGGCCGCGGCGAGCTGACGCGTTTCGCTCAGCTCTCCGTTCCGACTCGTTCGGTTCACCGGCTCCGTCGGTGACCACCCGGTCGGTCGGCTGGCCGACCGGGTGGTTACTGTGCAGTCACTTACGCTTCGCGCGTGCTCACGACTGCGCAGACCCGGAGGTCCCGATGACCAAGACCGCACCCCTGCTCGACAAGGACGGCGTCCAGCTCATCGTCGACGACACGATCGCCACGGTGACGCTGACCAACCCGGACAAGCGCAACGCCCAGAGTCCCGCGCTGTGGCGGGCGTTGGTCGAGGCCGGGCGTTCCCTGCCGGGTTCCGTGCGGGTGGTCGTGCTGCGCGGTGAGGGCAAGTCCTTCTCCGCCGGCCTGGACCGTCAGGCGTTCACGCCCGAGGGGTTCGACGGCGAGCCGTCCTTCATCGACCTGGCCCGCGGCGGCGAGGAGTTGCTCGACTCCACCATCGCCGAGTACCAGGACGCTTTCACCTGGCTGCGCCGCGGCGACATCCTCTCCGTGGCCGCGGTCCAGGGACACGCGATCGGCGCGGGCTTCCAGCTCGCGCTCTCCTGCGACCTGCGCGTCGTCGCCGACGACGTGCAGTTCTCCATGCGGGAGACCAGCCTCGGGCTCGTCCCCGACCTCACCGGCACGCATCCGCTCGTCGGCCTGGTCGGATACGCCCGCGCGCTTGAGATCTGCGTGACCGGGCGCTACGTCCACGCCGACGAGGCCGTGCGCAGCGGCCTCGCCAACGTCGCCGTGCCCGGTGACCAGCTCGAGGACGCCACGCGTGACCTCGTCGCCGCGCTCGTCGCCGCGCCCCGCGACGCCGTCATCGAGACCAAGGTGCTCCTTCAGGGCGCCGCCGGTCGCACCCTCGACGAGCAGCGCGTCGCCGAGCGCGCCGCGCAGGGCCGCCGGCTGCGCGACCTGGCGGGCCTCGGCGACTGACCTCCGCCGCCCGGCGGAGCCGCGGTCAGTCCGCGCTCTCCGTCACCAGCACCGCGACCGTCGGGCGGTCCGGGAGCGCCGTCGTCACGGCCTCCCGGACCGCCCGCGCCACGTCCAGCGCGCGGGCCCCCCGGGCCACCGCGAGTTCCACCCGCACATGACGGCGGGGCAGGGCGGCCTCGCCCTGCCGCCCCTGCGCCCGCTCCTCGATGTGGACCGGGCGGCCGAGACCGCCGAGGGCGCCGGTCAGCCGCGCCACGCCCGGCACCGCGCGTGCCGCGTCGGCGACCCGGCCCGCGTCGCCGTTCCCGTTCCCGCCCCCGCTCGTGTCCGCACCGGGCGGCGGCTTCTCTTCCGGTGTCCGAGGCTGCTCCCGCCGCGCCGAAGCCGGCGTAGCCCCCGGTTCGAGCAGCTCCGTCACCCGTACGTCGATCTCGGCCACGACCAGTCCGAGGCCGCTGTCCGCCGCCCGGGCCAGCGCCGTCCGCAGCCGCCCGGCGGCCCCGGGCAGCGGCTCGTCCGGCGCCGCCGCGCACTCCGCGACGATCCGCAGCGGTCCCGGCGGCAGCGCGCTCGGCGGGGCCGGCACCCCCGCCTCGTACGCCGTGCCGGTGTCGGCGAGGGACAGGCGCAGGGCGCCGAGGCGCAGCCCGGGCAGGTCGTCCACCGACCGGCGCAGTACCGCCCCGGCGGCCGGCTCCGCGATCCACGCCCCGTCGCCGGGCCCGCCGAGCGGCAGCAGCCGCCCCAGTCCCAGGTGCTGTCGTACGGCCTGTGTCCAGTGGTCAGCGGTCATGTCCCCAGGCTGCCTCATCCCGGGCGCGAGCTTGGGTAACCGCACTTAGTGTGGGCAGAGGAAAGCAGCACCCCGCAGCGAGACCGCACCTCACAGAGGGGACAGCCCCGATGAGTGACACCACGCAGAGGCCGGGCGACGCGCCCACGGCATCGACCGGGAAGAGCAGCATGACCAAGAGGGGTGGTGGTGACCCCGGTGGCCGGGGGAAGACCACCATCGCCGACGGAGTCGTCGAGAAGATCGCCGGACTGGCCGCACGCGACGTCGACGGCGTGCACGCGATGGGCAGCGGCCTGTCCCGCACGTTCGGCGCCGTACGCGACCGCGTACCGGGCGGCGGCACGAAATCCGTGTCCCGCGGCGTCAAGGCCGAGGTCGGCGAGCTCCAGACCGCCCTCGACCTGGAGATCGTCGTCGAGTACGGCGTCTCCATCGCCGACACCGCACGCGACGTGCGGGAGAACGTGATCAACGCCGTCGAGCGCATGACCGGCCTCGAGGTCGTCGAGGTGAACATCGCCGTCAGCGACGTGAAGCTGCCGGACGAGGAGGACGAGGAACCGGAGTCACGACTCCAGTGACAGCCGCACCGGATGGGTGGAGGAGTACAGGATGAATCTGGCCGTGGTCGGCATGATCGCCGGCATGGCCCTCGGCTTCGCCGGATACTTCGGCGGGTTCGGGGCGTTTCTGCTGGTGGCGGCTCTGGGCGCCATCGGTTTCGTCGCGGGCCGGTTCCTCGAGGGGGACCTGGAACCCGGCGAGTTCTTCCGTGCCCGCGGCGACCGGCGGCGGTGACCGATGGCGGCACAGGTCGCCCCCGCCGAGCGCGGCGCGACCCGGATCGCCGACCGGGTCGTCGCGAAGATCGCCGCGTACGCGGCGCGTGAGGCGCTCGACGTCGTCCCCGCGGACGGGGCACCCCCGCACGCCACGGTGACCGTCCACCACGACACGGCCCGCGTCCACGTCAGTGTCGAACTCGAGTATCCGCTGGACATCGGTGCCCAGTGCGCCGCCGTGCGTCGCCAAGTCGCGGAACGGGTAAGGACGTTGGCGGGGATGGAGGTCCCCGAGGTGGCCGTCGAGGTGGAGCGGCTGCACTCGGCGCACACCCGCGGAACGGACCGGGGGAGGATCCGATGAGCGAACCCACCGAGGCGCCGCCCGTCGCCGAGCGCGAGGGCGCCGAGCACCTGGACCAGTCCGCGTCCGCCGCTTCCTACACCGGGCAGCCCACCCTCGACGGCGAGGACCGCACCCGCCGCTTCTGGTCGGCCCGCCGAGTCCCCGCGGCCCTCTGCGCCGTGGTCCTGCTCGGCGGGACCGGCATCCTCCTCTACGACATCGCCGCCGTACGGGCGGGCCGCCCCGCGATGGAGTGGCGCCGCTCGCTGGCCCGCGAACTCGCCGAGCGGCCCCTCGACGACACCGCCGTGCTGGTCGGCGCCGGCGTCGCCGCGGCCCTCGGTCTCTGGCTCCTCCTGCTCGCCGCGACCCCGGGGCTGCGCGCCGTCCTGCCCATGCGCCGGGTCCACGCCGACGTGCGGGCCGGCCTGCACCGCGACGCCGCCGCGATGGTGCTGCGCGACCGGGCCATGGAGGTCTCGGGCGTGCAGTCGGTACGGGTCCGGATGAAGCGTTCCAAGGTGGAGGTGCGGGCCCTGTCCCACTTCCGTCCACTCGACGACGTACGGGCCGATCTCGACGCCGCGCTCGGCGAGGGCATCCGGGAACTGGGCCTCGGCTCCGTGCCCGGACTCTCCGTGCACGTGGCGCGGCCCGGCAGGAAGGGGTGAGCGGCGTGCTCAGGACCGTCAACCGGATCGTGCTCGGCCTGCTCGGGCTTGTCCTGCTGCTCGGCGGCGGCTCCGTGCTCGCGGTCGGGCTCGGGGTGAAGCCGCCCTCCTGGTGGATCCACAGCGGCTCCGACGACGTGCTGCTCAGCGTGGCGGACCGGGACCGGTGGCGGGACGAGGGCTGGTGGTGGCCCACGGTCATCGCCGTGCTCGGTGTCGTGGTGCTGCTCGCCCTGTGGTGGCTGGTGGCGCAGCTGCGGCGGCGGCGACTGACCGAGGTGCTCGTCGACACGGGGGACGGGGAGGGGGCGCTGCTGCGCGGCCGCGCGATGGAGCAGGTGCTGTGCGGTGCCGCCGAGGCGCTGGAGGGGGTCGATCACGCGGGCGTCATGCTGACGGGGCGGCGGAACGCTCCGCGGGCGCGGGTGCGGTTGAGGCTGGAGCCGCACGCGGGGCCCGGGGAGGCGTTGCGGGTTCTCTCCGAGGAGGCCGTGGGGCAGGCCCGGGAATCGGCGGGCCTGGACTCGTTGCCCGCGGAGGTTCGTCTCCGGGCGGTCAAGCACCGCGCCGAACGGGTCAGCTAGCTCTCGTCGCGGGGTGCGGCTCCGGTGGGGCTTCTCGCGCCCCGCGGCGGAGCCGCTTATGGACACAGCCCCGCGCCCCTGAAATGCATGCCCTTCGGGCGCATTTCCCCGATCAAGGCGCAGGGCGCCTTTCATCCGGGGAAGGCGCGGCGAAGCCGCATGCCTTCCAGGGGCGCGGGGAACTGCGCGAGAAGCCCCACTCGGCCGCACCCGGCGACGCGGCGCTCAGAACCCGTGGCGGAAGCCGCCGTCGACCGGGAGCATGACACCCGTCAGATAGGAGGCGGCCGGCGAGAGGAAGAACGCGGCGGCCCGCCCGAACTCCTCCGGAGTCCCGTACCGCCGCAGCGGAATCCGCGACTCATTGGCGAGCCGAGTCGCCTCGGGATCCGCCGAGAGCCCGTCCAGCTCGCGCACGCGATCCGTGTCGATCCGCGCCGGCAGCAGCCCGACGACCCGGATCCCGCGCGGCCCCAGCTCGTCCGCCAGCGACTTCGCGAACCCGGCGAGCCCGGGCCGCAGCCCGTTGGAGATGGTCAGTCCGGGGATCGGCTCGTGCACGGAGCCGGAGAGCACGAAACCGATGACACCGCCCTCGCCGAGCTCCGCCGCCGCGGCCCGCGCCAGCCGCACCGCGCCGAGGAAGACGGACTCGAAGGCCGACTGCCACTGCTCGTCCGTGGCGTCGGCGGCGAAGCCGGGCGCCGGCCCGCCCACGCTGACGAGCACCCCGTCGAACCGCCCGAACCGCTCGCGCGCGGCCTCGATGACCCGCTCCGCCACCTGGGGATCGGCGTTGTCGACGGCGACCCCGTGCGCGTCGGGCCCGAGCGCCTCCGCGGCCTCGGCGACCCGCTGTTCGTCGCGACCGGTGATGATCACCTTGGCGCCGTCGGCGACCAGTTCACGGGCGGCGGCGTTGCCGAGGCCCCGGGTCGCGCCGGTGACTACGTAGACACGGTCCTTCAGTCCAAGATCCATGCCCTCTATCCTGCCCCGCCCGGCCGCGCCGCGCCGAGGTGGGTCAGACCGTGGCCGCGGGCACCTCGCCGGCGTCCGCCCCGGCCTGCGCGGATTCCTCCTCGCGGCGGCGCCGCTCCCGCAGCTCGCGGCGGAGCAGGACGACCCAGCCCACGGGAACCGCGGCGGCGAACAGCCACCACTGGTAGGCGTACGCGTAGTTCAGCGCCGCGTCCTCGTGGCCGGGCTTCCCGATCAGTTCGGGGGTGTTGCGCGCGGGGTCGGGCGCGGTCAGCACGACGTAGCCGCCGAGCACCTTCGCGTTCAGACGGGCGGCCTCGCGCTCGCTGTCGATCAGCATGATCTGCCGGTCGGGCAGACCCTTGAGGTCCTTGATGCCGCTGGCCTCGGTCGTCTCGTCGGGCATGAGGCGCCCGGTGACGGTCAGCTCGCCGCGCGGCGGGGCCGGGATCTTCGGGAAGGCGGTCTGGCTCGGGCCGTTCGCGGGGATCCAGCCCCGGTTGACCAGCAGGACCTTGCCGTCGTTCAGGACGAACGGGGTGAGGACGTGGTAGCCGACCTCCTCGTCCGCGTTGACGCGGCGTCGGACGACGACCTCGTGCTCGGTGTCGAAGCTGCCGCGCGCGGTGACCGAGTGGTACCGCTCCTTGCTGGTGACCGTGTGCCCCGGGGAGGTCAGCTCCTCGGCGGGGACGGGCTTCGCGTCGAGCGCGTCGGTGACCAGCTGGTTGCGGGCGGTGCGCTCGTCGTAGCGGTGCATCTGCCAGATGCCCAGCCGGATCATCGTGGGGATGAGGACGAGGGCGACCAGCGTGAGGATCACCCACTGCCGGGTCAACAGGAAGCGGTACACGCAGACGACGGTACCCCGGCATGCGGCGGCCCCCGACGGGCGGGTCCCGTCGGGGGCCGGAGCGGGCGGACGGCCGGCGTGCGCGGAGCGGGTCCCGGAGCCGGTGGAGCCGGCCGCGGACCCGGGTCTCAGACCTTGTCGACGATGCCCACCCGCCCCTCGGCGCGGGAGCAGTGCGCCCCGCAGTACCAGTGCCCGTCGACCTCGACTCCCTGGCCGATGATGCGGCACCGGCAGTGCTCGCAGATGGGCGCCATGCGGTGGATGGCGCAGGAGAAGCAGTCGAAGACGTGCACCGCGCCCTGCGCGTGCACCTCGAAGGACATCCCGTAATCGTTTCCGCAGACCTCACAACGTGCCATGCGCCACAGGGTGGGTCCCCCGGGCGCCGGCGGGCGAGCGGGCGCGGGGCGAGTCGCCCCGCAATCACCCGTCTGACGCCCCCGGTCTCCTCAGCGCTTGTCCGCCGGGGTGACGTCCTGCAACAACTGTCCGAACGCGGCCTCGTCCACGACCGGCGTACCGAACTGCTTCGCCTTCACGGCCTTCGAGGTGTACGAGTCCGGGTCGTTGGTCACCAGGAGGCTGGTGAGCCGGGACAGGCTCGTCGCCACGTGCAGGCCCGCCTCGACCGCGCGGTCCTCCAGGAGCTCCCGGTCCACGGACGTGTCCCCGGAGAACGCGACCCGCATCCCCTGCTTGAGCGGCTTGCCCGGCTCGTAGCGCCCCGGGTTCGGGTGCGGGCACGCCGGACGCTTGCGCGCGGGCCGCCAGGTGCCCCCGCCGCCCCGGTACGCGGACTGCGCCTGACGCGGCACCGGGGTCCGCCCGGCCGTGTCGACCCATTCGGTGAGGGGGCGGCACTCCAGCAGCGGCAGGCGCACGTTCCCCGCCGCCGCCTTGCGCAGGCTGGGGCGGAAGGCCTCCGCGAGCACGCGCGCGTCGTCGAGGGCGTGGTGCGCGTGCTGCTGCACGACACCGAAGTGCGCGGCCAGCGACTCCAGCTTGTGGTTGGGCAGCGGCAGTGCCAGCTCCTTGGAGAGCGCGATCGTGCACAGCCGCTGGCGCACGGGTGCGGTGCGCTTCGCCCGCGCGTACTCGCGGGCGATCATCGACCAGTCGAACACCGCGTTGTGCGCGACCAGGACGCGGCCGTCGAGCCGTGCGGCGAACTCCTCGGCGATCTCCGGGAACAGCGGCGAGCCCTCCAGGACGTCCGTCGTCAGACCGTGGATCCACACCGGGCCAGGATCCCGCTCCGGGTTCACCGTCGTGTACCAGTGGTCCTCGACCTCGCCGCGCTCGTCCAGACGGTAGACGGCAGCCGAGATGATCCGGTCGTCCTTGGACAGGCCGGTGGTCTCCACGTCGACGACCGCGTATCCCTTGGGGTACGCGGCCGGCCAGGGAGTGTCGGAGGCTGCGGTCGTACGGTCTTCGAGCATGGTCCATGAGGATACGGGCCCGCACCGACAGTCCCGCGCCCGCCCGGGCCCCTTTCCGCCCGGACGAGTCAAGCCCCGGGCTCCAGAAGCGACTTCACGAGCGCGCGTACGGACGCGGTGAACAGGGCGTCGCAGTCCACCGGCCCGGCGAGCGCGCGGGCGAGCGCCTCGTCGCCCTCGGCGGCGGCCGTGTCCCACAACTCCTCCTCGCCGGGCCGCTGCACGGGAGCCCGTTCACGATTCCGCTCGACCAGGACATATCCGACAACCTGGAACTGCACCGCGCGGACCGCCCCCGCGGCGCGCGCCCCGCGCAGCCCGGCCGCGTGCACCTCGCGCACCAGCGCGCGCTGCGCCGGCAGGAACATCCGCTCGGTCAGGCCCCGCTCGTGGACCATCGCCACGAGGTGCGGATGCGCACGCAGCTGCCGGCGCAGCGCACGGGCGACCGAGACGACCCGCTCGGCCGGACTCGCGCCGCGCGGCCGGATCGCGCCGAGGTCGGCGACCGTGCGCTCCACGAGCGCGTCCAGCAGCGACTCGCGGTTGCCGACGTGCCAGTAGATCGAGGTGACCGCCGTGCCCAGCTCGGCCGCCAGCTTGCGCATGGTCAGCGCCTCGGGGCCGTGCTGCCTGACCAGCCCCGCGGCCGTGTCCAGGACCTCCTCGCGGGTGAGTGCGGTGCGTGCCATGTCCGGCCCTCTTCTCGGCGAAGATCCTTCAACTCCCGTACGTGCACGTGTCTTTACCCTTCATCGGCGTCGGTGTAACTGTGTTACAGGCGCCGCGCGAACGACCCCCATCACGTCTTCGACGAAGGGCGGTACGACATGGCACGCGTACGGTACGGAGCGCGCAGCGAGGCGGAGATCGCCGCCGCGCGCACCGCGAGCAGCAAGCTTCCCGACATCTGGTCCACCGGCGTGGTCGCCGTGTGGGAGTCCGACCCCGACGCGGTCGCCGCGGTGCTCCCGCCGCCGCTCAAGCCGACCGCCCGGCCCCTGGTCCGGGCCAACATCAGCAAGGTCGACCTGCCCGGCTATCCGCTCGGCGCCGGCTCGGTCGCGGTCGCGGCCGAGCACGGGGGAGTGGAGGGCTGGTATCCGCTGGTCATGCCGATGACCCACGAGCGCGCCCTGATCGGCGGCCGCGAGGTCTTCGGCGAACCCAAGAAGCTCGGCGAGGTCACCGTGGAGCGCGACGGGCTCGTCGTACGGGCCGCGCTCGCCCGGCACGGCATCGCGTTCGTGGAGGTGCGCGGCGCCGTCAGCGGCGACCTGCCGCTGCCCGAGCCCGCGCAGAAGACCGACTTCTACTTCAAGTTCCTGCCCGCGGTGGACGGTTCGGGCTTCGACGCCGACCCGGTCCTCGTGCACTGCGTGCGCAACGAGAAGGTCAGGAAGCTGGAGGCGGTCACCGGCGACGTCGTCCTGCGCGAGTCCATGTACGACCCGGTCGCCGACCTGCCGGTGCGCGCCCTCGTCGAGCTCACCATCGGCGAGAAGACCACCGACCAGAAGGGGAAGGCCGTCGAGCGGGTCAGCGCCCAGGCCCTCCTGCCGTACATCCACCAGCGCTACGACGACCCGCAGCAGATTCTCGACGGGCCGCCCGAGGGGAGTGTGTGACATGGAGCTGCGCGAAGGACAGGTCGCCGTCGTCACGGGCGCGGCCAGTGGCATCGGGCGGGCGATGGCGCGGAGGTTCGCCGCCGACGGCCTGAGGGTGGTGCTCGCCGACGTCGAGAAGGGCGCCCTGGAGGCGGCCGCCGCCGAACTGCGCGACGAGGGCGCCACCGTGCACGCGCGCGTGGTCGACGTCGGGGAGCGCGAACAGGTCGTGGCGCTCGCCGAGGACACGTACGCCACCTTCGGCGCCTGCCACGTGCTGTGCAACAACGCGGGCGTCGGTTCCGGCGCCGAGGGCCGCATGTGGGAGCACGAGCCCAACGACTGGAAGTGGGCGTTCGACGTCAACGTGTGGGGCGTCTTCCACGGCGTCCAGGCGTTCGTGCCGCGCATGCTCGCGGGCGGCGAGCCGGGCCACGTCGTCAACACCTCGTCCGGCGACGGCGGCATCGCCCCGCTGCCCACCGCCTCCGTGTACGCGATCACCAAGGCGGCCGTCGTCACCCTCACCGAGTCGCTGTACGCGCACCTGAAGGCGGAGCACGCGCGCGTGGGCGCCTCCGTACTCTTCCCCGGCCCCCACATGCTGCGCACCGGCCTGTGGGAGTCGCACCGCAACCGGCCCGACCGGTTCGCCAAGGAGCGCCCGCGCAGGACGCCGTACCGCAGCCTCGACCAGTGGGAGGCCGCCATGAAGGAGGCCGGTCACGAGGTCGCCTTCACGCCCGTGGAGGACGTGGCGGACCTCGTCGCGGAGGGCATCGCGGCGGACCGCTTCTGGCTGCTCCCCGAGAGCGAGCACAGCGACCGGCAGATCCGGGCGCGCTCGCAGTCGATGCTGGACCGGGCGAACCCGGCGTACCTGGAGAGCTTCATTCTCGACTGAGCACCGAGGGACACGCGATGACCGATCACGACCCGTACCTGATCATCTCCTCCGACTGCCACGCCGGGCTGCCCACCGAGGAGTACCGGCCCTATCTGGACAGCCGCTTCCACCGCGCCTTCGACGACTTCCTCGGCGAGCGCGACGCCCGGCGCGAGGAGGCGACCCGGCTCGGCATCCGCAACGACGCGTTCGCCGCCAAGTGGTTCCAGGACAACGAGGAAGGGCTGCGCGGCGGCTGGGACGCCGCGCAGCGTCTCAAGGAGCTCGACGGCGACGGCGTGGCCGCCGAGGTCGTCTTCCCCGACGCGGACGCCGTGGACAGCCAGACGGCGGCGCCGTTCGGGGTCGGCCTCGGCCTCTCCGGCGACCAGGACCCCGAGCTCGGCATGGCCGGTGCGCAGGCGCACAACCGCTGGCTCGCCGAGTTCGTCTCCCAGAACCCCGAACGGCACTGCGGCGTCGCCCTGTTGCCGATCACGGCGGACCCCGACAAGGTCGTCGCCGAGGTGCACCGCGCCAAGGAGTCGGGACTCGGCGCCCTGATGATCCCCTCCATGTGGGTCGACAAGGACCCCTACCACGCGGCCCGTTACGACCCCGTGTGGGCGGCGGCCGCCGAGTGCGGCATGCCCGTCGTGACCCACTCCGGCGCGGCCCCGCGCCACGAGTACGGCGACCACCTCGGCATCTACGTCAGCGAAGTGACCTGGTGGCCGGCCCGCCCCCTCTGGTTCCTGCTCTGGTCCGGCGTCTTCGAGCGCCACCCCGGCCTCAGGTTCGGCGTCGCCGAGTCCGGCTGCTGGTGGCTGCCGAACCTCCTGTGGTTCATGGACCGCCTCTACCTGGGCGCGCACGGCGGCAAGAAGCTCTCCCCGTTCGCCGAACTCAAGCGCCCGCCGCACGAGTACCTCGACCGGCAGATCTTCGTCTGCGCCACCAACACCAAACGCCGCGAGCTCGCCCAGCGCTACGAGATCGGCGTCGACAACATCCTGTGGGGCAGCGACTTCCCGCACCCCGAGGGCACCTGGCCCGACACGCGCGCGTGGCTGCGCAGGACCTTCCACGACATCCCCGTCGCCGAGACCCGACGCATGCTGGGCCTCGCCGCCGCCGAGGTCTTCGGCTTCGACACCGAGAAGCTGGCCCCGCTCGCCGCCCGCATCGGACCGACCCCCGCCGACCTGGGCCAGGACGCCGACCAGAGCGCCGTCGAGGCCTCCTGGGCGCGCTCGCGCGAGGTCGGCCGGCACTGGCTGACCGACCACGACTTCCCGACCCTGGGGGTGACCCCGTGAGCACCTCGAACCCCGTGTCTCCCGCGGCGGACCGCTACACCGTCATCTCGGCGGACTGCCACGCGGGCGCCGATCTCCTCGACTACAAGCCCTACTTGGAGAAGCGCCACCACGACGCCTTCGACGCCTGGGCCGCGGCCTACGTCAACCCGTACGAGGACCTGCTCGCCGACACCGCCGACCGCAACTGGAACTCCGACCGGCGCCTCGCCGAGCTGGAAGCGGACGGCATCGTCGCCGAGGTCGTCTTCCCGAACACCATCCCGCCCTTCTTCCCCTCGGCCGCGCTCATGGCCCCCGCGCCCACCCGCGAGGAGTTCGAACTGCGCTGGGCCGGACTGCGCGCCCACAACCGGTGGCTCGCCGACTTCTGCGCCGCCGCCCCGGGCCGCCGCGCGGGCGTCTTCCAGATCCTCCTCAACGACGTCGACGAGGCGGTGAAGGAGATCCGCAGGTCCGCGGACGCGGGCCTCAAGGGCGGTCTCCTGCTGCCGGGCACCCCGCCCGGCTCGGGACTGCCCGAGCTGTACTCGTCGGCGTACGACCCGATCTGGCGGGCCTGCGCCGAGCTCGGCGTCCCGGTCAACCACCACGCGGGCTCCGCGTCCCCGCCGCTCGGCGACGAACCGGCCGCCCGCGCGGTGTTCATGGTCGAGACGACCTGGTTCTCGCACCGCGCCCTGTGGCACCTCGTGTTCGGCGGCGCCTTCCGCCGTCACCCCGAGCTGAAGCTCGTCCTCACCGAACAGGGCTCCGGCTGGATCCCCGGGGTCCTGGACATGCTGGACTACTACCACGGGCGCCTCGTGGCGGCCGCCGGCAGGGCCACCACCGCCGAGTCCAAGTTCGGCGCCGGCCTCGCCGACTCCATGGGCAAGGGCCCCTCCACCATGTGGCGCGAGAACTGCTACGTGGGCGCGAGCTTCATGCGCCCCCACGAAGTGCCGCTGCGGGAACGCATCGGCCTCGACAAGATCATGTGGGGCAGCGACTACCCGCACGACGAGGGCACGTACCCGTACACGCGCGAAGGCCTGCGCATCTCCTACGCGGGCCTGCCCCGCGAGGAGATCGCTGCGATGGCCGGCGGCAACGCCGCCCGCGTCTACGGATTCGACCTCGGCCTGCTGGACTCGATCGCGGCCCGCGTCGGCCCCACCGTCGCCGAGATCGACGAACCCCTCAAGGAGCCGCCGGCCGACGCGACCAGCCCGGTCTTCGCGACAGGGGGTTCGGTCCGGGTCTGGTGACCCGGAGAGTGTCATGCTCGTGCCGTGACCGAACCCACCCGGAGCGATCCGACGCACGACGAGGCCCACGGCGGCGCGCTCGGCACGCGCCTCAACTGGCTGCGCGCCGCCGTCCTCGGCGCCAACGACGGCGTGGTCTCCACCGCGGGACTCGTCGTCGGCGTCGCCGGGGCCACCAGCGACCGCGGCGCCCTGCTCACCGCCGGGCTCGCCGGACTGCTCGCCGGCTCGATGTCCATGGCCGCCGGCGAGTACGTGTCCGTCTCCACCCAGCGCGACTCCGAGAAGGCCGCCATCGCCCAGGAGCGGCGCGAGCTCGCGGAGGACCCGGAGGCGGAACTGGAGGAGCTGACCGGGCTGCTCCAGGGCCACGGACTCAGCGCCGAGGTGGCCCGGCAGGCCGCCGCGCAGCTCACCGCGCGGGACGCCCTGAGCGCCCACGCGCGCGTCGAGCTCGGCATCGACCCCGACCAACTGACCAACCCCTGGCACGCCGCCTGGGCCAGCTTCCTCGCCTTCACCGTGGGCGCCCTGCTCCCGCTGCTCGCGATCGTGCTGCCGCCCGCCGCGCTCCGGCTGCCCGTCACGGTCGGCTCCGTACTCGTCGCGCTCGCCTGCACCGGCTGGGGCAGCGCCCGCACCGGAGGCGCCCGCGTGGCCCCCGCGGTGTGGCGCAACGTCCTGGGCGGAGCCCTCGCGATGGGGGTCACCTACGCGGCCGGCTCTTTGTTGGGAGCCACCGGAGTCTGAGCCTTTACCGGAGGTAATACTTGTCGGTAACTGCCTCTAGTCCTGGCTCGGTCCGCGCGCTTACGGTGCACACATGTCCGCTTCCAGCCTCCCCGACGTCGTCCTGTGGTCGATACCCGCCTTCGTGCTGCTCACCGTCGTCGAGATCGTCTCCGTACGGATCCATCCCGACGAGGACGCCGCCGGGTACGAGACCAAGGACGCGGCCACCAGCATCACCATGGGGCTCGGCAGCCTCGTCTTCGACTTCCTGTGGAAGATCCCGATCGTCGCCATCTACACGGCGGTCTACGAGCTGACCCCGCTGCGCGTGCCGATCCTGTGGTGGACGCTCCCGCTGATCCTGCTCGGCCAGGACTTCTTCTACTACTGGCAGCACCGCGGCCACCACGTCATCCGCATCCTGTGGGCCTGCCACGTCGTGCACCACAGCAGCCGCAAGTTCAACCTCTCCACGGCGCTGCGCCAGCCCTGGACGAGCCTCACCGGCTGGCCCTTCTACCTGCCGCTGATCGCGCTCGGCGTCCACCCGGCCGCCCTGGCCTTCTGCTACTCGGTCAACCTCGTGTACCAGTTCTGGATCCACACCGAGCGCATCGACAAGATGTGGCGCCCCTTCGAGTTCCTCTTCAACACCCCCTCGCACCACCGCGTCCACCACGCCTCGCAGGGCGGCTACCTGGACCGCAACTTCGGCGGCATCCTCATCGTCTGGGACCGCCTCTTCGGCTCCTGGGTCGCCGAGACCGAGCGCCCCGTCTTCGGCCTCACCAAGAACATCGCCACCCACAACCCGCTGCGCGTCGCCACCCACGAGTACGCGGCCATCGCCCGCGACCTCAAGAGCGCGGACAGCTGGCGCGAGCGCGCCGGACGGGTCTTCCGCGGCCCCGGCTGGCAGCCCGAGCCGGCCGCCGCGCCCGCCGCCGCCCCGCAGCAGGTCACCGAGGGAGCCGCGTGAACCTGCCCGCCGCCCTGCGCACCGCCTTCTTCGCCCTGTGCGCGACCGACCTCGTCGCGCTCCTGGCCGACGTCCACGCCGTCCACGTGGCCGTCAAGCCGCTCCTGATGCTCGTCCTGATCGCCTACGTGATCGCGTGCGGCGGGCCCCGCCTGCTGTCCGTCGCGCTGCTGTTCGGCTGGGGCGGCGACGTCCTGCTCCTGTTCGACCACGACCTGGCGTTCCTCGCCGGCATGGGCTCCTTCGCCGCCGGACACATCTGCTACCTGCTGCTCTTCAAGCGGAACGGGAAGCCACGCCCGCCCGGCACGATGCTCGGCGTCGTCTACTGCGTGGTGCTCGTCAACACCGTCGCCGCGCTGTGGCCCGACCTGCCCGCAGACCTGCGGATCCCGGTCGCCGCCTACAGCGTGCTGCTCACCGCCATGGCGTTCGGCTCCTCCCGGCTCGGCAAGGTGGCCGGCATCGGCGGCGCCCTGTTCCTGCTGTCCGACACACTCATCGCCATGGGAGTGGCCGAGTGGCCGGCCCTGCCCCGCCCCGACTTCTGGGTCATGCTCACCTACGTGGCGGCCCAGTACCTGCTGGCCCAGGGAGCCCTCGAAGAGCGGACGGCGCAAAGGGCGGCGTACGGTGAGGAGCGGGCCGAGACCCGGCCCACCCCGCACTGACCTGCAAGGACACCCCATGCGCGCCACCACCATCCACGCCCCCTACGACATGCGGGTCGAGGACGTCCCCGAGCCCGTCGTCGTGCTGCCCACGGACGCCGTGGTGCGCGTCCTGCGCGCCTGCATCTGCGGCAGCGACCTGTGGGCGTACCGGGGCGAGGCCGCGCGGGAGCCGGGGCAGCGCATCGGCCACGAGTTCCTCGGGATCGTCGAGGAGACCGGCGGCGAGGTGGCCGGGGTCCGGCGCGGCGACCTCGTCGTGGCGCCCTTCATGTGGTCCGACGGCGTGTGCGACTACTGCCGCGAGGGCCTGACCACCTCCTGCGTGCACGGCGGCTTCTGGGGCGCGGTCGGCTACGACGGCGGCCAGGGCGAGGCCGTGCGCGTCCCGTTCGCCGACGGCACCCTCGTACGGCTGCCGTCCGACGCCGCGTCCGACGACCACCTGCTGTCCGCACTCCTGACGCTCTCCGACGTGATGGGCACCGGCCACCACGCGGCCCTCGGCGCGGGCGTCCGCGAGGGCTCCACCGTCGCCGTCGTCGGCGACGGAGCCGTGGGCCTGTGCGCCGTCCTCGCGGCCAAGCGGCTCGGCGCCGAGCGGATCATCGCGCTCGGCCGCCACGAGGCCCGCACGGACATCGCCCGCCGCTTCGGCGCCACCGACGTCGTCGCCGCACGCGGCGAGGCGGCCGTCGAGGCGGTCCGCGAGCTCACCGGCGGCCAGGGCGCGCACGCCGTCGTCGAGGCCGTCGGCACCGAGCAGTCCATGAACACCGCCGTGCACATCACCCGCGACGGCGGCGCCGTCGGCTTCGTCGGCGTCCCGCACGGCAGCGCCACCGGACTCGACCTGACCGTCATGTTCGACCGGAACATCGCGCTGCGCGGCGGCGTCGCCCCGGTGCGCACCTACATCCCGCAGCTGCTGCCCGACGTCCTGAACGGCACGATCGACCCGTCGCCCGTCTTCGACCTGACCGTCGGCATCGAGGACGTCCCGGCCGGCTACAAGGCGATGGACGAGCGCACCGCCCTCAAGGTCCTCGTCACCAACTGACCCGCGCGGGGCGGGGTCTCACCAGCGGATCGGGAGCGGCACCGCCGTCAGCACCGCCGACACCGCCACCACGGCCCCGAGCACCACGACCTCCGCACGCGCGGGCACGTACGCGCGCGTGCGGAGGCGCGCCCCGTCCCGGCCGAGCCGGAGCCGCGCGGCCAGGGCGAGCCCGGCGACGACCGCGACGAGCAGCACCTTCGCCAGCAGGGTCCGCCCGTACGCCGTCCCGGTCAGCTGGTCCAGGACGGTGCCGGGCGGCATCCGGCGCAGCGTGCTGCACAACCCGGTCGCGGTCAGGGCGGCGAGCAGCAGCGCGGCCACGCGCGCGTAGCGGCTCAGCAGCGCGGTGCCGGCCCCGGGGTCGCACGCGCGCCAGGCGCGCAGGGTGCGCAGCGCGTACAGCAGTCCGCCGACCCACAGGGACGCGCACGTCAGATGCACGAGCGTGAGCCCCGACCCGAGCAACGCGCTGTCCTCGGTGGGCGGATGCGCGCGCAGCGCCTCCGCGACCACCACCGCGGCCAGCGGCAGCAGTGCCCGGCCCGGCCGGCTGGAGCGCGCGCACAGGGCCGCCACGAGGAAGGCGTTGACCTCCAGGAGGGCGAGCGTGCCGTCGCGCGTCCCGTAGAGGCCGCCGACGTCCAGGTCGCCGAGGCCGCTCGGGATCAGGTTCCCCGCGGCCACCACGGCGGCCAGCCCGAGCGCGGCGGCGAACCCGGCCCACGCGGCGTACGCGGACCACCGGCGCGGCGCCCGCAGCTCCGGGGCCGTGCGCCGGGCCAGGAACCCCGCGAACAGCTCGCCCGCCTGCACGCTCAGCGCCGCGAACAGGACCGTGCGCAGCAGGGAGATCCCGCCCGTGCCCGGCGCGGCCGCCTCTCCGGTGCCGTGCAGCGCCGCCCGCGGTCCGAGCAGCGGGATCAGCGCCGCGAGGGCGACGAGGACGAGCACGGCGACGGCCCGCCCGGGGCCCGCCGGGCGCGCGGGGGCGGCGGCGTCCTGGCGCACGGGTGTGGACGACTCGGTGGCGGGCGGTATCGGACTCACCACTGGATCTTCACCATCCGGCACGGATTCGGGCAAGTGCAGCGGAACGAACGGAGCAAAAAGGGCCGGGCGGCTCGCGCCACCCGGCCCTTCAGGAACAGAAGTCCCGCTACTTGACGGCCTTCAGCGCGTTCACGATGCCGCTGCCGTAGAAGCCGTTGTCCGCCACGGAGCCCTTGCACCAGGCGTCGACGACCCCGTCACCGTTGCCGTCGTAGTCGGCCGGGCAGGCCTGCTCGTCGGCCTGCGCCTTCATCATCGCCTGCAGCTGCGCCGGCGACGCCTTCGGGTGCGCCGACTTCAGCAGCGCCGCGACACCCGCCGCGTGCGGCGAGGCCATCGACGTGCCCTGCAGCCAGCCGTACTCGCCGCCCGGCAGGATCGACAGGATGCGGCCGTTCTTCGACGGGGTGTCCGGGATCTGGTACTTGTCGCCGCCCGGCGCCGCGATGTCGATGACGTTGCGGCCGTACGTCGAGTAGTACGACTTGGCCTTGTTCACGCCCGTCGCGCTGACCGTGACGACACCCTTGAGCTGGGTCGGCACGTCGAAGCACTTGTGCGGGTCGATCGTGCGGTCCACCGCGGTCGAGTCGTCCGGGCTGGAGTCGTCCAGGATCGCGTCCGAGTCGAGGTCGTGGTTGGAGTTGCCCGCCGAGGCCAGGTTCAGCGTGCCCTTGCGCTGGGCGTACGTCTGGGCCCGGTTCACCGCGTCGACGATGGCCCGCTGGTCGGGGTCGTCCATGCAGTTGTACAGCCACGGGTCCACGTAGTAGCTGTTGTTGGTGACCTCGATGCCGTGGTCGGCGGCGAACACGAAGGCGCAGACGACGGCCTCCGGGTAGAACAGCTCGCTGACCGGGTCGGCCACCTTGATGCCCGCGACCTTCACGCCCGGCGCGACACCGGCGACGCCGACACCGTTGCGCGGGGCCGCGATCTCACCGGCGACGTGCGTGCCGTGGTAGTGCTCCGGGGTCGCGGGACGCCAGGCGCCCGGCGAGGTGTCCGCCTTGCCGCCGACACAGTTCGCCGACTGCGACGGCGAGAAGTTCGCGGCGATGTCGGGGTGCGTGTCGTCGACACCCGTGTCGATGACACCGACGGTGACCTTGCTGCTGCCCGGGTTGATCTTCGCGGCCTGGTCCGCGCCGATGGCCCGCAGGTCCCACTGGTCGGCCTCCATCGGCTCCTGACCCGGGGCGGCCGCGGCGGCCAGCTGCTGGGCGTCCGCCTTCGAGAGCTTCTGCACGGCGCCCTCGTCGGTGGTGCCGGCCAGGCTCAGCGGCGAGGTGCGCGTCGCACCGGCCGAGGCGACACCCTTGGCCGCGCGCAGCTGCTTGCCGAAGTCGGGGTTGGACGCGTGGACGACGAAGACGCCTATCTTCGCGTACGTCTCGACTATGGAACCGCCGGCCGCGGATATCGCCTTGCTCACCGAGGCGATGGTGTGCGCGTCGGTGCTGCGCGCGTTCACCACGTAGGAGAGCGAACCGGCCTCGGAACCGGCCGTCACGGCAGGGGCGTCGGCGGGTGCGGCGACCGCGGAAGGCAGGAAGCCGAACGAAGCCGTCAGAGCGATGCCGATCGGCAGGGCGAGGGCCATGCGGCGTCTGGCAGGCAGATGAGCCATGGGATCTCCACATCATCCGTCGTAGCGGGCGAAGAAGGGAAAGCCCGGGACACAGGTGGTGCCCGGGCAGGTACATGACGCGTGGTGCGGCCTGAAGGTATCGCTGATCCCGCAGGTCAGCAACGAGTTCGTAAATAAACAGGCGGAGTTGAACCACTCCCATCGTGTCCCCGTGCCGTTGTGCAGGGAGCGCACGGGTGATCAGGCCCTCTGTCGGATCACCCCGCACACCCCCTACCATCCGACCCCCGTCCCCGACCGCACTCGCATCACGAGGAGACTCTCCGTGGCCACCGACGCACCACCACCCCAGAAGGGCAGCCCCGACGAGCGGCCGGCGATGCCCTCCACCGAGGAGTTCGTCGAGGTGCAGCAGAGCGCGGAGTTCGGTGAACTGCGCCGTGCGCACCGCTCGTTCGCCTTCCCGCTGACCGTCGCCTTCATCGCCTGGTACCTGCTCTACGTCCTGCTGTCGAACTACGCGGGCGGCTTCATGGGCACCAAGGTCTTCGGCAACATCAACGTGGCCTTCGTCCTCGGACTCGCCCAGTTCCTCACCACGTTCCTCATCGCCTGGTGGTACTCGAAGCACGCCGCAGCGAAGCTCGACCCCAAGGCCGAGGCCATCAAGTCCCGTATGGAGGGCGGCGCATGAGCCCCGCAGTGCACGTACTCGCCGCCGGAGAGGCGAGCGAACACCGGCCGCTGATCATCGGTCTCTTCTCGGTGTTCGTCCTCGCGACGCTCGTCATCACCGTCTGGGCCGGCCGCCAGACCAAGGACGCCTCCGACTTCTACGCGGGCGGCCGCCAGTTCACCGGCTTCCAGAACGGCCTCGCCGTCTCCGGCGACTACATGTCCGCCGCGTCCTTCCTCGGCATCGCCGGCGCCATCGCCCTGTTCGGCTACGACGGCTTCCTCTACTCCATCGGCTTCCTCGTCGCCTGGCTCGTGGCGCTGCTCCTGGTCGCCGAACCGCTGCGCAACTCCGGCCGCTACACGATGGGCGACGTCCTCGCCTACCGGATGCGCCAGCGCCCCGTGCGCACCGCCGCGGGCACCTCCACGATCGTCGTCTCGATCTTCTACCTGCTCGCGCAGATGGCCGGCGCCGGTGTCCTCGTCTCGCTGCTGCTCGGCATCACCTCGGACGCGGGCAAGATCGGCATCGTCGCCCTCGTCGGCGTCCTGATGATCGTCTACGTCACCATCGGCGGCATGAAGGGCACCACCTGGGTGCAGATGGTCAAGGCGGTGCTCCTCATCGCGGGCGCCATCCTGCTGACCTTCCTGGTCCTCCTGAAGTTCGACTTCAACGTCTCCGACCTGCTCGGCACCGCCGCGGACAACAGCGGCAAGGGCGCGGCGTTCCTCGAACCCGGACTCAAGTACGGCGCCACCTCCACGTCGAAGATCGACTTCATCTCGCTCGGCATCGCGCTCGTCCTCGGCACCGCCGGACTCCCGCACATCCTGATCCGGTTCTACACGGTGCCGACCGCCAAGGCCGCCCGTAAGTCCGTCAACTGGGCCATCGGCATCATCGGCGCCTTCTACCTGATGACGATCGCGCTCGGCTTCGGCGCCGCCGCCCTCATCAAGCCGGAGGAGATCATCGCCTCCAACCCGGCGGGCAACACGGCGGCGCCGCTGCTCGCCCTCCATCTCGGCGGCACCGACTCCAACTGGGGCGCGATCCTGCTCGCCTCCATCTCGGCCGTCGCCTTCGCGACGATCCTCGCCGTGGTCGCGGGCCTCACCCTCGCCTCCTCGTCCTCGTTCGCGCACGACATCTACGCGAACGTCATCAAGAAGGGACAGGCCTCCGAGAAGGAGGAGATGAAGGCCGCCCGCTGGGCCACCGTCTTCATCGGCATCGTCTCGATCGCCCTGGGCGCTCTCGCCCGCGACCTCAACGTCGCCGGCCTCGTCGCCCTCGCCTTCGCGGTCGCCGCCTCCGCCAACCTGCCGACGATCCTCTACAGCCTCTTCTGGAAGCGCTTCAACACCAACGGAGCCCTGTGGTCGATCTACGGCGGCCTGTTCACCGCCGTCTTCCTGGTGCTCTTCTCGCCGGTCGTCTCCGGCAACCCGAAGACGTCGATGTTCAAGGGCGTCGACTTCCACTGGTTCCCGCTGGAGAACCCCGGCATCATCTCGATCCCGGTCGGCTTCCTGCTCGGCATCCTCGGCACCTACCTGTCGAAGGAGAAGGCCGACAAGGGCAAGTACGCGGAGCTCGAGGTCCGGTCCCTGACCGGCACCGGAGCCCACTGACGGCCCCGTGCGCACCGTGCTCCCGCCGCGGCCGGAGCACGGTGCGCTGGTAGCTCTCTACGACGGGAGCCCGGCACACTCGTGGGATCACCGGCCTCCCTCCTGTCGGTGGCGTCACGTAGGCTCGGACGTGTCAGGCAGAACGCGATCACAGAACGCGACCAGGGAGGGGGCCCACGTGCTCATCGACACCTACGGCCGAGTGGCCACCGACCTGCGGGTCTCACTGACCGACCGGTGCAATCTCCGCTGCACCTACTGCATGCCGGAGGAAGGCCTGCAGTGGCTGGCCAAGCCGGACCTGCTCACCGACGACGAGATCGTCCGCCTCGTCCGCATCGCGGTCACCGAGCTGGGCATCACCGAGGTCCGCTTCACCGGCGGCGAGCCCCTGCTGCGCCCCGGCCTCGTCGGCATCGTGGAGCGCGTCGCGGCCCTGGAGCCCCGCCCCCGCATGTCCCTGACGACGAACGGGATCGGCCTCAAGCGCACCGCCGAGGCCCTCAGGGCGGCGGGCCTGGACCGGGTGAACGTGTCGCTGGACACGCTGCGTCCCGACGTCTTCAAGACCCTGACCCGCCGCGACCGCCACAAGGACGTCATCGAGGGCCTCGCCGCCGCCCACGAGGCGGGCCTGACCCCCGTGAAGATCAACTCGGTCCTGATGCCGGGGCTCAACGAGGACGAGGCCCCCGAGCTCCTCGCCTGGGCCGTCGAGCACGACTACGAGCTGCGCTTCATCGAGCAGATGCCGCTGGACGCCCAGCACGGCTGGAAGCGCGACGGCATGATCACCGCGGGCGACATCCTCGCCTCCCTGCGGACACGCTTCGAGCTGACCCCCGAAGGCTCCGACGAGCGCGGCTCGGCCCCGGCCGAGCGCTGGATCGTCGACGGCGGCCCGCACCGGGTCGGTGTCATCGCCTCCGTCACCCGCCCGTTCTGCTCCGCCTGCGACCGCACCCGCCTCACCGCCGACGGCCAGGTCCGCACCTGTCTGTTCGCCACGGAGGAGACGGACCTGCGCGCGGCCCTGCGCTCCGACGCGCCCGACGCGGAGATCGCCCGCATCTGGAAGCTCGCCATGTGGGGCAAGAAGGCGGGCTCCGGCCTGGACGACCCGACCTTCCTCCAGCCCGACCGCCCCATGTCGGCGATCGGCGGCTGAGCCCGCTGGTCCGCTAGTCGGCCTCGGGCCGGGTCTCCCACTCCGCCAGCCTCACGACGTCCTTCAGAAATCCGCGCACTCCCAGGAACTGGCTGAGGTGCTCGCGGTGCTCCTCGCAGGCCAGCCACGTCTTGCGGCGGTCCGGCGTGTGCAGCTTCGGGTTGTTCCACGCGAGCACCCAGACCGCGTCGGCGCGGCAGCCCTTGGCCGAGCACTGGGGGGTGGCGGGCGACGGTTCGGAGAGGTTCGCGAGGTTCACGCCCCCACCCTAAAGGCCCGGGAAAAGGGGTCCGGGAGGGGTCCGGAAAGGCCCTGGAAAGGGTCTGGAAATGGCGACGCCGAGCAGCCACGGGGGGAGCTGCCCGGCGTCGGTCCGTCGCTCCGACGGGGGATGCGGAGCGCGTACGCAGTATGTCACGCACACCCCGGACACCGGCACCGGAACAACATGATTGATCTGAGCATTTCTTGAGCTTCCGGCCCGGAATCGAGCGGGTCTCCACGCGGGCTCCGGGCGGCGCCGGACGCCGTCGCCGCTAGCGGCGGTCCTCCGCCACGGGTTCCGCCGGAGCCGCCGACGGGGCGGCGGAGATCATCGGGCGCAGGGGCGCGGTCACGAAGGTCGAGGGCAGCGCCGGCACGTTCTCCCGGCCCGCGTTCGCGATGACGACGGCGACATAGGGGAGCAGGGCACCGAGGATCAGCGTCACGATCGCGACAGGTCGCTCCACGTCCCACAGCACCGCCGTGAGAATCACCGACACGGTGCGGATCGACATCGAGATGACATAACGGCGCTGCCGGCCCCGCACGTCCTCCGCCAGCCCCTGGCGGGCTCCGGTGATCCGGAAGACCTCTGCTCCGCCGTTGCCGTTGCGCTTCCGCATCACATTCCACCACCCGCAAGGTCGCCGGACTCTCCCCGGACCGGACTGCACCCCACGGTACGCCCGGGCCGTGCCGCCCACGAGACCGGGGCACACCCGGACGGGCCGGGCCCACTGCGCCGTCCCACGTACGGCCCGCCCCGACATGCGTCGTACGGAGTACGGCCGGAGACTGATCGCACGCGTGCGGCATGTGCCGCGCGCCCGGCGCCGCTTGAGGAGGCGACGACATGAGTTGGTTGTGGGCGATCATCGTGGGGTTCGTGCTGGGGCTGATCGCGAAGGCGATCCTTCCCGGCAAGCAGCAGATCCCACTGTGGCTGACGACGGTCTTCGGCATCCTCGGCAGCGTCCTGGGCAACTGGGTGGCCACCGGCATCGGGGTCAACGACACCCGGGGCATCGACTGGACCCGGCATCTGCTCCAGCTGATCGGCGCGGTCGTGGTCGTCGGCGTCGGCGACTGGCTCTGGACCTCGATGCGCGGCACCAAGCAGCGGGAACGGGCCTAGCCCCGGCCCGACCCGGCAAACGGTGAAGGCCCGGCCCCGCGCGAGCGGGACCGGGCCTTCACCGTGCTACGGAGCGGAGGCGGGTGTCAGCCCTTGAGCTCCACCGCGGCCAGGTTCTTCTTGCCGCGGCGCAGCACCAGCCAGCGCCCGTGCAGCAGGTCCTCGGCGGCGGGCACGAAGTCCTCCGCGGCGACCTTCGTGTTGTTCACGTAGGCGCCGCCCTCCTTCACCGTGCGGCGCGCGGCGGACTTGCTGGCGACCAGGCCGACCTCGGCGAACAGGTCGACGGCCGGGGCCAGCTCGGTGACCTCGATCTTCGGCAGCTCGGACAGGGCCGAGGCGAGCGTCGCCTCGTCCAGGTCCGCGAGGCTTCCGTCGCCCTGGCCGAACAGGGCCTTGGACGCCGAGACCACGGCCGCGGTCTGGTCGGCGCCGTGCACCAGCGTCGTCAGCTCCTCGGCCAGCGCCCGCTGCGCGGCACGCGCCTGCGGCCGCTCCTCGGTCTGCCGCTCCAGCTCCTCGATCTCCTCCCGGGACTTGAAGGAGAAGGTGCGCAGGAACTTGGAGATGTCCCGGTCGTCCGCGTTCAGCCAGAACTGGTAGAAGGCGTACGGCGAGAACATCTCCGGGTCCAGCCACACGGTGCCGGACTCGGTCTTGCCGAACTTGGTGCCGTCCGCCTTGGTGAGCAGCGGGGTGCCGATCGCGTGGACGACGGCCTCCGGGTGGACCCGGTGGATCAGGTCGGTGCCGGAGGTCAGGTTGCCCCACTGGTCGCTGCCGCCGGTCTGCAGGACACAGCCGTACTGCTCGTACAGCTTGAGGTAGTCCATGCCCTGGAGGATCTGGTAGCTGAACTCGGTGTAGCTGATGCCCGCGTCCGAGTTGAGCCGCCGCGAGACGGCCTCCTTCGCGATCATCTTGTTGACCCGGAAGTACTTGCCGACGTCGCGCAGGAACTCGATGGCGGACAGGCCCGAGGTCCAGTCCAGGTTGTTCACCATCGTCGCCGCGTGCGGGCCCTCGAAGTCGAGGAACTTCTCCACCTGGCCGCGCAGCCGCTCCACCCAGCCGGCGACGACCTCCGGCGAGTTCAGCGTGCGCTCCGCCGTCGGCTTCGGGTCACCGATCAGACCGGTGGCGCCGCCGACCAGACCCAGCGGGCGGTGCCCCGCCTGCTGGATGCGCCGCATGGTGAGGATCTGCACCAGGTTGCCCAGGTGCAGGCTCGGCGCGGTCGGGTCGAAGCCGCAATAGAACGTGACCGGACCGTCCGCGAATGCCTTGCGCAGCGCGTCCTCGTCGGTGGACAGGGCGATCAGCCCGCGCCACTTCAGTTCGTCGACGATGTCCGTCACGGTCTGAGTCTCCTCGTACGTACCTGATGAATGAAGCTGGATGAACGCTGCCAGTCTATGGGCGTCAGACGCCCCGGCTGACCGAGCTCATGTTGAAGTCCGGCACCCGCAGGGCCGGCATCGCCGCTCTAGTGAACCAGTCGCCCCACTCGCGCGGCAGCGTCTTTTCCGTGCGCCCGGCCTCGGTGGCCCGCCCCAGGAGGTCCACCGGCGACTCGTTGAACCGGAAGTTGTTCACCTCGCCCACCACCTCGCCGTTCTCCACGAGGTACACGCCGTCCCGGGTCAGCCCGGTCAGGAGCAGGGTCGCCGGATCGACCTCGCGGATGTACCAGAGGCAGGTCAGCAGCAGCCCCCGCTCCGTGCCCGCGACCATCTCGTCCAGGGAGCGGCCCGTGCCGCCGTCCAGGATCAGGTTGTCCCCGGCCGGCGCGACGGGCAGCCCCGTCAGGGCGGCGCTGTGCCGCGTGGTGGTGAGCTGCCGCAGCTCGCCGTCCGCGATCCACTCCGTGGCGCTCACCGGCAGCCCGTTGTCGAACACCGACGCGTCGTCCCCGGAGGAGTGCGCCAGGACGAACGGCGCGCACTCCAGGCCCGGCTCGTACGGGTCGCTGCGCAGCGTCAGCGGCAGCGGGCTCAGCCGCTCGCCGATCCGGGTGCCGCCGCCCGGCTTGCTGAACACGGTCCGGCCCTCCGCGGCGTCCCGCGCGCCCGCCGACCACAGCTGGTAGATCAGCAGGTCCGCGACGGCCGTCGGCGGCAGCAGCGTCTCGTACCGCCCGGCGGGCAGGTCGATCCGGCGCTCGGCCCAGCCGAGGCGCTGGGCGAGCTCGGCGTCGAGCGCCCCCGGGTCGACGTCCTTGAAGTCCCGGGTGGAGCGGCCCGCCCACGCCGAGCGGGAGCGGTCCGGCGACTTCGCGTTCAGTTCGAGCGTCCCGTTGGGCTGGTCGTGCCGCAGCCGCAGGCCCGTCGACGTCCCCAGGTAGCTGGACGTCATCTCGTGGTTCGCGAAGCCGTACAGCTCGCGGCCGCCGGCCCGCGCCCGGGCGAAGGCCGCGCCGAGCGCCGGCGCGAAGTCCGCGAACACCGCGGAGGACGTCTCGGCCGGCGCCTCGGTGAACCCGGGAGAGTGCGGTACGCCGTCCACGAGCGGCTGCGCGTCCTCGGCGGGCCCGGCCTTCGCGGCGGCCTCCTCCGCGGCCCGCACCAGCGGCTCCAGGTCGTCGGCCGTCACGGCGGCCCGGGACACGACGCCCGTCGCCGTGCCCTCCTTGCCGTCGACCGTCGCGATCACCGTCAGGGTCCGGCCGCGCGTCACGCCGTTCGTGGTCAGCGCGTTGCCCGCCCAGCGCAGATTCGCGGTCGAGGTCTCGTCCGCGACGACGACACAGCCGTCGGCCCGCGACAGCTCCAGGGCGCGCTCGACGATCTCGTACGGCTTGGTGGAACGCGGGCTCATCGACCGGCCTCCTGCGTCGTGTTGAGGATGTTGACGCCCTTGAACAGGGCCGAGGGACAGCCGTGGGAGACCGCGGCGACCTGGCCCGGCTGGGCCTTGCCGCAGTTGAAGGCGCCGCCGAGGACATAGGTCTGGGGGCCGCCGACCGCGGCCATCGAGCCCCAGAAGTCGGTGGTCGTCGCCTGGTACGCGACATCGCGCAGCTGCCCGGCGAGCCGCCCGTTCTCGATCCTGAAGAAGCGCTGGCCGGTGAACTGGAAGTTGTAGCGCTGCATGTCGATCGACCAGGACCGGTCGCCCACGACGTAGATGCCGCGGTCCACGCCCGCGATCAGGTCCTCCGTCGACAGACCGCCCGGGTCCGGCTGGAGCGACACGTTCGCCATCCGCTGCACCGGCACATGACCGGGGGAGTCGGCGTAGGCGCAGCCGTTGGACCGCTCGAACCCGGTCAGCTTCGCGATGCGCCGGTCCAGCTGGTAGCCGACGAGCGTCCCGTCCTTCACCAGGTCCCAGGACTGCCCGGCCACGCCCTCGTCGTCGTAGCCGATCGTCGCGAGCCCGTGCTCGGCCGTCCGGTCACCCGTCACGTTCATGATCTCGGAGCCGTACTTGAGCTTGCCGAGCTGGTCGAAGGTGGCGAAGGAGGTGCCCGCGTACGCCGCCTCGTAGCCGAGCGCGCGGTCCAGCTCGGTGGCGTGCCCGATCGACTCGTGGATCGTCAGCCACAGGTTCGACGGGTCCACCACCAGGTCGTACGAACCGGCCCGCACGCTCGGGGCGCGCATCTTCTCCGCGAGCAGCTCGGGGATCTGCGCGAGCTCGCTCTCCCAGTCCCAGCCCGTGCCCGTCAGGTACTCCCAGCCGCGCCCGACCGGTGGCGCGATGGTGCGCATCGAGTCGAACTCGCCGCTGGAGCCGTCGACGGAGACCGCGGTCAGCTGCGGGTGCAGGCGCACCCGCTGCTGGGTCGTCACCGTGCCCGCCGTGTCCGCGTAGAACTTGTTCTCGTGGACGCTGAGCAGCGAGGCGTCCACGTGCGACACCCCGTCGGCCGCCAGCAGCCGCGCGCTCCAGTCGGCGAGCAGCCCCGCCCGCTCCTCCTCCGGCACCGAGAACGGATCGATCTCGTACGAGGAGATCCAGGTCTTCTCCGCGTGCACCGGCTCGGCCGCCAGCTCGACCCGCTCGTCCGATCCGGCCGCCTTGATCACCTTCGCGCTCAGCTGCGCCATCGCGACGGCCTGCGACGCCACCTTCGCCGCCGCGTCCATCGTCAGGTCGACGCCGGACGCGAAACCCCACGTGCCGCCGTGCACGACCCGCACCGCGTAGCCCAGGTCCGTCGTGTCGGAGGAACCCGACGGCTTGGCGTCCCGCAGCCGCACCGCCGCGCTGCGCACCCGCTCGAAGCGGAAGTCGGCGTGCTCGGCGCCCAGCGCCCGCGCGCGGGCCAGCGCCGCGTCGGCGAGCGCCCGCAGCGGCAGCGCCGTGAAGGCTTCATCGATCGTATGAGGCACGAATGTCTCCCTTTCCTCACCACCGTGAGCCCCGATCATGTCGCGCGGCGGGGGTGCGCGGCCAGACCTTTCTGTAGGGACCCGACAGTGAGTCGGGGGTGGCGCTGTGGGTGGCCGATTCTCCGTACCCCGGGTCGTACCGATAGGTTTCCGAGGTACGACGACCGCTATCGAAAGGGTGATCCGTTGAGCCGCTCGGTTCTCGTCACCGGAGGAAACCGGGGCATCGGCCTCGCCATCGCCCGCGCATTCGCGGAGGCCGGCGACAAGGTCGCGATCACGTACCGCTCGGGCGACCCGGCGGAGCTCGAGAAGCTGGGTCTCCTCGCCGTCAAGTGCGACATCACCGACGGCGAGCAGGTGGAGCAGGCCTACAAGGAGATCGAGGACAAGCACGGTCCCGTCGAGGTCCTCGTCGCCAACGCAGGCGTCACCAAGGACCAGCTCCTCATGCGCATGTCCGAGGAGGACTTCACGTCCGTCCTCGACACCAACCTCACGGGCACCTTCCGGGTCGTCAAGCGTGCCAACCGCGGCATGCTGCGCGCTCGCAAGGGCCGCGTCGTGCTGATCTCCTCCGTCGTCGGGCTGCTCGGCTCCGCGGGGCAGGCGAACTACGCCGCCTCCAAGGCCGGCCTCGTCGGCTTCGCGCGCTCCCTGGCCCGTGAGCTCGGGTCGCGCAACATCACCTTCAACGTCGTCGCCCCCGGTTTTGTCGACACCGACATGACGCAGGCGCTCACCGACGAGCAGCGCGCGGGCATCGTCGCCCAGGTCCCGCTCGGCCGGTACGCGCAGGTCGAGGAGATCGCCGGTGTGGTGAAGTTCCTGACCTCGGACGACGCCTCGTACATCACTGGAGCCGTCATCCCGGTTGACGGCGGACTGGGAATGGGTCACTGAACACCATGGCTGGAATCCTCGAGGGCAAGAAGATCCTCATCACCGGTGTGCTGATGGAGTCCTCCATCGCCTTCCACACCGCGAAGCTGGCCCAGGAGCAGGGTGCGGAGATCATCCTCACCGCCTGGCCGCGGCCGACCCTGACCGAGCGCATCGCCAAGAAGCTGCCGGAGCCCGACAAGGTCAAGGTCCTGGAGCTCGACGTCTCCAACGACGAGCACCTCGCCCGCCTGGAGGGCCAGGTCCGCGAGCACCTCGGCGACCGCATCGACGGTGTCGTGCACTCCATCGGCTTCGCGCCGCAGGACGCGCTCGGCGGCAACTTCCTCAACACGCCGTTCGAGTCGGTGGCCACGGCCATGCACGTCTCGGCGTTCTCGCTGAAGTCGCTCACGATGGCGCTGCTGCCGCTCATGTCCGAGGGCGGGTCCGTCGTCGGCCTCACCTTCGACGCGCAGTTCGCGTGGCCGCAGTACGACTGGATGGGCCCGGCCAAGGCCGCGCTCGAGGCCACCAGCCGCTACATGGCCCGTGACCTGGGCAAGCAGAACATCCGCTGCAACCTGATCTCGGCCGGTCCCATCGGCTCGATGGCCGCCAAGTCCATCCCGGGCTTCGCCGAGCTGGCCTCCGTCTGGGACAGCCGCTCCCCGCTGGAGTGGAAGCTGGAGGACCCGGAGCCGGCCGGCCGCGGCATCGTCGCGCTGCTCTCGGACTGGTTCCCGAAGACCACGGGCGAGATCATCCACGTCGACGGCGGCCTGCACGCCATCGGAGCGTAGCGCTCAGCGGGTTCGGCGGGGGCGCCTCTGCGCCGCGGGGGCCGGGTTTCGTTCGCGGTTGATCCCGCGTGGTCCCTTCCCGCGCAGTTCCCCGTGCCCCTTCGGGGGCTTGATCATCCCCCGGACGGAGCAGTAGACCGGGCCACCACGAGGGACCTCCACGCACGCTGGGTGCGGGAGGTCCCTTCGTGCGTCTGAGCCATCGGATAGCCACCGTGCTGGTCGCGCTCGCCCTGCTGGGCGCCGGCGCGGACAGCGTCGCCGCGCCCGAGCCCTCCGGGGCCGGGTGCCGGGTCAGGGTCGACGGGTCACGGGTGAGCGCGACCTGCCACAACCCCTACCCGGATGTCGACCGGGTCGCCCTGCACGTCGAGTGCGACCGCTGGTGGGACATCGACACCGACACCGCGCCGCGCGCGGTCGGCCCGGCCGAGACCGTACGGCTCGCCGGGCGCTGCTGGAAGGACGTACGGACCGCCTGGGTCAGTCACCGGAAGGCGCGGTGAGCCGGCCCGACCTGCACAGGAACGCGTAACTGGCCGCCTCCGTCGCCGCCGCCTCCGCGTCCCCCTCACGGATCGCGTCCACCAGCGCCGTGTGGTCCATGTTGTTCTCCTCCGTCAGGCGCTCGCCGACGTCCTCGCGCAGCCAGTCCCGCAGCACCTCGCCGAGGTCCGCGTACATCGCCGTCATCACGTCGTTGTGCGACGCGGCCACCACGGCCAAGTGGAACGTCGAGTCCGCCGTCACGAAGGCCTCTGCGTCGCGCGCCTCCCACGCCTCCTCCCGGCGCAGGAGCAGGGTGTGCAGCTGCTTGAGGTCCCGCTCGGTGCGCCGCTGCGCGGCCAGCGCGGCCGCGCTGGACTCCAGCGTGGAGCGCAGCTCGGCGATGTGCCGCGGATCGGCGTCCGCGAACCGCCGCTGCATCACACCGGCCAGCTCGCTGGTCGCCACCACATAGGTGCCCGAGCCCTGCCGGATGTCGAGGAGCCCGTTGTGCGCGAGCGCGCGGACGGCCTCGCGCACCGTGTTCCTCGCCACACCGAGCTGCTCGACGAGCTCCGGCTCGGTGGGGATCCGGGAGCCCACCGGCCACTCGCCCGAGGAGATCTGGGCGCGCAGGGCGGAGATGACCTGCTCGGACAGGGCCGAGCGCCGGGGGGAGGTCAGTGCCATGACGTTCCTTCGTGCTTGCTCGTACGAACGCGGAGGGGCGGGCCGGGAGGCGGGCCCCCAGGTCCAGTGTGACGCAATCCGATTGGACAACCAATCATCCCATGATTCTAATATGGGTCTCATGGCTAGTGAGGAAACCCCGACGATGGCACCACCGACCGCCCCGACGCCCCCCACGACCGCGGAGCCGGTCAAGAGCACCGCGCCACGCACCTGGGCGCTGCGCCTGGTGACCGTCGGCATCGTCCTCGCCGCCCTGAACCTGCGCCCCGCCGTCACCAGTCTCGGCGCCCTCCTCGAAGAGGTCCGCGACGGGCTCGGCATGAGCGGCAGCGTCGCCGGCGTCCTCACCTCCGTGCCGCCGCTCTGCTTCGCGCTCTTCGGCTCGATGGCCCCGCGCCTCGCCAAGCGCTTCGGCCCCGCCGCCGTCGTCTGCTTCGGCATGGCCGCCATCGCCGCGGGCCTCGCCCTGCGCCCCTTCACGGGGAACACGGTGGCCTTCCTGGCCGCCACCGCCCTCGCCCTCATGGGCATCGCGGTCGCCAACATCCTGATGCCGGTCGTCGTCAAGCGCTGGTTCCCCGACCGCGTCGGCTCCATGACCGGCCTGTACTCGATGGCCCTGGCCGCCGGCACCTCCACCGCCGCCGCGATCACCGTCCCGGTGACCGACGCCATGGGCGGCGACTGGAAGACCGGCCTCGCCGTGTGGTCCGTGCTCGCGGCGGCCGCCGTGCTGCCCTGGCTCCCGCTGGTCCGCGACCGGCGTGACCCGCAGCAGGCCGCCGGACAGGAGGCCCCGGCCGTCGAGTCGGTGCCCGCCGAGAACGACGGCACCGGACTGCGCATCGCCCGCAGCCGCACCGCCTGGGCGCTCGCCTGCTTCTTCGGCCTCCAGGCCACCGCCGCGTACATCACCATGGGCTGGATGGCGCAGATCTTCCGCGACGCCGGGGTCTCCGCCTCGACCGCCGGTGTGCTGCTCGCCGTCTGCATGGTCATGGGCGTGCCGCTCGGCTTCGTCATCCCGCGCGTCGCCGCCCGGCTGTCCAGCCAGGGCCCGATGGTGGTCCTCCTCGGCGCCTGCGGCCTCGCCGGCTACGCGGGCCTGTACTTCGCCCCGGCCTCCGGCGCCTGGGTCTGGGCGATCCTGCTCGGCATCTCCAACTGCTCGTTCCCGCTGGCCCTCACGATGATCGGCATGCGCGCCCGCACCGGCGCCGGCGTCGTCAAGCTCTCCGGCTTCGCCCAGTCCACCGGCTACCTCATCTCGATCCCGGGCCCGCTGCTCGTCGGCGTCCTCTACCAGCACAGCGGCGGCTGGGGCGTGCCGATCGCGCTGATGGCCGCGCTGATGGTGCCGCAGATCGTGGTCGGCATCTTCGCGGGCCGCAACCGCACGGTCGAGGACGAGGCGGCCGCCGCGGCCTGACCCCGGGGGCCCGACGGCGGGGGACGGGTGCGACACTTGCCGCATGTCGCCTGTGCTCGAACCCAACCCCCAGAACGGCCAGAAGAAGCTTCTCGCCGTCTTCGGCGCGATGATCGCCGTCACCGTCGTCATCGCCGTCATCGCGACGATCGTCTCCCCGTGACCGGGTGACCCGTCCCGGCCGCGCGCCGGAGGGTGGGGTCAACCCCACCGTCCCCTAGGGGGCCAGGGTCAGGGTCGAGTGGGTGGATCACCGGATGGGCCCGGGCCCCTGCGATCCGTACCGTCGAAGTGTCGCCCCGACCGGGCGGCCCACCGCGGTGGCGGACCGCGGCGCCCACGGACCCGGAGGCAGCCATGCAGGCCCCCACCCACACCCGGACCCACGCGTCGGCGGCGGGCGGCGCGGACACCCGGCTGCCCTGGTGGGCGGTCGTCCTGCCCGCCGTCGCGTTCGTCGCCCTGCTCCTGCTGATCCTCAACCCGGCGGACGCGCAGGCCGCCGCGGGCGACCCGTCCTTCACGCACGTCCTCGAACGCGCCAGGGAACTCATCCAGCGCTAGGGCGTGTCCGCAAAGTCCCTCCCCCAGCTAACGCTGGGAGGTGCCCCCAGCCGGTCGACGCCTGGCACGCACTCTCGCCGCACCGGGCGTAAGGCCAAGTACATCCAGTACGAGGCCTTGCGCCCGGCGCACCGAGAGCACGCACCAGACGCCGCCCGGCCCGCCCTCCGGGCGGACGACGGGACTTTGCGGACACGCCCTAGCCTCCCGCACCGCTGTTCACCCGTGCCGGGCGAGCGCGTCAACTCCCTGCGCCTCATGGCCGGTTTCGTGCGAAGCTGGGAGCCATGAGCGTCGCAGAACCCCGCAGGATCGTTCTTTTCCGGCATGCCAAGGCGGACTGGCCGCAGGTCTCCGACCACGACCGGCCGCTCGCCGAGCGGGGCCGCAGGGACGCCCCCGTAGCCGGCCGCAGACTGGCCGACTCCGGCATCCCGTTCGCCCTGGCCCTCTGCTCGACCGCCGCCCGCACCCGCGAGACCTGGAAGCTCGCCGTCGCCGAGCTGCCCGAGCGGCCCAGGACCGTGTACGAGGAGCGGATCTACGAGGCCTCGCCCGGCGAGCTGATCGCCGTGCTGAACGAGACGCCGGACGACGTGCGCGACCTCGTCCTCATCGGCCACAACCCCGGCGTCCAGGCCCTCACCGAGATCCTCGCCAAGGACGCCGAGGGCGACACCCGGCAGCGCGTGGACCGGCGCGGCTTCCCCACGGCCGCCTTCGCCGTCCTCACCTTCCCCGGCTCCTGGAAGAGCCTGGAGCCCGGCACCGCGACCCTCGTCGACTACTGGGCGCCCAGCGAGTGACACGCACGAGGCGCGGGCCCCGGAAGGACCGGGACCCGCGCCTCACGTCTGCCGTCCGGCAGGTCAGCCCTCGTGCGTGTCCGCGGCCTCGACCTCTTCGCGGGTGATCCCCAGCAGGTACAGGACCGTGTCCAGGAACGGCACGTTCACCGCCGTGTGCGCGGCCTCGCGCACCACCGGCTTCGCGTTGAAGGCGACCCCGAGGCCCGCCGCGTTCAGCATGTCCAGGTCGTTCGCACCGTCGCCGATCGCCACCGTCTGCGCCAGCGGCACCCCGGCCTCCGCGGCGAACCGGCGCAGCAGCCGCGCCTTGCCCGCCCGGTCCACGATCTCGCCGGTGACCTTGCCGGTCAGCTTCCCGTCGACGATCTCCAGCGTGTTGGCCTGCGCGAAGTCGAGCCCGAGCCGCTCCTTCAGATCGTCCGTGACCTGCGTGAACCCGCCGGACACGACGCCCACTTGATAGCCGAGCCGCTTCAGCGTACGGATCAGGGTGCGGGCCCCCGGCGTCAGCCGGACCTCGCTCCTGACCTTGTCCACGACCGACGCGTCGAGCCCCTCCAGGAGCGCCACGCGCGCGTGCAGCGACTGCTCGAAGTCCAGCTCGCCGCGCATCGCCGCGGCCGTCACCTCGGCGACCTTGTCCTCACAGCCCGCGTGCGCCGCGAACAGCTCGATCACCTCGTCCTGGATGAGCGTCGAGTCGACGTCCATCACGACGAGCCGCTGCGCGCGCCGGTGCAGACCGGCCGCGACCACCGCGACGTCCACGCCCAGGCGCGCCGCCTCCGTGGCCAGCGCCGTGCGCAGCCGCTCCGTCTCGGTGCCGGACACGGCGAACTCGACGGCCGTCACGGGGTACTTGGCGAGCCGGAAGATGCGGTCGATGTTGCCGCCGGTCGCGGTGATGGACGCGGCGATCGCGGCCGTCGACTCGGCGGTGAGCGGGTGACCGAGGACCGTGACCAGCGAGCGGCCCACACCGCGCGGCCGGTTGTCACCGGTGCCGGAGATGATCTCGGCCTGCATCCGGATGGACTCCGCCCAGCTGTGGACGGTGGCCCGCAGCTCGCCGTCGAGACCGGCCGGCGGCGCGGTCACCAGGGCGCACAGGACGATGCGGCCGCGGGTGACGACCTGCTCGATGTCGACCACGTCGACGGAGTAGGCGGCGAGGGTGTCGAACAGTCCGGCCGTGATGCCGGGCCGGTCCTTGCCGAAGATCTTGACCAGGAGAGTCGGGACATCGGCCGCGAGACCGGCCGGGGCGTCAGCAGGGTGCTGGGGCTGCGAAGCGCTCATGATGTTTCTACGTTATCGGGCCTGTGTACGAAGCCGCTGCCGCGGTCCGAGTGCCGGACACGGCCTCCCGCCGCAGGTCCGCCGCTTTGTCGCCGGGTGCGGGTCTCGTCGTGGCTGATCGCGCAGTTCCCCGCGCCCCTGGAAGGCATGCGGCTTCGCCGCGCCTTCCCCAGATGAAAGGCGCCCCGCGCCTTTGTCGGGGAGATGCGGCGCGAAGCGCCATGCATCTCAGGGGCGCGGGGAACTGCGCGACCAGCCCCCACCGGCCCGCGGCCCCGCGTCGGCCTAAAGGTCCCCGTCCGCAGGGGGAGGCGGCGGTGGAGGGGGAGGCGGCGGCCAGGACGCGGAGCGCGGGCGCTCGGAGGGCCGCGGCGGCCGGAGCGGGGCCGCCATCGTGGGCGCCGCCGAGACGTCGTCCCGCACCTCGCCCCCGGGCGGATCGGGCTCCGGCTCCAGATAAGGGTTCTCCGGAACATCCGGCGAGCCGTACGGGTGGGACGGGGCGTACGGACCCGCCCGCTCATCGGGCGCGGGGACGGCGGCCCGCGCCGCACGCGAGCCCGCCGCCCCTGCCGCCCAGGCCAGCACGGCCCCGCAGCCGCCCGCCCCGGCCCCCCACACCGCCCCGAGCAGCAAGGCCGTCCCCGTACGACCGTGCAGTTCCACCCCCGCGTCGAACGCGTCGAAGCCCAGGACCGAGAGGGACGAGGACGCCGAGACGTCCGTCAGCCGGACCAACAGGGGGAGGGCCACGGCGGTGACCACGCCGAGCCGGAGCGCGCAGTGCGCCGCGAAGACGAGCACGCCCTGGCGCGGCCCGCGCGGGGTGCGCGCCGCCGTGAGGACCCCGGCGCACAGCATCATCAGGGCCGCGGCCAGGGGCAGCAGCCACACCCGCCCGTCCAGCTCGGCGAGCCTGCCCACCGTCACCGGCTCGTCCGCCGACACCCGCAGCAGCTCCCCGAGCGGGTCCGGCAACAGTTGCCCGAGCCCACCCGTCGCCGCCCCGTCCCACGGCACGAACAGTCCCAGGGGCACCCCGAGCCACACCCCGTTCGGCGCCCCGAGCAGCGCCGCGCCCGCGATCCGCCTCGGATGCTCGTCACCGGCCATCGCGTACGCCGCCGCGGCGAGGCCGGCGAGCACCGCGAGCAGCACCACCCCGACCAGCGCCGACACCGCGGGCCGCACCACCCGGTGCAGCGGGTCCAGGACGCGCGGCAGCGGGGTGCGCCGCGACGCCAGCAGCGCGATGAGCAGCACCCCGACCACGAACACCGCACCGCCCACCAGCGTCGGCCCCGTCCGCACGGTGAAGCCCACCGACGCCTTCGCCCCCGCGAGGTCGCCGAGCCGGCCGGGCAACAACCCCGCGACACCGCCCGGCAGCCGGTCCGCGATCCCCGCGGGCAGGCCCCCCTTGTCGGGAATGCCCCCAAGACCCAGCTTCGTACCGTCAATCGTGATGAGGTCGTGACCCGCCCACGACAACCCGCCGAGCAGTCCGAGAAAGAGCGCCGTCACCGTGCCCGCGCGCGCCGCCAGTTCCCCGAATCCCACCTCAACGGCCCCTGAACGCAGGGACCGCAGGAAGAACCAGCTGAGCAGCAGCGCACCGGTGAGCCCCACACCCAGCGGGGCGACGTCGATCGCCGTATGTGTCTGAGCCGTGTCCAGACCGAAGGCCGAGACGTCGCCCGACGGTGCCACCTGCCCGCCGACGCCGAGCGTCACGACGGCGGCCGTCATCGGCCCGAGGGAACCGGCCGCGTCCGCGTCCAGCAGGTGCAGGCCCAGCGCGGCGACCCCCACCATCCCGATGAAAGCCCAGCTCACAGCGGCGACGGCCGAGATCAGCACATCGCCGGCGAGCGCGGCACCCGGCCGCCGGGTGCGCCGGCCGGTCTCCGTCACGGACATCTTGGACCCCCCGATCCGTCCCGCAACGCCCCTGATTTCCCATTTACTCATGATCCGTAGGGAGTTGTGGGCTCTTACCACTCTCGGGGCCCGTATCGTCCCCGTCAACGGCGGACGCGAGGACGGGGCGGGGGAGTCTTCACAACCCCCGACGCAAGGCCCGACTTTCGGTCACGGGGGGCTTCCTGAAATAGTTCCTCACGATGTTCGACATCCCTAGACTCCCCATGACGGGGGCAAAAATCGGGGGACAACTCAGTGGGGCATGGAGTGCCTGAACTCGTACTGGAATTGAACGGCAGGACCTGGACGCTCGACCCGTCCAGGCCGTACACCCTGGGGCGCGACCCTGGGGGAGACATCGTGCTCGACGACGCCCGGGTGTCCTGGCGTCACGCCACGATCAGCTGGGGCGGCCGCAGTTGGGTCATCGAGGACCACGGGTCGACCAACGGCACCTTCGTGCAGGGGCAGCGGATCCACCAGATGGAGATCGGTCCCGGCTCCTCGGTGCATCTCGGCAACTCGACCGACGGTCCCAAGGTCAGCGTGCAGGGCAGCGCCCAGGCCGCCGCCGTGGCCACGCCGCCGCAGCAGCATGCGCAGCAGGCCCCGCCGCAGCACCAGCAGCAGGCCGCGTGGCCCCAGCAGCAGGCGCCGCAGCAGCAGCCCCCGCAGCAGGCCTGGAACCAGCAGCCGCCGGCGCAGAAGGTGCCGCAGCAGCAGGGCGGCCCGGCCGGCGCCCCGCCGGTCTACGGCGACCGCAGCCCCACGACCTTCCACCAGGTCGCCCTCGGCCGCGTGATGCGCATCGGTCGTGCGCTGGAGAACGAGCTGGTGGTCTCCGACCTCCAGGTCTCCCGCCACCACGCCGAGTTCCACGCGACGCCCGACGGCCGCTTCGAGATCCGCGACCTCGGCTCGCACAACGGCACGTACGTCAACGGTCAGCCGATCGCCAAGGGCGGCTCCCAGCTGCTCGGCCCGAACGACATCGTCGGCGTCGGCCACTCGACGTTCCGCCTGGTCGGCGACCGCCTCGAGGAGTTCGTCGACACCGGTGACGTCTCCTTCTCGGCGCGCCACCTCACGGTGACCGTCGACGGCGGCAAGCAGATCCTCAAGGACGTCTCCTTCGGCGTCCCCGAGAAGTCGCTCATCGCCGTCATCGGCCCCTCGGGATCCGGTAAGTCCACCCTGCTCAAGGCGCTCACCGGCTACCGGCCCGCCAACCAGGGTGACGTCCTCTACGACAACCGGAACCTGTACAAGCAGTTCGCCGAGCTGCGTCAGCGCATCGGTCTGGTCCCGCAGGACGACATCCTGCACAAGGAGCTGACCGTCAAGAAGGCGCTCAAGTACGCGGCCAAGCTCCGCTTCCCCGCCGACACCAGCGAGCAGGAGCGCGAGCAGCGCATCGACGAGGTGCTGCGCGAGCTCAAGCTGGACATCCACAAGGAGAAGAAGGTCACCTCCCTCTCCGGTGGCCAGCGCAAGCGCGTCTCGGTGGCCCTGGAGCTGCTGACCAAGCCGTCCCTGATCTTCCTGGACGAGCCCACCTCGGGCCTCGACCCGGGCATGGACCGCGACGTCATGCAGCTGCTGCGCGGCCTGTCCGACGACGGCCGCACGGTCCTCGTCGTCACCCACTCCGTGGCCGAGCTCGCCCTGTGCGACAAGCTCCTCGTCATGGCGCCGGGCGGCTCGGTGGCCTACTTCGGTCCGCCGGAGGAAGCGCTCAACTTCTTCGGCTACGAGACCTGGGCCGACGTCTTCTCCGCGTTCGAGAACTACCGCGACTACGACTGGGCGGGCCGCTGGAAGGGCTCGCAGCACTACCAGATGTACGCCGCGGACATCGACGCCGTCGCCCCGCAGTCGGTGCAGATGCCGCCGCCCGCCGCGGTCAGGCCGCCCAAGCCGCAGCCCTGGGGCTCGCAGCTGATCACACTGATCCGCCGCTACTGCTCGGTGATCGCCTCCGACAAGGGCTTCATCGGCCTGATGGTGATCCTGCCCGCGGTGCTCGGCCTGGTCTCGGTGGTCATCCCCGCCGACTTCGGCCTCGCGCCGCCCAAGCCGCCGTCCCGGTTCAACGGCGACGCGGGCACGATCATGCTGATCATCGCCGTCGGCATGTGCTTCTCGGCCGCGGCCAACTCGGTCCGTGAGCTGATCAAGGAGCGGGTCATCTACGAGCGCGAGCGGGCGACCGGCCTGTCCCGCTCCGCGTACCTGATGTCCAAGGTCATCGTCCTCGGCGTGATCACGGCCATCCAGGGCATCATCATCTGCGGTATCGGCTTCGCCCCGCGCGACCTTCCGGCGGAAGGCCTGCTGATGCCGCCGGCGGTCGAGCTCTGCATCTCGATCATCGCGCTCGGCTTCACCTCGATGATGTTCGGCCTGGTCATCTCCTCGCTGGTGAAGACCTCCGAGAAGACGATGCCGCTGCTCGTCATGTTCGCGATCGTCCAGGTCGTGTTCACCGGCGTCCTCTTCCAGATCTACGGAACGCTCGGCCTGGAGCAGTTCGCCTGGCTGATGCCGTCCCGCTGGGCCATCGGCGCCGCCGGAGCCACGCTGGACCTGGCACACCTCATGCCGCCGTGGGACCAGCAGAAGCCGAACGACCTGGACCCGCTGTGGGAGCACTCGGTCGGCCAGTGGGGCATCAACCTCACGATCCTGATCGCCCTCGGTGTCGTCTGCGGCTTCGCGGTCGCGCGCCTGCTGCGCCGCCACGAGCCCGAGGTCATGCGCAAGTAGTCACGGCTCAGGTACGCGGACGACGGAGAAGGGCGGCACCCTCGCGGGTGCCGCCCTTCTCCGTCGTGGGGGGTGCGGCGTGCGCCGGAGACCCGGAGGTCCCGTCAGCGAGTCTCGGTACGCGCCTGCGTCCTCAGTACGCGCTGTTGACGTTGTCGATCGAGCCGTACTTGTCGGCCGCGTAGTTGGCGGCGGCCGTGATGTTGGCGACCGGGTCGTAGATGTTCGTCGAGGTGCCGGAGACGTGGTACGCGGCGAACGTCGGCGGGATGACCTGCAGCAGACCCTTCGAGGGGATGCCGTTGATCGCGTTGATGTCCCAGCCGTTCATGGCGTTCGGGTTGCCGGAGGACTCGCGCATGATGTTGCGGTGCAGACCGTCGTAGGAGCCCGGGATGCCCTTCGCCTTCATGATGGCGAGGGACTCCTTGATCCAGCCGTCGAGGTTGTTCGCGTAGACCGGCTTGCGGGCGGCGGCGCGGGAGGCGGCCTCGCGGATCTCGCGGTCCTTCTTGGCCTTGGCCTCGGCGTTGGCCTTCGCCTTCGCCTCGGCGGCGGCCTTCTGCTTGGCGTCCTGCTCGGCCTTCAGCTTGGCGGCGATGGCCTTGGCCTTCTCCGACGCGGCGGCCTGCTGGTTGGTGACGCTCGCGTGGACGTCCTGGATGCGCTGCGCACCCGCGTCCGTCGTGAACGCGACGGGGGAGGAGGTGACCTCCTCGGCCTGGGCCTGCGTGTCGTGACCCGGCACCAGAGTGATCGCCAGGGCGGCGGCGCCGAGCGAGGCGACACCGGCGATGGAGAACTTGTGGGCCCGGGTCAGCGGACTATGGCCAAGGGCGCGGAGCTGCTTCATGAGACGGGGACCTCTCGGTGGTTTGGGGGACGGACGTTGCGGGCAGAACCTTCCGGCGCTGAGCAACGGGGGCAATTCTTAGCGGTCGCAAAATTGCGTGGCAAAGGTGTGACGTACGAAGCCGGGTAGTGGATCACAGAACGCGCAAAAAGGACCGAGGGCCAGTTTTCGGCTCCCGGTCCTTGCGTTTTCCCGGGACCAAAGTCTCATCTCGGTCCACTAGGCGACTTCGTAGGTGACGTGCACCCTATGCGCGGCATCACATGGTGCCGCCCCCTGTCTCACTGATAGTTGCCGGTGCAACGCACTCGGTGAGCCTCTGAGGGCTCAGTGAGCCGTTTCCGGCGGCAGCACCAGATGCACGTCCCCGAACTCGTGCCACAGGTACCGGCCGCGCAGCGCCTCCTCGTACGTACGGCGCACCGCCTCCCGGCCCGCGATCGCCTCCAGCATCTGCAGATGGGAGGCCTCGGGCTCGTGCAGCCCGGTCAGCAGACCGTCCACCACCCGCACCCCGCGCTCCGGCGTCACCACCAGATCCGTCCAGCCGCGCGCCGCCCGCACCACCCCGTCCGCTCCCGCCGCCGACTCCACGGCCCGCACACCGGTCGTCCCCACCGCCAGGACCCGCCCGCCGCCCGCCCGCGCGGCGTTGATCAGCCGCGCCGACGCCTCCGGCACGTCGAAACGCTCCGCGTACGGCGGCTCGTGCGCCTCCGCCGACGACACCCCCGTGTGCAGCGTCACCGGAGCGAACTGCACGCCCCGCCGCACCAGCGCCGCCACCGCCCGCTCCGTGAACGGCCGCGCCGCGCTCGGCATCTCCGCACTGCCCGCCCCGTCCGCGTACGGCAGCGCGAACACCGTCTGGTACGCCGACAGCGGCTGGTCCCGCCGCGTGTAGGAGTAACGGATCGGCCGCCCGTGCTCGCGCAGCACCGCCGGCACGTCCCCGGTCGCCCGCACCCACCACAGCCGGTCCCCGCCCGCCGCGACCCGCTCCTCGAACACGAGGTGCACACAGCCCGGCAGCGACACCACTTCCCCCGCGGGCCCGCCCGCGCGCGGGCGCGTGGTCCCGCGCCCGTCCGGATCGCGCACCTCGACGGCCCACCGGCCGTCGTCGCCCCGCGTCGAGAAGTGCACCACCACGCGCGCGTGGCCGAGCGTCCCGTCCACGGCCGCCGCGAGCGTGGGGGAGGTGTTCACGATCAGCAGGTCCCCCGCACGCAGTTCGCCCGGCAGCTCGGCGAACCGGCGATGCGTGACCTCGGTGCCGCGCGACACCAGCATCCGTACGGAGGACCGGTCCCGGCCCGGCCCCCGCTGCTCGGCCGGCACCCGCGCCGACAGCTCCTCCGGAACACGCAGAGCGAGCGTCATCGGACCTCCTCCTGAAGCGGGCTCTCGGCCGGCGGGCCGTCCATGAGAAGAGAGGGGGCGGAGTAGCGGCCGCTCGCGGGGCGGACGTCCAGCAGACGCAGGAACGCCGGCACGACCTCCTCCGGCCGAGGCACCCCGCTGAGGTCCTCCTCCGGTTCCGCCGCAGCCAGCATCTCCGTGCGCATCCCGCCCGGATCCACCGCCCACACCCGCAGCCCCGGCTCCTCCACGGCCAGCACCGCGGACAGCTGGTCGAGCGCCGCCTTCGTCGCCCCGTAGCCGCCCCACGTCCCGTACGCCTCGGCCGCCGCGTCCGAGCTCATGTTGATCACCGCCCCGGCCGGCGCGTCCCGCAGCAGCGGCAGCGCCTCCTGGAGCAGCCCGAGCGGCGCCACCACATTGACCTCCAGCGCCGTGCGGAAGTCGTCCAGCGAGTACGCGCCGAGCGGCCGCAGCGGCACCGCGCCCAGCACCCCCGCGTTGTTCACCAGCAGATCGAGACCGCCCAGCTCCCAGGCCGCCGCGATCAGCTCCACCCGGTGCCCGCCGTCCGCGACATCGCCCGCGACCGCCTTCACCGTGCCCCCGTGCCGGCGCAGCTCCGCCGCCGCGTCCTCCAGCGGCCCCGCGGACCGCGCGTCGAGCACCAGATCCCAGCCCCGCCGCGCGAGGGCCTCCGCCAGCGCCCGGCCGAACCCCCGCGAAGCACCCGTGATGATCGCTACCGCCATGACAACCGTCCCCTTGCTCCGTCGCTTCGTCCTGTCGTCCTGCGTGATGTCCTCAACGTAGGAACCGGCCGGTCCCGGGCACCTCAGGCGCGGGTCGCGAGGAGCCAGGGCCCTTCGCCCTACGACCGTCGGCCTAGGCGACCGCCGCCACAGGTCCGATCCGCGCCGTCACCGGCCGCCGGTACGGTGATCTCATGAGTGAGGGACCCCAGTCAGGCCTGGCCGCGGTGAGCGCCGCGCTGCTCGCCATGAGCAGACACCTCGAGGTGCGCGACGTCCTCAAGACGATCGTCGCCTCGGCGCGCGAGCTGCTCGACGCCGAGTACGCGGCGCTCGGCGTCCCCGACGACCACGGCGGCTTCGCCCAGTTCGTCGTCGACGGAGTGAGCGAGGCGCAGTGGAAGGCCATCGGCCCGCTGCCCCGCCAGCACGGCATCCTCGCCGCGATGCTGCGCGACGCCCGCACCGAGCGCCTCGCCGACGTCCGCAAGGACCCCCGCTTCGAGGGCTGGCCCTCCGCCCACCCGGACATGTCCGACTTCCTCGGCCTGCCGATCAAGGACGGCGACGAGACCATCGGCGCCCTCTTCCTCGCCAACAAGCGCTGCTCCAAGCCCGAGGGCGGCTGCGGCTTCACCGAGGGCGACGAGCAGCTCCTCGGCATCCTCGCCCAGCACGCCGCGATCGCCCTGACGAACGCCCGGCTCTACGAGCGCAGCCGCGAGCTCACCATCGCCGAGGAGCGCTCCCGGCTCGCCCACGAACTGCACGACGCCGTCAGCCAGAAGCTGTTCTCGCTCCGCCTCACCGCCCAGGCCGCCGCCACCCTCGTCGACCGCGACCCGGCCCGCGCCAAGGGCGAGTTGCAGCATGTCGTCGCCCTCGCCGCGGAGGCCGCGGACGAACTGCGCGCGGCCGTCGTCGAGTTGCGCCCCGCGGCCCTCGACGAGGACGGCCTCGTCGCGACCCTGCGCACCCACATCCAGGTCCTCGACCGGGCCCACGGCGCCCACGTCACCTTCGGCACCCGCGGCGTACGGGCACTGCCCGCCGCCCAGGAGGAGGCGCTGCTGCGCGTCGCCCAGGAGGCCCTGCACAACGCGCTGCGCCACTCCGGCGCCGCGGAGGTCGGCGTGACGCTGGAGAAGCACGGCACCGGCGCGGTCCTGCGCGTCACGGACGACGGCGCCGGCTTCGAGCCGCACGCGATACGCCGTGCGGGACGCCATCTCGGCCTGGTCTCGATGCGCGACCGGGCGAGCGGCGTCGGCGGCCGGCTCACAGTGGAATCGGCGCCCGGCAAGGGCACCACGATCGAGATGGAGGTCCCCGGTGGCTGACCGGATCAAGGTGCTGTTGGTGGACGACCACCAGGTCGTCCGCCGGGGCCTGCGTACGTTCCTCGAGGTGCAGGACGACATCGACGTCGTCGGCGAGGCCGCCGACGGCGCCGAAGGGGTCGCCCGCGCCGAGGAGTTGAAGCCCGACGTCGTCCTCATGGACGTCAAGATGCCGGGCATGGACGGCGTCGACGCGCTGCGCCGGCTCCGCGAACTGGCTAACCCCGCCAAGGTGTTGATCGTCACGAGTTTCACCGAGCAGCGCACCGTCGTGCCCGCCCTGCGCGCCGGCGCCGCCGGGTACGTCTACAAGGACGTGGACCCCGACGCCCTGGCCGGCGCCATCCGCTCCGTCCACGCGGGCCACATCCTCCTCCAGCCCGAGGTGGCCGGCGCCCTGCTCTCCCAGGAGGAGAACAACAACGGGCAGGGGAGGGGCGGTTCGCTCACCGACCGGGAGCGCGAGGTGCTCTGTCTGATCGCCGACGGCCGGTCGAACCGGGAGATCGCCCGCGCCCTCGTCCTCTCCGAGAAGACGGTCAAGACCCACGTCTCGAACATCCTCATGAAGCTCGATCTGGCGGACCGCACCCAGGCCGCCCTCTGGGCCGTCCGGCACGGGGTCACGGGCTGACGGACCCCGCGCACACCGGCGCACTACTGCACCGCACCACAGGCGGTTCCCGTCCGGTCTGAGATTCATACTGTCGTGTGGATGTCCCCCGGACGGCGTATCCCCGTGGGGCGGTGCCGCGTTCTCCAGGACACGCCGCGGCGGCTGGCCACGGCGATCGCTAGGAGGACCAAGAAGTGATGAACCTGAAGAAGGCCGCTGCCGTCACCCTCGTCGCCGGTGGCCTCGTCGCCGCCGGTACCGGCATCGCCTCCGCCACCGACGGCGGCGCGCACGCGGGCGGCAAGGCCGTGCACTCCCCGGGCGTCGTCTCGGGCAACGTGATCCAGGCCCCGATCCACATCCCCGTGAACGTCGTGGGCAACACGGTGAACGTGGTCGGCCTCCTGAACCCCGCGTTCGGCAACCTCGGCGTCAACAACTGACGCAGGCCCGCGGTCCCCAGACCTCCCGGCCCCTCGGGTACGCACCCGGGGGGCCGGTCGCGTGCCGTTGATCCCATCGGGGCCATCCACACGGCCCCCCGTGACCTCGCGGGCAAGATCGCGTTGCTCACGGCGAGACCCCATCGCCGGGGTCGTCTTTCTTATCTGGAGGAACTTTTCTCATGAGCATCGCCAAGAAGGCCGCCCTGGTCGTCGCTGTCGCCGGTCTGGCCGCGGGTGCCTCCGCGGGTGCCGCCTTCGCCGACTCCGAGGCGGAGGGCGTCGCCGCCCACTCGCCCGGCGTCGCGTCCGGCAACCAGGCGCAGGTCCCGGTCCACGTCCCCGTGAACGCGACCGGCAACTCGGTCGACGTGATCGGCCTCCTGAACCCGGCCTTCGGCAACACCTCCGTCAACAACTGACGCCCCCCGACCCAAAGGCCCCGCGCCCTCCTCCGCGGGGCCTTTGCCATGCCGGGATCAGAGAGGGGCGCGCCCGAAGGTTCCCCTGGGGGCGCACGAAGTGTGCCCCTCAGGGGCGCGGGGAACTGCGCGACCAGCCACGACGAAACCCGCACCCGGCATCACACAGCGAGCCCAACGACGCACCCCCGCCGGCGGAGCCGAAACGCTCAGCCCCGCTCCCGCATCTCCACAACGGAGTTGTACGCGGCGACGACAGCCCGCCGAGCCGTCCGCTCGACAGGCCGCAACGCCCCGGCCCGCGCCCCCATCTCCCCCGCACTCACGGCCCCACCGTGCCCGGCCTCGTGCGCCACATCCACCAGCACCCCCACCCGCTGCGCGAGTTCGAGCACCCGCACGGCCCGAGCCGGATACCCGGGAGCGAGCGCCTCCCGCCCCCGCTCGGCCCGAGCCCGGTACGCGTCGATCGCCGCCTCCGCGACCGGCCCCGACCCGGCCACATCGAGGCGCGTCAACACCTCCGTCGCCTCGCGCAGCGCCTCCGCCAGCTCCCGCTCGGCCTCCCCGAGCGAGGGCACGTCCGCCGGCGGAGCCTCCCGTACGGGCAGGCAGTGCCACAGCACCTCGACGTGCACGTCACCCTCGGGCCCGGCCTCGTACACCTCGGGCACGAGCCCGAGCGCGACCCCGACACAGACGACGGCCTCCTCGGCATCGAGCGCCCGCGCGTTGAACTCCGGCGGCCCGCTCAGCCCCAGCGGATGCCCCGGAGCGGGCAGCGCCACCCGCAGCCCCGTCGCACCGAGCGCCCGCAGCCGCCCGAGCGCGAGCGTGAGCCCGACGGGCCCCGCCTCCCCTGGCAGCCCTTCAACGCGGTGCACCGCGTCCTCGCCCACGATCGCGAGAGCGGTGTCATCAGGTGCGACAAGTCCGGCCAATAGGGCATTTCCCCATGCCGTGAGGCGGCCGGAGCGAGGTTCGGAAAGCATGCGCTCCACCTTAGAAGCCCGACAGGCCCCCAAAAGCCCGACCGATGGAAGGGACGACGCGACCGGTGGCGTAGGTTTTCCCTGGGGACAGCGACCGACCGGCACCGAGCACACGGCCGGCGGACGCACGAGACAGCCGAGACTGCAATGGGAGACAACGCGCTCATGAGCGATGTACTGGAGCTGGAGGACGTATCCGTGGTCCGCGAGGGCCGGGCTCTGGTGGACCAGGTCTCCTGGTCGGTGAAGGAGGGGGAGCGCTGGGTCATCCTCGGCCCGAACGGGGCGGGCAAGACCACCCTCCTCAACGTCGCCTCGAGCTACCTGTACCCGAGCCAGGGCGCCGCCACGATCCTCGGCGAGACCCTCGGCAAGCCCGGCACCGACGTCTTCGAGCTGCGCCCGCGCATCGGCATCGCCGGCATCGGCATGGCCGAGAAGCTCCCCAAGCGCCAGACCGTCCTGCAGACCGTGCTCACCGCCGCCTACGGCATGACCGCCGGCTGGCAGGAGGAGTACGAGGACGTCGACGAGCAGCGCGCCCGCGCCTTCCTCGACCGCCTCGGCATGAGCGACTACCTGGACCGCCGCTTCGGCACGCTCTCCGAGGGCGAGCGCAAGCGCACCCTCATCGCCCGCGCCCTGATGACCGACCCCGAGCTGCTGCTCCTCGACGAGCCCGCCGCCGGACTCGACCTCGGCGGCCGCGAGGACCTGGTCCGCCGTCTCGGCCGCCTGGCCCGCGACCCGATCGCCCCCTCGATGATCATGGTCACGCACCATGTCGAGGAGATCGCCCCGGGCTTCACGCACGTTCTGATGATCCGCCAGGGCAAGGTCCTCGCCGCGGGCCCGCTCGAGCTGGAGCTCACCTCCCGCAACCTGTCCCGCTGCTTCGGCCTCCCGCTGGTCGTCGAGCAGAACGGCGAGCGCTGGACGGCCACGGGCCTGCCCCTGAGCTGATCCCGCACCGGCCGCGCGGAGGACACCTCAGGACGATCTCCCGAGGAATCGTCCCCTGTCCGCGCGGCCACCCGCGGACCTACCATGACCATGTGGCAGACATCGACGCATGGGTGTGGTGGCTGATCGCAGCGGCCGCGCTCGGAATCCCGCTGGTCATCACCGCGATGCCCGAGTTCGGCATGCTGTCCGTGGGCGCCGTCGCCGGCGCCGTGACAGCCGGACTGGGCGGCGGAATCGTGCTGCAGGTCCTCGTCTTCGCCGTGGTCTCGTGCGCCCTCATCGTCGTCGTACGGCCCATCGCCGCACGCCATCGCGCCGGACAGCCCCAACTGGCCACGGGAATCGACGCCTTGAAGGGAAAACAGGCCGTCGTCATCGAGCGCGTCGACCACCGCGGCGGCCGCATCAAACTCGGCGGCGAGATCTGGTCGGCCCGCACCCTCGACGGCGACGCGGTCTTCGAACCCGAACAACAGGTCGACGTCGTCGACATCGAAGGCGCCACGGCGATCGTGATGTGATCGCGCAGGTGGCCTGAACTCCCCACGTCGCACAGGCGGTTCTGACAGACTCGACGAGCAAGATCCTATGATCTTCCGGTCGGCGGAACGAAGGGCACAGGAAACTCGATGTCAGCGATCATCATCGTCCTGATCATTCTGGTGGTGTTGGTCTTCATCGCCCTGATCAAGACCATCCAGGTCATCCCCCAGGCGAGCGCGGCCATCGTGGAGCGGTTCGGCCGCTACACCCGCACCCTGAACGCGGGGCTGAACATCGTGGTCCCGTTCATCGACTCGATCCGCAACCGCATCGACCTGCGCGAGCAGGTCGTCCCCTTCCCGCCACAGCCGGTGATCACCCAGGACAACCTGGTCGTCAACATCGACACCGTCATCTACTACCAGGTGACCGACGCCCGCGCCGCGACCTACGAAGTGGCCAGCTACATCCAGGCCATCGAGCAGCTCACCGTCACCACGCTGCGCAACATCATCGGCGGCATGGACCTGGAGCGGACCCTGACCTCCCGCGAGGAGATCAACGCGGCACTGCGCGGCGTCCTCGACGAGGCCACCGGCAAGTGGGGCATCCGCGTCAACCGCGTCGAGCTCAAGGCGATCGAGCCGCCCACCTCCATCCAGGACTCGATGGAGAAGCAGATGCGCGCCGACCGCGACAAGCGCGCCGCGATCCTCACCGCGGAGGGCATCCGCCAGTCCCAGATCCTCACCGCCGAGGGCGAGAAGCAGTCGGCCATCCTCCGCGCCGAGGGCGAGGCCCGCGCCGCCGCCCTGCGCGCCGAGGGCGAGGCCCAGGCCGTCCGTACGGTCTTCGAGGCCATCCACGCGGGCGACCCCGACCAGAAGCTGCTCTCGTACCAGTACCTCCAGATGCTCCCGAAGATCGCCGAGGGCGACGCCAACAAGCTCTGGATCGTGCCCAGCGAGATCGGCGACGCCCTCAAGGGCCTCTCCGGCGCCATGGGCAACTTCAACCCCCTGGGCGGCGGTTCGGTCCCCGCCCAGGGCAAGGAGCGCCGCGAGCAGCCCCCCATCGACTGACCGCGCACACGAGAGCGGGCCCACCGACCTCCCTGGCCGGTGGGCCCGCTCTCGTACGTACGTCTAGGCCGCGGCGCTCTGACCGTTCAGCCAGTCCGGCAGCGACTCCATCTCACCCGCGCCGAGCGACAGCAGCATCGCGTCCGCCGGCGTCGGCTCGAACGGCTGCCGCAGCAACGGCATCCCGGCCTCCTCGGGCGTCCGGTCGGCCTTGCGGTGATTGTCCTCGGCGCAGGACGCCACCGTGTTCAGCCACGAGTCGGCGCCACCGTGGGAACGCGGCACCACGTGGTCCACCGTCGTCGCCCGCCTCCCGCAGTACGCGCACCGGTGCTGGTCCCGTACGAGCACACCCCGCCTCGACCACGGCGCGCGTCTTCGGAACGGCACCCTCACGTACCTGCAGAGCCTGATCACCCGGGGCACCGGAATGTCGATGGCGGCTCCGCGCATGCGCAGATCGGGGTGGGCCTGCTCGACGACGGCCTTGTCCTGGAGCACCAGCACGACGGCTCGGTTCAGCGTCACCGTCGAGAGCGGCTCGAAGCTCGCGTTCAGCACCAGTGTGTCCCGCATCCTGCCCACCTCCCGTACGCAGCGGATCACCCCTCGGCGTCCGTGCGTCAACTCTGGCCGTGCACGCCGAGATGGACAACGCAATAAAAACTGCCCGCCTCCGGCCACTTTCATGACCGGAGACGGGCAAACGTTCAGTGAACGCTTTCGAGGGGCGCTCCTACTCGGCGGGCGCCGCGTACTCCGCGACGACCTGGGCGCGCGCCAGCGTGTGGAAGCGCAGGTTGAACCCGACGACCGCCGGCGAGGCGTCCGAGTCCGGGCCCAGCTTCTCCTGGTCGACCGCGTACACGGTGAAGACGTACCGGTGCGCCGGGTCGCCGGGCGGCGGCGCGGCACCGCCGAAGTCCCTCGTCCCGTAGTCGTTGCGCACCTGGACGGCGCCCTCGGGCAGACCGTCGAACTTCCCGGTGCCCGCACCGGCCGGCAGCTCCGTGACCGACACCGGGATGTCGAACACGGACCAGTGCCAGAAGCCGCTGCCCGTCGGCGCGTCCGGGTCGAAGCAGGACACGGCGAAGCTCTTGGTCTCCGGCGGGAAGCCCTCCCACCGCAGCTGCGGCGAGGTGTTCCCGGCGGCGTACACCTGGGCGTCCCGGAGCACGCCACCCGGCTCGAAGTCCTCGCTCACGACGGTGAACGACGGCACCTGCGGATGAAAGGCATGAGGAAGCGGAGCCCGCTGGGGCTGCTCGGTCACAACGACACCTCCTGGTTGGGCACAGACAAAGTCCGACCCAGGAAACCCTAGAACCAGTTCTTATTGCTGCCGACTTCGGACAGCCACTGGTGCAGGTACGCCGACCAGTCCGTGCCCTGGAAGTCGTGGTGCCCGACCACGAAGGAACGGAACGTGTCGCTGCCCTCGCTGAACAGACCCGGCTTCTTGTCCATCTCCAGGACGACGTCCATCTCCCGGTCGTCGGCCACGAAGCTGAGCTCCACCTGGTTCAGCCCGCGGTACTGCTGCGGCGGGAAGAATTCGATCTCCTGGTAGAACGGCAGCTTCTGCCGCGTACCGCGGATCCGGCCGCGCTCCATGTCCGCGCTCTTGAAGCGGAAGCCGAGCTGGATGAAGGCGTCGAGGATCGCCTGCTGCGACGGCAGCGGGTGCACGTTGATCGGGTCCAGGTCACCGGAGTCGACCGCGCGGGCGATCTCCAGCTCGGTGGTCACCCCGATGTTCATGCCGCGCAACGCCTGCCCGTCGATCATGGTGACCGGCGTCTCCCACGGGATCTCGAGCCCGAAGGGCACCGCGTGCACCGCGCCGGCCTGCAGCTGGAAGGCACCGCCGAGACGGACCTTGGTGAACTCGATGTCCTGCTTGGTCTCCTGGTCGGCGCCCTCGACCTCGACGCGGGCCTGCAGTCCGACCGACAGCCCCTCGATCTCCTGATCGACGGAACCGCCCTGGATCCGCACCTCGCCCTGCACGACGCCGCCGGGCACGACATTGACCTCGGTGAGCACGGTCTCCACGGACGCCCCGCCCGCACCCAGGCTCGCCAACAGCCGCTTGAACCCCATGAACGATCTCCTCCGTCGACTTACTACTGCTGACTACAAACGCGATGGACGGCCGCCTGGTTCCTCGCCGGCCCACGCCGCCCCTGCACTACGCTCGGACGGCATGATCGCGGCCCCTGACCGTACGCCCCTCAGCCGGGACTTCTTCGACCGACCTGTACTGGAGGTCGCCCCGGACCTCCTCGGACGCACCCTGGTCCGCCGCACCCCGGACGGCCCGATCGAACTCCGCCTCACCGAGGTGGAGGCGTACGACGGCGCGAACGATCCCGGCTCCCACGCCTTCCGCGGCCAGACGGCCCGGAACACGGTGATGTTCGGTCCGCCCGGACACGTGTACGTCTACTTCACCTACGGCATGTGGCACTGCATGAACTTCGTGTGCGGCCCGCCGGGCCAGGCGAGCGGGGTCCTGCTCCGGGCCGGCGAGATCACGGAGGGCGCCGAACTCGCCCGCAAACGTCGACTCTCGGCCCGATACGACAAGGAACTGGCCAAAGGACCGGCCCGCCTGGCCACGGCCCTCGGAGTGGACCGCGCCCTCGACGGCGCGGACGCCTGCGGCCCGCCCGACTCCCCGTTCACCATCCTGCGCGGCACCCCCGTCCCCGCCGACCAGGTACGCAAGGGGCCGCGCACCGGAGTCTCGGGCGACGGGGCCGTTCACCCCTGGCGCTTCTGGGTCGCCGACGACCCCACGGTCAGCCCGTATCGGGCCCACACACCACGCCGCCGTTCAACTTGACTCTCCCCCCGCGGGGTCCGTAATGTAGCCCGAGCCGCTGAAACCGGTACGGCTCTCAGCCAGTCACCGGAAGCGGCCAAACCACTACCTACGACTTCCCCCAGCGGGGTCTCTTTCGTCATGCCTGCATGTCGAAATTCGAACCCGCGAATCTCGATTATGAGTTACCGGGGAAATCGGCTAACGTAGCGGTCACGCCGAAAGGCAAAGGCCCTCCAACGGCCACCGGAAATGAAATCCGAACCGGAAACGGAACGGAAAACGGATCTGGTAAGGTTGGAAACGCAAGACCGAAGGGAAGCGCCCGGAGGAAAGCCCGAGAGGGTGAGTACAAAGGAAGCGTCCGTTCCTTGAGAACTCAACAGCGTGCCAAAAATCAACGCCAGATATGTTGATACCCCGTCTCCGGCCATCATGGCTGGGACGAGGTTCCTTTGAAAAAGTCCTGCCGGGCACTGTCCGGTAGGCGCACAGCGAGGACGCTGTGAACCGAGGGATTATTCCTCCCTCTGGTTCCGCTCTCGTGTGTGTCACCCCGATCACGGGGAAACATTCACGGAGAGTTTGATCCTGGCTCAGGACGAACGCTGGCGGCGTGCTTAACACATGCAAGTCGAACGATGAAGCCCTTCGGGGTGGATTAGTGGCGAACGGGTGAGTAACACGTGGGCAATCTGCCCTTCACTCTGGGACAAGCCCTGGAAACGGGGTCTAATACCGGATAACACCCGCCACCGCATGGTGGTGGGTTGAAAGCTCCGGCGGTGAAGGATGAGCCCGCGGCCTATCAGCTTGTTGGTGAGGTAGTGGCTCACCAAGGCGACGACGGGTAGCCGGCCTGAGAGGGCGACCGGCCACACTGGGACTGAGACACGGCCCAGACTCCTACGGGAGGCAGCAGTGGGGAATATTGCACAATGGGCGAAAGCCTGATGCAGCGACGCCGCGTGAGGGATGACGGCCTTCGGGTTGTAAACCTCTTTCAGCAGGGAAGAAGCGAAAGTGACGGTACCTGCAGAAGAAGCGCCGGCTAACTACGTGCCAGCAGCCGCGGTAATACGTAGGGCGCAAGCGTTGTCCGGAATTATTGGGCGTAAAGAGCTCGTAGGCGGCTTGTCACGTCGATTGTGAAAGCTCGGGGCTTAACCCCGAGTCTGCAGTCGATACGGGCTAGCTAGAGTGTGGTAGGGGAGATCGGAATTCCTGGTGTAGCGGTGAAATGCGCAGATATCAGGAGGAACACCGGTGGCGAAGGCGGATCTCTGGGCCATTACTGACGCTGAGGAGCGAAAGCGTGGGGAGCGAACAGGATTAGATACCCTGGTAGTCCACGCCGTAAACGGTGGGAACTAGGTGTTGGCGACATTCCACGTCGTCGGTGCCGCAGCTAACGCATTAAGTTCCCCGCCTGGGGAGTACGGCCGCAAGGCTAAAACTCAAAGGAATTGACGGGGGCCCGCACAAGCAGCGGAGCATGTGGCTTAATTCGACGCAACGCGAAGAACCTTACCAAGGCTTGACATACACCGGAAAGCATTAGAGATAGTGCCCCCCTTGTGGTCGGTGTACAGGTGGTGCATGGCTGTCGTCAGCTCGTGTCGTGAGATGTTGGGTTAAGTCCCGCAACGAGCGCAACCCTTGTTCTGTGTTGCCAGCATGCCCTTCGGGGTGATGGGGACTCACAGGAGACCGCCGGGGTCAACTCGGAGGAAGGTGGGGACGACGTCAAGTCATCATGCCCCTTATGTCTTGGGCTGCACACGTGCTACAATGGCCGATACAATGAGCTGCGATACCGCAAGGTGGAGCGAATCTCAAAAAGTCGGTCTCAGTTCGGATTGGGGTCTGCAACTCGACCCCATGAAGTTGGAGTTGCTAGTAATCGCAGATCAGCATTGCTGCGGTGAATACGTTCCCGGGCCTTGTACACACCGCCCGTCACGTCACGAAAGTCGGTAACACCCGAAGCCGGTGGCCCAACCCCTTGTGGGAGGGAGCTGTCGAAGGTGGGACTGGCGATTGGGACGAAGTCGTAACAAGGTAGCCGTACCGGAAGGTGCGGCTGGATCACCTCCTTTCTAAGGAGCATCTAGGCCGCCAAGCTTGCTTGGTGGTCCAGGGCCATTACGTCGGCAAACGTTCGACGGTGGTTGCTCATGGGTGGAACGTTGATTATTCGGCACACTTGATTGTCTTCTCCTTCTAGTACTGCTCTTCGGAGCGTGGAACGTCGAGGGAAGCGGGAAGAGTGTCGGGCACGCTGTTGGGTGTCTGAAGGTACGGCCGCAAGGTCGCCTTCAGTGCCGGCCCCAGTGCACTCGAACTACTGGTTCGGGGTGATGGGTGGTTGGTCGTTGTTTGAGAACTGCACAGTGGACGCGAGCATCTGTGGCCAAGTTTTTAAGGGCGCACGGTGGATGCCTTGGCACCAGGAACCGATGAAGGACGTGGGAGGCCACGATAGTCCCCGGGGAGTCGTCAACCAGGCTTTGATCCGGGGGTTTCCGAATGGGGAAACCCGGCAGTCGTCATGGGCTGTCACCCGCTGCTGAACACATAGGCAGTGTGGAGGGAACGCGGGGAAGTGAAACATCTCAGTACCCGCAGGAAGAGAAAACAACCGTGATTCCGGGAGTAGTGGCGAGCGAAACTGGATGAGGCCAAACCTCAAACGTGTGAGACCCGGCAGGGGTTGCGTTTGGGGGGTTGTGGGATCTCTCTTCTGTCGTCTGCCGGCGACAGGACGAGTCAGAAACCGTTGATGTAGGCGAAGGACATGCGAAAGGTCCGGCGTAGAGGGTAAGACCCCCGTAGTCGAAACATCAGCGGCTCGTTTGAGAGACACCCAAGTAGCACGGGGCCCGAGAAATCCCGTGTGAATCTGGCGGGACCACCCGTTAAGCCTAAATATTCCCTGGTGACCGATAGCGGATAGTACCGTGAGGGAATGGTGAAAAGTACCGCGGGAGCGGAGTGAAATAGTACCTGAAACCGTGTGCCTACAAGCCGTGGGAGCGTCGGGCGAGCACTTGTGCTTGCCTCGTGACTGCGTGCCTTTTGAAGAATGAGCCTGCGAGTTTGCGGTGTGTTGCGAGGTTAACCCGTGTGGGGAAGCCGTAGCGAAAGCGAGTCCGAACAGGGCGTTTCAGTAGCACGCTCAAGACCCGAAGCGGAGTGATCTAGCCATGGGCAGGTTGAAGCGGAGGTAAGACTTCGTGGAGGACCGAACCCACCAGGGTTGAAAACCTGGGGGATGACCTGTGGTTAGGGGTGAAAGGCCAATCAAACTCCGTGATAGCTGGTTCTCCCCGAAATGCATTTAGGTGCAGCGTCGTGTGTTTCTTGCCGGAGGTAGAGCACTGGATAGGCGATGGGCCCTACCGGGTTACTGACCTTAGCCAAACTCCGAATGCCGGTAAGTGAGAGCACGGCAGTGAGACTGTGGGGGATAAGCTCCATGGTCGAGAGGGAAACAGCCCAGAGCATCGACTAAGGCCCCTAAGCGTACGCTAAGTGGGAAAGGATGTGGAGTCGCAGAGACAACCAGGAGGTTGGCTTAGAAGCAGCCACCCTTGAAAGAGTGCGTAATAGCTCACTGGTCTAGTGATTCCGCGCCGACAATGTAGCGGGGCTCAAGCGTACCGCCGAAGTCGTGTCATTGCAGCAATAGGGCCAACGCCCGCTGTGATGGGTAGGGGAGCGTCGTGTGCCGGGTGAAGCAGCGCCGGAAGGTAGTTGTGGACGGTTCACGAGTGAGAATGCAGGCATGAGTAGCGATACAAACGTGAGAAACGTTTGCGCCGATTGACTAAGGGTTCCTGGGTCAAGCTGATCTGCCCAGGGTAAGTCGGGACCTAAGGCGAGGCCGACAGGCGTAGTCGATGGATAACCGGTTGATATTCCGGTACCCGCTGTGAAGCGTCAAACATCGAGCATCGTGATGCTAAGGCCGTGAAGCCGCCGTCCTCGTCTTTGACGTGGTTCGGAGTGGTGGAGCCGCCGGCCCAAGCGGTTAGTAGGTGAGTGATGGGGTGACGCAGGAAGGTAGTCCATCCCGGGCGGTGGTTGTCCCGGGGTAAGGGTGTAGGCCGGTGTGTAGGTAAATCCGCACACCGTTAAGGCTGAGACCTGATGCCGAGCCGATTGTGGTGAAGTGGATGATCCTATGCTGTCGAGAAAAGCCTCTAGCGAGTTTCATGGCGGCCCGTACCCTAAACCGACTCAGGTGGTCAGGTAGAGAATACCGAGGCGTTCGGGTGAACTATGGTTAAGGAACTCGGCAAAATGCCCCCGTAACTTCGGGAGAAGGGGGGCCATTCCTGGTGATGAGTCTTGCACTCTGAGCTGGGGGTGGCCGCAGAGACCAGCGAGAAGCGACTGTTTACTAAAAACACAGGTCCGTGCGAAGCCGTAAGGCGATGTATACGGACTGACGCCTGCCCGGTGCTGGAACGTTAAGGGGACCGGTTAGTCAGGATTCGTCCTGGCGAAGCTGAGAACTTAAGCGCCAGTAAACGGCGGTGGTAACTATAACCATCCTAAGGTAGCGAAATTCCTTGTCGGGTAAGTTCCGACCTGCACGAATGGCGTAACGACTTCTCGACTGTCTCAACCATAGGCCCGGTGAAATTGCACTACGAGTAAAGATGCTCGTTTCGCGCAGAAGGACGGAAAGACCCCGGGACCTTTACTACAGTTTGATATTGGTGTTCGGTTCGGCTTGTGTAGGATAGGTGGGAGACTTTGAAGCGGCCACGCCAGTGGTTGTGGAGTCGTCGTTGAAATACCACTCTGGTCGTGCTGGATGTCTAACCTCGGTCCGTGATCCGGATCAGGGACAGTGTCTGATGGGTAGTTTAACTGGGGCGGTTGCCTCCCAAAGGGTAACGGAGGCGCCCAAAGGTTCCCTCAGCCTGGTTGGTAATCAGGTGTTGAGTGTAAGTGCACAAGGGAGCTTGACTGTGAGACCGACGGGTCGAGCAGGGACGAAAGTCGGGACTAGTGATCCGGCGGTGGCTTGTGGAAGCGCCGTCGCTCAACGGATAAAAGGTACCCCGGGGATAACAGGCTGATCTTCCCCAAGAGTCCATATCGACGGGATGGTTTGGCACCTCGATGTCGGCTCGTCGCATCCTGGGGCTGGAGTCGGTCCCAAGGGTTGGGCTGTTCGCCCATTAAAGCGGTACGCGAGCTGGGTTTAGAACGTCGTGAGACAGTTCGGTCCCTATCCTCTGTGCGCGCAGGAATATTGAGAAGGGCTGTCCCTAGTACGAGAGGACCGGGACGGACGAACCTCTGGTGTGCCAGTTGTTCTGCCAAGGGCATGGCTGGTTGGCTACGTTCGGGAGGGATAACCGCTGAAAGCATCTAAGCGGGAAGCCTGCTTCGAGATGAGTATTCCCACCCACTTGATGGGGTAAGGCTCCCAGTAGACGACTGGGTTGATAGGCCAGATCTGGAAGCACCGCAAGGTGTGGAGGTGACTGGTACTAATAGGCCGAGGGCTTGTCCTCAGTTGCTCGCGTCCACTGTGTTGGTTCTCAGACAACGAACGGTTGTGCTGGCTGAACAGTTTCACTACTTAATTGAAGAGTGTGCTTGTTCGCTGCCCTGTTCTGGTTCCCATTCTCAGGAATGGGACAACTGATAGGGTTTCGGTGGTCATAGCGTGAGGGAAACGCCCGGTTACATTCCGAACCCGGAAGCTAAGCCTCACAGCGCCGATGGTACTGCAGGGGGGACCCTGTGGGAGAGTAGGACGCCGCCGAACAATTTTTGGAGGACCCTTTGGTCCCAGCGTTCACGCTGGGACCAAAGGGTCCTTTTTTGTTTTGCCGAAGCGCGCCGGTCGGCCGGCTGCGCGAGAATGACTGCGGTACCGAAGACGAGGAGTCACCGATGTCCCCCAACTCTCCCGACGAGCGACCGGAGCGCGATCAGCGCCGCCGGGACAGTGGTGACCGCGGCGGAAACCGCGGGCGGGACGACAACCGCGGTGGTGGCGGTGGCGGCTTCCGTGGACGTCGGGATGACCGGCCGTCCTACGGTGACCGTGACCGGGATCGTGGGCCGCGTCGTGACGGTGACCGTGACCGGCCGCCGTTCCGCCGTGACGACCGTCGGGACGACCGGCGTGACGATCGCCGCGATGACCGTCGGGACGACCGGCGTGGTGAGCGTCGTGATGACCGCCCGTCGTACGGGGACCGTGGTGGTTTCCGTGGGCGGGACGACAACCGTGGTGGTGGCGGTGGCGGCTTCCGTGGACGTCGGGATGACCGGCCCTCGTACGGTGACCGTGATCGGGATCGTGGGCCGCGTCGTGACGGTGACCGGGACCGGCCGCCGTTCCGCCGTGACGACCGTCGGGACGACCGGCGTGATGACCGTCGGGACGAGCGTCCGTCGTACGGGGACCGTGGTGGTTTCCGTGGGCGGGACGACAACCGCGGTGGTGGCGGTGGCGGCTTCCGTGGACGTCGGGATGACCGGCCGTCCTACGGTGACCGCGACCGGGACCGTGGGGACCGGCCCTCGTTCCGCCGTGACGATCGGCGCGATGACCGCCGTGATGAGCGTCGGGACGAGCGTCCGTCGTACGGGGACCGTGGTGGTTTCCGTGGGCGGGACGACAACCGTGGTGGTGGCGGGTTCCGCGATCGTCGGGACGACCGGGCGCCGCGTTCGTACGGTGACCGCGACCGTGACCGGGATCGTGGGCCGCGTCGTGACGGTGACCGGGACCGGCCGGCGTTCCGCCGTGACGACCGGCGCGATGACCGGCGCGATGACCGTCGGGACGAGCGTCCGTCGTACGGGGACCGTGGTGGCTTCCGTGGGCGTGACGACAACCGTGGGCGTGGGCCGCGTCGGGACGACCGGGGCGGGCGTCCCGGTGGGTTCCGTGGGCGCGATGACCGGCGTGACGACCGTCGGGACGACCGGCGTGGCGGCGGTGGCCGGTTCCGTGACGAGCGGGACCGCGACCGGGAGCCGATCAAGCGGCTGCCGATCCCCGAGGACGTCACCGGGCACGAGATCGACAAGGACGTGCAGCAGGAGCTCCAGTCCCTGCCGAAGGGGCTCGCGGAGGACGTCGCCAAGAACCTGGTGATGGTCGCCCGGCTCATCGACGAGGACCCCGAGGGTGCCTACGGCTACTCCAAGGTCGCGCTGCGGCTCGCCTCGCGCGTCGCCGCCGTCCGTGAGGCCGCCGGTTTCGCCGCGTACGCGAACCAGAAGTACAGCGAGGCGCTGGCCGAGTTCCGTGCCGCGCGTCGGATGACCGGCAACATCGAGCTGTGGCCCGTCATGGCCGACTGCGAGCGTGGGCTCGGGCGGCCGGAGAAGGCGCTCGACATGGCCGGTGCGCCCGAGGTGCAGAAGCTCGACAAGGCCGGACAGGTCGAGATGCGGCTCGTCGCGGCCGGTGCGCGCCGTGACATGGGGCAGCTGGACGCGGCCATCGTGACGCTGCAGAGCCCCGAGCTGGCCTCGAACTCCGTACAGCCGTGGACCGCGCGGCTGCGCTACGCGTACGCCGACGCGCTGCTGGCCGTCGGGCGTGAGGGCGAGGCGCGCGAGTGGTTCGCCAAGGCCGTCGAGGCCGACAAGGACGGCAGCACGGACGCCTCCGACCGGCTGGCGGAGATGGACGGCGTCGACTTCGTGGACGCGTTCGACGACAGCGAGGACGACGGTGCCGAGGCGGCGGAGCCGGCGCGTGCGGACGACGAGCACGGCGACAGCGGCGACAGCGCTGACGGCGAGGACGACCGGGACGTGAAGTAGGTCGCGTAGTAGGTAGGCCTCGGCCTGGGCGGGCGGGTTCCCTTCGGGGAGCCCGCCCGTTCGTCGTTTCCGGCTGGTGCTCAGTCCGTGAGGTCGGTCAGGGTGCGCAGGACCAGGCCCGTGGCCGGCTTCGGGCCGAAGGACGTGGACTTGCGGGGCATGGTGACGCCCTGCCGGGCCAGTTCCCGTACGACTTCCTCGCGGACGGGGTGCATGAGGACGGCCGTGCCGCCGTCGCGGCGGGCCTTGGCGACCGTCGCCGCCGTGTCGTGGATGTACGAGATCTCGGCGGGGGAGTCCTCGCGGATGTGCCAGACGTGGCCGAGGAGCGTCGAGTGGAGCACGGTCGCGTCCAGGGTGCGCCAGGCCTGCGGGCGGTTCGCCGGGACCGTGCGGTCCAGGAGCGCGGGGTCCGGCCGGTCGAGCAGGTGGTACGTGTCCTCGGGGCCGCCGGCGAGCAGGAACGCGTTGCCCGCCGACGCCGCCTCGGCCAGTTCCTCCATCGCGTGGGTGAGGGGGCCCGGGATCTCGCGGACGCGGAAGTGGGTGCGGGCCGCCGCCAGGGCCTCGTCGAGCGGGAGCCGGTTCAGGAGGCGGTGGATGGCGCGGACGCGCAGCGGGTAGCGGGCCGTGTCGACGAGGAGGACCAGGCCGTAGTCCCACGGGGTGGGGCCGGAGTGCTCGGAGCGGAGCCGGAGATAGGTCGCCCAGCGGTGGTGGCCGTCGGCGATCAGGGCCTGGTGGGTGGCGAGATCGGCTTGGATCCGCTGCTGTTCGGCCGGGTCGGTGATCGCCCAGAGGCGGTGCGCGAAGCCGTCCTCGGTGGTGGTGGCCAGGAGCGGGGCGCCCTGGACGGTGCGCTCGATGACGGCCGTCGCGCCGGTCGCCCGGCCGTTGCCCCGGTAGGTCAGGAGCAGCGGTTCGAGGTTCGCCGCGGCGGTGCGCATCAGGCCCGCGCGCTCCTCGACGACGTGCGGCATGACGTCCTCGTGGGGCAGGACGACGCCCTCGGACGGCTCGGACAGGCGCAGGGCGCCGATCAGGCCGCGCTGGAGGAGGTCCCCGCCGCGCTGCTCGTAGACGTAGAGCGCCGGTTCGGCGTCGGGGGCGAGGACGCCCTCGGCGAGCCAGCGGCGCAGGGTGGCGGCCGCCTGGTCGTTGCGGGACTGCGGGCCGGCCGCGGGGCCCGCCTGCGGCAGGATCAGGCGGACGATGTTGTGCGGGTCCGCGCTCTGGAGCTCCAGCAGGCCGTCGGGGCGGACCACGACGTCGTACGGGGGTGAGGTCACGGCGGCGAGGCTGCCTACCCGTTCCGGGACGTACCGCACTCCGCGGAAGGGGATCAGGTCGAGGCCGCCGTCACCTGCAGTGTTCATCCGTGCATCGTACGAGTGTCAGAGGCGTGGGGGATGATCGGGGGAGTGAGTTCGAGCGAGGAGCGATACGGGATGAGCCAGAGTGCGAGCGGGGCGGCCGAGGGCGTTTTCCGGGGGCGGCCCGCGGGCAGCGCGCGGGCGTTGAGCGAGGCGTACGACACGGCGCTGCTCGATCTCGACGGGGTGGTGTACGCGGGGGGCCAGGCGATCGCGCACGCCGTGGAGTCGCTGGCGGTGGCACGGTCCGGGGGGATGGCGCTGGCGTACGTGACGAACAACGCGCTGCGGACGCCCGGGGCGGTCGCCGAGCATCTGACGGAGCTCGGGATCCCGACGGGGGCGGACGATGTGATCACGTCGGCGCAGGCGGTGGCGCGGCTCATCAGTGAGCAGGTGCCGGCCGGGTCGCGGATCCTCGTGATCGGCGGGGAGGGGCTGCGGGTCGCGCTGCGCGAGCGGGGGCTCGTGCCGGTCGACTCGGCGGACGAGGACCCTGCGGCGGTGGTGCAGGGGTACGGGGGGCCGGAGCTGGCCTGGGGGCGGTTCGCCGAGGCCTGTTACGCGATCGCGCGCGGAGTGCCGTGGTACGCGTCGAACACGGACCTGACGATTCCGAGCGCGCGGGGCATCGCGCCGGGGAACGGGGCGGCGGTCGAGGTCGTGCGGATCGCGACGGGGGCGGAGCCTCAGGTCGCGGGGAAGCCGTTGCCGCCGATGCACCGGGAGACGATCCTGCGGACCGGGGCACGGACGCCGCTCGTGGTGGGGGACCGGCTCGACACGGACATCGAGGGGGCGTTCAACGGGGGTGTGGACTCGTTGCTGGTGCTGACCGGGGTGACGGACGGTGCGGGATTGCTGGCCGCGCCGCCCCGGCACCGGCCCACGTATGTGGACGTGGATCTGCGGGGGATGCTGACCGGGCAGCCGGAGGTCGTCGCGTCGGGGGACGGGTTCTCCTGTGGCGGGTGGACCGCGGTGGCGGGGGAGCGGGAGTTGGAGCTGAGCGGGGAGGGTTCGGCGATCGACGGGTTGAGAGCGCTCTGTGGGGCGGCCTGGAGTGCGGGCGGCGACGGGGAGTGCGGGCTGGACTCGGGGAAGGCGTTGGCCCGGGCCGGGCTCGGGTGACGGTCGGGCCGTGCACCTCCAGAACCTCCGGGTGGCAGGGTAGGCTAACCTAACCTTCGTGTTGGTTGACAGTCCTTCAGGAAGCCGTGCGGGGGTCGTTGCCGCCCCCGTGCCGCCGCGCCCAGGGCGCCGTACCGCGATCCGTACGGCCGGGCTGCTCGTGTCGCTGGTCGTGCTGGCCGCCGTGCTCGTGGCCAGCATCGCGATCGGGGCCAAGCCGCTCTCGGTCGAGCAGGTCTGGCACGGGCTGTTCCAGGACACCGGGCGGTACGCCGATGTCGTCGTCGGGGAGCGGATCTCGCGCACGCTGCTCGGGCTGCTCGCCGGGGCCGCGCTCGGGCTCGCGGGCGCGGTGCTGCAGGCACTGACCCGCAACCCGCTCGCCGACCCCGGCATTCTCGGCATCAACATGGGCGCGTCCGCCGCCGTCGTCACCGCCATCAGCTTCTTCGGCGTGACCTCGCTGAGCGGCTACGTCTGGTTCGCCTTCGTCGGAGCCGCCGCCGTCGGCGCCCTCGTCTACGTCCTCGGCGGCACCCGCAACGCGACACCCGTACGGCTCGCGCTCGCCGGCACCGCCGTCACCGCCGCGCTCTCCGGCTACCTCTACGCCGTGATGATCAGCGACGACATGGCGCTCAACCGGATGCGGTTCTGGCAGGTCGGCTCGCTGGCCACCGCCACCATGGGCACCGTCCGGCAGGTCCTGCCGTTCATCGTCGTCGGCATCCTCGTCGCGCTCGCCCTGGCCCGGCCGCTCAACGCCATGGCCATGGGCGACGACACCGCCCGCGCGCTCGGCGCCCGCCTCGGCCGCACCCGCGCCCTGAGCATGGGCGCCGCGACCCTGCTGTGCGGGGCCGCCACCGCCGCCTGCGGGCCCATCGTCTTCGTCGGCCTGATGGTGCCGCACATCGTGCGCTCGTTCACCGGCCCCGACATGCGCTGGATCCTGCCCTACGCGGCGCTCCTGTCGCCGGTGCTGCTGCTCGGCGCCGACGTCGTCGGCCGGATCGTCGCGCGCCCCGCCGAGCTCCAGGTCGGCATCGTCACCGCCGTGCTCGGCGCGCCCGTGTTCATCCTCCTCGTACGACGCCGGAAGTTGGCCCAGCTGTGAAGGCGACAGAAGCGAAGCGTCCCGGGACGCGTGCGATACGGACCCCGGGCGGGCTCTCCGTCCGCGTCGGCCTGCGGTCCACCGTCGTCGTGGTGCTGCTCGTGGTGGCCGCGCTCGCCGCGGCCGTCGTGCTCATCGGCACCGGCGACTTCGCGATCCCGGCCGCCGACGTGCTGCGGACGCTGGCCGGACAGGGTGACCCGGGGCAGGAGTTCATCATCAACGACCTGCGGTTGCCGCGGGTCCTCGTCGGCCTGCTGGTCGGCGGCGCGCTCGGCTTGTCCGGAGCGCTGTTCCAGTCCATCTCGCGCAACCCGCTGGGCAGCCCCGACGTGCTCGGGCTCGGGCAGGGCTCGACCGCCGGCGCCCTCGTGATGATCGTCGTCTTCGGCGGGAGCGCCACCCAGGTCGCGTTCGGCGCGCTGGTCGGCGGACTCGTCACCGGCGCCGCCATTTACGTACTGGCGTGGAAGCGGGGCGTGCACGGGTACCGGCTCGTGCTCGTCGGCATCGGCGTCTCCGCGTTCGTCACCGCCGTCAACGGCTATCTGCTCACGAAGGCCGACTTCGTCGACGCGGCCCGCGCCACCGTCTGGATGACCGGCTCGCTCAACGGGCGCGACTGGGCGCAGGTCTGGCCGTTGCTCGCGCTGTTCGCCGTCCTCGTGCCGCTCGTCGCCGTGTACGCGCGGCCGCTGCGGATGCTGGAGATGGGCGACGACGCGGCCGGCGCGCTCGGCATTCGCGTCGAGCGGACCCGGCTCGTCCTGCTCGTCGCCTCCGTCTTCCTCACGGCGGCCGCCACCGCCGCCGCCGGCCCCGTCGTCTTCGTGGCGCTCACCGCCCCGCAGATCGCCCGCCGGCTGACCCGCTCGCCCGGACCGAACCTGATGGCCGCCACCTGGCTCGGCGCCACCGTGCTGATCGTCGCCGACCTGGCCTCGCAGCGGGCCTTCGGCGCCGACCAGCTGCCCGTCGGCGTGGTCACCGGTGTCGTGGGCGGCGGCTATCTGCTGTGGCTGCTGGTCACCGAGCGCAAGGCGGGCCGGATATGAGCGACGCGACCGCGCGCGGCCCCCGTACGAATCGAAGGAGCACCTCTGTGAACAGGCTGTCCGCCGACGCCGTGACCCTCGGCTACGACCAGCGGGTCATCGCCGAGCAGCTGTCCGTCGAGATACCCGACCACTCCTTCACGGTGATCGTGGGCCCCAACGCCTGCGGCAAGTCCACCCTGCTGCGCGCCCTGTCCCGGATGCTGAAGCCGAGCGCCGGTCGGGTGCTGCTCGACGGCCAGGTCATCCAGTCGATGCCCGCCAAGAAGGTCGCCAAGACGCTCGGGCTGCTGCCCCAGTCGTCCGTGGCGCCCGACGGCATCACCGTCGGCGACCTCGTCGCCCGCGGCCGCTACCCGCACCAGGGCCTGCTGCGCCAGTGGTCGGCGGAGGACGAGCGGGTCGTCCGCGAGTCCATGGAGTCCACGGGCGTCGCCGAGCTCGCCGACCGGTACGTCGACGAACTGTCCGGCGGTCAGCGCCAGCGCGTGTGGATCGCCATGGCACTCGCCCAGCAGACCCCGCTGCTGCTGCTCGACGAGCCCACCACCTACCTCGACATCCAGCACCAGATCGACGTCCTCGACCTGTGCGCCGAGCTGCACGAGGAGCAGGGCCGCACGCTCGTCGCCGTCCTGCACGACCTGAACCACGCCGCCCGGTACGCGACGCACCTCATCGCGCTGCGCGGGGGCGAGGTGATCGCCGAGGGGGCGCCGAAGGAGATCGTCACGGCCGAGCTCGTGGAGCGGCTCTTCGGGATGAAGTGCCAGGTCATCGATGATCCGGAGACCGGTACGCCGCTGGTGGTGCCCGCCGCGCGCAAGGCGCGCAAGCAGGTGGCTACAGCAGCGTCCTGAGGCGCAGCAGATCGCGGAACGAGGCCTCCAGGCGGACCCGGCCGGAGGCCCACGCCTTCGCGAAGTTCAGCTCGCCGTCCACCATCGCCACCAGGTCGTCGCCCGACATCGCGAGGCGGATCTGCGCCTTCTCCGCAGGCGGTCCGGGGCGGGTGTCGAGCACCACGATCCGGCCGTCCTGGAGTCGGCCGGAAAACGTCACGTCCAGGTCGGTGATGCGGCAGCTCAGCGAGCGGTCGAGCGCGGCAGCCGCCCGCACGTCGCCGTCGGCGCGCGTCATGCTCTCGGAGAGTCTTTCGAGTGCGGCGCGGCACTCCTCGATCGTGGCCATCGCGATCGACGGTACACCGGGGCTTCGCGGTAGCGTCGGGGCATGAGCGAGACCCCCGCCGAAGCCCCCGCCGCGGCCGCTGCCGAAGCCCCGGCCGAAGCCCAGGCCGCCGGACCGGAGCCGTCGTACGAGCCCGCGGCCCCCGCCCCGCTCGGCATCGGGCGCACCCCGACCGGGCACGCCGAGGTGGACGCCCAGCTGGACCGGCTCGCCGACGTGGACCACCTCGCGGCCGACGGGCACGCCGAGGTGTACGAGGATGTACACCAGGGCCTGCGCTCCGCGCTCACCGCGCTCGACGCACGACCCGTACCGTCCCCGCACTCCCACCCGTCTCCCGACCACCGCCCCTGAACGAGGCCCTTTGGGCCACCCCCTGATTGGAGCTGAACCGACCGTGGCAGGTGTGGCACGTCGCCGCCTCGACGCCGAACTCGTCCGCCGCAAGCTGGCCCGCTCGCGCGAGCACGCCAGCCAGCTGATCGCCGCGGGGCGGGTCACCGTCGGCAAGACCGTCGCGACCAAGCCCGCGACCCAGGTGGAGACGGCCGCCGCGATCGTCGTCGCCCAGGACGACGGCGACCCCGAGTACGTCTCGCGCGGCGGGCACAAGCTCGCGGGCGCCTTCGCCGCGTTCGTCCCGCAGGGGCTCGTCGTCGAGGGGCGCCGGGCGCTGGACGCGGGCGCGTCCACCGGCGGTTTCACCGACGTGCTGCTGCGCGCCGGCGCCGCCCACGTCGTCGCCGTCGACGTCGGGTACGGGCAGCTCGCCTGGTCCCTGCAGAGCGACGAGCGCGTCACCGTCAAGGACCGTACGAACGTACGCGAGTTGACGCTGGAGACCATCGACGACGTCCCCGTGGACCTCGTCGTCGGCGACTTGTCGTTCATCCCGCTCGGCCTCGTGCTGCCCGCGCTCGTGCGCTGCGCCGCGCCGGACGCCGACCTCGTGCTCATGGTCAAGCCGCAGTTCGAGGTGGGCAAGGAACGGCTCGGCAGCGGCGGCGTCGTACGCAGCACGGAGCTGCGCGCCGACGCTGTGAAGGGCGTCGCCGGTCAGGCCTGGAAGCTGGGGCTCGGCGTGCGTGGCGTGACTGCGAGCCCGCTGCCCGGCCCGTCCGGGAACGTCGAGTACTTTCTGTGGCTGCGTGCCGGGGCGCCCGAACTGGACCCGGCCGACGTTGACCGTGCAGTGGCGGAGGGGCCGCGTTGACACAGACCCGAGCTCGTACTGTTTTCCTGCTCGCGCACACCGGACGGCCCGCGGCCATCCGCAGCGCGGAACTCGTGGTGCAGGGGCTGCTGCGCAGTGGCCTCGGCGTACGGGTCCTGGAGGCGGAGGCGGCCGATCTGCCGCTGCCGCCCGAGGTGGAGCTGGTGAAGGAGGCCACGCCGTCCTGCCTCGACGCGTGCGAGCTGCTCATCGTCCTCGGCGGTGACGGGACGCTGTTGCGCGGCGCCGAGTTCGCGCGGGCGTCCGGGGTGCCGATGCTCGGGGTGAACCTGGGGCGCGTCGGCTTCCTCGCCGAGGCCGAGCGCGACGACCTGGACAAGGTCGTCGACCGGGTCGTCACCCGGGAGTACGAGGTCGAGGAGCGCATGACGATCGACGTCGAGGTGCACCGCAACGGGGACGTCGTGCACCGGGACTGGGCGCTCAACGAGGCCGCCGTGCAGAAGATCGAGCCCGAGCGGATGCTCGAGGTCGTCCTGGAGATCGACGGCCGGCCCGTGACGGGGTTCGGCTGCGACGGCATCGTGTGCGCGACGCCGACCGGTTCGACCGCGTACGCGTTCTCGGCGGGCGGGCCCGTGGTGTGGCCCGAGGTCGAGGCGCTGCTGATGGTGCCGATCAGCGCGCACGCCCTGTTCGCCAAGCCGCTGATCACGTCGCCGGACTCGGTGCTCGCGGTCGAGGTGCAGCAGCACACGCCGCACGGGGTGCTGTGGTGCGACGGGCGGCGGACCCTCGAACTGCCCGCGGGCGCGCGGGTCGAGGTGCGGCGGGGAGCCGTGCCGGTGCGGCTCGCGCGGCTGCACCACGCGGTGTTCACGGACCGCCTCGTCGCCAAGTTCGCGCTGCCGGTGGCGGGCTGGCGCGGGGCGCCCCACTAGCACTCGGCCGGGCGCCGGCCCAGCCCGGCGCCCGCGCGGCCCTGCCCAGGCTCGGGCCGGTGCCCGCTCGGCACCGCGCCCGCTCAGCCCGGCGTCGGCCCAACCCGGCGCCCGCTCGGCCCTGCCCAGGCTCAACCTGGCGCCCGCTCAGCCCGGCGCCCGCTCGGCACCGCGTCGGCTCAGCCCCGCACGGCGTCGATCGCCCGGCCCCGTACTGCCACGCCCACCGGCACCCCCGTCGACGTCGCCGTGAGGGCCACCGTGGCCAGGGCGATCGCCGCCGCCACCGCCCACGGGACGTACGGGAGCGGGGAGCCGAAGGTCGTCGTCAGGATGGGGGCGAGGGTGGCCAGGGCGATGGCCGTGCCCAGGAGGAGGGCCGTCGCCGTCACCACCAGCGCCTCCCAGAAGGCCATCGCGTGGAGCTGGCGGCGCTGCGAGCCGACCACGCGGAGCAGGGCCAGGTCACGGCGCCGCTCCAGGGAGATCATGGCCAGCGTGTTGGCGGAGGCGATGGCGGCGAAGCACGCATAGAGGCCCGTGCCCATGGCGTCGAGCCACACCTCCCCGGGGCTGCCGGCGGAGCCCGTGACGTGGTGGGCCGTGGTGCGCAGCGCGATCTTCGTGAGGCCGAACCCGACGACGAGCACGAGCGGGACGACGGCGGCGGCGAAGCGGCGCGGCTGCGCGCGGACGTTCAGCACCGCCAGACGCGCGCTCGGCCCGAAGCGGCCGACGGACGCCGAGACCGCCCAGGCCACCGGGCCGATGAGCCGCGGCCCGAGCAGTCCCGCCCCCACGCAGAAGAGGATCAGGACCAGGAAGGCGCCCGCGTTCGCGTCCTGCGGTGCCTGCTTCGACAGCAGGACGGAGAGGACGGCCGCGCCCGCGATGGCGAGGACCCCCAGCGGCGCCCGCAGCGGGCCGAGGCCGGGGCGGCCCGTCGCCGCCTCCGAGAGGGCCCTGGCCGGGCGCAGGCGGGAGAAGCGGAGCGAGCACAGGAACGCGGCGAGCGTGGAGGTGACCACCGCCACCGCCAGGCAGACCGGGAGGGCGAGCCAGGAGAAGCGGTAGGGGACCGACGCCGGGATCAGACCGTGGTCGACCATGCCGTGGAACCAGAACGGGGCCAGCAGCCCGCCGCCCAGCGCGCACCCGGCCGACGCCGCCGGCACCGCCGCGGCCAGCGCCTGGAGCACCACCGCCCGGCGCACCTGGCCCGGACGGGCCCCGATCGCGCGGACCAGGGCCAGCTCGCGGTGCTGCTGCGTCACCGCCGTCCCCATCGTCGCCGCGACCACGAAGATCGACATGTAGACAGAACCGATCAGAAGGACCGCGGCGATGTCACCGACGCCGTTCGCCGTGAGGATGCGGCGGTCCGCCGCGGAGACGCCGGACGCGCTCGTGGCCGTGAGGACCGTCGTCGAGGAGCTCACGACCGCCGCCGCGAAGAGCGCGGCCACCGCCGTGCCCACGAACGCCGGACGGTGGGCCCTCAGGGCGGCGCGCGCCAGTCTCGTACCGATCACGGGACCAGCGTGGGCCCTCGGCCCGGGGCGGCGCCATGGTGCGGCCCCGAGGGAAGGAACGGGGGACAACCCCACCGCCCCGGCCCCGCGCACGGGCACTCGCACGGGTGACAGGGCTCCCGCGCCACCTGCTGGTTCGGGCCTGTGAGCGAGGGCCCGTCGCACAGGTGGCCCCCGACCTCGTAAGGTCGTGTCCGTGTTGGAGGAGATGCGGATACGGTCGCTGGGAGTCATCGACGACGCGGTGGTGGAGCTTTCGCCCGGATTCACCGCGGTGACCGGTGAGACCGGAGCGGGCAAGACCATGGTCGTCACGAGCCTCGGGCTGCTGCTCGGCGGCCGCGCCGACCCTGCGCTCGTGCGGATCGGTGCCAAGAACGCGGTGGTGGAGGGGCGCGTCGCCGTCCCCGCCGGTTCGGCCGCGCTGGCCCGCGCCGAGGAGGCCGGGGCCGAGCTCGACGACGGGGTGCTCCTGCTCAGCCGGACCGTCTCGGCGGAGGGACGCTCGCGGGCGCACCTGGGCGGCCGGTCCGTCCCGGTGGGCGTGCTCGGCGAACTCGCCGACGAACTCGTCGCGGTGCACGGCCAGACCGACCAGCAGGGACTGCTCAAGCTCGGGCGGCAGCGCCAGGCGCTCGACCGGTACGCCGGGGACGCCGTCGCGGGCCCGCTCGCCGAGTACCGGGGCGTCTACAAGCGGCTCAAGAAGGTCAGCGCCGAGCTCGACGAGATCACCACCCGCGCCCGCGAACGGGCCCAGGAGGCCGATCTGCTGCGCTTCGGGCTCGACGAGATCGCCGCCGTGGAACCGCGCGCGGGCGAGGACGTCGAGCTGGCCGAGGAGGCCTCCCGGCTCGGCCACGCCGAAGGGCTCGCCTCCGCCGCCGCGGCCGCGCACGCCGCGCTGGCCGGCAACCCCGAGGACCCCGAGGGCGTCGACGCGCAGACTCTGGTCGGCGGCGCGCACCGGGCCCTGGAGGCCGTCCGCTCCCACGACCCGGCGCTCGGCGCGCTCGCCGAGCGGATCGGCGAGGTGCAGATCCTGCTCACCGACGTCGCCGCCGAACTCGCCGGGTACGCCGACGACCTGGACGCCGACCCGCTGCGCCTCGCGGCCGTCGAGGAGCGGCGCGCCGCGCTCACCCAGCTGACCCGCAAGTACGGCGAGGACGTCGCGGGCGTCCTCGCGTGGGCCGAGTCGAGCGCCGCCCGGCTGCTCGAACTCGACGGGGACGACGAGCGCATCGGCGAACTCACCGCCGAACGCGCCTCGCTGCGCGGCGAACTCGGCGATCTGGCCCAGGAGCTGACCCGGGCCCGCGCCGAGGCCGCGTCCCGGTTCGCCGATGCCGTCACCGAGGAGCTCGCCTCGCTCGCGATGCCGCACGCCCGGGTCTCCTTCGACATCCGGCAGACCGACACCGACGGCCCCGACGGCGTCGAGGTCGACGGGCGCACCGTCGTGTGCGGACCCACCGGCGTCGACGAGGTCGAGCTGCTGCTCGCCCCGCACCCCGGCGCCCCGCCCCGGCCCATCGCGAAGGGCGCGTCCGGCGGTGAGCTGTCGCGCGTGATGCTCGCCGTCGAGGTCGTCTTCGCGGGCACCGACCCCGTGCCCACGTACCTCTTCGACGAGGTCGACGCGGGCGTCGGCGGCAAGGCGGCCGTCGAGATCGGCCGCAGGCTCGCCAAGCTCGCCCGGACCGCCCAGGTGGTCGTGGTCACGCACCTGCCGCAGGTCGCGGCGTTCGCCGACCGGCAGCTCCTCGTGGAGAAGACGAACGACGGATCGGTGACCCGGTCCGGCGTCACCGTCCTCGAAGGGGAGGACCGGGTACGGGAGTTGTCGCGGATGCTCGCCGGCCAGGAGGACTCCCAGACGGCGCGCGCCCACGCCGAGGAACTCCTCGAAGCGGCCCGGGCGGACGCCTGAGCCCGACGCGGGCGGCAGGCCCCGGGGTGACCGGATGACCGAGTTCAGCCGGAGCCTGCGGGCCGCCGCCCTCGCCGCCGGTGTCACCCGCGCCGCCGCCACCGTCCTGCGCCGCACCCGCGCGGGCGCCGCCCTGGAGCGCGAGAACCACGCGGGCCGCACCGTCGACCTGTGCGCGGGCCCCGCCACGGCCGCGGGGATCGCCGCCGGTGTCCTCGCCGGGCCGCCCGGCACCCGCGCCGCCGCACTCGTCGCCGTCCTCGCGGCCGGCGCCTGCGGGGGCTACGACGACGTGGCGGGGGCGGACGACCCGCGGCGCGGATTCCGCGCCCACCTCGGCGCGCTCCGCGACGGCGAACTCACCAGCGGCGCCGTCAAGTTGTTCGGGATCTCGGCCGCGGGACTGGTCGCGGGCGCCCTCCTCAAGGAGCGGACCGTGGACCGGGTGCTCGCCGGAGTCGTCGTCGCCGGCACCGCGCACCTCCTCAACCTCGTCGACGTACGCCCCGGACGCGCCGCCCAGGCGGCCCTCGTGCTCGGCGCCCCCGGGCTGCTCCGCGGACCGCTCGCCGCCGCGCCGATGGCCGTGGCGGCGGCCGTGCTCCCCGACGACCTCGCCGAACGCGGCATGCTCGGCGACTGCGGCGCCCACGCGCTGGGCGCCGCGCTCGGTGTGGCCGTCGTCGCCGGAAACGGCCGGGCCGGACTGGTCGCGCACGCCGCCGGACTCGTCGCCGCGACCGTCCGCGGGGACCGGATCAGCGACTTCGTACGGGACACGGCCCGGTAGACCGACTCACCCGTGCGGGTGGTCCGGTGCGCCGTGTTGCCCACGTCGTCGCGGTAGGGGACCGTGACCCGTGCCGCAACGTCCGTACGGACTGGCATCCTTGGGCCCGAGCCCCGGCCGTCCCCGGCGTGCGCACCCCGACCGAACCGTCCCGAGCGGGCCCGGAACGCCCCCGGACCACCCCCGGACCGAGAAGAATCGAACCGAACCGATCCGACCCGAACCCGTCCGCCCCGAACCGATCCGAACCGACCAGGAGCCCGGCCGCGTGAGCCACGTGAGCAGCCACCCCGCGCACGGCCCTTCCTCCCTGCGCACCGTGCAGGTGCTGGGCGGCGGCAGCGCGGGCAGCAGCGCCCATGTCCGGTCGCTGACGGCGGGACTGGTCGCCCGCGGGCTGCGCGTCACGGTCTGCGCCCCGGCCGAGACCGAGCACGCGTACGGGTTCGGCGCGGTCGGCGCGCACCATCTGCCGGTGCCCCGCAGCAGCGACCCGGCCGCCGTCGCCGCACTCCGCGTCGCCTGCGCCGACGCCGACCTCGTGCACGCCCACGGGCTGAACGCCGCCCTGCGCGCCTCGCTCGCCCTCAGCGGCCGCCGCGTCCCGCTCGTCGTCACCTGGCACACCCGGCCGCACGCCGAGGGCGCCCGCGCCCGGCTGCTCAAGGTCCTCGAACGGCGGGTGGCCCGCGCCGCGTCCGTCGTGCTCGGCACCTCCTCCGAACTCGTCGACCGGGCCCGGGCGCGCGGCGCCCGGGACGCCCGGCTCGCCGCGATCTCCTTCCCGCCGCCGCCCCGGCCCGCCGACGGCGAGGAGGACGACGCCGAGCGCGCCCGGCTCAAGACCCGGGCCGAACTCGGCGCGGTGGACCGCCCGTTGCTCATGGCCGTCGGCAGCCTGCGCCGCGAGCGCGGCCACGACCTGCTGCTCGACGCGGCCCACGCCTGGCTCGACCTCGACCCCCTGCCGCTGCTCGTCATCGCGGGCGAGGGGCCGGGGCGGGCGGCGCTGCAACGGCGCATCGAGCGGGAAGGGCTGCCGGTGCGGCTCGTCGGGCGCCGCGACGACGTGGCCGAACTGCTGACGGCCGCCGATGTCGCGCTGCTGCCCGGCAGTCCGGAGTCCCGCCCGCTGCTCGCGCAGGAGGCCCTCCACTCCCGGGTCCCGCTCGTCGCGGCCCGCGCCGGCGGCGTCCCCGAACTCGTCGGCGAAGCCGCCGAGTTGGTGCCGCCCGGTGACGCGCCCGCACTCGCCCGCGCCGTCGTCCGGCTGCTGGGCGACCCCGGGCGCCGGGCCGAACTGCGGGACCTCGGCACCGCGCAGGCCGCCTCGTGGCCGTCCGAGGATGCCACCGTCGCCCAAGTGCTCAGCGTCTACGACGAGTTGACCGGGCGCTCCGCGAGCGGGGGCTGAGCGGTCAGGGGGTGAGGTGCCGGCGGGCGCGCAGGGCCAGGCTCAGGGCGAGCACCGTCTGCGGGTCGTCCAGGTCCGTGCCGAGCAGCTCCCCGATGCGGGCCAGCCGGTTGTAGAGCGTCTGCCGGTTCAGGTGCAGCTCGCGCGCCGTCTCCGCCTTGCGCCCCGCGTGCGCCAGATAGGTCTGCAGCGTGGGCAGCAGCGGCGGCTTCGCCCGCCGGTCGTGCTCCTGCAGCGGCCCGATCGCCCGCTCGACGAAAGCGGCCAGGTCCCGGTGGTCCCGCAGCCGCCACAGCAGCAGGTCGATGTCCAGGCGCCGCGCGTCGTACCAGGGCCGGTCGTCCAGGCCCTGCGCGGCCGTCGCCGTCTCCGCCGCGTGCCGCAGCCCCGCGGCCGCCGCCGCCCAGCCGCCCGCGCCGCCGACCACCACGACCGGCGGCTGCGTGCCCGCCCGCAGCATCCCGGCCCGCTCCACCCCGGCCCGCAGCGCCGCCGCGACCCGGTCCGCGACCGCCGTGCGCTCCGACTCCGACCGCAGCCCGAGCAGCAGCGGCACCCGCCCCTCGACCGGCCGCACACCGAGCAGCACCGGCACCCCGACCGAGGCCAGCTCCTCCGACACGGCCCGCGCGAGCACCGCCCAGCCGCCCCCGGGGGACAGGCCCACCGAACCCACCGACGCCTCCGGCAGCCGCATCACCACGGGCAGCAGCGGGCCCTGCCCGGCCGGCTTGAAGCCGAGGACCCGGGCCTGCGCCGGGGCGTCCTCCGGCGTGATCCGGCCCTCCGCGAGATCCGTGAGGAAGTCACCGCGTCCCCGCGCCGCCAGTTCCTCCTCCTGCCGCGCCTGCATCAGCACCACGGCCAGCGAGCCCGCGGCCCGCTCGGCGGCGATCCGGTGCACCGGGGCGAGCGCCCCCGCGACCGGCAGCAGCACCAGCCGGGCCCGCACCGAACCGGCGCCCGGCCCGCCGCCCGGCACGTCCACCAGGACGGCACCGGCGGGCGGCGCCTCCTTGTGCGCGCCCCGCATGCCCTCCCACACCTGCAGCGGATCGGCGACGTCGTCCGTCACCCCGGCCGCGTACAGGAGCTGTCCGTCCACGGTCTCCAGGAACACCGGGTTCCGGGAGAAACCGGCGAGGATCCGCAGAACCTGGGGCACCCCGCCGCCGCCGAGCAGCGCCTCGGTGCAGCGCCGGTGCACCTCCTCGGCGCGCTGGAGCAGCGCGTAGTGCCCGTTGACGATCTCGGTGTGGATCTCCTCCGTGACGGTCACGAACGGCACCTCGCGGTGCAGCTGCACCAGCGGCAGACCCGCCGCGCGCGCCGTCTCCACGAGCGCGGCGGGCAGCCGCACGAAGCGCTGGCCCAGCTCGATGACGAGCGCCGCGATGCCGCGCTCGGCCAGCTTGCGGACGAAGGCGCGCTGCTCGGCGGGCCGGGTGCCGATGCCGAAGCCCGTGGTCAGGAGCAGCTCGCCGCCCTTGAGCAGGGACGCGATGTTCGGCACTTCGCCCGCGTGCACCCAGCGCACGGGCCGCTGCAGGCGCTCGGCGCCCGCGATCACCTCGGGGAGGCCGCCCCGCAGGCCGGGCAGTTCCAGCGCACGCTGCACCGTGACGCCGGCGCTCTGGCTGTCGAATCCGCTGTCCATGCAGCGGACGCTACCTGCGCGAATGCCGTGAGCACACCTCCCGGTGACGTACGGGCGGGGGAGCGGGGTCCGGCCGGCTCAGCCCGGCTTGATGTTGTGGTTGAAGCGGAACACGTTGTCCGGGTCGTACTCCCGTTTCAGCGCGGAGAGCCGCCGGGTGTTCTCGGCACCCAGGCCCGCCACCACGCGCTCCTCGCCCTCGTCACCGATGAAGTTGAGGTACACGTCACCGGTGGCCCAGGGCCGGGCCGCCGCGCGGACGTCCTTGACCCACTGGATGTTGTGCTCGTCGTCGGCCGGGTCCTCCCAGGCCGCGAACGGGTGCATGCCCCACGGGGCGTCCCGGTAGGGCACCGGGAACTCGGACGGACCGTCGGCGACGGCCCCGCCCTCTGGGAACAGGACGTGGAGCGTGCCGCTCGGCACCGGCATGGCGGCCGCGCCGGCGCAGAAGACGTCCGCGTAGTCGTCCGGCAGGCCCTTCAGGTACTCCGCCGACCAGTAGTTCCGCAGCCCGGGCGGATCGTCGAGCATGCACTGGACGTCCGCGTAGGGCAGCTGCGCGACGATCTCCACCTCGTGCGGCAGGGCGAGCAGCGGCTGCGCGAGCTTGCGCAGATCCTCCTCGGTCCCCGCGTACGTGATCAGCGCGCCGCACAGCAGCTTGCCGACCAGTTGGGGCGGCATGAACTCCTCGGGCTGGCCGGTCAGGTAGATCACTCCGCCGCCGGCCTCCACCGGGCCCGCCTCGATGACGTCGCGGTACGTGCGCACGACGTCGGGGCCGAACTCGGGCAGGCAGAACATCATCGCGATGGAGAACGCGGGCAGCTCGTGCAGGCGCAGCGTGAGCGAGGTGGCGACACCGAAGTTCCCGCCGCCGCCGTGCAGGCCCCAGAACAGCTCCGGGTTCTCCTCCGCGCTCGTGCGGACCTTGGTGCCGTCAGCCGTGACGAGCTCGGCGCCCAGCAGATTGTCCGTGGCCAGGCCCCACAGGCGCTCCAGCCAGCCGCTGCCGCCGCCGAGCACGAACCCGCCGACCCCCGTCGTCGAGACCCGGCCGCCGGTGGTGGCGAGGTCGTACGGCTGGCAGGCGCGGTCGAGTTCGCTCATCGTGGCGCCGCCGGCGACCTGTACCGCCATGGCGCCGGGGTGGACGGTGACCGCCCGCATGTGACGCAGGTCGACGACCAGGCCGCCGTCGTTCAGCGACATGCCGGCCACACTGTGCCCGCCGCCGCGCACCGCGATGGGAAGGTCCACTTCACGGCCGAAGCGGACGGCCCGCACGACGTCGTCGGCGTCCACGCACTGGGCTATGACCGCCGGACGGCGGTCGATCATCGAGTTGTAGAGCACACGGGCCTCGTCGTAGCCCGCGTCCCCCGGGGCGAACACGTCGCCGACCAGATCCTCGCGCAGCGCGGCAAGCGCCGCGCCCGCCTTCGTCGGGGTAGCCATGGGGCGCCCCCTTCCGTGCAGGGGCTGATGGCTATCAGCCTAGGCCGGTCGGGGGCGGCGGTCCTGTCGGCCGGGTCCTAACCTCCGTACGCTCCCGAGGCCGTCAGACGCAGGGCCGTGTCGATGAGCGGGACGTGGCTGAACGCCTGCGGGAAGTTGCCGACCTGACGCTGCAGCCGCGGGTCCCACTCCTCGGCGAGCAGGCCCAGGTCGTTGCGCAGCGCCAGGAGCTTCTCGAACAGGGTGCGGGCCTCGTCGACCCGGCCGATCATCGCGAGGTCGTCCGCCATCCAGAACGAACAGGCGAGGAACGCGCCCTCGTCGCCGGGCAGTCCGTCGACGCCCTCGTCCTCGCCGTCCGTCGGGTAGCGCAGGATGAAGCCGTCCGTCGTCGACAGCTCCCGCTGGATCGCCTCGATCGTGCCGATGACGCGCTTGTCGTCCGGCGGCAGGAAGCCCATCTGCGGGATCAGCAGCAGCGATGCGTCGAGCTCCTTGCTGCCGTAGGACTGGGTGAAGGTGTTGCGCTCCTTGTCGTAACCCTTCTCGCACACGTCCCGGTGGATGTCGTCGCGCAGGTCGCGCCACTTCTCCAGCGGGCCGTCCGCGTCCCCGGACTCGATGAGCTTGATCGTGCGGTCCACCGCGACCCAGGCCATCACCTTCGAGTGCACGAAGTGCCGGCGCGGGCCGCGCACCTCCCAGATGCCCTCGTCCGGCTCGTCCCAGTGGTCCTCCAGGTACCGGATGAGCTTCAGCTGGAGGATCGACGCGTAGTCGTTGCGGGCCAGGCCCGTCATGTGCGCCAGGTGCAGTGCCTCGGTGACCTCGCCGTAGACGTCGAGCTGGAGCTGGTGCGCCGCCCCGTTGCCGACGCGGACCGGCGCCGAGTTCTCGTACCCCGGGAGCCAGTCCAGCTCCGCCTCGCCGAGCTCGCGCTCGCCCGCGATGCCGTACATGATCTGCAGGTTCTCCGGGTCGCCGGCCACCGCCCGCAGCAACCACTCGCGCCAGGCTCGGGCCTCCTCGCGGTAGCCGGTGCGCAGCAGCGAGGACAGGGTGATCGCCGCGTCCCGCAGCCAGGTGTAGCGGTAGTCCCAGTTCCGTACGCCGCCGATCTCCTCCGGCAGCGAGGTGGTGGGGGCCGCCACGATGCCGCCCGTCGGCGCGTACGTGAGCGCCTTCAGCGTGATCAGCGAGCGGACCACGGCCTCGCGGTAGGGCCCGTGGTACGTGCAGTGCTCGACCCACTCGCGCCAGAACTCCAGCGTCGCGTCCAGGGCGCCGTCCGGGTCCGGCAGGGCCGGCTGCTCCTTGTGCGAGGGCTGCCACTGGACGGTGAAGGCGAACTTCTCGCCGGGGGAGACGGTGAAGTCGGAGTACGTCGTCAGGTCCTTGCCGTACGTGTCCGCGTCCGTGTCCAGCCACACCGAGTCCGGGCCCGCCACGGCGACCGTGCGCCCGTCCACCTTGTGCACCCAGGGCACGATCCGCCCGTAGGAGAAGCGCATCCGCAGCGCCGAGCGCATCGGGACGCGCCCGCTCAGGCCCTCCACGATCCGGGTCAGCTGGGGTGCGCCGTCGCGCGGCGGCATGAAGTCGGTCACGCGGACCGTGCCGCGCGGGGTGTCCCACTCGGAGACGAGGACCAGCGAGTCGCCGCGGTACTCGCGCCGCGTCGCCGCCGGTGGTCGGCCGCCGGCCGCGTAGGCGGGACCCAGCCGCCAGAAGCCGTGGTCCTCGGTGCCGAGCAGCCCGGCGAAAATGGCGTGCGAGTCGAAGCGGGGCAGGCACAGCCAGTCGACCGTGCCGTCCCGGCAGACCAGGGCGGCGGTCTGCATGTCTCCGATGAGTGCGTAATCCTCGATGCGCCCGGCCACGTGCAACTCCAGTCGAACGGCCACGTACGCCCCCGGAAGGTCAGGGGGCTGGGGTCAGGGGGGAAGGGCCGACGGACAGATGCTGGATACGTCCCGACACGTCGACCTGTATACGGCTGTACGGCGATTTTGGCGTGTTACGGCGTTGTCAAACGAACTGACGGACCGGTGTTCCGGGAGGGCCAGCCGAGTGTCCGAGCAGGATACGACGCACGTACCCGCTCTGCGTGCCGCTCACGGCAACACCCATGGGCCGAACGAGTGACCGCAGGGTGACGAGGCCGTGTACCCCGCCGATACCCCGTCCATGCGGTGGCCACGCGTGTGCGGAGCGTGGCCGGAAGCGGTCTCGTCCGGTCGCTGATACCCTGGTAGCCCGTGAGCCGGTGGTCATCGAACCCCCGAACCGCAGCGACGGCGCCTCCCCCGGAAGACCTGGTGAGGAAGCCGGTACGCAGTCCAGACCGCGACCACGGGAGCCCCCCTTTGGCCATGACGCCCAAATCAACGACGACCAAGCACATCTTCGTCACCGGGGGTGTCGCCTCCTCCCTCGGCAAGGGCCTCACCGCCTCCAGCCTCGGGATGCTGCTCAAGGCACGGGGCCTCCGCGTCGTCATGCAGAAGCTCGACCCGTACCTGAACGTCGACCCGGGCACGATGAACCCCTTCCAGCACGGTGAGGTGTTCGTCACCAACGACGGCGCCGAGACCGACCTGGACATCGGCCACTACGAGCGCTTCCTCGACCGCGACCTCGACGGCTCGGCCAACGTGACGACCGGCCAGGTCTACTCGCAGGTCATCGCCAAGGAGCGGCGCGGCGAGTACCTCGGCGACACCGTCCAGGTCATCCCGCACATCACGAACGAGATCAAGCACCGCATCCGCCGCATGGCGACGGACGAGGTCGACGTCGTGATCACCGAGGTCGGCGGCACCGTCGGCGACATCGAGTCGCTGCCGTTCCTGGAGACCGTCCGCCAGGTCCGCCACGAGGTCGGCCGCGACAACGTGTTCGTGGTCCACATCTCGCTGCTGCCCTACATCGGCCCCTCCGGCGAGCTCAAGACCAAGCCGACCCAGCACTCGGTCGCCGCCCTGCGCAACATCGGTATCCAGCCGGACGCCATCGTGCTGCGCTGCGACCGCGAGGTCCCCACCGCCATCAAGCGCAAGATCTCGCTGATGTGCGACGTCGACGAGGCCGCCGTCGTGGCCTGCCCCGACGCCCGCTCGATCTACGACATCCCGAAGGTCGTGCACGCCGAGGGTCTCGACGCGTACGTCGTGCGCAAGCTCGACCTGCCGTTCCGCGACGTGGACTGGACGACCTGGGACGACCTGCTCGACCGCGTCCACAACCCCGACCACGAGATCGTCATGGCCCTGGTCGGCAAGTACATCGACCTGCCCGACGCCTACCTGTCGGTGACCGAGGCGCTGCGCGCCGGCGGCTTCGCCAACAAGGCCCGCGTCAAGATCAAGTGGGTCACCTCGGACGACTGCAAGACCCCGGCCGGCGCCAAGAAGCAGCTCGGCGACGTCGACGCGATCTGCATCCCCGGCGGCTTCGGCGACCGCGGTGTCTCCGGCAAGGTCGGCGCGATCCAGTTCGCCCGCGAGAACAAGATCCCGCTGCTCGGCCTCTGCCTGGGCCTGCAGTGCACCGTGATCGAGGCCGCGCGCAACCTGGCCGACATCCCGGACGCCAACTCCACCGAGTTCGACGCCGCGACCGCCCACCCGGTCATCTCCACCATGGCCGAGCAGCTCGACATCGTCGCCGGTGAGGGCGACATGGGCGGCACCATGCGGCTCGGCATGTACCCGGCCAAGCTCGCCGAGGGCTCCATCGTGCGCGAGGTGTACGACGGCAAGGAGTACGTCGAGGAGCGCCACCGTCACCGCTACGAGGTGAACAACGCGTACCGCGCCGAGCTCGAGAAGAAGGCCGGTCTGCAGTTCTCCGGCCTCTCCCCGGACGGCAAGCTCGTCGAGTACGTCGAGTACCCGCGCGACGTCCACCCCTACCTGGTCGCCACCCAGGCGCACCCGGAGCTGCGCTCGCGTCCGACGCGTCCGCACCCGCTCTTCGCCGGTCTGGTGAAGGCCGCGGTCGAGCGCAAGGTCGCGGCCGCCGCCGCTGCCACGGGGGCCAAGAAGGCCAAGTAAGGCCCGTACGCCGAGCGATGTACGGTTACCGGGGTGCGTGCCGAATGCGGCACGTGCCCCGGTTTCTTTGTGTGGCAAGCGCTTCGCGCGGCAAGTGGGAGGAACGTTCGGCATGACGACGATCAGGGACACCGCCGAGCAGTGGGAGGTCCGGGCGACCGCGACCCCCTTCGTCGGGAACAAGACCTCCGTGCGGACGGACGAGGTCGTCATGCCCGACGGCGAGGTCGTCCACCGCGACTACCAGGTCCACCCCGGCTCCGTCGCCGTGCTCGCCCTCGACGACCAGGACCGGGTGCTGATCCTCAAGCAGTACCGCCACCCCGTGCACATGAAGCTCTGGGAGATCCCGGCCGGACTGCTCGACATCCCCGGTGAGAACCCGCTGCACGCCGCCCAGCGCGAGCTCTACGAGGAGGCGCACGTCAAGGCGGAGGACTGGCGCGTCCTGACCGACGTCTACACGACGCCGGGCGGCTGCTCCGAGGCCGTGCGCATCTTCCTCGCGCGGGATCTGGCCGAGGCGGAGGGGGAGCGGTTCGAGGTCGAGCACGAGGAGGCCGACATGGAGTTGGCCCGGGTGCCGCTCGGTGACCTGGTCTCCGGGGTGCTCGCCGGTGACCTGCACAACAACTGCCTGGTCGTGGGCGTGCTCTCGCTCGTCGCAGCGCGTTCTGTCGAGGGCGGGATCGATGGGCTGAGGCCGGCCGAGGCGCCCTGGCCTGCGCGTCCGTTCGAGGCCTGATCGGTTTCGTCGGCGGGTGCGGGTGCGGTGGGGGCTGGTCGCGCAGTTCCCCGCGCCCCTGGAAGGCATGCGGCTTCGCCGCGCCTTCCCCCGATGAAAGGCGCCCGGCGCCTTTCATCGGAGAGATGCGGCGCGAAGCGCATGCATCTCAGGGGCGCGGGGAACTGCGCGACCAGCCCCCACCGGCCCGCAGCCCGCGACGAATCCCCGCCCGGTCCCACAATCCGCTGATCCGATCAGGGGACTTGTGCGCGCCGCCCGCCCAGGGCACCCGCACCCCCTGAACTAGGCTCGGGATCGCCCCTGCCGACCCCCGGAGGGGATGGGTGAGACGGAGCGTGGCCCGTGACGGATCAGGCGGTCGAGTCGGACGACGTGACGGCGGTCGGGAAGTCGTCCGGACCCGCACCCCGCAGCTCCCGCAAACCCCGGCCCCGTACGCAGGCGAACCGTCAGTTCCTGGGCCGCCGCCGGGAGTTGGCCGAACTCAGGTCCGACATCGAACGGGCCGGACTCGACACCCTGTCCGGCCGCAAGGCCCCCCGCGCCCGCGTCCTGCTCATCGCCGGCCGCCCCGGCACCGGCCGCACCGCACTGGCCGGGGAACTGCTGCGCGAGGTCGCCGAGCGGTACCCGGACGGGGCACTGCGGGTCCGGCTGAGCGGCGCCGACGGCACCCCCGTTCCCACCGAACGCGTGGCCCGTGAGCTGCTCGACGCGCTCGAACTGCCCGCGCCGCCCGGCGAGTCGGCCGACGACCTCACGGAACGGCTGCGCGAGGGGCTCGCCCTGCGCCGCGTCGTCCTGTTCCTCGACGACGCCCAGGACGCCGAACAGGTCGACCAGCTGCTGCCCGACACCCCCGACTGTCTGGTCGTCGCCGTCGCCGAAGGCCCCCTCACCGGCATCCCCGACGTACGGCCCTGCACCCTCGGCGGACTCGACACCAAGTCCGCGCTCGAACTGCTCACCCGCCACACCGGCTCCGTCCGCATCACCTGCGACCCGCGCTCGGCCGAGTCCCTGGTCGAACTGTGCGGGGCCGAGCCGGCCGCGCTCGAACTCGCCGGCGGCTGGCTCGCCGTACGCCCCAAGGAGTCGGTCGCCGACCTGGCCAAGCAGCTGCACGCCCAGGACGGGGAGGGCACCGCGCTCGCCCGGGTCTTCCGGCACTCGTACGCCACGCTGCCCGGGCCCGCCGCCCGGATACTGCGCTATCTGTCGCTGGCCCCCGACGGCTACGTGGACCCGCACACGGCGTCCGCGCTGGCCGGCTGCTCCGTGTCCGCCGCGCAGACCACCCTCGACGACTTCGTGACCCTCGGCCTGGTCCGCGCCGTGCCCTCCGAGCTGCCCCAGTACGAGGTGCCGGGCTGCCTGGTGCCGCTGCTGCGCGGGCTCACCGAGACCCAGGACCGGCCCGGCGAGGTGCAGCTGGCCCGCGCCCGCATGCTGGAGCGCACCGTACGGCTGCTCACCTCCTGCCGCGCCGTCACCGAGCCCGACGGGTCCCCGGCCCGCAAGAAGCTGGCCGGGCTGCCCAGCGCCCTGCGGTTCGCGGACCCCGCGGCCGCCGCCGAGTGGCTGCGCGTCCGGCAGCCCGCGCTGCTCGCCGCGGCCCGCCTGGCCGTCGCGGACGGCGAGCTCGACACCCTGGCCCGGCGGCTGATGTCGGCGCTGGCCCGGGCCCTGGTCGCCCACCGCGGCACCGAGGCGGCGGCCCCCGAGCTGTACGGGATCCACCGCATGGTGCTGGACGTCGCCGAGCGCCGTGACCTGCCCCGCGAGAAGGCCGCGGCGCTGCTGAACCTCGCCGACGTGGACGCGCAGACCGGCCGGACCCGGGACGCCCTCGCCCGCTACCGGGCCGCGCTGGACGCCGGACGTGAGGCCCGGGACCCGTACGCGACCGGCCGCGCGATGGAATCCGTAGGCGGCGCGCACCAGGAGCTGGGGGACTGGCAGCGGGCCGCCGACTGGTACGGGCGGGCCCTCGCGCAGCGGCTCGCGCGCGGGGAGCGGGCCGACGCCGCGCGGTTGCACGGCCGGATCGCCGCCGTGCACACCTACGCGGGCCGGTACGGGGAGGCGCTGCGCAGCTGGCGCTCGGCGGTGGCCGGGTACCGCAAGCAGGGCGATGTGCCCGCGCAGGCGCGGGCGTTGAGCGAGCTGGCGCGGGTGCAGGAGTATGCGGGGCGGCCCGAGGAGTCGCTGCGCACCTGCCAGGAGGCGGTCGAATGGGCACGTCAGGCCAAGGACGTCCGGCTGCAGGCCGCGCTCCAGCTGCGGCTGGCCGACACCCTCGAACGACTGGGCGACCCCGCGGCGGCCAAGCTGCACCGGGGCGCGGCCGAGCGCATGCTGGGGGAGGAGCTCACTCCGGAGGTAAAACCTTCGAAGGAGGCCGCGAACGCCTACGAAATCCGTAGTGCATCGTCTGAAGATTGATGCAACGAAAGGCTAGACAGCAAGAAAACCTTCATTAGACTGGCTCCACTGCGGTGATTCCGCGGTCTCTCCTGGTGTGTCCCCCGGCACACTGGTATGTAGTGCATTGCCCGAGAAATCCCCTGAGCCAAGGACCGTGATCGACGATGAAGGTCGGCATCCCCCGCGAGGTCAAGAACAACGAGTTCCGGGTGGCCATCACCCCCGCCGGCGTGCATGAGCTCGTGCGCCACGGCCACCAGGTCTTCATCGAGCAGAACGCCGGTGTCGGCTCCTCGATCACGGACGACGAGTACGTCTCGGCCGGAGCGCAGATCCTCGGCACCGCCGACGAGGTCTGGGCCACCGCCGACCTGCTCCTGAAGGTCAAGGAGCCGATCGCGGAGGAGTACCACCGCCTCCGCAAGGACCAGACCCTCTTCACCTACCTGCACCTGGCCGCCTCCAAGGAGTGCACGGACGCGCTCCTCGAGTCCGGCACCACCGCCATCGCGTACGAGACGGTCGAGACCGCGAACCGCGCGCTCCCGCTGCTCGCCCCGATGTCCGAGGTCGCGGGCCGTCTGGCCCCGCAGGTCGGCGCCTACCACCTGATGCGCTCGGTCGGCGGCCGCGGCGTGCTCCCCGGCGGCGTCCCCGGCACCCACGCCGGCAAGGCCGTCGTCATCGGCGGCGGCGTCTCCGGCTGGAACGCCACGCAGATCGCCGTCGGCATGGGCTTCCACGTGACCCTGCTCGACAAGGACATCAACAAGCTCCGCGAGGCCGACAAGATCTTCGGCACCAAGGTGCAGACGATCGTCTCCAACGCCTACGAGCTGGAGAAGGCCGTCGTCGAGGCCGACCTCGTCATCGGCGCCGTCCTCATCCCGGGCGCCAAGGCCCCGAAGCTGGTCACCAACGAGCTCGTCGCCAAGATGAAGCCCGGAAGTGTCCTTGTCGACATCGCGATCGACCAGGGCGGCTGCTTCGAGGACTCGCACCCGACCACGCACGCCGAGCCGACCTTCCAGGTCCACAACTCGGTCTTCTACTGCGTCGCCAACATGCCGGGCGCCGTGCCCAACACGTCGACGTACGCGCTGACGAACGCCACGCTGCCCTACATCGTGTCGCTGGCCAACAACGGCTGGGTCGAGGCCCTGCGCCGTGACCCCGCGCTCGCCCTGGGCCTCAACACCCATGACGGCAAGGTGGTTTACAAGGAGGTCGCCGAGGCGCACGGTCTCGAGCACCTCGAGCTCGAGACGCTCCTCGGCTGACGTCAACCGAAGTCGTCAATCTCACGCCCACGGCCGGACCTCGTCAGAGGTCCGGCCGTACGCGCATGGGTCAGGACATGGTCAACTCGCCTTGAAGGTAACCCTTTAACCGATTCGCTCCCTCGCGAAACGTGGCGAAGAACCCCCGTACGCCCTTGACATGAGGGTGTTCCATTACCGACACATCGTGCCGGGTCCGGTGGATTGTGTTGCTGCGGAGCGGTGACACGCCATAGAGTCGCCAACCGTCGGCATGGTGCCACGCTGACCTATCGATAAATGTTCCTGGTCACGTCCAAGGAGGTAAGACGACTTGTGAATGAGTCGACATTTACTCCCGGAGGTGGCCGGCCGGGCGGGCAGGGACCCGCGGGGCTTCAGGCTGTCGGCTCCGTCGCTGTACGCACCTTCGCGGCCCACCAGAGCGGCTACCGGAGCAGCCCCCCGCAGACGCCGACGCAGACAGCACACCAGAGCATGGATGGCCATCACGTGAACGCCATGGCCGGCGACCGAAGCGGCGACACACACAGCCACTTCGCCGACTACGACGAACTGCCCGAGGGGCACTTCTACGACCCCGACGCCGAGTACGAGCCCGATCCCGAGTACGCGGCCACGCTCGCCCCGGACGCTGCCCGTCAGCGCCGCGAGCGCGTCGGCCCGACCGGGCGCCCGCTCCCGTACTTCCCGATCCCAGGACCGCTGACCGACCACGGCCCGGCGAAGATCATCGCGATGTGCAACCAGAAGGGCGGCGTCGGCAAGACCACGTCGACCATCAACCTGGGTGCCGCGCTCGCCGAGTACGGACGCCGGGTGCTGCTCGTCGACTTCGACCCGCAGGGTGCCCTGTCGGTCGGCCTCGGCGTCAACCCGATGGAGCTCGACCTCACCGTCTACAACCTGCTCATGGAGCGGGGCATGTCGGCCGACGAGGTCCTCCTGAAGACCGCGGTCCCGAACATGGACCTGCTGCCGAGCAACATCGACCTCTCGGCCGCCGAGGTCCAGTTGGTGAGCGAGGTGGCGCGCGAGTCCACGCTGCAGCGCGCCCTGAAGCCGCTGATGTCCGACTACGACTACATCGTGATCGACTGTCAGCCCTCGCTCGGCCTGCTCACCGTGAACGCGCTGACGGCCGCTCACAAGGTGATCGTGCCGCTGGAGTGCGAGTTCTTCGCGCTGCGCGGTGTGGCCCTGCTGACCGAGACGATCGAGAAGGTCCAGGAGCGGCTCAACCCCGACCTGGAGCTCGACGGCATCCTCGCCACGATGTACGACTCGCGGACCGTGCACAGCCGTGAGGTCCTCGCGCGCGTGGTCGAGGCGTTCGACGATCACGTCTACCACACGGTCATCGGCCGCACGGTGCGCTTCCCGGAGACCACGGTCGCCGGCGAGCCCATCACCACGTACGCCTCGAACTCGGTCGGTGCCGCCGCCTACCGTCAGCTCGCCAGGGAGGTGCTCGCCCGGTGTCACGCCGAGTGAGTCTGCCGGGGGCCGACGAACTGTTCCGTACGACCGGGGGCATGGCACTGCAGGCGTCGTCGCCGAGGCGCACGGCGAACGCGAACGGTGAACCCCGGGTGCCGAGTCCGGCGGGCGAGAGCGACGAGGCGGCGTCCTCGTCCCCGGCGGCCAAGGAGGACGGGGCGGACCCGTCGTCCGAGGGCGCCGAGCACGCCGCCGCCGAGGCGGAGTCCGACTCCGGCTCGCGCAGCCGCGGCGCGGCGGGCGAGGGCGCGGCCGCGTCCGACCGGCGTCCGTCGGGGAGCGCGCAGGAAGGTTCTGGCAGTGGCCGCGGCGCGGCTGCCGGGGCCCGGCGCCGCTCCCGTGCCGCCAATCGCCGGCCCAGCGGCCGCGAGCGGCACGACGAGAAGATCACCGTCTACGTCTCCGCCGAGGAGCTGATGGACCTCGAGCACGCGCGCCTCGTGCTGCGCGGTGAGCACGGGCTCGCCGTCGACCGGGGCCGCATCGTGCGCGAGGCCGTCGCCGTCGTCCTGGCCGACCTGGAGTCCCGCGGGGACGCGAGCATTCTCGTACGCCGGCTGCGCGGGCGGTAGCGGTAGCCTCCGGCCTTGATGCCTGAGAACGATCCGAGCCCCGCCCCGCCCGAGCGCCCGCCCCGACGCGCGCTGGGCCGCGGCGCGGCGGCGGCTCCACCGCGAGAGCCGGAACCCGCACCTGAGCCGGTGGCCGAGGAGCCCGCCCCCGAGCCTGAGGTGGTCGCGGAGCCGGATGTCGCGGAAGTGGTGGCCGAGGAGCCCGCGTCCGAGCCCGAGCCCGAGGCCGGTGCGGACGACGGGAAGTTCACCGTCCGGCTGGCGAACTTCGAGGGCCCCTTCGACCTGCTGCTGCAGCTGATCGCCAAGCACAAGCTCGATGTCACCGAGGTCGCGCTGTCCAAGGTGACCGACGAGTTCATGGCGCACATCCGCGCCATGGGGCCGGACTGGGACCTGGACCAGACGACCGAGTTCCTGGTCGTCGCCGCGACCCTGCTGGATCTGAAGGCGGCGCGGCTGCTCCCCACCGCCGAGGTCGAGGACGAGGGCGATCTCGCGCTGCTGGAGGCGCGGGACCTGCTGTTCGCCCGGCTGCTCCAGTACCGCGCGTACAAGCGGATCGCCGACATCTTCAGCGCCCGCTTCGAGGACGAGGCGCGGCGCCACCCGCGCACGGTGGGCCTGGAGCCGCACCACGCCGAGCTGCTGCCCGACGTCGTCATCAGCATCGGCCCGGAGGGCTTCGCGAAGCTCGCCGTGAAGGCGATGCAGCCGAAGCCCGAGCCGCAGGTCTACGTGGACCACATCCACGCCCCGCTGGTCAGCGTGCAGGAGCAGGCCGGGGTGGTGGTGGCGCGGCTGCGCGAGCTCGGCGAGGCCAGCTTCCAGGACCTCGTGGCCGACACCGACGACACGCTCACGGTCGTGGCCCGCTTCCTCGCCCTGCTGGAGCTGTACCGGGAGAAGGCGGTCGCCCTGGACCAGGAGGCCGCGCTCGGCGAGCTCCTGGTGCGCTGGACCGGCGGCGCGGACGGGGCCCCGCCCGTCGTGACGGACGAGTTCGACCGGGCGCCGGAAAGCCCGGAGGAACCACGCAGAGAGCAGCAGGAGGAGGCCGTATGAGTGCCGTACCCGACGACGGCGTGGCCGGGCTCGACCTCAAGCCCGCCCTGGAGGCCGTCCTCATGGTCGTCGACGAGCCCGCCACCGAGAAGCACCTGGCGAAGATTCTCCAGCGGCCCGAGCGGGCCGTCGCGGACGCCCTGCGCGCGCTGGCCGACGAGTACACCGTCCAGGGCCGCGGCTTCGAGCTGCGCTCCGTGGCCGGCGGCTGGCGCTTCTACACCCGGCCGGAGTACGCGGCCGCCGTCGAGGGATTCGTGCTCGACGGGCAGGTCGCGCGGCTGACCCAGGCCGCCCTGGAGACGCTCGCGGTCGTCGCGTACCGCCAGCCCGTGAGCCGTTCGCGGGTCTCCGCCGTGCGCGGGGTGAACTGTGACGGGGTGATGCGGACCCTGCTCCAGCGCGGTCTCGTCGAGGAGGCGGGCGCGGAACCTGAAACAGGTGCGATCCTGTACAGGACGACGAACTACTTCCTGGAGCGGATGGGCCTGCGCGGCCTGGACGAGCTCCCGGAGCTCGCGCCCTTCCTCCCCGAGGCGGACGCGATCGAGGCGGACACGCTGGAAGGGGTCCCGTCGTTCGACCCGGACGCACCCGATGCGCCGGGGTACGAGGACGCAGACGACTAGACGGAAATTTGATGCGAAGCAGCAGCGGCAGGAACAGCAGCGGAAACAACGGCGGGAGCCGTGGTGGCAACAGCGGCGGCCGCGGCGGGAGCAGCGGTGGCCGCGGTAACTACCGTGGCGCCGGGAACAACCGCGATGACAAGCAGGGCGGCGCCGGCCGCCCGAAGAAGCCGCGTCCCGAGGAGCGGCGTTACGACGTAGGCCCCGGCGGCACCCAGGACGGCCCGAAGTCGGGCCGCGGCGCGTCCGCGCGCGGCGGCGCCAAGGGTGGCCCCAAGCGCGGCCAGCAGCCCTCCACGGGCCGTGGCCGCTGGGTCCCGGCGACCTCGCGCGAGTACGAGGCGCGGGCCGAGGAGCGCAACCGCGAGCGGTACGCGGGCAAGCCGAAGGTGAACCTGCCCAAGACCTTCCCCGGCGCCGAGCAGGAGGGCGAGCGGCTGCAGAAGGTCCTCGCCCGCGCCGGCTACGGCTCGCGGCGTGCCTGTGAGGAGCTCGTCGAGCAGGCCCGTGTCGAGGTCAACGGCGAGATCGTGCTCGAGCAGGGCATGCGCGTCGACACCGAGAAGGACGAGATCAAGGTCGACGGGCTGACCGTCGCCACGCAGTCGTACCAGTTCTTCGCGCTCAACAAGCCGGCCGGTGTCGTCTCCACGATGGAGGACAACGAGGGCCGGCAGTGCCTCGGGGACTACACGAACAACCGTGAGACGCGGCTGTTCCACGTCGGGCGGCTCGACACCGAGACCGAGGGCGTCATCCTGCTCACCAACCACGGCGAGCTGGCGCACAGGCTGACCCACCCGAAGTACGGCGTGAAGAAGGTCTACCTCGCGCACATCGTCGGCCCGATCCCGCGCGACCTGGGCAAGCAGCTCAAGGACGGCATCCAGCTGGAGGACGGGTACGCCAAGGCGGACCACTTCCGCGTCGTGGAGCAGACCGGCAAGAACTACCTGGTCGAGGTGACCCTGCACGAGGGCCGCAAGCACATCGTGCGCCGCATGCTGGCCGAGGCCGGGTTCCCGGTCGACAAGCTGGTGCGGGTGGCCTTCGGGCCGATCACCCTCGGCGACCAGAAGTCCGGCTGGCTGCGCCGCCTGTCGAACACGGAGGTCGGCATGCTGATGAAGGAAGTCGACCTGTAGACCCGCAGGGCTTGTGAGCGGCGACCCTCTCCCTTTAGGGTCAGGTAGACCAATAACGGGAGGGGGTCGCCGCATGCCCGGCACCGACACACCGGCCGCACCCAGCGCACCGGCCCACGCCACACCGGCGTACGACAAGCACGCCTACGAGCCCTTCGCCGTCACCGTCGATCTGGCCGTCTTCACCATCCGCTCCGGCACCCTGCACATCCTGCTCGTCGAGCGCGGCCAGGAGCCCTACGCCGGACGCTGGGCCCTGCCCGGCGGCTTCCTGCGGCCCGACGAGTCCGCCGAGGCCGCCGCCCGGCGCGAGCTCGCCGAGGAGACCGGGCTCGACGACGTGGCCGGCCTGCACCTGGAACAGCTGCGCACCTACAGCGACCCGCGGCGCGACCCCAGGATGCGGGTCGTCTCCGTCGCCTTCGCCGCGCTCGTCCCCGACGCCCCGCAGGCGCACGGCGGCGGCGACGCGGCCCGCGCCGCCTGGATCCCGTACGGCGGCGAGGACACCGGAGCCCACGGGCCCCTCGCCTTCGACCACGACCGGATCCTCGCGGACGCCCACGAGCGGATCGGCGGCAAGCTCGAGTACACCTGCCTCGCCACCGCGTTCTGCCCGCCCGAGTTCACCCTCGGCGAGCTCCGCCACGTCTACGAGGTCGTCTGGGGCACCGAGCTCGACCCCGCGAACTTCCGGCGCAAGGTACTCGCGACCCCCGGCTTCGTCGCCCAGATCCCCGGCGCCTCCCGGCTGACCGGCGGCCGCGGCAAGCCCGCAGCCCTCTACCGCGGCGGCGGCGCCGACTCGCTCCACCCACCGCTGCTGCGCCCCGCACCCGAGCCCGCTCCCACGGAGGGAACCCGCCGATGACCGCCCCGACCAAGAACACCGCCACCGGTTCTCTCGTCGGCCTCGCCCTCGGGGACGCGCTCGGCTTCCCGACCGAGTTCAACGACGTCCCGTCGATCCTCGCCAAGCTCGGCCCCTGGCGGGACATGGACCTGCCCCGGCCGCTGGCCCACATCACCGACGACACCCAGATGGCACTCGCCGTCGCCCGCGCCCTGCGCACCGGCATGGGGCGCGGCACCCTCGGCCCGAAGCGGTTCGAGCGGCCGCTGCGCGAGGAGTTCGTCGACTGGTACCACTCGCCCGACAACAACCGCGCGCCCGGCAACACCTGCCTCACCGCCTGCCGCCTCCTCGACAGCGACCGCCGCTGGCAGCAGGCCACCCAGATCCACTCCAAGGGCTGCGGCGCCAACATGCGGGTCACCCCTCTCGGCCTCGTCCCAGGCCTGAGCGACGCGCAGCGCTCCGGCGCCGCCCAGCTGCAGGCCGCGCTCACCCACGGCCACCCCACCGCCCTCGCCGCGAGCGACCTCACCGCGCGGGCCGTCCAGCTCCTCGCCGAAGGCGTCGACCCCGCCGGACTCGTCGGACAGCTGCGCTCCCACGCCCTGCGCAGCCGCACCGTCTACCGCGAGGACTGGCTCGGCGACCTGTGGCGCGGCTCCCAGGACCCGGACCCCGAGCACTTCGTCACCCGCGGCTGGGACGAGTGCCTCGCCGTGCTCGAGAAGCTCGAAGCCGCCCTGCGCGACCCCAACCCCGAGATCGACCCCTGCCTCGTCACCGGCGCCGGCTGGATCGCCGAAGAGGCCCTCGCCACCGCCCTGTTCTGCTTCCTGCTCTTCGTCGACGAGCCCGTCCTCGCCCTGCGCCGGGCCGCCTGCACCTCCGGCGACTCCGACTCGATCGCGGCCCTGACCGGCGCCTTCGCGGGCGCCCACCTCGGCACCGACGCCTGGCCCGAGGACTGGGTCGAGCGCGTCGAGCACCGCGAAGAACTCCTCGCGATCGGCGCCGCCTGGGACGGAGGCACCCTGTGACCGCCCTGACCGACGCGACCGCCCTCGCCGACGCCGGACTGCCCATGGGCGCCGACCTCGGCGCGATCGTCGCCGACCAGACGGACCCGCTGCTCTTCGCGACCGTCTCCGGCGCCCACCTGTACGGCTTCCCGTCCCAGGACTCCGACGTCGACCTGCGCGGGGTCCACCTGCTGCCGCCGCGGGCGCTCGTAGGACTGCGCGAACCGGACGAGACCCGCTCACGGATGTGGGACAAGGACGGCGTCGAGATGGACCTCGTCACCCACGACCTGCGCAAGTTCGTCCGCCTGATGCTGCGCCGCAACGGCTACGTCCTGGAGCAGCTGCTCTCGCCGCTCGTCGTGCACACGAGCCCGGCGCACGCCGAACTCGTCGCGCTCGCGCCCGGCGTCCTCACCCGGCACCACGCCCACCACTACCGCGGCTTCGCCGGCACCCAGTGGCGGCTCTACGACAGGACGCGCGAACTCAAGCCGCTGCTCTACACCTTCCGCGTCCTGCTCACCGGCATCCACCTCATGCGCACCGGCCGCGTCGAGGCCCATCTGCCCACCCTGCTCGACGCCGTCGACGCCCCCGGCTACCTGCCCGGGCTGATCGAGGCGAAGGCCGCCGCCGAGCACGGCGGCACCGACCTCCCCCACGAGCGGGCCGCCGCCGACGTCGAGACGCTGCACGCGGAGCTCGACGCGGCGCAGGCCGCGAGCACGCTGCCGGACGAGCCGGGCGCGTACGACGCGCTCGACGACCTGATCGTCCGGGTACGGCTAGCGGGCCTCCAGGGCTGAGGCCCGCCGGGTCCGGACGAGGAAGTCCTCGACCCGGGCCCGGTCCGGCTCGGCCGGAAGGGGAGTGCGCTCCGCGGCCTGCTCGGCCTGGGCCGCGAGAGCCGCCATCCGGCGCTCGACCTCCGGCCACGGCACCTCGCCGCGCTTCACCGCGAGCAGTTCCTCCCGCTGCCCGCTCACGTCGATCATCAGCTCCCCGGTGCGCAGCAGATCCCGGCAGGAGGTCAGCAGGCGCAGCAGGTGCATGGCGTGCTTCCAGCGCGGGGCGCCGTGCGTGCGCACGTCCGCCTCCAGCTTCTTGCGCTGGCCGAGCGCGTAGCGGGCGAACGTGTCGTGCGCCTGCCGGGACAGGAAGGCGTCGCGCAGGCCGAGCAGTTCACGCCCCGTGTCCGTGATCCGCTCCACGATCGGCGAGTGCAGACACTCCAGCACGTTCGGGTTCGCCCGCAGCGCCAGCGAGCAGAACCGCTCCAGCTCCCACGAGAACTGCTCCTCGGCCGGCCCGTCCACATGCGTCGGCGGCTTCTCGAAGCGCCAGAACAGCGGCGTCGGCGCCAGGAACACGCCCCGCCGGTCCGTGTCGCTGCCCTCCGTGGCCAGCCCGAAGGCGCGCGAACCCATCACGCACGCGTACACCGTGTGATCACGCACCAGCCGCTCCGGTTCCATGCCCGGAGCCTACGAGCGCCGGTCGCACCGAGTGGCGGCAGGGGGCGGCCCGGGTGACATTGAGGTGGTCGTGTGCGGCACACCGAAAGGCACAAGGTCATGGCAGGAATGGATCTGGGCGGTCTGCTCGGCGGTCTCCTCGGCGGAGGCGGCCGGAGCGCGGCGGGCGGCGGAGGAGGAGCCGGGGCCGATGTCCTCGGCTCGCTGCTGCAGAGCGTGCTCGCGGGCAGGGCCGGAGGCGGCGCGGCGGGCTCCGATCCGCTGGGCGGCCTCATGGACATGATCACGAAGTCGGGCCTCGGCGACCAGCGGCAGCTCGACTCCTGGATCGGCACCGGCGACAACCAGCCGCTCACCCCCGAGCAGGTCAAGCAGGCCGTCCCCGACGACACCCTCGACAAGGTCGCCGCCGAGGCGGGCGTGAGCCGCGACGAGGCCGCCCAGCAGGTGGCCCGGCAGCTCCCGCAGGTCGTCGACCGGCTCACCCCCGACGGCCAGGTGCCCTCCGGCGCCTCCCTGGAGGACCTCGTCAGGGAACAGCGCCTCTGATCCCCGTACCCGCACCCCCGCACGCGCGGCGGCCGTCTCGACAGACGGGCGCCGCGCGTCCGCTCGCACCGGCGCGATTACGCTGGGCGATGGCAGAACGTACGCGGGATCAAGGAGTGACACGGTGGCGGTACGAGCGGTCCGGGGCGCGGTCCAACTCGAACGGGACGACGCCGGGCACATGGAGGAGCAGGTCAGCGAGCTGCTCACCGCCGTCCTCGAGCGGAACGGACTGACCGGGGACGACCTGATCTCCATCTGGTTCACCGCCACCCCCGACCTGCACTCCGCCTTCCCCGCGGCCGCAGCGCGCGGCCTCGGCATCGTGGACGTCCCGCTGATCTGCGCCCAGGAACTCGACATCGCCGGCGCCATGCCGCGCGTCGTCCGCCTCCTCGCGCACGTCGACACCGAGCTGCCCAAGTCCGAGGTCGCGCACGTCTACCTCGGCGCCGCGGCCGCCCTGCGCAAGGACATCGCCCAGTGAGAACCGCACTCGTCATCGGCACCGGCCTCATCGGCACCTCCGCCGCCCTGGCGCTCGCCTCGCGCGGCGTCACCGTGCACCTGGAGGACCACGACCCCGGCCAGGCCCGCACCGCCGCCGCCCTCGGCGCCGGCAGCGCCGAGGCCCCCGAGGGCGTCGTCGACCTGTGCGTCGTCGCCGTGCCGCCCGCGCACGTCGCGCAGCAGCTCGCCGACGCCATGCGCCGCGGCGTCGCCCGCGGCTACCTCGACGTCGCCAGCGTCAAGGGCGGCCCGCGCCGCGACCTGGAGTCCCTCGGCCTCGACCTCACCGCCTACATCGGCACGCACCCCATGAGCGGCCGCGAGCGCAGCGGCCCGCTCGCGGCGACCGCCGACCTCTTCGAGGGCCGGCCCTGGGTGCTCACCCCGACCCGGGACACCGACACCGAGGTCCTCAACCTCGCCCTGGAACTGGTCGCCCTGTGCCGGGCCGTGCCCGTCGTCATGGACGCCGACGCCCACGACCGGGCCGTCGCCCTCGTCTCGCACATGCCGCACCTCGTCTCCGGCATGGTCGCCGCCCGCCTGGAGAACGCGGAGGAGGCCGCCGTCCGCCTCTGCGGCCAGGGCATCCGCGACGTGACCCGCATCGCCGCCTCCGACCCGCGCATGTGGATCGACATCCTCTCCGCCAACCCGGGCCCCGTCGCCGACCTGCTCACCGACCTCTCCGCCGACCTCGACGAGACCGTACGGGCCCTGCGCGCCCTGCAGTCCTCCGACGACGACAAGCGCCGCGAGGGCGCCGACGGAGTCGAGACGATGCTGCGCAAGGGCAACGCGGGCCAGGCCCGGGTCCCCGGCAAGCACGGCGCCGCCCCCGCCGCGTACGAGGCCGTCGCCGTCCTGATCTCCGACCAGCCGGGTGAGCTCGCTCGCATCTTCGCGGACGCCGGCGCCGTCGGGATCAACATCGAGGACGTGCGGATCGAGCACGCGACCGGGCAGCAGGCCGGCTTCATCCAGCTCATGGTGCAGCCCGCGGCCGCGCCCAAGCTCGCCGCCGCGCTCCGCGAGCGCGGCTGGGCCATGCGGCAGTGAGAGGCGGCCGTCAGAGGTGCCAGTAAGAGTCGCTTCTCAGAGCCAGTAACCTTGTGCGGGGCGTGTCCGCGCCCCGTCCGCATGCCCCCGTGCACTGAGAAAGGTGTCCGTCACCCATGGAAACCCCGGCAGCCGTGATCGTCGCCATCGACGGACCCTCCGGCACGGGCAAGTCGAGCACCTCGAAGGCCGTCGCCGCCCAGCTCGGACTGAGCTACCTGGACACCGGCGCCCAGTACCGGGCGATCACCTGGTGGATGGTGAACAACGGCATCGACCTGTCCGACGCGTCCGCCATCGCCGCGGTGGCGGGCAAGGCCGACATCGTCTCCGGCACCGACCCGTCCGGCCCCACCATCACGGTGGACGGCACCGACGTGGCCGGTCCCATCCGCACGACCGAGGTCACCTCCCAGGTCAGCGCCGTCAGCGCCGTCCCCGAGGTGCGGGCCCGGATCACCGAGCTGCAGCGCTCCATCGCCGCCTCGGCCGAGAAGGGCATCGTCGTCGAGGGCCGCGACATCGGTACGACGGTGCTGCCCGACGCCGACCTCAAGATCTTCCTGACCGCCTCGCCCGAGGCCCGCGCCGCCCGCCGCTCCGGCGAGCTCAAGGGCTCCGACGTCAAGGCGACGCAGGAGGCCCTCGTGGCGCGCGACAAGGCCGACTCCAGCCGCAAGACGTCGCCGCTCGCCAAGGCGGGCGACGCCGTCGAGGTCGACACCACCGACCTCACGCTGCAGCAGGTCATCGAGTGCGTCGTCACGCTGGTCGAGGAGAAGCGGGCCTCCCGGTGAGCGACGCTCCCTCCGAGCGCGGCGCCGAGGTCGGACGGCGCATCGGCGTCGGTCTGATGTACGGGCTGTGGAAGCCGCGCGTGCTGGGATCCTGGCGGGTCCCCGCGAGCGGCCCGGTGATCCTCGCCGTGAACCACGCCCACAACATCGACGGGCCCATGGTCATGGGCGTCGCCCCGCGGCCGGCGCACTTCCTGATCAAGCAGGAGGCGTTCGTCGGACCACTCGGCCGCTTCCTCGACGGGATCGGCCAGGTGAAGGTGGACCGGACCGGCACGGACCGTACCGCCGTCACCCGCGCCCTCGACGTGCTGAGGAACGACGGCGTCCTCGGGATCTTCCCCGAGGGCACCCGCGGCGAGGGCGACTTCGCCTCGCTGCGGGCCGGGCTCGCGTACTTCGCGGTGCGCTCCGGCGCGCCGATCGTCCCGGTCGCGGTGCTGGGAAGCACGGACCGGCCCGGACGGTTGATAAAGGGGCTGCCCCCGCTGCGCAGCCGGGTCGACGTCGTCTTCGGCGACCCCTTCGAGGCGGGCGACGGCAGCGGCCGCCGCACGCGCAAGGCGCTGGACGAGGCGACCGTGCGCATCCAGGACCGGCTCACCGCCCACCTGGAGAACGCCAGGCGCCTGACCGGGCGCTGAGCGAGACTTTCAGTAGTGCGCGCGCCCCGAACGGGTGCGGGCACCGATCACCACGATGAACGACGAGGTACGGACTTCATGAACGACCAGATCCAGCCCGAGGGCGGCGCGGAGCACGATCACGGCGCGCTCGGCGACGCTGAGTACGCCCGGTTCATGGAGCTCGCGGCCGAGGAGGGCTTCGACCTCGAGGACGTCGAGGGCGCGATCGAGGAGGCGGGCCACGGCCCGCTGCCCGTCCTCGCCGTCGTCGGCCGGCCCAACGTCGGCAAGTCGACCCTGGTAAACCGCATCATCGGCCGCCGCGAGGCCGTCGTCGAGGACAAGCCGGGCGTCACCCGCGACCGCGTCACGTACGAGGCCGAGTGGGCGGGCCGCCGCTTCAAGGTCGTCGACACCGGCGGCTGGGAGCAGGACGTCCTCGGCATCGACGCCTCGGTCGCCGCGCAGGCCGAGTACGCGATCGAGACCGCCGACGCCGTCGTCTTCGTCGTCGACTCCAAGGTCGGCGTCACCGACACCGACGAGGCCGTCGTCCGCCTCCTGCGCAAGGCCAAGAAGCCCGTCGTGCTGTGCGCCAACAAGGTCGACGGCCCCAGCGGCGAGGCCGACGCCACCGCCCTGTGGTCCCTCGGCATCGGCGAGCCGCACCCCGTCTCCTCGCTGCACGGCCGCGGCACCGGCGACATGCTCGACGCCGTCCTGGAGGCGCTGCCCGAGGCGCCCGCGCAGACCTTCGGCGCCGCCGGCGTCGGCGGCCCGCGCCGCATCGCCCTGATCGGCCGCCCGAACGTCGGCAAGTCCTCGCTCCTGAACAAGGTCGCGAACGAGGAGCGCGTCGTCGTCAACGAGTTGGCGGGCACCACCCGTGACCCGGTCGACGAGCTCATCGAACTCGGCGGAGTCACCTGGAAGTTCGTCGACACGGCGGGCATCCGCAAGCGCGTCCACCTCCAGCAGGGCGCCGACTACTACGCCTCGCTGCGCACCGCCGCCGCCGTCGAGAAGGCGGAGGTCGCGGTCATCCTGATCGACGCGTCCGAGTCCATCTCCATCCAGGACCAGCGGATCGTGACGATGGCCGTCGAGGCCGGCCGCGCGGTCGTCGTCGCCTTCAACAAGTGGGACACCCTCGACGAGGAGCGCCGCTACTACCTGGAGCGCGAGATCGAGACCGAGCTGGGCCAGATCGCCTGGGCCCCGCGGGTCAACGTGTCGGCGCGGACCGGCCGCCACATGGAGAAGCTCGTCCCGGCGATCGAGACGGCGCTGGCCGGCTGGGAGACCCGCGTCCCCACGGGCCGGCTCAACGCCTTCCTCGGCGAGCTCGTCGCCTCCCACCCGCACCCGGTGCGCGGCGGCAAGCAGCCCCGCATCCTGTTCGGCACGCAGGCCGGCACCAAGCCGCCGCGGTTCGTGCTGTTCGCCTCCGGCTTCATCGAGGCGGGCTACCGGCGCTTCGTGGAGCGGCGTCTGCGCGAGGAGTTCGGGTTCGAGGGGACGCCGATCCACATTTCCGTGCGGGTGCGGGAGAAGCGCGGCAAGAAGAAGTAAGCGCGCGAGCTAGCGGCGCGCCGGGGACCTCAGTGGTGCTCGCGGCGCGGAGCGGGCGGCAGGGCGGCCGGGAGCGATGCTCCCGGACCGGCGTGCCGCCCGCTGCTCGTCTGCCACAACTGCGGCGGCGTGTGGTGCCGCGAGCCGTACAGGCCCGCCCCGAACGAGGTGAACCCCAGCTCCTCCTCGCCGCTGCGATCGCCCGGCAGGGCCCGGAAGGAGCGGCGGTACTCCGCGTACAGCGCGTCGTAGATCGGGGTGGCCGAGCGGCCGCCCGCCGGGGGCTGCGAGGGCCGCATCGACGGGATCGGCGTCGGGTACGGCTGACGCCGCGGGGCTGAGGTGAGGTCGTATGGGTGCACATACGTGCAAACGACCCGGACCCCCCGTCGGATGCGCCCTTGGCCTCGGCTTTTGCGGGGCGTCAGGGGCGTGACCGGCGGATTCGGCGGGGCCCGGGTCGGGCGTCGGTCCTACGAGACCCACGCGTACTGCGCGTCGTCCTGTACTGCGTGTCGTCCTGCGGGGAGTGCGCGGCCGGTCGGCTCAGGTGCCCGCGAGCGGCATCGCGGCGGCGACCAGCCGGCCGTTCGCCGCGGCCTTGTCGAGCGCGTCGCGCAGCAGGTCCTCGCGCGGCTGGCGGCCGATCGAGCCGACCGGGGCGGCGAAGACGAGCACGGTCTGCGTCTTGTTCGCCGCGGCCCGCCAGCCCTCCGTCACCACGAGCGGCTGGTGCGCCTGCCACCAGGCGACCTGAGCGGGCGCGCCGCCGGTGCCGGGCTGCAGGACCGCGTGCAGCTGGCCCATGGCGAGCAGCACCGACCAGCCGGGCAGCGAGCGCGGCGCCTGCGCCAGCTCCGGCACCGGCATGAAGCCCTGCTCGATCAGGAGCGGCAGGAAGTCGTCGCCGCCGGACTGCACGCCCGGACGGGAGATCGGGCCGGTCGGCTCGACGACGAGCGCGGGGTGCAGATCGCCGTTGATCAGGATCAGGCCGCTGGTCACGCCGAGCACGGCCTGCGCGGGCGGCGCCTCGGCCGACGGGGCCGCCGCGTCCGCGCCGGGCGCGCCGAGCGACTGGACGGCGCCCTGCAACTGGTCCTCGTTGACCTGGACGACCTGCGAGGGCAGGCAGGCGGCGTGGGCGAAGGCGAGCACGGCGGTCTCGTCGCCGACGAACAGGACGGTGCTGGTCCGTTCCTGTTCCGTGTCGCCCGGGGTGCGGCAGGACGTGCAGTCGTAGCTGCCCGGGGCGTTGTCCCCGGCGAGCAGCCGGTCGGCTTCTTCGTCGCCGATCTCGGCGCGTACGTCGTCACTGACGTCGAGCAAGCGCGGCACGGGTGGCTCCTCAGGATCGGTCTCGCTGTGAGTGCTGATGAAGGGACAACGGGTGACCGGCCGCCTGGGTCACGCATCCCGCACAAAAGCGCAGGTGCGCCGACCGGGTGGGGCCGCGCCGGGCGCGGCGCGGCACGACCGCGCCCGGCGGGGCGCTGCGTAGCGTGACGCGATGCATCTGATCCCCGTGACGCCCGCCGCGCGGCGCTGTGCGGCGGCCCTGCTGGGCGCGCTGCTTCCCCTGGGACTGACCCTGGACCTCGCGCGGGCCGCGGCCGTCCCGCCGCCCGCCCCGGGGCCCGGCGGGCTCAGCGCACCCCGCGTCTGCACCAAGGGAACGTGGCCGTGGGACTGCGTCGCCGAGTGCGAGAGCAGCGGCCGCTGGAACGCCAACACCGGCAACTCGTACTACGGCGGGCTGCAGTTCTGGCAGGCGACCTGGAAGGAGTTCGGCGGCCTCAAGTACGCGCCGCGCGCCGACCTCGCCACCCGCGAGGAGCAGATCAAGGTCGCCGAGGACGTGGTCCGCGTGCAGGGCTGGGGCGCCTGGCCGGTCTGCGCGAAGCGGTACGGGCTCAGCGGGCGGGCCCATTTCGTGCAGCCCGGCGACACCCTGGCCGCCGTCGCCGCCCGCTTCAAGGTCGCGGGCGGCTGGGAGGCCCTGTACCGGGCCAACACCAAGACGATCGGCCCCGACCCGAACCGCCTCACCGTCGGCATGATGCTGAAGCTGCCGTAGCCGTCCCGGGGGCCGCCGTGGGGGCCGCGCGCCGTCGTGGCCGGCCGCGCCCCGCGGCGACGTCGCTGAACGGCACTGCCCCGCCCCCCTGGTGGGGGCGCGTGTGCAGGGGTTTCGGCGCTCAGGCTTCGCTCGCCTCGCCGCTGAAGGTGACGGCGCCCCGACCGAGGCCGTACACGAGCACCGGGAGCCCGGGCCGGGCCGGCAGGTGGCGCAGGGGCTGTGGCAGTCGTTGCTCGGCGAGGACCACGCACGCGTCGAGGCCGCGCAGCAGGTCGTACGTACGGGCCGCAACCCGGGGCGACATGCCCTGGGTCGGCTCGTCGAGGAGGAGGACGCGGGGGCGGGCGAGCAGGGCGCGGGCCAGGGCCAGCATGCGCTGTTCGCCGCCGGAGAGGGTGCCGGCGCGGCGGTCGAGCAGGGGGCGCAGCTCCGGGTAGGCGTCGAGGGCAGGGGCGAGGTCGCCGTCCGGGGCGGCGAGGCGGAGGTTGTCCGTCACGCCGAGCCCCGCGTGCACGGCCTGGCGGTCCGGGACGAAGCGCAGGCCCGCCGCCGCGCGGGCCCGCGCGGTGCGGCCGGTCATGTCCCGCCCGTCCCACAGCGCGGCCCCGCCGGACAGCGGCACCGTGCCGGCGAGCGCGCGCAGCACGGTGGTGCGGCCCGAGCCGTTGCGTCCGAGGAGCACGGTGAGCGTGCCCGCGGGGGCCGCGAGGGTGACGCCGTGCAGGGCCTCCAGGGGGCCGTAGTGGACGCGGGCGCCCCGCAGTTCGACGCCGCGCCTCATCGGCCGGCCCTCGCGGGGAGCACCTCGCCGGGCGGTCCGGACGCGACGATCCGCCCGCCCTCCAGTACGTGCACGGTGCCGGCCAGCGCGGCCACCAGTTCCAGGTCGTGCTCGATGATCAGCAGAGCCGTGCCGTCGGCGGCCAGGGCCCGCAACAGCCGGGTCAGCTCGGCCACTTCGGCGTCGTCCAGGCCGGCGGTGGGTTCGTCGAGGAGCAGGACGTGCGGACGGCCGGCGAGGGCGCGGGCCAGTTCGACCCGGCGTAGCGTCCCGGTGGACAGGTCGTCGGTGCGCCGACCGTCGGGCACCCGGAGCAGGCGCAGCAGGCGTGCGACGGCCCCGGGATCACGGACGTGGCCCTGCTCCGCGCCGACCCGGATGTTGTCCCCGACGCTGAGCGAGGGGAACACGACGAGCTGCTGGAACGTCCGCGCCACCCCGAGCCGCGTCCGCGCGTGCGCCGCCGTCCGCGTCACGTCCCGGTCCCCGAACGACACGCGGCCGGCATCCGGCCGCAGCGTGCCGGCGAGACAGTGGAACAGGGTGCTCTTCCCGGCCCCGTTGTCCCCCACGACAGCGGTCACCCGCCCCGCCTCCACCCGCACCCCGACCCCGTCCAGCACCACCCGCCCCCCGAACCGCACCACGATCCCGGAACAGGCCAGCACGGGGGCCCTGCCGGGCGGTCCGGCGGCGGCGCGCGGAGCCGGGGGAGGGGAGGGCGGGGCGCCGCCCGGCCCGGACCCCGCGCCGGGGACGTGTGCCGACGGCTCGGCCGGGCGACCCGCGTCGGCTTCGGGTCCGGCCGGTGCGTGCAGCGCTGCCCGGGGCGTGAGCGTGGCCGGCGTGTGCGGCCCCGCCGAGCCGGACGGCCTGCCTTCCGGGGCGGGCGACGCCTTCCGCCCCGCCGAGCGGGAGGGGGCGAGATCCGGGCCGGACGCCGTGCGGCCGTGCGGGCGGCCCGTGCGGGGGGCGGGCCCGGCCGGCCCACCGTCCCGCAGGTCCCGTGCCGCCGACTCCCCGTCCGCCCCTGTGCCGACCCGACCCAGCCGGACCCGCACCGCGTCCCCCCGCTCGGTCAGCCGACCGCGCCCCCGTGCCCGTACCGACAGCGAGCGCACCGCCTCGTACGGGCCCTCCGGGAAGCGGCCGACCAGGACGGCCAGGAGGCCGACCGTGGCCGCGGCCACGCCGCCGCGGGCGCCCGCGTCCAGGCCGACCAGGAGAGCCGCGCCCAGGAGGGCCGAGAGGGGGCCGTCCGCGCCGAGGACGACGATCGCGGCGAACCAGAGCAGGCCGCGGACCGGGTCGAAGGAGGCCGGGTCGAAGGAGCGCAGGCCGAAGGAGAGGAGAGCGCCGCCCAGGGCCGCCAGGGCGGCGGCCAGGACGAAGGCCGCGACCTTCAGCGCGGCCACCGGGACCCCCGCCGCGGCCGCCCCCGCCTCGTCGTCCCGGAGCGCGGCGAGCGCCCGCCCGGACCGGCCCTGCCGCACCTGGCGGACCACGAGCAGGGCCCCGCACAGCAGGACCAGTTCGAGGGCGTAGAACGCGCGGTCGTCGGCGAGGCCCGCCGGGCGGGGCGGGGCCAGGCCCGCCGCGTACGGCTGGGCGAGCACGAAGCGGCTCACCCCGACCCCGACCGCGAACGTGGCCAGCGCGAGCGCCAGACCGTGCCGCCGGATCGCCGGCAGCGCGGTGAGCAGGCCGAGCGGCGCCACCAGGAGCACCGCGAGCACCAGCGCGGCCGGACCCGGCAGTTGGGGCAGTCCCGGGAAGCGGCCCAGCGAGAGGAGCACCGCGAACAGCGCCCCGAGCCCCGCGAACGCCCCCTGGCCCAGCGCGAGCTGTCCCGCCCGGCCGGTCACCACGACCAGCGACAGCAGGATCAGCGCGAGCGCCGGCACCTGGACGGCCGTGTGCAGGTCCGACCCCGCGAACCCGAGCGGCAGCAGGAACAGCACCCCGGCCACCGGCCACGCCCCCGGCGGCGCCGGCACCACCCGCCGCGTCGCCGCCTGCGACAACGCGCCCGCCCCGCCCACCGCGGGCAGCACGAGCGCGGCGACGAGCAGCGCCACCACGAACAGGTTCGCCCCCACCGCCTGGAGCAGGGGCTGCGCCCAGCCGCCCGGATGCAGTCGCGTCAGCTGGCTCTGCGCCACGCCGACGGCGAGCGCCACCCCGACCGCGACCGACAGATACCGCATCCGCGCCGCCACCGCGACGGCCACGACCTCCATCACCAGGAGCGGCAGCCCGTACGGGTCGAGCCGCACGTACGGGGCGAGCAGCACTCCGGTCAGGCCCGCCGTGCACGCGCCGAACGCCCAGCCCACGGCCGCCACCCGGTCCGCGTCGACCCCGCCCAGCACCGCCAGCCGCCGGTCGTCGACCACCGCCCGCAGCTCACCCCCGAACCGGGTCAGCCGGGTCACCGCCCACACCGCCACCGCGACCGCGCACACCACCGCGAGCTGCCCCCACGGGTCGGCCGAGATCAGCACCGGGGCGTCCTCCTGCGCGCCCGTGCCCCACAGCAGCGCCGCCGCACCCACCAGAAGGACGAACACGCCGATCGACGCGACCAGCGTCCGGGCCGGATCGTTCCCGGACACCGCGAGCGGCCGGAACACCCCGCGTTCCAGGGCGAGTCCGAGCGCGGGCGCCACCCCGAGCAGCACCAGCGCGGCGCCCGCCCACAGCGGCCAGTCCCACACCACGACGAACTGCCGCAGCAGGTAGGCGCAGAACACGGCGATGGCCCCGTGCGCGAAGTTGAGCACGCCCGTCGCCCGGTACGTGACGACGAGCCCGACCCCGGTCAGCGCCGCTGCCGCGCCCACCGACAGGCCGGCGAGCGTCAGTTCGTACGTCAGCGAGGCCACGCCTCAGCTCCCGGCGGGAGGCTCGCACAGCGGGCACGGGGCGAGCCCCCGCTCCGCGGCACCGGCCGCGTCGACGGGCACCGCGTCGGCCCGGCCCTCGACGAGCGGGCAGTCGGCCCGGTGCCACAGCGTGCCGCCCGGCACCGTCCGCAGCTCGTCACCGGTGGCGAGCGGACCGGCGACCGTCTCCGCGCGCGCAGGCGTCCCGGTCGCCACGAGCAGCTCGTACAGCCGCTCCACCCGCGACGCGGCGAGCACGCTCCGGCCGTACGTGAGGAGCACCGCGCCCGCGACGATCAGGGCCGCGCCCGGCACCGTGCACGAGGCGAGATACGGCAGCTGCCGCTCGGCGAACCGCTCGCCCGACACCCCGTACCAGCCGATCGCGCAGAGCACCGCCCCCGCGGCGAGCGCGGCGAGCCCCGCCCACGCCGCCGGGTGCACCGAGCGTGGTCCGACCGTCCGCATCGTGGCTCCCCCGTCGTCGCGTGGTCCTGGGCGCGTGCAGGTGTCTGGTCTTGTCCGGCGATCGCTTGCACTATGCCTCCTGGAAGCCGACCCTGAAAGCACCGGGCGCAGGACAGGCCCGGACCGACACCCGGTGGTGAGCCAGATGGTTCTCGGGAGCAGGATCAGGACGGGCCGCGGGCGCGGCGCCGCGCTCGCCCTCGCCGGTGCGCTGATGCTCGGGCCGGCCCTCGCGGCGTGCGGCGACGACAGCGGGGGAGCGGACACCAACCCGCCGACCCCCGCCTCGCGGACCCCCTCGGCGACGGCCCCGGCCGACCAGGCCGCGGCGCAGAAGGAGATCAAGGAGAACTGGAAGAAGTTCTTCGACCCCTCCGTCTCCATCAAGGAGAAGGAGGCCGTCCTGGAGAACGGGCAGCAGATGCGGCAGGTCCTCCAGGGCTTCAACGGCGACCAGCGAGGCCAGCAGGTCTCCGCCGAGGTCACGAAGGTCACCTTCACCTCGCCGACCGGCGCCGACGTGACGTACTCGCTGTCGCTCAAGGGCGCCACCGTGCTGCCCGACGCCAAGGGCACCTCCGTCGAGCAGGACGGCACCTGGAAGGTGTCGGTCAAGACACTGTGCGCCCTGGTGCAGCTGAGCGAGAATGCGTCGGCCGCGCCGGGCTGCTGAGGCCCTCGCCCTCACCGCGGCGCTGCTCGCGGTCGCGGCCTGCGGCTCCCGGCTACCCGAGAGCGCCTTCGAGGACGGCCGCACGAGCCGCGCCCCGGCGGACGCCTCCGCCCCGATCCGCGTCGGCATCATCACCAGCGCCACCAGCCCCGTCGGCGGCGCCACCTTCACCGACACCCGCGACGGCGCGCGGGCCTACTTCGCGCACCTGAACGCGCACGGCGGCATCGACGGCCGCCGCGTCGAAGCGCACCTGTGCGACGACGGCGGCAGCGGCGTCGGCAACAACACGTGCGTCCACCGCCTCGTCGACGAGGAGAAGGTCGTCGCCCTGGTCGCCACCACCTCGCTCGACTATGCGGGCGCGGCCCGGGTCTCCCGCGCCGGCGTCCCCGACATCGGCGGCCAGCCCATCGGCGCCGCCTACGACACCTACCCGCACCTGTACGGGATCTACGGCAGCTCCGCGCCCCGCGACGGCACCCCCGGCTGGAACGGCACGCTGTACGGCGGCACCGAGGTCTACCGCTACTTCAAGCGCGAGAAGGGCGCCCGCACCGCCGCCGTCGTCTCCTACAACCAGGCCGCCTCGGCCGCGTACGCCCGGCTCGTGACGCGCGGTCTGGAGGCCGAGGGCTACAAGGTGGTGCCCGAGGAGGTCGACTTCGCGCTGCCCAACTTCCGCGCCGTCGCCGCCGATCTGAAGAGCCAGAAGACGGACCTCGTCTTCGACGCGATCGACGCGCACGGCAACGCCCGGCTGTGCGAGGCGATGGACCGGGCCGGGGTCCGTGTCACCGCGAAGGTCACCAACGTCCAGAACTGGTCCTCGACCGTCGCCGCCGACTACAAGGACGCCCCGCACTGCCGCGACTCCCTGTGGGTCACCGGCTCCAGCCGCAACTACGAGGACACCGGGCACCCGGCCGTCCGCGCCTTCCGCGACGGCACCGAGAACCTGAAGACGCACTCCCAGTGGCAACTGGAGGGCTGGGCGGCCGCGTTGTGGTTCACCGACGCCGCCCGGTCCTGCGCGGCGCACGGCGACGGCGTCACGCGCGCGTGCGTGGACCGCTTCATGAACCGCGACGAGCCCTACACCGCCCGCGGACTGCTGCTGCCGGTCACCTACCGCCCCCTGCCGGAGCCGCCGGCGACGCGCCGCACGTGTCTGTCGGTCGCCCGCTGGGTCGACGGACGTGGCTGGGTCACCCAGAACGGTGACATGACGCGAACCTGCTTCGACGTCCCGCAGCTCGCCTACCAGCCATAACGTCCTCCTAATGGATGGATTGACGAAAAGGTTCCCGATGTCGGCTTCCGATCCGGCAACTCTTCTGGAACAAGATGATGATGAAGAACAACCCTCGTCGGGGCATCCCTGTCTAACCATGCGGTAGGCGGAGGACCCGGGCTGTTCAGACTGATGTGACTGTTGGGACTGACCGGTGCTGACCGCGAGGAATGGTGGGATACGGGGACGCATGCAGATTTCTTTCCTGATTCACAATGCGTACGGGATCGGAGGGACGATCCGCACCACGTACAACCTCGCCAACACCCTGGCCGAGCAGCACGACGTCGAGGTCGTGTCCGTCTTCCGGCACCGCGACCGGCCGGTGTTCGCCACCGACCCGCGCGTGCGGGTGCGCCATCTCGTCGACATCCGCAAGGACGGCCCCGGCTACGAGGGCGACGACCCCGACTACCACCGCCCCGCGAGCTTCTTCCCGCGCGCCGAGGGCCGCTACGCGCAGTACAGCGCGCTCACCGACCGGCGCATCGCCCAGCACCTGGGCAGCGTCGAGGCGGACGTCGTCGTCGGCACCCGCCCGGGGCTGAACGTGCACCTGGCCCGGCAGACCCGGCGCGGCCCGCTGCGCATCGGCCAGGAGCACCTGACCCTCGACACGCACTCGCCCGCCCTCGTACGGCAGTTGCGCGCCGTGTACCCGAGGCTCGACGCCCTCACGACGACCACCGAGGCCGACGCGCGCGCCTACCGCGAGCGGATGCGGCTGCCCGGCGTCCGGATCGCGGCCCTGCCCAACCCGGTGCCCGCGCCCGGCGTCGCCCCCGCCGACGGCAACGGCAAGTGGGTCGTCGCGGCCGGCCGCCTCGCCCCGGTCAAGCGCTACGACCTCCTCATCAAGGCCTTCGACACCGTGCGCGCCGAGCGCCCCGACTGGCGGCTGCGCATCTACGGCGGCGGCAAGCAGAAGGACAAGCTGCGCCGCCTCATCGACCAACTCGGCCTGTACAACCACGTGTTCCTCATGGGTCCCGCCAACCCCATCGAGCCGGAGTGGGCGAAAGGTTCCGTCGCCGCGGTGACGTCGACCTTCGAGTCCTTCGGCATGACGATCGTCGAGGCCATGCGCTGCGGCCTGCCCGTGGTCGCCACCGACTGTCCGCACGGCCCCGGCGAGATCATCGACAACGGTGTCGACGGCCGCCTCGTCGAGGTCGGCAACGTCGACGCGATCGCGCGCGGCCTGCTCGAACTCATCAACGACGACGAGCTGCGGCGCCGGATGGCCGCCCGCGCGCTCACCGACTCCGAGCGCTTCGACCCGGCCCGGATCGCCGAGCGCTACGAGACCCTGTTCGGCTCGCTCACCGCGCGCGGCGGCCGGATCGGCCTGCTGCAGCGGGCCCGCGGCTCCCTCCTCGACGGCGCCTACGCCGTACGGAACGCGTTCACCTCACAGGCGAAGGGGCGCACCGCATGACTCCGCTGGCCGTACCCGCACCCACCTCCGGTTCCGACGACAGGACCGCGGCCGCCGCGGCGCCGCGCGCCGACTGCATCGCCGACTCGGCCGGCGGCCTCACCTTCGACGTCCTGGACCACGGGGCGCACGACCCGGCGCACCTCGTGCTCATCGACCGCGCGGGAGGCGAGGAGGTGCGGCTGCCCCTCGCCCCCGCCGGGGACGGCCGGCTGCGCGCCTCGCTCCCCATAGGCGTCGGGCTGCCCGAGGGCCGCTGGGACGCGTACGCGCAGGTTTCCGGGGAGCAGCCGGTGCGGCTGATGCCCGGAGTGAACGATCTGCGCTCCCTCGTCGACCGGGCGCCGAGCGGCTCGCGCGGCCACGTCGCCGTCCGCATCCCGTACGCCACCAAGCACGGCAACCTCACGGTCCGCAGCTGGCTGCGCACCCCGCACGCCGAGGCCGGCGAGCTGCTCATCGCGGACGGCGCGCTGACCGTGCACGGCCGGCTCTACGGGACCGCCTTCGCGGCCGGGGCCCGCGCCGAGCTGCGCTCCCGTGAGGCGGCCGGGCAGGTCAGGACGGGGGAGCTGTCCGCGGACGGGAGCGCGTTCACCCTGCGGATCGGCTACGCGGACCTGGACGCGGGACGCTGGGACGTGTGGCTGCGGCCGGCCGGTCCGCAGGGCTCCGAGGTGCGGGTGGCCCGGCTCCTCGACGACGTCGCCGACAAGAAGCCGATCTTCACCTATCCGGCCGCGCGGGTGAGCGCCGCCGGCCGTGAGCTGACGGCGAGCCCGTACTACACGGCGGACAACGACCTGTCGGTTCTGGTCGCCGCGGCCTGACCGCCCCATTCCGCGCCGGGCAATTCTCGCGGGCCTCAACTCGCCCACGAGGCCCGTCCCTTCGGTAATCCCGGAATGCGGGAGGGGCGGCCGGAAATGCGTGCCGGGAGCCCGTCCAGAATTCATGGTTCCGGCCGCCGGGGAATTCATCGGGGAGCTCGTGGAATTCCCGATTCCGGTCGTTGTGAAGTCCTGATAAGAATCGTTCCGGTCGTGCGGAACCGCCCGATCGTGTGAGGAAGTTCGACGTACGAGGCTGTCGTGATCTTGTGACGAAAGCGTGACCGTACGAACCGGGAGAGGGGGCGGCGGCCGGGCCTGGCGCCGTCCGGGCGAACCGCCTACGGTGGCCGCATGGCACCCGTTCCGACCCCGCCCGCAGATCCGCAGGACAGCCCCGACGCGTATGTCGGACTCGACGCCCAGGAGGCCGAGCGCCAGGCGCGCGGCCGCGGCTGGTCCACCGTCCGGCAGCTGCCGCCCGGCGCGATCATCACCATGGAGTACCTCGCAGGACGCCTGAACCTGGAGGTCACGGACGGCACCGTGACCCGCTCCTGGAAGGGCTGACCCGGACCGCCAGGACAGCCGAAGGGCCCCGGAACCGTGAGGTTCCGGGGCCCTTCGGCTGCGGGCCGGCTGTGCGTACCGGGGCCCGCCGTCCTGTCACTGGGGCTGCTCGCGCAGCTCCCCTCGTCCCTTCAGTGCGCCGACCCGGGGCACCCGCTCCGTCGTCGGCCGGCGGCTGCCCGCCGGCGTGGCCGGGGTGCGCTCGCCGCGCGGGGTGTGCGGGCCCGGCGGCAGCAGCGTGCCGTGCCGGCCCGGACGCGCGGTGACCGGCTCGTGGGTGCGGACCTCGTCGGCGGGCGCCGGGGCCCGGGCGGGCTCCATCGCGGCGACCGGGACGGGCTGCGGCACCGGCACCGGCGCCGTGGAGCCCCGGCCGGACCGCAGCCGGTCCCGCAGGGCCAGAATGACCGCCTCGACCCGGGCGACCGGCGGCTCGCACCAGGGGAGGGCGAGCAGGATCAGCAGGCCCGCGGCCCAGCCCAGCAGGACGTCGCTCAGCCAGTGCGTACCGAGATAGACCGTCGTGAGGCCGACGCTGAGGGAGATCACCGCGGAGACCGCGGACAACCAGCGGCGGGCCCGCGGCGTGGAGGCCAGATAGGCCAGGATGCCCCAGGTCACCACCGCGTTCGCCGTGTGGCCGGACGGAAATATATCGCCGCCCTGCCACATCTCGTTCGAGCCGATCACGGTGGCGTAGTGCGGGCCGAGGCGGCCCATGCCGAGCTTGGCCGCGCCCACCGTCAGGTTGAGCAGCAGCAGTGCGGCACCGAACATCAGCAGCGGACGCAGTGTGTGCTGGCGCCACGAGCGCCAGCCCAGCCAGGCCGTCACCATCACGGCGGTCGGGCCGCGCTGGCCCAGGACCACCCAGTAGTCGAGGAACGCGTGCACCTCCGGCCACTGCTGGTACGGCCGGAAGAACATGACCTCCCAGTCGAACTCCACCAGGCGGGTGGTGGCCAGGACGGCGACCACGATGGCCAGGTAGAACGCCAGGGTCAGCCCGAAGAGCACGACCCGGTGCCGGCTCATCCTGGGTGGGTCCAGGATGACCGGCCGTTCGGGCTCGCGGTCGAGCCGGGCGAAGACCCGCTCGACGCGCCGGGTCAGGTTTCGTTCGGTACGCACCCAATCGACGCTACAGCGGGCGCGCGGCGGACCAGGTCGAAACAGTGGCTTTGTGATGACGATGTGATGTGGGATTGATCTCAGGATGCCGCCTATTCCACGGATTCCGGTAACCGCGGAGAGAAGGCCCACAGAATTCAGTGATCGTTTTCCGCGGCTCGTTCTGGGGTGATTATGAAAGTGTTCACCGGTTGCTGGCACGGAATTCTCTGTCCGCTCATCGGGCCCGTCGGAGCCGGTCGGGGACGGTCGGGGACGGTCACGGAGGACCGGAACCGTTCAGCCAGAACGCCCCGTACACCGCCGAGACCAGGGTCAGTGCCCCAAGGATCACCGCCGACCTGCCGGTCCGCCACCGGGACAGGCCCACCGCGAGCGGCAGCAGCAGCGGGAACGCGGGCAGCAGCAGCCGCGGCTTCGAACCGAAGTACCCCGAGGCGCACAGCGCGAGCGCCACGACGATCCCCGTGTAGACGAGCAGCGGCGCCGGCTGGCCCTGCCGCACCCCGGCCACGTACAGCCGGATCACCAGCGCGACCCCGACGACCAGCCCGATCCCGGCGAGCGCGCCCAGGGGGGAGGTGAACTTGTCGGCGACGAAGCGGGCGAAGGCCACGCCCCCGTCGAATCCGTTCCCCCACTGCTCCTGCACGTCCAGATAGCCGAGCAGGCCGCCGCCCGTGCGCCGGCCCACCCACAGCACGTACCCCGCCGCGCCCGCCGGGGCGAGCAGCACCCCCAGCACCAGGCGCCACGGCACCCGCCGCTCCCGCCGGACCCACAGCGCGGCCGCCACCCACACCGCCGCGACCACCGCCGCGCCGATCGGCCGGGTCAGACCGGCCGCCGCCGCGAGCAGCCCGGCGCTCACCCAGTGCTCCCGCAGCACCGAGTACAGACCCCACGCCGCGAGCGCCGTGAACAGGGCCTCGCTGTACGCCATCGACGCCACGATCCCGACCGGCAGCGCCCCCCACAGCACCGCCAGACACACTCCGGCGCGGCGCCCGTACAGCCGGTCACCGACCGCGAAGATCCCCCAGGCCGCGCCGAGCGAGGCGAGCCAGCTCACCAGCAGTCCCGCGTCCGCGTACGAGAGAGGGGAGAGCGCCGCGACGCCCCGCTCCAGCCAGGGCAGCAGCGGGAAGAACGCCAGATTGGAGTGGACGCTCCCGTCGGGCAGCGTCACCGACCAGCCGTAGCCGTGCTCGGCGACCCGGGTGTACCAGAGCGAGTCCCAGCGCGCGGTCAGCAGCGTGTGCGGGCTCTTGCCCGCCGCGGCGCTCCACAGGGCGAGGGCCAGCAGGCCGGCCGCGCGTACGCCCGCGTAGGCGAGCAGCGCCGGGGCGGCCCGGCGCGGCGGCGAGGGCCGGCTTCGTCGATCATCGTCCGTCACGGCCCCGATTATCGGCGCCCGGACCCCGGTCGCCGCAGGCCGGGCCCGGTCCGCGCCCCACCCGGAAGTGGCGTACGCCACACCCGCTCCCCGACTCCATGAGAGGTCCGCCACGTGTCACCCGCTCGAACTCGCGTACTCTGACGGCTCACTCGCCTTTCGCCGCGGGGCCGGGAGACCGCTCCTCCCGAGCCGGAGACCGTGGGCAGTCCCCGCCCCCGGATCCGCCGAACGCGAGGACCACTGGGAGGTACGCATGTCCGGGACGAGCACGTCCACCGGGCGCCTGCGCCATCGGCTGACCGCCACCGGGGCCCGCACCAATCGCTGGATCGTCCTCGTCGTCCTGTGCACGAGTCTGCTCCTGGTCGCGCTCGACTCGACCATCCTCTACGTGGCCCTGCCCTCGGTCACCGAGGACCTGAAGCCCACCTCGGTCGAACTGCTGTGGATCGGCGACGCCTATCCACTGGTCTGCGCCTCCCTGCTGATCCTCTTCGGCACCCTCGGCGACCGCGTCGGTCGCCGCCGGATCCTGCTGCTCGGCTACGCCCTGTTCGGCGTCGCCTCCGCGCTCGCCGTGGTCTCCGACAGCGCCCAGGTGCTGATCGCGGCGCGGGCGCTGCTCGGCATCGGCGGCGCGATGATCATGCCTGCGACCCTGTCGATCCTGCGGGACGTCTTCCCCGACCGGCACGAGCGGGCCGTCGCCATCGGCGTGTGGACCGCGGTCTCCGCCGTCGGCGCCGCCACCGGCCCGGTCCTCGGCGGCTTCCTCGTCGAGCACTTCTGGTGGGGCTCGGTCTTCCTGATCAACATCCCGCTGATGGCCGTCATGCTCCCGCTGTGCCGGCTCCTGGTGCCCGAGTCCAAGGGGCGCTCGGACGGCCCCTGGGACCTCTTCGGCGCCCTCCTCGCCGCCCTCGGCGTGCTCGGCGTCGTCTACGGCATCAAGGAACTCGGCATCGAGCGGGACCTCCTCGACGCGGGCGCCGTGCTGCCCTTCCTCGGGGGCGTCGCGCTGCTCCTGCTGTTCGTCCGGCGCCAGCGCCGGCGCGAGCACCCGCTGATCGACATGCGGCTGTTCTCCAACGCCGCGTTCTCCTCCTCCGTCGGCTGCATCGTCATCGCGATGCTGGCGCTCGTCGGCCTGGAGCTGATCGCCGTCCAGTACCTCCAGCTGGTGCTCGACCTCAGCCCGCTGGAGACCGGCGTGCGCATGCTGCCGCTGACCTTCGCGGCGATGACCGCGGGCGTCCTCGGCTCGGCGAACCTGCGCCGCCTCGGCCCGCGCCGCATGGTCGCGTACGGCTTCGCGCTGACCGCCTGCGCGGTGCTGCTGCTCGTCCTGATGGGCGAGAACGACCGGCCGTGGCTGCTCGGCACCGGCTTCGTCCTGCTCGGCCTGGGCTTCCAGAGCACCCTCTTCGGTGCCTACGAGTCGATGCTCACGGAGGCGCCGGCCGACGACGCCGGGGGCGCGGCCGCGATCGGCGAGACCTCGTACCAGCTCGGCGCGGGCATGGGCATCGCGCTGCTCGGCTCGGTGATGAACGCGGCGTACGCGCCGGGGCTCGCCCGGGTCACCGGGGTGTCGGCCTCCGACAGCGAGGCCGCGGGGCACTCGCTCGGCGAGGCGTACCAGATCGCCGCGCGGCTCGGGAGCTCGGCCGAGGCCTCGCTGCGTGACGCGGCGCGGGCGGCGTTCGTGCACGGACTGCACGTGACGTTGATCGTCAGCGCGGTGCTGCTGCTGCTCGGCGCGCTGGCCGCGCTGAAGCTGCCGCGCCGGATGGAGTGCGAGGCGCCGGCGGCGCAGTGCGCGCCGGACGCGGAGGGCGTGGAGAGCGCCGGGAGCGCGGAGGTCGCCGCCCAGCGGCGTCCCTCGTCCCGGGCCGAGTCGCCCGTCGTCTGACCGACGCCGCGGGGACAGGGCGGGCGCCCGGCCGTGCGGCCGGGCGGTGCACCCCTTCCCGTCGCCCCCGTCGGAGCCGGTCAGCTCTGGTTGAAGAACCCGTCGGGCTGTACGGCCGCCTCGCGCCCGGAGACGATCTGCGTGTCCGCCGGGGTCAGCAGGAAAACCCGGGTGGCGACCCGGTCGATCGAACCGCGCAGACCGAAGATGAGACCGGCCGCGAAGTCGACGACGCGCTTGGCGTCGGTGGGGTCCATCGAGGTGAGATTCATGATCACCGGGACACCGTCCCGGAACATCTCGCCGATCCGGCGCGCGTCCCGGAAGCTGTCCGGGGTCACGGTGCCGATCCGGCGGCCCTTCTCCTCGGCCTCCTCGCTGGCGACCTTCACCCGCGGGTCCGTCACCCAGGCGTCTCCGGGCTCGGACCCCTCGGCGTAGTCGTCGTCGTAGTAACGCTCGTCATCATTGTCGTCGACGAGGCCAAGCCAGGCACTCGCCTTGCGCACCGATCCCATGGACGCCTCCTCTCACAGCGGTCCCTCTGTGTTCCGCATGTCGTGCATCCCCAATGTTCGTCCATGATGCAGATGCGGCGCCAAGTGGATAGTCGCCGCGCGGGGTTTTCGTGACGGTACTGGTGCACAGTCAACCCGGCGTGATCCCGGCATTCCCAAGGGGTGCACGGGGTACCGCTGCTGACAGTGAGTGAAATATGATTCTTCACGGCGTTTGGGTGAGTTGCGGTGCGTACGGGTGAACGAACCCGGGGCCGGATCCGCTCGGTACGATGCCGTCGTTCCGGGATCGCCGGGATTCATCACGCGGTGACGGTGCGTGGCGCCTCAGTTGACGCATCGTCATCCGGCGCACGGGGGAGTCGCCTTGTTCGGAATTGTCAGGCCCTGCAGCCATCGGCTCGGCGAGGGGCTCAAGACGCAGTGGATGGCCCACCTGTGCGGGCTCTGCCTGGCGCTGCGCGGCGATCACGGGCAGTTCGCCAGAATTGTCACGAACTATGACGGTTTGCTGGTCTCGGTCCTGACGGAGGCTCAGGCCGAGCGCACCCAGGCCGGAGGGTGGCGCCGCCAGGCGGGACCCTGCCCCCTGCGCGGCATGCGCACCGCCTCCGTCGCCCAGGGCGAGGGAGCCCGGCTCGCCGCCGCCGTCTCGCTCGTCCTCGCCTCCGCCAAGGTCCGCGACCACGTCGACGACCGGGACGGCGTCTTCGCCCGCAGGCCCGTCGCCGCCGCGGCCCGCAAGGTCGCCGCGAGCTGGGGAAAGGCGGGCGCGCGCACGGGATCTGACGTCGGGTTCGACACCGCCGTGCTGATCGACGCCGTCGAGCGGCAGGCCGGCGTCGAGTCCCTCGCCGGACCCGGCACCTCCGTGCTCACCGTCACCGAACCGACCGAGACCGCGACCGCCGCCGCGTTCGCGCACACCGCCGTGCTCGCCGGACGCCCGCACAACGCGGAGCCGCTCGCCGAGGCCGGCCGGCTCTTCGGCCGGCTCGCCCACCTCCTCGACGCCGTCGAGGACCAGGGCGCCGACGCCGAGACCGGTGCCTGGAACCCGCTGACCGCCACCGGCACCCCGCTGCCCGAGGCCCGCCGGCTCGCCGACGACGCCGTGCACGGCATCCGGCTCGCCCTGCGCGAGGTCGACTTCGTCGACGGCCGGCTCGCGCACCTGCTGCTCGCGCACGAGCTCGGCCGCTCCGTGGACCGCGCCTTCGGCACGACCACCTGCTCCACCGGCCACGGCCACCCGCAGCAGCCCGGCCCCTACGGCCCGGCCGGCCACGGCTCCTTCACCCCGGATCAGGCCTACGGCTCCAACAACCCCTACGGCGGCGGCCCGCAGGGACCCGGCGGACCGTACGGCCCCGGCGGCGGGGGCGGCGGCGACGGATCCGGCGGCTTCGGGGGAGACCCGGCCAAGCCGCCCCGGCCCGAGAAGCGCGGCTTCTTCGCCGGCTGCTTCGCCGCGATCGGCCTCTGCTGCACCTGCAAGGTCTGCTGCGCCGACGAGTACGAGGGCGCCTGGTCCCGCAAGAAGCGCGAGGGCTGCTGCAGCAACTGCGACGGCTCGTGCTGCGAGGCATGCTCCTGCTGCCAGTGCTGCGAGTGCCTCTCCTGCTGCGACTGCTGAGCGCCGCCCCTCACCCCTGGGAGTGGCCCACCGCCCCTGTGTTCGGCTCCGCCGGGACAGGGGCGGATCCCTGTATGGACCCGGAATCAAGGCGATTCATGTTGTGTCCATATAAAACCCCGGCCGGACGGGTGACCTGAGGTCCCGAGGGTCGTTGACCGTGCACAGAAACCCGCACGTTTCGACAACTCGCCCTCTCTATAAGGCCATTACGTGGATCTTGCATCGCCCCCCGCACCGGCGACGTCGGTGAAGGACGCCGTCGCCCGCTCCGTGAAACCCCGGACCATCCGGTCCCGCCTGCTCCGCATCCTCGGCATCTGTCTCGCCGGACTGCTCGCCCTCCTCGGCGTCATCGCGGCCGGACACGTCTCCGACTACCGCAACGCGGCCCACGGCGCCGCCAACGCCAGGCTCGAGATCACCCTCCAGGCCTTCGTCCACGAGCTGCAGAAGGAACGCGGACTCACGCTCGGCTACGTCGGCGGCGTGACCTCGTTCCGCGCCCCGATGACCGCGCAGCGCAAGACCACCGACGCCGCGCGCACCACCCTCGAGAACACGCTCACCGAGCACGACGACGAGGCCGCCGACACGGTGCGGGCCACGATGGGCCGGCTGGACGCCCTCACCGGCATCCGCCAGTCCGCCGACAACGGCACCGCCAAGGTCGAACCCACCTTCAACTGGTTCACCAGCACCCTGATCGCCCTGGACCGCCCCGACCTGGGTCTCGAGGACGTCCAGGACGAGCAGCTGCGCGACGCGTTCCGCACCCTCCAGGTCATCGGCAACGCCAAGGAGTTCACCGGCGAGGAGCGCGCCATCGTGCTCGGCTCCCTCGACGCCGGCGGCCGCTTCAGGGGCGACGACTACAGCCGCTTCATGCAGATGCGGGCCGGCCGGCTCGCCGCCCTCGACGCCGTGCCGCGCACCGCCACCCCGGGCGAGCGCCGGCGCCTCGCCGACGCCCTGAGCACCCCCGAGGCGCAGCGCACCTTCGACTACGAGGACAACGCCGTGCGCGGCGCCGGCAAGCTCTCCGCCCGCGACATCCCGCCCATGTCCTGGTACCAGTCGATCACCGCGACCATCGACGGCCTGCGCGGCGTCCAGGTCTCCATCGGCGACGACATCCAGGCCCGCGCCGTCGAACTGGAACGCCGGGCGGGCCTCGACCTGCTGCTCTTCCTGGTGTTCGCCCTCGTCATGGCCGCCGCCGTCGGCGCGCTCGCCCGCAACTGCGTCCGCTCCGTGTCCGGCCCCCTCAGCCGGCTCGCCGACCAGGCCCGCGACGTCGCCGGGGTCCGGCTGCCCAAGGCCGTCGCCGCCGTGCAGGCCGCGGACGGCGAACAGCCCGACCCGCCCGAGCCGCTCACCCCGGACGCCCACGCGGGCGCCGAGGTCCGTGACGTGGCGGAGGCCTTCGACCGGGTGCAGCGCGCCGCGTTCGACCTCGCCACCGAGCAGGCCGTGCTGCGCCGCAACGCCACCGAGTCGCTGGTCAGCCTCGGCCGCCGCAACCAGAACCTGGTCCGCCGTCAGATCAGCTTCATCAACCGGCTGGAGCACGAGGACGCCGACCCGGACACCCTCGCCAACCTCTTCGAGCTCGACCACCTCGCGACCCGCATGCGCCGCAACGCCGAGTCACTGCTCGTGCTCGCGGGCGAGTCCAGCCCGCGCACCTGGTCCACCGCGCTCTCCATGACCGACGTCCTGCGCGCCTCGCTCTCCGAGGTCGAGGAGTACCGCCGCGTCACGCTGCGCCGCGTCGACACCGCGCACATCAGCGGACTGCACGTCGCCGAGGTCGCCCACCTGTTCGCCGAGCTGGTGGAGAACGCGCTGAGCTTCTCGCCGCCCGAGTCCGAGGTCGAGATCGAGGGCCGGCGCACCAGCGAGGGCTACCTCGTCGCCATCGTCGACCACGGCCACGGCATGGACAGCAAGGCGCTCGCCGAGGCCAACGTACGACTGTCCGGCGCGGCCGGGTTCATGGCCGAACCCACCCGGTTCCTCGGCCACTTCGTGGTCGGCGCCCTCGCCCGCCGGTGCGGCATCGAGGTACGGCTCGGCGAGGCCCCCGCCGCCGGTGTCGTCGCGCGGGTCCTCATCCCGGCGACGCTCCTCACCGAGCCCACCGCCAAGGACAAGAAGAAGGCCGCCAAGGCCGCCGCGGCCGGGAGGAAGTCCGCCGACGGCGGGCGCCGCCCCGTCGACCTGCCGGCCCCGCGCGCCGAGCGCGAGCCCGCGGCGCACGGCGCGGGCGCGGACGCCGCCCCGGAGCCGGGCCCGGCCAGGGAACCCGCCGCCGTGAGCGCCGCCGCGCCGTCCGCCGCCCGCACCCGCAACGGCCTGGTCAAGCGCCCCCAGCGCAGCGCCATCGCCAAGGTCGTGCGGGAGAGCGGGGAGCCGGAGCGCCCCGCGCCCCCGGCACCGGCCGTCGAGCGCGGCCCCGACCAGGTGTCGGGCATGCTCTCCAGCCTCCGCAGCGCCCATATGCGCGGCGCCATCAGCGTGGAGCGGGAGCGGGCCGCCGCCGAGCAGTCGAAGACCTCGGGCACCACCTCGGGCACCTCCGGGACCGAAGCCGAAGGGAAGGGCGAGAAGTGAGCACCGTCGACACGCGAGGCGACTCGCAGACCTTCAACTGGCTCCTCGCCAACTTCGTCCGCAACACGGACGGGGTCCGCGACGCCGTGGCCGTCTCCTCCGACGGACTGCTCATCGCGGTCTCCGACGGACTGGGCCGCACCGAGGCCGACCATCTGTCCGCGATCGTGTCGGGCCTGTCCAGCCTCGCCCGCAGCGCCTCCAAGCGCTACGGCTTCGACGGGGTCAAACTCATCATGATCGAGATGGGCCGCGGCTTCCTGCTCGTCTCCGCGATCCGGGACGGCTCCTGCCTCGGCGTGCTCGCCGACAGCAGCGGCGAACTCGGCCTCGTCGGCTACGAGATGGCCGTCCTCGCCGAGCGGGCCGGTGACCTGCTCAACCCGATGCTCATCGCCGACCTGCGGGAGACGCTGCCGCGATGAGCACCGACCGACCCCGTGGGGCGGAGGACGACGACGCCGCGGACACCCAGTTCGTCCGTCCCTTCATCATCACCGGCGGCCGCGCGCTGCCCGCCCAGGCCGATCTGCGCCTGGAGACGCTCGTGGTCGCCACCGACCCGGTGGAGGGGGCCGCGCCCCTCGCCTTCGAGCGCCGGCGGATCGTGGCGCTGTGCGCGCAGGCCACCACCGTCGCCCAGATCGCGGAGGCGGTGGAGGTGCCGCTCGGCGTCGCCAAGGTGCTCGTCTCCGACCTCGTCGTCAGCGGTCACCTGACCTGTTCGCAACCCGCGGAGCTTCCGCTCCACACCCTCGAAAGGATCAGAGACCATGTCAGGGCGCTCTGAACGCCGCGCGCCGCTGGCCGTGAAGATCGTGGTCAGCGGTGGACTCGGCGTCGGCAAGACCACGTTCATCGGTGCGGTCTCCGAGATCGAACCCCTGGACACCGAGGCCGCGATCACCCAGGTGTCGCTGGGTGTCGACTCGCTCGACGGCGTCGAGGGCAAGACGACCACGACCGTGGCCCTGGACTTCGGCCGGATCACCCTCGACGCCTCCCTCGCCCTCTACCTGTTCGGCACCCCGGGACAGGACCGGTTCTCCTTCCTCTGGGACGACCTGGTGGAGGGCGCGATCGGCACCATCGTGCTGGTCGACACGCGACGCATCGAGGACTGCTTCCCCGCGCTCGACTACTTCGAGGCGCAGGGCACGCCGTTCGTGCTCGCCGTGAACCGGTTCGACGGTGCCGAGCGCTTCGAGCTCGCCGAGATCCGCGAGGCGCTCGGCGTCGGCGACGAGGTCCCGGTCGTCGAGTGCGACGCGCGGGCCCGCGCCTCCGTCCGTGACGTCCTCGGGGCGCTCATGGACCAGGTCATCGGCGTCCGCACCCGCGGCCGCCGCCCGGTCGGGGTCTGACCTCCGGCCCGGCCCGGCTCAGTCCTTGATCTCCGGAGGCGAGATCCGGGACCGCTCGATCGCGGACGGCCCCGTACCCCACTTCTTCAGGATGCGGGTGTACGTGCCGTCCGCGATCAGCTTGTTCACCGCAGCCTGGAAGGCCGGCGCGAGCGGGGTGCCCTTCTTGAACGCGAAGCCCACGTCGAGCCGGTGGAACTCGTTGAGGAAGCGCAGCCCCTCCTGGTGCTCCACCGCGTAGCGCAGCCCGTTGATCGTGCTCATCACGACGTCCGAGCGGCCCTGCTGCAGCGACGACCAGACCGCGCTCGACTCCGCGTACGTCTTCACGCTGTACGCCTTCTCGCCCGCGTCCGCGCAGACGCCCTTGTTCTCCTCCAGCGTCGCCTCGAACGTCGTGCCCGCGCCCGTCGCCACGTTCAGCCCGCACAACTGCTTCAGGTCGGTGACCTTCTTGAGGTCGCTGTCCTCGCGGACGGCGAAGCCCTGACCGTCGTTGATGTAGGTGACGAAGTCGATGGTCCTGCGGCGTTCGTCGGTGACGCCGAAGTTGCCCGTGCCCAGGTCGTACTTGCCGCTGCCGAGCGCCGGCAGGATCGCCTCGAAGCTCGCGACCTCCTGGTGCAGCTCGATGCCGAGCACCTTGGCGACGGCCCGTGCGAAGTCCACGTCCTGGCCGGCGATCGTCTTCCCGTCCGGCAGGTAGGACGAACCCGGCGGTGTGCCGCCCACGGTCGCCGCGAGTCTCAGGCTGCCCTTCTTCCGTACGGAGGAGGGCAGGAGTTTCGCGGCGGCGGGGTCTTCCTTCACGGACGAGGTCACGTCCTGGGTGGGGATCTTGTCGCTCTTCGCTGCGCCCGCGGGCGCCGCGTCCGTGGCGTCGCCGGAACCGCACGCGGTCAGTCCGAGGGCCGCGACGGTGATCAGCGCGAAGGCGGAGGTCAGGGTGGAGGAGCGCATGGCGAGGTGGATGCCCTTCTACGGCGGTGCGGAAGCAGGGTGGAGCGAGGGGAGGGGAGGGTGCAGCGAGGTGAAGGCGCGAAGGGGCGCACGGCACGGGTGCCGCGCGTACGGACGCGTGAGTGCTGCGGATCCGAGGGATCCGTCGCATGAAGAGGTGGAGCGAGAAGGGCGTGACGCGCGCGGGGTGAGCGCGGGCGTCAGCGGGCGTCGCGAAGAGGACGCCGGAAGGGCATCAACAAGACGCGGACCACACTCGACCGAAGTCGATGTGGGAGCGCGTGACCAGCCACTGCTGCGGATGCATGGGCCAAGTGGAACAGGCATCCGTTTCCGCGTCAACTCGCTTGAGACGTACGGCTCACAGTGTGGACACCCTTGACAGGGGACGTGAACGGCCCCTTACTCTCGGTGCGGTACCGCTGCTGAGGGGCTCGGTGCCGGCAAGACCGCAGACGTGAAGGCAAGACCGTGCCGGAGTTCCGGCCATCGGAGCCTGCCATGTCCTCACAGACCCTCACCAAGTCACCGCCCCGGCGGGCCGAATCCGGCCCCGCGCTGCCCCGCATCGTCCCGCGGCGCCGCACCGGCCAGTGGCTCGCCGCCGCCCTCGTGCTCACCCTGCTCGGCCTCGCCGTGAACTCGGTGCTGCGCAACGAGGCCTTCCAATGGGGCGTCGTCGCCGACTACTTCACCACCACGGCCGTGCTGCGCGGCCTCGGCCTCACCCTGTGGCTCACCGCCCTCGTGATGGCCCTCGGCTTCGCCCTCGGCACCCTGCTCGCCGTGCTGCGCCTGTCCGCCAACCCCGTGCTCCGCGCGGTCAGTTGGGGCTACGTGTGGCTGTTCCGCTCCATGCCGATCCTGGTCCAGCTGCTGTTCTGGTTCAACATCGGCGCCCTGTACCCGCACATCCTCGGCATCAGGACCGTCGACCTGTTCGGCCCGGTCACCGTCGCCGTCGTCGGACTGACCCTGCACGAGGCCGCGTACGCCGCCGAAGTCGTGCGCGGCGGCATCCTCTCCGTCGACCGCGGCCAGATCGAGGCCGCCCAGGCGCTGGGACTCGGCCGCGCCCGGCGCCTGCGCCGCATCGTGCTGCCGCAGGCGATGCGCTCCATCGTCCCGCCCGCCGGGAACATGCTGATCGGCACCCTCAAGGGCACCTCCATCGTCAGCGTCATCGCCGTGCAGGACCTGCTGTACTCCGTGCAGCTCGTCTACCACCGCACCTACCAGGTCATCCCGCTGCTCCTGGTCGCCACGCTCTGGTACGTCGTCGTCACCTCCCTGCTCAGCGTCGGCCAGTACTACGTCGAGCGGCACTACGCGCGCGGAGCCGGCCGATGAGCGCCGCGCGGCCGCCGCGCCACTCGCTCGTCGTCGTCGGCGCCGGGCCGCGGGGGACCGGTGTCCTGGAGCGGATCGCCGCCAACGCCCAGGAGAACGAAGGGCCCTGGCGGCTCGACATCCACCTCGTCGACCCGTACCCGCCGGGCGGCGGCCGCATCTGGCGCCAGGACCAGTCCCCGCTGCTCTGGATGAACTCGCAGGCCCAGGACGTCACCATGTTCACCGACGACACCGTGGAGCTCGACGGGCCCGTGCTGCCCGGCCCCGCCCTGCACGCCTGGGCCGGACTCGACGGCCGCGCCTTCCCCGACCGCCGGCGTCAGGGCGGCTATCTGCGCTGGGTGTACGAGAAGGCCGTCGCCGCCCTGCCCGAGGGCGTCGTCGTCCACCACCACGCACGGCGCGCCCTGCGCCTGGCCGGCACCCGGCACGGCCGCCAGCAGGTGTGGCTGGAGGACCGGCCGCGCCCCCTGCTCGCCGACGCCGTCGTCCTCACCCAGGGTCACCTCGACGCCGAACTCGACGCGGAGCAGCGCGAGTTGAGCGCGTACGCGGCACGCCACGGGCTCGTCCACCTGCCGCCGGACTTCACCGCCGACTCCGACCTGAGCGCCCTCGCGCCCGGACAGGACGTCATCGTGCGCGGCTTCGGGCTCGCCTTCGTCGACCTGATGGTGCTGCTCACCGAGGGGCGCGGCGGCCGCTTCGAGGGCGACCGCTACCTCCCCTCGGGCCGCGAACCGGTCCTGCACGTCGGCTCCCGGCGCGGCGTCCCGTACCACTCCAAGATCGGCTACGACTGGGACGACGCCCTGGGCGCGCGGCCGCCGCTGCCCCGCTTCCTCGGACCCGCGCAGATCGACGAACTCCTCGCCAGAGAGGGCGGGTTCGACTTCCGGCGCGACGCGTGGCCGCTCATCGACAAGGAGCTGGGCTTCGCGCACTACCACCGGCTGTTCACCGCGCACCCCGAGCGCACCGCCGTCGCCTGGACCGACTTCGAGGAGAAGTACGCCGCCGCCGACCCGCTCGGCGCCGAACTCCAGGCCCTCGTCGCCGCCTCCGTCCCCGACCCCGCCGACCGGCTCGACCTCACCGCCCTCGACCACCCCCTCGACGGCATCCGCCACCGCTCGCCCGAGGAACTCCAGGAGGCCCTGCGCGGCTACATCACCGCCGACCTGGAACGCCGGCACGACCCCGCGCACGACCAGGACCTCGCCGTCTTCCTCGGCCTGCTCTCCGTGTACGGACAGCTCGTCCGGCTCGGCGACCTCGGCCCCTGGTGGCACGGCTTCTTCAGCTACCTGGCCTCCGGGCCGCCCGGACCGCGCCTGCGCCAACTGCTCGCCCTGTCCCGCGCGGGCGTCGTCCGCTTCCTCGGCGCCGGCGTGCGGGTGAGCACGGAGGACGGCGTCTTCCGGGCCACCGGCGACACCGTGCCCGGAGCCGTCGTCGAGGCCCGCGCCCTCGTCGAGGCCCGCCTCCCGCAGCCCACCCTCGCCCGCACCCGGGACCGCCTGCTGCGCGCACTGCACGCCGAGGGCGCCGCCGCCACACCCACCGGGCTGCTCGCCGTCGACCCCGCCGACGGCCGGATCCTGCACCGCGACGGCAGCGCCCACCCGCGCCGCTTCGCGCTCGGCCCGCACACGAACGCGCGCGGCGCCGGCGCCTTCACCCGGCCGCGCACCAACAGCCCCTCGTTCCGGCAGAACGACGCCACCGCGCGGGCCGTGCTCGACCTCCTGCGCGACCTGGACTGTCGCGCCGCCGCGGCCTGATCCCCGTACGACCCCCGCCTCCTTTCCTTAGGACCCCCATGTCTCTGACCAGCGATCCACCCCTCAAGACCTCCGCCGACACGGAGGTGAAGGCCGTCGAGGCGTCCGCCGCCGACGACCCGGGCCGGCTGAAGATCGTGCCCGTGCGGCACCCCTGGCGCTGGGTCGCCATCGCCGTGACCGCCGTGCTGCTCGCCCAGTTCGTGCACGGGCTCGTCACCAACCCCGGCTGGGAATGGGAGGTGTTCGGCGAGTTCTTCACCGCCGACGTCGTCCTCAAGGCCGTCTGGACGACGCTCCAGCTCACCTTCTACGGCACGGCCCTCGGCTTCGCGCTCGGCATCGTGCTCGCCTTCATGCGCCTGTCGCGCAGCCGCTTCCTGCGGACCGTCGCGTTCGGCTACATCTGGGCCTTCCGCTCGATCCCGCTCATCGTGCAGCTGCTCTTCTGGTTCAACCTGGCCTACCTCTACAAGGAGCTGCAGTTCGGCATCCCCTTCGGGCCCGGATTCTTCTCCTTCGACACCATGGGGCTGGTCGGCGCGATGAGCGCCGCCGTCCTCGGCCTCGCCCTGCACCAGGCCGCGTACGCCGCCGAGATCGTGCGCGGCGGAGTGCTCGCCGTAGACGGCGGCCAGCTGGAGGCCGCGGCCGCGCTCGGCATCCCGCGCCTGCGGCAGATCCGCCGCATCGTGCTGCCGCAGGCCATGCGCTCGATCCTGCCCAACGCCGCCAACGAGGTCATCTCCCTCTTCAAGGGCACCTCGATCGTCTCCGTCATGGCGATCGGCGAACTCTTCTACCAGGTGCAGGTCATCTACGGCCGCAACGGGCGCGTCGTCCCCCTGCTCATGGTCGCCACCGCCTGGTACATCCTCCTGACCAGCGCGCTCTCCGTACTCCAGCACTACGTCGAACGTCACTACGCGAAAGGCACCACCCGATGAGCGCCGCCACGCCGACCCCTGCAGCCGCCCCCATGGTCGACATCAAGTCCGTGCACAAGAGCTTCGGCCCGCTGGAGGTGCTGCGCGGCATCGACCTCCAGGTCCGCACCGGCGAGGTCACCGTCGTCCTCGGCCCGTCCGGCTCCGGCAAGTCGACGCTGCTGCGCACCATCAACCACCTGGAGAAGGTCGACAGCGGCTGGATCAGCGTCGACGGAGCCCTCGTCGGCTACCGCAGGTCCGGCGACAAGCTGTACGAGCTGCGCGAGCGCGAGGTCCTCAAGCAGCGCACCCACATCGGCTTCGTCTTCCAGAACTTCAACCTGTTCCCGCACCTGACCGTCCTGGAGAACGTCATCGAGGCGCCGGTCTCCGCCCTGAAGCGGCCCCGCGCCGAGACCCTCGAGTCCGCCCGCCGGCTGCTCGACCGGGTCGGGCTCGGCGACAAGGCGGACGCCTACCCCCGCCAGCTCTCCGGCGGCCAGCAGCAGCGCGTCGCCATCGCCCGCGCCCTCGCCCTGGAACCCAAGCTGCTCCTGTTCGACGAGCCGACCTCCGCGCTCGACCCCGAACTCGTCGGCGAGGTCCTCGACGTCATCAAGGACCTCGCCCACCAGGGCACCACGATGATCGTCGTGACGCACGAGATCGGCTTCGCCCGCGAGGTCGCGGACACCGTCGTCTTCATGGACGAGGGCCGCATCGTCGAGCAGGGCGCCCCCGCCGAGGTCCTGGACGCGCCCCGCGAGGACCGCACCAAGGCCTTCCTGTCGAAGGTCCTCTGAACTCCCCTTCCTTTCCGATCGCTTCACCGCTGAGGAGAACTCCCGTGCTGAACCGCCGTGCCCTCGTCGCCTCCTTCGCCGCCCTCGCCGCGGCGCCCCTGCTCGCCGCCTGCGGAGGTGACAGCGACGCCGCCACCCGCACGGGCGGAGCGGGCGCCGCGGGCGCCAAGAAGGTCGGGAACGTCAACATCGGCCCCGACCAGAACCGAATCCGCGGCAAGAAGGTCGACGCCATCGCCGCGCTGCTCCCCGAGTCCGTGCGCAGGCGCGGCACGCTCCGGCTCGGCGGCAGCGCCGACGCCTCGCCACCGCTCGGCTTCTTCGCCACCGACGACAAGACCCGGATCGGCTCCGAGATCGACCTCGCCACCCTCGTCGCCGACACGCTCGGCCTCAAGCTCCAGCCCGAACAGGTCAGTTGGGAGAACCTCTTCGTCGGCCTCGACAGCGGAAAGTTCGACGCCGTCTTCTCCAACGTCACGGTCACCGAGGAGCGCAAGGAGAAGTACGACTTCGCCACCTACCGGCTCGACAACATCGCCTTCGAGGCCAAGAAGGGCACCGACTGGCGGGTCGAGGGCCCCAAGGACGTGGCGGGGAAGACCATCGCCGTCTCCTCCGGGACCAACCAGGAGAAGATCCTCGTCGACTGGAGCGAGCAGAACGAGAAGGCCGGCCGCAAGCCCGTCGCCATCAAGTACTTCCAGAAGGACACCGACTACTACCTGGCGCTCCAGTCCGGACGCATCGACGCCTACCTCGGCCCGAGCCCCGCCTCCGCCTACCACGTCGCCTCCGCGGGCCAGTCGCAGATCATCGGCACCATCTCCGGCGGCGGCGACCTCGTCCAGGGCAAGATCGCCGCGACCACGAAGAAGGACAGCGGCCTCGTCGACGCGTACGCCGCCGCGCTCGACCACGTGATCGAGAACGGCTCCTACGCGCGTGTGCTCAAGCGCTGGGGTCTGTCGAGCGAGGCGGTGCCGAAGTCCGAGATCAACCCGCCGGGCCTGCCCAAGCCGTGACCGCCCCCGCCACCGGTTCTCCCAGAGAGGTCCGCCACCCATGACCACCCGTCCCGCCGGACGCCGGTCGCTGCACCTCGCCGCGGCCGTCGACCTCCCGGACACCTACGAGGCCGAGCCGTACGAGCGCGCGGTCCGGCTCGCCGAGCACGGCGCGCTCGACTTCGTGACGCTGCACGACTCGTTCGCCGCACCGGGCCCCGACGGACTCGCCGTCCTGTCCCGGCTCGCGCCCCGCACCACCCGGATCGGACTCGTGCCGACCGTCACCACCACCCACACCGAGCCGTTCCACGTGCAGGCCGCGGTCGCCACCCTCGACTGGGTGAGCCGCGGCCGGGCCGGCTGGCGGCCCGACGTCTCCACCGGCGCCGCCGAGGCCCGGCTCTTCGGACGCCGGGACCCGGCCGACCCCGCCGCCCTGTGGGAGGAGGCCGGCGACGTCGTCGACGCGGCCCGCAAGCTGTGGGACAGCTGGGAGGACGACGCCGAGATCCGGGACGTCGCCACCGGCCGCTTCGTCGACCGCGACAGGCTCCACCACGTCGACCACGAGGGACCGACCTTCTCCGTGCGCGGCCCGTCCATCGTGCCGCGCCCGCCGCAGGGCCACCCCGTGGTCGTCGTCGACGCCGGCTCGCCCCACGCCGCCGAGGCCGCCGCCCGGCACGCCGACGTCGCGCTCGTCGCCGAGGCCGAACCGGACCGGCTCGCCGCCGCCCGGACCGCGCTGCGCCGCCGCGCCGCCGAACTCGGGCGCGACCCCGACGCCCTGCGGGTCCTCGCGGCGCTGCGCATCGACCTCAGTGCGGGGGAGCGCGCCGCGCGGCCCGGCCACGGCGGCGGCCCGCTGCCCACCGAGGACGGCCCGCTGTACCGCGGCGGGCCCGTCGACCTCGCCGACCTCATCGCCGACCGGCACCGGGACGGCGCCGCCGACGGCTTCCACCTCACGCCGCTCGACCCGCGCCGCGACCTGGAACGCCTCGTCAACGCAACGGTGCCGCTGCTCCAGCACCGAGGCCTGTTCCGCACCTTCTATCCGGGCAGCACCCTGCGCGAACACCTGGGGCTCGCCCGGCCCGTCAACCAGTACGCCACCGCGGGGGAGCGGCGATGACATCCACCTCGTCTGATGAGACGCCCCGGCAGGTGCACCTCGCCGCGCACTTCCCGGGCGTCAACAACACCACCGTCTGGGCCGACCCCCGGTCGCGCTCCCAGATCGACTTCACGTCCTTCGAGCACCTGGCCCGCACCGCCGAACGCGGCCTGTTCGACTTCTTCTTCCTCGCGGAGGGGCTGCGGCTGCGCGAGCACAAGGGCCGCATCCACGACCTCGACGTCGTCGGCCGCCCCGAGTCGATCACCGTCCTGAACGCCCTCGCGGCCGTCACGGACCGGCTCGGGCTCGCCGCCACGGTCAACGCCACCTTCAACGAGCCGTACGAGACCGCGCGCCGCTTCGCCACCCTGGACCACCTGAGCCGGGGCCGCGCCGCGTGGAACGTGGTGACCTCCTCCGACGCGTTCACCGGGGAGAACTTCCGGCGCGGCGGCTTCCTCGACCGCGCGGACCGGTACACCCGGGCCGCCGAGTTCGTGGACGTGGCCCGGCAGGTGTGGGACGCCGGCGCCGAGCGCGCGTTTCGCCACGCGGGACAGCACTTCACCGTCGAGGGCGACCTCGGGCCGGCGCGCCCGCCGCAGGGACACCCGGTCGTGATCCAGGCCGGCGACTCCGACGAGGGCCGCGAGTTCGCCGCGTCCGCCGCCGACGTCATCTTCACGCGCCACGGGACGCTGGAGGCGGGCCGCGCCTTCTCCGCCGACGTGAAGGGCCGCCTCGCCCGCTACGGACGTGCCCAGGGCGACCTCAAGATCATGCCGGGCGTCACCTTCGTGCTCGGCGACACCGCGGAGGAGGCCCAGGAGAAGGCCGCCGAGATCCGCCGGCAGCAGGTCTCCCCGCAGAACGCGCTCCTCACCCTCGAACAGGTCTGGGGCGTCGACCTCTCCGCGTACGACCCGGACGGACCGCTGCCCGACATCGACCCGGTGCCCGGCACCGGGCTCTCCCAGGGGCGCACCCACCGCGGCGACGTGTTCGAACTGGCCGAGAAGTGGCGGGCGCTCTCCCGCGACAAGGGCCTGTCCATCCGGCAGACCGTCATCGAGACCACGCGCCGTCAGTCCTTCATCGGCACCCCGGCCGCGGTCGCCGCCGAGATCGACACCTTCGTGCAGGCCGGGGCCGCCGACGGCTTCATCCTCGTCCCGCACCTCACCCCGGGCGGCCTCGACGAGTTCGTCGACCAGGTCGTCCCCCTCCTCCAGGAGCGCGGCGTCTTCCGCACGGAATACACCGGCACGACCCTGCGCTCCCACCTCGGGCTGCCCGTCCCGGCACCGTGCCACGAAAGGATCCCCACCGCATGACCGACGCCGCCGACCTCCGGAAGCAGTGGCACGAGGAGCGCACCGCCGCCGTCCGTGCCCCGCACGGCCCGCTCGCCCTCGCCGGCACCCACTGGCTCGCCGACCATCCGGAAGGGCAACTTCCGGCCATCCCCGGGCGGTGGCGCGCCGACGGCGACGCCGTCGTCCTCACCGCGGGCCCGGGCGACGGATACGCGACGACGGGCGAGCTCAGACTGGCCGCCGACACCACCGTGCCGCTCGGCGAGCGCCGGCTCGTCGTCATCGTCCGTGAAGGCCTGTGGGCGGTACGGGACTTCGACCCCGCCGCCCCCACCCGCACCGCCTTCACCGGGATCGACATCGCGCCCCACGACCCGCGCTGGACCCTCCCCGCACAGTTCACGCCGTACGACGAGGCCCGCGAGATCCGGGTCGGGAACGCGGACGGAGTGGAGCGCGGGCTCGGGCTCGCCGGGGAGCTGTCCTTCACGCTCGACGGCAGCCGTCACACCCTGCGCGTGACGGGGCTGCCCGACGGCCGGCTCTGGGCCGTGTTCGCCGACGCCACCAGCGGGAAGAGCACGTACCGCTTCCGCTTCCTGTACGCGGACGCCCCCGGCGCCGAAGGCCGCACGACCGTCGATCTGAACCGCGCCGTGCTGCCCAACTGCGCCTTGGCCGACCACTTCGTCTGCCCCTTCCCGCCCCCGGGCAACACCCTGCCGGTGGCCGTCGACGCGGGCGAACGGAACCTGACCGCACCCCTCGCCGTCTGACAGGGCGAGCCGGGCCCCGGCGGCGTGAAGCCGTCGGGGCATGCCGTCGTGCTTGCGGAGAACCGGTGGAAGGCCGAAAGGCACCCTTGTGCCGGGTAGTTGAGAACCCGAATACTCCCGATCAGCGCTTGTCAGGGTCACGTCGCGTTCGGAATCCGGACCGCGGGCCGGGGTCCTGGCTGCGCCTCACCGGGCCCCGACCCCACGCGGGCCCCCGACTTCCCTACGGGAGGAACGACCAGTGAGGATCAAGCGCACCACCCCCCTCAGCGGCACGGCGAGACGGACCCGGCTGATCGCCGCGGGCACCGGGCTGCTGGCCGCTGCGGCGTTCGCCGTACCCAGCGCGCACGCCGCCGAGACCCCGCAGACCTTCACGGCCGCCGAACTCGCGCAGACCACCGACGCGGTGCGGGGCGCCGATGTCGCCGGTACCGCGTGGGCCGTCGACGCGAAGACCAAGCAGGTCGTCGTGACCGTCGACAGCACGGTCTCGCAGGCGGAGATCAACAAGATCCGTCAGGAGGCCGGCGCCAACGCGGGCGCGCTCAAGATCGAGCGCACACCGGGCACCTTCAAGAAGCTGATCTCCGGCGGCGACGCCATCTACGCGAGCAGCTGGCGGTGCTCGCTCGGCTTCAACGTCCAGGACAGCAGCGGCAACTACTACTTCCTGACCGCCGGTCACTGCACCGACGGCGCGGGCACCTGGTGGTCGAACTCGTCGCACTCGACGACCCTCGGCTCCACCGCCGGGTCCAGCTTCCCGGGCAACGACTACGGCATCGTGCGCTACACGAACAGCTCCGTGACCAAGTCCGGCACCGTCGGCAGCCAGGACATCACGAGTGCCGCCACGCCGTCCGTGGGCACCACGGTCTACCGGCGCGGCTCCACCACCGGCACGCACAGCGGCCGGGTCACCGCCCTCAACGCCACCGTGAACTACGGCGGCGGCGACATCGTCTCCGGCCTCATCCAGACCACGGTCTGCGCCGAGCCCGGTGACTCCGGCGGTCCGCTCTACGGTGGCACCAAGGCGTACGGGCTGACCTCCGGCGGCAGCGGCAACTGCTCCTCCGGCGGTACGACGTTCTTCCAGCCGGTCACGGAGGCGCTCAGCGCGTACGGGGTGCACGTGTACTGACCTGACTCCGGTTCAGGTGCGTCTTGTGCGTAGCAGCAGCCAGTAGTGGGGAGCCCCCGTCCGGCGTTCGCCGGGCGGGGGCTTCTCGTGTCCGCCTGCCCGCCGTCGGGAGATCGGTCGTGTGCGGCCGCGCGCCCGGTGGGGCTTCTCGCGCAGTTCCCCGCGCCCCTTTCGGGGCTTCTCGCGCCGCTTGTCTTCTCCTTGGCGGGTCTTGAATTCGGGGTTGTGTGCGAGTGGGGTCCGTGGGAATAGTGGGGCGCGTCAGCCTCACGGAGCCGGTCCACCCCCACATCGGGCCGGTTCCCGACCCCCCACAGGAGGACGAGAGTTGAAGCACCGACGCATGTCCAAGCGGCGTGCCGCGATCGCCGGAGGCGGAATACTCGCCCTGGCCGCCGCGGGCATCACCTTCCAGACCGCGAACGCCAGCACCGAGACCCCGGTCCAGACGCCCCGTACGCTCTCCGTCGCCAAGGCCGGGGATCTCGCCTCGGCCCTGACGAAGGATCTGGGCGCCGACTCGGCGGGCAGCTACTACGACGCCCGCACCAAGCAGCTCGTGATGAACGTGCTGAGCGAGGACGCCGTCAAGACCGTCGAGGCGGTCGGCGCCAAGGCCAGAATCGTGCAGAACTCGCTCGCCGCGCTGAAGAGCGCCCGCACCACCCTGAAGAACGACGCCACCATCCCGGGCACCTCCTGGGCCACCGACCCGGCCACCAACAAGGTCGTCGTCACCGCCGACCGCACGGTCGAGGGCGCGGCCTGGGCCAAGCTGAGCAAGGTCGTCGACGGGCTCGGCGGCAAGGCCGAACTCAAGCGCACCCAGGGCGAGTTCAAGCCCTTCGTCGCGGGCGGCGACGCCATCACCGGGGGCGGCGGCCGCTGTTCCCTCGGGTTCAACGTGGTCAAGGGCGGTGAGCCGTACTTCATCACCGCGGGCCACTGCACCGAGGCGATCTCCACCTGGTCGGACTCCAGCGGCCAGGAGATCGGTACGAACGAGCAGTCCAGCTTCCCGGACAACGACTTCGGGCTCGTGAAGTACACCGCGGACGTGCCGCACCCCAGCGAGGTGAACCTCTACAACGGTTCCGCGCAGCAGATCACCGGGGCCGCCGACGCGACCGTGGGCATGAAGGTCACCCGCTCCGGCTCCACCACCCAGGTCCACGACGGCACGGTGACCGGCCTGGACGCCACCGTGAACTACGGCAACGGCGACATCGTCAACGGCCTGATCCAGACCGACGTGTGCGCCGAGCCCGGTGACAGCGGCGGCTCGCTGTTCTCCGGCGACAAGGCGATCGGCCTCACCTCCGGCGGCAGCGGCGACTGCACGTCGGGCGGCGAGACGTTCTTCCAGCCGGTGACCGAGGCGCTCTCCGCCACGGGCACGCAGATCGGCTGACCGAACACCGGAACAGAACGACGAAGGGGCACCCCGCGTGTGCGGGGTGCCCCTTCTTCCTGTTCGTCGGGCTAGCTCTGCGCGGGCCGGTGCTTGCGTTCGCGCAGGGCCGCCACCAGCAGGGTGACCGCGACGCCCAGGACCGCCCAGGCGGAGAGGACCAGGAGGGACTTCGTCAGGGCGTTGCCCTCGAAGTAGGCGATCGAACGGGCCGCCCAGGTGCCGGCGCCCGGTGGCAGCCACGGTCCGATCGCCTGCCAGAACGGGGGCAGCATCGGCAGCGGGAAGGCGCCGCCCGCGCTCGGGTTGCCGGCCACGACGACGAGCAGCACGGCGAGGCCGATGCCGACGACGCCCGTCAGCTCCTGGAGGGCCAGGGTGATCGCGCCGACCGCGAAGGTGACCAGCGCGCCGAGCCCGGTGAGCCCCCAGAAGGAGCCCGGCAGCGCGCCCAGGATGGTGTCGCCGACGATGAGCGCGCCGCCGATGCCGCCGACGACCGAGACCAGCGCCATGGCCCCGATCCGGATGCCCGCGCGCTGCGGGCTCGCGCGCAGCGCCCCGGCGCTGATCGACATGATCGAGGCGCACAGGTAGCCGCCGACGCACCAGCCGATGACGAGGTAGAACGACGACAGCCCGTTGAAGTCCTCGGACGAGGCGGGGGCCACGTCGATCGTGCGCACGGTGCGCTGCTCGGCGGCCTCGATCCGGACGGTCAGGACCTGCAGGACGTTCGAGAGGGCCGCGCCGCCGCCGGACGCGACGAGCAGGGTGTCGGTGGTGCCCCGGGGGTCGATGATCAGGGCGCCGTCGATCTTCCGGTCCATGATCTGCTGCCGTGCCGTCTCCCGGTCGGCGACCACCCGTGGATCGAGCGGCGACCCGGGCAGCTGGTCGAGCCGCTGCTCGGCCTGCTGGGCGACGGCCGGCACGGGGGCCACGACGCCGTACGGCACGTCCTTCGGCTCGGGGCTGTGCAGCGCCCCCACGTAGGAGGTGATGAACAGGAGCTGCAGGGCGAGCACCCCGATGACGAGCAGCGCGGCTCGTGGGGTGACGGCGGCCTTGAACTCGTCGGCGAACTTCATGCCCCCACGGTCCGGTGGGCCCCGCCCGCGTGCAGTCGGGGAGGGCCGAACGGGTGCAGCGGGGAGCGGGTCCGCACGAGTATTCGCACAGATATTCGAACATGGTTTATGGTGAGGAGAGCGGGCCCGATGGGGCACGCGTGGCAGGTCAGGCAGGAGGGGGCAGGGTAGCGAGGTGGTTCGGATGCGGGGCTTCACGCATCTCCACACCGCCTCCGGGTTCTCCCTGCGGTACGGCGCCTCGCACCCCGACGCGCTCGCCGAGCGGGCCGCCGAGCGGGAGATGGACGCGCTCGCGCTGACCGACCGGGACACCCTCGGCGGCGCCGTCCGCTTCGCCAAGGCGGCGAGCCGGGCCGGCATCCGCCCCCTGTTCGGCGTCGACCTCGCGGTCGCCGCACCGCAGGAGGCCGCGGGCCGCACCGAGCGCCGGCGCACCCCGGCCCGCGGTGGTGCCTTCGTCGACGAGTCGGCCCAGCGCGCCGTGTTCCTCGCCCGCGACGGCGCGGCCGGCTGGGCCGCCCTGTGCGACCTCGTCACCGCCGCCCACCGGGACCTCCCCGACGGCGCGCGCCCCCTGCTGCCCTGGGACACCACCGTCGGCGACCACGTCACCGTGCTGCTCGGCCCCGACTCCGACGTCGGCCGCGCCCTGGCCGCCGGACGCCCCGACCGCGCGGCCCGGCTGCTCGCCCCCTGGCGGGAGCGGTACGGGGACGCGGCGCTGCGCATCGAGGCGGTCCACCACGGGCGCGGCGGGACCGGACCCGGCTCGCTGCGGCTCGCCGCCCGCGCCCTCGGCTTCGCCGTCGAACAGAAGATCATGCCGGTCCTGACCAACGCCGTGCGCTACGCCGACCCCGGCCAGGGCGAGGTCGCCGACGTCCTCGACTCGGCGCGCCGGCTCGTCCCGATCGACCCGCGCGCCGGGCTCGACGGCGGCGAGCGCTGGCTCAAGCCCGGAGACGACATGGCGGACCTCGCCCTGCGCGTCGCCGAGGCCGCCGGCTACCGCGCGAACACCGCCCGCCGCCTCCTCGACGTCACCGAGCAGACCGCCGCCGCCTGCCGCGTCGACCCCGAGGACGACCTGGGCCTCGGCCGCGTCCACTTCCCCGAACCGGACCTCGTCGGCGCCGCCCGGCGCACCCCCGAGCGGGTGCTGCGCTCGCGCTGCGCCGCCGCGATGCTCGCCCGCCGCTACGACCGGCAGCCGGAGTACTGGAGTCGTCTGGAGGAGGAGCTCGGCCTGATCGAACGGCTCGGCTACGCCGCTTACTTCCTCACCGTCGCCCAGGTGGTCGCCGACACCCGGGACCTCGGCATCCGGGTGGCCGCCCGCGGCTCCGGCGCCGGATCCCTGGTCAGCCACCTGCTCGGCATCGCCACCGCCGACCCGGTCGAGCACGGACTGCTCATGGAGCGGTTCCTGTCCGAGCGGCGCACCGAACTGCCCGACATCGACATCGACGTGGAGTCCGCCCGCCGGCTCGAGGTCTACCGCGCGATCCTGGAGCGCTTCGGCCCCGAGCGGGTGGCCACCGTCTCCATGCCCGAGACCTACCGGGTGCGGCACGCCGTGCGCGACGTCGGCCTCGCCCTCGGACTGAACCCGGGCGAGGTCGACCGGCTCGCCAAGTCCTTCCCGCACATCCGCGCCCGCGACGCCCGCGCCGCCCTCCAGGAACTGCCGGAACTGCGCGGCATCGACCCGCAGGCGTACGGGCCGCGGCTGTGGGACCTGGTCGAGGCGCTCGACGGTCTGCCGCGCGGCATCGCCATGCACCCGTGCGGGGTGCTGCTCTCCGACACCGCGCTGCTGCGCCGCACCCCCGTCGTGCCGACCAGCACCGAGGGCTTCCCCATGTCCCAGTTCGACAAGGAGGACGTGGAGGACCTCGGGCTGCTCAAGCTCGACGTGCTCGGGGTGCGCATGCAGTCGGCGATGGCGCACGCCGTCGCCGAGATCGAACGGACCACCGGGCGGCACATCGACCTCGACGACCCCGCGCAGGTGCCGCCGGGCGACCCGAAGACGTACGCGCTCATCAAGAGCTCCCAGACGCTCGGCTGCTTCCAGACCGAGTCGCCCGGCCAGCGGGACCTCATCGCGCGGCTGCAGCCCGAGACCTTCCACGACCTCGTCGTGGACATCTCGCTGTTCCGCCCCGGACCGGTCGCGGCGAACATGGTCGACCCGTTCATCAAGGCGCGGCACGGCCGGCAGGCGCCCCGGTACCCGCACGAGGACCTGAAGCCCGTACTGGAGGACACGTACGGAGTGGTCGTCTTCCACGAGCAGATCATCCGCATCCTGGACGTGATGACCGGCTGCGGTCTCGCCTTCGGCGACTACACGCGGCGGGCCCTGTCGAACCCCGGACAGGTGGGCCGGGTGAAGGCCTGGTTCGCCGAGCGGGCGCGCGGACGCGGCTACGCGAAGGAGGTCGTCGAGCGGACCTGGGAGATCGTCGAGGCGTTCGGCGCGTACGGGTTCTGCAAGGCGCACGCCGTCGCGTTCGCCGTGCCCTCGTACCAGTCGGCCTGGCTCAAGGCGCACCGCCCCGCCGCCTTCTACGCGGGGCTGCTCACGCACGACCCCGGCATGTACCCGAAGCGGCTGCTGCTCGCGGACGCGCGGCGGCGGGGGGTGCCGCTGCTTCCGCTGGATGTCAACGCGTCGGACGCGGCCTATCGAATCGAACTGGTGTCTGAGCGAGGGGTTCCGGAGTACGGGCTCCGGCTCGCGCTCGGTGATGTGCGCGGCATGAGCGAGGACGAGGCCGCCCGGATCGTCGCTGGCCGCCCCTACGTCTCGCTCCAGGACTTCCTCTCCCGGGCCCGCCCCTCCCGCCCCGTCGCCGAACGGCTCGCCCAGGTCGGCGCGTTGGACGCCTTCGGGCGCAACCGGCGCGACCTGATGCTGCACATCGCCGAACTGCACCGCTCCCGACTCCGCTCGGGCAGTGGTCAGTTGGCGCTCGGCGAGACCGGCGACGCCCCCGACACGGTCGCCCCCGCCCACCTGCCCGACCTCGACGACGCCGAACGGCTCGGCGCCGAGCTCGGCGTGCTCGGCATGGACACCTCCCGCCATCTCCTCGGCGACCAGCGGGAGTTGCTCGACGAGCTCGGCGTGGTGCCCGCGCAGCGGCTGCGGGATCTGCCGCACGGGCAGGTCGTGCTCGTCGCCGGCGCGAAGGGCGCCGTCCAGACCCCGCCGGTCCGCTCCGGCAAACGCGTCATCTTCGCCACGCTCGACGACACGACGGGCCTGGTCGACTGCGCGTTCTTCGAGGACAGCCACGAGGCCAGCGCGCACACCGTCTTCCACTCCTGGCTGCTGCTCGTGCGCGGCGTGGTGCAGCGCCGCGGCGGCGGCAGCGGCAAGGCCCTCTCGGTCACCGGGTCCGCCGCCTGGGACCTGACCGAACTGGCCGAACTGCGCCGCACCGGCGGCCTGTCCGCCGTCACCGAGCGGCTCACCGAACGCGGGCTGCCGGCGGCGGACGGCGACTTCGGGACCGGCGGCCGCACCATCCACCTGGAGACCGGTTACGACCTGCACCCGTGGGCGGACCTCCAGCCGCCCGGCGCATCCGTCAAGCAGAGCCGCAAGCTGTGGCACCAGAGCCCGGGGAGCGCGGGATGAACGAGAAGACGACGTACGGAAAGGATCCGGAGGACCCGCACGGGATGCACGTCCTGTACATCCACTTCCACGAGCTGACGGACGAGCCGCTCTACCACCGGCTGCTCGACCTCCTCGCCGAGTTCACCCCGCAGGTGCAGGCCCTGCCGCCGGACGCCGCGCTCGCCGACGTCTCCGGCAGCCTGCGCTACTTCGGCACCGACGCCCTCGCCCTCGCCGAACGCGTCCGCGCCCGCACCGGCGGCCTCTACGGGCTGCGCTCGACCGTCGGCGTCGCCGCGAACCCCATGCTGGCCCGCATGGTCGCCGCCGACGGGCCGCCCTCCGCGGTGCGCGCGCTGCCCGACGACGTGGACGCCGTCGCCGCCTTCCTCGCGCACAAGCCCGCCGCCGCCCTGCACGGGGTCGGCCCCGCGACCGCCCGCACCCTGTCCTCGTACGGACTGGACAGCGTCGGAAAGATCGCCGCCGCGCCGCTCGGCACCCTCCAGCGGATCCTCGGCGCCGGTGCGGGGCGGCGGCTGCACGACGCGGCGCACGGGCTGGACCCGACCCGGGTGGTCCCCGCGGCCCCGGCCCGCTCGCTGCGCGTCGAACACCGCTTCCCACAGGACGAGTTGGACCCGGACGTGCGGCGCGCCGCCCTGCTCGCCCTCGCCGACCGGCTCGGGCTGCGGCTGCGCGCCGAGCGGCAGGCCACCCGCTCCCTCGCCCTCACCGTCCGCTACGCCGACCGCACCGGGTACACGACGATCACGCGCAGCCGCACCCTGCGCGAGGCCACGTCCCACACCCCGCCGCTCACCGCGCTGGCCCGCGAGCTCCACGATCGGCTCGCGCTGCAGCGGGCCCGGGTCCGCTCCCTCGCCCTGCGCGCGGAGGATCTGATCCCGGCCGAACAGGCCCCGCGCCAGCTCCTGTTCGACCCCGTCGACGAGCGGGCCCGCCGCATCGAGGCCGTCGTCGACCGGGCCCGCCGCAAGTACGGCCCCGACGCGGTCCGCCCGGCGGGAGCCGGCTGAACCGCCGAACGCCGTCGCCGGCCTCCGCGTCGTCGTGGCTGATCGCGCCCCGTGGCGGAGCCGCTGACCGATACAGCCCCGCGTCAGTTTGCCCAGGGCGGTGCGATCCGGGTCCCGTCCTGCAGCGTCGCCTCCAGGCCCACCGACGTGGTCACCCAGATCGACGCGGGGGAGTCCGTCGGGTTCTCCACCGAGAGTTCCGCGCCCGCGTTCACGATCGCCGTGTCGCCCGCGGTCAGGGCATGGGCCGTGCCGTCGAGCGTCAGGTGCAGTGAGCCGGACAGCACGTGCAGGATCTCCTCCCGCGTCACGGTGTGCGGGGTCGCCTTCGTGCCCGCCGGGATCTCGCCCCGCCAGGCCGCCAGCTCCTTGCTGCCGCTGCGGGGGGTGGCGTACGAGACGAAGCGGACGCCGTGCAGGTCGTGGACGACGGCCTCTGACGCGCGGACTACGGGCATGGTGGGTCCTTCCGACGAGGTGAATTGGTCAAGCTTCTTGACTAGATGGTCAAGCAGCTTGACCGAATAGTCAAGGGTGTTTCAATGGGGCCGTGCAGAACTCCGACGCCCTCGCCCTGTCCACCGCCCTGCTCGCCGCGGCCGGGGACCTGACCCAGCGCATCCACGAGGGCGTCCTGGCCAGGGGTTTCGAGGGGGTGCGGCCCGCGCACGGCTTCGCGTTCGTACGGATCTCCGCCGGGGACGCCACGGTCACCGATGTCGCCGCGCACCTCGGTGTCACCAAGCAGGCGGCCAGTCAGCTCGTCGACGAGCTGGAGCGCAAGGGGTACGTGGAGCGCCGCCCGCACCCGAGGGACGCACGCGCCCGGCTCGTCGTGCTCACCGAGCACGGCCGCGCCTGCACCCGCGCCGCCGACGCGGCCGCCGCCGACGCGGTGCGGCCCTGGGTGGAGCGGCTGGGGGAGCGGCAGGCCGCCGCACTCGTACGACAATTGCTGGCCATCGCGCCGAACGGACCGATCAGGCCCATCTGGTGACACCCTGTCAGCGGAGTGATCCACAAGTGCACCGGGAATTCTTTACCGACGCGTAACTTCACGTCTGCACTACTCGCGCGTAACTTGTCTGGGCAACCGCACAGCTCACTCCTGCAACTCCCTTGAGCCGCAAGGAGATCCATGAAGCTGCCCAGAAGCCCACGGCCCGTACGGTCCGCATGGCGGCGGACACTGCGCGCCGCGACCGTCACCGCCGCGCTCCTCGCCGCCACCGTCACCCCCCTCGGTGCCGCCCACGCGAGCACCGCGCCCGACCGCGGCTGGAACGACTGGTCCTGCCGCCCCTCGGCCGCGCACCCCCGCCCCGTCGTCCTCGTCCACGGCACCTTCGGCAACTCCGTGGACAACTGGCTCGTCCTCGCGCCGTACCTGGTGAAGCGCGGCTACTGCGTCTTCTCGCTCGACTACGGGCAGCTGCCCGGCGTCCCGCTCTTCAACGGCCTCGGCCCGATCGCCAAGTCCGCCGAACAGCTCGACGCCTTCGTCGACAAGGTGCGCGGCACCACCGGCACCGCGAAGGTCGACCTCGTCGGCCACTCGCAGGGCGGCATGATGCCGCGCTACTACCTGAAGTTCCTCGGCGGCGCCGCCGAGGTGAACTCCCTCGTCGGACTCGCCCCCGACAACCACGGCACCACCCTCAACGGGCTCACCAAGCTGCTGCCCTACTTCCCGGGCGCCGGCGACCTGCTCACCCTCGCCACCCCGGGCCTGGCCGACCAGGTCGCGGGCTCGGACTTCATCACCCGGCTCAACGCGGGCGGAGACACCGTGCCCGGCGTCCACTACACCGTCATCGCGACCAAGTACGACGAGGTCGTGACCCCGTACCGCAGCCAGTTCCTGGACGGGCCCGACGTGCGCAACGTACTCCTCCAGGACCTGTGCCCCGTCGACCTCTCCGAGCACGTGACGATCGGCACCGTCGACCTCGTCGCGTACCACGAGGTCGCCAACGCCCTCGACCCCGCCCACGCCACCCCGACCGACTGCTTCAACTGACCCACCCCCCACGCGAACGGCCCGGTCCTCGCCCTCCCCGCTCCGGAGGAGGGCGACCGACCGGGCCGCTTCGCGCGTGAACGGGTCAGCGGCCGTGGCGCGCGCCCGCCGTCGCCCGGCGCCGCGCCGAGGCGAACACGCCCGCCGCGCCGAGCGCCAGCGCCGCCGCGCCGCCCATCGCGAGGTACGGGGTGGTCGAGTCGCCGCCGGTCTCGGCGAGGCCCTCGGAACTCCCGTCGGCCTTCGGCGCGTTGGCGGAAGCGGCCGCCGGGGCGGGGGACTCCGTGGCACCCGAGTGACCCTTGTGCCCGCCACCCGCACGGTCACCGGCGCCGTCGCTCATGTCCATCCCGCCGTGGTCGATCGTCGACTTGTCGGCATCCTTCGCGATCTGCTCGTCCGAAGGCTCCGCGGGCTCCGAGGTCTTCGGGGCCGCCGCGCCGCCCGACGCCGCGTCACCCCCGTACGTCACGTCCGAGCAGGAGTAGAACGCCTCCGGGCTGTCCGAACGCTGCCAGATCCCGTAGACCAGCTGGCGGCCCGTACGCTCGGGCAGCGTGCCCGAGAAGGTGTAGTAGCCGCCCTCGGCCACCGGGTCCGTCTTCGTCGCCACCGGGTGCTCCAGGTCCAGGTCGGACCAGGCCAGCGGCTTCGACGCGTCGTAGCCCTGCTTCGTCATGTACAGCTTGAAGGTGCCCTTGTGCGGGGCCGTCACCTTGTACTTGAACGTGTACGAGCCCGCCGAGACCTTCGTCGCGGGCCAGTCGTCGCGGGCCAGGTCGAGCCCCTTGAACTCCTCCGCGTTCGCCGAGCACAGCTTGCCGTCCGGGATCCGCTCCTGGTGCCGGCCCGCCGCGTCACCGTCGCGGATGCCGTTCCAGTCGTACAGGGCCTGCGTGCCGCCCGCCGCGACCGCCGCCTTGCACGCCGCCGACGTCGGGTTCTCGGCGCCCTCGGCGTAACACGCCGCGACCCGGCTGACCGGGTCGCCCAGCGTGCCGTGCGCCGAGGCGGGCGCCGCCCACAGGGCGAGCGGGACGGCGGCGGTGGCGGAGACGGCGACGAGCCTGCGACGGCGTGCGGACATGGATGCTCCTCGGGCTTGCGACGTGCGAACGGGGGTTGGTGGCAAGGAAGTTAGCCCGCGAAACGGCGTCGGAAAGCTCCTGGGAGGGCCTCGCGACGATCTTTATGGCGCACTTAAGGCGCGGCTCAGACTGTGATCAGAAAACGGCCCCCGCGGCGACCGCCGGTGGCGCCGGGGCGCACGGGTGACATAGACATGGCCGCATGAGCACCGAGAACCCGCGGGTCCGCCCGGCCACCGCCGCCGACGTCGAGGCCGTGCGCGCCGTCACCGACGCCGCGTACCACCCCTACATCGCCCGGATCGGCGTCGTCCCGCAGCCCATGGAGGCCGACCACGCGGCGGACGTGGCGGCGGGCCGGGTGTACGTCACGGGGGAACCGGAGGTCGTCGGCCTCGTCGTGGTCGAGGCCCGCCCCGACCACCTCTTCCTGGACAGCGTCGCGGTCCACCCCGACGCGCACGGGCGCGGCGTGGGCCGCGCCCTGCTCCACTTCGTGGACGACCACGCGCGCGCCCTCGGGCTGCCCGAGGTGCGGCTCTACACCAACGCGCTGATGTGGGAGAACCAGAAGATCTATCCGCGGTACGGATACGAGGTCGTGGAGCGCCGGGTCGACGGGCCCTACGACCGCATCCACTACCGCAGGCGTCTGGACGTCATCTGACCGGCCGCCCTACTCGTCCGGCCACCACGTCCTGCGCACGTCCTTGCGCACTTCGGGCCGCTCGCGCCGGGGCTCGGCGGCCTCTTCCTGCAGCCGGCGCGTGATGCTGCTCGTGCGGGCCGGCTTGTGCATGGTCACTCGGCGCATCTCGGGCCTCCTGTACCTACACGGGTTCCAACGTGGTGCCGTTGTAGTCCTGTTCCCGGAGGGTGACGCATCGAAGCGCAATTGTCAGTGGCGGTTGTCACGTACCCGGGTCGTGAGTCTGTTCGCCCGTGACCCCGACGAAGACTGCGCGCAGCGCACGGGGCCCTACCGTCGGTCGCCGGACAGCAGCGCCGCGAAGCCGCCCCCGCGGGCCAGGACCTCCAGCTCGTCCAGGGCCTGCACCGCACGCCCCGCCGCACCGGGATCCCGCTCGCGCAAGCCACTCTCCGCGAACTCGTCCTCGTCCAACCGGATCACCTCCGATCCGTCCCCGGACACCCACAGATCCAGGTCGAGATCCTCCGAGACGAGCCCCTGCGCGTCCCGCACCACGGGACGGGTGACATCGCAGTACCAGCCCTTCAGGGTCCCGTCGCCCGTCCGCACCTCCTTCACGGAGAACCAGCGGTCCCGCCAGTAGTGCTCCGTGAACACGTCACCGGGCTCGAACCGCACGAACCCGAAGTCCCGTACCCCGGACCCCGCCCACGCGGCCCGCACCACGACCCGCGTCCCGTCGTCCCCGAGCAGCTGGGCCGGGTACGAGATCTTCTCGCGCCCGCCCTTCACCAGCCGGACCCGCACCGTCTCAGGCGCCGAGCTCCCGGACATGCCGTACCTCCGTCGTGTCCACCACATAACCGAACCACTTGTTGATCGCGAGCATCGGACCGTTCTCCGTGTCGTTGCCCGTGTACGCCACCCTGATCCCCGCCGCGCGGGCCCGGTGCAGCGAGTCGTTCTTGGCGAGCTTGGCCAGGCCCCGGCCCCGGAACGCGCGCAGCGTGCCCGTCATCCCCGTCGAGTAGCGGCCCTCGCCGTCCGTGCGAGCCACCGAGAACGCGGCCGGACGGCCGTCCACCAGCGCGATCGTGGTCAGCGCACGGTCGACCAGCGGATGCTCCCAGGTGTCACGCAGCCACTGTCCGTACTCCATCTCCGCGGGGATGTCGCCCGGCTCGTCCGCGACCGTCGCCGCGTCCAGCTCGAACACCGGGCGCGGATCGTCCGCGAAGTCCGCCGCCGTCCGCAGCTCCACACCCGGCGGCGGAGCCTGCAACGGCGGCAGCGCGTCCGGCGTGAGGTCGAGGCGCAGGAAATGGGCGCTGCGGCTGGGCCGGTAGCCCCGGGCCGCCGCCCACGCGAGGTTCTCCGTACCGTCCAGTGCCCAGCAGAACACTCTCTGTGCACCGTGCCGGGCCAGATGCTCCTCGGCGGTCCGCAGCAGCAGCGTGCCCGCGCCCCGCCCGCGCCGCTCCGGATGCACGTACAGGTTGGCGAAGCCCTGCCCCGGCACCGGGCTGTCGTCCGCGATGCCCACCTGGGCCGTGCCGATCACCTCGCCGTCCTCCGCCACCGCGACCAGCTGGCGGTAGTGGGCGTCGGGATGCGCCCGTTCGGCGTCGAACGCGACGGACGCGGGCGTCGCCAGCATCGCCGGCACGCAAGCACGGCGGACCCGGGCGAAGCCCTCCGTGTCCGACGGACGGTCAGGGCTGGTGGCACGGACGATCACAGTCATGAACGCGCACGCTACGCGCCGTCCGCACGCGGGTGCCTCCCATTTTCCGGGCCGCCTGCGGGACAATCGGCCGGTGACCTTGAAGATCCGAGTCCAAGACACCGCCGGCAGTGCCGCGCCCTACGAGCAGGTGCGCGCCCAGATCTCCGAACAGGCCCGCTCCGGGGCGCTGCCCGTCGGCCACAAACTCCCCACCGTGCGCGGACTCGCCGAGCAGCTCGGGCTCGCCGCGAACACCGTGGCCAAGGCGTACCGGGCGCTGGAGGCGGACGGGGTGATCGAGACGCGGGGGCGCAACGGAACGTTCGTCGCTGCCGCGGGGGACGCTGCCGCTCGGGAGGCGGCGATCGCGGCGAGTGGCTTCGCCGAGCGGGTTCGTCGGCTCGGGTTGTCGCATGAGGCGGCGCTCTCCGCTGCGCGCGACGCGATCCGGGCCGCCTACGAGTAGGGGGGCGGCGGGTTCGTCGGCGGGTACGGGTGCGTCGTGGCTGGTCGCGCAGTTCCCCGCGCCCCTGAGATGCACACCCTTCGGGTGGCATCTCCCCGATCAAGGCGCCGGGCGCCTTGAGCGGGGGAAGGCGCGGCGAAGCCGCATGCCTTCCAGGGGCGCGGGGAACTGCGCGACCAGCCCCCGCCGGAGCCGCGGACGAACCGCTGAGTCCGGCTCGGGTTACAGATACAAACCCGCGTCGGCGGAGCCACGAGGGTCCGGTACCGATGTCGGAGACACCCCGCGGCGCAAGGCGTACAGCTCTGCCAGTGTCGCGCCCCCGTGGCCCACACCCTCGTCGGAGCCCAGCCAGTCGACCGACTCCGCCCGCGTCAGGGGCCCGACCTCGATCCGGGCGAGGCAGCGCCCGGGCCGCACCACCGCAGGATGCAACCGCTCCAGGTCCTCGTTCGTGGTGACGCCGACCAGGACGTTCCGGCCCTGGCCGAGCAGTCCGTCCGTCAGGTTGAGCAGCCGCGACAACGCCTGCCCCGCCGTGTGCTTGGCCTCCCCGCGAATCAGCTCGTCGCAGTCCTCCAGGAGCAGCAGCCGCCAGCGGCCCTTCGCCGTGCCGTCCTCCTCGCCGATCGCGATGTCCATCAGATAGCCGACATCCGTGAAGAGGCGCTCGGGGTCCAGGACACAGTCCACCTGACACCAGTCCCGCCAGGACCGCGCGAGCGTGCGCAGCGCCGACGTCTTGCCGGTGCCGGGCGGCCCGTGGAGCAGGAGCAGCCGGCCCGCGATGTCCTCGGGCCGCGTCGTCATCAGCCGGTCCATCGCCTCGGCGACCGGCGCCGTGTAGTTGGGCCGCACCTCGTCCCACGTACCGGCCGAGATCTGCCGGGTGGTGCGGTGCGGGCCGCGCCGGGGCGACACGTACCAGAAGCCCATCGTCACGTTCTCCGGCTGGGGTTCGGGCTCGTCGGCCGCCCCGTCCGTGGCCTGCTGGAGAACCTGCTCGGCGAGCTCCGCCGTCGTCGCCGTCACCGTGACGTCCGCGCCCCTGTTCCACCGCGAGACCAGCAGCGTCCAGCCGTCGCCCTCGGCGAGCGTCGCGCTGCGGTCGTCGTCACGCGCGGAGCGCAGCACCCGGGCGCCGGGCGGCAGCAGCGTGGCGGCGGAACGGACCCGGTCGATGTTCACCGCGTGCGAGTGCGGCTGCTCGCCCTTGGCGAAGCGGCCGAGGAACAGCGCGTCCACGACATCGGCGGGCGAGTCGCTGTCGTCGACCCCCAGCCGGACCGGCAGCGCGTCGAACGGGTTCTCAGACATGCCGCCATGATCCGGCACGAATGCGCCGCCCGCACGGGATTTCCGCAGCGCGTCCCGGTGCGGCTTGTGACGGCCCCGCCGTGTCGGAGCCGCTCGTCCGTCAACCCGCCTCGTCCCGTTCGTCCTTGAGGAGACGGCTTGCGGTCAGATCCAGCCGCGCCGGACCGCGATCACCCCGGCCTGGAAGCGGTTGGCCGCGCCCAGCTTGTCGTTGAGGGCGCTGATCCGGCGCCGCATCGTGCGCACCGACCAGCCGAGCTGCCGGGCGATCGCCTCGTCCTTGAGGCCCGCGACGAGCAGCGTCAGCATGCGCCGGTCGTCCTCCGTCAGCGGATCGTCGGCGGGCGCGCCCAGCGGGGTCGCCGCGCGCCAGCACATCTCCCAGTAGTCGACCAGGCCGTCCAGGAGTGCCGAAGGGCGCAGCACCGCCGCCCGCACCTCCCCGGTGAAGTCCAGGGACAGCGGCAGCAGCGCGAGCCGCCGGTCCGCGATCGCCAGCTTCACGCGCAGGCCCGGCAGGACACGCGCCTCCTCGCCGCGCGCCACGAGTTCACGGATGTCGCCGAGCACGCCCGGCCACTCCAGTGCCTCCGGCGCGTAGACCGCCCGGTAGCCGACGCCGCGCGTGAGGGCCGTCGCCTCCACCGGGTTCGACGTCGTCAGCGCGTACGGCGGCCGGTCGAGCGTGATGACCTCCTCGCGGGCCTCCTGCTGGAGCCGCACGAACCAGCGGCCCAGCGCCTCGCTGCCCACGACGACCTCGACCTCCTCCGTGCCGCCCGCCTGAGCCGCGTCGAAGAGCCGGGACAGTTCGCCCGCCGCCTCGCGCACGGTGGCGAGTTCGGCGGTGCGGGCGCGCACCAGCGCCTCGATCGCCGCGCCGGGCTCGATCACCGCGTACCGGCGGCGCTGGCCCGAGAGCCGCCCCACCAGGCCGAGTTCGCGCAGCCGGTCCAGGGCGCGGGCCGCACGGTCCGCGGAACAGCCGAGGGGAGCGGCGAGTTCGGCCGGCGCCGCGGTGTGGCGGACCAGGATCTCGCGGTAGACGCGCTCGTCGAAGGGGTCGACACCGGCCGCGGTCAGCTGCCTGCGGAGGGTGTCGGGCGACTCGTGGGGCATGCGGGGATCGTGGCCCGTATGTGCCAGGGGCCGCAATGGGCCAGCCCGAATCGTTGTCCCGGCCACCGGCGCGGACGTAGGACCTGAGGGCATGAACCCGATATCAGCCACGCGGAGCAGGACTTCGCCCCGGGCCGGCCGAAGATCCGCCCGGCCCGCCACCGGCCGCACGGTGACCTGCCTGATCGCCTCCGGCGTGCTCGGCGGCCTGCTCGCCGGGCCGGCCGCGTCCGCCGCGCCCGCCGAGCCCGTCAAGGACCCGGACCGCCGGGTGATCGTCACCCTCGCCGGGGCCGCGCCCGTGGCCGGAAAGGGCAGGCTCGACCGCGCCGACCGGGCCGACGTGCTCGGCGAGCGCGGGGAACTCGAGGCGGAGCAGGGCAGGTTCCTGGACGCGCTGGAGGAGGCGGGCGTCGAGGTCCGCGCGCCGCGCCGGCTGAACCTGCTGCTCAACGCGGTCGCCGTCACCGTGAAGGCCTCCCAGGTGGCGGATCTGAAGCGGCAGCCGGGCGTCACCGGAGTCGTCGAGGACAAGAAGCTGCGGATCCAGACCGACGACAGCGTGCCCACGATCGGCGCACCCCAGGTGTGGCAGCGCGAGGACGCGCACGGCACGAAGGTCCGCGGCGACGGCGTGACCGTCGCCGTGCTCGACAGCGGCATCGACTACACCCACCCCGACCTCGGCGGCGGATTCGGCGCCGGCCACAAGGTCGTCGGCGGCTACGACTTCGCCGACGACGACGCCGACCCGATGGACGACAACGGCCACGGCACCCACGTCGCCGGCATCATCGCCGGTGAGGCGGCGCAACCCGGCGGCGTGACCGGCGTCGCCCCGGGCGCCTCGCTCACGGCGTACAAGGTCATGGGCGCCGACGGCTACGGCGAGACCTCCGACATCGTCGCGGGCCTGGAGGCGGCCGTCGACCCGGCGAACCCGCACCGCGCCGACGTCGTCAACATGAGCATCGGCGGCCCCGGCGACGGGAGCGACCCGATCGGCCTCGCCGCCACGGCCGCCACGCGGGCCGGCGTCGTGGTCGTCGCCTCGGCCGGAAACGAGGGCCCGGGCCACAACACGGTCGGCTCCCCGGCCGCCGCCGACGGCGTCCTCGCGGTCGGCGCCTCCGTCAGCGGACTGCGCGTCCCGGGCGCCGCCTACAAGGGCGGCGGCAAGATCCAGACCTACCGCGGCTACGTCTCCGCGAACCCGCCGGCGAAGCCCGTCACCCTCGAACTCGCCGACGTCGGCTACGGATCCCCGGAGGAGTGGGATGCCGCCGGCGACGTCCACGGCAAGGCGGTACGCGTCCAGTACCCGGTCTCCGAGGACGTCGGCGACGTCTCGGTCCAGGAGCTGGACCTGGCCCGCGAGGCCGAGAAGCGCGGCGCCGTCGCGATCCTCGGCGGCACCGCGAACAGCGGCCCCGTCCTGGCGGGGGAGCGGCGCGGCTTCGTCGAGGCCGCCCCGCGCGACGCGATCGACGCCTCGGGCGACTCCCTGCGCATGGACCACGTGATCGTGATGGGCGTCGACGACACCCAGTACGACGAACTCGGCCGCAGGCTCGCGGACGGCGAGGTCGAGATCACCGTCACCGGCGAGGACGCCACCGACCGCATGGCCGGCTTCTCCTCCCGCGGCCCCGACGCCGGCTGGGACCTCAAGCCCGACCTCGTCGCCCCCGGCTACGACATCCGCTCCACCGTGCCCAAGTCCCTGTACGCGCCGGGCCAGTACCGCATGTCCGGCACGTCGATGGCCGCCCCGCACGTCGCGGGCGCCGCCGCCCTGCTGCGCCAGCTGCACCCCGACCACGGCCCGGCGCGCGTCACCTCCGAACTCACCGGCTCCAGCAAGGAGCTGCCGGACTTCGACACGGCGACCGTCGGCGCCGGACGCCTCGACGTGGCCGCCGCCGCGGACGCGGCCGACGCCGGGATCACCACGTCGCCCGCGACCCTCTCGTACGGCCTCGCCGACCTGAAGGACCGGCAGATCGGCGGAAGCCGCGCCCTGACCGTGCACAACGACGGCGACAGGCCCCGCACCGTACGCCTCACCGCGAGCGGCGACGCCCGTGTCAGCCCGCGCACCCTGACCGTCCCGGCGGGCGGCAGCGCCCGCGCGACCGTCACCGTGCGCGCCGAACGGCCCTCCCACGACACCGAGATCAGCGGCCAGGTCACCCTCGCCCCCGAGGGCGCCCCCGCGCTCCACGTGCCGTACCTGCTGTCCGTACGCGCCCTGTTCGCGCAGGCCGGGCCCGACCCCGGTGACGGGAAGTCGGGGGTCGCCGTGTTCGCCCCCGTCGGCCTCAAGAGCGCCCCGACCGTCACCGTGCGGCCGCCGCACGGCCGGTCCTTCACCGCCGGGACCAAGCACCGGGGCGGCAACGTGTACGAGGTCCAGCTCTCCGTCGAGGACGAGGGCGCGTACCGGATCTCGGCGCGCGCCGAGACCACCGACGGCAAGACGCTCACCAGCAACAGCGACGGTTTCGAGGTCACCCCGAAGTCCTCGCGCGGCGAGAGGTGGCAGCCGGTCGGCCCGTCGAGCGCGGCCGGCGACCTCACGCTCGCGCCCGGCGCCCCCGGGCACGCGGTGCTCGACCGCGCCGACAGCACCGGCCTGTGGGCCACCGACGACAACGGCAGGACCTGGCGCCAGACCGCCCGGCTCCCCGTCACGGACGTCACCGGCGACGGACACCTCGTCATCGACCCCGAGGACGAGAACCGCTGGTGGTACGCCGTGAACAGCGCCTCCGGCTTCCCGCAGACCGGGCAGATCCTGCGCACCGAGGACGCCGGCCGCACCTGGCGGCGCCTGGACACCCCCGGCGACCCCGTCTCCGGACTCCTCTCCGACGACCGGACCGGCACCCTGATCGCGTGGACCGGCGCGGGCCTCCTGCTCAGTCGCGACGGCGGCACGCACTGGGCCACGGCGCCGCTCGACGTCCCCGGCGACGTCTACGACGTGAAGGCCGCGGGCGACAGCCTCTACTACGCCACCGGTCACGCCGTCTGGAAGCGTGACGGCCTCGCCTCGGGCACCCTCGGCGCACCGCGCAAGGTGTACGAGCCGAAGGGCGGCCGGACCGTCACCCGGGTCGTCGCCGAGGGCGACTTCGTCGGCGGGTACGAGAACGGCACCGGCGTCGTCGGCTCCCGCGACGGAGGCACGACCTGGTCGACCCTGCTCGACGCCTGGCTCGGCGTCTCCGGCCTCACGATCACCGGCGGCGACCTCTACGTCGCCACCCGGGACGGCATCCGCGTCGGCCGGGACCTCGGCCGCGACTGGTCCCTCATCAAGGCCCCCGGCGACTTCGTGGCCCTGGACTTCGACCGCTGGGCCGACGGCTCCCTGACCGTCTCCGCGTCCGGCGCCGGCCTGTACCGCACCCGCGACGACGGCGCGCACTACGAGCGCATCGGTGTCCAGGGCGGCACCGTCAACGGCCTGGAGGTGAGCGGGAGGACGCTGCTCGCGGCGGGTCCGGTGGGCACCCACCGCACCGCGCTGCCGGCCCGCGACCCCGACTGGGGCACCACCGGTGGCGAGGGCACCCTCGGCAACGAGACCGCGCTGCTCAAGGTGTCCGCGCAGGACGAGAACGTCGTGTGGCGGGTCCGCCGGGGCCCGTGGGGCGACTTCGCCGTCGAGCGCAGCACCGACGGCGGCCGCGCCTGGGAGGAGAAGGGCCACGGCGAGGGCACCGTCTTCGCCCTCGAAGTGCACCCGGCCGACCCCGGCCAGGTGTACGTGGCCTACGGCAGCATCCGCAGCCAGGGCCTCTACGCCACCCGCGACGGCGGCGAGCACTGGAAGAACCTGCGCCAGGACACCCACCTCACGGCGCTCGCCGGCGACCCGTCCGATCCGGACACCCTGTGGCTCGGCGCCCCCGACGGCCTCTACCGCTCCGGCGACCGGGGCGAGGAGATGACGAAGCGGGCCGACGGCAAGGTCACCGCGATCCGGTTCGCGGGCGGGCGCCTGCTGGCCGGCGGCGACGCGATCCGCACGTCGACGGACGGCGGCCGCACCTTCCGCACCGGCGACACCGGCGGACTCCCCGTCCTGATCACGGACTTCGAGCGGATCGGCGACACGCTGTACGCGGGCTCCGGCGCCTTCTGGGAAACGGCGCTGCCGCGCGGCGGCCGGGGCGTCCTGCGCTCCACGGACGGCGGCCGCACCTGGCACAACGTCTCCACCGGGCTGCAGAACCTCGACGTCACCCAGCTCGCGACCGACGGCGAGGACCTGTACGCCGGCACGACCCTGGGAGGAGTGCACCGCCTGGACCTGACGGGCTGACCCCGGGACTGGTGTGCAGGTGAGCCCCCGTCCGGGAACCGTCCGGACGGGGGCTCACCTGCCAATGAGCAACTGCACGGCAGTGCTTGAGGCCGGATCAGATCTGACGGTTGGCCAGTAATCGCAAGGGTCTACGGGCGTAGCGCGGTGGTGCGGAGGGTAATGAGGTTACGGGCGCACACCTGACATGAACCTGCCGTAACTCGGGGTGAATGTTCGCGTCAGTACTTCCCGGTAACTAAGTGGCGTGGTACCACAGTTGTCGCAGAGATCCTGCTAAGGGAGGTTTTCATGAGACGTACCCGTATTGCGGCTTACGTTACATCGCTCCTCTTCGCCGCGACCGCCGTCCTCACCGGGGCGGCGACCGCACAGGCCGCGGGCACCGGCTACGTGGCGCTCGGCGACTCCTACTCCTCCGGGGTGGGCGCCGGCAGCTACGACAGCGCCAGCGGTTCGTGCAAGCGCTCCACCAAGGCCTACCCGGCCTTGTGGGCGGCGTCGCACTCGCCCGCCAGCTTCAACTTCGTGGCCTGCTCCGGCGCGGTCACGGGCGACGTGCTGAACAACCAGCTGGGTCCGCTCAATTCGAGCACCGGCCTCGTCTCCATCAGCATCGGAGGCAATGACGCCGGCTTCGCCGACGTCATGACGACCTGTGTGCTCTACTCCGAGTCCACCTGCGTCAACCGTGTCAACCAGGCGCGTGCGTACGTGACCTCGACCCTGCCCGCCAAGCTCGACGCCGTGTACCAGGCGATCAAGGCCAAGGCCCCGTCGGCCCGTGTCGTGGTCCTCGGCTACCCGCGCTTCTACCAGCTCGACGGCTCCTGCATCGCGGGCCTCTCCGAGACCGAGCGGTCGGCCATCAACGGCGCCGCCGACCTGCTCGACAACACGATCGCCGGCCGCGTCTCCGCCGCGGGCCTCACCTTCGGCGACGTACGGACCACGTTCACCGGCCACGAGATCTGCTCCGGCTCCTCCTGGCTGCACAGCGTGAACTGGACCAACATCGGCGAGTCCTACCACCCGACCGCCACCGGCCAGTCGAGCGGCTACCTGCCCGTCCTCACCTCCAAGGCCTGAGCCCCGCCGCTCCGGCCCCGAGAGCACGACAGCGCGTCAGTACGCAGGTGAAGCTGTGGTGGCCCCGCTCGTCGTGGGGGTCACCACGTCGCACGTCACGGAGTACGCCACCGAGTTCGACGTCGCGGCGACCGGGCGGTCGACCCGCACCGAGATCTCGTTGTGCAGCGTCCCGCCCTCCTCGTAGGCGGTCTCCGTCGTCTCCACGGTCCGGCTCAGCGCACCGCCCGCCGGGAAGCTCAGGGTCTGCCAGCCCGGCTCCGAGGCCTCCCCGTCCCGCGTCACCCAGCGGAACCGCACCTCGGCCGGCGTCCGCCCCACCGTGATCGTCGCCGAGAACGCGGGCGCCTCCGCGGCAGTCGGCGGACACGGACCCGAGTAACTCCCGCGCACCGCGTGCACGACGACCCGTACCGACTGCGCCGGACGCGTCGTGTACCCGCCGCCGGCCGAACCGCCGCCTCCCGCGGCGCTGCTGCGACCGCCGCTGCTCGTGGGGCTCCGGTCCTCTGCCGTGGAGCCGCCCCGCACCACCTCCGACGCCGAACTCCCGCCGCCGGACGCCCCTCCCGAACCGCCGTCGTCGTCCCCGTTCATCAGCGCGTACGTGAGGGTTCCCACCCCGACCAGCAGGACCACGAGGCCCGCCGCCAGGGCGAGCGAGACGCGGCGGCGGGTGCGCGAGGGGCCGAAGGAGCCGGTGGGCGGAGTCGTCGCCGAGGCCATCGGGGCGGTGCCGCCCGGCGGGGTCGGCGGGCCGGGCGGCTCCCGGTGCGTGCCGAGGCGCGTGGCCGTCGCCGTGGGCGCCGCGTGCACGGGTCCCGAGCGCAGCGTGCCGCCCGCCCCGACGATCCGCAGGTCGTGCTCGGCCTGCTCCGCACCGGTCCGCTCGCCCGGCTCCTTGCGCAGCAGCCCCTCCAGGACCGGGGTCAGCGGGCCCGCCCGGTGCGGTGGCGGCAGCTCGTCGTCCACGACGGCCCGCAGCGTGCTCAGCGGGGTGTCCTGACGGAACGGCGAGTGCCCCTCGACGGCCGCGTATAGCAGCACGCCGAGCGACCACAGGTCGGACTCGGGGCCCGGCGTGCGGCCCAGTGCCCGCTCCGGCGCGAGGAACTCGGGCGAGCCGACGACCTCGCCGGTCATCGTCAGCGCCTGCGTCCCCTCGACCCGCGCGATGCCGAAGTCGGTCAGCACGACCCGGCCGTCGTTCGCCAGCAGCACGTTCCCCGGCTTGACGTCCCGGTGCAGCACCCCGGCCTCGTGCGCGGCCCGCAGCGCCGCCAGGACCTCCGCGCCGACGTGCGCCGCGCGCTGCGGCGACATCGGACCCTCCGCGTCGAGCTGATCGGCGAGCGAGACGCCGCGCACCAGCTCCATGACGATCCACGGCCGGCCCTCGTCGGTCGCCACGTCGTACAGGGTGATCACGTTGCGGTGCGAGACGCGGGCGGCCGCCCAGGCCTCCCGCTCCAGCCGCGCGTACATCCGGTCCAGCTCGGGCCCCGGCAGCCCGGCCGGGGGCCGGACCTCCTTCACCGCGACCTCGCGCCCGAGCACCTCGTCCCGGGCGCGCCAGACGGTGCCCATGCCGCCCTCGCCGATCGGATCGACCAGCCGGTACCGGCCCGCGATCGTCCGCGTTCTGTCCCTGCCCGGCTCCGAGCTCACGGGCGCCCCCCCATCCCCGGCGAGACAAGTCTGAACAAAAGTAGCTCAACCTGGCCTGATCGCGGCACCCTCGGAAGCGGCCGGAGTGAGATCGCCCACGTTGCGCCCGGGACCCCTTCCGGTCCTCCCGCGCCGGCCCGCCGCCGGACCCCGACACGCCGGTCGGCCCTCCGACTTGACCGCGACCGCTCCTTCACTCCCTGTGACGAAGGGGTTCGAAAGCGGACCGGAAACGACCGTCGAGTGCCCAGCTTGTCCAACTCGCCCTGGAAAAAGCCGGATTCGGAGCGTAGTCGCCGACGGGCCGTCAACCTCCGTACGAGGGAGGTGAATCCCTCCGGCGGGATACACGAGTGTCCCGCTGGGGCGATAGGGTTAACCTGCCCGGGCCGGGTGCCCTCGTACGGGTGGGGAGTGACATGGAACAGATAACAGTGCGCAGCAGGCCTCGAGTGCCTGCGATCACCTGCGGGAGCAGCGCGACCAGTTCGCGGCTCGACCGCCATCTCTCGGTGCTCGGCGGCCCCGCCGTCCCGCAGCGCGAGACGGTCGAGGCGACGTTGCTGATGCGTGAACTGACCGCGCGTGACCACGCGCACGAGCGCAGCGGCAGGATCGCACGGATGCGGCGGGTCTCCCTCTTCGCGCCACTGCGACGGCTGAGCCGCTCGCTGTTCGGCGGCCACTGACCGGCCGCCGCAGGGCTCGGGCCCGCATCCGACCTCCGCGCCGTACGGCGTACCGCTGCGCATCTCCGCGACCGTCATCCCCACGGCATGCGGCGGGCGCCCCGGCGGGGGAGTCGGTTGCGGGCCCTGTCTTTCTTCCGGGGCCTGTTCTTCTTCCGGGCCCGTGGGACCGTCAGCCCCGTGCGTAGCGCCGCACCGCGAGCGGCACGCACACCGCGAGCAGCACCCCGCACCACACCAGTGATCCGGCCACCGGGTGAGCCACCGGCCAGCTCGCCCCGTGCGGCACCGGCGCGTTCCCGAACAGGTCGCGCAGCGCCGTGCACACCGCGCTGATCGGGTTCCACTCCGCGACCGTGCGCACCCAGCCGGGCATCCCGGCGGTCGGCAGGTACGCGTTCGACAGCAGCGGCAGCATGAACGTGGCGCTGCCCAACTGCCCCGCCGCCTCCTCGCTCTTGGAAGCGAGGCCGAGCAGGATCCCCAGCCACGTCGTGGCGAACCGGAACAGCAGGAGCAGTCCGAACGCGCCGAGCGCGGGCAGCGGGCCGCCCTCGATCCGCCAGCCCATCGCCAGCCCCACCAGCACCATCGGCACCAGACCCGCGGCCGTCGTCAGCAGGTCGGCGACCGCCTGCCCCAGCGGCACGGCGGCCCGGCTCATCGGCAGGGTGCGGAAGCGGTCCATGACGCCCCGGTGCGCGTCCTGCGCGGCCGCGAACATGCCGGTCATGATGCCGTTGGCCGCCGTCGCCACCAGCATTCCCGGCACCAGGAAGGCCCGGTAGTCCGCGCCCGGCATCGCCATGGCGCTGCCGAACACGTACCCGAAGAACAGCAGCAGGGTGACCGGCATCGTCTGGGTCAGGATCAGCAGGGCCGGCGCCCGCCGGATCCGCTGGAGATGGCGGCCGAGCACCGCCGTGCCGTCGTACAGGATCGCGCTCATGCCGCGGCCTCCGTCAGGGTGGGTCGGGCGGCCGTCAGCCGCAGGAACACTTCGTCGAGCGTGGGCGGGCGCAGGCTCGCGTCGACCAGCGGGACCCCCGCCGCGTCCAGCTCGCGCACCACACGGGGCAGGGTCACGGCCGGATCCAGGACGAGCGCCCCGGCCGTGCGCCGCTCCGCGTCCAACTCGGGCCGTGCACCGGTCAGTTGGTCCAGGACGACGGCAGCCGCGTGCAGGGCCTGCGCGCCCGCGTCCTCCGCGAGGACGACCTCCGCGTAGGAACCGATCCGGGCCTTCAGCTCGGCGGGTGTGCCCGTGTGGGCGGCGCGGCCCTCGTCGATCAGCACGATCTCGTCCGCGAGCAGATCGGCCTCCTCCAGGTACTGGGTGGTCAGCAGGACCGTCGTCCCCGCGGCGGCCAGCTCGCGCACCGCGTCCCAGATCCCGTTCCTGCTGTGCGGGTCGAGGCCCGTCGTCGGCTCGTCCAGGAACAGCACGGCGGGCCGGGTGAGCAGGCTCGCCGCCAGATCGAGCCGGCGTCGCATGCCGCCCGAGTACGTGCGGACCGGCCGGTCCGCGGCGTCCGCCAGCTCGAACCGGTCGAGCAGCTCGTCGGCGCGGGCGCGGGGTGCGCGCAGGAGCTTCGCGAACAGCCGCAGGTTCTCCCGGCCCGACAGGTCGCCGTCGACCGAGGCGTACTGGCCCGTCACGCCGATGCTGCGGCGCACCGCGTGCGCCTGCGTGGCGATGTCGTGCCCCGCGACACGCGCGGAGCCCGCGTCCGGCCGCAGCAGCGTCGTCAGCAGGCGGACCGCCGTCGTCTTGCCCGCCCCGTTCGGGCCGAGCAGACCGCACACGGTGCCTTCGCGCACCGCCAGGTCCAGGCCCCGCACGGCGTGCACGGCCTTCGCGCCGGAGCCGAAGCGCTTCTCCAGACCTTCACTAAGTACAGCGTACGTAGAAGTCATGCCCCCACCGTAGCGCACTACGTACGGTGTACGTAACTACGATGGGGCGAGAAGCTTCGAAAGGTGATGAGCGATGGCGGGCCGAGCGGCCGAACCCGAAGTGATCTGGGCGCGCCCCGAGCGTGCCGGGCGGGGCCCGCGGCCCGCGCACAGCAGGGCCGACATCGCGGCGGCGGCCGTACGGGTCGCCGACGCCGAGGGCATCGAGCAGGTGTCCATGCGGCACGTCGCCGCCGACCTCGGCATGGGCACGATGTCGCTCTACAACTACGTCCCCCGCAAGGAGGACCTGTACGAGCTGATGGTGGACGCCGTCAGCGGGGAGTACGACTACCCCGAGCCCAGCGGCGACTGGCGGGCCGACGTCCTCGGGCTGGCCCACCAGATGCGCGCGATGATGCTCCGCCACCCCTGGCTGCCCCGGCTGATGTCACCGGTCTACGGCTTCAGCCCGAACGCGCTGACGTACCTGGAGTACAGCCTGCGCTGCCTCGACCCGCTGGACCGGCCCTACGGCGCCAAGATGGAGCTGATCGCGTCCCTCAACGGCGTCGTCACGACCTACGTGGCCAACGAGATCGCCACCGCCGAACGCACCCGGTCCCTGCCCTGGAGCGCCGAGCAGGAGCAGGCCGTGCGGATCGGCTACCTCGGCGCGCAGGTCGCCTCCGGCCGCTACCCCCGGCTCGCCGCCGCGTTCACCGAGGACTCCGGGCCGATCGACCTGGAAGCCGTGTTCGACAGGGCGTTGCGCCGCACGATCGAGGGGTTCGTGGCCGCGCCGTCCTGACGGCTGGTCACATCAGGGCGAACTGGCCGCCCGGGCCCTCCTCCTGGTGGTCCAGGACCGAGGCGGGGCGGCGCGCGCCGTCCGGCACCGGCAGCACCCGGGCCCGCGCCAGTTCGTCGGCGGTGAGCGGCTCCGCACCGAGGTTCCCGCGCAACTCCTCGCACTCCGGCTCCAGTTCGGCCTGGAGGGCGAGCACCGTGACGAGTTCGAGCAGCTCGGACGTCCACGACTGCGGCCACGTCGCGGGGCGCACCGCCGCGAGCGTGCCCGGCTCGGCCGGCGCCGTGCGCCGCGCGAACCACTGCTCGATCACCCGCACCCCGCCCACCGTGAAGTCCCAGGCCGCGGCGGGCACCGGCGAGATCCGCCCCTCACCCACGACCAGGGCCTCCTCCTCGCGCTCGTACACCAGCTCCCCGGGGCGGGCGGGCAGTGCGGAACGGACGTACGGGCGGCGCCCGCCCGGCAGCTTGGGGCGCTCGGCGCCACCACCGCCGCGCCGCGCCAGCCACAGCAGCCTGCGGCCCAGAGCGACCCCGCGCTCCCACAGCTCCGGGTCGGTGGTCAGCGGCACCCGGCATCCGCCCGCGTCCCGCACCGCGACCGCGAGCACCCAGGCCAGCAGCTCCTCGGCGCCCACCTCCCGGTCGTAGGTGCCGGACAGATGCGTCAGGAGGCCCGGCGTCACGTTCGGCTCGGTGCCGTCGGGCCGGCGGTACAGGGGGCGGATGCGGCCCGGGCGGCCCGCGGGGGAGCGGCCCTCCGGCAGCACCGCGGACGCGAGCACGGCGGGCCCGGCGGCGTCCGGCACGTGGCCCTGCTCCACGAGGTACAGCTGGCGCTCGCCGGCCACGCGCCACAGCTCGGGGCGCGCGGCGTCCAGGAGTCGCTGGTCGGGGATGAGCCACTGCTCGTCGAACGGCCCGTGCAGCAGCCGCACCGGCTCCGGGCACGGGCCCGCCGCGCGGGCCAGCGGCTCGGTGCCCGTGCGCTGACCGGGGAGTTGAGCGGCGGGGGAGTGCAGCGTCCGGGCCCGGGACGGTTCGAGCAGCAGGGCGCGCTCCTGCGCCTGCGCCCCGACGAACCGCTCCCAGCGGGCCTTCAGCGACGCGGCGTCCGGCGCGACCGGCCAGCTGCGGCCCAGCCGCAGGGGCGCGACGGACCACGGCATGAGGTCCGGGAGCGGCAGTGCGTGCGAGAGCCCGTCGTTCGTCACGCCCGGCATGGTACGTCCCCCCGATGGCCGTTCAGTCGGCGTCCAGCGTCACCGTGAACGAGAAGCGGTCGCCGCGGTAATGGATCACCGCGACGTCCAGGACCCTGCCCGCTTCGTCGTAGGTGATGCCCGTGTAGTGCAGGATCGGGCTCAGCAACGGCACTTCGAGCAGCCGGGCCGTCTCCGGGTCGGCGAGGCGGGCCTCCACCGAGTCCGTGATCCGGCTGATGCGCACGCCCACGACGTCCCGCAGCACCTTCGTCATCGGCCAGCGCTCCAGATCGGCCGGGTCGACGAGGGGGCCGAGGTCGGGGCGCAGGTAGTTGCGGGCGTGGTTGGTCGGCTCGCCCGTCTTCTCGTCGCAGCGCAGCCGGTGGTACGCGGCCACGTGCTCGGCGCCGGGGAAGTGCTCGGCGAGGGCGGTGGGCACCGGGGCGGAGCGGTCGTGGTCGAGCAGGCGGGTCGTCATGCCCGACTGCTGGGCCACGATCGCGTCCACCGAGCCCAGCAGGCGGACCGGGGCGCCCCGGCGGGCCGCCGGCTCGATGAACGTGCCGCGGCGGCGGTGCCGGGTGATCAGGCCCTCGTCCTCCAGCTCCTTCAGGGCCTGGCGCATCGTGAGCACGGAGACCCCGTAGTGGGCCGCGAGCTGTTCCTCGGTGGGCAGGCGGAGCGGGTCCTGGGGGGATCTGCCGAGTATGGAGGCGCGCAAGGACTGCGACACCTGATACCAGAGCGGCAGCTTGCGGTTCAGGACGATCGAGTCCGGGGCGAATGACGTCACGGGGCTATCCGTATCTGTCGCGGGCCCGTCTTGCAATGTCGGTCCCCTGGTGGCCTGGTCTTCGGCTCCCGCCGTCGTGGCTGGTCGCGCAGTTCCCCGCGCCCCTGAAGGCATGCGCTGCGCGCAGCCTTCCCCCTATGGAGGTAGCGGACGCAGTCCGCACCTCAGCCGCGGCCGAAGTTCGACTCCAGCCCGGCCCACACCTCGTCGTACCCGCGCTGCACATGCTCCGCCTCCGCAGCCTGCGCGGCGACCGTCAGCGGCCAGCGGGTCTCGAACATGAAGGCCAGGCCGTCGTCGACCTTCTGCGGCTTCAGCTCGGCCGCGCTGGCGCGGTCGAAGGTCTCCCGGTCGGGGCCGTGCGCCGACATCATGTTGTGCAGCGAGCCGCCCCCGGGCACGAAGCCCTCCGCCTTCGCGTCGTACGCGCCCTCGATGAGCCCCATGTACTCGCTCATCACGTTCCGGTGGAAGTACGGCGGACGGAACGTGTCCTCGCCCACCAGCCAGCGCGGGGCGAACACCACGAAGTCGACGCCCGCGAGCCCCGGGGTGTCCGACGGGGACGTCAGCACCGTGAAGATCGACGGGTCCGGGTGGTCGTAGGAGATCGTCCCGATGACGTTGAAGCGCCGCAGGTCGTACACGTACGGGACGTGGTTGCCGTGCCAGGCGACGACGTCGAGCGGGGAGTGGTCGTACGTGGCCGTCCAGAGGTTGCCGCAGAACTTGTTGACCACCTCGACCGGGCCCGCGACGTCCTCGTATGCGGCGACCGGCGCCCTGAAGTCCCGTGCGTTCGCCAGTCCGTTGGCCCCGATCGGGCCGAGGTCGGGGAGCTGGAACGCCGCGCCGTAGTTCTCGCACACGTACCCGCGGGCGCTCTCGTCGAGCAGCTCCACGCGGAAGCGGACCCCGCGCGGGATCAGCGCGACCTCGCCCGGACGCGCCGCGAGCAGGCCGAACTCCGTGCGCAGCAGCAGCCCGCCGCGCTCCGGGACGATCAGCAGCTCGCCGTCGGCGTCGCTGAACACCCGGTCCATCGGCGCGTTCGCGTGGTAGAGGTGCACGGCCATGCCGGTGCGCTGCGTCGCGTCGCCGTTGCCGCCCAGCGTCCACAGGCCGGCCAGCCAGTCCGTGCCGGGGGCCGGCTCGGGCAGCGGGTTCCAGCGGCGGCGGTTGGGGTCGGGGACGGACTCGGTGAACGGGGCCGTGCGCACCGCCCCGTTGTCCGTCCGCGTGAACTCCGGGTGGGCCGCCGAGGGGCGGATCCGGTACAGCCACGAGCGGCGGTTGTGCGCGCGGGGCTCGGTGAAGGCCGTACCGCTCAACTGCTCCGCGTACAGGCCGAGCGGGGCGCGCTGCGGTGCGTTGCGCCCGACGGGCAGGGCTCCCGGCACGGCCTCCGAGCCGTGCTCGTTGCCGAAGCCGGTGAGATACGCGAGCTCCTGGGCCGTCTTCCTCGCCTGCTCGATGCCGTTCATAGGTGGGCGCTCCCGGTGCCTGAAGGAATCCTATGCATCACCGTAGGATTCCGGCCCCGCCGCGTCAACGGTGCCGTTCCGCGCGGTCGGGAGAAAGCCGTGCCGCAGGGGGTCCCAAAACATGAGCAGTGCTCTACTCTCGCGCCCATGCCCTGGATCCGAAGGCTCCTCGTCGTCCTGGTCGCGCTCTGCGCGGCGCTCGCCGCAACTCCCGCCGCCCAGGCGCACGAGGAACGGCCGGTGAAGCTGCCCGACGGGTCGGGCAGCGTGCCCGTCCACCGCGACGGACCGCCCGACCTGCTCGTCTGCAAGAAGGACCGGGCGGACTTCGAACGCCGCGTCGCCGGCTTCCCGGCCGGCCTGCGCAAGAAGAACCTCGACCTCTTCGCGCGCTGCCAAGACCAGGGCTTCCGGCACCTCCAGGCCGCGGTGGACGCCGTCGACCGGCCCGGCATGAACATCGCGATCCTGCCCGGCCTGTACGAGGAGGAGCCCTCGCGGCCGAAGCCCACCGGGGCCTGCACCCGCCTCAAGGCCAGGAACTCCCAGCTGGGCTACCAGATCCTGTCCTACGCCCAGCAGAAGCGCTGCCCGCACAACCAGAACCTCGTCGCGATCCTCGGCAAGAAGAACCTGCAGATCGAGGGCACCGGCCAGTCGCGGCTCGACGTCGTGATCGACGCCAAGTACACCAAGCTCAACGCGATCCGTGCCGACGGCAGCGACGGCGTCTACTTCAAGAACTTCACCGCCCAGCGCACCACCTTCAACTCGCTGTACGTCCTGGCCGGCGACGGCTTCGTCATCGACGACGTCCTGACCCGCTGGAACGACGAGTACGGCTTCCTCACCTTCGCGAGCGACCACGGGCTCTACAAGAACTGCGAGTCCTACGGCAACGGCGACTCCGGCATCTACCCCGGCAGCGCCTCGAACATCAACAACGGCCGCGGCTACGACGTCCCCCGCTACTCCATCGAGATCACCGGCTGCCGCAGCCACCACAACATGGTCGGCTACAGCGGCACCGCCGGAGACTCCGTCTACGCGCACGACAACGAGTTCGACCACAACATGGGCGGCGCCTCCATGGACTCCGCCTTCCCCGGCCACCCCGGACTGCCGCAGAACCACGCCCGGTTCGAGCGCAACGACATCCACGACAACAACGCGAACTACTACCCCTACGTCGCCGACGGCACCTGCGCCAAGGACCCCGTCGACCGCGGCTACGAGGACGGCGTGGTCTGCCCCCAGATCTCCATGCCGCCCGGCACCGGCATCATCACGGCCGGCGGCAACTGGAACCGCTACGAGAACAACTGGGTGTACGGGCACGACCGCGCCGCCTTCTTCCTGAGCGCCGTCCCCGCCTTCATCCGCGGCGAGTCCGCCTGGTCGAAGCAGACGGACACCTCGCACCACAACCGGTACGCGGGCAACAAGCTGGGCGTCGACAAGCAGGGCAGGTCGCGGCCCAACGCCACCGACGTGTGGTGGGACGGCCAGGGCGGGGGCAACTGCTGGCAGGGCTCGGCGGGCGCCGCCACCCCGCGCGCCCTGCCCACCTGCGGGACGAAGCGCGGTGACGTCTCCGGCGGCTCGGACCGGCTCGTCGGCGAACCGTCGAAGCTGGCCGCGCTCCTGGTCTGCGCCGACTACAACGTCCAGGCGCGCCGGCTGCCCGCCGGATGCGACTGGTACGGGGCCCGGGGCATCGAGCGCATCGAGGTGCAGCTCGCCCTCGGCGTCGCGGTCGTGCTGACGCTGGTCGGCGGGGTGCTGTGGTGGCGCCGGCTGCGGTCGCACCGCTGGGCGACGGTGGCGTGCGCCGCGGGACTCGCCGGTCTCGCGCTCGACGTCGCCGGATCGACCATGGGACTCCAGTCCGGCTACCTGCCCGCCGCGGCCCTGCTGCTGACCGGCGCCTGGTGGACGGCCGTCGGGCTCGTCCTGCGGCGCGAACGCCCTTGGTTCGGCTGGGTCACCGTGGCCCTGGGCGCCCTCACTCTCCTCGACGCCTTCGACAAGGCCGTGGTGATGCTGCCGTGGATCCCGCTGAGCCCTGCCTGGATCCGCGGACTGCTCGGCGTCGTGTGGGTCCTGTGGGCCGTGGTGGCCGCCTCCCGGCAGGACACGGCAGCCCGGCCGGAGACCCCCGAGGTGCTGACGGAGGTGCGGGCGTGAGGGGCGCCGCGGGCGTGCGCGGGCGGCTGGCGCGGGCGGTCGTGGTGGCGGTGCTGACCGTCGGCGTCGCGGCGGGGTGCGGCGGGCGGCCCACCACGCACCACAAGCCCGGCACCGGGCACCAGGAGGCGAGCGGCTCGGCCGGGCGGCTCCTGGACCGCGCGGACGAGTCCGGGCACCGCTACCGGCAGGTCGACGCCGACGGCGCCCCGTCGGTCGACCTCGAGGTGCGGCCGGACTCGGCCGACGGCTGGAACGTCCGGCTCGACGTGAGCGACTTCCGGTTCACCCCGGACAGCGTGGGCGGGGGAGCGCTGCCGGGGCGCGGCCACGCGCACCTGTACCTCGACGACCACAAGATCGCCCGCGTCTACGGCGAGTGGTACCACCTGCCCGAGTCCGCCGTCCCCAAGGGCACCCACCGGCTGACCGCCCGCCTCTACGCCGACGACCACACCGTCTGGGCCGTCGACGGCGAACCGATCGAGTCGACCGCCGACGTGACCTCCTCCGGACGGGAGGACGGGCACGCGGGCGGGCACGGCCATGACGGCAAGGGAGCCTCGGGGAAGGCCTCCGCGGACCGGACCGTCACGATCTCCGTCGACGGCAAGAACGTCCAACCCCCGCCGGGCCGGCTGGAGTTCAAGAAGGGCCAGCGCGTCCGCCTCACGGTCACGAGCGACCGCGCCGACACCCTCCACGTCCACGGCTACGACAAGGAGGTCACTCTTCCGGCCGGCCGCGCGGCCACCCTGACCCTCACCCTCGACCGCACCGGCCTGTTCGAGGTCGAGACCCACGAGTCCGGCCTGCTCCTCACCCAACTCGTGGTCCGGTGACGTGAGGTGAACATCAGCTCGCCCGAGCCGCTCGCGCACGGCATTGGTTCCCAGCACGACCTTCCCCTGTCCCCCTTCTACGCGTACGCGGGCGCCTTCGCCGCGCTGTTCGTCTCCTTCCTCGCGCTCGGCCTGCTCTGGTCCTCCTCCCGCTTCCGCGGGAACAGCTCCGGGCTCGCGCTGCCGCGTCCCGTCCAGCGCCTCGCCGACGCCCGCGGCACGCGCGCCGCCCTGCGCGTGCTCGGCCTCGGAGCGACCGTCCTCGTCCTCGCCCACCTCCTGTTCGGCCCCGACGACCCAGAGCGCAACCCGGCCCCCGGCGCCGTGCACGTCCTGTTCTGGGTCGGCCTGGTACCGGCGTCGCTGCTGTGCGGCCCCGTCTGGCGCCTGCTCAACCCTCTGCGCACCCTGCACGCCGCCGGCTGCCGGGCGCTCGGGCGCGACCCCGGCGCGGGGCGCCCGCTGCCCGCCCGGCTGGGCATGTGGCCCGCGGCCCTCGGCCTCTTCGCCTACACCTGGCTCGAACTCGCCTCCCCCGACCCGGCGTCCCGCACCGCCCTGCTCGCCTTCCTGCTCACCTACGCGGCCGTCCAGCTCGCCGCCGCCGCGTGGTTCGGCGCCCGCTGGTTCGACGGGGGCGACGCCTTCGAGGCGTACTCGACGCTCTTCGCCCGGCTCTCCCCGTTCGGCCGGCGCGACGACGGACGCCTCGTGCTGCGCAACCCGTTCCACGGACTCGACGCCACCCCGCCCGTCCCCGGGCTCGTCGCCGCCGTGTGCGTGATGCTCGGCTCCACCGCCTACGACGGCTACTCGGACGCCCCCTCCTGGATCACCACCCTGCAGACGTCCCCGCTCGGCCCGACCGCGACCGGCACCCTCGGCCTGCTCGGCGCCGTCACCCTCGTCGCCGTGCTCTACGCCCTGTGCGCGGGCCGGGCGCCGCGCGCCGCGTTCGCCCACGCCCTCGTACCGATCGCCCTCGGCTACCTCGTCGCCCACTACTTCACGCTCTACGCCACCGAAGGCCCCCGCACCCTCGCCCTGGCCGCCGGTGCCACCGACCCCGCCCCGCCCGAACCACCCCTCGGACCCGGCGGCCTCGCCGCGCTCCAGGTCCTCGCCATCGTCACCGGACACGTCCTCGGCGTCGTCGCCGCGCACGACCGCGCCGTACGGCTGCTGCCCCCGGAGAAGTCCGTCACCGGCCAGCTCCCGCTGTTCGCGCTGATGATCGCCTACACCCTCGGCGGCCTCGGACTGCTCATCGCCTGAGGCCGCCCGTGCCACGGGGCCGATCCGGAGGCGGTCGACGGCCCCCGTACCCGAAGGGCCATGATGGACCCCGTGACCACGACGCCCTCCTTCAGCGATCAGTCGGCACGTTCCCTGCGCCGCACCCCCGTCCAGCGGCGCAGCGCCGAGCGGCTCACCAGGATCCTCGACGCCTGCGCCGGGCTCCTCGACGAATGCGGCTACGAGGAGCTGAGCACGCGGGCCGTCGCCCTGCGCGCGGACGTCCCCATCGGCTCCGTCTACCGCTTCTTCAGCAACAAGCGCGCCCTCGTCGACGCCCTCGCTCAGCGCAACCTGGAGCACTACGCGCAGCGGGTCACCGAGCGGCTCGGCGGCATCACGGCGGGCGACTGGCGCGCCGCGATGGACGCCTTCCTCGACGAGTACGTGGCCATGAAGCGCACCGCGCCCGGCTTCTCGCTCGTCGACTTCGGCACCCAGATCCCGGTCGGCGACCCGGCCTCCGACCCCAACCACCGGGTCGCCGGCACCTTCACCGACCTGATCGCCCCGCACCTGGACCGCGAGCCCGACGACGACCTGCGCCGCGTGTTCCTCGTCGCCGTCGAGGCCGCCGACTCGCTCGTGCGCCTCGCCTTCCGGATCGACCCCGCGGGCGACGAGCGGATCATCGCCGAGGTCCGCCTGCTCCTGCACGCCTACATGGCCGAATCCCTCGACCCGGGCCGCCCGCGCACCCCCCGTACACCACGCGCAAAGCTGTGACCTGGAGTTTTGCGCTTATTGCTCACGCGTCAACATCTTGTTAACCCCATATGACGGCCCCTAACGTCTCGCTGACCGCCTCCCCCGTCCGGCCTCTCCGTCCGGGCCGATGGACGGCACTGCAGACGGCAGTTCAACGGCGAACGTTAGGGACCTCCTCCATGCTGACAATCCTCGGATTCGTCATGATCGCCACCTTCCTGGTGCTGATCATGATGAAGAAGGTGTCGCCGATCGCGGCGCTCGTGCTCATCCCCGCGCTGTTCTGTGTGCTGGTCGGCAAGGGCGCCCATCTCGGCGACTACGTCATCGCCGGCATCGGCGACCTGGCGCCCACCGCGGCGATGCTCATGTTCGCGATCGTCTACTTCGGCGTCATGATCGACGTCGGCCTCTTCGACCCGATCGTGCGCGCCATCCTGAAGTTCGCCAAGGCGGACCCGGTGCGGATCGTCGTCGGTACGGCCGTGCTCGCCGCGATCGTCTCCCTCGACGGCGACGGCTCCACCACCTTCATGATCACCGTCTCGGCGATGTACCCGCTGTACAAGCGCCTCAAGATGAGCCTCGTCGTGATGACGGGTGTCGCCGCCACCGCCAACGGCGTCATGAACACCCTGCCCTGGGGCGGCCCCACCGCCCGCGCCGCCACGGCCCTCAAGCTGGACGCCAGCGACATCTTCGTGCCGATGATCCCGGCCCTCGCGGTCGGTCTCCTCGCCGTGTTCGCCCTCGCGTACGTCCTCGGCCGCCGCGAGCGCAAGCGCCTCGGCTTCCTGTCCCTGGACGAGGTCACCGAGACGGTCACCGAGACCGCCGACGAGAAGGTCCTGGTCGGCGCCGGTTCCGGTACGGGCTCCGGCAAGAAGGCCACCGGCGGCGGCGACCACAGCGCCCCCTCGTACGAGAACGAGGAGGGCGAGACCTTCGCCGGCCTCGACCCGAACCGGGCCACCCTGCGCCCCAAGCTCTACTGGTTCAACGCGCTGCTCACGGTCACCCTGCTCACCGCCATGATCATGGAGTGGCTGCCGATCCCGGTGCTGTTCCTGCTCGGCGCCGCGCTCGCGCTCACCGTGAACTTCCCGCACATGCCCGACCAGAAGGCCCGCATCGGCGCCCACGCCGAGAACGTCCTCAACGTCGCCGGCATGGTCTTCGCCGCCGCCGTCTTCACCGGCGTCCTCCAGGGCACCGGCATGGTCGACCACATGGCCAAGTGGGTCGTCAGCGGCATCCCCGACTGGATGGGCCCGCACATGGCACTCGTCACGGGTGTCCTGTCCATCCCGTTCACGTACTTCATGTCGAACGACGGCTTCTACTTCGGCATCCTGCCGGTCCTCTCCGAGGCGGGCGCCGCGCACGGCGTCTCCTCCCTGGAGATCGCCCGCGCCTCGCTCGTCGGCCAGCCGCTGCACATGTCGAGCCCGCTGGTGCCCGCCGTCTACGTCCTCGTCGGCATGGCCAAGGTCGAGTTCGGCGACCACACCAGGTTCACCGTGAAATGGGCCGCGCTGACCGCCCTCGTGGTCCTCGCCGCCGGCCTCCTCTTCGGGATCCTCTGACCCGATGAAGCACTCCGCAGGGCCCGGTCAGGGACGCGCGTGGCTGCTCCGCCTCGTCATCGCCTTCAGCTTCGCGCAGGCGGCGGTGTCGATGGCGCGGCCCGCCGTCTCCTACCGGGCCCTCGCCCTCGGCGCCGACGAACGCGCCGTCGGCGTCATCGCCGGTGTCTACGCCCTGCTCCCGCTGTTCGCCGCCGTCCCGCTCGGCCGGCGCACCGACCACGGGCGCTGCGCCCCGCTGCTGCCCTTCGGCGTCGCGCTCATCGCGGGCGGCTGCGCCCTCAGCGGCACCGCCGGCTCCCTGGTCCGGATGGCCGCCTGGAGCGGCGTCATGGGGCTCGGTCACCTCTGCTTCGTGATCGGCGCCCAGTCGATCGTGGCCCGGCAGTCCTCGCCCGAGGACCAGGACCGCAACTTCGGCCACTTCACCATCGGCGCCTCCCTCGGCCAGCTCATCGGCCCCATGGCGGCCGGTGCGCTCATCGGCGGGCCCGACATGGCCGGCACCAGCGCCCTCGCCCTGCTGGTCTCGGCCGGCGTCTGCGCCGTCTCCCTCACCTCCCTGTGGCGCATCGAGTTCCGTACCGCCGCCGGGCGTGCGGGCCGGGACGAGCGCGGCACCGCCCGGGTGCCGGTCCACCGCATCCTGCGCACGCGCGGGGTCCCGGGCGGCATCTTCATCAGCCTCGCCGTCCTGTCGGCCACCGACATCCTCACCGCGTACCTGCCCGTCGTCGGCGAGCACCGCGGCATCGCCCCGTCCGTCGTCGGCGTCCTGCTGAGCCTGCGCGCGGGCGCGACCATCGCCTGCCGCCTCGTCATGACCCCGCTCATCGACTGGCTCGGCCGGGCCGTCCTCATCGCCTCCACGTGCGGGCTGGCCGCGCTGCTGTGCGCGGGGATCGCGCTTCCGGTGCCCGTCTGGGCGCTCGCCGTGATGCTGGTCCTGCTGGGCTTCTGCCTCGGTGTCGGCCAGCCCCTGTCGATGACGACCGTCGTCCAGGCGGCCCCGCCCGAGGCGCGCTCCACGGCGCTCGCGCTCCGCCTGACCGGGAACCGGCTCGGGCAGGTCGCGGCGCCGGCCTCCGCGGGGCTCGTCGCGGGGGTGGCCGGGACGGCGGCGCCCTTCGTGATGCTGGGCGGGCTTCTGCTCATCGCCTCCGGCCTGGGGGTGCGGGGTGCGCGGCCGCGTCTGCCGCGTTCGGTCGCGGGGCGGGTGCGGGTCCGTCGTGGCCGGTCGCGCCCCGCGGAGGATCCGCACATCGACACAGGCCCGCGCCCCTGATGAGGCCGCGCCTCATCGGGGAAATGCGACCCGAAGGGTCTGCATTTCAGGGGCGCGGGGAACTGCGCGACCAGCCACGACGGCGCAGCAGTCGACGGACGGCCGCGCGCGCCCTTGGCGGCAGCCGCACCCGCGCCGGATGGAGCCGGACGGGTGGATGTCCGAGGCCGGCACGGCACGGTGCCACCCGGCATGCCCGTTGCGTCACCAATAGTCGGATTATCGGCCCGTCAGATCCGGGATCCACGACTAAAGGAACCACGCATGAGCCCTTCGGTGATCCGCCCCCTGCTGTCCGCTTCCGTCATCGCCCTCGCCCTCGCCGGCGCACCCGCCGCGTACGCCGCCCCCGGCGACAACGGTGACGTGAAGGTCCACGACTCGCACACCGGCGAGTTCGACCAGCGCAACGACCCGAAGGTCTGCCGCTTCTACCTCGACGCCTTCAACTTCGACGCCGGGCAGAAGGTGTCCTGGACGATCGCCCCGCAGCCGCCCAAGGCCGACCTGCCGAGTCTCCAGGGCGCCCTCACCACGGACGCCAACGGGCACAAGCGGACCGCGAACCTCTCGCTGCCCGAAGGGATGTACAAGCTCGACTGGACCTTCGAGGGCGAGCAGGGCTCGGGCAAGCACAAGGTCTTCCAGGTCGACTGTCCGGGCGGCGGCGGAACGAACGGCGGCGGACCGGGCGGCGGCGGCCACGGCCACAAGCCACCGCACGGCCCGGTCGGCGCCGGAGGCGGCGGCGTGGCGGACACGAGCGCGCCGGCCGGCGACTCGGGCTCCGGGGTCGCGATGGGCGCCGCCGCCGCGGGCCTCGCGGGCGCCGCGGGTCTGATCCTCGTCCGCCGTTCCCGCCGTCGCGCCGATGGCGCGGCGTAGTTCGGTTCCCCCGCGTGCGGCGGCCCCGAGCGGACGAGCCACGGCCCGTCCGCGCGGGGCCGTCCGGCGCGGGCGCACCACCCGGCGGCAGCGCCGGCTCCTGAGGCTCGCCCGCACGGTGGTCGTCACGCTGGCTCTGGTCGGCGGTGCCGTCTGGTGGTCCAGCGGCGAGGAACCGGCGGCCCCGGCCCTCGCCGGCCACGGGGCCTCGTCGGCGCAGGCCGCGCCCGGCACCGACGGGGCGAACGGCGCCCACGGGGCGAACCACGCTCACGGGGCGCGGGGCACGTCCGGCGCGGCCGGGCCCAAGAAGGCGGCCAGGACGCCGGGGAAGCCCGCGCGTCCCCCCGCGCCCCTGGCCCGGTCCCGCCCCACCGTCCTCGCCGTCCCCGCGATCACCATCGAGGCGCCCGTCATCGGCCTCGGCCTGAAGCCGGGCGGGAGCCTCGCCGCCCCGCCCGTCGACAACCCCCGGCTCGTCGGCTGGTACACGGGCGGCGTCACCCCGGGGGAGCGCGGCACCGCCGTCGTCGTCGGTCACCGCGACACCCGCACCGGCCCGGCGATCTTCCTCGACCTCGACTCGCTCGACACCGGCAACACCGTCCGGATCGCCCGCGCCGACGGCCGCGTCGCCGTCTTCACGGTCGACCGGGTCCGTACGTACGCCAAGGCGGCCTTCCCGGACCAGGAGGTGTACAGCGCCGCCCGGCGCCCCGAACTGCGCCTGATCACCTGCGGTGGAGCCTTCGACCGGAAGACCGGATACGCGTCCAACATCGTGGTCTTCGCCCATCTCACCGGCGTCGAGCGGCAGCTCTGACCCGTCCCCCTCCCCGTGCCGGGAGGGGAGAACGGGGCGGAACGGGGGAGTACGGGGGAGTCGCGAGCCTTTTATTGACGCGTCGTCCCGAAGCGCTCCCGTGCCCTCCGCACCCGCTCCAGCCCGGCCGGGTACGGCAGCGCGGAGGCCAGCGCCTCCGCCTCCTCCAGCACCCCGTCATCCGGTCCAGCCGCCCCCACGACGACCCGCGCCTCCACCTCCGCGAGCCGCTCCCCGGCCCCGACCGCCCGCTCGGCCTCCGCGGCGGCGATCCGCAGGGCCGACTCCCGCCGCCCGGCGAGGAGTTCGGCCCAGGCGGCGAGGACGGGTGCCTCGCCCGCGGGGAGCAGCGCGGCGGCCTGCTCCGGCCGCCCCTGGAGGAGGGCGAGCTCGGCGCGGGCGGTGCGCACCTCGAAGAGGGCCTGCCGGTCCGCGCCGGCCGACCGTTCCGCCCGCTCCAGCAGAGCTCCGGTCCGTCCGGGCGCACCGTCGCGCATCCGGACCCTCGCCAGCGCGGCCAGGGCGTACGGCGACGACCAGGCGTCGCCCTCCTCGACCCCGGCGACCGCCGCCTCGGCCAGCTCCCGCGCCGCGTCGAACTCGCACAGCAGCAACCGCAGTTCCGCCAGGTTGGCCCGCTCGAACGCGGCGGCGGTCGGGTCGCCCGACTCCTCCGCCAGGCCGAGGGCGCGCCGCCCCGTGGCGACGGCCTCCCGCAGCCGTCCCTCGCGGCGCGCGTTCTCCCGCAGCACGGAGAGCACCGAGCCGAGCAGCGCCGAGTCCCCGTACGCCTCGGCGGGGGCGAGCGCCTGACCGGCGGCCTCACGGGCCTCGCGGAACCGTCCGGCGAGCGCCAGATTGGTGGCCTGCCCGGCGTGGCAGCGGGCGATCAGCCCCTGGCCGGTGATCCCGGGCACGCGCAGCGCGGCGGCGAGCGCCTGCCGGGCGGCCGCGTATCCGTCCTCGTAGGCGCCCCGCACGCCGAGGGCGACGGCGCGGGCGAGGAAGTGGGTGGCCGTCGGTTCGGCGCCCGTCCGATCGACCGGGACGTGCCGGCGCAGCAGGGTGAGGGCCGCCGCCGGGCTCTCCGCCTTGACGAGGGTTTCGGCGAGGCGGGCCGCCGCGAGCACCGTGTCGTCGTGGTCGCCGCGCCGCGCGAACTCGGCGAGCGCGAGCCGCAGGACGTCGGCCGCCTGCCCGAAGTGGCCCATCCGGCGCAGCACCTGGGCGTGCGCGAGGCGGGCCCGGGCGGCGTCCACGTCGAGCCGGGCGACGAGGTCGCGGTAGTAGCGGTCGGCGGTGTCGTTGGCGTAGACGGCGGCGGCCCGTTCGGCGGCCCGGTGCAGGTACTCGGCCGCGCGCGGGTCGTCGGCCCGCGCGAAGTGCGAGGCGAGGGTGTCCACGGCGTCCGGGCGGCGGCGCAGCACGGTCCGCGCGAACGCGGCGTGCAGCTGCCGGCGCCGTACGACGGCCAGCTGGTCGTAGCAGGTGAGCCGGACCAGCGGATGCCGGAAGGCGAGTCCCGCCTCGGCCCGCCCGGCGACCACGACCTGCCGCTCCTCGACGAGCGCCGCCCCGATGGCGTCCTCCAGGGCCGCGACCGCGTCCACAGGCGGCCGCAGCCCGTGCTCGGCGACGTCGAGCAGTTCGCCGAGGGCGACCTCGCCGCCCGCGACGGCGAGCGCCTCCACCACCCGGCGGGTGTCCCGGCCGATCCGTCCGAGCCGGTCGGCCACCAACTGCCGTACTCCGTCGGGTGCTTCGTCGCCGACCGGGCTCCGGGCGAGTTCGAGCGCGAACAGGGGGTTGCCGAGGGAGAGCTCCCAGACCCGGTCGAGCCGCCGGTCCGGGGCGCCGCCGTCGCGCGCCACGGCCCGGCAGGCGTCCCGGTCGAGCCGGGCCACCTCCTCGCGCACGGACAGGCGCGCGCGGCGCAGCGCGACGAGCGCGGAGCGCCGCGGATCGCCGTCGGGGACCTCCTCGTCCCGGTACGTGACGAGGAACCGCAGGGGTGTCCCGTGGCCGGCGGCGCGGCGGGCCAGATGGCTCAGCAGCTGGAAGGAGCCCTCGTCGGCGGCGTGCAGGTCGTCGAGGACGACGAGCACGGGGCGCGCCGAGGCGAGTTCGCCGAGCAGTCCGGACGCCGCCCGGAACAGCCGGTCCCGCTCCTCCTCCGGCGAGCGTTCCCCCTCGGCCCGTACGCGCCCCAACGAGGGCAGGAACGCGGCCAGTTCGGGATACTCGCCGCCCACGCGGGCCCGCTCCCCGGCGTCCCATTCGGCCAGCCAGCCGTCCAGCGCCTCCGCGAACGCCCCGTACGGGGTGTGCCCCTCGGCGTCGTGCCCGCCGCCCCACAGCACGGCGGCCCCGGCCGCGGCGGCCCGCCGGGCGGTCTCCGCGGCCAGCGCGGTCTTGCCGACGCCGGCCTCGCCGGTGAGCAGGGTGACCGGCGGCCCGCCCGCGGCGAGCAGCTGCTGGAGAACGTTGTCACGCCCGTGCAGGGGAGCCTGCCCGGACGAGCGCAGGGGGCCGGGCAGCGAGGGCGCGGTGAGGGCGGGGGCGGGGGAGCCGGCGAGCGCGAGCCGGTGCAGACGGTCGGTCTCGGGCCCGGGCCGCACGCCGAGTTCGGCGTCGAGCGCCTCCCGGCACAGGTGGTACTGGCGGACCGCGAGCCGCCGCAGGTCCTGGCCGAGGTACGCCTCCATCAGCAGGCGGTGGGCGGACTCCTCGGCGGGGCTGAGGGCGAGCACCTGCTCGGCCGCGCCGACGGCCGCGGCGTGGGATCCCTGGGCCAGGTGCGCTGCGGCGAGCGCGAGCAGCACCTCCTCGCGCAGGGTGGTCAGCTGTTCCCGGCGGGCCTGGGCCCAGTGCGCGTAGCGGTCCTCGGGCAGCAGCTCGCCGGTGAACAGCTGCAGGGCGGCCGCCAGCCGCTCCGGGGCCCGGGAGGCGAGCGCGCCCCGCGCCGCCGTCTCGGCCTCGTCGGCGTCGATCCGGACCGTGGCCGGATCCAGGCGCAGCAGCGCGCCGTCGGATATCAGGTACGAGGAGGAGGCGCGCGGAGCGAGTTCGGGCTCCAGGGCGTGGCGTGCGGCGTGCAGGGCGACGCGCAGCGAGCCGGTCGCGGACTGCCGGTCGGCCTCCGGCCAGCAGAGGTCCATGGCCTGTTCGCGGTGGAGCCGGTGGCCGGGGGTGACGGCGAGCAGCTTCACCAGGGTCCGGGCGCTCGGCCGGGTCCAGCGCTCGGCGGGTGCGGGGCCGTTGGCGCGCGTGGCCGCGAAACCGCCGAAAAGGTGCAGACGCAGCAGAGGGGTGGCTGGATCCGTGCGGTCCGTGTGCTGCTCGTTCATGAGGGGCGCAACTGTAGCCGAGCGTGCTGAGAACCCCCTGGGCGAGGCCCAGGGGGTTCTCGGATGACCTACCGCCGGGGCGGGGTCAGGAGAGCTTGAACGTCGACATCTGGTGGATGCCGTTGTCCAGGGAGAGCACGCCGCCGCCCAGTTGCTCGGCCATCCGGTTGGTGCCGAAGTGGTCGAACTGGAGCGAGATCATCTCGTCGGTGCCGTCGCCGTCGAGGTCGGCGGCGAGGTAGTTGCGGCCGCCCATGAGCGACGCACTGCCGATCGAGGACTGGAACGCCCAGCCGTTGGTCAGCTGCGACGGGTCGTACGCGGCCAGACCGGACTCGGTGCCACCGGCGAACAGCTTGCGGCCGGCGGGCCCGGTGATGAAGCCACCCGTGCGCAGCGGCGCGGCCACCGAGGCGTAGGTGTCTTCCTTGCCGTCGCCCGGATAGCCCTTCATCGTGCCGAAGCTGAGCTGATAGAGCACGTTGTTCCGGTCGTCGGTGAAGTAGTTGCCGTGCGACCACGGGCTGCCGTTGCGGAGCTGCCGGATCAGCTCGCCGGTGCGTCCGTCACGGATCTCGGTCACGACCGACGCCGAGGCGGTGGCGAGGTCACCGGCTGTCGTCGGGTCGGCCTTGATGATCCAGGTGCAGACGACCGCGTGGCCGTCCGCGTACGGGATCTTCGGCGAGGCGAAGATCCCGTTGACCAGGACCGCGCCGTGCAGCTTGCCGTCGACGGCCTGGCTCGGGGCCTTCGGGTCGGCGGTCCACCGCACGGTGCCCTTGCCGTCGAGGGCGACACCGTTGACCACGGCGTCGGAGGCGTTGATCGCGCCGAGGCTGCTGTACTGCGTGTAGACCCGCCCGTCGGAGACGACCGTGTCGGAGAAGGTCACGGTGCCCGCGCTCGCCGGCGCCGCGTACGACCACAGCTGGGTGCCGCTCGCGTCGTACACGCGCAGGGCGTCGGTCGGGACGAGGATCTCGTCCTTGCCGTCGTCGTTCACGTCGGCGACCGTGACCGAGCGGACGTAGGCGCCCTTGCCGTCGATCGTCGTGAGGACCTTGCCGGTCCTGCCGTCGAGCACGGCGGTGGCGTTGTCCGCGGCCACGGCGACGTCCTCGGTGCCGTCACCGTTCACGTCACCGGTCGCGATGTTGTGCACCTCGCCGGGGACGGTGGCCTTCCACAGCACCTTCGGGGAGCCGTCGACCAGCGACGTACCCGAGTACGCCCACACGCCGCGCGAGGAACCGCCGACGACGACGTCCTTCTTGCCGTCGCCGTCGAAGTCGGCCGCCTTGCCCGTGTACAGGTCGCCCTGCAGGGGCGTCAGGTTCTTCTGGTCGCCGTTGCCGAGGCTGTACTCGTGGACGTTCTGTTCCTGGTCGACGGTGCGCACGTAGTCGCCGCCGCCCGCCGAGTACAGCTGCTGGTAGAACGGTGAGGAGCCGTAGCCGTTCTGCCGCCACTTGACCTTGCCGCCGCCGGTGAACGCGGTCAGCGAGCCGTAGCGCAGGCCACCCGGGTTGAGCGCGGTGTCCTGGCCCCGGTCGTCGTTGGCGGTGGCGTAGAGCGCACCGCCCTTGGTGTTCAGGCTCCAGGTGCTGGCACCGTCGTGGCCGTTGTCGGCGGAGCGCTTGGTGGTGTACGTCCACTTGACCGCCGAGCCGTCCGAGCCGTCCAGCACACGGATCGTGCTGGAGGTGACGCTGAACGACGCGTTGAACGCCGACTCGCTGACCGCGATCTCGTCCCCGCCGCCGGACGCCGCGTCACCGACGGTGAGGGCGGTGGGCAGGACGTTGACGCGGCTGTCGAGCATGGTGCGCCTGCCGTCGGCCAGGTCGTACGCGGCGATCTCGTACTGCACCGCGTCGTGCGTGTCCGCCTGCTCCAGGGCGACGACCCGGTTCCGTGAGGCGTCCAGGCGCAGCTGGCGGCCGTACAGGGCGCTGTCCGTCTGCCACTTCACGGAGCCGTCGGCCGTGTCGAGGACGAGGGTGCGGCCCCGCGCGGCCGTCGTGGCCGTCTTGCGCAGGTCCCAGACCGCGGCGACCTTGCCGTCGCCGACGGACTCGAGGGCGCCCCAGCTCGCGGCGGCCGTCGTACCGGTGTCGTACGTCCAGGTCTTCGACGGGGTCAGCTTCCCGTCGGCGTACGAGAAGCGGACACCCGTGAGGGTCGCCGTCTCCGTCGCGGGGGCGTACGGGTTCAGGCTCGGTGCGTCGGCGATCAGCAGCGTGCCGTCGACGACCTTGACGTTGCCGGCGAACGAGTACAGCTTCGACCACACCGTCCTGCCGGTCCTCCCGTCGAGCACCGTCACGAAGGTGCCGGCCCTCAGCGACGAGTCGGGCGTGGTGATCGTCCTGGGATCACCGAGGCCGACGGACGCGGAGAACACGATGTCCTTCGTGCCGTCACCCGTCAGGTCGGCGGTGTCGAACCCCTGATCCGAGTAGGGCGCGTACGGGGCTACGGCGTTGTAGCCCATCTGGATGCGCGCCGGGTACGGCTCGACGCGCCAGACCTGCGTCGGCTTGGCCCGCCAGTCCGTGTAGTACGAGGCGTTGGTGCGCGCCCAGGCGGTGGAGCCGTCGGCCTTGTGCAACTGGACGCTGCCCAGGCTGTGCACGGTGAAATAGCTGCCGTCGGAGCCCGCCGGGACGGTCGCGGCGACACCGCGCGCCCCCTCCAGCGTCGACTTGTTGCTGAAGGTCACCCGGGTCGAGGGGTCGACCGTGGCCGAGTCCTCGGTGGAGGCTCCGTCGGCGGAGGTGTCGTCCTTGGCCGCGTACGCGTTGTCGTCGCCGTAGACGTCGACGTTCACGTGGTCCGCGAGGGTCTTGGCCTCGCTCGTGCTCAGCGTCGTCGCCTCGGTCGAGAAGTCGTCGGCCAGCGCGTACGGCGCCGCCGTCAGCGTCAGGCCCGCCGCGACCAGGGCGGAGGCGAGCGTCAGGGCCCGCCGCGAGGAGTGGGTTCTCATGCCGGGGGTCTTCATGACGTGGCTCCCTGCGCGAAGCGGATCGCCGAACCGGCGGTCAGCACGGCCTGGTCGGAGGAGTACTGGAGGGCGTCGGTGCCGGCCTGGTTCTCGATGCCGACGGTGGCCGAGGAACCGGCGCCCGGGACGGACTTGTACTGGAAGGTGATCGCGCCGGTGGCCTCGTCGAAGACGGCCTCGAAGGAGGCGCGGTCGCTGGAGCCCGCGAACAGGACGTTGTTCCAGACCACGGCGAACTTGCGGCTGCCGGTGGTGCCCGTGGTGGCCGTCTGCACGCTGGACTTCTTGTCGAGGGCCAGGTCGTCCCAGAGCGGGGCGACGATGCCGTTCGGCTGGGCCTGCGAGGGCAGCGCCTCGTTCTCGTAGTCGCCGATGCGCGGCGCGAGGAAGTCGATCAGGCCGTCGGTGGTGACCGCGGCGCTGGAGTACTTCACCCCGTAGAAGGAGACCGGGAAGGGCAGCGGGACGGTCTTCGCGTCCTCGTCGCCGCTCAGGGAGACCTTGTCGGCGCCGGCGATCCACGCGTAGGAGGACGGGGCGCAGGTGTGGCCGGCGGCGTCGGGGCGGGCCGGGAGCCGGACGGTGCGCGTCTCGTCGCCGTCGACGGTGAGCGTGTCGGTGAAGGCGCCGTTGCACAGCACCGGCTGAGCGGGCTTCACGTACAGCGCGTACGTGCCCTCGGCGACCTTCGGCAGCGTGAACGTGCCGTCGGAGCCGGAGGTGACCGGGGCGAGCGGCGAGCCGTTGACCTCTACGGTGGCGCCCTTGAGGGGCTTGCCGGTGGTGTCGAGGACGGTGCCGGTGACCGCGCGCGACGGGGCGGCCGTGAGTGCGACGTCCTGGGTGAGAGGCGAGCCGGTGGTCAGCTCCACGCCGGAGAGGGTCCTCGACCGGAAGCCGTAGCCGGAGAGCGTGAAGTCGTACGTGCCGGGGGCCAGTGTCAGCCGGTACGAACCGTCGGAGCCGGTGGTGACCGTGCGGGTGCCGGAGGCGGCGCTCGAGGCCCTGACGGTGATGTTGCCCAGCGCCTTGCCGGTGGCCTGGTCGGTGACCTTGCCGGACACGGCGACGGCGGTGTGCGAGGCGGCGTCGACGGAGGCGAGGATGTCGAGCTTGCCCTGGCCCCACACGTTGTTCATGCCGGCGGTGCCGCCGCAGTGCGTGTCGTCGACGTCACGGGCGCCCTCGTCGAGGAGCGCGCGGGTCTCGTCGATCTTGCCGATCAACGACGGGTCGGCCGCCCACAGCAGGGCCACCGCGCCGGCGACGTGCGGCGTCGCCATCGACGTGCCGTTGATGGTGTTGTACGCGGAACCCGGCCACGCCGAGGTGACGTTCACGCCGGGTGCCGAGATGTTCGGCTTCGCCGAGCTGTCCACCGGGGAGGGACCGAAGCCCGAGAAATCGGCGATCCTGCCCGTCGAGTCGTAGGCGCCGACCCCGTACGACGTGTCCTGGGCGCCGGGCGCCCGGGTGGTGGAGCAGGTGGTGCCGTCGCCGTCGTTGCCGGCGGCGAACGCCTCGAAGATGCCCGCGGAGTTCCACGCCTCGACGACGTCCTTGTAGAACGTCGTGACGCCGCCGCCCCACGAGTTGTTGACGATGTTCGGGGCGAGGTCCGGGCGCGGGTTCAGCCCGTTGTGGTCGGTCGGCGCGAGGATCCACTGGCCGGCCGCGAGGAGGTTCTCGTCCGAGCACGAGTCCGACTCACAGCCCTTGGCGGCGATCCACTTGGCGTGCGGCGCGACACCGATGCCGTTCCTGCCGACCATCGTGCCCATGGTGTGGGTGCCGTGGCCCGCGTTGTCGCAGGGAGTGGTGCTGGTGGCGCACTCGCCCGACGGGTCGTAGAAGTTGTAGTCGTTCGAGAACGTGCCGTCGCCGTTGTTGCCGCGGTAGTTGTCCACGAGGTCCGGGTGGTCGGCCTGCACACCGGAGTCGACGCTGGCGACGACGATGCCCTCGCCGCGGTCCTGGTAGCGGTCCCAGACCTGATCGGCCTTGATGTCGGTGACACCCCAGGTCGGCGAGGCGTCGCCGACCGTGCCGCCGTCGGCGGCGGTGCGCGCGCCGGTGATCCTGGCGTCGGACGTCTCGATGTCGTCGAGCTTGTACGTGCGCGCCTTGACGAGTTCCTTCACGTCGGAGCGCCGCGCGAGCGCGTCGACGAGCTTCTTGCCGCCCGTGACCTGGACGGCGTTGGCGATCCAGTAGTCCTTGTGTCCGACCTTCTCCTGGTCGAGGAAGGAGGCGAGCGACTTCTGGCTGTCCTCGGCGTTCGCCCTGAGCGCCTTGTACGCGGCCCGGGCGGCCTTCGCGTGCGTGGACTGCTTCTTGGCGGCCGTGAGATCGGCCCGGTCCTCGAGGACGACGAAGAACTTCGCTTCGCCGCCCTTCGCCACGGCACTGCTCAGCGCCGAGTCGACTCTGGCGGTGTGCGTCGTGGACGCGGTGTCGGCGGCGACGGCCGGCAGGACGCCGGCGGCCAGTGCGGTCGCGGTGAACGCGGCCGCCGCCCAGGGGGCGGATCTGCGCCGGGGCGGTCGGGGCAGGTGCATCGGGAGTGCTCCTCCGGGAACGGTTCGGGGGAGCACGCACGCTAGGAAGCGGCCGTTACTGGGGAATTACCGGCCGCGTGACCGAGGTCTCCGGTGGACGGGGCGGACGTCTCTGGCGCCCAAAAACTAACACCGCTAGTTTGGGTGCCGGACGACCTGGCACGACACACGCGGTACTGGGAGGAGAGCCATGAAGGCCCACGAGGGGATGTACATCGACGGCGCGTGGCGGGAGGCCGCGACCGGCGAGACGATCGCGGTCGTCAACCCGGCCGACGAGCAGGTCATCGGCCACGTACCGGCCGGCACCGCGCAGGACGTCGACACGGCGGTCCGCGCGGCCCGCGCCGCGCTCCCGGGCTGGGCCGCGACCCCGCCCGCCGAACGGGCGGCCCGCATCGCCGCGCTGCGCGACGTGCTCGTGGCCCGCAAGGACGAGATCGCCGAGACGGTCACCGCCGAACTGGGCGCGCCCCTGGCGTTCTCGCAGGCGGTGCACGCGGGCGTCCCGATCCTGGTCGCGGGCTCGTACGCCGAGCTCGCCGCCACGTACCCCTTCGAGGAGAGGATCGGCAACTCCACGGTGTACGCCGAGCCGATCGGTGTCGTCGGCGCGATCACGCCCTGGAACTACCCGCTCCACCAGATCGTCGCCAAGGTGGCCCCGGCGCTCGCCGCCGGCTGCACCGTCGTGCTCAAGCCGGCCGAGGACACCCCGCTGACCGCCCAGCTGTTCGCGGAGGCGGTGCACGAGGCGGGCGTACCGGCCGGCGTGTTCAACCTGGTCACCGGCCTCGGCCCGGTCGCGGGCCAGGCGCTCGCCGAGCACCCGGACGTGGACCTGGTCTCCTTCACCGGCTCCACCGCCGTCGGCAAGCAGATCGGCGCGACCGCGGGTGCCGCCGTCAAGCGCGTCGCCCTCGAACTCGGCGGCAAGTCCGCGAACGTCATCCTGCCCTCCGCCGACCTCGCCAAGGCCGTCGGCGTCGGCGTCGCCAACGTCATGGGCAACTCCGGCCAGACGTGCAGCGCCTGGACCCGCATGCTCGTACACACCGACCGGTACGAGGAGGCCGTCGAGCTCGCCGCGGCCGCCGCCGCCAAGTACGGCGACCGCATCGGCCCGCTCGTCAACGCCAAGCAGCAGGCCCGCGTGCGCGGCTACATCGAGAAGGGCGTCGCCGAGGGCGCGCGCCTCGTCGCGGGCGGCCCGGACACCGAGCGCGCGCGGGGCTTCTTCGTCGAGCCGACCGTGTTCGCCGACGTCACCCCCGACATGACCATCGCCCAGGAGGAGATCTTCGGCCCCGTCGTCTCGATCGTCCGCTACGAGGACGAGGACGACGCGCTGCGCATCGCCAACGGCACCGTCTACGGCCTCGCCGGCGCCGTCTGGGCCGGTGACGAGGCGGAGGCCGTCGCGTTCGCCCGCCGGATGGACACCGGCCAGGTCGACATCAACGGCGGCCGCTTCAACCCCCTCGCCCCGTTCGGCGGTTACAAGCAGTCGGGTGTCGGGCGCGAGCTCGGCCCGCACGGCCTCGGCGAGTACCTCCAGACCAAGTCCCTCCAGTTCTAGCCCCAGGAGCCGTACATCCCATGGTCCGCGCCGCTGTACTGCCCGCCGTCGGCTCCCCGCTGGAGATCACCGACATCGACCTGCCCGCACCCGGACCGGGCCAGGTCCGTGTCAGGCTGGCCGCCGCCGGGGTCTGCCACTCCGACCTGTCCCTGACCAACGGCACGATGCGCGTGCCGGTCCCCGCCGTCCTCGGCCACGAGGGCGCCGGCACCGTCGTCTCCGTCGGCGAGGGCGTCACCCACGTCGCGCCCGGCGACGGCGTCGTCCTCAACTGGGCGCCCTCGTGCGGCCGCTGCCACGCCTGCTCGCTCGGCGAGGTCTGGCTCTGCGCCGACGCGCTGACCGGCGCGGGCGACGTGTACGCGAAGAAGGCGTCCGACGGCAGCGATCTGCACCCCGGTCTGAATGTCGCCGCGTTCGCCGAGGAGACCGTCGTCGCCGCCCGCTGCGTCCTGCCCGTCCCCGACGGCGTCCCGCTCACCGACGCCGCCCTGCTCGGCTGCGCCGTCCTCACCGGCTACGGCGCCGTCCACCACGCCGCCCGCGTCCGCGAGGGCGAGACCGTCGCGGTTTACGGGGTCGGCGGCGTCGGCCTCGCCACTCTCCAGGCGGCGCGCATCGCGGGCGCCGCGAAGATCGTCGCCGTCGACGTCTCCCCGGAGAAGGAGGAGCTGGCCCGCCGCGCCGGTGCCACCGACTACGTCGTGGCCTCCGAGAACACCGCCCGCGAGATCCGCGCCCTCACCGGCAAGCAGGGCGTCGACGTGGCCGTGGAGTGCGTGGGCCGCGCCGTGACCATCCGTACCGCCTGGGAGTCGACGCGGCGCGGCGGGCGTACCGTCGTCGTCGGCATCGGCGGCAAGGACCAGCAGGTCACCTTCAACGCCCTGGAGCTCTTCCACTGGGGCCGCACCCTGTCCGGCTGCGTCTACGGCAACTCCGACCCGGCCGTGGACCTGCCCGTCCTCGCCGAGCACGTGCGCGCGGGCCGCCTCGACCTGAGCGCGCTGGTGACGGAGCACATCACCCTGGACGACATCCCGACGGCCTTCGACAACATGCTGGCGGGCAAGGGGGGCCGGGCCCTGGTCGTGTTCTGACCCGGACGAGCACTGCGCGAGCACCCCTGGGCGGCGTCGAGAAATTCGGCGCCGCCCAACCCGTTGACGCCATACCAGCCGGTCGGTACGGTCCCCGGAACGCGGCGCCGCGAACACCCGTCCCCCCGAACATCCCCCGGAGTGTGCCCGCATGGCCTCAGCCCCATCCGCTCGCCCCGGCACCACCCACCCCACGACGGACGAGGAGAGCCGCAACCGCCAGCGGCGCAGGGTCGCCACCGCGGCCTCCCTCGCCTCCGCCGTCGAGTGGTACGACTACTTCGTCTTCGGCATCGCCGCCGCCCTCGTCCTCGGCGACCTGTACTTCCCCTCCGGCAGCCCCACCGCCGGCGTACTGGCCTCCTTCGCGACGTTCGCCGTCGGCTTCCTCGCCCGCCCCATCGGCGGCATCATCGCCGGCAACCTCGGCGACAAGCGCGGCCGCAAGCCCATGCTGGTCCTCGCCCTGACGCTGATGGGCCTGTCCACGACGTGCATCGGCCTGCTCCCCACGTACGACACCGTCGGCGTCGCCGCACCGATCCTGCTGGTCCTGCTGCGCGTCGTGCAGGGCATCGCGGTCGGCGCGCAGTGGGGCGGCGCCATGCTCATGGCCACCGAGTACGCGCCCGAGAACAAGCGCGGCCTGTACGGCAGCCTCGTCCAGCTCGGCGTGCCCATCGGCGTGATCACCGCCAACACGGTGTTCCTCGTCGCGGGCGCCGTCACCTCCGACGCCGCGTTCGCCGCCTGGGGCTGGCGCGTGCCGTTCCTGGTCGGCCTGCTGGTCCTGGCGCTCGCCTTCTACATCCACACCCGGGTCGAGGAGACCCCCGAGTTCAAGGAGGCCGAGCGCAAGCTCGCCGAGGACGAGAAGGCGAAGGCGTCGGCGCAGTCCCCGCTGCGTACGGTCCTGCGCCGGCACCTCGGCACCGTGTTCCTCGCGGGCGGCTCGTTCGCCGTGAACACGGCGACGTTCTACATCCTGATCACCGGGGTCCTCGACTACACGACCCGTGAGCTGGGCATGAAGCGCGAGGCCGTCCTCACCGTCTCGCTCTGCGTCAGCCTCACCCAGCTCGTCCTGATCCCCGCCGCCGCGGCCCTGTCCGACCGGATCGGCCGCATCCGCATCTACGCCCTCGGCGCGGCCGGACTCGCGGTGTGGGCGGTGCCGATGTTCCTGCTGATCGACACCGGCTCGCTGCTCTGGCTCGCGGTCGGCACCTTCGTCACGAGCTGCTTCCTCAGCATCATGTACGGGCCCCAGGCCGCCCTGTTCGCCGAGCTGTTCACGCCCGAGATGCGCTACACCGGCGCCTCGCTGGGCTACCAGATCGCGGCCGTGCTCGGCGGCGGCCTCGCCCCGTTCGTGATGGTGCTGCTCCTGGAGGCGAGCGGCACCTCGCTCGCGGTGTCCGCCTACATCATCGGCCTGGCCGTGATCGCCCTGGCCTCCATCAAGGTCCTCGCGGGCCGGGCGGCGGACCGCCCCTGACCCGCGCTCACCTCACGCCCGTGGATCCGGGCCCGCCTGCGCCGGGGCGGGCCCGGATCCACGCTCGGTCAGTGTCGGGAAGGACCGCGCCGCCGCCAGGAACGCCAGCGTCGTCAGCACGAACGGCCAGGTCAGCGCGTGCCCGCCGGCCGGCGCCGCGAGCGCCCCGAGCGCCGGGGCGAACGCCGTCGAGGCGGCGGCCCCCGCCAGCGCGTAGACCAGCGTGCGCGGCCCGAACTCCAGGAACACCCCGCCCAGCGCGAGCGCCACCAGGATCGCGTTGTACCCGGACGTGCCCTCGGCGAGCCGCTCGGCGGGCGTGCCCAGCAGCCCCGCCGTCACCATGCCCACGAGGTTGCCGAGCGCGGCGACCCCGGCCACCCGCGGCCCCGCCGCGAGCAGCCCCGCGAAGACGAACGCCCCCACGTACCACTGCGGCATCAGGAAGATCTGGCCGAAACCGGCGAGGAACCCCTGCGCCAGCTCGGCCGGGCCCGGACCCTTCGCGCCGAGCTCCACCGGGCCCGGCAGCGCGGCGAGTCCGCCCCCGGTCCACACCCGGGGGAACGCGGGCGCGGCCAGCGCCACGGCGCTCGCCACCGCGCAGAACGGCAGGGTCAGCGCGGGCAGTCCCCACGCGTCCAGGGCCCGTCCCGCCGCGGCGGTCACCACGGTCACGACGGCGCACCCGAGCAGCGCGACCAGCACGGTCGCCGGGCGCTCCGGGCGCAGGAACACGGCACAGCTCACGCCCACCAGGCAGGAGTTGAAGCCCTCCAGGCCCTGGGTGACCCGCTCCCGCTCGACCCCGAGCAGGGCGGCGATCGCCGTGCCGACGACGGCTCCGCCGAGCCCGTACAGCCCGTACTCCCATCCGGCGGCGAACAGCGCCACGACGAACAGGGCTCCGGTCAGCGCGCGCGGTACGAAGGTCACCTGACCCAGTCCCCGCAGCACCCGCAGTGCGAACTGCATGCAATCCGAAACCCGACTACGCCCCGATTCGGGGTGAATTGCGGCGTCCACCACGCCTGCCATGTGCCGCTCCCGCGTGACGACCATGTTGCCCAAGTCCGGCGGAGGGACTGTACAGCTACTTCTGGGACGTGGCGGGCGCGGGGGCCGATTTCACCGCGTTCCGGGGCCGGGAACGCGCCACCGCCACCCCGGCCAGGCACAACGCCCCGCCGCCGAGCGTCACCGGACCCGGCACCTCGTCGAGCGCCGCCCACGACATCAGCACCACGAGGGCGGGCACCGCGTACGTCGTCGCGCCCATCCTGCTCGCGGTCGTACGGGCCAGCGCGTACGCCCACGTCGTGAAGGCCAGCGCGGTCGGGAACACGCCCAGATACAGCATGCCGAGGGTGGCCCCGGCGGGCGCCCGGGCCGCGTCGTGCACCAGCTGTCCGGTGAACGGCAGGCACGCCACCGCGCCGATCAGACAGCCGAACGTCGTCACCTGCAGCGCGCTGGCATGTCCGAGCGCGGGCTTCTGCGCGACGACACCGCAGGCGTAGCCGACCGCCGCGATCAGACACAGGCCGACCCCGAGCACCGAGGCGCGGCCCTCACCGGACAGGGACAGACCGACGGCCACGGCGCCCGCGAACGACACCGCCATCCCCGCGAGCAGCCGGGGCGGCAGCGGGTCGCCGAGGAACCGGGAGGAGAGCAGCGCGACGAGGATCGGGCCGATGTTCACGACGAGCGCGGCCGTACCCGCGTCGACCTGCTGCTCGCCCCAGTTGAGGGCGACCATGTACACCCCGAACCAGAGCACGCCCGACACGGCGATCCCGCGCCAGGCGCTGCGCGGGGGCAGGCCTTCGCGCCGGGCCGCGCAGATGACGCCGAGCACGGCGGCGCCGGCCAGCAGCCGTCCCAGGGCGAGGGCGCCGGGGGAGTAGTGCGCGCCGGCGCTCCGGATCCCGACGAAGGCGGAGGCCCACAGGACGACGGTGACCGCGGCTGCCGCCGGCCCGGATCGCAGGGTTCTCATGGTGGGGTGGCTCCTTTGTTCGTGGGTGGTGGACGGTGCGTGGGCGAGTGCGGGGGCAGCGGCTTCGCCGCGCCTTCCCTCGATGACAGGCGCCCGGCACCTTGATCGGGGAAATGCGGCGCGCAGCGCCTGCATTTCAGGGGCGCGGGGAACTGCGCGAGAAGCCCCACCGGGCCGCAGACGAAGAACGGGCGTCAGTCCAGCGCGGGGAGGGCGAGTTCGGCGCCGAGGACCCGGACGCCGACGGGCGTGAGCCGAACCGCCCGCCCCGAACCAATGCGCTCGGCCCAGCCGGATTCCAGCACGTGAGAGCAGAGCGCCGCCCCCGCCGCCCCCGCGAGATGAGGCCGCCGCTCGGTCCAGTCCAGACACCCCCGTACGAGCGGCCGCCGCCCACCCCCCGCCCCGAGCGCGATGCCCAGCGACCGGAACCACCCGAACCCCGCCTCCGTCAGCGAGAACCCGGAGTCGACCCGCAGCAGCCCCCGCCCGGCCATCGCCTCGGTCACCGACACCCCGAGCCGCCCCGCGAGATGGTCGTAACAGGTCCGCCCGCGCGCCAGCGCGTCCCGCACGGAAGCGGCCCGCAGGGACCGGGACCGCGGCTCGCCCCCGCCGGGCGCCGCGTAGGCGGCGAGGCCCTCGACGAGGTCGGCGACCCGCGCGTCGGCGAGCCGTACGTACCGGTGCCTGCCCTGCCGCTCCTCGGCGAGCAGCCCGCCCGCGACGAGCCGGCCGAGATGCTCGCTCGCGGTGGACGGCGCGACGCCCGCGTGCCGCGCGAGCTCACCCGCCGTCCAGGCCCGCCCGTCGAGCAGCGCGAGCAGGCACGAGGCCCGCGTCTCGTCGGCGAACAGCGCGGCGAGCGCCGCGAGTCGGGGGGCGCCGGGTTCCTGGGAAGCAGCCATGACCCAAGGATGGGCCCGCGACGGTTCGGCCGTCGCCGCAATATCAGGGAGCGGCCGCCGCCACCTGCGCGTACTGCACGGCAAGACCGTCGAGCAGCGCCGCGAGCCCCGTCTCGAAGGCCCGCTCGTCGACCTGTTCCTGCCGCTCCGCGAGGAGATGGGCCTGGCCGAGGTGCGGATAGTCGGCCGGGTCGTACGCCGCCTCGTCGTCGACGAAGCCGCCCGCGAACGAGCCGAGCGCCGAGCCCATCACGAAGTACCGCATCAGGGCGCCGATGGAGGTGGCCTGCGCGGGCGGCCACCCGGCGTCGACCATCGCGCCGAACACCGCGTCGGCGAGCCGCAGCCCGGCCGGACGGCGGCCGGGGCCCTGCGCCATCACCGGCACGATGTTCGGGTGCTCGCGCAGCGCGGCCCGGTAGGAGACGGCCCAGTCGTGCAGCGCCGTCCGCCAGTCCCGCTCGTCCGTGGCGTCGAACATCGACAGGTCGACCTGCGCGCTCACCGAGTCGGCGACGGCCCCGAGGATCTGGTCCTTCGTGCGGAAGTGGTTGTAGAGCGACGGTCCGCTGACCCCGAGCTCGGCGGCGAGCCGGCGGGTGGAGACGGCGGCGAGGCCCTCGGCGTCGACGAGGGCACGGGCCGCGTCGACGATGCGGTCGGTGCTCAGCAGGGGCTTGCGCGGTCGGGCCATGCGGCACATAGTAGGGCTGACAGCGGAAAACTAGCAGTGCTAATTTATTGGTGCTGGCGCACACCTGGGAGTCGGGCCGTGGATCTGGAGCTGAGCGAGGAGCAGGCGGCCGTACGCCGGCTCGCCAAGGATTTCGTCGACCGCGAGATCGCGCCGAACGTCGTGGCCTGGGACCGCGCCGAGGAGGTCGACCGCGGCATCGTCAAGAAGCTCGGCGAGGTCGGCTTCCTGGGCCTGACCATCGACGAGGAGTACGGCGGCTCGGGCGGCGACCACCTCGCGTACTGCCTGGTCACCGAGGAACTCGGCCGCGGCGACTCCTCGGTGCGCGGCATCGTCTCGGTCTCCCTCGGCCTGGTCTCCAAGACGATCCAGTCCTACGGCACCGAGGAGCAGAAGCGGGCCTGGCTGCCCCGGCTCACCGCGGGCGAGGCCCTCGGCTGCTTCGGCCTCACCGAGCCCGGCACCGGCTCCGACGCGGGGAACCTGACGACCCGGGCCGTGCGCGACGGCGACGACTACGTGATCAACGGCTCCAAGATGTTCATCACGAACGGCACCTGGGCCGACGTCGTCCTGCTCTTCGCCCGCTCCACCGACGCCCCCGGACACAAGGGCGTCAGCGCCTTCCTCGTCCCCACCGACACCCCCGGCCTGACCCGCCGCACCATCCACGGCAAGCTCGGACTGCGCGGCCAGGCCACCGCCGAGCTGGTCCTGGAGGACGTCCGCGTCCCCGCCTCGGCGCTGCTCGGCCCCGAGGGCAAGGGCTTCTCCATCGCCATGTCCGCGCTCGCCAAGGGCCGCATGTCGGTGGCCGCCGGCTGCGTCGGCATCGCCCAGGCGGCCCTCGACGCCGCCGTCGGGTACGCGGGCGAGCGCGAACAGTTCGGCAAGTCCATCGCCTCGTACCAGCTGGTGCAGGAGCTGATCAGCGACATCGCGGTCGACGTCGACGCGGCCCGGCTGCTCACCTGGCGCGTGGCCGACCTCATCGACCGGGGCGCGGACTTCGCGACCGCCGCCTCCAAGGCGAAGCTCTACGCCTCCGAGGCTGCCGTGCGCTGCGCGAACAACGCCCTCCAGGTCTTCGGCGGCTACGGCTACATCGACGAGTACCCGGTCGGCAAGCTGCTGCGCGACGCCCGCGTCATGACCCTGTACGAGGGCACCAGCCAGATCCAGAAGCTGATCATCGGCCGCGCGCTCACGGGCGTCTCCGCGTTCTGAGTACGCCGAGTACCTAGGCGCCGAGCTGAGTACGGGAGCGGATGTGACGGCAGCCACATCCGCTCCATGCTGTCCCGCATGAGTGAGACAACGGTCAAGCAGCGCAACACCACCGCCTACTACGGCCAGGCCGTCGCGTCCTTCGCCGTCGCTCTCGGGGCGACCGGCATCGGCATCTACAGCCTCGACGCGAGCGGCTGGGTGCGGGCCTTCCTGGCGATCGCGGTCCTGTACCTCACGACCTCGGCGTTCACCCTGGCCAAGGTCGTCCGGGACCGGCAGGAGGCCGACCAGTTGGTCAGCCGAGTCGACCAGGCCCGCCTCGACAAGATCCTCGCCGAGCACGATCCCTTCAAGCCGGTCGTCTGATCCGGACCCCGCAGGGCCTAAGCGCTCGCTCACCGTGGCAGGTAAGGTGAGCCCTCCACACCCCACGGGAGGAGCGAGCGCAGCGATGACGCACGACGAGCGGACCGACACCCAGGCCGCGGACGAGATGCCGTGGGGCGAGGTCACCCCGGACGCGGCGCGGCGACTCCTGGTCGCCGCCGTCGAGGCCTTCGCGGAGCGCGGCTACCACGCCACGACGACCCGCGACATCGCGAGCCGCGCCGGCATGAGCCCGGCCGCGCTCTACATCCACTACAAGACCAAGGAGGAGCTCCTCCTCCGCATCAGCCGCATCGGCCACGAGAAGGCGCTCGAGGTGCTGCGCTCCGCCGCCGACGCGGACGGCACCGCCGCCGAGCGGCTCGCCGAGGCGGTCCGCTCCTTCGTGCGCTGGCACGCGGGTCACCACATGACGGCCCGCGTCGTCCAGTACGAGCTGGACTCGCTCGGCGAGGAGCACCGGCCGGAGATCGTGGACCTGCGCCGGCGCAGCGACGCCACGGTGCGCGAGATCATCGCGGACGGCGTGGCCTCCGGCGAGTTCGACGTCCCGGACGTGTCCGGCACGACCGTCGCGATCCTCTCGCTCTGCATCGACGTGGCCCGCTGGTTCAACGAGCAGGGGCGGCGCACGCCCGACGAGGTCGGCGCGCTCTACGCCGACCTCGTGCTCAGGATGGTGGGGGCCGCCCCGCGGTAGGGCCGCTCAGAGGTAGTAGCGGGACACCGACTCGGCGACGCAGACCGGCTTGTCGCCGCCCTCGCGCTCCACGGTGAAGGCCACCGACACCTGGACGCCGCCCGCCACGTCCTCCACGTTCGTGATCGTCGCGCTCGCGCGCAGCCGCGAGCCGACGGGGACCGGGGCGGGGAAGCGCACCTTGTTCGTCCCGTAGTTGACGCCCATCGTCATGCCCTCGACCGTGATCAGCTGCGGGCCGAACAGCGGCAGCAGCGACAGGGTCAGATACCCGTGGGCGATGGTCGTGCCGAACGGGCCGTCCTTCGCCCGCTCCGGGTCGACGTGGATCCACTGGTGATCACCCGTGGCGTCGGCGAACTGATTGATCCGCTCCTGCGTGATCTCGGCCCAGTCGCTGTACCCGAGCTGCTCGCCCACGGCGCCCTTCAGCTCGTCGACACTCTTGAAAACCCGCGGCTCCGCCATGTTCAGTGGCCTCCGTGTCCGTATGTCTAAGCGCTTGCTCAGTCTTCTCGGCATGCTAACAACGTCCACGGCCGAGGACTAGGCTCGGGCGGGTGCCTCAGATTCCGGAGAAGATCCACGAGCTCACCGTCGGCCAGCTCTCGGCCCGCAGCGGCGCCGCCGTGTCCGCCCTGCACTTCTACGAGTCCAAGGGCCTGATCAACAGCCGCCGCACCTCCGGCAACCAGCGCCGCTACTGCCGTGACACCCTGCGCCGCGTCGCCTTCATCCGCGCCGCCCAGCGCGTCGGCATCCCGCTCGCCACGATCCGCGACGCGCTCGCCGAGCTCCCCGAGGAGCGCACCCCGACCAAGGAGGACTGGGCGCGCCTCTCGGAGGCCTGGCGGGCCGAGCTGGACGAGCGGCTGAAGCAGCTCAACCGGCTGCGCGACCACCTGACCGACTGCATCGGCTGCGGCTGCCTCTCCCTGGACACCTGCGTCCTGTCCAACCCGGACGACGTCTTCGGCGACCGCCTCACCGGCTCCCGGCTGCTCGGCGAACGCCGGGCCTCCTGAGCGCGGCCCGCGCGGCCGTCACTCGTACTCGGTGCCGCCCTTGCGGGTCAGGTACGCCGGGCTGACCGCCTTGACGATCGCCCGCCCGCCGGTCACCGGGCTGTGCCGCTCGACCGCCGGGCGCACCACGACGCCCTCCCGCAGGTGCAGCCCGCGCCCGGACACCGTCTCCCGGCCCTCGGCCAGCTCCAGGACCCGATCGAGGTCGAAGGGGCCGGCGAACAGTCGCGGCACCAGCGGCAGTTCACCGGCCAGCAGCGCCTCGGCGTCCAGCCAGCGCACCTGCCCGCCGATCTCGGCGGACACGTCGAACACCGCGTAGCCGAGCGTGTCCCGGCGCCCGTCCGCCCCGTACGACAGGTCCTGCACGCCCTCCCCGTACACCTCGCCGAAGATCCCGACGCGGGTGGCCCCGAGCCGCCCGGCGAGCCGGGCCGCGGCCTCGGCCACCGCGTGGCCGCGCACCGCGCGCCAGTACAGATTGCGCGGATCCTCGGCCAGGGCCAGCGATTTCGCGCCGAACCCCTTCGAGGAGACCCGCACCCGGCCGTCGTCCGCGCAGTACGTGACCAGACAGGCCGTGCCGTGCAGCTTCTCGGTGACGACGACGGGCTCGCCGGGCGCGAACACGTCGGGGTGGCGGCGTATGTTCTCGATGTCCGTCCAGGGCAGCAGCTCGGGCGCGGACTCCACGTCGCCGTTCATCGTCGGCGGGACCGGCGGCACCCACTTCGTCACCCCGAGCCGCTCCGCGAAGTCCGTGCCCGCCGCGGCGGCCGCCGCCAGGTCCACCTCCGCGAGCGCCGTGGGCCGGCACACGATGCCCTGCGACAGCTCCCCGCGCAGCCGTACGGCCTTGACCCGGTCCGCGTTCCCGCCCGCGAGACGCCCGGTCAGACCCAGCTCCTCGATCAGCGCCGCGGGCAGCACCGACTGCTCCGGCAGATACACGGCGAACTCGCCCGTGCGGTAGGCGCCCTTGGCGACGACGGCCCGGTACAGGCCCACCTGGGCCAGTTCGAGCGCGTCGGCGTTCGGATGCGGATGGACGGTCAGGGGTTCGGCGGTGACGCGCAGCGTCGACATGACACGGGGCTCCTCGTTCTCGTGCTCGGGACGGAGGGCCACGGGCGGGCCCTCCGGGACCGACTGTGCCGACCGAAAACCCCCTGGAGCGACGGGATTTCCCCCTGTTACGGTCGCCGGTCCGACGACAAGGGAGTGGTTGGCCATGCCCCTCGCGATCTGCTCGCTCAAGTACGACGCGGCCCGGTCGGGGACCCAGAAGATCACGTACGACAAGGACGGCTACCACCTCGTGCGCTTCCCCTACGCGGCGGCCGAGGAGTCCTACGACCCCTGGAAGATGCACGACCCGGCCGGCGGCCCCGGCTACCCCGACCCGCACTCCGGCCTGATCCGGCCGAGCCACGACGGGTGGGCCACCCTGTCCGCGCTGGTCTTCTGGAAGGCCGACGACCGCGCCACCGAGTACCGGGCCCGCTTCGTCCGCGACCCGCTGGGCGAGTCCACCGGCTACGACTCGACCGGCACCACGGACATCTCCGCCACCGGCGGCGGCCAGTACCGCACGTACACCTGGCAGATGTTCGTGCACCCGGGCACCCCGGTCGGCCTCAAGATCAGCGCCCGCGCGTCGGACACCGGGATCGCCGTCCCGTTGACCCTCGCCGAGTTCAAGATGGCGATACAGACGGACGTCATCGTGCCCTGACGCGTCAACTCCGTTTCCTGGCCGAGTCCGACGTGCCGGCGGCACGCCTCGTAGAGTCGACCCCGTGACACCACACGACACGCCTGACGCTCATCTGCCCGTGCTCACCACCGCGCAGGCCGACCGCCTGCGCGGCCTCGTCGCCGCCGCCCTGGAGCGGCGGCACGGGACGCCGCCCGCCTTCGAAGGGGACACCGCGGCGGTCGCCGGACACCGCCACCCGCTGACGAACCTGGCGCAGCGCTGCCGCGTCACGCCCGAGGAGGCCTGGCCCGAGCTGGTCGAGCAGCAGTTCGCGCAGCTCGCCGAGGCGTCGCAGGGCGGGGAGAGCGCCGAGGAGCTGCTCGCCGGCACCCGCATGCGCCTCGTGGCGCCCGGCGCCGTACCCGCCGACGGAGCGGGGCAGTTCAGCTACATGCGCGCCGTGGCGCCCGGCCTGAACCTCGCGCTCGCCCTCGACGCCCCTACCACCGTGCGGCTGCTGAACGACCAGGACGTGGCCCGGGCCGGCGACCCCGACGCGCTGTGGGAGGCGGCGGGCCGCAACCTGTCGCGCGAGCCGTTCCGCCACGAGGAGGTGCGGCTCGACGGGCACCCCGTCCTGCACTCCGTCTACGGGGACTCGGTGTTCGTCGCGAGCAAGGCGCTGCTCCTGCCCGAACTCGCCGCCGAGGTCACCGGCCGGCGGCTGCCCGGCGCGGGCGCTCTCGTCGTCGTACCCACCCGGCACCTGCTCGCCTTCCACCCGATCACCGACGGCAGCGCCGTCGACGCCGTCAACGACCTGGCCACGTACGCCGTCCGCGCCCACGACGAGGGCCCCGGATCGCTGTCGCCGCGCGTGTACTGGTGGCACGAGGGCCGGCTCACCTCGCTCACCGTCATCGACGACGAGCGGCAGACCATCAGCCAGCAGCCCCCGGCCGAACTCGTCGACATCCTGCGGCTGCTGCGCGGCCTGGACCGCGCCGGACGGCTCGTCGCCACGGCCCGCCCCGTCGACGTGCCCGCCCTCACCGCGTCGCTCGCCGCCTCGATCGACGCGCTCGACGCCGCACCGGACGGACTGCCCGACGCGTTCACCGACGCGGTGCTCCTCGCGCAGGCGAGCGCCGAGGCCGATCCCGACGCCGACCGCGTCGAGACCTGGGACGCGTGGGTCGCCGCACTCCAGCTGGGCACCGCCCTGTTCACCGAGACCAAGGCCGTGACCCTGATGCTCGGCGACACCGAGCACACCGTCCCCGCCACCGGCACCGAGGTCCGCGGCGACGCCCGCGCCTGGCTCGACGCCTTCTACCTCACCCTCGTCACCCGCGAACGCGACCGCACCACGCGGCTGTGCGAGGTGCCGCTCGACACGCTGCGCGCCGCGGGGCCCGCCGACGACTACGTCCTGCACTGGATCGACACGCTGCAGAGCCACTGGCTGCGCCGCCCCACGGACGACGTCGTCACCAAGCTCGTCACCACGATGGAGACCTCGCACCCCGAGGCGTCGACGCGCACCCCGAAGGACTTCCTGGACCTCGTCGACTACCAGCCCGTCGCCCTGTTCCACCGGCTGCTCACGCAGGACCACGAGGCCTTCGGCAAGGCGCTCACCGAGGCGCTCGGCCATCACGCCCGGTACTGGGGCGACTCGGCGGCGCCGGGCGCCCGTGTGGCCCTCGGCCCGCTGGCCCTCGCCTGTCTCGCCCACGACATGGACTTCCCGCTCGACATGGACCAGCCGTACCTGCCGAAGTATCTGCTCGGCCGGCAGCGCCTCGAACACATCCCGGGCTGAACTCCCGTCCGCAGCCGCCGAATCCGGGGGTGCGCCTCGATGGGGCCGCACCCCCGCCGCGCCGTGCGGACCGGGTCTACGCCGAGACCAGCATCCGGGAGCGCCTGGCCTCCGCGAGGGCCGTCGCGGTGAGCACCGGGCGCGGGACGACGATGCCGCAGTGCGTGCACACCGGTCCCGAGGACGGCTCGTGCGCCAGGTCGTGCTTCCAGACCAGGCCGTCGTCCGCGCAGACCGGGCAGGCGCGGCCCGGCTCGCGCTCCAGCGCGGAGATCAGCCGGCGCAGCACGTCGGCCAGCGGCTCGTCCGGGTGGACGGCCGGGTCGTCGCACCAGGCGACCCCGAAGCCGCCCCAGGTCAGCCGGTGCCAGTCGTCCGTGCTGCCCGGCCGGCGCAGTCCGTCGTGCTTCTCCTTGCGCCGCCGCTCGGCGAAGTCGTCCTCGTACGCGAGCCACACGGCCCGCGCCTCCTCCAGCTCCTCCAGGGCCGCGACCAGGCGGGCCGGGTCGGGGGAGCGGTCCTCGGGACCGAAGCCGGCCCGGGAGCACAGATGGTCCCAGGTCGCCCGGTGTCCGTAAGGAGCGAACCTCTCCAGGCACTTGCGCAGTGAGTACCGCCGCAGTGCCAGATCGTTGCGCGCGTCGCGCACCTGTCTTGCCAGACTCCGGAATCCGGCCATCGCCTTGCACCTCCGTCACACGTACGTCGGCGTCGCCGCAGCCATGAAGCGACGTTGCCGAGTAGACGTATCGACACGCGATTCGGATCCCTCCGCGGGGCGCCGGTATCCATCCGATTCCGGATGGATGCCATCAGCGGCACCTCGTGGGTCTGGGGAGTCTCTCTGTGATCCCTGTGGCGATCCTGAAAACGTGACGCATGTTCATCTTCTTCGGTCGGTCTACCGCCGGTAACTTCCGGCTCACCATCGTCGGGAGGACCAGGCATGCGAGGACGCACCCCACGCACCACCCCGCGCAGGAGGGCCCGAGGCCCCCTGCGGAGACTTACGGCCGCCGCGGCGCTCGTGCTCACCGCGGGGCTGCTGTCCCCGCACGCGACGGCCGCCGCGGACGAACCCGCCCCCGCGGCCGACTACTGCGCGGGCCAGTGCGCGGACATCCTGCCGCCCGGGGCGAACGGCAGCGCGACGCTCGTCGAGATCCTCGGCAACAAGCTGTTCGGAACCCAGCCCGCGCACGCCGACGATCAGCTCGGTCCCTACGACGCGCTGTCGTCCGGATATCCGTCGCTCACGGACGACACGCTCTCCCAGTTCTTCAACGACTCCTCCTTCGGGGTCCCGAATGGTCAGGTCGGTTCGGTCACCCGTCCCCGGGAGGACGTGACCATCACCCGTGACAAGAAGAACGGCGTACCCCACGTCAAAGGTTCCACGCGCTACGGAACCGAGTTCGGCGCCGGCTACGCCGCAGGTCAGGACCGCCTCTGGCTCATCGACCTGTTCCGCCACATCGGCCGCGGCGAGCTGACCTCCTTCGCCGGCGGCGCCCTCGCGAACCAGGGACTCGAGCAGGAGTTCTGGCCGCAGGCCCCCTACACCGAGGACGATCTCCAGAAGCAGGTCGACTGGATCAGGACGGAGGGCGGGGCACGCGGCGCCCAGGCCATGAAGGACGCCCAGGCCTACATCGACGGGCTCAACGCCTACCGCGAGAAGGCCAAGAAGGGGCGCTACTTCCCTGGCGAGTACGTGCTCACCGGCAAGATCGACGCGATCACCAACATCGGCGAGATCCAGCCGTTCAAGGTGACCGACATGATCGCCCTGGCCTCCGTGGTCGGCGGACTGTTCGGCAACGGCGGCGGGGGAGAGGTCGACGCGGCCCTCTCGCTGCTCGCCGCCCAGCAGAAGTACGGCGTCGAGAAGGGCACCGAGATCTGGGAGTCCTTCCGCGGGCGCGACGACCCGGAGACCGTCACCACCATCCACGACGGCACCCGCTTCCCCTACGGGGCCAAGCCCGCGAAGGCGCGCGGCCAGGCCCTGCCCGACGCCGGATCCGTCGACCGCGAACCCCTCGTCCACGACCGCACCGGCTCGGCCGCCACCGCCGCGCGGTCCGGCGCCGTCACCCGTGACCCGGTGAGGGCGCCCGCCCGCCTCAAGCCCCTCCAGGGCATGTACGACGACGGCGTGCTCCCCGAGGACATGTTCCGCGACTCCGCCTCCAAGAAGGGCATGTCGAACGCCCTCCTCGTCTCCGGGAAACACACCGCGTCCGGCCACCCGGTCGCCGTGTTCGGCCCGCAGACCGGCTACTTCGCACCGCAGCTGCTGATGATGCAGGAGCTCCAGGGCCCCGGCATCAGCGCCCGCGGCGTCTCCTTCGCCGGCGTCGGCATGTACATCCAGTTGGGCCGCGGCCAGGACTACGCCTGGTCCGCGACCTCCGCGGGACAGGACATCACCGACACCTACGCGGTGCCCCTGTGCGAGCCCGACGGATCGGCGCCCACCAAGGCCTCGGCCTCCTACCTCTACCGGGGGACCTGCACCCCGATGGAGAAGCTGGAGCGGAAGAACGCCTGGAAGCCGACCGTCGCCGACTCCACCGCCGCCGGCAGCTACCGGATGCAGGTCTTCCGCACCCGGTACGGCGTGGTCACGCACCGCGCCACCGTCGACGGCAAGCCCGTCGCCTACACCGCGCTGCGCTCCACCTACCGCCACGAGGCCGACTCGATCATCGGCTTCCAGATGCTGAACGACCCGTCCTACGTCAAGGACGCCGCCTCCTTCCAGAAGGCGGCCCAGCACATCAGCTACGCCTTCAACTGGTTCTACGCGGACTCCCGGGACATCGCGTACTACAACAGCGGTGCCAACCCGGTGCGCGCCGAGAACGTCGACATGTCGCTGCCCGTGAAGGCGGAACAGGCCTACGAATGGCGGGACTTCGACCCGGCCGACAACACGTCCGCCCACACCCCGCCCGCCCAGCACCCGCACTCGGTGAACCAGGACTACTACATCTCCTGGAACAACAAGCAGGCCAAGGGCTTCGGCGCCGCCAACTTCAGCCTCGGCGCCGTGCACCGCGCCGACCTCCTCGACGGCCGGGTGAAGAAGCTCACCGCCGAGGGCGGCGTCACCCGCGCCTCCCTCACCCGGGCCATGGAGGAGGCGGCCGTCACCGACCTGCGCGGGGAGCAGGTCCTGCCCGAACTCCTGAAGGTGCTGAGGAGCGGGCCGATCACCGACCCGGCGCTCTCCAAGGCCGTGCAGCAGCTGGAGGCCTGGCGCAAGGGCGGGGCGCAGCGCAACCAGGCCTCCGCAGGCTCGAAGGCGTACGCCCACCCGGACGCCGTCCGGATCATGGACGCGTGGTGGCCGCTCCTCGTGAAGGCCGCGTTCGAGCCGGGGCTCGGCGGCGACCTCTACCAGGCGCTCACCGGTCAGCTCGCCGTCGACGAGGCACCGTCGGCCGGCCACGGGCCGACCGGCTCGCACGCCGGATCCGCGTTCCAGTACGGCTGGTGGGGCTACGTCGACAAGGACCTGCGCGCGGTCCTCGGCGAGCCCGTGCAGGGCGCGCTGGGCAAGAGGTACTGCGGCGCCGGCGACCTGTCGTCCTGCCGTGACGCGCTCCTCGCCTCACTCGCCGCGGCGGTCGCGAAGCCCGCGACCGAGGTCTATCCCGGGGACGACACCTGCAAGGCGGGGGACCAGTGGTGCGCGGACACGATCGTGCACCGCGCCGTCGGCGGGATCTCCCACCGCTCGATGCAGTGGCAGAACCGGCCCACGTACCAGCAGGTCGTCGAGTTCCCGGCGCACCGGTGAGCTGAGCGGACCACACACGGAAGCGGCCGGGCGTCCGCCCGGCCGCTGTCCCGTTCCCGTGGCGTCCTCAGCCGAGTTCGCGCTCCCGGGTCTCCGGCAGCGCGAGCACGCACAGCAGCGAGATGACGGCCATCGCGCTCACGTACCAGCCCACCGACGACGAGCCGAACGCGCTCTGCAGCCGCGTCGCCACCAGCGGCGCGACGGCGCCGCCGAGCACACCGCCCAGGTTGTACGCGAACGAGGCGCCCGAGTAGCGCACCCGGACCGAGAACAGCTCCGGCAGATAGGCGCCCATCGGGCCGTACACCACGCCCATGCAGAACAGGGCCCCGCCGAGGGCCAGCGCGATCAGGACCGGCTGCTCGGTGTCCATCAGCAGGAACAGCACCGGCCCCCACACCACCGCGAGGCCCGAGCCGGCGAGGACCGTGCGGCGCCGCCCGCCCGCGTCCGAGCGCGTCGCGGCGAGCCAGGTCCCGGCCGCGAGGAACAGACAGGCCACGAGCGACACGGCGAGCATCGTGCCGCGCGGCACGCCCAGCGTCTTCGTGCCGTAGGCGAGGCAGTAGGTGGTGGCGGTGTAGAAGAGGCCGTACGCGACGACCATGCCGCCCGCGCCGAGCAGGATCTCCTTCGGGTGCCGCTTGAACACCTCCAGGGCCGGTGCCCTGCTGGCCTCCTGGTCCGCCATCACCTTGGCGAACACGGGCGTCTCGCTGATCTTCAGCCGCACGAACAGGCCGACGGCGACCAGGAGGAAGGACAGCAGGAACGGGATCCGCCAGCCCCAGGACCGGAACGCCTCGTCCGAGAGGGACTCGGACAGCAGCCAGAAGATGCCGGTCGCCGCGAAGAAGCCGACCGACGGGCCGAGTTGGGGGAATGCCGCGAACAGGCCGCGCCGCCCGCGCGGCGCGTGCTCCACGGCGAGCAGCGCCGCCCCGCCCCACTCGCCGCCGAGCCCGACGCCCTGGAGGAAGCGCAGCAGCACGAGCAGCAGCGGGGCCCAGACGCCGAGCGTGGAGTAGCCGGGCAGCAGGCCGACGCACGCCGTCGACAGGCCCATCAGCAGCAGCGAGGCGACGAGCACCGACTTGCGGCCGATCCGGTCGCCGAAGTGACCGAACAGCAGGGAGCCGATCGGGCGGGCGGCGAACGCGACGGCGTACGTCGAAAAGGACGCCAAAGTGGCGTTGAGGGAGGACAGGTTGGGGAAGAACGCCTCGTTCAGGACGAGCGCGGCGGCCGTTCCGTAGACGTAGAAGTCGTAGAACTCGATGGCCGTGCCGATGAAACTGGCGACCGCCACGCGCCGTAGGCGCTCCGGCTGAGGGGCCGCGGCTGTGTCGTCCTGGGCTGGGTCTTCCCTGGTGGGGTCGTCTTTGAGCACGGCTGCACTGTCGCGGTCGGTGCAGTATGCAGTCAATCCCCGAGACGGGGCGTCTCGGGGATTGAGATGCTTTCCGGGTCTCTTCCGAGGCGCCTACTTGTAGGTCAGGTACTGCCGGCGCACCGCGCGGAACTTCTCCAGTTCGCCGTGCCAGCCCTGGACGACCTCGTCCGTGTCCGCGCCCTTGTCGATCATCGTGCGGACCTGGGTCGAGCCCGTGAGCTTGTCGATCCAGTTGTCGGAGCGCCAGGCGAAGCCGCTCCAGGCCGACTTGGCGGTGACGAGGAGCGCGATCCCGGTGCGGACCGGATCGAAGGCCTCGCGGTCGTCGACGTGGATCTGCACGCCGCCCACGGTCTTGCCCTGGAACTTGGAGAACGTCGGCGCGAAGTACGCCTCCCTGAAGTGCACACCGGGCAGCGCGAGTTCGTTCGCGGCGGCGGCCCAGCGCGCGTCGATCCCCTCGGCGCCGAGGAGTTCGAAGGGGCGGGTCGTGCCGCGCCCCTCGGAGAGGTTCGTGCCCTCGAAAAGACAGGTGCCCGAGTAGACCAGGGCCGTGTCCGGGGTCGGCATGTTCGGGCTCGGCGGCACCCACGGCAGGCCCGAGGCGTCGTAGAAGTCGCGGCGCTTCCAGCCGGTCATCGTCACCGTGGCCAGCTCGACCGGCTTGTCCAGGTACTCGCCGTTGAACAGCCGCGCCAGCTCCGTGACCGTCATGCCGTGTGCCTGCGCGATCTCGCGCCGGCCCACGAACGTCGCGAACTCCTTGTGCAGGACCGGCCCGTACGCGTCGCGCCCGGTCACCGGGTTCGGCCGGTCCAGGACGACGAACCTCTTGCCGGCGAGCCGTGCCGCCTCCATGCAGTCGTACAGGGTCCAGATGTACGTGTAGAAGCGGGCGCCCACGTCCTGGATGTCGAAGACGACCGTGTCGACACCGGACGCCGTGAAGATGTCGGCGAGCGCCTGACCGCTCTTCAAGTACGTGTCGTAGACCGGCAGCCCGGTCGCCGGGTCGTCGTAACGCCCCTCCGAGCCGCCCGCCTGCGCCGTGCCGCGGAAGCCGTGCTCGGGGCCGAACACGGCCTTCAGGTCGACGCGGTCGTCCGCGTGCATGACGTCCACGATGTGCCGCACGTCCCGGGTCACGCCGGTGGGGTTGGTGACGACGCCGACCTTCTGCCCGGACAGCAGCCCGTAGCCGTCGGCCGCGAGGCGCTCGAAACCGGTGCGCAGGCCCGGCCCGCGCCCCTGCCCGTCCACCGTCGCGGCGCCCGCCGTGCCGCTCCCCGCACCCAGCGCGCCGGCCACCCCCGCGCCCGCCGCGAGCAGCACCCGTCTCGACACGTTCATCCGTGCACCTCCGTGATCGCCGGAACTGGTCTGGTCCTCTCGCCGCACGCTAGTCCCCGGACCCCGTCCGGGGAACGGATCTTGCGCGCATCCGTGTCCCGCGCCCCCTTTCCCCACGACATACCGACTGGTTAGTGTGCTGAGGCAACCTGAGTCACGGCGTGCCGAAGGAGACCGATGGTGGAGAGTCCGCAGGGCCAGTCAGTCGTCGTCACGGGCGCGGGCGGCGGTATCGGCGCCGCCCTCGCCCGCCGCTTCGCCGCCGCCGGCGCCCGCGTCGTCGTCAACGACCTCGACGCCGCCAAGGCCGCCGCGGTCGCCGAGGAGATCGGCGCGACCGCCGTCCCCGGCGACGCCTCGGCGATCGTCGACGACGCCCGGGACGCCCTCGGCGGCACCGTCGACGTCTGGTGCGCCAACGCGGGCCTCTCCTCCGGCGGCACCGAGTCCGCGGACCCCGCGGTGTGGGCCGCCGCCTGGGACGTCAACGTGATGGCGCACGTGCGCGCCGCCCAGGCCCTGCTCCCGGACTGGCTGGAGCGCGGCAGCGGCCGCTTCGTCTCCACCGTCTCCGCCGCCGGACTGCTCACCATGATCGGCGCCGCCCCGTACAGCGTCACCAAGCACGGCGCCTACGCCTTCGCCGAGTGGCTCTCGCTCACCTACCGGCACCGCGGCATCAAGGTGCACGCCATCTGCCCGCAGGGCGTGCGCACCGACATGCTCACCGAGGCCGGATCCGCCGGTGACCTCGTCCTCGCGCCCACCGCCATCGAACCGGAGGACGTCGCCGACGCCCTGTTCGCGGGCATGGCCGAGGACCGCTTCCTGATCCTGCCGCACCCCGAGGTCGCCGGGTACTACGCGGGCCGCGCCGCCGCCCCGGACCGCTGGCTCGCCACCATGAACCACATCCAGCAGAAGTGGGAGGCCGGCCGGTGACCGAGTCGATCTACGCGGCACGCCCCTGGCTCGCCGTCCTCAGCGAGGCCCAGAAGGCCCCCGTCACCCCGCCCGCCACCGTCGTCCACACCTTCGCCGACGCCGTGCGCCGCGCCCCCGACCACCCGGCCCTCGCCTACTTCGACGGCCGCCTCACCTACGCCGAGGTCGACGCCCTCTCCGACTCCGTCGCCGGACACCTCGCCGCCCGGGGCCTGGAGCGCGGAGACCGCGTGGCGATCATGCTGCAGAACTCTCCGCACTTCGTGCTCGCCCTGCTCGGCGCCTTCAAGGCCGGCGCCGTCGTCGTCCCGGTCAACCCGATGTACAAGGCGGGCGAGGTCGCCCACGTCCTCCACGACGCCGAGGTCACCGCCCTGGTCTGCGCCGACCGCGCCTGGGAGGCGTACCTGCGCGACACCGCCGCGGACTCGCCCGTACGCATCGCCCTGACCGCCTGCGAACTCGACCTGCAGAGCCGGAACGACACCCGCGTCCTGTCCTTCGAGCGCGTCACCCCGGCGCCCGCCGACACCGACGACCTGCTCGCCGTCGCCCGCGCCGGCCACCCCGCGCCCGCGGACCGCGAGCTGACCAGCGCCGACATCGCGCTCATCAGCTACACCTCCGGCACCAGCGGTACCCCCAAGGGCGCCACCAACCTGCACGGCAACATCACGCACAACGCCGAACGCCAGCGCACCGGCCTCGGCGTCGCCGAAGGCGCCACCTACTTCGCCCTCGCGCCCCTGTTCCACATCACCGGCATGGTCTGCGAACTCGTCGCCTGCGTCGCCAACGCGGGCACCCTCGCCCTCGCCTACCGCTTCGAACCCGGCGTCGTCCTCGACGCGTTCGCCGAGCACAGGCCCGCCTACACCGTCGGCCCGTCCACCGCCTTCATGGCCCTCGGCGCCCAGCCGCAGGCCACCCGCGAGCACTTCGCGTCCTTCGACTCGATCTCCTCCGGCGGCGCGCCCGTGCCGCCCGCGCTCGTCGAGAAGTTCCGCGCCGCGTTCGGCCCGTACATCCACAACGGCTACGGCCTCACCGAGTGCACCGCCCCCTGCGCCACCGTGCCGCCCGGCGTCGAGGCCCCCGTCGACCCGGTCTCCGGCACCCTCGCGGTCGGCGTGCCCGGGCCCGATGCCGTCGTCCGCATCGTCGACGACCGGGGCGCCGACGTGCCCTTCGGCGAACAGGGCGAGATCGCGGTGCGCGGCCCCCAGGTCGTGCCCGGCTACTGGCGCCGCCCCGACGCCACCGCCGAGGCCTTCCCCGACGGCGAACTGCGCACCGGCGACATCGGCTTCATGGACGCGAACGGCTGGCTCTACGTCGTCGACCGCAAGAAGGACATGATCAACGCGTCCGGCTTCAAGGTCTGGCCGCGCGAGGTCGAGGACGTCCTCTACACCCACCCCGCCGTCCGCGAGGCCGCCGTCGTCGGCGTCCCCGACGCCTACCGCGGCGAGACCGTCAAGGCGTACGTGAGCCTGCGCCCCGGCGCCGACGCCACCCCGGACGAGCTGTCCGCGTACTGCAAGGAACGGCTCGCCGCGTACAAGTACCCGCGCGAGGTGGAGGTCCTGCGCGAGCTTCCCAAGACGGCAAGTGGGAAGATCCTCCGGCGGGAACTGCGTTCACCGGGCGCGTGACCCGCGCAGGACCCGAGTGACCGAAGCACCACGAGACAGACAGCGAAGGCAGGTGGCGGCAGTGGCCAAGGCGGCGACGGACGGCGACGGGACGCCGGTTCCGCAGCGACTCCTGGCGGCCGCCACCCGGCTGTTCGCCGAGCGCGGCTACGACCGGACCTCCGTGCAGGAGATCGTCGAGGCGGCGGGCGTCACCAAGGGCGCCCTCTACCACTACTTCGGCTCCAAGGACGACCTCCTGCACGAGGTGTACGCGCGCGTGCTGCGCCTCCAGCAGGAGCGGCTCGACGCCTTCGCCGACCTGGACCAGCCGGTCGAGGAGCGGCTGCGCGCCGCGGCCGCCGACGTGGTCGTCACGACCATCGAGAACCTCGACGACGCGGCGATCTTCTTCCGCTCCATGCACCACCTCAGCCCCGAGAAGAACAAGCAGGTACGGGCCGAGCGGCGCCGCTACCACGAGCGGTTCCGGGCCCTGATCGAAGAGGGCCAGAAAGCCGGCGTCTTCTCCACCGAGACCCCGGCCGACCTCGTCGTCGACTATCACTTCGGCTCGGTCCACCACCTGTCGACCTGGTACCGGCCCGACGGCCCCCTCACCCCGCAGGAACTCGCCGACCAGCTGGCCGATCTGCTCCTGCGGGCGCTGCGCCCGTAAGACGGCCGAGCAGCGCCTCGGCCGCGCGCCCGGCCTCCGTGAGTACGACGCGGCGGGCCGCACGGGGGTATTGACGGTGCGTGCGCGTCTGCGGGTGCGTGGGGGCTGGTCGCGCCCCGCGGCGGAGCCGCTGATCGATACAGCCCCGCGCCCCTGGAGATGCGCACTTCGTGCGCGATCTCCACAGGGCAGTGCCCCATCGGGGAAATGCGGCGCGAAGCGCCATGCATTTCAGGGGCGCGGGGAACTGCGCGAGAAGCCCCACAGGCCCGCACCCGGCGGCGAGCCTAGACGTACCGCTTCAGTTCCCGCCGGGCCAGCGATCGCTGGTGCACCTCGTCGGGGCCGTCGGCCAGTCGCAGGGTCCGGGCGGCAGCCCACAGCTCCGCCAGCGGATAGTCCTGGGAGACACCACCCGCCCCGTGCAGCTGCACCGCCTTGTCGATGATGTCGACCACCGCACGCGGCGTCGCGATCTTGATGGACTGGATCTCGGTGTGCGCCCCCTTGTTGCCCACCGTGTCCATCAGCCAGGCCGTCTTCAGGACGAGCAGCCGCAGCTGCTCCACGGTGACCCGCGCGTCCGCGATCCACTCCTGCACCACGCCCTGCTGAGCCAGCGGCTTGCCGAACGCGGTGCGGCCCACGGCCCGGCGGCACATCAGCTCGATGGCCCGCTCGGCCATGCCGATCAGCCGCATGCAGTGGTGGATGCGGCCCGGACCGAGCCGCGCCTGGGCGATGCCGAAGCCGCCGCCCTCCTCGCCGATCAGGTTCGAGACGGGCACGCGCGCGTGGTCGAAGACCACCTCGGCGTGGCCACCGTGCCAGTGGTCCTCGAAGCCGTACACGGTCATCGCCCGGCGCACCTCGACGCCCGGGGTGTCGCGGGGGACGAGGACCATGGACTGCTGGCGGCGGATGTCGGGCCCGTCCGGGTCCGTCTTGCCCATCACGATGAAGATCTTGCAGTCCGGATTCATGGCGCCGGAGATGTAGAACTTGCGGCCCGTGATGACGTAGTCGTCGCCGTCGCGCTCGATGTGCGTCGTGATGTTCGTGGCGTCGGAGGAGGCGACCTCCGGCTCCGTCATCGCGAACGCCGAGCGGATCTCCCCGGCGAGCAGCGGCTCCAGCCACTGCTTGCGCTGGGTCTCGGTGCCGAACTGGGCCAGCACCTCCATGTTCCCGGTGTCCGGGGCGGCGCAGTTCAGCGCGGTCGGCGCGAGCTGCGGGGAGCGGCCGGTGATCTCGGCCAGCGGCGCGTACTGGAGGTTGGTCAGGCCCGCGCCGTGCTCGGCGTCGGGCAGGAACAGGTTCCACAGGCCCTGCCGGCGGGCCTCGGCCTTGAGGTCCCCGACCACGGCGGGCGTCTGCCACGGCGAGTCGAGCGCGGCGCGCTGCTCGGCGGCGACGGCCTCGGCCGGATACACGTGCTCGTCCATGAAGGCGAGGAGCCGCTCCCGCAGTTCCTCGGTGCGGGCGTCGAATGCGAAGTCCATGCGGGTCAGCCTTCCTGGGGGGCCTTGAGCGTGGTCAGGCCGTGCTCGATGAAGACCGGGACGAGCTCGCCGATCCGGTCGAAGCCGGCGCCGACCGTCTGGCCCAGCGTGTACCGGTAGTGGATGCCCTCGAGGATCACGGCGAGCTTGAACCAGGCGAACGCCGTGTACCAGGCGATCGCGGAGACGTCGCGCCCCGAGCGCGCGGCGTACCGCTCGATCAGCTCGGCCGGGTCCGGGTGCCCCGGGGCCGTCGCGGTCGTGGAGACGGGGGACTCGGTCATGCCGAGGTCCGTGCTGTACATGACCAGCAGGCCCAGGTCCGTCATGGGATCGCCGAGCGTCGACATCTCCCAGTCGAGGATCGCCTTGATCCGGTCGACACCGTCCGGGTCCTGGCGCACCAGGACGTTGTCGAGCCGGTAGTCGCCGTGCACGATCGTCGGCGCGGGGGAGTCCGGCAGGGTACGGCCGAGCGCGGCCTGGAGCGCGTCGATGCCGGGCAGATCGCGATTGCGGGAGGCGTCGAGCTGCTTGCCCCAGCGGCGCAGCTGGCGCTCCAGGAAGCCCTCCGGCCGGCCGAAGTCGCCGAGGCCGACCGCCTCCGGGTCCACGGCGTGCAGGTCGACGAGCGTGTCGACGAGCCCGAGCACGGCCGCGCGGGTCCGCTCCGGGCCCAGCGTCGCGAGCTGTTCGGCGGTCCGGTACGGGGTGCCGTCGACGAACTCCATGACGTAGAAGGGCGCCCCGAGCACGGAGTCGTCCTCGCACAGCAGGACCGGCTCGGGCACCGGCACGTCGGTCGTGTGCAGGGCGGCGATGACCCGGTGCTCGCGCTTCATGTCGTGCGCGGTGGCCAGGACGTGGCCGAGCGGCGGCCGCCGCACCACCCATCGCGTCGTCCCGTCCCCGACCTGGTACGTCAGGTTGGAGCGCCCGCCCTCGATGAGCCGCGCGGTCAGCGGACCGCCGACCAGTCCGGGCCGCTCCCGGTCGAGGTGGGCGCGCAGCTGGTCGAGGTCGAGACCTGGGGGGTGGCTCATCGGGGTCCTCCGGGGAAACGGGCGGCAGCGTCGTCGGCCACCATCATGCTGACTGGTCGGTATGTCGTCCAGTGATGCGGACGAACGTGATCGTTCTTACGCTGCCTCGTCCCGCGCGTTCACGGAAGAGGGCCTCGCCGGACGCTCCCCGGGCCGTGCCGGTCCGCCGCTCACGCCGCGCCGCTCACGTCACACGGTTCACGTGACGAGCAGCGACGCGAACACCGCCAGCGCCACCGTGCACAGCGACGCCATGACCGCCCCGCGCCGCGACATCACCGGCGGCGCGACCTCGTGCAGCGCGAGGCCCGTGATGCGCCGGTGCGCCACCGCCAGGAAGCCCAGCCACACCAGCAGGCACAGCGCGGCCGCCACCCAGCCGAGCGCCCCGCCGGAGCCGCTCAGCGCCGTCCGTCCGGCCAGGATCGCGGCCACCGTGCACGACAGCGTCGTACGCCGCCACGCGAGACGGGTCCGCGCCGGCTGCAGTCCGGGATCACGTACCGGTTCCTCCACGCCCGCTCACCCCGCCCAGCCGGCGAACACCACGACCACCATGGCGACGGCGACCAGCGCGATCACCACGCTCAGCAGCGCGGGGAACCGGGACACCGGCAGGTCCTCGCCCTTGCGCATGGCCCGCTCGCAGCGCACCCAGTGGCTGACGGCCCGCAGGGAGCACAGCGCGCCCGAGACGAGCAGGGCGAGCGCGAGTCCGACCCGCCAGCCCCAGGGCAGGTCCGGCAGGAACTGGTCGACCGCGAAACCGCCGCCGATCAGCGCGAGCGCGGTGCGCAGCCAGGCCAGGAAGGTCCGTTCGTTGGCCAGCGAGAACCGGTAGTCCGGCGTCTCGCCGTCGTCCCTGACCCGCTCCGGGGCGAACCAGAGCCGTACGTTGCGTGCGAATTCGATCACGGTGTGGACCTTAGGCGGTGTCCGTCAGCCGCGGGCCCGCAGGCGTGCCCAGGCCGCGAGCGAGTCCGGGGTGAACGACCACGTGCCGATGCGCCGGTCCAGCTCCTCCTGCGGCAGGAACGCGTGCCAGGCGACCTCCTCGGCCTGCGGGTTCACCGGCCGGTCGCAGACCACCTCGTACACCGCCGACCACCACGAGCGCCCCGCCCCGTCCTCGTACAGGAAGCGGAACAGCGGCGTCGGCTGCGGCAGCCCGGAGACGCCGAGCTCCTCCTGCGCCTCCCGCAGCGCGGCCTCGTCGTACGTCTCTCCCGCGCCGACCACCCCGCCCACGAACATGTCGTACATCCCGGGGAAGACGAGCTTGGTGCCGGTGCGCCGGTGCACGAACACCCGGCGCTCCGGGTCGCGGGCCAGGACGAACGCGCAGCGGTGCCGCAGCCCCCGCGCGTACGCCTCGCCACGCGCCACCTGCGCCACGACACGGTCGTCCGCGTCGACGATGTCCAGCATCTCCTCGGCCGAACGCGCCGCGTGCGCCGACACCTCAGGCGCCTCGGAACTCTCGGCGCCCTCGGAAGGGCTCGCAGAACTCGCAGAACTCATGCCCCGAGGCTAAGCCGTGCCCCGGGCCCCGCCCCTACACCGGGCTCGACTCCGCGTTCCGGTCGTGCGCCGCCGCCCCCGGCATCGCCGGATGCAGCCCCAGCAGGACGACCCCCGCCACGATCCCGGCCAGCCCCAGCACCTCCCAGGTCAGCGCCGCCGCGTCCGTGCGCAGCCGGTCCCCGAGGAATCCCACCCCGCACGCGATCCCGGCCAGCGGCTGCGCGGCGGTCAGCGCGGGCAGCGACATCCGCAGCGGCGCCGTCTCGAAGGCGCTCTGCACCAGCAGCAGCCCCGTCACCCCGAGCAGCAGCACCGCGTACGGCTGCCAGCCCAGGAACAGATGGCTCAGGCCGCCCGCCTGGAACCGCTGCCCGCTGACCCGGGTCAGCGCGTCCTGCACCCCGTAGAGCATCCCGGTCGCCACCGCCAGGAGCACCGGCGCCTTGCTCAGCCGGGACCGTTTGGCGAGCGCCGCGAGGAGCAGAGCCCCGCCCACCATCAGCCCGATGATCAGCCAGTGCCGCAGCGGCCCCGCCTTCTCGCCGCCCCCGCTGGGCTGCCCCGCCACGATGAAGGCGGTGACGCCGCCCGCGAGCAGCAGGAGACCGAGCCAGCCCTGCCGGCCCAGCGGCACGTACGTCTGGAGCCGGGAGAGCAGCAGGGCGAAGAGGAGGTTCGTCGCGAGCAGCGGCTCGACCAGCGACACCTCGCCGTTGCCGAGCGCCACCGCGCCGAGCGCCATGCCGCACACCATGAACCCGATGCCCGCGAGCCAGCGGGGCATCCGCATCAGGTCGAGCAGGAGCCGGGGCCGCAGGAAGTCGCCGAGCGGGGCGCGCCGGGCCGCGTTCTGCTGGAGCACGAAGCCGATGCCCAGACAGAAGGCCGCGCTCACGGCGAGGACGAGGACGAGAACCGGCACGCTGTGCACCTCGGACTGCGCTCGGAAAACACATCGCTATGCGGCTGACGATAGCGCTCCGGGCCCGGCAGCGCCCGCGGCCGCGAGGTGGTTGAAATGTCATGCAAGTGAACTCGTCGGAATGTGCGACGAGTTGGTGAAGCCCGTCTTCCGATCACCCTTGACGGGGAGCCCTCCCTACCGGTTTGCTGTGCGTGATCATCCGCCCCTTGGCCGCCCCGACCGCGCAGCCTCGCGCGCCGCAGACGGCGTTACTGAAAAGTCGTAGAGGAACCGTCGCGGTGTCCCCACCCCCGCCCCCGCTCGGCCGCCCTCGCAAGAAGGCCACGCACTCCTTCGATCCCGCGCTCGACGACGCCGACCTCGTCGCCGCCCGCACCGCGCTCGCCCAGGGCCGGTGGTCCGAGGCCAGAACGCTGCTCGCGGGCACCGGCGACGACTGGGACCGGCGCGGCCACCGGATCATGGTCCTGGCCCAGGAGCCCACCACCACCGCCTGGGTCCGCGACTGGCTCCTGGTCGAACCGGAGTCGACGGACGCCGCCGTCCTGCTCGCCTGCGCCGGCGTCCACCGGGCGCTCGCCGGCAAGGTCCGCCCGGACAAGATCCGCGACGGCTGCCTCGACGCCGCCGCCCTGGTCCCCGCCGATCCCACGCCCTGGCTCGGACTGCTCCTCCTGGAGCGTGAGTTGGGCCGCGAGGAGGACGTCGTGCGGCTCTTCGACGAGGTCCGCCACCGGCACCCCGGCCACCACCACGCCCACCACCTCATGGTCGCCCGGCTCGCCGAGCGCCGTGCCGCCGCGGGCCAGGACCCGCTGCACGAGGTCTACGACTTCGCCGCCTGGGCCGCCGAGCAGGCCCCGCCCTCCTCGCCGCTCGCCGTCCTGCCCGTCGTCGCCCACGCCGAGCGCTACCGGGTCCTCGCGAAGGCGGGCACCGAGCCCGCCGACCCCAAGGCCTCGGGCCACTGGGCCGGCCGCCGGGCCCGCGTCGTCATGAAGGCCGCCTTCGACTGGTGGCTGGAGTGGGGCGAGACCCCCACCGGCGCCGCCCGTCCGCGCGACCGCGTCGACCTCAACTTCCTCGCCCACGCCAAGTACTGCGAGGGCCGCCCCGCCGAGGCCGCCGCCCTGTTCCACCGCATCGGACCGCACGTCACACCGGAGCCCTGGTCCTACCCCGACCGGGACCCGTACGAAGCGTTCCGTGCCGCGCGCAGTGCCGCGCTCGGCACGGCGTAGCCGTCGACCACGACCCACCGTGAAGGGACACCCCCCGATGACCACGAGCGACAGAACGGCCGAGAGCACGGCGGAGCCGGGCATCAGCACGTTCATAGGCGAGGAGAGCGCCCTGCGGGCCGGGCGGCTCGGCACGGCGGGGCTGCTGCTCTCCGTGCTCGCCGCGACCGGCCCCCTGATGGTCGTCGCGGGTGTCATGCCCACGACGTTCGCGGTGATGGGCGTCGTCGGCATGCCGCTGCTCTTCCTGATCCTCGGCGTCGTCCTGACCCTGTTCAGCGTCGGCTACGCGGAGATGAGCCGGCACGTGCACAACGCCGGCGCCTTCTACGCGTACATCGCGCGCGGGCTCGGCCCGACCGCCGGCGCCGCCGCGGCCCTGGTCGCGCTCGTCGCCTACAGCGCGCTGCAGGTCGGCATCTACGGCATGTTCGGCTTCGAGGTCTCCGGGCTCGCCCAGCAGTTCCTCGACCTGGAGATCGCCTGGTGGATCCCGGCGCTCCTGGCCGTCGTCGCGGTCGCCGTGCTCGGACTGCTGAAGATCGACGTGAACGCCAAGGTGCTCGGCGTGCTGCTGCTCGTCGAGGTGGCCGTCGTGGTCGTCTTCGACATCGCCGCCATCAGTGACCCGGGCAGCCAGGGCCTGTCCCTGGACGCCTTCGACCCGGGCACCCTCTCCGGCGTCGGCCTCGGCACGGCCCTGTGCTTCTGCATCGCGGCCTTCACCGGCTTCGAGCAGGCCCCGGTCTACGCGGAGGAGACCAGCCGCCCGCACATCCTCGTGCCCCGCGTCATGTTCCTGGCCGTCGGCGGCGTCGCCCTGTTCTTCGCCTTCAGCGCCTGGGCGCTGACCGTGGCCACCGGCCCCGGCGCGATCGTCGGCGAGGCCCGCAAGCAGTCCGCGGGCCTGCTGTTCGGGCTCACCGAGGACCGGCTCGGCGGCACCTTCACGGACGTCGTGCACGTGCTGTTCGTGACCGGCATGTTCGCGGCGCTGCTCAGCTTCCACAACGTGGTCGCCCGGTACGCCTTCGCGATGGGCCGCGAGGGCCTGCTGCCCGCCCGCTTCGGCCGCACCAACAGCGCGAGCGGCGCGCCCGGCACCGGCTCCGTGCTGCAGTCCGTGATCTCCCTCGTCGTCGTCCTCGTCTTCGCCGTCACCGACTCGGGCCCCGCCGGCGACCCGACCGCGCCGGTCCTGCGCCTGTTCACCTGGGGCGGCAACGTGGGCGCGCTCGGCGTCATCGTGCTGATGGCCACCGCCTCCCTCGCCGTCATCGTCTTCTTCGTGCGGCGCGGTGCGGCCGGCGCCCAGATCTGGCGGCTGCTCGCCTCCGGCCTCGCCGCTCTCGCGCTGCTCGTCATCGCCGGGTACACGGTCAAGGACTTCGACGTGCTCCTGGCCTCCGCGCCCGGCTCCGCGCTGACCTGGATCCTGCCCGGCGTCATCGTGCTCGCGGCCCTCGCCGGCGTGGCGTACAGCCTGGTGCTGCGCGCCCGCAACCCGCAGGCGCACGCTCGGATCGGCCTCGGCAACGAGGCGTTCCAGCTGGAGAAGCGCGCGGGCTGACCCGCACGGAGAACGGCGGCGGCCCCCACGCGACCGGAGAGGTCGGGTGGGGGCCGCCGCCGTGTGCCGGGCCCGTGGCGCTAGATCAGTACGGACAACAGCAGGACCAGGCCACCGGCGACGACCGAGATGATCGTCTCCATCACCGACCAGGTCTTCACCGTCTGCCCGACGCTGAGCCCGAAGTACTCCTTGACCAGCCAGAAGCCCGCGTCGTTGACGTGGCTGAAGAACAGCGAGCCCGCGCCGATCGCCAGCACCAGCAGCGCCGTGTGCGTGTCGGTCATACCGGCCGCCAGCGGGGCCACCAGACCGGCCGCCGAGACGGTCGCGACCGTCGCCGAACCCGTCGCGAGCCGGATCACGACCGCGATCAGCCAGGCGAGCAGCAGCGTCGGGATCGACCAGTCCTTGGAGATGTCCAGGACCATCTGGCCGACGCCGGAGTCGATCAGGGTCTGCTTGAAGCCGCCGCCCGCGCCGACGATGAGCAGCACGCCCGCGATCGGGGCGAGCGACTTCTCGGTCGTGGAGGCCAGCTTGCCCTTGGTGAAGCCCGCCGGGCGGCCCAGGGTGAACATGGCCACGATGACGGCCGCGAGCAGGGCGATCAGCGGCGAGCCGACGACGTCGAACACGCGCTGCACGGTGTGCTCGGGGTTGTCCACGATGATGTCGACGAGCGCCTTCGACAGCATCATCACGACGGGCAGCAGGATCGTGGCGACCGAGGCGCCGAAGCTGGGACGGCCCTTCAGCTCGTCCGAGGCGCGCGCCGGGATCATCTTCTCGGGCGCGGGGACGTCCACCCACTTCGCGGCGAACTTCGAGAACACCGGACCGGCGATGATGACCGTCGGGATCGCGACGAGGACGCCGAGCGCCAGGGTGATGCCGAGGTTGGCGCCGACCGCGTCGATCGCGACGAGCGGGCCGGGGTGCGGCGGGATCAGGCCGTGCATCACGGACAGACCGGCGAGGGCCGGGATGCCGATCCGCATCAGCGAGTAGTTGCCGCGCTTGGCGACCATCAGGACGACCGGGATCAGCAGCACGATGCCGACCTCGAAGAAGAGCGGCAGACCGATGATCGAGGCGATGAGGACCATCGCCCACGGCATCGCCTTGCCACCGGACTTGCCGGCCTTGGCGAGGATCGTGTCCACGATCTGGTCGGCGCCGCCGGAGTCGGCGAGCAGCTTGCCGAGGATCGCGCCGAGCGCGATCAGCACACCCACACCGGCGACGGTCGAACCGAGACCGGCGCTGAAGCTCGTGATGACCTTGTCGAGCGGGGCGCCGGCGACCGCGCCGAGCGCGAGCGAACCGATGGTCAGCGCGAGGAAGGCGTGGAGCTTGAACTTCGTGATGAGCAGGACGATGACGGCGATGCCGACGAGCACGGCGATCCCGAGCTGGGCATGGCCCGCGGACGTGATCGGCTCGACGGCGTCCGCTGCCAGCATCTCGACACTGAGACTGGTCACGGTCTGATCCCTTGTACGAGGAGGGGAGGGGGACGGAACGACTACGGGGGGGTGGGGGAGGGCTAGGGCTGGTCGGAGTCGAGCGCGGCCAGGGCCTTGACGGCCCGGTCCGTGATCTCCTCCGGGGAGCCCGACACGTCGACGTCGACGCCCGCCTCGTCCGCCTGGAGCGGCTGGAGCGTGGCGAACTGAGAGTCCAGCAGGCTCGTCGGCATGAAGTGGCCCTCGCGGTGGCTCATCCGGTCGAGGATGAGCTCACGGCTGCCGGTGAGGTGCAGGAAGACGGCGTCCGGGGCCTCGGAGCGCAGCAGGTCCCGGTAGCTCCGCTTGAGCGCGGAGCTGGAGACGACGCCACCGAGTCCGGCGCGGCTGTGCGCCCACCGGCCGATGGCCTCGAGCCAGGGGCGGCGATCGTCGTCGTCCAGGGGCGTCCCGGCCGACATCTTGTCGATGTTGGCCTGCGGGTGGAAGTCGTCGCCCTCGGCGTACGGAACGCCGAGACGCTCGGCGAGCAGGGGACCGATCGTTGTCTTGCCGGTGCCTGCCACGCCCATGACCACGACGACGTGGGGGGTGCTCATCGCTGCCTCGCTGTCTTCATCGCTGTCTTCGTCGACATCGCTGTGTCACGTCACTGAAACCCAATAGGTCTGACTAATTCAAGAGGTTGTGACATAAAAGTCAGACTATTTATTCCGGGTTCCGGTGCCGCGTCGTGCGCGTCACGTCCTGCCTCGTACTCTTTCGACATGACCACACAGGACCGGGGCCTGCACGCCCGCGTACTCGAAAGCCTCGGTCCCGCCATCACCGCGGGGGAGTACCCCGCGGGCAGCGTGCTGCGCACCGACGAACTGGCGCAGCAGTACGAGGTCTCACGCTCGGTCATGCGGGAGGCCGTGCGCGTCCTGGAGTCCATGCACCTGGTCGCCTCGCGCCGCCGGGTCGGCGTCACCGTGCGGCCCGCCGCGGAGTGGAACGTCTACGACCCGCAGGTCATCCGCTGGCGCCTCGCCGGCGCCGACCGGGCGCGCCAGCTGCGCTCGCTCACCGTGCTGCGCTCGGCGGTCGAACCGGTCGCCGCGGGCCTCGCCGCCCGCCATGCCACACCCGAGCAGTGCGCCGCGCTCACCGAGTGCGCCCTCGGCATGGTCGAGACCTCGCGCGGCCAGCAGCTGGAGAAGTACCTCGTGCACGACATCGACTTCCACCGGATCGTGCTCAACGCGTCGGGAAACGAGATGTTCGCGCACCTGGGCGACCTGGTCGCCGAGGTCCTGGCGGGCCGTACCCACCACCAGGTCATGTTCGAGGATCCGGACCCGGCCGCCGTCACGCTGCACGTGCGCGTCGCGGAGGCGGTCCGGGAGAAGGACGCGGAACGCGCGGAGGCGCTCACGCGGGAGATCGCGGTGGGCGCGCTCCAGGAGCTGGACATCCTCGCGCCCTGAACGCACCCCGCCGCGGGGGCCGGGTTACTCGATGAAGTCGCCGTCCACGTACACCCAGGCGCCGTCGACCCGGACGAACCGGCTGCGCTCGTGCAGCGAGCCCGCCCGGCCGTCGTCCTTGTAGCGCGCCCGGTAGGTGACGGTGCCGCGCTGGTGGAACGCCGAGCCGTCGGTCGTCTCCAGGACCTCCAGGCCCACCCAGGTGAGCCCCGGGTCGAACTCCACCGCCGGCGGCCGCGTGTCAGGGTGCCAGGTGCGCAGCAGATAGGCAGCGTCCTTGCGGGTGAACGCGGCGTACCGGGACCGCATCAGCGCCTCGGCCGTGGGCGCGGCGGACCGGCCCGAGTGGTAGCGGCCGCAGCAGTCCTCGTAGGCGGCGGGAAGGCCGCAGGGGCAGGTGGTCGGGGTGGGGCGTGCCATGGCGCCGACTCTACCCAGCGGCCCTTGCGGGCGTGCCCCCAGACCTGTGGGGCCGCTCGGCTCAGACCTGCTCGGCGCGGAAGACCGCCGGGGTCGTCCCCGCGTGCTGCTGGAAGTACTTCGAGAAGTTCGCCGAGTCGGGGAAGCCGACCGCGACCCCGATCCGGCCCACCGGCAGATCCGTGTGCGCGAGCAGCCGCTTCGCCTCCAGGACCACCCGCCGGTCGATGAACGCCTTCGGGGTCTGCCCGGTCGCCGCCCGAACCGCGCGCACCAACGTCCGCCGCGAGTAGCCCAGTTCGTCGGCGTAGGCGCTCACGCTGTGGTTCGTCTTGAAGCCGCGCTCGACGGCCGTGCGGAACCGGGTGAACGTGGTGTCCGGCTGAGGCCGGCACTCGTCCGCCGCGGCCTGCGCCGACACGTGCGCGACCCGGAGCATGAACGCCGTCAGCGTGTGCCGCAGCACGTTCGTGTGCAGGCTCAGCGGCAGCGTCTCCGTGTCCAGGTACTCGCGCTGCAACTGCGCCAGCGAGGCTTCGAGCGCGGCGAGTTGGTCCGGGCCGGGGTGCAGCAGCGGCGGCCGGTCGTAGCGGTACAGGCCGGTCGCCTCGACGATCGAGCGGGGCAGGAAGCCCGGCTGCATGGTCAGCACCGTGCCCACGTAGGGCTCGGTCGCGGAGAAGCCGTGCACCTGACCGGGCCGGATCCACAGCACGTCGCCCGCGCCGACCTCGTACTCCGCGAAGTCGATCATGTGGTGCACCGGGCCCGCGCGGAAGAACAGCAAGACGTGGAAGTCGATGCGGTGCACACGCCGCGACAGATCGGCCCCGCCGGCCCACGGACCCTCGGTCCCCATCGGGCCGACCTGGATCCCGACCCCGGACACGCTGGTGCGCGGATCGAAGGGATACGTGCGGATGCGCGCTCGTTCTTCCGGGGTCGCTCCCAGATGTGCGCTCGTCTGCGCGGGGTCCTGCTCCGTCATCGACCTTCCTCGGCTTCGGGGCCTGTGGGTGTCCCATTTTCACCGAACAACGGCACGGGGGCACCTGCCGTTTCAAAAGTATGACCTTTAAGTTGGGTACCGGTTCGACCTGGGACTTTGGTCCCGGCCGGGCGGTGCCTTCGGGCACGTGGACAGGACAACGGATGCGAAGGAAGTCCCACAGATGAGCACGCAGACACCGCACGGTCTCGACCCCTTCGAGCGTCCCTTCGAGTGGACCGCGCTCGACCAGCGAGCCGTCGACACCGCGCGTCTGCTGGCGGCCGACGCCGTGCAGAAGGTCGGCAACGGACACCCCGGCACGGCCATGAGCCTCGCCCCCGCCGCCTACACCCTCTTCCAGAAGGTCATGCGGCACGACCCGGCCGACCCGGAGTGGACCGGCCGCGACCGCTTCGTCCTCTCGCCCGGCCACACCAGCCTCACCCTGTACACCCAGCTCTTCCTCGCCGGCTACGAGCTGGAGCTCGACGACCTGAAGGCTTTCCGCACCCAGGGCTCCAAGACGCCCGGCCACCCCGAGTACGGCCACACCGCCGGCGTCGAGACCACCACCGGCCCGCTCGGCCAGGGCGTCGCCAACGCCGTGGGCATGGCGATGGCCGCCCGCTACGAGCGCGGCCTCTTCGACCCCGAGGCCCCCGAGGGCGCCAGCCCCTTCGACCACACCATCTGGGCGATCGTCTCCGACGGCGACCTGGAGGAGGGCGTCTCCGCCGAGGCCAGCTCCCTCGCCGGCCACCAGAAGCTCGGCAACCTCGTCTTCGTCTACGACGACAACCACATCTCCATCGAGGGCGACACCGAGACCGCGTTCTCCGAGGACGTCCTGGGGCGCTACGAGGCCTACGGCTGGCACGTCCAGCGCATCGAGCCGCTCGTCGACGGCAACACCGACGTCAAGGCCCTGTACGAGGCCCTCGCCGCCGCCAAGGCCGAGACCGGACGCCCGTCCATCATCGCGATGCGCACGATCATCGCCTGGCCCGCCCCGAACGCCCAGAACACCGAGGCCTCGCACGGCTCCGCGCTCGGCGCCGACGAGATCGCCGCCACCAAGCGCGTCCTCGGCTTCGACCCCGAGCAGACCTTCATCGTCGAGGACGAGGTCCTCGCCCACGCCCGCACCGCCCTGGACCGCGGCGCCGAGGCGCACGCCGCCTGGGACAAGCAGCTCGGCGCCTGGCGCACCGACAACCCCGAGCGCGCGAAGCTGCTCGACCGGATCGTCGCGGGCCGCCTGCCCGAGGGCTGGCAGGACGCGCTCCCCACCTTCGAGGAAGGCACCAAGGTCGCCACCCGCGCCGCCTCCGGCAAGGTCCTCCAGGCCCTCGGCCCGGTCCTGCCCGAGCTGTGGGGCGGCTCCGCCGACCTCGCCGGCTCCAACAACACCACGATCGACAAGACCAGCTCCTTCCTCCCGAAGGGCAACCCGCTGCCCGAGGCCGACCCGTACGGCCGCACCGTCCACTTCGGCATCCGCGAGTTCTCGATGGCCGCCGAGATGAACGGCATCGCGCTGCACGGCAACACCCGCATCTACGGCGGCACGTTCCTGGTCTTCTCCGACTACATGCGCAACGCGGTCCGCATGTCCGCGCTGATGCAGCTCCCCGTCACGTACGTGTGGACGCACGACTCCATCGGCCTCGGCGAGGACGGCCCCACCCACCAGCCCGTCGAGCACCTCGCCTCGCTGCGCGCCATCCCGGGCCTCAACATCGTCCGCCCGGCCGACGCCAACGAGACGGCCGTCGCCTGGCGCGAGATCCTGCGCCGCGGCTCCGCGAAGCCGGCCCCGCACGGCCTGGCGCTCACCCGGCAGGGCGTGCCCACGTACGCGCTCAACGAGGACGCGGCCAACGGCGGTTACGTCCTCGCCGACGCCTCGAAGGAGACCCCGGACGTCGTCCTGATCGCCACCGGCTCCGAGGTGCAGCTCGCCGTCGCCGCCCGCGAGCAGCTGGAGGCCGAGGGCGTCGCGACCCGCGTCGTGTCGATGCCGTCCGTCGAGTGGTTCGAGGAGCAGGACCAGGCCTACAAGGACGCCGTCCTTCCGCCGTCCGTGAAGGCCCGTGTGGCTGTCGAGGCCGGCATCGGTCTGACCTGGTACCGCTATGTCGGCGACGCCGGCCGGATCGTCTCCCTGGAGCACTTCGGCGCCTCCGCCGACGCCGGGATCCTGTTCCGCGAGTTCGGCTTCACCGCCGAGAACGTGGCCGAGCAGGCCCGGGAATCTCTCGCCGCCGCCCGCCGTTGACCCGTACGCGTCATAGCACTCGAAAGAAGATGAAGAAGAACATGAGCAGCACCGTGGCCCCCCTCAAGTCCCTCTCCGACGCGGGCGTCTCCATCTGGCTGGACGACCTCTCCCGCAAGCGCATCGAGTCCGGCAACCTCGCGGAGCTCGTCGAGAACAGCCACGTCGTCGGCGTCACCACGAACCCCTCGATCTTCCAGGGCGCCATCGGCTCCGGCGAGGGCTACGAGGAGCAGCTCGCCGACCTCGCGGTCCGCAAGGTCACCGTCGACGAGGCCGTCCGCATGATGACCACGGCCGACGTCCGCGCCGCCGCCGACATCCTGCGCCCCGTGTACGAGACCACCCAGGGCCGCGACGGCCGCGTCTCCATCGAGGTCGACCCGCGCCTGGCCCACGAGACCGAGGCCACCGTCGCCGAGGCCAAGCAGCTCGCCTGGCTCGTCGACCGCCCCAACGTCATGATCAAGATCCCGGCGACCCTCGCGGGCCTGCCGGCCATCACCGAGGTCATCGGCCTCGGCATCAGCGTCAACGTCACGCTGATCTTCTCCCTGGACCGCTACAAGGCCGTCATGGACGCCTACCTGGCCGGCCTGGAGAAGGCCCGTGCCCGCGGCATCGACCTCTCCACGATCCACTCCGTCGCGTCCTTCTTCGTCTCGCGCGTCGACGCCGAGATCGACAAGCGCCTCGACAAGGCCGGCACCGACGAGGCCAAGGGCCTCAAGGGCAAGGCCGCCCTCGCCAACGCGCGACTCGCCTACGAGGCCTACGAGCAGGTCTTCGCCTCCGAGCGCGCCACCGAGCTGGAGGCCGCCGGCGCCAACAAGCAGCGCCCCCTGTGGGCCTCCACCGGCGTCAAGGACCCCGCGTACAAGGACACCCTGTACGTCGACGAGCTCGTCGCCCCCGGCACCGTCAACACCATGCCCGAGGGCACCCTGAACGCCACCGCCGACCACGGCGGGATCACCGGCGACACCGTCACCGGCGGCTACGAGCAGGCCCGCGCCGACCTCGCCGCCGTCGAGGCCCTCGGCATCTCCTACGACGAGGTCGTCCAGCAGCTCGAGGACGAGGGCGTCGCCAAGTTCGAGATTGCCTGGACCGACCTGCTCGGCACCGTCTCCGCCCGCCTCGCCGGCGAGGAGGCGCAGGCCAAGTGAGCGCCTCCGCCTGGCTCAACCCCCTGAGGGACCCCCGCGACCGCCGTCTGCCGCGCGTCGCGGGCCCCTCCGGGCTCGTCATCTTCGGCGTCACCGGCGACCTCTCCCGCAAGAAGCTCATGCCGGCCGTCTACGACCTCGCCAACCGGGGTCTGCTGCCCCCGGGCTTCTCGCTCCTCGGCTTCGCCCGCCGCGAGTGGGAGGACCAGGACTTCGCCCAGGTCGTCCACGACTCGGTCAAGGAGCACGCCCGCACCCCCTTCCGCGAGGAGGTCTGGGCCCAGCTCGCCGAGGGCATGCGCTTCATCCCCGGCGACTTCGACGACGACACCGCGTTCAAGCAGCTGCGCGCCGCCGTCGACGAGCTCGACGAGAAGCGCGGCACCAGCGGCAACTACGCCTTCTACCTGTCGGTCCCGCCGAAGTTCTTCCCCAAGGTCGTCCAGCAGCTCAAGAAGCACGGCCTCGCCGACGCCCCCGAGGGCTCCTGGCGCCGCGCCGTCATCGAGAAGCCGTTCGGCCACGACATCGCCTCGGCCCGCGAGCTGAACGCGATCGTCCACGACGTCTTCGCGCCCGAGCAGGTCTTCCGCATCGACCACTACCTCGGCAAGGAGACCGTCCAGAACATCCTGGCGCTCCGCTTCGCCAACCAGATGTACGAGCCCATCTGGAACCGGAGTTACGTCGACCACGTGCAGATCACGATGGCCGAGGACATCGGCATCGGCGGCCGCGCCGGCTACTACGACGGCATCGGCGCCGCCCGCGACGTCATCCAGAACCACCTCCTCCAGCTCATGGCCCTCACCGCCATGGAGGAGCCCGCGTCCTTCGACGCCGAGTCGCTCGTCAACGAGAAGCTCAAGGTCCTCAAGTCCGTCCGCGTCCCCGCCGACCTGGAGCGCTCCACCGTGCGCGCCCAGTACGCGGGCGGCTGGCAGGGCGGCGAGAAGGTCAAGGGCTACCTCGAGGAAGAGGGCATCGACCCCAAGTCGAAGACCGACACCTACGCCGCCGTGAAGCTGGAGATCGACAACCGCCGCTGGGCGGGCGTCCCGTTCTACCTGCGCACCGGCAAGCGCCTGGGCCGCCGCGTCACCGAGATCGCGGTCGTCTTCCAGCGCGCCCCGCACTCCCCGTTCGACTCCACCGCCACCGAGGAGCTCGGCCAGAACGCCATCGTCATCCGCGTCCAGCCCGACGAGGGCATGACCGTACGCTTCGGATCCAAGGTTCCGGGCACCTCGATGGAGATCCGGGACGTCTCGATGGACTTCGCCTACGGCGAGTCGTTCACCGAGTCCAGCCCGGAAGCGTACGAGCGGCTGATCCTGGACGTACTGCTGGGCGACGCCAACCTCTTCCCGCGCACGGAGGAGGTGGAGGAGTCCTGGCGGATCCTCGACCCCGTCGAGGAGCACTGGGACACCCACGGCCGTCCGGCCCGGTACGCCTCCGGCAGCTGGGGCCCGGTGGAAGCCGACGAGATGCTCGCACGAGACGGACGGAGCTGGCGCAGGCCATGAAGATCGACCTGACCGACACCACGGCAAGCAAGATCAACAAGGCGCTCGTACAGGGGCGCCGGGCCATCGGCACCCCGGCCGTGGGCATGGTGCTCACGATGGTCATCGTCACCGACGAGGAGAACGCCTACGACGCGGTCAAGGCCGCCGAGGAGGCCTCCCGCGAGCACCCCTCGCGCACCCTCGTCGTCATCAAGCGCACGGCCCGCACCCCGCGGGACCGGCAGGGCACCCGGCTCGACGCCGAGGTGCGGGTCGGCTCCGACGCCGGCACCGGCGAGACCGTGATCCTGCGCCTGTACGGCGAGGTGAGCCACCACGCCGCCTCCGTCGTCCTGCCGCTGCTGCTGCCCGACGCCCCGGTGGTCGTCTGGTGGCCGGTCGACGCGCCCGACGAGCCCGCCAAGGACCCGCTCGGCGCCCTCGCCGCCCGCCGCATCACCGACCTGTACGCCGACGCGGACGCCCTCGACGCCCTCGACCGGCGCGCCGTGTCCTACACGCCCGGCGACACCGACCTCGCCTGGACCCGCCTCACCCCGTGGCGCTCCATGCTGGCCGCCGCCCTCGACCAGGCCCGCGTCGAGGTGACCTCGGCCGCCGTCGAGTCGGAGGCTGGCAACCCCAGCGCCGAGCTCCTGGCCCGCTGGCTCGGCGCCCGGCTCGGCGTCCCGGTCGAGCGCGTCGTCAGCGCCGGCCCCGTGGTCACCGCGGTCCGGCTCGGCACGGCGAACGGAGAGATCCGCATCGACCGCCCCGACGGCCCCCTCGCCACCCTCACCCTGCCCGGCCAGCCCGAGCGCACCCTCGCCCTGAAGGTCCGCACCACCGCCGAGCTGATCGCCGAAGAGCTCCGCCGCCTCGACGCCGACGAGATGTACGCCGTCGCGCTCCAGGCCGGCACCGGCACCTCCGACTCCAAGGAGTCCGTTCAACATGCCTGACCCGACCTCCCCGCTGACGCGCCGCCCGCAGTGGACCGCCCTGGAGGACCACCGCGCCAAGACCGACGGCACCCACCTGCGCGAGCTGTTCGCCGCCGACCCCGAGCGCGCCGACCGCTACACGCTGCGCGTCGGCGACCTGCACATCGACTACTCCAAGCACCTGATCACGGACGAGACCCTCACCCTCCTGCGCGAACTGGCCGCCGCCACCGACGTGTCCGGACAGCGCGACGCCATGTTCCGCGGCGAGAAGATCAACACCACCGAGGACCGCGCCGTCCTGCACACGGCCCTGCGCGCCCCGGCCGACGCCGTGATCGAGGTCGACGGCGAGAACGTCGTGCCGCAGGTGCACGCCGTCCTCGACCAGATGGCCGCCTTCGCCGACCAGGTCCGCTCCGGCGCCTGGACCGGCCACACCGGCAAGCGCATCAGGAACGTCGTCAACGTCGGCATCGGCGGTTCCGACCTCGGCCCCGCCATGGCCTACGAGGCGCTGCGCCCGTACACCGACCGCGACCTGACGTTCCGTTTCGTCTCGAACGTGGACGGCGCCGACCTCCACGAGGCCGTCCGCGACCTCGACCCGGCCGAGACGCTGTTCGTCATCGCCTCGAAGACCTTCACCACCATCGAGACGATCACGAACGCGACCTCCGCCCGCGACTGGCTCCTGAAGGGGCTCGGCGCCGGACAGGAAGCCGTCGCGAAGCACTTCGTCGCCCTGTCGACGAACGCGGAGAAGGTCGCCGAGTTCGGCATCGACACGGCCAACATGTTCGAGTTCTGGGACTGGGTCGGCGGACGCTACTCGTACGACTCCGCCATCGGCCTCTCCCTGATGATCGCGATCGGCCCGGCGCGCTTCCGCGAGATGCTCGACGGCTTCCACCTCGTCGACGAGCACTTCCGCACCGCCCCGCCCGAGGCCAACGCCCCGCTGATCCTGGGCCTGCTCGGCATCTGGTACGGCAACTTCCACGGCGCCCAGTCGCACGCGGTCCTCCCGTACAGCCACTACCTGTCCAAGTTCACCGCCTACCTCCAGCAGCTCGACATGGAGTCGAACGGCAAGTCGGTGCAGCGCGACGGCGAGGCCGTGGACTGGCAGACCGGCCCGGTGGTCTGGGGCACGCCCGGCACCAACGGCCAGCACGCCTACTACCAGCTGATCCACCAGGGAACGAAGCTGATCCCCGCCGACCTCATCGGCTTCGCGAAGCCCGTCGAGGAGCTCGACTCCGGACTGGCGGCCCAGCACGACCTGCTGATGGCCAACCTGTTCGCGCAGGGCCAGGCCCTCGCCTTCGGCAAGACCGCCGACGAGGTCCGCGCCGAAGGCGTCGCCGAGGAGCAGGTCGCCCACCGCACGTTCCAGGGCAACCACCCGACCACGACGATCCTCGCCACCGAGCTGACCCCCTCGGTCCTCGGCCAGCTCATCGCCCTCTACGAGCAGAAGGTGTTCGTCCAGGGCGCGGTCTGGAACATCGACTCCTTCGACCAGTGGGGCGTCGAACTCGGCAAGGTCCTCGCCAAGCGCGTCGAACCCGCTCTCACCGAAGGCGCGCAGGTCCCCGGCCTCGACGCCTCCACCCAGTCCCTCGTCGACACGTACCGCGCCCTGCGCGGCCGCACTGAAGGTAAGTGAACTGACATGCAGCTCGGTCTCATCGGTCTCGGCAAGATGGGCGGCAACATGCGCGAGCGCATCCGCCGCGCCGGCCACGACGTCATCGGCTACGACCGCAACCCGGAGATCTCCGACGTCGCCTCCCTCGCCGAACTCGTCGACAAGCTCGAAGCCCCGCGCGTGGTCTGGGTGATGGTCCCCGCGGGCGCCGCCACCCAGTCCACCGTCGACGAGCTGAAGGACCTCCTGTCCGAGGGCGACCTCGTCGTCGACGGCGGCAACTCCCGCTGGACGGACGACGAGAAGCACGCCGAGGAACTGGCGGCCAAGGGCATCGGCTTCGTCGACGCGGGCGTCTCCGGCGGCGTCTGGGGCCTGGAGAACGGCTACGCCCTGATGGTCGGCGGCTCCGACGAGAACGTCGCCAAGGTCAAGCCGGTCTTCGACGCCCTCAAGCCCGAAGGCGACTTCGGCTACGTCCACGCCGGCAAGGTCGGCGCGGGCCACTTCTCCAAGATGGTCCACAACGGCATCGAGTACGCCATGATGCAGGCCTACGCCGAGGGCTGGGAGCTGCTCGAGGCCGCCGACTCGGTGACCGACGTGCGCGAGGTCTTCCGCTCCTGGCAGGAAGGCACCGTCATCCGCTCCTGGCTGCTCGACCTCGCGGTCAACGCCCTGGACGACGACGAGCACCTGGACAAGCTGCGCGGCTTCGCGGCCGACTCCGGCGAGGGCCGCTGGACCGTCGAGGCGGCCATCGACCACGCGGTGCCGCTGCCCGCGATCACGGCCTCCCTCTTCGCCCGCTTCTCGTCCCGCCAGGACGACTCCCCGCAGATGAAGATGATCGCCGCCCTGCGCAACCAGTTCGGCGGCCACGCGGTCGAGAAGAAGTAACTCCCGCCCGCTCCCCGCGCCCCGTCGGCATCACGCCGGCGGGGCGCACGGCGTTCCGGGCTGGCGCGCGGTGCCAGCGCGGCGGCCCAGCACTGGCAGCCGCTGCCAGTGTCCGGCCGGGGCCGGGCGGCGAGCATCACGGGACACCCGTACGCCGATCCCCCCGAGAGGTGTCCGTGATGCACACCGACGACCCCGCCTCCGACGCCCGGGCCCGCGCCCGCCGCGCCGCCGAGGCCACCGAGGACTTCGCCGCCGACCGGCTGCCCGCGGACCAGACCCGGTCCACCCTGTCCATCACCCTCGTCCGCATGGGCTTCACCGTCTCGGCGACCGACCTCCTCTACGGCATGTCGCTCGGCCTCTTCTTCCCGTTCTGGACCGGCCTCGCGATCGCCGTCGGCTCGTCCGTCGTGGTCAGCGCGGTCTCGATCCTGTGCGGCCTGATCGGCCAGCGCGAACGGATCACCACCGCCCTCGGTCTCAAGGCCGCGTTCGGCCGCGGCGGCAGCAGGCTGCCCTCCCTGGTGATCGCCCTCCTGTCGGCGGGCTTCGTCGGCTACAGCACGGGCATCACGGCCGGCGTCCTGCCCGGCGGCAAGGACCCCTGGCTCGGCCTCCTCTACTGCGTCGTGCTCAGCGCCGTCTACACCGCCCTGTCCATCGTCGGCTTCGGCAAGGGCCTGACCTGGGTCGGCCGTATCAGCGTGCCCCTCATGCTGGTCACCGTGATCGTCGCCGTCGTCGCCGCCGTACGGCACGCGGGCGGCCTCGGCGCCGTCGTGAACGCCGAACCGGCCCGCGCCGGCGAGGCCACCGCGCTCGCCCTGTTCGCCCTCGGGGTCAACAAGTGGATGACCGGCGCGACCGTCACCCCCGACATCACCCGCTTCGGCAGGTCCCGCGCCACCGTCTGGACCACCACCGTCGCCGAGTTCATGGTCGGCAACTTCGGCTTCAACCTGCTCGGCATCATGCTCGGACTCGGCGTCGGACAGGCCGACATGGGCGCGGCCTTCGGCGCGGTCGGCGTCGGCGCCCTCGCCACCTTCGCGATCTTCGTGCAGGGCTTCCCGCACGAGGTCAACAACATGTACGCCGCCAGCCTCGCCGGACGCACCGCGGCCGACCTGCCACGCATCACCGTCAACGTGATCTGCGGCGTCCTGGCCTGCGGCCTCGCCTACTACGGCCTGACCGCCGGCATCCTGGACGCCTTCCTCACGTACCTCGGCTACCTCGGATACGCGATCCCACTGATCCCGGGCATCCTGGTCGCCGACTACTTCCTGCTGCGGCGCGGCCGTTACGACCTCTCCGAGGCCGCCGTCGCCGCCGTCAACCACCGTGCGCTGTGGGCCTTCGCGGGCGGACTCGGCGTCAACCTGATCCTCGGACTCGGCCTCGGCGACCACCTGTGGCACGCCCTGCCGCTCACCGGCGCCCTGCTCTACGTCCTTCTCTCGCTGCCGCAACTGCGCGCGGCCCGGCGCGAGAAGACCCAACGCAAGAAGGACCAGACGATGTCTGGTCCTTCCGTTGTGTCCGAGGGGGGACTTGAACCCCCACGCCCGATAAAGGGCACTAGCACCTCAAGCTAGCGCGTCTGCCATTCCGCCACCCGGACAAGGTGTCTGTCGCTTTCTGCGGGGTGTTTCCCGCGGCGACACAGAGAACATTACCAGGGTTTCCGAGTGCTTCGATCACACCCCCTTTCCGCAGGTGGGCCGTGTGAACGGCACGTGACGAGGGCCGCCCGCCCTTGGGCCGGGGCAGCGGGGGAGAGAGGATGAGGGGGACCACAGGGAGAGAGGAACAAGCGTGAGCGAGTCGAGCGCGGGCAGGGCCGTCTCCGGACAGGACGAGGTCGTGGACCTCTGCCGCGAACTGATCCAGATCGACACCAGCAACTACGGCGACCACTCGGGGCCGGGCGAACGCAAGGCCGCCGAGTACGTCGCCGAGAAGCTCGCCGAAGTCGGCCTCGAACCGAAGATCTTCGAGTCGCACCCCGGCCGTGCCTCCACCGTGGCCCGGATCGAGGGCGAGGACCCGTCGCGGCCCGCGCTCCTCATCCACGGCCACACCGACGTCGTCCCGGCCAACGCGGCGGACTGGACGCACCACCCGTTCTCCGGCGAGGTCGCCGACGGCTGCGTCTGGGGCCGCGGGGCCGTCGACATGAAGGACATGGACGCGATGACCCTCGCGGTCGTCCGCGACCGCCTGCGCACCGGCCGCAAGCCCCCGCGCGACATCGTCCTCGCCTTCCTCGCCGACGAGGAGGCCGGCGGCACCTGGGGCGCCCGCCATCTCGTCGACAACCACCGGGACCTCTTCGACGGGGTCACGGAGGCGATCAGCGAGGTCGGCGGCTTCTCGTTCACGGTGAACGAGCAGCGGCGGCTCTACCTGGTGCAGACCGCCGAGAAGGGCATGCACTGGATGAAGCTCACCGTGGCCGGCACCGCCGGGCACGGCTCCATGATCCACCGGGACAACGCGATCACCGAGCTGTCCGAGGCGGTCGCCCGGCTCGGCCGGCACAGGTTCCCGATCCGGGTCACCAAGACCCTGCGCCACTTCCTCGACGAGCTCGGCGACGCGTACGGCGTGGAGCTCGACCCCGAGGACATGGAGACGACCGTCGCCAAGCTCGGCGGCATCGCCAAGCTGATCGGCGCCACCTTCAGCAACACCGCCAACCCCACGCAGCTGGGCGCCGGTTACAAGGTGAACGTGATCCCCGGCGAGGCCACCGCCCACGTCGACGGACGCTTCCTGCCCGGCTACGAGGACGAGTTCCTCGCCGACCTCGACCGGATCCTCGGACCGAACGTCAAGCGCGAGGACGTGCACGCGGACAAGGCCGTCGAGACCGACTTCGACGGCGCGCTCGTCGAGGCCATGAAGTCCTCGATCGCCGCCGAGGACCCGATCGGCAAGGCGATCCCGTACACGCTCTCCGGCGGCACCGACGCCAAGTCCTTCGTGGAGCTCGGCATCCGCAACTTCGGCTTCGCGCCGCTGCAGCTGCCGCCCGAGCTGGACTTCGCCGGCATGTTCCACGGCGTGGACGAGCGCGTTCCGGTGGACGGCCTGAAGTTCGGCGTCCGCGTCCTGGACCGGTTCATCGACGCCTCCTGACATTCGTCCAGGTGTACGTGACTGACCGGAACGAGTGAATGACACCGGTGGCTCGTAGCCCCAATGGCCCCTCCTCGTTACAGGGAGTGCAGTCCGCGGCTGGGACTGTCTTTGCCAACAAGGAGGAACAATGATCAAGAAGGTCGTCGCTGCTGCGGCTGCCACTGGTGGCCTCGTGCTCGCGGGTGCGGGCATCGCCGCTGCCGACGCCGGTGCTCAGGGTGCCGCCGTGAAGTCCCCCGGTGTGCTCTCGGGCAACGTCATCCAGGTGCCGGTCCACGTCCCGGTGAACCTCTGTGGCAACACCGTGAACGTGATCGGGCTGCTCAACCCCGCCTTCGGCAACACCTGCGTCAACAACTGACGTTGTTGTGCCCCACCCCTTGAGGGTCTGAGTCCGTCGGCCCCGGAGTGCGCGCCATGCGCTCCGGGGCCGATTGGGTATTCGGCACGGGACGCACGACCGCGCCCGTGCCTCTCCAGCGCCTTCCATGAGGCGTTCAGCAGAGTTCTAAGGCAGGGAAAGCTATGCGACAGGTCATGCGCAAAGGCCTGATCACCGTGGCGGCCGCGTCCGGCGCGCTCGCCGTGACGGGCGGGATCGCGTACGCCGACGCCGGTGCCACCGGCACCGCGTCCGATTCGCCCGGTGTGGCGTCCGGCAACTCCGTCCAGGCTCCGGTGCACGTCCCGGTGAACGTGTGCGGGAACACCATCGACGTCATCGGGCTGCTCAACCCGGCGGCCGGCAACAGCTGCGCCAACACCTCCGACGCCTCCGACGACGACGGGAGCGGCGACGACTCGTACGGCGGCTCCTCGTCGTCCGGCGGTGGCTCCCACGCGGGCGGGCACACCAGTGACTCGCCGGGCGTCGGCTCGGGCAACAACGTGCAGCTGCCGATCGACCTCCCGGTCAACGCGTGCGGCAACACCGTCGACGTGATCGGCATCGGCAACCCGGCCGGGGGCAACGACTGCGCGAACGGGGAGTCCACCCCGCCGCCGGTCACGCCGCCGACCGAGCCGCCGGTCACGCCGCACCACCCCGGCACGCCGGAGAAGCCTCCGGTCACCCCGCGCACCCCGGACCAGCCCAACAAGCCGGGGACGCAGACCGTCACCCCGCCCAAGGGCCAGTCCCAGCTCGCCGAGACGGGCAGCTCGCTGCCGATCGGCGCTGCGGGCGCGGCGAGCGCGGGTGCGCTGCTCGCGGGCGCGGTGCTCTACCGGAGGGCCAAGGCCGGCGTGTGACGCCGCCCACCGGGTGACCACGGAGCGGGCTCCGCAGAACGGGCCCGCTCCGTTTTTGTCTCCGCACTGGTCAGGTGCAGGTCATCGCGAGGTCGTCGTGCAGGTCACCACGTGGCCCGCACCTGGCGGATGATCCGACGGCGCAGCCGCACGCGGCGGCTCCCGTCGTGGCGCAGGATCAGTCGGTCCAACTCCCAGTGTCCGTACTCTGCATGGTCCGTCAGCAGACGCGTCGCCTCCTTGCGGGACACCCCGCGCGGCACGTACACGTCGACAAATTCGTATTCCGGCATCGCATCTATTGTGCGGGCAGCGGCCCGGTACGGATAGCGTCTGCACTATGTCTGATGCTGCGCAGCCCACCGCTGCCGAGGTACGCGCCGCCGCCGAGGCGGTCAAGGCTGCGCTCGACCGCCACCTGGCGGCTGTCGAGCGCCGGTCGGGCGAGGACGACCCGGCCGTCTACGAAGCGTTCAACGAGCTCGCCGCCGCGGCCGAGGAGTACGACGAACTCCTCTACGACCGCTACGACGAGGTCACCCCCTTCGAGATCCCCGGCGGGGACGACTCGCTCCCGCCGTACACCGGACCCGAGGAACCGAACGCGCTGAGCGTGCTGATCCGGCGCGACTACGCCGTGGTGGAGCCGCAGCGGCTGCTCGCCCAGGCAGGACGGATCGCCGACCTCGACGCCGGACCCGACGCGGACGAGGGGGCCGCGGACGGGGCGGGCAGCAGGGTGCACGCCGCGCTCGGCGTGCTCTTCGGCGAGTTCGAGCCCGACGAGATCGCGTCCCGGCACAAGGAGTTCGGGCTCGACGAGGGCGACGCCACGCTCTGGGTCACGGCCGCGGACGAGCAGGCCGAGCCGGGGGAGTGGCTGGAGGCCCCCTTCGAGGACGCCGATCCGCAGCGGGTCGTCTGCCGCTTCGACGTCAGCTCGGTGTTCGACGACGAGCTCGACGACGACGAACTCGCCGGGGAGCGCCCCCCGCGCCCCCGCCCGGCCACGGACGGGCCCCTGGAGGACGCCGGCCGCTGACGGACCCGGACGGCACACCGCCCCCGCCCCGGACGACCGGGTGCGGGGGCGGCGTGCCGTCCGGCCGCGACGGGCTCAGGACGCCGGGATCTGGCCCCGGACCAGGGTCTGCAGGCGGGTGGTGCGGGGCTTCGCCGGGAGCTCCGCCACGGCGCGCGGCAGCGCCGCGTCCGCCCCGTGCACCACGGACAGGTGCCGCTCGCCGCGGCCGAACGCCGTGTAGACCCACGGGCGCGTCAGCCCCTGCGTCGCGTCCCCGGGCAGCACCACCACGGCCGCCGGCCAGCGCAGGCCCACGGCCTGGTGCCCGGTGACCGCCCAGCCGTGCCGCACGGCCTGCTCCACCCGGTCCTTCGGCACGAGCACGGGCTCACCGTCGCAGTCCAGGCGCAGGCCCTCCGCGTCCGCGCCCAGCACCCGCCCCGGGCGGATCCGGCCCGGCGCGGGCACGTGCACCACCCGGTCCCCGGGGTCGAAGCCGCCGAAGCGGCCGGGGCCCGGGTTGAGCCGCTCCTTCAGCGCCGCGTTCAACGCCCGCGTCCCCGCCGCGCCGCCGTGGCCGACCGTGATCACCTGCGTCTGCTCGGCGGGCACCCCGATCGCGCGCGGCACCGAGTCCGCGACGAGCTGCACGGTGCGGTGGATCGCCTCCGCCGCGTCCCGCACCGGGACGATCACGACCTCCTTGCCGGGCGCCTCCACCGCGTTCAGCTCACCGATGCCGATGCCCGAGACCAGCTCGCCGATCGGGCCGAAGTCGGGGGTGCGGGAGGCGATGCGCGGGCAGACGGCGGCCGCGAGCAGGTCCGCGAAGACCCGGCCCGGGCCCGCCGACCACAGCGTGCCGGGGTCGCCGCTGAGCAGCAGCCCCGCCCCGTCGGGCAGCTGCTCCACGAGGAGCGCAGCGCCGTCCACGTCCAGCTGCGGGGCGTCGAGCACCACCAACAGGTCCAGGGCCAGCGCGCCGTCCGCGTCCCGGCCGGGGCCCTCCGCGTGCGCGACGAGCCCGGCGACCGTGGCGGTCACCTCGCGCGGGGCGTCCGGGCCGAGCAGCTCGGCGGCCCTGCGGCGGCCGTCCGCGCTGTGCGCCGCGACGCAGACCCGCAGGCCGAGCCCGGCCGCCGCCTTCGCCACCGCGACCGGCTCGGCGCGGGCCGCCTCGCCGCCCGTGTGCAGCACCAGGCGGTGGGCGGCGACCGCGCGGAGCAGCTCCGCAGTCGAGCCCTTCGCCCGGGTCGCGGCCTCCTCCCAGCCGGCCGGGGGCGTCGCGTCCTTCGCGCCCGCGTTGACCAGCCGGGCCAGGCCGTCCGCGAGGCTCTCCTCCGCCATCGCGTACCGCTCCAGGCCGACCAGGATCCGGACCGGGCGCTCGGGCTCCTCGCCCTCCTCCTCGGCCTGCTCGGGCGCGGCCGCCTGTGCCGGGGGCTCGTCCAGCGGGTCCTGGAGGACGAGCGCGTCGCCCTCCGCGACCGCGCTCTGCACCGCCGCCTCGGGGTCGGTCACCGCGTACTTGCCGAGCGCCTCGGCGAGCACCGGCAGGTCCAGGGCGGTGTGTCCCGCGAGGGCCGCCTGCTCCAGCAGCCAGACCGCGACCGCGCAGCCGCGCCGCTCGTCGTCCGGGCCGCACTCGGCGCCGAGCAGCGCCCGCGCGAAGCCGTCGGCCTGCTCGGGCCGCACCCCGGGGACGCGCAGCAGCTGCCAGGGATCCTCGCGCAGCCGCTCCTCGGCGCCCTCGCCCAGAGCGCCGGCGGCCGCCGCGGCGAGCGACTCGGGCGCCCCGCCCTCGCCGAGCACGGCCCGTACGGCGGCCACGGCCTCCGCGCCGGGACCGGCCACCGCGCGGGCCGGGCCGGGAACGCCGGGCCGCGGCCCCTGCTCCGGCGCGGGGGTGGCCGCAGGGCGCGCTTCGGGCGTGCGCGCGGGCTCGGGCGCCCGTGCCGGTGCGGGCGCGGTGAACACGGAGGAGGCGGGCTTGCCGCCGCTCTCCACGGCCCGCACGGCCGCGAGCAGGTCGGCCGCGGTGCCGCTCAGCTTGGCCCCCGCGTCGATGGGCCCTTCCTTGCTGGCCTTCCGCTGGGCGATCCGCTCCCGGAACTCCCGCTGGGCCGCGAGCTCGGCCTCGGCCTCGGAGACCTGGGCCCCTTCACCGGTCGCCGCGTCCCCCGGAGCCTGCCCGTCGCCGTCGCCGGCGGATTCGGAGCCGTCGGCCGTCTCGGCGCGCGCGTCGGCCGGGGCGTCCTCCGTGCTCCCGGCCGCGGAGCCATGCGGAGCGTCCTGCTCGGCGCCCTCGTGCTCAGCCGCCTGCCCCGCGGCCACCTCGGCCCGCGCGTCGGCCTGTTCGCCGTCCGTGCTCCCGGACGCGGCGCCGCCGCGCTGCTCCTGGTCGCCGCCCTCCGGCTCCGCCGCCTGCTGTCCGGCCGTGCGAGCATCCTCGTCGTCCCGGCCGTCGGCCGCACCGCTCGCGGCGGGGTCGCTTCCGCCGTCCTGGTCCGCGGCCGTGCCCTCCGACGGCTCCGCGTCCGCCCCGGCCCCGTCCGTCGCCCGGTTGTCGGGCTCAGGGAAGTGGGTGTCCTCGCCGCCGACCTGGCCCCCGGGCTCGCCCTCGGGCGCCTGCGCGGCGTCGTCGGGTCCGGGGGCCTGTCCCGCCGCGCTCTCCTGCGCGGTGTCGGGGGTCGGTGCCGGGCCGGTCTCCTCGGCGGCGGACTCCGTACTCACAACGTGCTCCAGTCCTGATCGGGATAGCGGTGCACGGGCGCCGACACGTCGTCGAGCGCCTGGCAGATCTCGTCAGGAAGACTAAGCGTCTCCACTGACAACGCGGCCGTGAGCTGCTGCGCGTTGCGCGCGCCGACGATCGGGGCGGTCACTCCGGGCCGGTCCCTGATCCAGGCGAGCGCCACCTGCAGCGGCGTCGTGGCGAGCCCGTCGGCGGCTATGGACACCGCGTCCACGATGTGCCGGGCCGTCTCGTCGAGGTACGGGGCGACGAACGGCGCCATGTGGTCCGAGCCGCCGCGCGAGTCCGCGGGCGTGCCCGTGCGGTACTTGCCGGTGAGGACACCGCGCCCCAGCGGCGAGGACGGCAGCAGCCCGATGCCGAGGTCGAGCGCGGCGGGCAGCACCTCCCGCTCCACGCCGCGCTGCAGCAGCGAGTACTCCATCTGCGTACTGGCGATCCGGGTGCGGGTCCCGGGCGCCGCGAGCTGCCAGGTGGCCGCCTTGGCGAGCTGCCAGCCGCAGAAGTTGGACACCCCCGCGTACCGGGCCCGCCCGCTGGCGACGGCGATGTCGAGCGCCTGGAGCGTCTCGTCGAGCGGCGTGCCCGGATCGTAGGCGTGGACCTGCCACAGGTCCACGTGGTCCGTGCCGAGGCGGGCCAGGGAGGCGTCGAGCGCGGCGAGCAGATGGCCGCGCGAGCCGTCGAAGCGCCGGTCGGGATCGGGCACGCTGCCCGCCTTCGTGGAGATCACCAGGTCCTGGCGCGGCACCAGCCCCTCGATCAGCCGCCCGAGCAGGTACTCCGACTCCCCGTCCCCGTACACGTCGGCCGTGTCGACCAGGCTGCCGCCCGCCTCCCAGAAGGTCTTCAACAGGTCGGCGGCGTCGTGCTCGTCGGTGTCCCGGCCCCAGGTGAGGGTGCCGAGTCCGATCCGGGACACGCGCAGGCCGGTGCGGCCGAGATGCCTCTGCTCCATGGGCGCTGAGATTACTGGCCCCGGCTCAGGATCGGGGCCCCTGTGGACGACTGTGCGGCGGCCGGGCGCGCTAGGGTGCCCGACCAGGGGCGTTACCGATGGGTAAGCCCCTGGACCGTAGGGCTTTGGCACGACCGTCGGCACGGCGTTAAGGAGATGTGGTCAATGAAGCTCGGCATCAACCTCGGCTACTGGGGCCTGGGCATGGACACCGACAACCTCACCGTCGCGAAGGAGGCCGACAAGCTCGGCTATGCGGTCTGCTGGGCGGCCGAGGCGTACGGCTCCGACACCGTGACCGTGCTGTCGTACGTGGCCGCGCAGACCGAGCGGATCGACGTCGGCTCCGCGATCATGCAGATCCCCGCCCGCCAGCCCACGATGACCGCGATGACGGCCGCCACCCTCGACTCGCTGTCCGGCGGCCGCTTCCGCCTCGGTCTCGGCGTCTCCGGGCCGCAGGTCTCCGAGGGCTGGTACGGCGTCAAGTTCGACAAGCCGCTGGCCCGCACGCGCGAGTACGTCGACATCGTCCGCAAGGCGATGAGCCGCGAGCGCGTCTCCTACGAGGGCGAGCACTGGACCCTGCCGCTGCCCGAGGGCCCGGGCAAGTCCCTCAAGCTGACCGTGCACCCGCAGCGCGAGCACATCCCGCTCTACATCGCCGCGATCGGCCCGAAGAACCTGGAGCAGACCGGCGAGATCGCCGACGGCGCCCTGCTGATCTTCCCGGCCGCCGAGCACATCGAGGACACCGCGATCCGTCACCTGCGCGCGGGCCGCGAGAAGGCCGGCAAGACGATGGAGGGCTTCGACGTCTGCCCGACCGTGCCGATCGCCGTCGGCGACGACAAGGACGTCTCCTCGCTCGCCGACCTGCTGCGCCCCTACACCGCCCTGTACGTGGGCGGCATGGGCAGCCGCAAGCAGAACTTCTACAACCAGCTCGCCTGCCGCATGGGCTACGAGAAGGAAGCCGCCGAGGTCCAGGAGAAGTACCTGTCCGGCGACAAGGAGGGCGCCGCCGCGGCGATCCCGCAGCAGCTCATCGACTCCACGACCCTGCTCGGCTCCGTCGACCGGATCGCCGACCGGATGCGCGCCTACGCGGAGGCCGGGGTCACCACGCTCACGCTGTCCCCGGCCGGCTTCTCGCTGGACGAGCGCCTCGCCTCGCTGCGCGCGGGCACGGACGCGCTGGAGCGCGCCGGTCTGGCGTAGTTCCCGGGGGAGAGGTCTGCGGCCGTGGTGGGGGCTCGGGGTGTCTTCCCCGCCACGGCCGTCACGGGGAACAACGCGCCGGGGCCCGTTCGGTCACGCGCCGGGCGGACTCCGAGTCGCGGGACGCGCCGAGGCGCGAAATCCTGTGCACAGGCAGGGAGCGGCAGGGAGGTATCACGATGCTGTCGGCCAAGAGTCTGTTCCAGGAGATCCTCGACGACGACGAGTCGTTCCGGTTGTTCTGTTCCATCGCGGCCAGCGGGGAGTCCCAGGGCGGCTGGGAGAACGGCCGGATCGCGGCGCTCGTCCCGGCGAGCGAGCGCGACCTCGCCCCCAAGGTCGCCCGGCACGGCGCGGACGAGGACAAGCACGGGCGCATCTTCAACGCGCTCATGAAGAAGCGCGGCCTGCAACCGGTCCCCGTACCGGAGGAGGCCGACTACACGATGCTCCTCGAGCGGCACGGCATCGGGCTCGCCCACGAGCAGCTCAAGCGCGACGAGCCGCTGTCCGTGCAGGACATCGTCACGTACCTCGCGCACAGCCGGGTCACCGAACAGCGCGCCTCCGAGCAGATGGAGCTGCTGCGCAAGCACTTCTCCGACCATCCGGACATCGGCCGCGCGGTGAAGATGATCTCCCACGACGAGGACAACCACCTCGCCTACTGCCACGAGGAACTGCTGCGCTTCGCCTACGCGGGGCACGGCCGCACCATCCAGCGCATCCTGCGCGAGTGCGCCCTCGCGGAGATCGCCGTCTACCGGGACGTCAGCCTCGCCGTCATGGACCACATGGGCCGCATCCTGGGCTGGTCGAAGGCCAAGTCGGCCGTGCTCGCCGCCGGTATCCACGCCGTGTACGCGTACGAACGCCTCGGCGGCTGGCGGCGGATGGTCTCCCTGGAGATGCCCGAGCGGCGTGACGCGCTGGGCGGCCCGGCGACCACCTCCGTCGAGTTCGCCTGACCCCGGGCCGGGGGCGGCGCGTCAGAGCCAGCCGCGCCGCTTGAACTGCCGGTACAGGAGCACTTCCAGGACCGCCATCACCACGATGACCGCCGGGTACGTCCATACCCAGTGCAGCTCGGGCATGTGGTCGAAGTTCATGCCGTAGATCCCGGCGATCATCGTGGGCACGGCGGCCATCGCCGCCCACGCCGAGATCTTGCGCATGTCGTCGTTCTGCCGGACGCTCATCTGCGCCAGGTGGGCCGACAGGATGTCCGACACCAGCCGGTCCAGGCCGTCCACCGACTCGTTGACCCGGGTCAGGTGGTCGTTCACGTCCCGGAAGAAGGGCTGCGCGTCCGCGCTGACGAACGGGACGCCCGCGGTGCCCCAAGGCCCCACGCCCGACAGGCGCGCCATCGGCATCGCCAGCGGGCCGGTCGCGCGCCGGAACTCCAGGATCTGCCGCTTGAAGGTGTAGATCCGCGCCGCCGTGTCCCGGGAGCCGCCGCCGTCCGGCGAGAAGACCTCCGCCTCCAGCTCCTCCAGGTCCGTCTGCAACTCGGCCGCGACCTCCAGATAGTGGTCCACCGTCGCGTCGGCGATCGAGTACAGGACCGCCGTCGGGCCGTGCGCCAGGAACTCCGGATCGTCCTCCAGCCGCTTGCGCACCGCCTTCAGGGGCGCGCCCTCGCCGTGCCGCACCGTCACCACGAACGAGTCGCCGAGGAAGATCATCAGCTCGCCCGTGGACACCCTGTCGCTGCGCGCCTCGTAGACGACCGGCTTGAGGACGACGAACAGCGAGTCGTCGTACACCTCCAGCTTCGGCCGCTGATGCGCCTTGAGGGCGTCCTCGACGGCCAGCGGATGCAGTCTGAACTCGTGGCTGACCCGGTCGAACTCCTCCGTGGAGGCCTCATGCAGTCCGATCCAGACGAACGCGTGGCCCGAGGCCCGCGCCTCGTCCAGCGCGACGGCGAAGTCCGCGGGCCGCTCGATACGGCGCCCGTCCCGGTAGATGGCGCAGTCGACGATCATGCGGAGAATTCTTCCCAGACCGGGGCGGGCCCGCACTTCCACACGGCCTAGGGTGGCGCGTATGCCCACGCTGATTCTCGTCCGGCACGGACGCTCGACCGCCAACACCGCGGGTCTGCTCGCCGGGTGGACCCCCGGCGTGGCCCTCGACGAGCGCGGGGCCGCGCAGGCCGCCGCACTGCCCGCGCGCCTCGCGGAGCTGCCCCTCGCGGAGGTCGTCAGCAGCCCGCTGCAGCGCTGCCGGGAGACCGTCGCGCCGCTGCTCGCCGCCCGCCCCGGGCTGAGCGTGCACACCGACGACCGGATCGGCGAGTGCGACTACGGCGACTGGTCGGGCCGCAAGCTCGCCGAGCTCGCCGACGAGCCGCTCATGCAGGTCGTGCAGCAGCACCCGACCGCCGCCGCGTTCCCCGGCGGCGAGTCCATGCGCCACATGCAGCACCGCGCCGCCGAGGCGGTGCGCGAGTGGAACGCGCGCGTGGAGGCCGAGCACGGCCCCGACGCCGTGTACCTGATGTGCTCGCACGGCGACATCATCAAGTCCCTCGTCGCGGACGCCCTCGGGCTGCACCTCGACCTCTTCCAGCGCATCTCCGTGGAGCCCTGCTCCGTCACGGCGATCCGCTACACCCGGCTGCGCCCCTTCCTGGTACGCCTCGGCGACACCGGGGACTTCGCCTCGCTCGCCCCGCGCGAGCAGCCGCAGGGGCCGGATGCGCCCGTGGGCGGTGGCGCGGGCGCACCGTGATCGTCGCCCGCAGTAGGGTGAAGCAGCCGCCGGCACAAGTCGGTTCCCAGATCCCCCGATCCCCATGGAGAGCAGGACGTGTCCCGTCAGGTGTTCCTCTACGACCCTCCGGAGCGTTTCGTGGCCGGCACGGTCGGACTCCCCGGGCGCCGCACCTTCTTCCTGCAGGCCTCGGCAGGTACGCGCGTCACGAGCGTGGCGCTGGAGAAGACCCAGGTCGCCGCGCTCGCGGAGCGCATGGACGAGCTGCTCGACGAGGTCGTGCGGCGCAGCGGGGGCAACGCCCCGGTGCCCGCCGTGGCGCCCTCCGAGATCGCGGACACCGCCCCGCTGGACTCCCCGGTGGAGGAGGAGTTCCGCGTCGGCACGATGGCGCTCGCCTGGGACGGTGACGAGCAGCGCATGATCGTCGAGGCGCAGGCGCTCGTGGAGCTGGACGCCGAGTCCGAGGAGGACCTCGCCGAGGCCGAGGAGAGGCTTCTCCAGGACGAGGAGAACGGGCCGCCGATGCTCCGCGTCCGACTGACCGGCACGCAGGCCCGCGCGTTCGCCAAGCGCGCCCTGGACGTCGTGAACGCGGGCCGCCCGCCGTGCCCCCTGTGCAGCCTGCCGCTCGACCCGGAGGGACACGTATGTCCGCGCCAGAACGGATACCGGCGCGGAGCGTGAGCGCCCCCGCCGACCTCTCCGCCCTCGACCTCCTGACCCGCGGCGAGCTCGAGGTCCGCGGCCGGATCCGCGAGGCGTCGAACGCGGTGCTGCTGTGCACCGTCACGCACGAGGGCCGCGAGGCCGCCTGCGTCTACAAGCCGGTGCGCGGCGAGCGCCCCCTGTGGGACTTCCCCGACGGCACGCTCGCCCAGCGCGAGGTCGCCGCCTACGAGGTCTCCGAGGCGCTCGGCTGGGGCCTGGTGCCGCCGACCGTGCTGCGCGACGGACCGTACGGCGAGGGCATGTGCCAGCTGTGGATCGACGGCCCGGAGGAGCCCGAAGAGGCCGGCCGGCTGCTCGCGCTCGTCGACGGCGAGGAGCCGGGCGAGGGCTGGAAGGCGATCGGCTTCGCGGAGGTCGGCGAGGGCCGCACCGCGCTGCTCGTGCACGCCGACGACCCGCGCCTGCGCCGCCTCGCGGTGCTCGACGCGGTGATCAACAACGGCGACCGCAAGGGCGGCCACCTGCTGCTCGACGCCACCGGCCGGCTCTACGGCATCGACCACGGCGTCACCTTCAACGCCGAGGACAAGCTGCGCACCCTGCTGTGGGGCTGGGCGGGCGAGCCGCTCACCGAGGAGGCGACGGCCGCCCTGGAGACTCTGCGGGACCGCCTGGGCGCGGGGGAGCCGCTCGCCGACCGGCTCGGCGCCCTGATCACCGCCGCGGAGCTCGACGCCGTACGAGAACGGGTGGCGGAGCTGCTCAGGACCGGACGGCACCGTGAGCCGGGCGGCGACTGGCCCGCGATCCCGTGGCCGCCCGTCTGACGTACGCGTGAGCGTGCTGCTGACATGCGGCCGTCCGGCCTGCTGACCTGCGGGCTCGCGGCGTCCGGGGGCGGGCGGCGGCGGGGCGGGCTACGTTCGGGGCATGACCAAGCTGATTGTCGAGGACCGGATCGAGCGTCCGGCCAAGGACGTCTTCGAGGCCATCGTGAGCCCGGAGAGCCTGTCGAGCTTCTTCACCGCCGAGGCGTCCGCCGCGATGGTGCCCGGCACCACCGTGACGTGGCGCTTCGGCCATGTCGACGCCACGTTCGACGTCGAGATCGGCGACATCGAGGCGGACCGCCTCATCACCTGGCGCTGGCCGGGCGAGGTGACGATCCGGCTCGCGCAGGAGGACGGCGCGACAAGAATCACCATCACCGAGGACCGGATGGGCGAGGGCTCCGAGGGCGCCGCGCGCGCCGTCGGGCAGACCCAGGGCTGGACGTACTTCGTGTGCGCCCTGCGGGCCTGGCTGGTTCACGGGATCCGTCATTTCGGGCTGAGCGACGCGATCCGCGCCGCTCTCGTCTGAACCGATAGCCGAGGGACGGGATGCGCGCAAGAGGGCCTTGTCGGCCATCACACCGATCCGGTTCGTATGCGGAAGCACCGTCCGGTTAGGCTTCAAGACATGCATGCCTGGCCCGCTTCTGAGGTCCCCGCCCTGCCTGGCAAGGGCCGCGACCTGAGGATCCACGACACCGCGACCGGTGGGCTCGTCACCCTCGACCCCGGTCCCGTCGCCCGTATCTACGTCTGCGGCATCACGCCGTACGACGCGACCCACATGGGTCACGCGGCGACCTACAACGCGTTCGACCTCGTGCAGCGCGTGTGGCTCGACACCAAGCGGCAGGTCCACTACGTCCAGAACGTCACGGACGTCGACGACCCCCTGCTGGAGCGGGCCGTGCGCGACGGCATCGACTGGGAGGGCCTCGCCGAGCGCGAGACCGCCCTGTTCCGCGAGGACATGACCGCCCTGCGGATGCTCCCGCCGCAGCACTACATAGGCGCCGTCGAGGCGATACCCGGCATCGTGCCGCTCGTCGAGCGGCTCCGTGACGCGGGCGCCGCCTATGAGCTCGACGGCGACATCTACTTCTCCGTCGAGGCCGACCCGCACTTCGGGTCCGTCTCGAACCTGGACGCGGCCGCCATGCGGCTGCTGTCCGCCGAGCGGGGCGGCGACCCGGACCGTCCGGGCAAGAAGAACCCGCTCGACCCGATGCTGTGGATGGCCGCCCGCGAGGGCGAGCCCAGCTGGGACGGCGGCTCGCTCGGCGCGGGGCGCCCCGGCTGGCACATCGAGTGCGTGGCCATCGCCCTCGACCACCTCGGCATGGGCTTCGACGTCCAGGGCGGCGGATCCGACCTGGCCTTCCCGCACCACGAGATGGGCGCCTCGCACGCCCAGGTGCTCACCGGCGAGTTCCCGATGGCCAAGGCGTACGTGCACGCCGGCATGGTCGCGCTCGACGGCGAGAAGATGTCCAAGTCCCGGGGCAACCTGGTCTTCGTCTCCAAGCTGCGCCGCGACGGCGTCGACCCGGCGGCGATCCGGCTGGCGCTCCTGGCCCACCACTACCGGGCCGACTGGGAGTGGACCGACAAGGTCCTGACCGACGCGGTGGAGCGGCTCGACCGGTGGCGCGCCGCGGTGTCCCGTCCCGACGGGCCCGCCGCCGAGGCGCTGGTCGACGAGATCCGCGAGGCGCTGTCGAACGACCTGGACGCCCCCGCGGCGCTCGCGGCGGTCGACCGCTGGGTCGAGCGGCAGGTCTCCGACGGTGGGTCGGACGAAGGGGCGCCCGGTGTGGTGTCCCGTGCGGTCGACGCCCTGCTCGGGGTTGCGCTGTAGTACGTACTCGGTGAACAGCCCCTCCGGCAGGAGGAGGTGCGGTCACGGGGCTCTGCCCCGGACCCCGCTCCTCAAGCGCCGGAGGGGCTGTTTTTGTGGCTGATCTCCGGCCCACCCTCTAGGCGCATGCGCGTTTCTGCGCTAAACAACCGCCATGCGAACACTATTGAGCACGCGCCTCGGTAGACGGCTCAGATCCGTCGTGGCCGTCGCCACCCTCGGCGTCGCCGCCACCTTCGCCGGGCCGGGCCTCGCCCAGGCCGAGGACACCGCAGGCACCGTCGGCGACGTCACCGGGTTCCACGCCGACGGCCCGGAGTACACGCTCGACGCCGGTGAGGCGAAGGCCCGCGTCAGCTTCGTGTCCGACGAGACCTTCCGGATCGAACTCGCCCCCGACGGCACCTTCACCGACCCGGCCGGCGACGACATCGTCGTACCGCAGGGCGCGCCGCCGGCGACCCGCTGGAAGGACCAGGGCGACCGCTACGAGCTCAGCAGCGCCAAGGTCACCCTGCGCGCCTACAAGTCCCCGCTGCGCTTCGCCCTGTTCCGCAACGACGGCACCGAACTCTGGTCCGAGAGCGCCCCGTTGAAGTGGACCGCCGACACCACCACGCAGACCCTGGAGCGCGGCGCCGACGAGCAGTTCTACGGCGTCGGCATGCAGAACGGCCGGGGCAACACCTCGCTGCGCGGGCAGACCGCCAAGGCCGAGGTGAACTACAACTGGAACGACGGGGGCCACCCCAACTCCGTCCCGTTCTACCTCTCCTCCGCCGGCTACGGCGTCTTCCGCAACACCTTCGCGCCGAACACGTACACCTTCGACGCGCCCGTCACGGCCGCCGCGAAGGAACACCGCTTCGACGCCTACTACTTCGCGGGCAGCGGCAAGGACAGCACCAAGGACGTCATCGGGCAGTACACGAAGCTCACCGGCAAGCCGTTCCTGCCGCCGGTCTACGGCCTGGAGATCGGCGACGCCGACTGCTACCTGCACAACGCCAACCGCGGCGAGCGGCACACCCTCGACGCCCTGAAGATCTCCGACCAGTACGTCGCGAACGACATGCCGCTCGGCTGGATGCTCGTCAACGACGGCTACGGCTGCGGCTACGAGAACCTCGCCGAGACGGCCAAGGGCCTCCAGAAGAACAAGACCCAGCTCGGCCTGTGGACCGAGGACGGCATCGACAAGATCGCCGACCAGGTGAAGGCCGGCCAGCGCGTCGCCAAGCTCGACGTCGCCTGGGTCGGCGCCGGCTACAAGTTCGCCCTCGACGGCTGCAAGGACGCCTACCAGGGCATCGAGGACAACTCCGACGCCCGCGGCTTCACCTGGGCCCCCGAGAGCTGGTCCGGCGCCCAGCGCTGCGGCGTCCAGTGGTCCGGCGACCAGTCGGGATCCTGGGACTACATCCGCTGGCAGATCCCCACCTACGCGGGCGCGACCATGTCCGGACTCGCCTACACGACCGGTGACGTCGACGGCATCTTCGGCGGCAGCCCCAAGACGTACGTACGCGACCTCCAGTGGAAGTCCCTGCTGCCCGTCACCATGACGATGGACGGCTGGGCCGCCGCCGACAAGCAGCCCTTCCGCCAGGGCGCGCCGTACACGGCGATCAACCGGAAGTACCTGAAGCTCCACGAGTCGCTGCTGCCGTACCTGTACTCGTACGCGCACGAGGCGACGGAGACCGGGGTCGGCGCCGTGCGGCCGCTCGCGCTCGAGTACCCGGACGACCCGAAGGCCGCGACCGCCGCCGCCAAGTACGAGTTCCTCACCGGTGAGAACCTCCTCGTCGCGCCGGTCTACAAGGACAGCACGGTCCGCGACGGCATCTATCTGCCCGAGGGCACCTGGACCGACTACTGGACCGGGCGCGTCTACCAGGGCCCGACCACGATCGACGGCTACAGCGCGCCCCTGGACACGCTCCCGATGTTCGTCAAGGGCGGCGCCGCCGTCCCGATGTGGCCCGGCATCCGCTCCTACGCCGACCGCACCGCCGACTCGCCGCTCGCCTGGGACGTCTACCCGCAGGGCTCCTCGTCCTTCGACCTGTACGAGGACGACGGCGTGACCCGGGCCCACCGCGACGGCGCCTTCGCCACGCAGCGCGCCGAGGTCGACGCCCCGAAGTCCGGCGCCGGTGACGTGCGCGTGCGGATCGGGGCGAGCAAGGGCTCCTTCGAGGGCAAGCAGAGCGCCCGCCCCTACGCGTTCACCGTGCACACCGGGGACGCCCCGCGCCAGGTCGCGCTCGACGGGCAGCCGCTGCGCGCCTACACGGACGCGGCGGCCTACGAGAAGGCCGCGAGCGGCTGGTTCTACGACCGTGACGACCGCGGCGGCGTCGTGCGCGTCAAGACCGGCAAGCTGTCCACCTCCCGCGCCTTCACGCTCGACCTGAAGGACACCGCGGCCGTCGGCGGGGCGGTGCCCGGCGCCGACGCCGCCGTCACCGCCCCCGCCGGGCAGGAACTCGGCGCGGGCGCCGACGGCAAGGTCGCCGTCGACGTCACCGCCGGCACCCGCGACGCCACCGGCGTCTCCGTCGCGCTGACCGCCCCCGACGGCTGGCGCGCCGGCGACGCCGTCACCGTCGACCGGATCGCGGCGGGCACCACCCGTCGCGTCGAGGTCCCGCTCACCCCGGCCGCCGACGCGAAGGCGGGGGAGCAGGCCCTCACCGCGACGGCCCGCTACGACGCGTCCGGCCAAGGGCGCACCGCACAGGGCCGCTTCGCGGTGTCCGTCATGCCGAAGCCGCCCGCCGGGGACACCTGGGCGAGCGACATGGAGTGGCTGACGTCGGCCAACGGCTACGGACCCGCCGAACGCGACCGCAGCAACGGAGAGTCCGGCGCCACCGACGGCCACACCCTCACCCTCGCGGGCAAGACCTACACCAAGGGCATCGGCGTGCACGCCGACTCCGACATCGAGGTCTACCTCGGCGGGCAGTGCGCGAAGCTGACCGCCGACGTCGGGATCGACGACGAGATCAACGGGTACGGGGAGGTCGCCTTCTCCGTCGAGGCCGACGGCAAGGTGCTGTGGACCTCGCCCAAGGTCACCGGCGCCTCGGCCACCCTGCCGGTGGACGTCGACGTCAGCGGGGCCCGGCACCTGCACCTCAAGGTGACGGACACCAACGGCTCGAAGACCGGGGACCACGGGGACTGGGCCGCCGCCAAGTTCTCCTGCGGATAAGGAAGTTGCCCCAGGAACGACAGTGGGGCCGGGCGGCACACATGCCGCCCGGCCCCACCGTGCACGCTCTACGCCTCCGGGTCCTCGCCGTCCGGACGCGGCGGCTTCGGCGGGCGGGTCCGGTCGCCCGGGGGCGTGCCCGGGTCGCGGCGCCGCAGATACCGCTCGAACTCGCGGGCGATCGCGTCGCCCGAGGCCTCCGGCAGCTCCGCCGTGTCGCGGGCCTCCTCCAGCGACTGCACGTACTCCGCGACCTCGCTGTCCTCGGCCGCCAGCTGGTCCACGCCCAGCTGCCAGGCCCGCGCGTCCTCGGGCAGCTCGCCCAGCGGGATGCGCAGGTCGATCAGGTCCTCGAGCCGGTTCAGGAGCGCCAGCGTCGCCTTCGGGTTCGGCGGCTGCGACACGTAGTGCGGGACCGCCGCCCACAGCGAGACCGCCGGGACGCCCGCGTGCGTGCACGCCTCCTGGAGGATGCCGACGATGCCCGTCGGACCCTCGTACTTGGTCTCCTCCAGGTCCATCCGCGTCGCCAGGTCGGGATCCGACGTGACGCCGCTGACCGGGACCGGCCGGGTGTGCGGGGTGTCGCCGAGCAGCGCGCCCAGGACGACCACCATCTCCACGCCCAACTCGTGGGCGAAGCCCAGCAGTTCGTTGCAGAACGAGCGCCAGCGCATGGACGGCTCGATGCCCCGCACGAGGACGAGGTCGCGCGGCTTGTCGCCGCCGATCCGCACCACCGAGAGCCGGGTCGTCGGCCAGGTGATCTTCCGCACGCCGTCTTCCATGAAGACCGTCGGCCGGTTGACCTGGAAGTCGTAGTAGTCCTCGGCGTCGAGCGCCGCGAACACCTCGCCCTTGAACTCCTTGTCGAGATGCGCGACCGCGGTGGAGGCGGCGTCGCCGGCATCGTTCCAGCCCTCGAACGCGGCCACCATGACCGGGTCGACCAGCTCGGGAACCCCCTCGAGCTCGATCACCCAGCGCCTCCTTCCGACGTTCCCTCGCGTACCCGCCCACCTTACGGCGTCCGCGGGGTACCTCCGCAGCCACCTGGAACCCGGCGGCTGCCGGGAACCATGCCCCGAGTCGCGGGCCCGCACTCCCCCCGGAGGGGCCGGGGCGTCACAAGGTCGAGCGCAGCCACTGCTCCACGGACGCGATGTGCACCGTCGCCCACGACCGGGCCGCCTCCGCGTCGCCGTCGCGCAGCGCCGCCAGGATCGCCCGGTGCTCGTGCAGGGTGCGGCTCACCGCGTCCTCCTGGGTCAGACCGCGCCAGACGCGCGCCCGGGTGGTCGGCCCGGACAGGCCGTCGAGCAGCGAGCACAGGACCGAGTTGCCGGACGCCTTCACGATGCCGCGGTGGAAGTCGAGGTCCGCGGCGACCAGTTCCTCCACCGAGGGCTCCGGGCCGAGCGCGTCGAGCTGCGCGGACAGCCGGTCCAGCTCCCCGGACGTGATCGAGCCCGCCGCGAGGGCCGTCGCGGCGGGCTCCAGGATGCGGCGCACCGCGAGGAACTCCAGGACCGTGTCGTCCCGGTGGAAGTCGACGACGAAACTCAGCGCCTCCAGGAGGAGCTGCGGGTCCAGGCTCGTCACGTACGTGCCGTCGCCCTGCCGCACGTCCAGGATCCGGATCAGCGACAGGGCGCGCACGGCCTCGCGCAGCGAATTGCGCGACAGGCCCAGCTCCGCGGCGAGTTCGCTCTCCTTGGGGAGGCGGTCGCCCGGGCGCAGCGCGCCCGAGACGATCATCCCCTTGATCTTCTCGATGGCCTCGTCGGTGACGGCCACGGCACCCCCCTCTGCTCAGGCCGGAGGGCGGATACCTCCGATGTCTCGCACCATTATGTGCGCAGGGGCCCGCAGGGCCAGGGGGTGTCCGCCATCAGGTACGGGCGGGCGCCTCGACCGCCCCCGCAGGAGACGTCGCCGGGACCTGCGGCGCCGGACGCAGCAGCAGCCAGGCGCCGCACACCAGCGTCACCGCCTGCGCCCCGGCGAGCAGCGCGAAGCCCGCGCCGAAGCCGTGCCCGCCACTCGCCGCGATCGCCGCGCCCATCGCCGTCGGCATGAACGCCGAGACGAGATTGCCCACCCCGTTCACCACGCCGTAGGCGCTGCCCACCGCGTGCGCCGGGGCGCAGCGCTGCACGAGCGTCGGGATGGCCGGCCCCTGGAGCCCCCAGAAGCCGCCGGCCGCGATCAGCCCGGCCGCCGCCAGACCGTCGCTGTCCGCGCCCATCACCACGAGCACGCTCGCCGCGGTCCCCGCCGAGCCGACCACGAACAGCAGTGGAAGCAGCCGCGCCGGCAGCCGGTCGAGCAGGAACCCGCCGAGGAAGCCCGAGGCCAGCGACATCAGGAACGGCAGCGCCGACACCGCGCCCATCGCCGCGAGCGAGAAGTGCCGCTCCTGGAGGAGATACGAGGGCAGCCACGCGGTCGAGCCCCACAGATAGCCGAGCGTGGCGATCTCCACGAGCAGGACCGGCACGAGACGCGGCATGCGCAGGGCCTCGCGCAACGTCCCCACCGCGCTGCCGCGGCCCGAAGCGGAACGCAGCCCCCGGCCGCGCACGAACAGCGCGATCAGCGGCAGCCCCACCACCGCGTTCAGTGCGGCCAGCGCCAGGAACGACGTGTGCCAGTCGAACCGGTACACGAGGTACGTGATCAGCGGCAGCCCCACGGCCGTGCCCAGGGACACGCCCATCGAGCTCACCGCGTTCGGCTTGCCCGCCTCCTGCGGCGCGAAGTGCTCCCGCACGTACATCGTCTTGAGCGAGAACAGCGGTCCCTCGGCCGCGCCGAGGAGTGCCCGCAGCGCGGTCAGCGTCAGCGCGCCGAGCGCGTACGGCGACAGCAGCGTCATCACCGACCACAGGGCCACGCTCAGGAACAGCCCCCGCCGCACACCGAGCAGCGTCTCGTACAGCGGGGTCAGGACGAACGCCGCGATGCCGTACCCGACGAGGAACGCGGTGCTCAGGGCGCCCTGCGCCACCCGGTCGCCGGTGATCCCGAAGTGGTCGGTGAACGCCCGGTCGGTGACCAGGACGGAGATGTTCACGCGGTCCACATAGCTGATCAGGACGACGACCAGGAGCGTCAGGACACCCGCCCAGCGCGCTCTGCCGCTCACTGGTTCGCTCATGCGCCGGCCTGCTCCTCCGCGGCGGACTTGTACATGCGGCGCAGCCGGACCACGCCCAGGTCGTGCTGGTAGAGGTTCTCCTGCTGGTCGGCGTCGGACGGCATGGCCTCCAGCATCACGCGGTCCTGCTCCAGGACGTCCCAGTGGCGCTCCTCGATGAGCGTCTTGTAGAGGAAGCGCCACGTGTCGCGCTGCCAGCCCTGCACCTTGCGGTAGCGCCAGAAGAACACCGCGCAGCGCTCCTCGTCGACCGGGCGGACCATGCCGACGATGCCGAACGCGCCGCCGGGGCCGGCCGAGGGCGGGTACGGGATGGACAGGTCCACCCAGTCGACGCCCGTGCGGCACAGCTCGACCCAGTCGAAGTTCACGCCCCGCTGGTCGGTCTTCTCGAAGAAGTAGCCGCGGTCGGTCTCCCGGATGCGGAACTTCGCGGTCGTGTCACCGTCGAACATCGTGTGCGAGTCGTGGTGCAGGAACGCCCCGTGCATCGGGTCGAGCAGGTTCTCGACCGCGTAGCGCCACGGCACGTCCCACTCCGCGTAGCACAGGAACGCGTCGACGTCGGGGTCGACGAGCGGGTCGGGCAGCGTCAACTCGCTGGGCTGCGGCTGCTGTTCGGTGCCGAAGTAGGCGAGGACGGCGCCGGCCACCTCGCGCACGGGCAGCGAACGGACGAGCTTCTTGCCCTCCAGGTTGCAGCCGGGCAGACCGGGCACGGAGGCGACCGTGCCGTCGGACTCGACCTCCACCCCGTGGTACCAGCAGGCCACCCGGTCGCCCAGGTGCTTGCCCAGGGACAGCGGGGCCCCGCGGTGCGGGCAGCGGTCGGCGAGCATGCTCAGGGTGCCGTCGGAGCGGCGGAACAGCAGCCACTGCTCGCCCAGGACGGTGACCTTGCGCATCGCGCCGGGCGCGACGAAGGAGGAGGGGACGACCGGGTGCCACTGGTCGCGCAGACCGGTCGCGAAAATGTGCTCGGCGGTCAGGTTCACGGCGTTCACGCTCCCAGTCGGTGCATCTCGGCGGCGAAGGACTCCTCGGTCCAGGCGGCCCCGTCGGGGGCGTGGACCTTGCGGGCGTTGAGCCCGCGCACGACGTCCTCGAGTGCGTGGCCGTCCTTGGTGAAGACGTCTTCGAGAGTGGCGGCCAGCTTGTACTCGTACGGCGTCGGCTCGTGCGTGCGGGACTGGTGGATCTCCAGGTAGGGCCAGTCCTGCGCGGTGTTCTTGCTCGGGTTGTCGCTCATGGAAAGTCTCCCGTCGGGGGTCACAGGTCGAGGACGAGGCGGCCCGACGCGCAGCGCGAGACGCAGATCATCATCGAGGCGTTCGCGGCGTGCTCGGCGTCCGAGAGCAGGAAGTCGCGGTGGTCGGGGGTGCCGTCGAGCACCCGGGTCTCGCAGGAGCCGCAGATGCCGTCGCGGCACGAGCTGTTGACGCTCAGCCCGGCCTGCTCGGCGGCCTCCAGGATCGAGGTGTCGGCGTCCACCGACAGGGTCAGGCCCGAGGTGCGGCACTCGACCTCGAACGTCGCGTCGTCCCCGGACCGCTCCACCACCGGCGCCGCGAACCGCTCCAGACGCAGCCGCTCGGCGGAGCAGCGCTCCTCGATCGCGGCGAGCAGCGGCTCCGGCCCGCAGCAGTACACGAGCGCGCCCTCGGGCAGCTCCGCCAGCTCCGACGCCAGGTCGATGTGGCCCAGCTCGTCCTGCGGCACGAGCGTCAGGTCGCCGCCGAGCGCGGACAGCTCGTCGGTGAAGGCCATCGAGGCCCGGCTGCGCCCGCCGTAGACCATGCGCCACGCGGCGCCGCGCCGGGCGGCCTCGCGGGCCATCGCCAGGATCGGCGTGACACCGATGCCGCCGGCCACGAACACGTACGCGGGCGCGTCCTCCAGGACGAAGTGGTTGCGCGGCTCGGACACCGTGACCGGCTGGCCGGGGCGCAGCTTCGTGTGGACGTGGCGCGAACCGCCGCGCGAGGACGGCTCGTTGAGGACGCCGATCCGGTAGCCACCGGTGTCGGCGGGGTCGCCGCACAGGCTGTACTGGCGGATCTGGCCGCCCACGTGCACGTCGATGTGCGCGCCCGGCGTCCAGGCGGGCAGCGGCTTGCCGTCGGGGTGGGTCAGCTCGACGGACAGCACGCCGTCGGCCTCCCAGGTCATCCGCCGGACCAGCAGGGACAGCTGACCGTCGGCGGGAGTCGTGGTGGTGGACATGGGGGCCTCCCTACGCGGTGGGGATCTTGACGGGCGGGGTGAACGGGGCCTTCATCGGGCCGAGCGCGGCCAGGTCGACCTCGACGAGGACGGGTCCGGCCGAGCCGACGGCTTCCTCGAGGACGGGCCGCGCGTGCTCGGCGTCGGCGATCCGCAGGTAGGGCAGGCCACAGGCGCGGGCCAGGAGGTCGAAGTCCGGGGTGGCCAGGTCGACGCCGCTGCGGCGCTCGCTGTAGCGGTCCTGCATGTTGCGCAGGACGCCGTAGCCGCCGTCGTTGAAGACCAGCACGGTCAGACGGGGCCGCTCCTGGGCGACGGTGAGCAGCTCGCCGAGGTGGACGGCGAGGCCGCCGTCGCCGGCGATGACCACGGTGGGCCGCTCGGGGTCGGCGAGCGCGGCGCCGATGCCCATGCCGAGGCCCTGGCCGATGCCGCCGCCGCGCGGGAAGACGTTCGACTCCGGGGCGTACATCTCCAGGAGCCGGTTGCCCCAGCTGCTGGAAGGGATGGTGACGTCCCGGGCGATCACCGCGTCGCGCGGCAGGACGGCCCGCAGCGCGTCGCAGATCGCGGCCTGCGGCCCGATGTTGTCGTGCAGGGTGGCCCGCACGTCCTCCCTGACCCGCGCCACGCGCCGCGTCCACTCCGGCTCGGCGGTCCGGGCGTGGGGGAGCAGGGCGGCGAGCGCGTCGGCGGCGTCGGCGTGCAGGGCGTGCGCCGCCGGGTACACCCGGCCGAGGGCGGCCGCGTCGACGTCGATGTGGATGTGCCGCTCGGCGCCGGGCAGTTCGAGCCCGTAGTCGGCGGTCTCGTTGGACCGGAAGTGCGTGCCGATCGTCACCAGGACGTCCGCGTCGGCGAGCAGGGCGCGCCCGGCCGGGGTGGTCGCGAAGTTGCCGATGACCTGCGGGTGGTCCTCGGGGACCGCGCCCCGCCCCGAGTTGGAGGTCAGCAGGCCCGCGCCGGTCGCCTCGACGAGCGCGGCCAGCTCGGCGCGGGCCGCGTTCGCGCCGCCGCCGGCCCAGATCAGGGGGCGGCGGGCGGTCGACAGGAGCGTGCCCGCGGCGGCCAGGGCCACCGGGTCGAGCGCGGGGCGCGCCGGCTCCGGCACCGTCTCACCGGCGTCGGTCTGGGCCGCGTACTGGAGGTCGATGGGCCACTCGACGCTGGCCGGGCCGCCGGGGGCGGTGAGCGCGGCGCGGGCGGCCTCGCGCAGGAGCCGGCCGGCCTCGTCGGTGGAGCCCACGGAGACGGCGTGCTTGGAGACCGCGGTCAGCATGCCGAGCTGGTCCTTGGTCTCGTGGATGAACCCGCGCCCGCTGCCCAGGAACTCACTCTCGACCTGACCGGTGATGTGCAGCACCGACGTGCCGGAGGCGAGCGCCTCGATCAGCGAGCCCGCCGCGTTGCCCGCGCCGGTGCCGGTCGAGGTGAGCGCGCAGCCGAGGCCGCCGCGGGCCCGCCCGTAGGCGTCCGCCGCGTTCACGGCGCTCGCCTCGTGGCGCACCGGCACGAACCGCAGCTCGCGGTCGACGGCCTCGACCAGCGGCAGGTTGTGCACGGACACGATGCCGAACACCGTGTCGATGCCCAGTTCCTTCAGGACGGCGACGAGGAGGGCGCCTCCGTTGTCGTAACGCATGCGTGCTCCTCAGAGGATGCCGCGGCCGACTCCGCCGCAGACGTCGATGCTGGTTCCGGTGATGTACGAGGCGCGCGGCGCGAGCAGCGCGAGGATCGCGTAGGCGACCTCCTCGGCGCGGCCGAGCCGGCCGAGGGCGACGCCGCGGTCGGCGGCGAGCTCCGCCTGCCAGTCCTCGTAGGACAGGCCGGAGTCCGCGGCGGCGTGCCGGCGGGTCCACTGGCCCGTGTCGATCAGGCCCAGGCACACCGAGTTGACCCGGATGCCGTCCGCCGCGAGTTCCGTGGCGAGGGACTTGGAGAGGTTGAGGATGCCGGCGCGGGCGGCGCTCGTCGTGATGAGACGCGTCTCCGGCTGCTTGGCCAGGACCGCGTTCACGTTCACGACCGACGCCGCGTCCGAGGCGCGAAGGAGGTCGCGGGCGGCCCGGAGCGGGTTGAGGACGCCCGCGAACTTCAGGTCCAGCTCGTCGCGCCAGTCGTCCCACGTCGTGTCGTCGAGCCGCTTCATGCGGGACTGTCCGGCGTTGTTGACGAGGCCGTCGAGCCGTCCGCCGAACGCGTCTGCGGCGGTCCGCACGAAGTCGCGTACGGCGTCGGCGTCGCGCACGTCGCAGGTGGCGGTGAACAGGCGGTCGTGGTCGGCGATCCGCTTCAGCCGTTCGGCGTCGCGGCCGCACGTGGCGACGTTCGCGCCTTCCTCGAGCAGGGCGCGGACCGTGGCCAGGCCGACGCCCGAGCTGCCTCCGGTGACCACGTAGGTCCGGTCGGCGAGGCCCAGATCCATGTCAACTCCTCGGTGTATCAGGTCAGTTCATGGTGAAGCCGCCGTTGACGGCGACCACCTGTCCGGTCAGGTAGCGGGACTCCTCGGAGAGGAGGAAGGAGGCGACACCGATCAGGTCGCCGGGCTGCTGCGGGCGCTCGATGGCCCGGTTCGCCCGGTACAGGTCGTGCCGCTCCGCGGGGACGGCTTGCGTGGCTTCGCCCTCGGTCAGGCCGGGCGCGAGCGCGTTCACCGTGATGCCCCGCTCGCCCAGCTCCCGCGCCATGGCCCGGGTCAGCGCGATGACGGCGCCCTTCGAGGCGATGTAGTGGGCGAGCCGCGGGGAGCCGTAGAGCGCGGCGTCCGAGGCGATGTTCACGATGCGTCCGGTCGGGCCGAACAGCGGGTGCAGCGCCTTCGCGACCAGCCAGGGACCGCGGGCGTTCACCGTCATCAGGCGGTCCCAGACCTCGATGTCGATGTCCTGGAACTCCTTGCCGCCCACTCCGTTGGCGAGCGCCGCGTTGTTCACCAGGCCGTACAGCTCGCCGGGCAGCTCCCGCACCGCGCAGGCGAGGGCCTCGACGGACGCCGGGTCCGCCACGTCGCACCGCACGAAGTGCGCGTCGAGCCCCTCGGCCCGCAGCTCCTCGGCGGCCTCGGCGCCGCGCTCGGCGTCGAGCTCGGCGACGACGACCCGGAAGCCGTCCTCGCCGGCCCGGCGGGCCATGGCCAGACCGAGGCCACGGCCCGCGCCGGTCACGACGACCGTACGGGCGCCTGCGGGCGACTGCTCAGTCACGGGTGACGCCGTGCATCGGCGAGTACTCGGGGTACGAGGGCACCTGCGGCTTCTGCGTGCCGATGACGACGCAGAACAGCGCGTCGGTGTCGCCCTCGTTCTTCAGCGAGCGGGTCACGCCGGCCGGCACCACGATCATGTCGCGGTAGCCGAGGGTGCGGTACTCGACCTCGTCGGGGCCGCGGTGGATGCCGACCTTGACGTTGCCCTCCAGGACGAAGAAGGCCTCTTCCACGTCGTGGTGGGTGTGGGCCGGGCCCTCGGCGCCGGGCGGCAGCAGCATGTTGGAGAAGGTGAAGCCGCCCGAGGGGATGATGCGGCTGTCGCCCTCGTGGTTGCCGGTCGCGCCGGAGCCCACGTAGCGGATCTGGCCGCGGCGGAACTGCGCGCCGGCCTTCTCCTGGAAGGAGAGGGTGTCGAAGTCGGCGACGCGGGACTCCTTGGTGGCGATCAGCGAGTCGGTGTACTTGCCGAGGTCGCCGCCGTTGTCGTACTCGGTGGTGGTCAGAGGCATGGGGGACTCCTTCGCTAGCGGGTGACGATGTGCAGGTGGGACAGGACCCAGGCGTTGAACCGCTCGGGCTGTTCCTGGTTGGCCAGGTGACCGGCGTCCTTGACGATCACGTAGGCGGTCTTGTGCAGGCCCCCGGCGAGGACCTGGGAGGCCTCGACGCCGGTGACCGTGTCGCGGTCGCCGCACACGACGAGCGTCGGCGCGGTCACCGCGGCCAGCTCCTCGCGCAGGTCGGCGCCCGCCATGGACTCGGCGGCGTACCCGTAGCCGGGCAGCCGGACCGAGCCGGCCATGGTCTCGACGACCCGCTCGACGAGCGCGGCGTCGGCCAGCTCCGAGACCAGCCGGGGCCCGCGCTGCGCGGCGAAGACCCGCGGCCCGGTCTCGGCCAGCTCCGTGGCGCGGGCCCGCATGGCCGCCGCCTTCGCCGGGTCCGTGCCGGAACCGGCGCTGGAGTCGGCGACGATCAGCGAGGCCACGAGCTCCGGGTGGCGGGTGGCGAGCCGCAGGGCGATCACGCCGCCCCACGAGACGCCCAGCACGTGCGCCGAGGAGCCGTACGCCCGGACGACCTCGGCCGCGGCGTCCGCGAACCCGTCCAGGTCCAGCGGGGCGTCCGGGTCGGGGGACTTGCCGTAGCCGGGGGCGTCCCAGGCGATGACCCGGGCGTGCTCCGCGAGCCCTTCGAGCTGCGGGGCGAATGCCGCCGACGAGGAGCCGATGCCGTGCAGGCACAGCAGCAGGGGGCCGCTCGCACCGGCCTCCTCCACGTGGAGCGCGGTCACAGGATCTGCCCCGAGCGCCCGGCGAGCGCGGACAGGGAGCGCAGCACCGCGTACGGGACGACCTGGCTGGTGGCCGGGTTGCCCGGATCGGGGCGGTGCGCGACCTCGAAGCGGTACTCGCCGTGCGGGCCCGACGCCTCGACGACGTGCCGGGTGAGCTCGGCTCCCGGATCGGCGACGACCCGGACCCGCACAGCGTCCAGGTCGCCGACGGCGAGCGCGACCGAGGCGGCGACGTTCGTCGACTTGGGGAACTTCACCGGCACGTCGCGCGCCGTGCCCGACATGACCTCGACGGGGCCGGTCGCCGTGCGCAGCCGCTCCAGCAGCTCCTCGTCCATCCAGGGCTGTTCGAGGGTGGACGGCAGCTTCGTCGTGGTGAGGCGCACCTCGTCGAGCGGGGCGAAGGAGCGCACGGCCTGCAGCAGGTCGAGTCCGCCGACGGCGCCGCCCGTGAAGGAGACCCGGCCGGGCCCGGCGGCGAGCAGCCGCTTGGCCAGCTCGTCGTCGGTGAGGGCCCCGGTCGAGGCGATCAGCAGGTCGGTGCCGGAGGTGAGGACGCGCTCGCCCCACTCCCGTACGACGCCCTGGCCCGCCGCCTCCACGATCAGGTCGCAAGCCTCGATCGCCTCCTCGAAGGGGACCTGCGCGGCCGGTGCGGCCTCGCCGAGCGGGCGGTTGTCGACGATGCAGGTCAGTTCGGCGCCCTGGACCTCGCCGCGGGCGAGGGCCGTGCCGACGACGCGGCCGATGGCACCCCAGCCGACGAGTCCGACCTTCAGGTTCTTCGCAGTGGTCGGGGTCTTCGCGTGCTTCGGGCTCGTGCTCACTTGTGCTCTCCTTCCGGCGCGCCGGCCATGTGGCAGCGGATCTCCTTCGACGGCGGTCCCGCCGTTCCCCACAGGTCCGACAGCTCGGGGACCCGGCGCCAGACCTTGGCGATCCAGCGGTCCTCGACGACCTGCGCGACCTCGGACGTGTACTCGCACACCAGGCCCGTCGGGTCGGTGAAGTACGAGAAGGTGTTGTTGCCGGGGCCGTGCCGCCCCGGGCCCCACTTCGGGACGATCCCGTGGTGGCGCAGCCGACCGAGCCCGCGCATGAAGTGGTCGACCGAGCTCATCTCGTAGGCCACGTGGTTGAGGGAGACCCACTCGGCCTGGTTGAACGCGATGCAGTGGTGGTCGGCGTTGCAGCGCAGGAACGCCATCTGGTGCTCGGACCAGTCGGAGACGCGCAGGCCGAGGACGTCGCGGTAGAAGGCGACTGCGGCGTCGATGTCCGGGGTGTTGAGGACGGCGTGGGTGACGCCGACCGGGACCGCTCCGTCGCGGCCGCGCGGGGCGACCGCCCAGGTGTCGGCGGACAGCTCGACGAGCCGGCCCTCGTGGTCGTGGAAGCGCAGCCCGTAGCCGCCGCCCACCTGGTCGAGCGGGCCGGGACCGGCGACCGGCGTGATGCCGCGGGCCTCCAGGCGGCGGGCCGCCTCGTCGATCTCGGCGGGCGTGGCGACGGCGAACACGAGCCGGCCGAGGCCGGTGCGGTCGGAGCGGGTCAGCTGCAGCGCGTGGTGCTCCTCGCCGGTGCCGCGCAGCCAGCTGGCGCTGTGCTCGGACTCGACGACCTCCAGGCCCCACGCGTCCTCGTAGAAGTCGGTGGCCTCCGCGAAGGAGGGGGTGAGCAGCTCGACCGAGCGCAGTGCGCGCAACCGGGCGATCGGGGGGTGGGTCATGCGGAACTCCATCGGAGGAACGGTCAGTTGGCCCAGGGCAGCGGCGCCTCGGAGGTGCCCCAGTACAGGGACTTCTGGCGCTGGTAGGCACGGATGGCGTCGCGGCCCTTCTCCGTGCCGAGCCCGCTGTCCTTCATCCCGCTGAACGGGGTGGAGGCGCTGAACTGCTTGTACGTGTTGATCCAGACGGTGCCCGCGTCGATCCGGCGGGCCAGGCGCCAGGCGGCGCGGTGGTCGCGGGTCCAGATCCCGCAGGCGAGTCCGTACACGGAGTCGTTCGCCTGCCGGACCAGGTCGTCCTCGTCGTCGTAGGGGAGCACCACCAGGACCGGGCCGAAGATCTCCTCCTGGCAGGTGCGCGAGGAGTTGTCGAGTCCGGCGAGGACGGTGGGCAGGTAGTACGCGCCGTCCGCGTACTCCGGGCCCTCCGGGGCGGCGCCGCCGCACAGCACCTCGGCGCCCTCCGAGCGGGCCAGGTCCACGTAGGCGGCGACCGAGTCGCGGTGGCTGTGGTGCACGAGCGGGCCGACCTGGGTGTCAGGATCGGTGCCGGGCCCGACGCGCAACTTCCGTACTCGCTCGACGAGTTCGGCCACGAAGGTGTCATGGATCTCGCGGGCCACGAACAGCCGCGAACCGGCGATGCAGGACTGCCCGCTGGACGAGAAGATCCCGAACATCACGCCCGCCAGGGCCTGTTCGACATCGGCGTCGGCGCGCACGATCGTCGGCGACTTGCCGCCGAGCTCCAGCGAGGCCGGGATGAGCTTCTGGGCGGCGACCGCGGCGATGCCCCGGCCGGTCTCGGTGCCGCCGGTGAAGCCGATCCGGCCCACCAGCGGGTGCCGCACGACCGCGTCGCCGACGACCCGGCCGCTGCCGGGCAGGACGGACAACAGGGCGGTGGGCAGGCCGAGTTCGGTCAGCGCCCGGGTGATGAGGCGGCCCAGCTTCAGGGAGACCAGCGGGGTCCAGGCGGCGGGCTTGAGGAGGATCGCGTTGCCGGCCGCGAGCGCCGGGGCGATCTTCTGCGCGTCGCTCGCCACCGGCGAGTTCCACGGGTTGATCGCGCCGACGACGCCGATCGGCTCGTGCACGCTCATCGTCACGTACGGGCCGCGCGCCGGGGTGACCGCGTCCTCGGCGGTCTCCAGCGCGGCCGCCATGTAGCGGAACGTGCCGGCCGCGCTGAGCGCGAGCGCCTTCGTCTCCGTGAGGGTCTTGCCGGTGTCGGCGGTCTGGGTGGCGGCCAGCTCGTCGGCGGCCTCCTCCGTCAACTCCGCGATGCGGTGCAGGAGCCGGGCCCGCTGGTGCGGGAGCAGATCGCGCCAGGCGGGATCGGCGACGGCCTCGGCCGCCGCGCGGGCCGCCTCGTCGACCTCCTCGGCGGAGGCCGAGTGGACGGTCGCGATGACCTGGCCGGTGGCCGGGTCGACGGTGTCGACGGGGGCGCCGGCACCGCGACGCCACTGGCCCGCGACGAGGATCTCGGTGGAGTGGTCGGACACGGCCGGACCTCCGGGGAGCGAGGGGGCGAGGGGGAGAACGTGGGGTGGAACGTGGCGAGAGCATGAGGGGAACAGGGGCTGAATCGCCGAAGTGCTAGAAATCTAAGCCCTTAAATATCTCTGCGCAAGACCCTTCGGCGGACACATTTCGGCCCGGCGGACCTACCATTGAGTAGGAGAAGTCGCAGGGAGGCGTGGATGGTGCGACCAATAAAACCTCTTAGCCCCTAACCATTGACCGCTTAGGTATCGGCTCCTACTGTCGGCGGAACTCCCCTGTTCCGTGTTCGCGGAAGGACCCCCCCTCATGACGACATTGGCCGGCAAGCAGGGTCTCGGCTCGATCGCAGCCAGACTGGAACGGCTGCCCCAATCCCGCTGGCACGTCAAGGTCCGGTGCCTCATCGGCGCCGTGACGTTCTTCGAGGCCTTCGACCAGCTGCTCTCCGCCTCCGCCCTGCCCGTGCTGATCCGGGACTGGCACCTCAGCACCGGCCAGGCGACCTTCGCGGTGACCTCGGCCTCCATCGGCATGCTGCTCGGTGCCCTCGTGGCCGGCTGGCTGGGGGACCGGATCGGCCGCGTGCGCACCGTCGCCCTGGGCGTCATCGTCACCGGCGCCGCCAGCCTCGCCGTCGCCTTCGCGCCCGGCATCGAGCTCTTCTCGCTCTTCCGCTTCGTCCAGGGCCTCGGCATCGGCGGCGTCGTACCCGTCGCCGCCACGTACATCAACGAGATCGCCCGCTGCGACAAGCGCGGCCGCTTCGTCCTGCTGTACGAGATGGTCTTCCCGGCGGGCCTCGCGGCCGCCAGCCTCGTCGCCGTCTGGGTCGTCCCGAACCTCGGCTGGCGCGCCATGTTCGTGCTCGGCGCCCTCCCCGTGATCATCGGCGCCCTGCTGCCCCGCAAGGTCGCCGAGTCCCCTCGCTGGTTGCTCTCGCAGGGCCGCACCGACGAGGCCGAGCGGGTCATCGCCCGCATCGAGGCCGAGGTCGAGCGCTCCGTCGGCGCGCCGCTGCCCGAGCCCGGCGCGGACCCCGGTGCGGAGACGCCGCGCGGCCGCCTGCGCGACCTGTTCACCGGGCGTTACCTGCGCCGCACCGTGGTCCTGTCCGGCCTGTGGTTCGTCGCGTACTACGTCAACCACGGCGTCTCGGCCTGGCTGCCCTCGCTCTACACCAAGGAGTTCGGGCTCGACCTGACCACCGCGCTCCAGTACACCCTGCTCAGCAACATCACCGGCCTGGTCGGCACCTTCGCCGTCGCCATGGTCATCGACCGCATCGGCCGCCGCCCCGCCCTGGTCGCCGCCCTGTCCGGCACCGCCCTCGCCCTGGGCGTCCTGGCCCTGACCGGCGCCACCTCCGGACTCAAGGTCGCCCTCTTCGCCTCCTTCACGACCCTCTTCGTCTACGCGGTCAACGCGGGCCTGTACCTCTACTCGCCCGAGCTGTACCCCACCGCGAACCGCGCCCGGGGCGCCGCCTTCGGCGGGGTGTGGAACCGGCTCGGCGTCATCCTCGGCCCCGTCACCGTCGGCGCGATCCTCGGCGCGGGCGGCGGCCTCGGCCTGGTCTTCGCCCAGCTGGCCTGCGTCGCCGTCGCCGGCGCGGTGATCGCCCTGTTCGCCGTCGAGACCAAGGGCCGCACCCTGGAGGAGCTGAACGCCTAGTCTCGTCGGTACGCACGCCACGGCGCCGGACCCCCTGTGCGGAGGGGCCCGGCGCCGGCCGTTTCCCCCGGAGTTCCCCCGCGAGGGTCATTGCTTCAGGGGTAGAATTTTCAGGGGCGTACGGTTCTCACGCCCCTGAAGGATTCGGACGAGGGGACGGGGTGCGGGGATGGCCGAGCGGAAGGTGACGCGGCAGGACGCCGTGACGCAGATCGTGGCGGACTGGGCGCGGGAGCGCCCCGAGCTGGACACCGCGCCCCTGGAGGTGCTGGCCCGGCTGCACCGCTCGTTCCTGCACTACAACACCCGGCTCAGCTCCTCCATCGAGCGGCACGGACTGTCCGTCGCCGGATTCGACGTCCTGACCGCGCTGCGCCGGGCCGGAAAGCCCTACCGCCTCACCGCCGGCCAGCTCGCCGACTCCGGGCTCGTCTCCTCCGCCGGGGTCACCCTGCGCATGGACCGCCTGGAGAAGGACGGCCTCATCGTGCGCGAGCGCGACGCCGACGACCGCCGCGTCGTCTACTCCCGGCTCACCGACGAGGGCCTCGCCAAGGTCGACACCGTCTTCGCCGACCACCTCGACAACGAGCGCCGGATGCTCGCCGGCCTCTCCCCGTCCGAGCGCCGCCAGCTCGCCCGCCTCCTCGGCAAACTGGAACGCTCCATCGTCGATTCCGACGACATCGAGGACTAGGCCGCCGGCTCCCACAGTGAGCTCGGCGCCTCCCGGCGCACCACCGGCGCGATCTCCTCGGCGAACCGCTGCAGCGTCTCGATCTGCTCGGCCGTGCCCTGGCCGAACGTGTCCACGGTCACGGACTGCAGGTCATGCCGGTACACCGCGTGATACCCGAGGATCTTGTCGATGATCTGCTGCGGCGAACCGATCAGCTGCGGACCGTCCGCGATCGCGTCCTCGATCGTGCGGAACGGAGTGTTGTAGCCCGCCTTCCCCGCCAGATGCGGCTTGAAGGTCTGCGCCACCTTCGCCTCGTACAGCTTCTTGTAGCGGGCCACCGCCTGCTCGTGCGTGTCCGCGATCAGCAGCCCGCCGGACCCGGCGGCCACGTGCGCCCGCGCCGGATCGTGCCCGTACGCGGCGAACCGCTCCCGGTAGTGCTCGATGAGCCGTGCGTACGCCGCCCGCGGCTGGATCGCGTTCGCCGTGAACAGCGGATCCCCGTGCCGGGCCGCCAGCTCGGGGGAGTTGAGGGAGGTCGCCGAGCCGTGCCAGATCCGGGGGAGTCCCGCGTACGGGCGCGGCACCGTCGTCACGCCCTTCAGCGCGGGCCGGAACTCGCCCTCCCAGTCGACCCCCTCCTCCGTCCACAGCCGGCGCAGCAGCTCGTACTTCTCCCGCTGCAGATCCCACTGCCGCGCCTCGTCGAGGCCGAACAGATCGAAGTGCCCGGCCTCGGCGCCCTTGCCGATCACCAGCTCGACGCGACCGCGCGAGAGCTGGTCGAGGGTGGCGTAGTCCTCGGCGACCCGCACCGGATCGAGGATCGCCACGACGGTGACGCCGGTGAGCAGCCGGATCCGGCTGGTGCGGGTGGCGAGGGCGCCGAGCACGACCGTCGGGCTCGACGACAGGAAGGCCCCGGCGTGCCGCTCACCGACCGCGTACCCGTCGTACCCGAGCCGCTCGGCGGCCACCCCGACGTCGACGACCTGCGCTAACCGCTCGGCGGCGGAGGGAAGTTCACCGGACAGCGGATGCGGCGCGTGCCCGACGATGGACAGAACCTGAAACTTCATGCGCCCAGGCTGCCGCGCTCCCGTTGCAGAGGTGTGTACGCGGCATGGCAGCGCCCCCGGGAGCGCACGGAGTGCGCATCTCAGGGGCGCGGGGCTGTGCCGATCTGCGGCTCCGCCGCGCGGGCGCGCCGGCCACGACGCGGGCCGGACCGGCGACGGACGTCGAGTGTCGAGTGCTACCGGGCGCGGCCGGAGCCCGTCACTTGTCGTCGAGCACCTTCTGGACCTTGCCCCGGACCTCGTCCGAGTCGAGCCCGCGAATGGTCAGTGTCGTGCGACGGCGCAGCACGTCGTCGGCCGTCTCGGCCCACTCGTGGTCGCGGGCGTACACGACCTGCGCCATGATCTCGGGCGCGTCCGGGTGGACCCGCTCGGCCAGCGCCGCGTCCTCGTTGGCGAGCCGCGCGATGTCGAACGCCAGCGACCCGTAGTGCGTGGCGAGGTGCTTCGCCGTGTCGGCACCCATGCGCGGGCCGGGCGCCGGATTGTCGACAAGGAGACGGTGGGCGACGGCACGCGGGTTGGCGACACCGGGCAGCGGCAGCCGCTTCGGCAGCTCCTTGATCGGCTCGAAGTCCTCACCGAGCGGGTGCCCGGGCAGCGACTCCAGCTTCTGCATGACGGTGCGCCCGATGTGCCGGAAGGTCGTCCACTTGCCGCCGGCGACGGACAGCATCCCGCCCCTGCCCTCGGTGACGACCGTCTCCCGCTTGGCCTTCGACGTGTCGCCGGGCCCACCCGGCAGCACCCGCAGACCGGCGAACGAGTAGGTCATCAGCTCCCGCTTGAGCTGCTGGTCCCGCACGGAGAACGCGGCCTCGTCGAGGATCTGGTCGATGTCCTTCTCGGTGACGGAGACGTCCGCGGGATCGCCCTCGTACTCCTCGTCGGTCGTGCCGAGCAGCAGCATGTCCTCCCACGGGAGGGCGAAGGTGATGCGGTACTTGTCGATCGGGGTGGCGAGCGCGGCCTTCCAGGGGGAGGTGCGCTTCATGACGAGGTGCGCGCCCTTGGACAGGCGGATGGAGGGCGCCGCGTTCGGGTCCTCCATCTTGCGCAGGTGGTCGACCCAGGGACCGGTCGCGTTGAGCACGAGCCGGGCGCCGACGCCGAACTCCTCGCCGTCCAGGCGGTCGCGCAGTTCCGCGCCGGTGACCCGGCCGCGGGTGAAGCGCAGGCCGGTGACCTCGGCGTGGTTCAGCACCACGGCCCCGGCGTCGACGGCCGCCCGTACGGTCATCAGGGCCATGCGCGCGTCGTTCATCTGGTCGTCGCCGTAGACCGCGACGGCCTTGAGGTTCTCGGTGCGCAGCTCGGGCACGTCCTGCTGCGCCTTCGCGGGGGACAGCAGGTGGCCGACCCCGTCGCCGAAGGCCGACAGCGCGCTGTACGCGAAGACACCGGCGCCCAGCTTGGCGGCGCCGTGCGGGCCGCCCTTGTAGACGGGCAGGTAGAAGGTCAGGGGATTGGCGAGGTGCGGGGCCACGTTCCGGGACACCGCACGCCGCTCGAAGTGGTTCTCCGCGACGAGCTTCACGGCGCCGGTCTGCAGGTAGCGCAGACCGCCGTGGAGCAGCTTCGAGGACGCGGAGGACGTGGCGCCGGCGAAGTCGCCGGCGTCGACCAGGGCCACCCTGAGACCGGACTGCGCCGCATGCCAGGCCGTGGAGATGCCCAGGATGCCGCCGCCGATGACCAGGAGGTCGTACGTCGCCTTGGAAAGCTGCTCGCGGGTCTCGGCGCGGCTCGGGTGGGAGCCGGCGACCGGGTGCGTTCCGAGGGCAGGCACGGTCTGCAGGGTGGACTGGGTACTCATGGTGGGGTCTTACTCCTCGACAGAGCTGTCTTCGAGCCAGCCCATGGACCGTTCGACGGCCTTGAGCCAGCTCTTGTACTCACGGTCGCGGGTGTCCGCGTCCATGTGGGGCGTCCACTCGGCGGCCCGGCGCCAGTTGGCACGCAGGTCGTCGGTGTTGGACCAGAAGCCGACGGCGAGACCGGCGGCGTAGGCGGCGCCGAGGCAGGTCGTCTCGGCGACCATCGGACGCACGACGGGCGCGTCCAGGAAGTCCGAGAGGGTCTGCATCAGCAGGTTGTTGGAGGTCATGCCGCCGTCGACCTTGAGCGCGGTCAGTTCGACGCCGGAGTCCTTCGTCATGGCGTCGGTGATCTCGCGGGTCTGCCAGGCGGTGGCCTCGAGCACGGCGCGGGCGATGTGCGCCTTGGTGACGTAGCGGGTCAGACCCGCGATGACACCGCGCGCGTCCGAGCGCCAGTACGGGGCGAACAGGCCGGAGAAGGCCGGCACGAAGTACGCGCCGCCGTTGTCCTCGACGGAGGACGCGAGCGTCTCGATCTCGGCGGCCGACTTGATCAGGCCCATCTGGTCGCGCATCCACTGCACCAGCGAACCGGTGACGGCGATCGAGCCCTCCAGGGCGAAGACCGGCTTCTGGTCGCCGATCTGGTAGCCGACCGTGGTCAGCAGCCCCGAGTACGAGTTGATGATCTTGTCGCCGGTGTTCATCAGCATGAAGGTGCCGGTGCCGTACGTGGACTTGGCCTCGCCCTCGGCGAAACAGGTCTGGCCGAACAGGGCCGCCTGCTGGTCGCCGAGCGCCGAGGCGACCGGGATGCCGCCGAGCAGCTCGCCGAGCGGGCCGCCCGTGACCTCGCCGTAGACCTCGGCGGAGGAGCGGATCTCCGGGAGCATCTCCATCGGCACGCCGATGGAGGCGCAGATGCGCTCGTCCCACTGCATCTCGTGCAGGTTCATCAGGAGGGTGCGGGAGGCGTTGGTGACGTCCGTGACGTGCCGGCCGCCGTTCACCCCGCCCGTCAGGTTCCAGATGACCCAGGTGTCCATCGTGCCGAAGAGGATGTCGCCCCGCTCGGCGCGCTCGCGCAGCCCCTCGACGTTGTCGAGCAGCCAGCGGGCCTTGGGGCCGGCGAAGTAGGACGCGAGCGGCAGACCGGTCTCCCGGCGGAAACGGTCCTGGCCGACGTTGCGGCCGAGCTCCTTGCACAGGGCGTCGGTGCGGGTGTCCTGCCAGACGAGGGCGTTGTGGACGGGCTCACCGGTGTTCTTGTCCCAGAGCAGCGTCGTCTCGCGCTGGTTGGTGATGCCGATGGCCTTGATGTCGTCGCGCGTGATGCCGGCCTTGGTGATGGCCCCGGCGACGACCTCCTGGACGTTCGCCCAGATCTCGTTGGCGTCGTGCTCGACCCAGCCCGGCTTCGGGAAGATCTGCTCGTGCTCCTTCTGGTCGACCGAGACGATCCGGCCGTCCTTGTCGAAGACGATGCAGCGGCTGGAGGTGGTGCCCTGGTCGATGGCCGCGATGAACGGACCTGCGGTGTGTGCGTCGGTCACGGTGTGCTCCTGGTGGTGCGTCGGTGGTCGGTGTCGGTGGCGTCGCCCGTGCGGCTGCCGGAACAGCTCGTGGCTGTCAGAACAGCTTGTAGATGAATGCGGCGAGCGCGCCGCCGATCAGCGGACCCACCACCGGGATCCACGCGTACGACCAGTCCGAACCACCCTTGTTGGGGAGCGGCAGCAGAGCGTGGACGATGCGCGGGCCCAGGTCGCGGACCGGGTTGATCGCGTAGCCGGTGGGGCCACCGAGCGAGAGACCGATGCCGACGACGACCAGCGAGGTGATCAGCGCGCCGAGTACGCCCAGACCGTTGCCCCCGTCGTTGAGGCCCTGGGTCAGGATCGCCAGGACGAGCACGACCGTGGCGATGATCTCCGTCATCAGGTTCTGGATCGGGTTCCGGATCTCCGGGCCCGTGGAGAAGATGCCGAGCACCGGGCCGGCCTTGGGCGCCGCCTTCGGGTCGACCATGCCCTCGTCACCGTCGGTGCGGTGCGCGGCGAGGACCTCCGGGTCGGTCAGGTGCGCCTGGAACTGGCCGTAGTAGACCAGCCAGACCAGCACCGCGCCGATCATGGCGCCCAGCATCTCCGAGGCCAGGTACAGCGGAACGTCGCTCCACTTGGTCCCGCCCTCGATGGCGAGGCCGATGGTGACGGCCGGGTTCAGGTGGGCGCCGGAGACGCCGCCCGCCAGGTAGGCGCCGGTCAGGACCGCGAAGCCCCACCCGAAGGTGATGGCGACCCAGCCGGCGTTCAGCGCCTTGGAGCGCTTGAGCGTGACGGCGGCGCACACGCCACCGCCGAGCAGGATGAGTACGGCGGTACCGATGGTCTCGCCGAGGAAGATGTCGTGGCTGGACACCCGCGACTCCTTTGTCCTTCGTCCAGGGGAATACCCGAGTGACGAACCCCCGGGTCCGTTTCCGGTGGTCCGAGCCCCCGTTTGCGAGGGGCGGGTCCGGCCTGGCGTGTCCACACTCTAACGTCTATTGCCGGTAGGTGTTCGACAATGCCGACCGATGGACGCGAGTCTCGCCCTGGGGTTACTCGCTCGTCAAGGGTTCTGTTATCGAAAGCGCGATCGTTATTGATCGTTCCGGCTGATCAGTCCGGCCGATCGGTCCGACGGGTCGGTTCGACAGGTCGGTCGCCGGTCAGCCGCTGGTCAGGCGTCGGTCGGTCGCTGGTCGGTCGAGGTGCGGTCCGGGCGTCCACCGATGGTCGCGCGGATGCGTGCACCCTGCACCCTGAAACGGCGAAAGCCCCGCCGGAAGGCGGGGCTCGCGGGGGCGGTACGGGCTCAGAAGCGGCTGGCTCCCAGGTCCCGGGAGACGGCGCGGGCGCAGTCGCGCACCGCCGCGATCAGCTCGGGCCGCAGCTCGTCCTTGGCGTCCGCCCGGCACACGCGCTCCACGGCGCCGGTGATGCCGACCGCCCCCACCGGCATCCGGTGCCGGTCGTGGATCGGCGCCGCGACCGACGCCACGCCCTCCCAGGTCTCTTCCACGTCGGCCGCGTACCCGCGCGCCCGCGTCAGGTCGAGGACCGTCTCGAACGCGGTCAGGTCGGCCACCGTACGGGCCGTGAACTCCTTGCGCTCGGCCTCCACGACCTCGCTGTGCGCCACCGGGTCGTACGCGGAGAGCACCTTGCCGAGGGCCGTCGAGTGCAGCGGCTGCATCGCCCCGACCTCCAGGACCTGCCGGCTGTCGTCGGGCCGGAAGACGTGGTGCACGATCAGCACGCCCTGCTGGTGCAGCACGCCCAGATAGACGGCCTCGCCGCTGGAGCGGGCCAGGTCGTCCGTCCATACGAGGGCGCGGGCCCGCAGCTCGTGCACGTCCAGGTAGCTGTTGCCCAGGCGCAGCAGCTCGGCGCCCAGCTGATATCGCCCCGACGCCGCGTCCTGCTCGACGAACCCCTCGGCCTGCAGGGTGCGCAGGATCCCGTGGGCCGTGCCCTTGGCCAGGCCCGTCGCGGAGGCGATGTCGGAGAGACCGAGCCGCCGCTCGCCGCCCGCGAGGAGCCGGAGCATCGCCGCGGCCCGTTCGAGCGACTGGATGTTGCGTGCCATCTCAGTGCTTCCTCCTGGATCCTCGCACGGGACCATCGTTCGACAATGCTGAACAGTATCGGCCGTTGCCGACCTCATGCCATTACGGCGTGCGCCGATATTTCACCCCACGACCGGCCGGGGTCGTGATCCGGCCAGTGTGGCGTGCCGTTCCGGCCTGTGGACGCCTGGGCGCCATCACGGGGGTCCCGGCTACCCTGACCGGGTGCGCTTCCAGCAGTGGATGCGCAAAGCCGACAGCCGTCGCACCCCAGGGAGCACTTTCATGGCCTCGTTGCCGACGCCCGCATCCGATCCCCGAGCCCGCGTGGCCGCCCTCAGGGACGCCCTCGCCACCCGTGTCGTGGTGGCGGACGGCGCCATGGGCACCATGCTGCAGGCGCAGGATCCCACCCTGGAGGACTTCCAGAACCTCGAGGGCTGCAACGAGATCCTCAACGTCACGCGCCCGGACATCGTGCGTTCGGTGCACGAGGAGTACTTCGCGGTCGGTGTGGACTGCGTGGAGACGAACACGTTCGGCTCGAACCACACGGCGTCGAGCGAGTACGACATCGCGGACCGGATCGTGGAGCTGTCCGAGGCGGGCGCGCGGATCGCGCGTGAGGTCGCGGACGAGTTCGCGGCGAAGGACGGCCGGCAGCGGTGGGTGCTGGGCTCGATCGGTCCGGGCACGAAGCTGCCGTCGCTGGGTCACATCGACTACGCGACGATCCGTGACGGCTATCAGCAGAACGCCGAGGGCCTGCTCGCCGGCGGCGCCGACGCCCTGATCGTCGAGACCACCCAGGACCTCCTCCAGACGAAGTCCAGCCTGATCGGCGCCCGGCGGGCGATGGACGCCCTGGGTGTGTCCGTGCCGCTGATCTGCTCGCTGGCCTTCGAGACGACCGGTGTGATGCTGCTGGGCTCGGAGATCGGCGCCGCGCTGACCTCCCTCGAACCGCTGGGCATCGATCTGATCGGCCTGAACTGTTCGACGGGCCCGGCGGAGATGAGCGAGCACCTGCGCTATCTCGCCCAGCACTCCACGACGCCGCTGATGTGCATGCCGAACGCGGGTCTGCCGATCCTGACCAAGGACGGCGCGCACTTCCCGCTGACCCCGGTGGAGATGGCGGACGCGCAGGAGAACTTCGTCAACAGCTTCGGCCTGTCGCTGATCGGCGGCTGCTGCGGTTCGACTCCTGAGCATCTGCGTCAGGTCGTGGAGCGGGTCCGTGACCTCGCCCCGGCCGAGCGCGCGCCCCGCCCCGAGCCGGGTGCCTCGTCGCTGTATCAGACGGTGCCGTTCCGGCAGGACACGGCGTACATGGCGATCGGTGAGCGGACGAACGCGAACGGGTCGAAGAAGTTCCGTGAGGCCATGCTGGAGGGCCGTTGGGACGACTGTGTGGAGATGGCGCGCGACCAGATCCGTGAGGGCGCGCACATGCTCGACCTGTGTGTGGACTACGTGGGCCGTGACGGTGTCGCGGACATGGAGGAGCTGGCCGGCCGCTTCGCGACGGCATCCACCCTTCCGATCGTGCTGGACTCGACCGAGGTCGACGTCATCCAGGCGGGTCTGGAGAAGCTGGGCGGGCGTGCGGTCATCAACTCGGTGAACTACGAGGACGGTGACGGTCCGGAGTCGCGCTTCGCGAAGGTCACCCGGCTCGCGAAGGAGCACGGTGCGGCGCTGATCGCGCTGACCATCGACGAGGAGGGCCAGGCCCGCACCCCGGAGAAGAAGGTGGAGATCGCCGAGCGGCTGATCGCCGACCTGACCGGGAACTGGGGCATCCGCGAGTCCGACATCCTCATCGACACGCTGACCTTCACGATCTGCACCGGACAGGAGGAGTCGCGGGGCGACGGTATCGCGACGATCGAGGCGATCCGCGAGCTGAAGAAGCGTCACCCGGACGTGCAGACCACCCTCGGTCTGTCGAACATCTCCTTCGGTCTCAATCCGGCCGCGCGGATCGTCCTGAACTCGGTGTTCCTGGACGAGTGCGTGAAGGCGGGTCTGGACTCGGCGATCGTGCACGCCTCGAAGATCCTGCCGATCGCGCGGTTCGACGAGGAGCAGGTGCAGGTCGCCCGTGACCTCATCCACGACCGCCGCCGCGAGGGCTACGACCCGTTGCAGCGGCTGATGGAGCTGTTCGAGGGCGCCACCACCAAGTCCCTGAAGGCCGGCAAGGCCGAGGAACTGGCGGCGCTCCCGCTGGAGGAGCGGCTCAAGGCCCGCATCATCGACGGTGAGAAGAACGGCCTGGAGGACGACCTCGCCGAGGCCCTCCAGACCCGCCCCGCCCTCGACATCGTCAACGACACGCTCCTCGACGGCATGAAGGTGGTCGGCGAGCTGTTCGGCTCGGGGCAGATGCAGTTGCCGTTCGTGCTGCAGTCGGCCGAGGTGATGAAGAACGCGGTGGCCTATCTGGAGCCGCACATGGAGAAGTCGGATGCTGAGGGCAAGGGCACGATCGTGCTGGCCACGGTGCGCGGCGACGTCCACGACATCGGCAAGAACCTCGTCGACATCATCCTGTCGAACAACGGCTACAACGTCGTCAATCTGGGCATCAAGCAGCCGGTCTCCGCGATTCTGGACGCGGCCGAGGAGCACAAGGCCGATGTGATCGGCATGTCGGGGCTCCTGGTCAAGTCGACCGTGATCATGAAGGAGAACCTCCAGGAGCTCAACCAGCGCAAGCTGGCCGCCGACTACCCCGTCATCCTCGGCGGCGCGGCCCTGACCCGCGCCTACGTGGAGCAGGACCTGCACGAGATCTACGAGGGCGAGGTCCGCTACGCCCGCGACGCGTTCGAGGGCCTGCGTCTGATGGACGCTCTGATCGCGGTCAAGCGCGGCGTTCCCGGGGCCACGCTGCCCGAGCTCAAGCAGCGCCGGGTGCCCAAGCGTGAAGTGGTCCTGGACGAGCCTGTGAGCGTCGGGCGTTCCGACGTCGCCGTCGACAACCCGGTCCCGCAGCCGCCGTTCTGGGGCACCCGCGTCATCAAGGGCATCCCGCTCAAGGACTACGCCTCCTGGCTCGACGAGGGCGCGCTCTTCAAGGGCCAGTGGGGGCTCAAGCAGGCCCGCACCGGCGGACCCACGTACGAGGAGCTCGTGGAGACCGAGGGCCGGCCGCGGCTGCGCGGCCTGCTCGACCAGCTCCAGACGAAGAACCAGCTCGAGGCGGCCGTCGTCTACGGCTACTTCCCCTGTGTCTCCAAGGGCGACGACCTGATCATCCTCGACGACCAGGGCAACGAGCGGACCCGCTTCACCTTCCCGCGCCAGAGCCGCGGCCGCCGCCTGTGCCTCGCGGACTTCTTCCGTCCGGAGGAGTCGGGCGAGACCGACGTCGTCGGCCTCCAGGTGGTCACCATGGGCTCGAAGATCGGCGAGGCCACGGCCGAGCTGTTCGCCTCAGACTCCTACCGCGACTACCTCGAACTGCACGGCCTGTCCGTCCAGTTGGCCGAGGCCCTCGCCGAGTACTGGCACGCCCGCGTCCGCTCCGAGCTCGGCTTCGCCGGCGAGGACCCGGCGCAGATCGAGGACATGTTCGACCTCAAGTACCGGGGCGCCCGCTTCTCCCTCGGCTACGGAGCCTGCCCCGACCTCGAGGACCGGGCCAAGATCGCCGAGCTCCTGGAGCCCGAGCGCATCGGCGTCCACCTCAGCGAGGAGTTCCAGCTCCACCCCGAGCAGTCCACCGACGCCATCGTCATCCACCACCCCGAGGCGAAGTACTTCAACGCGCGCTGAGCGCCACCGACGTACACTTGTCGGTCCAGCGCAGGCCGGTCGCCCTTCCGCTCAGGAAGGGAGGCCGGCCTCTTCGTCCCTCATGGAGGTGTGCCTAGATGACCAGCACGGTCCCCGCACTCGGTACCCGAACGGCCGAAGGGTCCGCCCTGCAGGCCGTCCTCCTCGACATGGACGGGACCCTCGTCGACACCGAAGGCTTCTGGTGGGACGCCGAGGTCACGGTCTTCGCCGCACTCGGCCACACCCTGGACGAGGCCTGGCGCCACGTCGTGGTCGGCGGACCCATGACCCGCAGCGCGGGCTTCCTCATCGAGGCCACCGGCGCCGACATCACCCTGCCCGAGCTGACCGTGCTCCTCAACGACGGCTTCGAACAGCGCATCAGCCAGTCCCTGCCGCTGATGCCGGGCGCCGCGAGACTCCTGGCCGAACTCGCCGCGCACCGCGTGCCCACCGCACTCGTCTCCGCCTCCCACCGCCGCATCATCGACCGCGTCCTGCACTCCCTGGGCAAGCAGAACTTCCGGCTCACCGTCGCCGGTGACGAGGTCGAGCGCACCAAGCCGCACCCCGACCCCTACCTCGTCGCCGCCGCGGGCCTCGCCGCCGACCCGCGCCGCTGCGCCGTCATCGAGGACACCGCGACCGGCGTCGCCGCCGCCGAGGCCGCCGGCTGCCACGTCGTCGCCGTACCGTCCGTCGCCCCCATCGAGGCGGCCCCCCGGCGCACCGTCGTCCGCTCCCTCGAACACGTCAACCTGCCTTTCCTGCACGGCCTGATGACGCCGTGAAGGCAACTGACCGGTAATCGGCGCGGCCGTTCCGCGAGGCGGCGCGAAGTCGCCGTCGCGGCCGGATAGCGACCCCCGCCGGCCAAGTTGAATATGTGACCTTTCCCACTCGGCGGGGGGTCGACAGTGCCTGGGCGGGGTGTCGGAAAGGAGCCTTCCGCCCCCTGCGGCATCACCTTGTGTCCCGATTGGTCGCCCCCTGCGACGAACCTTCCTCCTGAGGTGTTTCGGTGTGTCCACACCCGGTTTCGGAGCGTGATGGGCCGCCCTCTCCAGCGCCTGCGATGTCCGTCCGCGAGCCCATTAGTGTCGTCGCGAGAACATCGCCGCAAACCCTCCCGCCGACGCGCGCACCACCCCCGCCCGCGGGCCACGGGAACCAACAGCTCTGGAGAAGTACGAGCATGAACCGCAAGACTTTGGTGCTGCCGGCCGTGATCGGTCTGCTCGCCCCGGTGCTCGCCGCGTGCGGCGGGTCCGACGGCGGCTCGTCCGACGGCAACGCGATCGTCGTGGGCACTACCGACCGGTTCACCGCCTCGAAGGACGCTCCGGCCCCCTTCGACCCGGCCTACGCCTACGACGCCGGGTCGTGGAACGTGCTGCGCCAGACCGTGCAGACGCTCATGGCCATGCCCCGCAGCGGCAGCGGCGAGCCCGTCCCCGAGGCCGCCGAGAGCTGCATCTTCTCCGACACCGGCAGCGAGCGGTACGCGTGCAAGCTGCGCAAGGACCTCAAGTTCGCCGACGGGACCCCTGTCACCGCGACCGATGTGAAGTACTCCATCGACCGTGTCCGCAAGATCGAGAGCGACAGCGGCTCCTACAGCCTGCTCTCCACGATCGACACGATCGAGACGCAGGGCACCCGGGACGTCATCTTCCACCTCAACACCCCGGACGCCACCTTCCCGTACAAGCTGGCCACCCCCACCGCGGGCATCGTCAACCCCGACGACTACCCCAAGGACAGCCTGCGCGACGGCTTCGAGGTGGACGGCTCCGGCCCCTACAGCCTCAAGGCCGAGGTCAAGGACAACGTCGTCGTCAAGACCGTCTTCACCAAGAACCCCCACTACAAGGGTGAGCTGAAGCCGAAGAACGACAAGGTCGAACTGCGCTCCTTCGCCGACGCCGACGCCATGGGCAAGGCCCTCGACAAGGGCGACGTCGACCTGATGACGCGCACCCTGTCCCCGGAGCAGATCAAGTCCTACGGCGACAACCCGCCGAAGAACGTGAACCTGGTCGAGATGCCCGGCATGGAGATCCGCTACCTCGGCTTCAACACCGCCGCCCCCACCGTCCGGGACAAGGCCGTCCGCCAGGCGATGGCCCAGGTCGTCGACCGCGGCGAGATCGTCGCCGGCGTCTACGGCACCACCGCCCAGCCGCTCTACTCCCTGGTCCCGGTCGGCATCACCGGCCACCAGAACTCCTTCTCCAACAAGTACGGAGACCCCGACGTCGCCAAGGCCACGTCGATCCTGCGCCGCGCGAACATCACCACCCCGGTGAAGCTCACGCTGCACTACACGACGGACCACTACGGGGCCGCCACCAAGAAGGAGTTCGAGATCCTGAAGAAGCAGCTCGACGCGAGCGGCCTCTTCAAGGTCTCCATCAAGGGCGAGCCCTGGGACGCCTTCCGCCCCGCCGAGCTCAAGGGCAAGTACGACGTCTACGGCCTCGGCTGGTTCCCCGACTTCCCCGACGCGGACAACTTCCTCGCGCCCTTCCTCGACAAGGGCAACTTCCTCAACTCGCCGTACTCCGACAGCGACATCCGGGGCCGGCTGATCCCGGCGGAGCGCCGCGAGGCCGACCGGCTCACCGCTTCCGAGAGCATCGAGCAGATCCAGGACATCGTCGCCGACGACGTGCCCGTCCTCCCGCTGTGGCAGGGCAAGCAGTACGTCGCCGCCCGTGACGACGTCACCGGTGTGGAGTGGGCGCTGTCCGCTTCCTCCGTCCTCCAGCTGTGGGAGCTCGGCCGCGGCGTCAGCGGCTGAGCGTCCGCCTGAAGGGGCCGGTCCCGACGCCGCGACCGGCCCCGCTCTATCGCACGACCGACGACAAGGCACGTACGTGAGAATGCGCAACCAGTGGCTGGCCCCGTCCATCGGAGCGGTGCTCGCCGCCGCCCTGCTCGCCGGCTGCGGCGACGAGCAGTCGGACGCCGCCGCCGACGGTGAGTCCGTGGTCATGGGGATGTCCGACGACGTCCTCGCCACCGACCCGGCGTCCGGCTACGACCCCGGCTCGTGGCTGCTGTTCAACAACGTCTTCCAGTCGCTCCTCAGCTTCCCCAACGGCGGCACCGAGCCCGTTCCGGAAGCCGCCAAGGAGTGTCACTTCAGCGACGCGGCCACCAAGGTCTACTCGTGCACCCTGCGCCCGGGGCTCAAGTTCAGCAACGGGAACGCGCTCACCTCGAAGGACGTCAAGTACTCCTTCGACCGGACGATGACCATCGACGACGACGCCGGTCCGGCGATCATGTTCCCGATGCTCGACAAGATCGAGACCCCCGACGCGAGCACCGTCGTCTTCCGGCTCAAGTACGCCGACGCGACCTTCCCCAGCAAGATCGCCTCCGGTGCCGGCTCGATCGTCGACCACACCGAGTACCCCGCGAGCCGGCTCCGCACGGACGGCAAGGCCGTCGGCTCCGGACCGTACAAGCTGGACTCCTACGGCAAGAACCAGGCCGTCTTCTCGGTCAACTCGTCCTACAAGGGCAACGCCAAGGTCAAGAACACCGGCGTCACCATGAAGTTCTTCCACGGCGACCAGCAGGGCCTCAAGAAGTCCCTCCTCGACGGCGACATCGACCTCGCCTACCGAGGCCTGGCCGCCCAGGACATCGCCGACATCGAGAAGGCCGGCACCAAGGGCATCGACGTCGTCGAGGGCAACAGCGCCGAGGTCCAGCACCTCGTCTTCAACATGAAGGACCCCGTCGCCGGCAAGCTCTCGGTCCGCAAGGCCATGGCCTACCTGCTCGACCGCGACGCCCTCATCGACAAGGTCTACGACAACACGACCGCCGCCCTGTACTCGATCATCCCGGCGGGCATCACCGGCCACAACACGGCCTTCTTCGACACCTACGGCGCCCGCCCCTCCGCGGCGAAGGCGGCCCAGGCCCTGCGCGCCGACGGCATCACCGGCAAGGTCAAGATCACCCTGTGGTCCACCCCGGTCCGCTACGGCCCCACCACCGACGCCGAGCTCAAGGCCATCGCCGGACAGCTCAACGCCAGCGGCCTGTTCGACGCCGACGTGAAGTCCGTCGAGTTCTCCCAGTACGAGCGGGACATCAAGTCCGGCAAGTACGGCGTCTACGTCAAGGGCTGGGTGCCCGACTACCCGGACCCGGACAACTTCACCCAGCCGTTCTTCGGCGAGGGCAACGTCCTCGGCAACCACTACGACAACGCCACGATCACCGGGACGATCATTCCGCAGACCGGTGAGCAGAGCGACCGCTCCTCGACCAGCGAGCAGTACGAGCAGCTCCAGGACATCGTCGCCGCGCAGCTGCCGATCCTGCCCGTCTGGCAGGCCAAGCAGTACGCCGTGACCCGCGACAACGTCTACGGCCTCGAGAACTGCCTCGACGCGTCGACCGTCTTCCGCTTCTGGGAGATCAGCAAGGGCTGAGCCCGCGTCCCGCGCCGGACACGCGTGAGGGGCGGCGGTCACCACCTCGGTGACCGCCGCCCCTCACGCGCATCCCGCTCGCTCTACTGCGCCCCGGGACGCACCAGACCGCTCTCGTACGCGTACACGGCCGCCTGCACCCGGTCGCGCAGCCCCAGCTTGGTGAGCACGTGCCCGACATGCGTCTTCACGGTCGTCTCGCTGACGAACAGGTCCGCGGCGATCTCCGCGTTCGACAGACCGCGCGCCACCAGCTTCAGCACCTCCACCTCGCGCTCGGTGAGGGTGTGCAGGGTGTCCGGCACCGGCTCCTCGCCCGACGGCAGATGGTCCGCGTACTTGTCCAGGAGACGGCGCGTGATGCTCGGCGCCAGCATCGCCTCGCCCGCGGCGACCACCCGGATCGCCTGCACCAGCTCGTGCGCGGGGGCGTCCTTGAGCAGGAAGCCGCTCGCCCCGGCCCGCAGCGCCTCCACCACGTACTCGTCCAGGTCGAACGTCGTCAGGACCAGCACCTTCGCCGGGCCGTCCCGGCCGGGGCCGGTGATCTGCCGGGTCGCCTCGACCCCGTCCATCCGCGGCATCCGGATGTCCATCAGCACCACATCGGGCTGCAGCGCCCGCACCTGGTCGAGAGCCTGGAGGCCGTCGCCGGCCTCGCCGACGACCGCGATGTCCTGCTCGGCCTCGAGAATCATGCGGAAGCCCGTACGCAGCAGCGGCTGGTCATCGACCAGTAGGACGCGGATGGCCACGAAACTCTCCTTCGGTAGTCCGGGCCCATTCTGCCCTGCTAGGGCGTGCCCGACCCGGGCAGCCCGACCTGCAACGGATACGGCGGGGGAGTCCCGCCGAACTCGGGGCAAACCGCCTGATGGTCGCACCAGCCGCACAACTTCGTCGGCCGCGGCCGCCACTCCCCGGTCTCCGTCGCCGTCTGGATCGCGTCCCACAGCGCGTGCAGCTTGCGCTCCACCCGCTCCAGGTCCGCCACGACCGGGTCGTACGTCAGCACGTCACCGCTGCCCAGGTACACCAGCTGCAGCCGGCGCGGCACGACGCCCTTCAGCCGCCACACCACCAGCGCGTAGAACTTCATCTGGAACAGGGCGCCCTCCGCGTACTCGGGGCGGGGCGCCTTGCCCGTCTTGTAGTCGACGATGCGGACCTCGCCGGTCGGCGCCACGTCCACCCGGTCGATGATCCCGCGCAGCTTCAGACCCGACGCCAGCTCGGCCTCGACGAACAGCTCCCGGTCCGCCGGCTCGAGACGCGTCGGGTCCTCCAGCGTGAACCAGCGCTCGACCAGCCGCTCCGCCTCGCCCAGCCAGCGCGTCATCCGCTCGCCCTCGGCATCGTCCGCGAACAGCTCCGCCAGCTCCGGGCGGCTCTCCCGCAGCCGGTCCCACTGACCCGGGATCAGCGACTTGGCCCGCGGCGGGGTCCGCTCCCCGGCCGGCGCGTCGAACAGTCTCTCCAGCACCGCGTGCACCAGCGTGCCCCGCGTCGCCGCCTCGCTCGGCTTCTCCGGCAGCTTGTCGATCACCCGGAACCGGTACAGCAACGGGCACTGCATGAAATCGCTCGCGCGCGACGGCGAGAGCGAGGCGGGCCGGGCGGGCTCGCGGGCGGGCTGGGCACTGGTCTCCATGACCCCCGACCTTACGGCCCGCCACCGACAGTCAGGCACCTGCGCGGTCGGCGGCGTCTTGCGTAGCGTGGACCCGGGGGAGTCGGCGCGGGCCGCCGGACACCGTCCGCATACCATCGACGCCAGAACGTCCCGCCCCGCGGCGGGAGACGCTCGAACGAGGGGACCGAGGGATCACCGTGGACGAGAGCGGCCGGCCACAGTCGGGCACCGGCGGGACGACCCCGCCCCCGCACGCCGACACGCCCCCCGAGCCCCCGGCCGAGCCGGGCGCCCCGACGCCCGCCGACGCGCCGAAGAGCGAGGCGCCGCGCGCGGACGACTCCCCGTCGCCCGCGGGCACCGAGCCGGACGACCCCGACGCGACCGTGACCCCGGACTCGCCGTCACAGGCCGAACCGGCCACCGCCGACGGACCAAAGGACAAGGCGCAGGGCGCGGACGAGTCCCCGTCGCCCGCGGGTGCCGAGCCGGACGACACCGATGTGACCGTGACCCCGGACTCGCCGTCACAGGCCGAGCCGGCCGCCGCCGACGCAACCCGGCCCGCCTCGCCCACGGGCGAGACCACCCCGGTCGCCCCGCCCGCCGCATCCGCCCAGCCGCCGGAGGCGACCCCCTTCGACCGGCACCCCGAGCGGGCCGCCGCCACCTCGGGGAAGCGCAAGGGTCCCGCCAAACCGCCCGAGCCCCGCGGCGGGCTGCTCATGGGGCGGCCGTTCGGCGTGCCGGTGTACGTCGCCCCCAGCTGGTTCCTCGTCGCCGCGCTGATCACCTGGGTGTTCGGCGGCCAGCTCGACCGCGTGCTCCCCGAGCTCGGCGCCCTGCGCTACCTCGTCGCCCTCTTCTTCGCGGTCGCCTTCTACGCCTCCGTGCTCGTGCACGAGCTGGCCCACACCGTGGCCGCCCTGCGCTACAAGCTCCCGGTCCGCCGCATCCAGCTCCAGTTCTTCGGCGGCGTCTCGGAGATCGAGAAGGAGTCCGAGACCCCGGGCCGAGAGTTCGTCCTGGCCTTCGTAGGCCCGCTGCTCTCGCTCGTCCTCGCCGGCGTCTTCTACCTCGGCCTCAAGGCCGTCGAACCCGGCACCGTCCCCGGCGTCCTCCTCGCGGGCCTGATGATCTCCAACCTCATCGTGGCCGTCTTCAACCTCCTGCCGGGCCTGCCCCTGGACGGCGGCCGCATGCTCCGCGCCGTCGTCTGGAAGATCACCGGCAAGCCCATGAGCGGCACGATCGCCGCCGCCTGGGTCGGCCGCGCCCTCGCCGTCAGCGTCCTCATCGGCCTGCCGCTGCTCACCCAGTCCGGCGCCCTCGGCCCGGACGCCGAGGACGTCAGCGGCATGGACACCGTCCTGGACGCGCTGCTCGCCGCGATCCTCGCCGCGATCATCTGGACCGGCGCCGGCAACAGCCTGCGCATGGCCCGCCTGCGCGAGCACCTCCCCGAACTGCGCGCCCGCACCCTGACCCGCCGCGCCGTCCCCGTCGAGCCCGCCACCCCCCTCTCCGAAGCCCTCCGCCGGGCCAACGAGGCGGGCGCCCGCGCCCTCGTCGTCGTCGACGCGGACGGCGAACCCCGCTCCCTGGTCCGCGAGGCCGCCATCGTCGGCGTCCCCGAGCACCGCCGCCCCTGGGTCGCCGTCAGCGGCCTCGCCCAGGACCTCACCGACGGCATGCGCGTCTCCGCCGAGCTCGCCGGCGAGGACCTCCTCGACACCCTCCGGGCCACCCCCGCCACCGAGTACCTCGTCGTCGAGGACAACGGCGCCATCTACGGCGTCCTGTCCGCCGCCGACGTGGAGCGCGCCTTCGTCAAGGCCATGGCCAGGCCCTCGTAGAGCCGTACAGGGAACCCGCGTGGTCGGCGGCCCGCGCCGGGCCCGGTAGTCTGTTCACATGTCCGAACCGACCGGTGCCGCCCGCCGCCGCGGGCCCTTCAAGGTCGGGGACCAGGTTCAGCTGACCGACCCCAAGGGCCGCCACTACACGTTCACGCTCGAAGAGGGAAAGAACTTCCACACCCACAAGGGTTCCTTCCCGCACGACGAGCTGATCGGCGCACCCGAGGGCAGCGTTGTCCGCACCACCGGAAACGTCGCCTACCTCGCGCTGCGCCCCCTGCTCCCCGACTACGTCCTGTCCATGCCCCGCGGTGCCGCCGTGGTCTACCCCAAGGACGCGGGGCAGATCCTGGCCTTCGCGGACATCTTCCCCGGCGCCCGCGTCGTCGAGGCGGGCGTGGGCTCCGGCTCGCTCAGCAGCTTCCTGCTGCGCGCCATCGGCGACGACGGCATGCTGCACTCCTACGAGCGCCGCGAGGACTTCGCCGAGATCGCGAAGGGCAACGTCGAGCGCTACTTCGGCGGCCCCCACCCCGCGTGGCAGCTCACCGTCGGCGACCTCCAGGACAACCTGTCCGACGCCGACGTCGACCGCGTCATCCTCGACATGCTCGCCCCCTGGGAATGCCTCGACGTCGTCTCCAAGGCGCTCGTCCCCGGCGGCATCCTGTGCTGCTACGTGGCCACCACCACCCAGCTCGCGCGCACCGTCGAGTCCATCCGCGAGATCGGCTGCTTCAACGAGCCGACCTCCTGGGAGACGATGATCCGCAATTGGCACGTGGAGGGCCTCGCGGTCCGCCCCGACCACCGGATGATCGGCCACACCGGCTTCCTCCTCACCGCCCGCCGCCTCGCGGACGGCGTCGAGCCGCCCATGCGCCGCCGCCGCCCCGCCAAGGGCGCCTACGGCGAGGACTACGACGGCCCCAACGCCGACGGCGGAGCCCGCGGCCGCTGACCCCACCCCGTACGACCGCACAACGCACCGGCGCCGCCGTCGAGTTCCCCGCACCGCACGGGAACTGGACGGCGGCGTCCGTACGTTGACCCAGCGGCAGCACCCCGCTCGCGTACGGCCGCGAAGAAACGGCGGACCCCGCCGTTCCCCCGCACTGTGACCTGTGGCACGATGCTGGCCACCCCCACCGGCACAGCCCTCACAGGAGACACTCCTAGTGCAGCAACCCGCCGTCCCGGAACTGGCGCACACCACCACCCGTCCCATCCACTGGCTGGCCACCGCGGCCGCGGTCGCCGCGGTCGTCGCGGCCTCCGGCTTCCTGCAGCCGGACTCCGCCACCGCCGCACCGACGGGCGGCGGCGAGCACGTCACCGCCAAGGCGCACGCGGTCGCCCCGCCCGACCCCTCGGCCGTCGACTTCCCGATCGAGTGCGGCCCGGTCAAGGCCCTCGTCCGCGCGAAGGCCACCGGTGACCTCGACGGCGACGGCAGACCCGAGACCGTCGCCGTCGTCCGCTGCGACGCCGGCTCCGGCACCCCGCCCGACGGCGTCTACGTCCTCACCCAGCCGGCGGGCTCCGCCGCCCGGGTCGTCGCCACCCTCGTCGACCCCAAGGACGGCTACACCGCGAGCGACGTGACCGTACGCGACGGAGCCGTCTCCGCGAACCTCGACGGCTACTCGTCCCCCGACGTCCCGCGCTACCGCCCCGACGTCCACGACAAGGCCAAGTGGCAGTGGAAGGGCGGCTCGTTCGTCCGCTCCACCCCCGCCGAGGCCCGCAGCGTCTGACGCGCTCCCCGCGCGCGAAAGGGGCCCCGTCCACCGGTCACTCCGGCGGGCGGGGCCCCTCACACATACAAGGCGCTCAGTCGGCGTCCGGCCCGTACACCTCGACGCCGTCCGCGACCCGGCGCACGTGGATGCAGTCGCCCGGGCACTCGTTCGCCGACGCCACCACGTCCGTGAGCAGCGGCAACGGCACCGGCGTGGTCACACCCGGCTCCGTGAGCAGCTCGTCGTCCGCGCTCTTCACATACGCGAGCCCGTCGATGTCCAGCTCGAAGACCTCGGGCGCGTACTGGGCGCAGATCCCGTCCCCGGTGCACAGATCCTGATCGATCCACACCTCCAGCGGAACGCCCGCTCCGGTGCCGGATACGGCCTCTTGCTGCACGGTCATGTCTCCTGCCGTTTCCTGCGTCGCGGCCCGGGAAAAACCGACCTCGCCGGAGCAAGTCGGGCCAGGCCTGACGGGTGTTGAACGGTGTCGAGCCTATAACCACCGGCTTTCGGATCTTCATGGGTGGGTATTCCCCTGGCGTGAGGGAGAGCGCAAGGGTGAAGATCGGACACACCCCGACGTCTTTGTGATCTAGGGGTTTCAATCGACACCCGCCCAGGTAGGGTCTGGAAGCGTCCAGCTCCCCTTGGAGGAGGTGAGGACCGTGGCAGCCCACGACGACGACATCAACCGCGGCATCCGCCCGGGACGAGGGTCCGACGACCCCGCCGGTCAGATTGCCTATCTCGAGCAGGAAATCGCCGTCCTGCGGCGCAAGCTCGCCGACTCTCCGCGTCATACGAGGATTCTCGAAGAGCGGATCGTCGAGTTGCAGACGAACCTGGCAGGCGTGTCCGCCCAGAACGAGCGGCTCGCCAACACGCTCCGTGAGGCCCGCGACCAGATCGTGGCCCTCAAGGAGGAGGTCGACCGGCTCGCACAGCCGCCGGCCGGCTTCGGAGTCTTCCTCTCGGCCAACGAGGACGGCACCGCCGACATCTTCACCGGCGGCCGCAAGCTCCGGGTGAACGTGAGCCCGAGCGTCGAGCTCGAAGAGCTCAGGCGTGGCCAGGAAGTGATGCTCAACGAAGCACTCAACGTGGTCGAGGCCATGGAGTTCGAGAGCGTCGGCGACATCGTCACCCTCAAGGAGATCCTCGAGGACGGCGAGCGCGCCCTCGTGACCGGGCACACCGACGAGGAGCGGGTGGTACGGCTCGCCGAACCGCTCCGCGGCATCACCATCCGCCCCGGCGACGCCCTTCTTCTCGAACCCCGATCCGGCTATGTCTACGAAGTCGTACCGAAGAGCGAAGTGGAGGAGCTGGTCCTCGAAGAGGTCCCGGACATCGGCTACGAGCAGATCGGCGGCCTGGGCAACCAGATCGAGCTGATCCGCGACGCGGTCGAGCTCCCCTACCTCTACCCGGACCTCTACAAGGAGCACGAACTGCGCCCGCCCAAGGGCGTCCTCCTGTACGGGCCCCCCGGATGCGGCAAGACGCTCATCGCCAAGGCGGTCGCCAACTCCCTCGCCAAGAAGGTCGCGGAAGTGACCGGACAGGCGCAGGGCAAGAGCTACTTCCTCAACATCAAGGGCCCCGAGCTCCTCAACAAGTACGTCGGCGAGACCGAGCGCCAGATCCGCCTCGTCTTCCAGCGAGCGCGCGAGAAGGCCAGCGAGGGCACCCCCGTCATCGTCTTCTTCGACGAGATGGAGTCCCTCTTCCGCACCCGCGGATCCGGCGTCAGCTCGGACGTGGAGAACACCATCGTCCCGCAGCTGCTCGCCGAGATCGACGGCGTGGAGGGCCTGCAGAACGTGGTCGTGATCGGTGCCTCGAACCGCGAGGACATGATCGACCCCGCCATCCTGCGCCCCGGCCGGCTCGACGTGAAGATCAAGATCGAGCGCCCGGACGCCGAGGCCGCCAAGGACATCTTCGGCAAGTACCTCACCGAGCGCCTCCCGCTGCACACCGACGACCTCGGTGAGCACGGCAGCGACAAGGCCGCCACGGTCCACGCCATGATCCAGACGGCCGTGGAGCACATGTACGCGGAATCCGAGGAGAACCGCTTCCTCGAAGTCACGTACGCGAATGGCGACAAGGAAGTCCTCTACTTCAAGGACTTCAACTCCGGCGCAATGATCGAGAACATCGTCGGCCGCGCCAAGAAGATGGCCATCAAGGCCTTCCTCGAGCAGAACCAGAAGGGCCTCAGGGTCGCCCATCTCCTCCAGGCTTGCATCGACGAGTTCAAGGAGAACGAGGACCTTCCGAACACCACCAACCCGGACGACTGGGCCCGGATCTCCGGAAAGAAGGGCGAGCGGATCGTGTACATCCGCACCCTGGTCACCGGAAAGCAGGGCGCGGACACCGGACGCTCCATCGACACGGTGGCGAACACCGGACAGTACCTGTAAAAAGCAGGGTGGCTGCGGGTGCCCGGACCGGGTACCCGCAGCCCACTGTTTTCCGGGCGCATTGTCCCGGAAGAACCCGCCCGACGTCGGAGCGAAGCAATGACGCAAATGATCTCCCCACCAGCGCAAAGGCGTTCTAGGCTCTTCCATGCCGCCGAGTCGCGCCGTGCGGGGACGGGCACCGCACACGCACCGGAGAACCAGCGGAGGACTTGAGCGACGCCCCCGACCGAGGGCGCCGCCGGGCAAGGAGGGCCGCATGACCGTACGGCGAGTAATGGGCATCGAGACGGAGTACGGAATCTCCGTCCCCGGCCACCCCAATGCCAATGCCATGCTCACCTCGTCCCAGATCGTCAACGCCTACGCGGCCGCGATGCACCGCGCCCGCCGGGCCCGCTGGGACTTCGAGGAGGAGAACCCGCTGCGGGACGCCCGGGGCTTCGATCTCGCCCGGGAGAACGCCGACTCCAGCCAGCTCACCGACGAGGACATCGGCCTCGCCAACGTCATCCTGACCAACGGCGCGCGCCTCTACGTCGACCACGCCCACCCCGAGTACAGCTCTCCGGAGATCACCAACCCGCGCGACGCGGTCCTGTGGGACAAGGCCGGCGAGCGGATCATGGCCGAGGCCGCCGAGCGGGCCGCCCAGCTGCCCGGCGCCCAGCCGATCCACCTCTACAAGAACAACACCGACAACAAGGGCGCCTCCTACGGGACGCACGAGAACTACCTGATGAAGCGGGAGACCCCCTTCTCGGACATCGTGCGGCACCTCACGCCGTTCTTCGTGTCCCGCCAGGTCGTGACCGGCGCGGGCCGCGTGGGCATCGGCCAGGACGGCCACGAGCACGGTTTCCAGCTCAGCCAGCGCGCGGACTACTTCGAGGTCGAGGTGGGCCTGGAGACCACGCTCAAGCGCCCGATCATCAACACCCGCGACGAGCCGCACTCGGACGCCGAGAAGTACCGCCGGCTCCACGTGATCATCGGCGACGCGAACCTCTCCGAGATCTCGACCTACCTCAAGCTCGGCACGACGTCCCTGGTCCTGGCCATGATCGAGGACGGCTTCATCGCCGTGGACCTGGCCGTCGACCAGCCCGTGCGCACCCTGCACCAGGTCTCCCACGACCCGGACCTGCAGCACCTGATCACGCTCCGCAGCGGCCGCACACTCACCGCGGTCCAGCTCCAGATGGAGTACTACGAGCTGGCCAGGAAGTACGTCGAGGAGCGCTACGGCGCGGACGCGGACGACCAGACCAAGGACGTCCTCAGCCGCTGGGAGGACGTCCTGGGGCGGCTGGAGTCCGACCCGATGAGCCTGGCCGGCGAGCTGGACTGGGTGGCGAAGCGGGAGCTCATGGAGGGCTACCGGCGCCGCGACGACCTGGACTGGGACGCCGCGAAGCTCCACCTCCTGGACCTCCAGTACGCCGACGTGCGGGCCGAGAAGGGCCTGTACAACCGTCTGGCGGCCCGCGGGAGGATGAAGCGCCTCCTGGACGAGTCCGAGGTCGAGAGGGCCCGTACGAAGCCTCCGGAGGACACCAGGGCCTATTTCCGGGGCCGCTGCCTGGAGCAGTACGCGGACGACGTCGCCGCGGCCTCCTGGGACTCCGTGATCTTCGACCTGCCGGGCCACGACTCGCTCCAGCGGGTCCCAACCCTCGAACCGCTTCGCGGAACGCGTAACCACGTGAAGGAGCTGCTGGACCGCTGCCGCACCGCGGAAGATCTGGTCCGGGTCCTGTCCGGCGGCTGAAACCGCGGGCGCCGGGGAATCACAGAGGTGGGCCCCGTACGTTGAAGAAACTGCGGGGCCGATGTCGGACCGGACTTGTAGGGTCTGATCATCACGAACGAGCTGAATCTCGAACCGAGCGGGGTGAGCTGGACATGGCAACCAAGGACACCGGCGGCGGGCAGCAGAAGGCGACACGCTCCACCGAGGAGGTCGAGGAGCAGACTCAGGAGGCCCAGGGCTCCGAGGACCTCAAGGAGCGCCAGGAGAAGCTGAGCGACGACGTCGACTCGGTTCTGGACGAGATCGACGACGTACTTGAGGAGAACGCCGAGGACTTCGTTCGGTCATTTGTGCAAAAAGGCGGACAGTAACGGGCATCCCGGACTTTGTGGTGAAGGTCTGTACGGGGTGCAAGCGATCGCTTCCCTTGGCTTCGTTCGCTGCTGATCGCAACCGCGGCGATGGCCTGCAGGTGCGGTGTCGGGAGTGCGTGGCGGAGTACAGCGCTGCGCATTACCGGCGCCGTCAGGCGGCGCTCGGGAAGACCGTACGCGAGAAGGCGGACGTTCCCGAGGGGCACAAGCAGTGCCGCACGTGCGGCGAGATCAAGCCGCACAGCGAATGGCATCGCAACGCCAGTGCTTCCGACGGCTTGGCGACCAGGTGCAAGGCTTGCCGAGCGGTCCATGGGCGACGGGACCATCTCAAGCGCAACTACAACCTCACCGAGGCCGAGCGCGACGACATGGTCGCCTCGCAGATGGGCGTCTGCGTGATCTGCCTCAAAGCCCCGGCCGTACATGTGGATCACTGCCACGAGACGGGTAGGGTCCGTGGCGTACTGTGCTTCAACTGCAATTCGGCCATCGGCAAGTTGGGGGACGACCCCGGTACCACTCGTCGAGCCGCCGACTACCTGGAAGGAAACGCGTGGAAGCCAATTCTCGTGGCACCGGGCGTCTACCGGCTGCCTTCCTGACGCCCGGCTCGTCGTCCTTCATGGACTTCCTGGCCGAGCACCAGCCCGAAATGCTGCCGGGGAACCGGCAGTTGCCGCCGACTCAGGGCGTCATCGAGGCCCCGCACGGCACGACGATCGTGTCCGTGACGTTCCCCGGCGGCGTCGTGCTCGCCGGTGACCGGCGGGCCACGATGGGCAACGTCATCGCGCAGCGCGACATCGAGAAGGTCTTCCCGGCGGACGAGTACTCGGCCGTCGGCATCGCGGGAACCGCCGGTCTGGCGGTGGAGATGGTGAAGCTCTTCCAGCTGGAGCTGGAGCACTTCGAGAAGGTCGAGGGTGCCCAGCTGTCGCTGGAGGGCAAGGCGAACCGGTTGTCCACGATGATCCGGTCGAACCTCGGCATGGCGATGCAGGGTCTGGCGGTCGTGCCCCTCTTCGCCGGCTTCGACGTCGACCGCGCGAAGGGCCGCATCTTCTCGTACGACGTGACGGGCGGGCGCAGTGAGGAGCACGGGTACGCCGCGACCGGTTCCGGTTCGGTCTTCGCGCGCGGGGCGATGAAGAAGCTCTACCGCGACGATCTGACGGAGGACCAGGCGACGACGCTGGTCGTGCAGGCGCTGTACGACGCCGCGGACGACGACTCGGCGACGGGCGGTCCCGACATGGCCCGCAGGATCTTCCCGATCGTCACCGTGATCACGGAGGACGGGTTCCGGAGGCTGTCGGAGGAGGAGTCGTCCGCGATCGCCCGCTCGATCTTGGAGCGGCGCCTCGAGCAGCCGGACGGCCCTCGCGCCGCCCTGCTCTGAGCCGATCCCATTCACTGAGTCACTGACAGAAAGGGACGGATAGCCGGTGTCGACACCGTTCTATGTCTCTCCCCAGCAGGCGATGGCCGACCGCGCGGAGTACGCGCGCAAGGGCATCGCGCGCGGTCGCAGCCTGGTGGTGCTGCAGTACGCCGACGGCATCGTGTTCGTCGGCGAGAACCCGTCCCGTGCACTCCACAAGTTCAGCGAGATCTACGACCGCATCGGTTTCGCGGCGGCCGGCAAGTACAACGAGTACGAGAACCTGCGGATCGGCGGTGTCCGGTACGCGGACCTGCGCGGTTACACCTACGACCGCGACGACGTGACGGCCCGTGGGCTGGCGAACGTGTACGCCCAGACGCTGGGCACGATCTTCTCCAGCGCGGGCGAGAAGCCGTACGAGGTGGAGCTGGTCGTCGCGGAGGTGGGCGAGTCCGCCGAGGGCGACCAGATCTACCGGCTGCCGCACGACGGCTCGATCGTCGACGAGCACGGCTCGGTGGCGGTGGGCGGCAACGCGGAGCAGATCAGCACCTTCCTGGACCAGCGCCACCAGGACGGCATGACGCTGTCCGAGGCGCTCAAGCTGGCGGTGCAGGCCCTGTCGAGGGACACGAACGGGAGCGAGCGGGAGATCCCCGCGGAGCGCCTGGAAGTGGCCGTCCTGGACCGTACGCGGCCGCAGCAGCGCAAGTTCAAGCGGATCGCCGGACGGCAGCTGGAGCGGCTGCTGACGGCCGAGGGCGCGGCGGAGGTGTCGAAGGCGGCGTCCGAGGCCGTGTCCGACGACACGTCCTCCGACTCCGACTCCGACGGCGGCTCCGAGGCGTAGCGCGCGGGTTCCTCTTCGAGAGGTGTGCCCCGACCGGTCCGTGACCGGCCGGGGCACACGTGTGTCAGGGGGCGTCGGTGCGCGGCGGCGGCGCGGTGGAGCCGCGGGGGACGAGCCGGACGGGCAGGGGAGTGGTGTCCGGGGTGCGGTCGTCGAGCACGGCGAGGAGCGCGGCCATGCCGCGGGCGCCGAAGTCCTCGGCGGGCAGGCGCACGGTGGTGAGTTCCGGTTCGAGGGCTGTGGCCAGGGAGAGGTCGTCGAAACCGGTGACGGACAGGTCGTCGGGGACGCGCAGGCCGACGCGGCGGGCGGCCTTGCAGGCACCGGCGGCGATCTTGTCGTCGTCGCACACGATCGCGGTGGGTGTCCGGAGGCCGCTGGTGCGCAGGGCCCGCTCGGCGGCGTCCTGGGCGCCCTCGACGGTGAAGGGGGAGCGGACGGTGCGCAGGGTGGTGCCGGGCACCTGCCGGGTGCGGGCGGCGAGTTCGCGGGCGCGGACGTCGAAGGTCCAGGAGTCGACGGCCGAGGCGAGGTGCAGGAAGTGGCGGTGGCCGAGGCCGAGGAGGTGTTCGGTGAGCTGCCGGACGCCGTCGGGCAGGTCGAGGTTCACGGTGGTGGTGGCGGGGTCGCCGGGGTCGCTGTCGAGCATGACGAGCGGGAGGCCGTCACCGCGCAGGGTGGTGACGGCGTCGGCGGCCATGGAGGAGGCGAGGATGCCGTCGAGGGCTGCCTGAGAGGACGGGAAGGGGTCGCGCGCGGGGCCCGTGCCCTCGGGGGAGGGGTACAGGACGACGCCGAAGTCGTGCTCGGCGGCGACGCGGGCGGCGCCCGTGTACACCCCGGCGAAGAACTCGTTGGTGAGCGCCGGGACGACCAGGAGCGCGGTGCGGGTGCGGCCCATGCGGAGGCTGCGGGCGGCGAGATTCGGCCGGTAGCCGAGCTGTCGCGCGGCGTCGCGGACGCGCTCGGCGGTGCCGGCGGCGACGCGGCCGCGCCATTTGTCGCCCATGACGAGGGAGACGGCGGCTTGGGAGACGCCGGCCGCGCGGGCCACGTCCCGGCTGGTGGGGCGGGTGGTCGCCGGGCCCTCGGTGCCGCTGGTCACTGGTGCCTCCGTGTCGTTCCTGGTCCGGCCTGGTCCGGTTCACGACGGTAGCGGGTGGCTGTCGGGGCCGGGTGCGTGGTACGTATGACGTCACGACGTTATACGTAAAACTTCAGGTGAGGGCGGGGCGATGGCCGCGGGTTATGCGGAGATCCTCAGGGCGCGGCACGCGATGCGGCTGCTGACGGGCACCCTGGTGGGCAGGCTGCCGAACGCGATCGCGGCGATCGCGATCGTGCTGTTCGTGCGTGAGGAGGGCGGCACCTACAGCCTGGCCGGAGCGCTGGCCGCGGTGTACGGCGTGGCCAACGCCGTGGGGCAGCCGGTGCTCGGCCGCCTGGTGGACCTGCGGGGCCAGCCGAAGGTGCAGCTGCCCGCGGCCGTCCTGTCGGCGCTGGCGATGACCGTCTTCGCGCTCGTGGGCACGGACACCCCCGTGGTCGCGTATCTCGCGGTGGCGGCCGCCGGCCTGTTCACACCTCCGCTGGAGGGCGGGCTGCGCGCCCTGTGGCCGAGTGTGCTGCCGCGCGAGGAACAGGTGCACGTGGCGTACGCCATGGACGCCATCGCGCAGGAGGTCATGTTCACGGTCGGCCCGCTCCTGGTGACCGTGTGTGTGTCGCTGTGGTCCGCGCAAGCCGCGCTCATCGTCCTCAACGTGATCGGTGTGCTCGGCGCCCTCTCCGTAGTGCTGTCGAAGCCCTCGCGCGCGTGGCGCAGCGCGCCCCGCGAGGCCCACTGGCTGGGCGCCCTGCGCTCACCGGGCCTGCTGGCGCTGCTCGCCGCCTTCCTGTTCATCGGGCTCGCGCTCGGCTCCATCACGGTGGCCGGTGTCTCGTACGCGGACGGCAACGGCGGTGACGCCGTGTACGGCTGGATGATGGCCGCGCTCGGCCTCGGCGCGCTCGTCGGCGGCGCGGTCTACGGCGCGCGGCAGTGGAGTGGGGCTCCCGAGGGGCGACTTCGGTGGCTGGTGGCGCTTCTGGCGCTGTTCTACGTGCCGTTGGCGATCGTGCCCGGCCCGGTGGCCATGGTGGCGCTGACGGCGGTCGCGGGCGTGTTCCTCGCGCCCTGCATCGCCTGCGCGTTCATCGTCGTGGACCGGCACGCCCCGCGCGGGACGGTCACCGAGGCGTTCTCGTGGCTCGTGACGACGTTCACGGTGGGCGCGAGCGTGGGTACGGCCGTCGCGGGCCCCGTCGTCGAATGGGGCGGCACCCGCTGGGGCTTCGCCGTGCCGGCCGTCACCGGCGCCCTGGCGCTGCTCGTCCTGCTGGCCACCGGGCGGGTCCTGAGCGCGCCGCACGCGTCCGGGCGTGTCGCGCTCTCATCTGAAAATGATCCGAACCGTGCCGTCCAACCCCGTTTCAGCTCGGGGGATCGGGCGTAATGTTCAGTCATGGACCGCCGCATTTTCGGGCTGGAGAACGAGTACGGCGTCACATGCACGTTCAGGGGACAGCGACGCCTGTCTCCTGACGAGGTGGCGCGGTACCTCTTCCGCCGTGTCGTGTCATGGGGCCGCAGCAGCAATGTCTTTCTGCGGAACGGCGCACGCCTGTATCTGGACGTGGGTTCGCATCCGGAATACGCAACACCCGAATGCGACAACGTGACCGAGCTGGTCACCCACGACAAAGCGGGCGAGCGCATTCTGGAAGGCCTGCTCGTCGACGCCGAACGCCGCCTGCACGAGGAGGGAATCGCAGGCGACGTATATCTGTTCAAGAACAACACCGACTCGGCGGGAAACTCCTACGGCTGCCACGAGAATTACCTGGTGGCACGGCACGGGGAGTTCTCGCGACTCGCGGACATTCTCATCCCCTTCCTGGTCACCCGTCAGTTGCTGTGCGGCGCGGGCAAGGTGCTGCAGACGCCGCGCGGCGCGGTGTACTGCGTGAGCCAGCGCGCCGAGCACATCTGGGAGGGCGTCAGCTCCGCGACGACGCGCTCCCGGCCCATCATCAACACCCGCGACGAACCGCACGCGGACGCCGAGCGCTACCGCCGGCTGCACGTCATCGTCGGTGACTCGAACATGTCCGAGACGACCATGCTCCTCAAGGTCGGTGCCACCGACCTCGTGCTGCGCATGATCGAGGCCGGCACGGTGATGCGCGACCTGACCCTGGAGAACCCGATCCGGGCCATCCGCGAGGTCAGCCACGACATCACGGGCCGCCGCAAGGTCCGCCTGGCCAGCGGCCGCGAGGCCTCCGCCCTGGAGGTCCAGCGCGAGTACTACGAGAAGGCCGTGGACTTCTGCGAGCGCCGGGGCATCCGCACCGGCACCGTGGACCAGGTCCTCGAGCTGTGGGGCCGCACGCTCGACGCGATCGAGGCGGAGGACCTCGACCGCATCGGTACCGAGATCGACTGGGTCATGAAGTACAAGCTCATCGAGCGGTACCGGGCCAAGCACAACATGACCATGTCGCACCCGAGGGTCGCGCAGATAGACCTCGCCTACCACGACATCCACCGCCGTCGTGGTCTCTACTACCTCCTGGAGAGGAAGGGCCAGGCCGCCCGCATCTGCAACGACCTGAAGATCTTCGAGGGCAAGTCCGTGCCCCCGCAGACCACGCGCGCGCGACTGCGCGGCGACTTCATCCGGCGCGCCCAGGAACAGCGCCGCGACTTCACGGTCGACTGGGTCCACCTGAAGCTGAACGACCAGGCGCAGCGCACCGTGCTGTGCAAGGACCCGTTCCGCAGCGTGGACGACCGGGTGGAGAAGCTGATCGCCGGTATGTAGGACCGGCGTGAAGATCCGCTGCGGAACACCCCCCAAAGGGGTGTTCGAGGCGTTCAGGAAGGGCCCCGTGCGAATCATTCGTACGGGGCCCTTCCGCTGCCCGTGGCACAGTTGCCCGAGGGCCTAGAGTGGCCGGACCGTATTCGAGCGACATGAGGATCACTGTGCGACGGCGACTTGCAGCTCTACTGATCGTGCCGGCACTGGCGCTGACCGCGGCGGCCTGTGGCAGCGACGACGGCAAGAAGGACTCGGCGGACAAGGCGGACTCCTCCTCCGCGCCGAAGTCGGCCGAGGTGCCCAAGCCCGTCGACACCGCGAACCCGATGCCGAAGGTCGCAGGTGACGTCGGCAAGAAGGCGTCCATCACGCTGCCCAAGGGCGACCCGAGCGGCAAGTTCGTCGTGCACACGCTCTCCGAGGGCGACGGCGCCGAGGTCAAGAAGAACGACCTGGTGACGATGAACTTCACCGGCAAGGTCTGGAAGGGTGGCAAGGACCTCGGCACCACGTACGGCAAGCAGGGCGGCGGCGACCAGATGGTGACCGCCGGCGCCGAGGGCCAGCTGCCGGCGTTCGCGCAGGCCGTGGTGGGGCAGAAGGAAGGCAGCCGGGTGCTCGTCGTGGCGCCGCCGGCCGCCGGCTTCGGCCCCCAGGGCAACCCGCAGGCGGGCGTCTCGGGCGAGGACACGCTGGTCTTCGCGGTCGACGTCGGCAAGGTCGTCCCGAAGAAGGTCGAGGGCACGCAGGCCGCGATCCCGTCCGACCTGCCGCAGATCAAGGCCGACGAGGAGAAGCCGGCCACGATCTCCGTCCCGAAGAACGACCCGCCGAAGAAGCTCGTCGACCAGGTCCTCATCAAGGGCAAGGGCGCCGAGATCAAGAACGGCCAGACGGTCAGCATGCAGTACAGCGGTGCCGCCTGGAAGATCAACGAGGGCAAGGCGAAGGCCGAGCTGTTCGACTCCTCCTGGAACCGCGGCGGCCAGCCGTTCACCACGCCCATCGGGCAGGGCCAGGTCATCCAGGGCTGGGACAAGGGCATCGTCGGCAAGCACGTGGGCGACCGCGTCCTGCTGGTGATCCCGCCGGAGCAGGCCTACGGCGAGAAGGACCAGGGCAAGGCCCTGCCGGCCAACTCCACGCTCGTCTTCGTCGTGGACATCCTCGCCGCGCACTGACCCCCGCGACAGTGGCAGACTGTCCCGGTTGTCCGACAGCCAACCAGCAGGAGCACTACACGTGAGCATCGACAAGCCCGAGGTCGACTTCCCGGTCGGCGAGCCGCCGGCGGACCTCCAGATCAAGGACATCTGGGAGGGCGACGGCGCCGTGGCCAAGGCCGGCGACTTCGTCAAGGTCCACTACGTGGGCGTGGCCTTCTCCACCGGTGAGGAGTTCGACGCCTCCTGGAACCGCGGCAACCCGCTGGAGTTCCAGCTCGGTGCCGGCCAGGTCATCGCGGGCTGGGACCAGGGCGTGCAGGGCATGAAGGTCGGCGGCCGTCGTGAGCTGACGATCCCCTCGCACCTCGCGTACGGCGAGCGCGGCGCCGGTGGCGGCCGCATCGCCCCGGGCGAGACGCTGATCTTCGTCTGCGACCTGGTCGCCGTCTGACGGTCCGCGCGAGCGAGCCGAACGTCGCGAGAAGGGCCCGTGCCGGCCGGCACGGGCCCTTCCGCCTTTCCACCGGCGGGCCGCCGCTTTGCCTCGGCTTTGCCCCTGGCTTTTGCCGCGACACCCCGGGGCGGTACGGTCGACGATCGGGAGCACTGAGGGAGCGCGCGGGGAGCCTCCGGGGACGAAAGGGCGTCGATGGCCATTGCCAAGGCCGAGCGGCTGATGAATCTGGCGCTGTGTCTGCTCGGGACGCGCCGACCGCTCAGCAAGCGGGAGCTGCGGAGCTCCATCGAGGCCTACCTGGAGGCGGGCAGCGACGACTCCTTCAACCGCATGTTCGAGCGTGACAAGGACGATCTGCGCGAGCTGGGCCTGGTCATCGAGACCGTGGAGAACCTGGACGGCGAGATCGGCTACCAGGCCCGCCGCGACAGCAACCGGCTGCCGCCCATCGCCCTCGACGCCGAGGAGGCAGCGGCCCTCGGCCTCGCCGCCAAGGTGTGGCAGCAGGCCCGCCTCGCCGGCGCCGCCAGCGGCGCCCTGCAGAAGCTGCGCGCCGCCGGCATGCCCGAGGACGTGGACCCGTACGAGCCGCACGGTGCGCTCGAGCCCCGGATCCCGGTGCGCGAGGCGTCCTTCGAGCCCCTGATGCTGGCCTGCCGCGACCGCCGCCCCGTCGTCTTCGACTACCGCAAGGCCAACGCCGCGCGCCCCGAGCAGCGCCAGGTCGAGCCCTGGGCCCTGGAGTGCTGGCGCGGCCACTGGTACCTGGCCGGCTGGGACCGGGACCGGGAGGCCGAGCGCGTCTTCCGCCTCTCCCGGATCACCGGCAAGGTCCGCTCCCGCGCGGGCCGCTTCAAGGCGCCCGTACCGGACGTGGTGACCGTGCGTGAGACCGTCGCGAGCTGGGCCGGCGAGACCGCCGACCGCTCCGCCCTGATCCGCCTGCGCGCCGGTGCCGGCTACCCGCTGCGCGCCAAGGCCGTCTCCGTACGCGACCTGGGCGACGGCTGGGACGAGGTGGAGATCCCGTACGGGCACGGGCTCGACGCCTGGCTCGTGGAGTTCGGCCCCGACGTGGTCGTGCTCGAGCCCGCCGAACTGCGGGCCGACGTGGTGGAGCGGCTGCGCGCCGTGGCCAAGGGCTGAGGGGACGTACGACCATGGCTGCCAACGCCATCGACCAGACCCGGCGGATGCTCTCCCTGGTGACGTATCTGCGCGAGCGCCCCGGCGCCCACGTCAGCGACGTCGCGCGGGCCTTCGGCATCACCGAGGACGAGCTGATCTCCGACCTCGACGTGCTGCCCCTGTGCGGCACCAGCTTCCGCGGCGGCGACCTGCTCGACATCGACACCGACGGCGACCGCATCTGGTGGCACAACCCGGCCGCCCTGTCGGCGGAGGCCGCCGAGCCGCTGCGCATCGCCTCCGACGAGGCCACCGCGCTGCTCGTCGCCGCGCGCGCCGTCGCGACGCTCCCGGGCCTGCGCGAGAGCGACCGGCTCGCGCTGCTGCGGGCGACCGCCAAGCTGGAGACCGCCGCCGGCGAGATGGCCGGCGCCAGCGCCCGGCTGAACGTGACCTTCGAGTCCGAGGGCGGCGTCTTCGCCGACGTGGACCGGGCGATCTCCGAGCGGCGCCGGCTGTGGATCCGCTACTACTCGCCCGCCCGCGACGAGGTCACCGAGCGCGAGATCGACCCGATCCGGCTCGTCAGCGTCGGGCACACCTACGTGGAGGCGTGGTGCCGTCGCTCCGAGGCGCGGCGCACTTTCCGGCTCGACCGGGTCGCCGAGATCCGCGTCCTCGACGAGGCCTCGGCCCCGCCGGAGATCGAACTGCGCGACCTGTCCGAGGCGCTCGTGCAGCCCGCCGCCGAGGACCCCGAGGTCGTCGTCGAGGTCGGCCCCGGCGGGCGCTGGGTCGCCGAGTACTACCCGCACGACAGCGCCGAGGAGCTGCCCGACGGCGGGCTGCGGATCACGCTGCGCACCCCCGACCCGTCCTCGCTGCGCCGGCTCGCGCTGCGGCTCGGCGGCGACGGGCACATCGTCGCCCCCGCCGACCTGGCCGACAGCGCGCGCGACGCGGCCCGGGAGGCCCTCGCGGCGTACGAGTTGTGACATTCGCCGCATGTGCGGCGATTTGGGCGGCGAGTGAGGCGCGGGACGACACGCGGTGCTCCGGGTGACAGGTAAGAGAAGGGTGTGAGGTGGGCGACATGGGTGGAGCGACCGGACTGATGGGCGTCTCCGGAATATCCGCCGTGGCGGGGATCCCGGCGCCCGTGGTCTTCAAGGCCGCCTGCCCGCACTGCCGGGCCCGCTTCGAACTCGCCGCGTCCGCGCTCCGCTTGGTGATCGGCGGCAGCCGCCGCACCACCTTCTACTCCTTCACCTGCCCCGAGTGCGCCAGCTCCGTGCGCAAGCCGGCCGGTGAGCGCATCGTCGAACTCCTCACCGGCGGCGGGGTGCGCACCCTGCGCCTCCATCAGACCGTCTAGGCTCGGCGCATGTTCTGGGCGATGCTGGCGGTGGCCGTGGGGTTCGTGGGACTCGCCGTCCTGGCGGTTCTCGCGGTGAGGGTGTTCGTCGAGGCGCAGCGCCTGAGCCGCCAAGTCGCCGACACGACACGGCGTATCAACAGCGCGGCCGAAGAGCTGGAGCGCGCCGCCGTGAGTGTCGCGAAGGCCGGCGGCGACGCGGTCTGACAGCGTGTCGCGCGTCCCGGTGCGGACGCGGACCTGCGCCCGAAGCGGCGATGGAAAGCGCTTTACCCCCGCGGCCTGTCGGTCCGTGGGGTCCGCCGGGTACGCTCCTTTACGCGGCCTGGGAGCGAGGCGCGGGCCGCAAGCGGGAGTACGCACGGGGATTGCCCCGTGTTCACCCCCACGGGATACGATCGCTGCCAGCACGGTGGTCGGACAACAGTCCGAAGTCCGGCCGGTACCGGCAGCCCCGCCCCTGCCGCCTCAGTGAGAAGGTAAACGCATATGTTCGGTGGAAAGATCGGCGCCCCCGAGTTGATCATCCTGCTCGTGGTCATCCTCCTCCTGTTCGGCGCGAAGAAGCTTCCGGACATGGCGCGCTCGCTCGGCAAGTCCGCCCGCATCCTCAAGAGCGAGGCGAAGGCCATGAAGAGCGAGGGTGGCAACAAGGATGCCGCTCCGTCCGACCCGCCGAAGGCGGGCGAGCAGCCTCCGGCCCAGCGCACCATCCAGGCCGCTCCCGGCGATGTGAGCAGCTCGCGTCCTGTGACCGAGCAGACGAACCAGACGACGCAGAGCTGATCCAAGGCCGCCCCGGTAGCGGCGGCCTGTCGCACGAGATGAGGACGTGGGTTGCTCAAGTCTGCCCGCAAACAGGAGAAGGACCCCGAGGGGCGGATGCCGCTCGCGGAGCACCTGCGTGAGCTTCGCAACCGACTCGGGAAGGCCGTCCTGGCCATCCTCGTCGTCACGATCGTCGCCGCCTTCTACTACAAGGACATCATCGAGTTCTTCACGAACCCGGTCCTCGAGTCGGTCGGCTGCGACAAGACCTTCGCCGAACTGACGGCCAAGGCGGCGGACAACAAGGACGCCAACGAGCAGTGCGCCCGCATCGTGCTCAACGGCCTGATCACGCCCTTCACGCTCGCCCTGAAGGTCTCCCTCATGGCCGGTGTGATCGGTGCGTCGCCGGTCTGGCTCTACCAGCTGTGGGGCTTCGTCGCCCCCGGCCTGCACAAGCACGAGAAGAAGTACGCGACCGCCTTCGTGGCCACCGGCGTTCCGCTGTTCCTCGGCGGCGCGTTCTTCGCGTACAAGACCCTGCCGACGATGGCGCGGGTGCTGCTCGACTTCTCGCCGGCGAACATCGACAACCAGCTGCCGCTCGACGACCTGCTGGACCTGATCACCCGCATGGTGATCGTCTTCGGTCTCTCCTTCGAGCTGCCGCTGCTCCTGGTCATGCTCAACCTCACCGGCGTGCTCAGCGGCAGGAAGATGCTCGGCTGGTGGCGCGGCATGATCATGGGCATCACCGTCTTCGCGGCGGTGGCCACGCCCAGCACCGACCCGCTGACGATGCTCGCCCTCGCGGGACCGATCTGGGTGCTCTACTTCGCCGCGACCGGCTTCTCGCTCCTGAACGACCGGCGCAAGCGGCTCATCGAGGCGGCGGGCCCCGATGACGACGAGGCGTCCGAGCTCGACCTCACGCCCGAGGAGATCGGCGAGGTCGAGACGGTGAGCGCCAGCCGCTCGGTGCCCGAGCAGTCCACCGGCGAGCAGGACCGGATCAACGGTTACGACGATGTGACCTGAGGTAACCGCGGTTCGCGGCAGGGCACTTGCTAGGGTCCGGCCGTGAGCAGCGACATCACCCTCTTCGTCAATCCCACCGCGGGACGCGGCCGGGGCGCACACGCTGCGCAGCCGGCCGCTTCCGCGTTGCGGGCCGCCGGATTCTCCGTGCGCACGGTCATCGGGGAGGACGCCACCGACGCCCTCGCACGCGCGCGTGCCGCCGTGGCCGAGGGCACGGGTGCCCTCGTGGCCGTCGGCGGCGACGGGCTCGTGAACCTCGCCCTGCAGGCCGTCGCCGGCACCCGCACCCCGCTCGGCATCGTCGCCGTCGGCACCGGCAACGACTTCGCGCGCGCTCTCGGACTGCCCGTCCGCGATCCGGCGGCGGCCGGCGCGCTCGTCGCCGAGGCGCTCAAGGGGGAACGGATCCGCGAGGTCGACCTGGGGCGGATCGGCGACCACTGGTTCGGCACCGTCCTCGCCTCCGGCTTCGACTCCCGCGTCAACGACCGCGGCAACCGGATGCGGCTGCCGCTCGGCCGCTTCAAGTACGACCTGGCGATCGCCCTGGAACTGGCCGCCTTCAAGCCGGTGCCCTTCCGTCTCACGCTCGACGACGGCTCCGCGCGCGAGGTGGCCGCCACCCTGGTCGCCGTCGGCAACGGCACCTCCTACGGAGGCGGCATGCGGATATGCGCCGACGCCGAGATGGACGACGGGCTCTTCGACGTGACCGTCGTGGGGGACTGCTCGCGCACCACCCTGCTGCGTGTCTTCCCGCGCGTCTACAAGGGCACCCATCTGACCCACCCCAAGGTCACCGTGTACCGCGCGCGCCGCGTCGAGCTCGCCGCGCCCGACATCACGGCGTACGCGGACGGGGAGCCGGTGGGGGCTCTGCCTCAGGTCGCCGAGTGTGTCCCGGCGGCCGTTCGCGTGCTGGTCTGAGGCCCGCCGGCGGTCGGCGTCCGAGTGCTTAGCGGATAATGATCGTCCGATGTCAGTGGCGGCCGGTAGGCTCGAAAGCACGATGACAGAGGACCTCTCACCGGCCGAGCGGTACGCGGCTTCCCGTAAGCGGGCCGCCGAGCAGGCCACCGCGCTCGCGTCCTTCCGCGAGATGTACGACTTCGGTCTCGACCCCTTCCAGATCGAGGCCTGCCAGGCGCTGGAGGCGGGCAAGGGCGTCCTGGTGGCGGCGCCCACCGGCTCCGGCAAGACGATCGTCGGCGAGTTCGCCGTGCACCTCGCCCTTCTCCAGGGCAAGAAATGCTTCTACACGACGCCGATCAAGGCGCTGTCGAACCAGAAGTACCAGGACCTCGCCAAGCGCTACGGCTCCGACAAGGTCGGCCTGCTGACCGGCGACAACAGTGTGAACAGCGACGCGCCGATCGTCGTCATGACCACCGAGGTCCTGCGGAACATGCTGTACGCGGGCTCCCGCTCGCTGATCAACCTCGGCTACGTGGTCATGGACGAGGTGCACTACCTCTCCGACCGCTTCCGCGGCGCCGTCTGGGAAGAGGTGATCATCCACCTCCAGGAGTCGGTGACCCTGGTCTCCCTCTCGGCGACGGTGTCGAACGCGGAGGAGTTCGGCGACTGGCTGGACACCGTGCGTGGCGACACCGAGGTGATCGTCTCCGAGCACCGGCCCGTCCCGCTGTTCCAGCACGTGCTCGCCGGGCGCCGCATGTACGACCTCTTCGAGGAGGGCGAGGGCCACAAGAAGGCGGTCAACCCGGACCTGACGCGGATGGCCCGCATGGAGGCGAGCCGGCCGTCCTACCAGGACCGCAGGCGCGGGCGCGCCATGCGCGAGGCGGACCGTGAGCGCGAGCGCCGCCAGCGCTCCAGGATCTGGACGCCGGGCCGCCCCGAGGTGATCGACCGGCTCGACGCCGAGGGACTGCTGCCCGCCATCACGTTCATCTTCAGCCGCGCCGCCTGCGAGGCGGCCGTCCAGCAGTGCCTGTACGCGGGCCTGAGGCTGAACGACGAGGAGGCCCGGGCCAAGGTCCGGCAGATCGTCGAGGAGCGCACGGCGTCCATCCCCGACGAGGACCTGCACGTCCTCGGCTACTACGAGTGGCTGGAGGGCCTCGAGCGCGGCATCGCCGCCCACCACGCGGGCATGCTGCCGACCTTCAAGGAGGTCGTGGAGGAGCTCTTCGTCAAGGGCCTGGTCAAGGCGGTCTTCGCGACCGAGACGCTGGCGCTGGGCATCAACATGCCGGCCCGCTCCGTCGTCCTGGAGAAGCTCGTCAAGTGGAACGGGGAGCAGCACGCCGACATCACCCCGGGCGAGTACACGCAGCTGACCGGCCGCGCCGGGCGCCGCGGCATCGATGTCGAGGGCCACGCCGTCGTGCTGTGGCAGCGCGGCTTCAGCCCCGAGCATCTGGCCGGACTCGCCGGCACGCGCACGTACCCGCTCCGCTCCAGCTTCAAGCCGTCGTACAACATGGCGGTGAACCTGGTGGAGCAGTTCGGGCGGCACCGCTCGCGCGAGCTGCTGGAGACCTCCTTCGCCCAGTTCCAGGCGGACAAGTCGGTCGTCGGCATCTCGCGTCAGGTGCAGAAGAACGAGGAGGGGCTCGAGGGCTACAAGGAGTCCATGACCTGCCACCTCGGGAACTTCGACGAGTACGCGCGTCTGCGCCGCGAGCTGAAGGACCGTGAGACGGAGCTGGCCAAGCAGGGCGCCGCCCAGCGCCGGGCCCAGGCCGCCGCCGCCCTGGAGAAGCTCAAGCCGGGCGACGTGATCCACGTGCCCACGGGCAAGTTCGCGGGCCTCGCGCTCGTCCTGGACCCCGGCCTGTCCGCGGGCCGGTCCAACGGGCACCGCGGCTTCGAGTCCCACGACGGCCCCCGCCCGCTGGTGCTCACCGCCGAGCGGCAGGTCAAGCGGCTCGCGTCGATCGACTTCCCGGTGCCGGTCGAGGCGCTGGAGCGGATGCGCATCCCGAAGTCGTTCAACCCGCGCTCGCCGCAGTCCCGGCGCGACCTCGCGTCGGCGCTGCGCACCAAGGCCGGCCACATCGTGCCCGACCGGCACAGGAAGAGCCGCTCGGCCGCGGCGGACGACCGCGAGATCGCCCGGCTCCGCGCCGAGCTGCGCGCCCACCCGTGCCACGGCTGCGCCGAGCGCGAGGACCACGCGCGCTGGGCCGAGCGCTACCACCGGCTCAAGCGGGACACCGCACAGCTGGAGCGCCGCATCGAGGGCCGGACGAACACGATCGCCCGCACCTTCGACCGCATCGTCAAGCTGCTGACCGAGATGGACTATCTGCGCGGCGACGAGGTCACCGAGCACGGCAAGCGGCTCGCCCGGCTCTACGGCGAGCTGGACCTGCTGGCGAGCGAGTGCCTGCGCGACGGCGTCTGGGAGGGCCTGGACCCGGCCGAACTGGCGGCGTGCGTCTCGGCGTTGGTGTTCGAGGCGCGGGTCGGCGACGACGCGCTCGCCCCGAAGCTGCCCTCGGGCCGGGCCAAGGCCGCGCTCGGCGAGATGGTCCGCATCTGGGGCCGGCTCGACGCGCTCGAGGAGGACTTCCGGATCAGCCAGACCGAGGGCGTCGGGCAGCGCGAGCCCGATCTCGGCTTCGCCTGGGCCGCGTACGAGTGGGCCTCCGGCAAGGGGCTCGACGAGGTGCTGCGCGAGGCGGAGATGCCCGCAGGCGACTTCGTGCGCTGGTGCAAGCAGGTCATCGACGTGCTCGGGCAGATCGCCGCGGCCGCCCCCAAGGAGGGCTCCACGGTCGCGAAGAACGCGCGCAAGGCTGTCGACGGACTGCTGCGCGGCGTCGTCGCGTACTCCTCCGTCGGCTAGCCGACGCTCCGTCAGAAGGGCGCCGTCCGCAGGGACGGCGCCCTTTCGCGTGTCCGGCGGACGGCCGCCGGAGGGGTCCGGATTCGCGTACCCGGACGTGATCACTCCATGCGTTCGAATCTGAGCGGAGCGTGCAAATGGGAGCGAGTGTATGCCCGGCAGGGGGGTTCGTGCAGGGCCTTGCTGAATATGACTCGGCGATGATCCGGTCGGACTAAGCTCGCCCGCAGCGCACCGAGTTGAGATGGATTCGGGCGCTTGTTCCCCTATGCGTGGATGGTTCGCGTCGAGCCCCGGTACGAAGTGCGACGGACCACCGCGAATTCCCCGACCCGATTGTTTTTAGAGGGCATACATGGTGAGTGTTCAATCGCCTCCCGGTGGCCGAGAAGTCCCCTACACACGCGTGCTGTTGCTGCCCGCCATGGTCATGGCGGCCGCCACCGGAGCAGCCGTCGCCGTGGTCACGCAGCCCGCCCGTCTCGCGGTCGCCCTGTGCGGCGCCCTCGGCACGCTCCTCGTCGTCGCCGTGGCCGCCGAGGCCGTCCGCCGCGGCCGCATCCTCAAGGGCCTGCGCGCCCAGTACGCCCAGCACGTCGCCGAGCTGGAAGCCCGGGTCGACGGCCACGAGCAGCTCACGATGCGCGTCGCCAAGGAAGTCCTGCCGCACGCCCTCTACCGCATGCGCAAGGGCGCCAACCCGCGCGACGCGGTCCGCGACACCTGCGACTCCGAGGCGGCCTTCCGCGACGTCACGCGCGGCGAGCGCGAACTGCTCTACCGCTGCCTGAAGGAGATCGACCGCGAGGCCGCCTTCCGCGACGGCGCGCAGCGCTCCTTCGTCTCCGTCGCCCGCCGCGTCCAGGCCATCGTGCACAAGCAGTCCCAGGAACTGCGCGAGATGGAAGAGGACCACGGCCGCAACCCCGAGGTCTTCGACGACCTCCTGCGCATCGACCACGGCACCGCCCTGATCGGCCGCCTCGCCGACTCCGTCACCGTCCTCGGCGGCGCCCGGCCCGGCCGCCAGTGGCCCAAGCCCGTCAAGCTCTACAGCGTGCTGCGCGGCGCCATGTCGCGCATCCTCGAGTACCCGCGCATCGACCTGCACGCCATCTGCGACGTCGCCATCAAGGGCATCCACGTCGAACCCCTCATCCACGCCTGCGCCGAACTCCTCGACAACGCGACGCGCTACTCGCCGCCGCAGACCCGCGTGCACGTCACCGCCGTCGAGGTGCAGACCGGCATCGCCATCGAGATCGAGGACGGCGGCGTCAGCCTCGGCGAGGAGCAGCGCGCCCGCGTCGAGCGGATGCTGGAGCGCGCCCAGGCCGGCTACGACCTGAACGACCTGGGCGAGAGCCCCCGCCTCGGCCTCGCCATCGTCGGCCGGCTCTGCGCCATGTACGACATGAAGATCTCGCTGCGCCAGTCCGCGTACGGCGGCGTGCGCGCCGTACTGATCGTGCCCCGCGAGATGATGAGCTCCGGACCCGCGCCCGGCCGCGCCCACGGCATCGGCGCCAGCGCCGTGCCCCGCGTCGACCACAACGGCGTACCGGTCAAGGAAGAGCCGCGGCTGAAGAAGACGCGTCGCCCCACCACAGGACCGCGCCCCTCCGCCCCGCTCGTCGCGATGGAGGACGACGTCCCCGTGGTCACCGAATGGCGGGCCAACGGGCTCCCGCAGCGCCGGCGCAAGGTCGACACCAAGGTCATCGACAACCAGATCATCGTCACCCCGCGCCACCCCGATCTGTCCATGCCCGCCCCCGCGGCGGCCGCCCCGCTGCCCCCGGCCCAGCCGGAGCACGAGCGGCCCGCGCAGCCCGAACCGGGCCTGTGGGTCGAGGCGTTCATGAACGGGCTCAAGCCCGACGGCCCGGACGGGGCCGGAGCGGACAAGCCGCACGACGACGCGTACAACCAGCAGGCCGAAGAGGGAGACCACCAGTGATCCAGCAAAGGGCCAACTTCGACTGGATGCTCAAGGAGCTCGCCGAGAGCGTCTCCAACGTGCGCCAGGTAGTGGTGCTCTCCGCGGACGGCCTGCGCATCGCCCGGTACGGCGGAGACCCCGACGCGGCCGACCGGATCGCCGCCGCCTGCGCGGGACTCCAGTCGCTCGCCTCCGCCGTCGCCACGGAGATCCCCGACAGCAGCGGCAAGATGAACATGGTCATCATCGAGGTCGACGGCGGCTTCTTCTATCTGATGGCGGCCGGCAAGGGCGCCTATCTCGCCGTCCTCGCCGACCAGTTCGTCGACGCCGGAATGATCAGCCACCAGATGCGCGACCTCGTCATCCGGATCGGCGCCCACCTGACCAGCCCGCCCCGACGCAACGGCCAGACTGTATGACTCTCCGCCCCCCCGACCCCCCCTTCCGGGAAGAGCCGCCCCAGCGCGAGCGCCGCCCCGGCTCGGACGCGAAAGAGCGCGATCCGGAGCGGCTGTACGTGATCACCGGCGGCACCGACGGCACGGAGCGGGCGCCCCTCGATCTGGTCACCCTGATCGTGGCGCGCGCCGAACCGCCCCCGACGGCCCCGCCCGAACAGGCCGCCGTCTTACGGATGTGCCGCAATCCCCTCTCCACGGCCGAGATCTCGGCCTACCTCAACCTGCCGTTCAGCGTGGTCACCGTGCTGCTCGGCGAACTCCTCGCGGCCGAACTGGTCCAGGCGCGCGCGCCCGTCATCCGGGGCGCCGTGGCCGACCGTTCCCTCCTCGAAGCGGTGATGCATGGACTACAGAAGCTCTGACAGCACGGCCGGGACGGAGACCGCCGTCGGGAGCCTGCACATCCCCGGTCCGCGGGCCGAGGACCGGATGCCCGACACGGTCACCTCGGCCGTCAAGATCGTGATCGTCGGCGGCTTCGGCGTCGGCAAGACCACCATGGTGGGCTCCGTCAGCGAGATCCGGCCGCTCACCACCGAAGAGACCATGACGCAGGCCGGCATCGGCGTCGACGACAACTACGGCTCGGAGACCAAGACCGCCACCACCGTGGCCATGGACTTCGGCCGCATCAGCATCACCGACGAGCTGGTCCTGTACCTCTTCGGGACCCCGGGCCAGGAACGCTTCTGGTTCCTGTGGAACGGCCTGTTCGAGGGCGCCCTCGGCGCCGTCGTGCTCATCGACACCCGCCGTCTCGAGGTCAGCTTCGACGTGATCGGGCGCCTGGAGGAGCGCGGCGTGCCGTTCGTCATCGCCAACAACGCCTTCCCGGACGGCCCGCGCTACCCCACGGAGGAACTGCGCAACGCGCTCGACCTCGACCCGGACGTCCCGATCATCGAGTGCGACGCGCGCCGCCGGGCCTCCAGCCGCGACGTCCTGATGACGCTGATGCGCTATCTGCACGAGATGGCGCTGGCCCGCGCCTGAGCCCCGCGACACCCCGCCCGTCCCGACTCACCCAGCTGACCACACCACCGGAGCGATCACCGTGACGCCTCCCTCCCAGCCCTCCCAGCCGCACGCGTACGACGCCCTGGGAGACCCCTCGCTCGCGCCGCCGCCCGGCTGCCCCGCGCACGCGCTCGGCCCGGACGGACTGCGCAGGCTGTACGGCCCCGAGGCCGACGAGGACCTCGCGGGCGTGTACGAGAAACTCCGCGCCGAGCACGGTCCCGTCGCGCCCGTGCTCATCCACGACGACGTCCGCATGTGGGCGGTCCTCGGCCACGGCGAGAACCTGCACATGGTCCGCAGCACGTCCCAGTACAACCGCGACGCGCGGGGCTGGACCGCCCTGAAGAACGGCACGGTCAAACCGACCCACCCGCTCGCGCCCGTCTTCAGCTGGCAGCCCATCTGCTCGATGGCCGAAGGCGCGGAGCACCTGCGGCTGCGCGGCGCGGTCAGCGCGGCCATCGCCACGATCGAGGCCCGCAGCCTGCGCCGCACCATCAACAAGTCGACCCAGATCATCATCAACCGCTTCTCCGAGCGCGGCACCTGCGAGGTCGTCAGCGAGTTCGCCGAGCATCTGCCGATGATGGTGATGCTCGACCTGCTCGGCGCGCCCGAGGCGTACAGCGAGCGCTTCGTGCAGGCGGCCCGCGACATGATCAAGGGCACCGAGACGGCCATCGCGAGCAACGAGTTCATCATGGGCCACCTCATGGAACTCGCGGTGCGCCGCCGGGCCGACCCCATCGAGGACGACTTCACCAGCACCCTGATCACGGACCCGGCCGGGCTCACCGACGACGAGGTCGGCCAGCACCTGCGGCTCGTGCTCATCGCCGCGTACGAGGCCACGGCCAACCTCATCGCCAACGTGCTGCGCGTCGTGCTCACCGACCCGCGCTTCCGGGCCCAGCTCAACGGCGGGCAGATGACCGTGCCGGAGGCGGTCGAGCAGTCCCTGTGGGACGAGCCGCCGTTCAGCGCGATGGTCGGGTACTTCGCCAAGGTCGACACCGAGCTCGGCGGGCAGCACATCCGGGCCGGCGACGGTCTGATCATGGGCATCCAGCCGGGGAACGCCGACCCGGTCGTGCGGCCCGAACCCGGCGCCCACATGATGGGCAACCGCTCGCACCTCGCGTTCGGCGGCGGCCCGCACGAGTGCCCCGGTCAGGACATCGGGCGCGCCATCGCCGACATCGGCGTCGACGCGTTCCTGATGCGGCTGCCGGATGCCGAACTGGCCGTGCCCGAGTCGGAGTTGAGGTGGCGGTCGACGATCCTGTCGCAGCACCTCGTGGCCCTGCCGGTGGAGTTCACGCCGCGGGGGCAGCAGGACGTCGTGTCGGTGCCGAGCATGTCGTCGCCGCAGCGCACGGACTGGCAGGTGTCCTCGCCGGGGCACGCCGGCGGGCCGGGGCAGCCGGACGCCATGGTGCCGCCGCAGCCGGGTCCCGCTCCGGCCGCCGCACCGGCGCCGGCCGGGGTGCAGGCTCCGGCCCCGGGGGAGCGGCTCGGGGCCTGGCAGCGGTTCCTGCGGTGGTGGCGCGGCTACTGATCCGTGCCGGGGGCGGCCGGGCCTGCGCCGCCCGCCCAGTCCTCGTACGACGTCCAGGCCGCGAGTTCCCGCCCGCTCGTGAAGCGGAGCTCGCGGCCGGACACGGGGTCCCTGAACTCCAGGGTGCGGGCGAGGAGTTGGAGGGGGCGGCGGAAGTCGTCCGGGGCGGTGAGGGGGGCGATCTCCGGGTAGATCGGGTCGCCGAGGATCGGCAGCCCGAGGCGGTTCATGTGGACACGGAGCTGGTGGGTGCGGCCCGTGTGCGGGGTGAGGCGGTAGCGGCCGAGGGGGCCGCGCGCCTCGACGAGCCGGATGTCGCTCTCCGCGTTGGGCTCGCCGCCGGGGATCTCCTGCGCGGCGAGCACCCCGCGCTCCTTCTCGATCCGGCTCCGCACGGTGACGGGGAGCTCGACGGCCGGGTCGTACGGGGCGATCGCCTCGTACTCCTTGCGGACCAGGCGGTCGCGGAACAGGGTCTGGTAGCGGCCGCGGTCCTCGGGGCGGACGACGAACAGGACAAGGCCGGCCGTCAGGCGGTCCAGCCGGTGCGCCGGGCCCAGCCCGGGGAGGCCCAGGTCGCGGCGCAGCCTCGCCAGCGCGGTCTCCCTGATGTGGCTGCCGCGGGGGGTGGTCGCCAGGAAGTGGGGCTTGTCGGCGATGACCAGGTGGTCGTCGCGGTGCACGATCTCGATCGGGAACGGGACGGGGGGCTCCGCCGGGAGGTCGCGGTGGAACCAGACGTGCCCTCCGGGGGTGTAGGGGGTCTCGGGTCCGATGGGGGTGCCGTCCGCCGTGACGATCCGGCCCGCCTCGATCATCGCGTCGATCGTCTCCGCGTGGGCGGAGAGCCGCTCGGTCAGGTGGTCCCGCACGGTGCGCCAGTCGCCCTCGGCCGGCATCTTCACGTGGACGGGGTCGATCCCGTCGCGCTGGGGGAGGGGCGGGGCGGGGGTGCGGGGTCTGCGGCGGGTCACCGGGGTAACGGTACGGCTTGGCGCCGCGGGGGTGGATCTTGCGTCGCGGGGTGCGGGTTTCGGTGTGGCTGGTCGCGCGCCGCGGCGGAGTCGCTGATCGGGTACGGTTCCGCGCCGTTGCCGGTTGGTGGTCCGTCGCCGGGTGCGGGTTCGTTGTGGCTGGTCGCGCAGTTCCCCGCGCCCCTGAACGCACGCTCCGCGTGCCCCAGGGGTGTCGTGGTTGCGCCCCGCGGTGGAGTCGCTGATCGGGTACAGCCCCGCGCCCCTGAAAGCCCCAGGGGGCTGCTGGTCAGGCGGAAGGTTCCTGTTCGGCCTCTACCTGGGCGTTCCAGTCGCGCTTCGAGGCCTGCCAGCCGTCCTCGTTGTGGCCGAGGCGCCAGTAGCCGGAGATCGAGAGGTGTTCGCGGGGGATCTCGCGGTCGATGCGCAGGTGGCGGCGGAGGTCCTTCACGAAGCCGGCCTCGCCGTGGACGAAGGCGTGGGGGCGGCCGGCCGGGAAGTCGAGGCCGGTGACCGCTTCGACCAGGAGGGAGCCGACGGGGCGGCCCGCGCGGTGCAGCCAGGTGATCTCGACCGGGGAGTCGATCTTCTGCTGCTCCTCCGGGCCCTCGACCTCGATGAAGGCGTGGGCCCGGGTGCCGGCCGGGAGGGCTTCGAGGGCGGCGGCGATCGCCGGGAGGGCGCTCTCGTCGCCGGCCAGCAGATGCCAGTCGGCGGTGAGGTCCGGGCGGTAGGCGCCGCCCGGGCCCATGAAGTGGATCGTCGTGCCGGGCGCGACGCCGACCGCCCACGGCCCGGCCAGCCCCTCGTCGCCGTGCACCACGAAGTCGAGGGTCAGCTCGCGCGCGGCCGGGTCCCAGGCCCGCACCGTGTACGTCCGCGTCACCGGCCACTGCTCGCGCGGCAGCTCCGCGCGGATCCGCTCCACGTCGAACGGCTCCGCGTAGGTCACGTCCGGCGCCGGGGCGAAGAGCAGCTTCACGTAGTGGTCGGTGTACGGGAGCTCGTCGGGGAAGTCCGCGAGGCCCGCGCCGCCGAGGACCACCCGGCGCATGTGCGGGGTGATGTGCTCGGCGCGCACCACCTGGGCGGAGCGGGCCTTGCGGGGCGGGCGTGCGGGGCGCTCGGCCATGTGCGGTCTCCCTCGGTGCAACGTGAACTTAGGTATGCCTAAGTTAGCACCTCAGCCGGCGAGCGTGGCCAGGAGCCGCTGGAGCGAACCGCCCAGACCCCAGCGGGCGCCGAGCTCCCCCACGGCGGCCGGGTCGCGCGGGGCGTGCGGCAACGCCGTGTCCACGTCCGGCAGCGGCACGTCGTCCGCGACCCGCACCACCTTCGGGGCCACCGCGATGTACGGCCGCGCCTCGTCGAGCCGCTTGCGCTGCGTCGGCGTCAGCTTCGCTCCCGGGTCGTCGACCGCGGCCATGATTCCGGCCAGGTCGCCGAACTGCGCGAGCAGCTTCGCGGCCGTCTTCTCGCCGATCCCGGGCACGCCCGGCAGCCCGTCGCTCGGGTCGCCGCGCAGCAGCGCCATGTCCACGTACCCGGGGCCGTCCACCGCGTACTTCTCGCGCAGGAACGCCTCGTCGGTGACCTGGAGGGTGCCGACACCCTTGATCGGGTAGAGCACCCGGCGCTTCCGCTCGTCGTCCACCAGCTGGTACAGGTCGCGGTCGCCCGTGACGATGTCGACGGGGCCGCTCGCGCGGGCCGTGTACGTGCCGATCACGTCGTCCGCCTCGTAGCCCGCCACGCCCACGCGCGCGATGCCCACCGCGTCGAGCACGTCCTCGATGACCGGCACCTGCGGCGACAGCGTGTCGGGCACCTCCTCCTCGTCCGGCGTGCCGGCGGGGGTCTCCTCGGCGACGCGGTGCGCCTTGTAGGAGGGGATGAGGTCGACGCGCCACTGGGGGCGCCAGTCCGCGTCCATGCACGCCACCAGATGCGTGGGGCGGTGGTCGTGGACGAGCCGGGTGATGAATTCGAGCAGCCCGCGCACCGCGTTGACCGGAGTGCCGTCCGGGGCCTTCACGGAGTCCGGCACTCCGAAGTAGGCCCGGAAGTACAGGGACGCGGTGTCGAGCAGCATCAGGCGCGGGGATGCGGAGTTGTCCTGGGTCACCCTCCGCATCATGCCGCACCCCACTGACACTTACCGGTCGTGCAGTAAACGTGGTCGGCGGTGAATGGCGTGTGAACTGGGCCACTCTTCTGTTTGCTCGGCATGAGCCGGGGCAGGCGACGAGCCGGAGCGGACCCGGTCTCACTTTCAACTACTGGCTGAAAGTCGGGGGTCCGGGCAAGCGGGCCGACCCCGCGCCGCTCCACGGCCCGCCGGCGGGGGAGGCGGGCCGTCTTGGTTCGACCCGAGAGGTGTATGTGTCCAGGCTTGAAGCCGAAGACCTGTACAAGGTGTTCGGCAGACGACCCGATGAGGCGGTGGAGAAGCTCCGCCGCGGAGCCGACCGTGAGGAACTGCGCGCCGACGGCACCACTGCCGCCGTGATCGACGCGTCCTTCACCGTCGAGCCCGGGCAGATCTTCGTCGTCATGGGTCTGTCGGGATCCGGCAAGTCCACTCTTCTGCGCATGCTGAACGGACTTTTGGAGCCCACTGCCGGGCACGTCCGCTTCGACGGGGAGGACCTGACGCAGCTCTCGCCCCGCGAGCTGCGCGAGGTCCGCTCGAAGAAGATCAGCATGGTCTTCCAGCACTTCGCCCTGTTCCCCCACCGCTCCGTCCTCGAGAACGCGGCGTACGGGCTCGAGGTGCAGGGCGTCCCGCGCGCCGAGCGCGAGAAGCGGGCCCACGAGGCGCTCGAACTCGCCGGGCTCAAGGGCTGGGAGAAGTCCTTCCCCGACGAGCTGTCCGGCGGCATGCAGCAGCGCGTGGGCCTGGCCCGCGCGCTCGCCACCGACGCCGACCTGCTCCTCATGGACGAGTCGTTCAGCGCGCTCGACCCGCTGATCCGGCGCGACATGCAGGATCAGCTCCTGGAACTGCAGAAGACCCTGAAGAAGACGATCGTCTTCATCACCCACGACCTGAACGAGGCCATGCGCCTGGGCGACCGCATCGCCGTCATGCGTGACGGCCGCATCGTCCAGATAGGCACCGCCGAGGACATCCTCGTCACGCCGGCCAACGACTACGTCGCCTCCTTCACCCAGGACGTCGACCGGGCCCGGGTGCTCACCGCCGGCGCCATCATGAGCGAGCCGGAGCAGGGCTACGACCCGTCCGACGCCCCGGCCACGGTCACCGCCGGCACCCCGATCATCGACCTGTTCACGCCGTGCTCGACGAGCGGCGTCGCCGTCGCCGTGACCGGCGAGGACGGCGAGCTCGCCGGTGTCGTGACCCGGGCCCGGCTGCTGGCCGTGCTCGGGGAGACGATCACCGCGCAGGACAGTGCGCCGGACGCCGAGAACGACGGCGCGGCCCCGGGCCTCGTCAAGCAGGACGCCGTCCCGGCGCAGCGCGGCGAGGAAGACGGTCCCGTGGAGAAGGTGAACGCCGATGCCTAAGATCCCCTTCGGCGACTGGGTCAACGATGCCGTGGAGTGGCTGCTCCACCACATGTCGTGGCTCTTCGACTTCTTCCAGAGCTGCTTCGAAGGCGTCAACAACGGACTCACCGACGTCCTCCAGGCGCCCCCCGCGCTCATCATGGCGGGCATCTTCGCCGTCGTCGCCTTCTGGCTGCGCGGCACCGTGGCCGGAGTGCTGACCTTCGTCGGCCTCGGGTTCATCGACAACCTGGGCCTGTGGGACCACGCGATGGACACCATGTCGCTGGTCCTCGTGTCCACGGTGATCGCCCTGGTCATCGGCGTGCCCCTGGGCATCTGGGCGGCGCGCTCGAACCGGGTCAGCGGCCTGTTCCGGCCGATCCTCGACCTGATGCAGACGCTGCCCGCGATGGTCTACCTGATCCCGGCCATCCTGTTCTTCGGCTCCGGCGCCCCCGCCGGCATCGTCGCGACCCTGATCTTCGCCGTGCCCCCGGGCGTGCGCATGACCGAGCTGGGCATCCGGCAGGTCGACCAGGAACTCGTCGAGGCGGCCGAGGCGTTCGGCACCACGCCGCGCAACATCCTGCTCCGCGTCCAGCTGCCGCTCGCCCTGCCCACGATCATGGCCGGTGTCAACCAGGTCATCATGCTGGGCCTGTCCATGGCCGCCATCGCGGGCATGGTCGGCGCCGGCGGCCTCGGCGGCGACGTCAACACGGCCATCGGCCAGCTGAACGTCGGCCTGGGCGCCGAGTCCGGCATCGCGATCGTCATCCTGGCGATCTACCTCGACCGCATGACCAGCGCGCTCGGCCAGCAGGTGTCCCCGCTCGGCCGCCGCGCCCTCGCCAAGCTGCGCGCCGCGCGCGGCCTGAACATCTGGTCCTACCGCCCCCGTCCGGCCGTGGCCGTGATCGGTGTGGTGATCCTGGCGCTCGTCGGCGGCGGCATGGGCGCCTTCGGCGGCTCCACGTCCTCGACGGCCTCCGGCGGCGACGCCACGAACGTCGGCCACGGCAAGAAGGTCACCATCGGCTACATCCCGTGGGACGAGGGCGTCGCCTCCACCTTCCTGTGGAAGGAGATCCTCGAGCAGCGCGGCTTCCAGGTCGACGTCAAGCAGTTCGAGGCCGGCCCGCTCTACACCTCGCTGGCGCAGGGTGGCATCGACTTCCAGACCGACTCCTGGCTGCCGGTCACGCACGCCGAGTACTGGAAGAAGTACGGCAAGGACCTGGAGGACCTCGGGTCCTGGTACGGGCCGACCTCCCTCGAGCTGACCGTGCCCGCCTACATGAAGGACGTGAACACCCTCGCGGACCTCAAGGGCAAGGGCGACCTCTTCGGCGGCAAGGTCACCGGCATCGAGGCCAGCGCCGGTGAGTCGGCGCTGCTCAAGAGCAAGGTGCTGAAGGCCTACGGCCTCGACAAGGAGTACAAGGTCGTCGACAGCTCCACGCCGGCGATGCTGGCCGAGCTGAAGCGCGCGTACGCCAAGAAGAAGCCGATCGTCGTCCCGCTCTGGTCGCCGCACTGGGCGTACAACGACTACAAGCTCAAGAAGCTCAAGGACCCGAAGGGTGTCTGGGGCAAGGGCGACGGCATCCACACGCTGGCGCGCAAGGGATTCGGCAGCGAGTTCCCCGAGGTCGGCAAGTGGCTCAAGGACTTCAAGCTCGACGAGAAGCAGCTCACGAGCCTCGAGGCGCAGATCAACAAGACCGGCAAGGGCAAGCAGCAGGAGGCCGTCAAGACCTGGCTGAAGCAGAACCCGGGCCTGGTCGACAAGCTTGCTCCCGTCAAGAAGCAGTCGGCGCCCGCCGAGGCCAAGAACCCGGTGAACGTCGCCTGGTTCCCCTGGGACGAGGACGTCGCGGTCACGTACCTCTGGAAGAACGTCCTGGAGAAGCGCGGCTACAAGCTGAACCTGAAGCAGATGGACGTGGGCCCGGTCTACACCGGCCTCGCCAGTGGTGACCTCGACGTCAACTTCGACGCCTGGCTGCCGTACGCGCAGAAGAACTACTGGGACAAGAGCAAGAAGAACCTGGTCGACCTGGGCAGCTGGTACAGCCCGACCTCCCTGGAGGTCGCCGTCCCCTCGTACGTGAAGGGCGTCAAGTCCCTCGCGGACCTGAAGGGCAAGGGCAAGACCTTCGACGGGAAGATCATCGGCATCGAGCCGGGCACCGGCGAGATGAACCTCCTGAAGAAGGACGTGCTGCCGGGCTACGGCCTGGACAAGGAGTACAAGGTCGTCGACGGCTCCACGCCGGCGATGCTCGCCGAGCTCAAGCGGTCCTACGCCAAGAAGGAGCCGATCGCGGTCGTGCTCTGGTCGCCGCACTGGGCCTACAGCGAGTACAAGCTGACCAAGCTGGCCGACCCGGAGAAGAAGTTCGGTGAGGGCAACACCATCCGGACGATCGCCAACAAGGAGTTCCCCGACAAGTTCCCGCAGCTCACGAAGTGGTTCAAGAACTTCGAGCTGAGCGAGGACGAACTGGGCTCCCTGGAGGCCGAGATCAAGAACCGCGGTCAGGGCAAGGAGGAGGCGGCCGTCGCCGCCTGGCTCACGAAGCACCAGGACGTCGCGGAGCGGATGACCGCTTCCTGACCTGGTCCGCAGGGTCTCCCCGAGGGGTGGCCACGGCACGACACCCGTCGCGCCGTGGCCACCCCTCGCCCCGTTGAGCCCCCTCGTGCGCCCCACGGCTTCGGCCATCGGATGAAACTGTTTGACGAACATGCGTAGGGTGCATTGAGACGTACAGCACAACCGGAGCAGTGGGAGGGAGCGGATGTCATGGACGAGCAGGACAAGTACAACGAGCACGACAAGTACAAGGAGACACTGCGTGTGGGCGCAGCCGTCCGGCGCCGCCGCCGCTCCCTGGAGCTGACCCTCTCCGCCGTCGCAGAGCGCACCGGCCTGTCGGTGCCCTTCCTCAGCCAGGTGGAGAACGAGCGGGCCCGCCCCAGCCGCCGCTCCCTGGAGAAGGTCGCCGACGCCCTCGGCACCACCGCCGTCGAACTCCTCGCCGCCGCCGACCCGGCCCGCACCGTGGACCTGGTCCGCGCCGACGACGCCACCGTCGAGGAGGGCGCCCAGGACACCGTCGTACGGTCCCTCGTGCGCGGGCACCACCAGATGCACGCCCAGGAGTTCGTCGGCGACCACGACCCCGGCCGCGAGTTCCAGCTGCGCAACGACGTGATGCTCTACGTGACCGAGGGCGCCGTCGAGGTCGAGGCGGAGGGCCGCGCCTATCGCCTCGGACGCGGTGACACCCTGTACCTGACCGGTGGCGTACGGCACCGGTGGCGGGCGACCGTGCCGGAGACCCGGGTGCTCGTCGTGGCCGTCGCCGAGCACATCGACGCCGTCGACGAGCCGGGTCCGAAGTAGCCGCCGCCGTGCGGGTCGTGTCGCTGGTCCCGTCGCTGACCGAGGCGATCGCGGTGACGCTGCCGGGCGCCCTCGCTGGAGCGACGGACTGGTGCACGCATCCCGCCGGGCTCGACGTGCCCCGCCTCGGCGGCACCAAGAACCCCGACGTCCCCGCGATCACCGCGCTCGCCCCCGACCTCGTCGTCGCCAACGAGGAGGAGAACCGGGAGCCCGACCTCGCCGCGCTGCGCGCCGCGGGCGTCCCCGTCCTCGTCACCGAGATCCGCACGCTGCCGCAGGCGCTGCGCGAGCTGGACCGCGTCCTGGACGCCTGCGGGGCCCGTTCGCGGCCGCGCTGGCTGGACGACGCCGAGGCCGCCTGGGGCGCCCTGCCGCCGCCCGAGCCCGCACTGAGGGCCGTCGTGCCGATCTGGCGGCGCCCCTGGATGGTCCTCGGCCGCGACACCTTCGCCGGCGACCTGCTCGCCCGCCTCGGCGTCGCCAACGCGTACGCGGACGCCTCCGAGCGCTACCCCCGCGTCCCGCTCGGCGAACTGGAGGCCGTCGAAAAGGACTTGGTCGTGCTGCCCGACGAGCCGTACCGTTTCACGGCCGACGACGGCCCGGAGGCCTTCACCGCCCCCGCGGCCCTCGTCGACGGCCGCAGCCTCACCTGGTACGGACCCTCACTGGCGACGGCCCCCGAGGTGCTCGGCGCGGCCCTGCGGCGGCCCGTGTCCCGAGGAGAGCGGTGAGCAGACGGCGTTACGTGGCCCGGGGCGTCCCGGGCGGCTACCGGATCTGGGACAACCGCGGACGCCGCTTCTGGGGCGACCTGTACGAACTGTGCCCCGACGACCTGCTCACCGAGCTGAACGGCGCGGCGGACCAGGCCCGGATCACCGCGCTGCTCAAGCGCTACCGGGCCCTGCGGCGCTGAACAGCCCCGCGCTCAGGCCCGCGCCGGGGCCGGAGCCGCGAGGAGGCGGCCCGAGGCCAGGCCCCGTACCGTCCGGACGGCCGCCACCGCCCAGGCCGCGACGAGGAAGGCGTACAGCGCCACCGTCAGCACGTCGAACGCGGCGAGGCCGGTGTGGGCCGCCAGGCTCTCCGCGCCGGTGACACACGTGCCGACGGGGAAGGTGAACGCCCACCACGTCATCGCGAAGCCCATGCCCGCGCGCCGTGCCCGCACCACCATCGCGGCGGCCAGCGCCAGCCACAGCAGGGCGAAGCCCATCACGGGCACGCCGTACAGCACGGCGAACGCGCTGAACGCGTGCTCGTACGCGGCGGGGAACACGCCCTGCGCGGCGTCGGCGATCTTGCCGGTGGCGGTCGTCGACTGGCCCAGCGGCCCGAGGACCAGGAACAGGGTGGGGGTCAGCGCCGGCGGCAGCGGCCCGCCCGTGACCAGGCGCGCGAAGATCACGGGGAGCATGACCAGGGTCGCCAGGAGGCTCAGGCCGAACAGGGCGTAGCAGGCCAGCAGCAGCGTCGCCCGGGCCTGCCCCTCGGGCAGATGCGCGGCGAGCAGCGGCCCGCAGGCCGCCGACACCATCGGCGCGACCACGGGCAGCAGCCACACCGGCGACGCCTGCCCCGGCTCGATCCGGTGCCGCACGACCATCAGGTACGGGATCGTGACGGCGGCGGCGAGCCCGATCGCGGTCCCGGCGACGAACAGCACGGTGTCGACCGCGACCGCCGCGCCCGCCCCGATCCAGCCCTGCCCCACGGTCAGCGTGCCCGCGCCCACCGCGAGCAGCGCCATCGACAGACAGCCGTAGAACGGGGCCACCGCCGGGTCGGCGAGATGGGCGCGGGCCTGGTCCCGGTGGTGCGTCCAGTGCGCGGTCCGCGCCGCCAGCAGGGCGAGCAGCATCAGGAACGAGACGGCCCACACCAGCGTGCACGCGGTGCGCAGGCCCGGGACGTGACCCGGCAGCGTCGCACCCGCGTTCGCGACGATGGCGGTGCCCATCACGGCGGCGTACCAGTTCGGGCCGAGGTGACGGACGGCGGCGGCGCGGGGGCCGATGACGGTGCGGGGTGCGGGTTGGACGGCGGTGACCATGACTCCACGGTCGCCCGAGTGCCCCCGCCCCACCAGGGACGTTGCCGCTATGACGGCATAAGCTGGGTTTATGAGCGAGGAGCGGGGAGCGCGCGAGCGCCAGGCGGGCACGGGGCAGGACACGGCAGGGGAGGCGCCCCCGGGGCTCCTCGCCCACCGCGTCCCCGACCTCGGCGCGCTCGAACTGCTGCTCGCGGTGGCCCGGCTCGGCAGCCTCGGCGCGGCCGCGCGCGAGCTCGGCATCACCCAGCCCGCCGCCAGCAGCCGCATCCGCTCGATGGAGCGCCAGCTGGGGCTCGCCCTCGTCGACCGCTCGCCGCGCGGCTCCCGGCTCACCGAGACCGGAGCCCTCGTCACGGACTGGGCGCGGCGGATCGTCGAGGCGGCCGAGGAGTTCGACGCGGGCGCGCAGGCGCTCCGTGTACGCCGTGACTCCCGGCTGCGGGTCGCGGCCAGCATGACCATCGCCGAGTACCTGCTGCCGCGCTGGCTGCTCGCCCTGCGGGCCGCCCGCCCCGACACGGCCGTCTCCCTGCTCGCGGGGAACTCGACGGCGGTCGCCGAGCGGCTGCTCGCCGGGGAGGCGGACCTCGGCTTCGTCGAGGGCGTGTCGGTGCCGGCCGGACTGGACTCGGCGATCGTCGCCCACGACCGGCTGATCGTGGTGACGGCCCCGGGCCACCCGTGGTCGCGCCGCCGCAGACCGCTCGCCGCCGAGGAACTGGCCGCGACCCCGCTCATCCTGCGCGAGGAGGGCTCCGGCACCCGCCAGGTCCTGGACGCGGCACTCGGCGGGCTCGCCCGCCCGCTGATCGAGCTGTCCTCCACCACGGCGGTGAAGGCCGCGGCGGTCGGCGGCGCCGGCCCCTCGGTCCTCAGCGAACTGGCCGTCGGCGAGGAGCTGGCGTCCCGCCGTCTGGTCCGCGTCCCTCTGGAAGGCGCGACCCTGACCCGCTCCCTGCGCGCGGTCTGGCCGACGGGCCACCCGCCGGTGGGCCCGGCCCGCGAACTGCTCGGCCTGACCCGCTCGAACGCCTGAGACCCGCCGGGCTCGGGGGTCGGTGCGGACGTCTCGCAACGGCCGGTGCGGACGCGCGGCCGGGCTCACCGCGTGCCTGCGGACCCGCCCCGCGCACCGGGATCGGTCCCCGACCTGTCCGGGCCTGACCCCTGCCGGCGCCCCAGGCCCTCGGGGGTCGGCGTCAGAAGCCGTGCGGGGCCGAGGCCGCGCGGACCAGGCCCTCGGTGACCCGGGAGTCCTCGCCCATCTCCGGGTGCCACTGCACGCCGATCACCCAGGACATGCCGGGCAGTTCGACGGCCTCCACCGTTCCGTCCGCCGCGTGCGCCGAGGCCACCAGACCCCGGCCCAGGCGGTCCACGGCCTGGTGGTGGTAGGTCGGGACCTCGGTCGGCTCGGGCACCAGCTCGCCGAACCGGGTGCCCGGCACCGAGGTCACCGTGTGCCGGCCGAACACGCCGGTCTCCTTCACGTGCCCCTCGATGTGCTGCGTCAGCGTCCCGCCGAGCGCCACGTTCAGCAGCTGCATGCCCCGGCAGATCCCGAGCAGCGGCGTTCCGGAGGTCAACGCGGCCCGGATCAGCGCCAGTTCCCACGCGTCCCGCTCCGGCGCGGCCGGCCCCGTACGCGGATCACGGGCGGCCCCGTACTCGCCGGGCTCGACGTCCGGCCCGCCCGCGACCACCAGCCCGTCGAGCCGGGCCACCACCGAGGGCGCGTGCCCGGGATCGTCCGGCGGGACCATGGCGGCCAGACCGCCGGAGCGCTGCACGATCTGCGGATAGCCGGCCGGGAGCAGCGCCGCGGGCAGCTCCCACACGCCCCAACTGGCCTTGTTCTCCAGATAGGTGCTGATGCCGATCAGCGGCCTGCTCACCATCGTGCTGTGCTCCCCGGTCGGTCGGTCGCCGCGCCCTTGAACTGCCGTGCTCTCGAAGTGCCGTGTGCGCTTGAAGTGCGTTTTCCTGCGTGTCAGGGGCCGAGGGTACGAGATCGCCGTACGGGGCGCGGTCGCGTTCAGCATGCGGTCACCGCGCCCGTCGGACAATGGCCTGAACGCGTACCTTTGCCGCCGGCCTGGGCGGACTCCGGCTCAGGTCAGGAATCCGCGCAGGAGCGCGGCCGTGCCGGCGCAGTGCTCGCGCATCATCTCCCGCGCGCCGTCCGCGTCCCCGTCGAGCACCGCCTCAACCAGGGCCGTGTGCTGGCGCTGCGAGTGCTCCAGGTTCCGTACCAGCAGGGGGATGCAGTCGAGCAGGTCGTTGATCCCGGCGCGGACCGCCGCGTACTGCGCGGCCAGGGACGGGGACCCGGACAGCTCCGCGAGGGTGAGGTGCAGGAGGGTGTCGCGGCGCCGGTACTCGGCCAGCGGGGCGTCGTGGGTGCCGGCGAGCGCCGCCCGCAGCCGGTCCGCCTGCTCCGCGCCGAGCCCGTGCGCCGCGCACAGCCCGGCCGCCCCGACCTCAAGGGCCTCGCGGAAGCGCAGCGCGTCCTCCACGTCGACGCCCTCGACCCGGCGCCGCAGCTCGTTCTCGCCCGCCGCCTCCGGCCGGGGCCGCACGAACGTGCCGCCGTAGCGCCCGCGCCGCGACTCGACCAGACCCTGGTCCTGCAGCACCTTCAGGACCTCGCGCAGCGTCACCCGGCTGATCCCGAGTCGCTCCGCCAACTCCCGCTCGGCGGGCAGCCGTTCACCTCCCGGCACCAGGCCCAGCCGGACGACCTGGAGGATCTGCTCCAGGGCCTCCTCGAATCCGTTCCCCGCGCGCACCGGCCGCAGCACCGCGGCGTACGACCTGTCGAGCGACATGTGGACGGGTCCCCTTCCCAGCAATGGTTGCGCGCAATACCTTATGACTCCCGGCCGTCCAGAAGCATCCCCGAGGAGGCTTTCACCGTGGCAGACCGCACACCCCCGCTGACCGTCGAGGAGCTGCACGCCCTGGTCGCGAGCGGCGAGATCGACACGGTCGTCCTGGCCTTCCCCGACATGCAGGGCCGGCTCCAGGGCAAGCGGTTCGCCGCCCGCTTCTTCCTCGACGAGGTCCTCCACCACGGCACCGAGGGCTGCAACTACCTGCTGGCCGTCGACACCGAGATGAACACCGTCGACGGTTTCGCGATGTCCTCCTGGGACCGCGGCTACGGCGACTTCGCGATGCACCCCGACCTGAGCACCCTGCGCCGCGTCCCCTGGAACGAGGGCACGGCCCTGCTCGTCGCCGACCTCGCCTGGGAGGACGGCTCGCCCGTCGTCGCCGCGCCCCGGCAGATCCTGCGCCGCCAGCTCGACCGGCTCGCGGAGCTCGGCCTCACCGCCCAGGTCGGCACCGAGCTGGAGTTCATCGTCTTCAAGGACACCTACGAACAGGCCTGGGACGCGAACTACCGCGGCCTGACCCCGGCCAACCAGTACAACATCGACTACTCCGTCCTCGGCACCGGCCGCATCGAACCCCTGTTGCGCCGCATCCGCAACGAGATGGCGGGCGCCGGCCTCACCGTCGAGTCCGCCAAGGGCGAGTGCAACCCTGGCCAGCACGAGATCGCCTTCCGCTACGACGAGGCCCTCGTCACCTGCGACCAGCACGCGATCTACAAGACGGGCGCCAAGGAGATCGCCGCGCAGGAAGGCGCCTCGCTCACCTTCATGGCGAAGTACAACGAGCGCGAGGGCAACTCCTGCCACATCCACTTCTCGCTCACCGACGCCGACGGCGCCCCCGCCTTCGCGGGCGACGACCCCGACGGCATGAGCCCGCTCATGCGGCACTTCCTCGCGGGCCAGCTCGCCGCCCTGCGCGACTTCTCCCTCCTGTACGCCCCGAACATCAACTCGTACAAGCGGTTCCAGCCCGGCTCCTTCGCGCCGACCGCCGTCGCCTGGGGCCACGACAACCGGACCTGCGCGCTGCGCGTCGTCGGCCACGGCCGCTCGCTCCGCTTCGAGAACCGCCTGCCCGGCGGCGACGTCAACCCGCACCTCGCCGTCGCGGGCCTGATCGCCGCGGGGCTGCACGGCGTGGAGCAGGGCCTCGAACTGCCCGACGCCTGCCCGGGCAACGCCTACGCGGCCGCCTACGAGCACGTCCCCACCACGCTGCGCGAGGCCGCCGAACTGTGGGCCAACAGCCCCGTCGCGAAGGCCGCCTTCGGCGACGAGGTCGTCGCCCACTACCTGAACGCGGCGCGGGTCGAACTCGACGCGTACGACGCCGCCGTCACCGACTGGGAGCTCCGCCGAGGATTCGAGAGGCTGTGACCTTGCCCGACCGATGCGTCGACACGACCACCCTGACCGTCCTGAACCCCGCCACCGAAGACGTGGTCGCCACCGTCCCCGCCGCCGACGCGGCCGACACCGACCGGGCCGTGCGCCGCGCCGTCACCGCCCAGCGCGCCTGGGCCGCGGCGGCCCCCGCCGACCGCGCCCGCCTCCTGCGGCGCTTCGCCGACACCGTCGACGCCCACCTCGAGGAACTCGCGCAACTGGAGGTCCGCGAGGCCGGGCACCTGGTCGGCAACGCCCGCTGGGAAGCCGGCAACGTCCGCGACCTGCTGCTCTACGCCGCCGGCGGCGCCGAACGCCTCAACGGCGCACAGATCCCCGCCCCCGGCGGCTGGAACATCACCTTCCACGAACCGCTCGGCGTCGTCGGCATCATCGCCCCCTGGAACTTCCCCATGCCGATCGCCGCCTGGGGCACCGCCCCCGCCCTCGCGGCCGGCAACGCGGTCGTCCTCAAACCGGCCGAGACCACCCCGCTCACCGCCCTGCGCCTGGCCGAACTCGCCCTGGACGCCGGACTGCCCGAGCACGTGTTCCAGGTGCTCCCCGGCCACGGGAGCGTCACGGGCCGCGCCCTCGTCGACCACCCCGACGTCGCGAAGGTCGTCTTCACCGGCTCGACCCGCACCGGCCGCGAGGTCATGGAGCGCTGCGCCGCGCGCGTCAAGCCGGTCACCCTCGAACTCGGCGGCAAGAGCCCCAACGTCGTCTTCGCCGACGCCGACCTCGGCCGCGCCCTCGACCCCTTCTCCTTCCTCGACAACTCCGGCCAGGACTGCTGCGCCCGCACCCGGATCCTCGTCCAGGAATCCGTCTACGAGGAGGCCGTCGCCCGCCTCACGGACGCGATCGGCGCCGTCGTCGTCGGTGACCCGCTCGACGAGAAGACGCAGATGGGCCCGCTCATCTCACGCCGACAGCTGGACCGCGTACGGCACTTCGTGAAGGACGACGCCCCCGGCCCGCGCGGCACCGCGCCCACCGGCCCCGGCTTCTGGTTCCCGCCGACCGTCCTCACCGGCGAGGCGGCCGACTCCCGGGCCGCCGTCGAGGAGATCTTCGGACCCGTCGCCGTCCTTCTGCCGTTCACCGACGAGGCCGACGCCGTCCGCCTCGCCGACGCCACGCCGTACGGCCTGTCCGGCTCCATCTGGACCCGGGACGTGGGCCGCGCCCTGCGCGTCAGTGCCGCCGTCCGCGCCGGGAACCTGTCCGTCAACTCGCACTCCAGCGTCCGCTACTGGACCCCGTTCGGCGGCTTCAAACAGTCCGGCCTCGGCCGCGAACTCGGCCCCGACGCCCTGACCGCCTTCACCGAGACCAAGAACGTCTTCCTCAGCACGGAGGCCTGATCACCCCATGACCAAGGACATCGTCTGCCGCCGTCTCGTCGGCCGCACCGCCGTCATCACCGGAGCCGGCAGCGGCATCGGCCTCGCCACCGCCCGCCGCCTCGCCTCCGAAGGCGCCCATGTCGTCTGCGGCGACATCGACGCCGCCGCCGGAAAGAGCGCGGCCGACGCCGTCGGCGGCACCTTCGTCCAGGTCGACGTCACCGACGCGGAACAGGTCGAGGCCCTGTTCCGCACCGCGTACGAGACCTACGGCTCCGTCGACATCGCCTTCAACAACGCCGGCATCTCGCCCCCCGACGACGACTCCATCCTCGACACCGGCCTGGAGGCCTGGAAGCGCGTCCAGGAGGTCAACCTCACCTCCGTCTACCTGTGCTGCAAGGCCGCCATCCCCTACATGCGGGAACAGGGCAGGGGCTCCATCATCAACACGGCCAGCTTCGTGGCCCGGATGGGCGCCGCCACCTCCCAGATCTCCTACACCGCGTCCAAGGGCGGCGTCCTCGCCATGTCCCGCGAGCTCGGCGTCCAGTTCGCCCGCGAGGGCATCCGGGTCAACGCCCTGTGCCCCGGACCGGTCAACACCCCGCTCCTCCAAGAGCTGTTCGCCAAGGACCCCGAGCGCGCCGCGCGCCGCCTCGTACACATCCCGGTGGGCCGCTTCGCCGAGGCCGACGAGATCGCGGCCGCCGTCGCCTTCCTCGCCAGCGACGACTCCTCCTTCGTCAACGCCACCGACTTCCTGGTCGACGGCGGCATCTCCGGCGCCTACGTGACGCCCCTCTAGAGCCTTCGCAACACGCTCCGTGCGCCCCCTCAACAGGCCGCGGAGGTTGATGTACGGTCCACTCGCATGCGTAACAGACATGTTGCCGCGTGGACTTCGGCCGCGGCCGCCGCACTCATGGCGGCCGCGACCCTGACCACCCCCGCGGCCGCCGCCACGTCCGCACCCACCACCCCCACGACCGCCCGGCACTGCCCGCAGCTGTCGCAGGAGCTCCCCTGGTACGGGGACAACCGGGCGAAGCTCCAGCGCGTGATCGACGAGCGCGGCACCTGCGCGGGCCACCGCGGCCCGCGCCCCGTCGCCGCGTTCGACTGGGACAACACCGTCTCCAAGAACGACGTCACCGACGCGACCATCGCCTGGTCGCTGAAGCACGACAAGATCCTGCGCCCCGGCCGCTGGAAGGACACCAGCCGCTGGATGACCGACGAGGCCGACCGCGCGCTCACCGCCGCCTGCGGCACCGCCGTCCCCGTCGGCGCCCCGCTGCCCACCTCCACCGACACCGACTGCACGGACGAGATCTTCAACATCCGTGAGTCGGGGAAGACGATGAGCGGCGCCGCCGCCTTCGCCGGAGAGTGGAACCACCGCCGCACCGTGCCCCAGTACGCCTGGGTCCCGCAGCTCTTCGCGGGACACACTGTCCCCGAGCTCGAGTCCTACGCGGCCGCCGCCCGTGAGGAGGCCCTCGCCGCACCCGTCGGCGCCACCCAGAAGCTCGGCACCCACACCATCCCCGGCTACGTCCGCTACTACGAGCAGCAGCGCGACCTCATCCGCACGCTCCAGCGCGCCGGGTTCGACGTGTACATCGTCTCCGCCGGCTCGGAACCGGTCACCGAGGTGTGGTCGAAGGGCGTCGGCATCGACCGCGCGCACACCATCGCCATCCGCTCCGTCCTCGACGAGCGCGGCCGCATCACCCCGTACAACGAGGGCTGCGGCGGCGTCCCGATCAACAAGGGCGAGGCCATCCCGTACATCGACGGCAAGCGCTGCTGGATCAACCAGGACATCTTCCACATCAAGGGGAAGGCCGCCTGGGAGAAGCAGCGCTGGGGCAAGCGCATCGCCCTCGGCGGCGGCGACGCCGACACCGACGTCACCTTCGTCGGCGACGCCACCGGCGCGCACCTCGTCCTGAACCGGAACAAGAACGAGATCATGTGCCGCGCCTACGACAACGCCGACGGACGCTGGGTCGCCAACCCGATGTTCATCGAGCCGCTGCCGCGCAAGTCCGGCACCTACCCGTGCTCCACGGCGGCCTGGAACCGTCCCGAGGGCGGCTTCGGCCCGCTCCTGCGCGAGGACGGCACGACGGTGCCGGATCAGGCCGACTCCGCGTACTGAGGGGTGACGGAGTACTGATCATCAAGGCGGCACTTTAGAGTGCCGGGATGAGCATGACGCCGCCGCCGGGCTGGTACCCGGATCCCAAGGCCCCGTCCACCGAGCGCTGGTGGGACGGGGCCGCGTGGACCCAGCACCGCAGGCAGCCGGCCCCGCAGGGGCCCCCGCCGTCCCCGCCCGCACCCGTGGGGCCGCCGTCCTCCGCCGGCGGGCGCGGCAAGCTCGTGGCCGTGATCGCCGCCGGGGTCGCCCTCGTCACCGCGATCGTCGCCGGCGGCATCGTCGCCCTCGGAGGCGACGAGGAGGACCCCAAGACGCGTACGGCGCCCTCGTCCGCGCAGCCCTCCGCGCCGCCGCAGTCCTCCGAGGCCGCGAGCAGCGCCCCGGCGCCCTCGCGCAGTGACGACCCCTCACGCGTCACCGACGAGCTCAACGGCATCACGCTGCCCGTCCTCGACGGCTGGCAGAAGGCCGAGTACGTCGCCGACGACTACACGTTCATCACCACGCCGGACACCTACGACTGCCCGTTCGACCAGGGCATGTGCCGCCGCGGCACCGTCTCCACGCACACCGTCACCGGCACCGACGAGACCGACCCCGAGGCCCTCGCCAAGGACGACGTGAAGGACGCCGCCGACCGCGCCTACGACACCGACTCCATCGGGCGGCGCCCCTTCGGCGGCATGACCGGCCACAAGGTCGTGGCGTCCCGGCAGATCGGGGTCGCCGGGCGCGCGGGCTGGCTCGTGCGCTGGAAGGTCACGACCGCCGAGGGCGCCGGAGGCTACGTCCAGTCCGTGGTCTTCCCGTCCAGCTCCGGCTCCGAGGCGCTCGTCGCGGTCCGCTGCACCCTCGACGTCAGCTCCGAGTCCCCGCCGCTCACCGACCTCGACAAGATCGTCAAGGGCATCCGCGCGGTCGACGGCACCGGCGGCGGGGGAGTGGGCAGCACCGTCGGCCCGAGCCGGTAGGCACCCGGAGGGCTACAGGAACGTGTAGCCCTCGCCGCGGTACGTCGGCACCGTCTCCGTGACCGTGTCCCCGGACACCAGGTGCAGCACCTCGAACCGCTCGCACAGCTCACCGGCCTTCGCGTGCCGGAACCACACCTTGTCGCCGATCAGCAGGTCGTCGGCCGCCGCGCCGAGCAGCGGCGTCTGCACCTCGCCCGGCCCCTCCTGCGCGTCGTAGCGCAGCCCCTCCGGCAGATACGGCACCGGCAGCCGGTCCGCGCCCGCCGCGCCCGAGGCCGGATAGCCGCCGCCGAGCACGGTCACCACGCCGACCCCGGGCCGGCGCACCACGGGCTGGGCGAACAGCGCGGCGGGACGCGCGCTGAACGACGTGTAGTTGTCGAAGAGCCGCGGCACGTAGAGCCCCGACCCGGCCGCGATCTCCGTCACCGCGTCCTCGGCCGCCGTGTGCTGCACGCTGCCCGTGCCGCCCCCGTTCACGAACTCCAGGTCCGGCACCACCGCGCGCACCGCCCGGACCACCTCGGCCCGGCGCACCACCAGCTCCTTGCGCGCCGCCGCCTGCATCAGCCGGATCGCCCGCGACCGCACCGGCCGCCCCGCGACCGCGTCCCCGACCCCGGCCACGTGCCCCTCGTACGCCATCAGGCCGACCAGCCGGAAACCGGGCCGCCGGTCCACCGCACGGGCCAGCTCGGCGAGATGCTCCGGCGTACGCAGCGGAGAGCGCAGCGCGCCGATCCGGACCCGCCCGCCCAGCACCCGCCACGACGTGTCGAGCTCCAGGCACACCCGGATCTCCTCGCGGCCGCCGTCGCGTGCCGCGTCGATCAGCTTCAGCTGCGCCGGGTCGTCGACCATCACCGTGACCGCGCCGGCCAGCTTCGGGTCGTGCGCGAGCTCCGCGAAACCGCTCCGGTCCGCCGACGGGTACGCGAGCAGCACGTCCTCGACACCGGAGCGCGCGAGCCAGACCGACTCGGCCAGCGTGAACGACATGACCCCGGCGAACCCGTCCTTGGCCAGCACCCGCTCCAGCAGCGCCCGGCACCGTACGGACTTGCTCGCCACCCGGACCGGCTTGCCCGCCGCCCGCCGGACCAGGTCCTCGGCGTTGGCGTCGAAGGCGTCCAGGTCGACGATCGCCACGGGGGCGTCGAGGTGTGCGGTGGCCCGGTCGAAGCGGGCCCGGTCGGCGGCGCGCGGTGTCATGACCGAAGCCTGCCAGACCTGATTACCGCAGGGTAGAGGGACGATCCGGGCAGATCGGCCGAGCCCGCCGCCTGGGGAACCGCTGACCTGCCCTGGCCCGTTAGAGTGACGCGCACGCAGGCTGACGAAACGGGGAGGCATGAGCACGGAAGCCCGGCGCGTCCCGCCACGCCCTGCCCAACCCCCGCGACGGTCCCTCCGTTGCCCCCGACGCCCCCACCCCCCACCGCCTCCTCCCGCTTCCCGGACGACGCCCCGAAGCGCCCGGTGACGCCCCCGCCCCCCACCCCGTCCTCCCGCTTCCCGGACGCCCCTCCGCAGCCGGCACCGGGCACGGGCAGCGCCGGGGGCGCGACCGGCCGGGACGGCGCCGCGCCCGCTGCCCCCACCCACGGCGCGAAGTCGGTCCCGCTCCCGCCGGAGGCCCCCGCGACCGAGACCACCACCCGCCTGCGCCCGATCCCGCCCCACCCGGGCACGGGCCCGCACACCCCGCCCCCACCCCGCCGAGCCCCGGGCCGTGTCGATCTCACCCCGGACCCCGCCACCGCGGGCCGCCCCTTCGTCGCCTCGCCACCCCCGCCGCCCCAGTACGACGACCGCACCACGCGGCTGCGCCCGCTCGGCCACCTGACCCACCGCATCGCGCCCCGCGCGGCCGCCGCCGCGGCCTGCCTCGTGCTCGGCGTGGGCCTGCTCGGCGGCGCCACCACCGGCTTCCTGCTGACCGGCGAGGACGACAGCCCCGCCGTGTCCGCGCAGACCGCGTACCACGACGCCGCCGCCCTGTGGCACAGCGTCCCCGTCGACCGCCTCTTCCCGCGCACGCTCAAGGGCGAGGGCGCGGGCCCCGGCGGCTCCGACCGCACCTGGACCCGCATCGCCGTCGCCCCCGACAGCGGCTGCGCCAAGGCCCTCGACCCGCTGCTCCACAAGGCCCTGCGCTCCGCCGGCTGCCTGCGCCTGCTGCGCGCCACGTACGTCGACGCCACCCAGAGCAGCGTCACCACGGTCGGCCTGCTCTTCACCAAGGCCGACGCCGAGGCCACCCAGGCGCTGCGCACCCGGTTCACCGAGCAGGGTCTGGACCGCCGCGACGACCTCATGCCCCGCCCCTACGCCGCCGAGGGCACCGCCGCCGCCCGCTTCGGCGACGCCCAGCGCGCCTCCTGGACGATCAATGTCCTCACCGACGCCCCGGTCGTCGTCTACGCCGTCTCCGGCTTCGCCGACGGCCGCACCGTCGCCGACCCGCAGCCCGCCGCCGAGGCCATGAAGCAGGGCGCCACGACCGCCCCCGCCCAGGCCGGACTCGGCCACGAGGCCCAGGGCGTCGCCGACCGGATCGAGCGCGGCCTGCGCAAGGCCGTACAGAAGTCCACGGAGCAGCCGTCATGACCCGCCGCGCCCACCGGATCGCCCTCGTCACCGCCACCGCGGCGACCGTCGCCCTGGTCCCGTCGACCGTCGCGCACGCCGACGCGGTCCGCGCCCAGCAGTGGGGCCTCGCCGCGATGCACACCCAGGAGGCCTGGCGCACCACCAAGGGCAAGGGCATCACGGTCGCCGTCCTCGACACGGGCGTCGACGCCCGCCACCCCGACCTCGAGGGCAACGTCCTCACCGGCAAGGACCTCGTCGGCTTCGGCGCCGAGCGCGGCGACCGCCCCTGGGCCCGCCACGGCACCGCCATAGCCGGCGTCATCGCCGGTCACGGGCACGGCGAGGACGACGGCGACGGTGTCGTCGGTGTCGCCCCCGAGGCGAAGATCCTGCCCGTGCGGGTCATCCTGGAGGACGGCGACCCGGCACGCGCCAAGGCCCGCGAGACCCGCGGCGACGCCCTCGCCCGGGGCATCCGCTGGGCCGTCGACCACGGCGCCGACGTCATCAACCTCTCCCTGGGCGACGACTCCGACACCGCCCACCCCGAGGCCGACGAGGACGCCGCCGTCCAGTACGCGCTGAAGAAGGGCGTCTCCGTCGTGGCCTCCGCGGGCAACGGCGGCGAGAAGGGCGACCACATCTCCTACCCGGCCGCCTACCCGGGCGTCATCACCGCCACCGCCGTCGACTCCTCCGGCACCCGCGCCTCGTTCTCCACCCGCCGCTGGTACGCCACCGTCGCCGCCCCCGGCCGCAACATCGTCACCGCCGACCCCGACCGCAAGTACTACTCGGCCTGGGGCACCAGCGCCGCCTCCGCGTTCGTCTCCGGCGCCGTCGCCCTGGTCCGCGCCGCACACCCCGGCCTGGACCCCGCCCAGATCAAGAAGCTCCTCGAGGACACCGCCCAGAACCCCCCGGCGGGCGGCCGCGACGACTCGCGCGGCTACGGCCTCGTCGACCCGGCCGCCGCGATCCGTGCCGGCGCGAAGCTCAAGCCGAAGGGCCTCACCCCGGCCGGGTACGGCGACCGGTACTTCGGCCCGGGCCCCGACGACCCGGACGACACGGCGAGCACCGCGTGGGCCGGCCCGGTCGCGGGCGGCCTCGGCGTCCTCCTGCTCGGCACAGCCGTCTACCTCTGGCGAGGCCACCGCCTCAACCGCCGCCGCTGACCACGACCCCCACCGCCGCCCGCGCCACCGCCTCCACGAGCGCGACCCCGGCGTCCATGGTCGGGCTCCCGTCCGACAGCACGGCCACCAGAGCGCGCACCCCGTCCGCCCTCACCCGCCCGACGCTGTTCACGACCCACAACCCCGTCGTGCTGCGCGGCAGCCAGCCGTTCTTCAGCTCGGCGGCGCCGGCCGCCGACACGCCCCACGCCTGCCCGGCCACGACCCGGCCCATCAACTCCCGGACACAGGACCGCGAAGCGGCGCTCAGGACCAGCCCCTCGCCGACCCCGAACACCTGCCGGAGCAGCGCGACCTGATCGGCGGCCGTCGTCCGCGTCAGCCCCCACAGCGGCCCGGCCCCGCCCGTCGTCCCGGTCAGCCCCAGCCGCGCGTGCGCCGCGTCCAGCGCCTCCGCCCGCCCCAGGGCGTCCCAGAGCTCGCTCGTCGCCTCGTTGTCACTGCGCTCGATCATCGCGGCGGCCCGCGCCCGCTCCCCGGCGGTCAGCTCGCGCCCCGCGTCCTGCGCGCTCAGCAGCAGCGCGCACAGCACGCCGAGCTTCACGACGCTCGCCGTGTCGTAGGTGCCGCCGTCCGGCGCGTACGCGGCCGATCTGCCGCTCACCGTGTCGAGCACCGCGACCGACAGCCGCCCGTCGTGCCCCTCGACGACGGGGGCCACGGCTGCGGCGAGGGCGGAGTCCATGACGCAGACGGTAGCGCCGGCCCGGTGCCAGGGTCCGCCGAGGTGCGGCCGGGACCCGCTCGGTAGGGTCGGTGAACGTGGCGAACAAGAACATTCCCGACCCCGGCTACTCCGACGACGACGGCTCCGCGGACCCGCGTCTCGCCGAGGCCCTGGCCGCCTGGTCGGCCGACCGCAGCGCGCACGGCCCCGTCCTGGCCGCCCTCAAGGACGCCCGGCTGCTCGTGCCCATCGTGGCCGTGCTCGGCGAGGTCGAGGAGGACGAGAACGGGCTCCGCCGCGAGAAGACCAGTGACATGGCCGTCCCGACCCTGAAGGCCGGCGACCGCAAGGCGCTGCCCGCCTTCACCTCGACCGCGTCCCTCGCTCTGTGGGACCCCGCCGCCCGCCCCGTCGCCGTACCGCTGCACCAGGCGCTCCAGGCCGCCGCCCACGAGAAGGCCGACACCGTCGTCATCGATCTCGCCGGCCCGGTCCCGTACGAGCTGACGGGCTCCGCCCTGTACGCCCTCGCCGAGGGACGCACCGACACGGACCCGCTGGCCGACCCGGCGGTCGTGGAGGCGGTGCGCGCCGCGGTCGCCGCCGAGCCCGCGATCGCCCGGGCCCACCTGGGCCCCGGTCCCTCCGCCGGCACCGACGGCACCCTCGCCCTCGTGCTCGACGCGGACGCCGACGTCCAGGCCACCGCCCGCTCGCTCGCCGCGCGCATCGCCGCCGACGAAACACTGAGGGCCCGCCTGGTGGGCGGCCTCGACCTGGCACTGCTGCCGGCCGGGACCGCGCCCTCCGGCGAGCCCTTGTACACGCGCCCCTGAGGAGCGCGCGCCGCTGTCCGCTGTCCGTTATCCGTAGACGGCGCCCGTGTACTTCTCGCCCGGGCCCTGGCCCGGCTCGTCCGGCACGATCGAGGCCTCGCGGAAGGCGAGCTGCAGCGACTTCAGGCCGTCCCGCAGCGGAGCCGCGTGGAACGAGCTGATCTCCGTGGCGCTCGCGTCGAGCAGACCGGCGAGAGCGGAGACCAGCTTCCGCGCCTCGTCGAGGTCCTTGTGGGCGTCGCCCTCCTCGGTGAGGCCCAGCTTCACCGCGGCGGCGCTCATCAGGTTCACCGCGACCGTCACGATGACCTCGACGGCGGGCACCTCCGCGATGTCGCGGGTCAGGGCGTCGTAGTCGGGCGTGTCGGGGGCGTCGGGGGCAGCAGCGGGGGTCGCGTCACTCATGGGCTCCACGATATGCGGACCGCGGCCGGCCTCGCGCCGCGCACCCGGTTGGGAGCACCGCCCAAGTGCTGCTAACCTTGTGTGACGACCGGCCGGATGCCCACGTCCTCGCGACCAGGTGACCGGCCCACAAGTGGAGGCTCCGATCTCCCACCTGGCCGCCCTCAGGGCGGCGGGTCACCGGTCAGACGGCCACCATCGTTCCGTACGGACGATGGAGCCGTCCGAACAGCGCCCCGCGGTCCGCCGTGGCGGTGTTCCGGTAAGTCTTGGAGCCCCGCCTGTGTACCGTCCGGGGCATTTTCTGTGTCTCGGCGCGGTTGGTACTTACGTAACAGACGTTACGCGGCGGTCCGCCAGACCGTCGTGTGGTGCTACCGAGGAGGATCCATCAGCGCCGAGCCCCGCATCAACGACCGGATTCGCGTTCCCGAAGTGCGACTTGTCGGTCCCAGCGGCGAGCAGGTCGGGATTGTTCCGCTTGCCAAGGCCCTTGAGCTTGCTCAGGAGTACGACCTCGACCTCGTCGAGGTGGCGGCGAACGCCCGTCCGCCCGTCTGCAAGCTCATGGACTACGGGAAGTTCAAGTACGAGTCGGCCATGAAGGCCCGTGAGGCGCGCAAGAACCAGGCGCACACGGTCATCAAGGAGATGAAGCTCCGGCCGAAGATCGACCCGCACGACTATGACACCAAGAAGGGTCACGTCGTCCGGTTCCTCAAGCAGGGCGACAAGGTCAAGATCACGATCATGTTCCGTGGTCGCGAGCAGTCCCGGCCGGAGCTCGGCTACCGACTGCTGCAGCGCCTCGCGGAGGACGTCCAGGACCTCGGATTCGTCGAGTCGAACCCGAAGCAGGACGGCCGAAACATGATCATGGTTCTCGGTCCGCACAAGAAGAAGACCGAGGCGATGGCCGAGGCCCGTGAGGCGCAGGCCGCACGCAAGGCCGACGCGAAGGCCAACCCGGGCAAGTCGCAGAACGCGGCTGAGACCGAGGCCCAGGCCGACGTCGAAGCCCCCGCCGAGGCACCTGCCGAGGCATGATCCGCCGGCGCACAGCCCGTGCGCCCCGGATACCAACTGACACAACTGACGTTCCCCCACGGCCGGTCCGGGCCTCTGGCACGGACCGGCCGGGAGCGCCACTGACGAGGAGAGAACGGCGCTATGCCGAAGAACAAGTCGCACAGCGGTGCCAGCAAGCGCTTCAAGATCACCGGCTCCGGCAAGGTGCTCCGTGAGCGCGCCGGCAAGCGCCACCTGCTCGAGCACAAGTCGTCCCGCGTGACGCGTCGCCTCACCGGCAACGCCGAGATGGCCCCGGGCGACGCCGCGAAGATCAAGAAGCTTCTCGGCAAGTGATGCTCGGGTGCTGAGCACCCTGAGCGTCGACTGACCGGGACCTATTCGAATTCGGGTCGGGTGAAGACAACCCCGGCCCCGCTACAAGGAGTTACAAAGTGGCACGCGTCAAGCGCGCGGTGAACGCGCACAAGAAGCGTCGGGCGATCCTCGAGCAGGCCAGCGGTTACCGCGGTCAGCGTTCGCGTCTGTACCGCAAGGCCAAGGAGCAGGTCACCCACTCCCTGGTCTACAACTACAACGACCGCAAGAAGCGCAAGGGCGACTTCCGTCAGCTGTGGATCCAGCGCATCAACGCCGCTGCCCGCCAGAACGGCATGACGTACAACCGCCTCATCCAGGGTCTGAAGGCCGCCAACATCGAGGTGGACCGCAAGATCCTCGCGGAGCTGGCCGTCAACGACATCAACGCGTTCGCCGCGCTGGTCGAGGTTGCGCAGAAGGCCCTCCCGGCCGACGTGAACGCGCCGAAGGCCGCCGCCTGAGCGTTCCGCTGAGCCGGACGTGACATTCGGACCCGCAAGCCGAGCGCTTGCGGGTCCGAGTGCGTTCGGCAGCCCGTCTGCCGTGTTCTCTCGTCTGCCGCGTGCACGTTGTATGTGGCTGGTCGCGCAGTTCCCCGCGCCCCTTTCAGGGGCGTCCTTCTCAAGGTGAGTCTCATGGTTGCCCCCGAACTGATCTCTCCCAAGTCGCCCCGTGTCTCCGCCGCCCGGCGGCTCGGGAAGCGGAACTTCCGGGGGAAGGAGCGGTTGTTCCTCGCCGAGGGGCCGCAGGCCGTACGGGAGGCCGCCGCGCACGGCGGGCTCGTCGAGATGTTCACGACCGTCGACGCCGCCGAGCGCTACGCCGACATCGTGGGTGAGGCCCGCGCCGCCGGCGCCCGGGTGCACCTCGCCGACGAGAGCGTCATCGCCGACATCTCCACCACCGTCACCCCGCAGGGCCTCGTCGGCGTCTGCCGCTTCCTGGACACCCCCTTCGAGGAGATCCTCGCCGCCCGGCCCCGGCTCGTCGCCGTCCTCGCCCACGTCCGCGACCCCGGGAACGCCGGCACCGTGCTGCGCTGCGCCGACGCCGCAGGCGCCGAGGCCGTGATCCTCACCGACGCCTCCGTCGACCTCTACAACCCGAAGGCCGTCCGCGCCTCGGTCGGCTCCCTGTTCCACCTGCCGGTCGCCGTCGGCGTCCCCGTCGAACAGGCCGTCGCCGGACTCAAGGCCGCCGGCGTGCGCATCCTCGCCGCCGACGGCGCCGGGGACGACGACCTCGACGACGAGCTCGACCAGGGCACCATGGGCACCCCGACCGCCTGGGTCTTCGGCAACGAGGCCTGGGGCCTGCCCGAGGAGACCCGCTCCCTCGCCGACGCCGTCGTACGCGTCCCGATCCACGGCAAGGCCGAGAGCCTCAACCTCGCGACGGCCGCCGCCGTGTGCCTGTACGCGTCCGCGCGGGCACAGCGCGCGCCCGGAGGGTGCCGGTCCGTCACGTCCAGCTAGTAGGGTGACGGACTCGGGGCCCACTGCGCCGTTTCGAGAGGTGGGGTACGGGGAGATGACAGTCCGCACCAGCAGGCCCGCGCGGGCGAGCGACCCCGCGGGACTCGGCCTGGACCCCGACGACCTCTCCGACGGACTCGTCGTCGCCGACGAGAGCGGCCGTGTCGTCTGCTTCAACGCCGCCGCCGAGCGCATCACCGCCGTCCCCGCCGAGCGCGCCCTGGGCGCCCCGCTCGAGCGCGCGCTGCCGCTGGAGGACCTGGAGGGCCGGCGCTGGTGGCAGCTCACCGACCCGTACGGCGGACTCGCCATCCGGGTCGGCCAGCCCGAGCGGAACCTGCTGCTGCCCGGCGGCCGCGAGGTCCTCGTCACCGCCCGGTACGTGCGCAGCCGCCCCACCGGGCCCGTGCGCCGGGTCGTCGTCTCGATCCGCGACACCGAGGCCCGGCGCCGCACCGAGCGCAGCCACGCCGAGCTGATCGCCACGGTCGCCCACGAACTGCGCTCCCCGCTCACCTCCGTGAAGGGGTTCACCGCGACGCTGCTCGCGAAGTGGGAGCGGTTCACCGACGAGCAGAAGCGGCTCATGCTCGAGACCGTCGACGCCGACGCCAACCGCGTGACGCGACTGATCGCCGAGCTCCTCGACATCTCCCGCATCGACTCCGGTCGGCTGGAGGTGCGCCGCCAGCCCGTCGACGTGGCGGCCGCCGTCTCCCGGCACATCCAGGCCCACGTCGCCTCCGGCCGGCCCGCCGACCGGTTCCTGCTCCGGGTCACCCAGCCGCTGCCCAAGGTGTGGGCGGATCCCGACAAGGTCGACCAGGTGCTCAGCAATCTCCTGGAAAACGCGGTGCGCCACGGCGAGGGAACCGTCACCATTGACGTCGAGCCCACCGACCCGGTCGGAGCGTCGGTCACCGTGAGCGACGAAGGGCCCGGCATCCCGGAGGAGTCCATGAACCGCGTCTTCACCCGCTTCTGGCGGGGCAGCAAGCGCGGCGGCACGGGGCTCGGCCTGTACATCGTGAAGGGCATCGTCGAAGCCCACGGGGGTTCGATCACGGTCGGGCGCGCGCCCGGCGGCGGCGCCCGGTTCCGATTTATGCTGCCCGTGGCCACGCCGGCGTATCTCAACGCCTGAGCAGACCGGCCCCACGGGCGCAGTCACCCACCTCACCCCCGCTAGACTCGTCCTTTGGCACATTGCGTCTCCAGATCAGAGACGGTTCGTCCCAAAGACAGGGACGCGTCGCAGACGGGGCCATCCGCCAGCCAATCGGAAGCACGGGAAGAGATGTCGGCACCGAACAAGTCGTACGACCCTGTCGAGGTCGAGGCACTGAAACCGGAAGAGATCGAGCGCGTGCGGGACGAGGCGCTCGCCGCCTTCGCCGCCGCGGACTCGCTCGAGGCGCTTCAGGAGGCCAAGGTCGCGCACGCGGGCGGCACCTCGCCGCTGTCGCTCGCCAACCGCGAGATCGGCGCGCTGCCGCCGCAGGCCAAGGCCGCGGCCGGAAAGCTCGTCGGGCAGGCCCGCGCCGCCGTCGGCCGGGGCCTCGCCGCCCGCCAGGCCGAGCTGGAGGCCGAGCGCGACGCGCGCGTCCTGGTCGAGGAGGCCGTGGACGTCACGCTGCCCTACGACCGCGTGCCCGAGGGCGCCCGGCACCCGCTCACCACCATGATGGAGCGCGTCGCCGACGTGTTCGTGTCCATGGGGTACGAGATCGCGGAGGGCCCCGAGGTCGAGGCGGAGTGGTTCAACTTCGACGCCCTGAACTTCACGCCCGACCACCCGGCCCGGCAGATGCAGGACACGTTCTTCGTCGCCGGCCCCGAGGGCCGCGCGAAGACGGTCGGCGACGAGTCCGGTGTCGTGCTGCGCACCCACACCTCGCCCGTCCAGGCCCGCACGCTGCTCGACCGCGAGCCGCCCGTGTACGTGGTCTGCCCCGGCCGGGTCTTCCGCACCGACGAGCTGGACGCCACGCACACCCCGGTCTTCCACCAGATCGAGCTGCTCGCCGTGGACGAGGGCCTCACCATGGCCGACCTGAAGGGCACCCTGGACCACATGGTCCAGGCGCTGTTCGGCGCCGACATGAAGACCCGGCTGCGCCCCAACTACTTCCCGTTCACCGAGCCGTCCGCCGAGATGGACATGGTCTGCTACGTGTGCCGCGGCGCGTCCGTCGGCAACCCGGACCGTCCGTGCCGCACCTGCGGCAGCGAGGGCTGGATCGAGCTGGGCGGCTGCGGCATGGTCAACCCGCGGGTCCTCGTGGCCTGCGGCGTCGACCCCGAGAAGTACAGCGGCTTCGCCTTCGGGTTCGGCATCGAGCGGATGCTGATGTTCCGCCACAACGTGGAAGACATGCGAGACATGGTCGAGGGTGACGTCCGGTTCACCCGGCCGTTCGGGATGGAGATCTGATGCGGGTCCCGCTTTCTTGGCTGCGGGAGTACGTCGACCTGCCGGCCACCGAGACCGGTCGCGACGTACAGGAGAAGCTGGTCCAGGTCGGCCTCGAGGTCGAGACCGTGGAGCAGCTCGGCGCGGACATCAAGGGCCCCCTCGTGGTGGGCCAGGTGCTGACCATCGAGGAGCTCGAGGGCTTCAAGAAGCCGATCCGATTCTGCACCGTCGACGTCGGCCAGGCCAACGGCACCGGTGAGCCCCAGGAGATCGTCTGCGGCGCCCGGAACTTCCAGGCCGGCGACAAGGTCGTCGTCGTGCTGCCCGGCGCCGAGCTGCCCGGCGGCTTCGCGATCGCCGCGCGCAAGACGTACGGCAGGACCTCGTACGGCATGATCTGCTCCACCGACGAGCTGGGCATGGGCGACGACGGCACGCACGGCATCATCGTGCTGCCGCCGGAGACCGAGGTCGGCCGCGACGCCATCGAGCTGCTCCAGCTCGTCGACGAGGTCCTCGACATCGCCGTCACCCCGGACCGCGGCTACTGCCTGTCCCTGCGCGGCATCGCCCGCGAGACCGCCATCGCGTACGGGCTCCCGCTGCGCGACCCGGCGCTCCTTGACGTCCCCGCGCCCAACGCGCAGGGCTACCCGGTCCAGGTCTCCGACCCGATCGGCTGCGACCGCTTCACCGCGCGCACCGTCACCGGTCTGAGCCCCGAGGCCCGCTCGCCGATCTGGCTGCAGCGCCGCCTGCAGAAGGCCGGCATGCGCCCGATCTCGCTCGCCGTCGACGTCACGAACTACGTGATGCTCGAGCTCGGCCAGCCGCTGCACGCCTACGACCGTTCCCTCGTCCAGGGCACGATCGGGGTGCGCCGCGCCACGCAGGGCGAGAAGCTCACCACGCTCGACGGCGTCAAGCGCGTCCTCGACGCCGAGGACCTGGTCATCACGGACGAGCGCGGCCCCATCGGCCTCGCCGGCGTGATGGGCGGCGCCAACACAGAGATCGCCGACCACTCCGAGGACGCCGGCACCACCGACGTCGTCATCGAGGCCGCGCACTTCGACGCGATCACCATCGCCCGCACCGCGCGCCGTCACAAGCTGACCTCCGAGGCCTCCAAGCGCTACGAGCGCGGCGTCGACCCGATGGCCGCCTCCGCGGCCGCCCAGCGCGTCGTCGACCTGCTGGTGCTGCTCGCCGGCGGCACCGCCGAGGAGGGCGTCACCGAGGTCATCGCCCCGGGTGCCCCGCGCACCATCTCGATCCCCGCCGACCACCCGGACAAGGTCGCGGGCGTCGCCTACGGCCGCGAGACCGTCGTGCGCCGCCTCCAGCAGGTCGGCTGCGACGTCTACGGGCAGGACGAGCTGGTCGTCACGGTTCCGTCCTGGCGCCCCGACCTGACCGACCCGAACGACCTGGCCGAAGAGGTCATCCGGCTCGAGGGCTACGAGAACCTGCCCTCGACCCTGCCGAAGCCCCCCGCGGGCCGCGGCCTGACCGAGCGCCAGCGGCTGCACCGCCGCGTCGGCCGCGCCCTGGCCGGCGCCGGCTACGTGGAGGCGCTGAACTACCCGTTCATCGGCGCCGCCGCCCTCGACGCCCTCGGCATCGAGGGGGACGACGCCCGCCGCGTCACCGTCGACCTGGTCAACCCGCTGTCCGACGAGGAGCCCTCGCTCCGTACGACGCTGCTGCCGGGCCTGCTCGGCGCGCTGCGCCGCAACGACGGGCGCGGCAGCCACGACCTGGCGCTCTTCGAGACGGGCCTGGTGTTCCGGCCGACCGGCCAGGAGCACAAGGCGGTCCGGCTGCCCGTCGACCGCCGGCCCACCGACGAGGAGATCGCCGAGCTGACCACGGCGCTGCCGCGTCAGCCGCGCCGCGCCGCCGTCGTCCTCGCGGGCGCCCGCGAGCAGGCCGGCTGGTGGGGCAAGGGCTACCCGGCCACCTGGGCCGACGCCGTCGAGTCCGCCCGGATCGTCGCCCGCGAGGCCGACGTCGAGCTGACCGTCCGCGCCGACCAGCACGCGCCGTGGCACCCGGGCCGCTGCGCCGCGCTGTACGCGACGGTGGACGGCACGGAGACGCTCGTCGGCCACGCCGGTGAGCTGCACCCGCGCGTCGTCAAGGCGCTGCACCTGCCCGAGCGCACCTGCGCGATGGAGATCGAGCTCGACCTCGTCGAGCAGGCCTCCACCGGCGCGCTCCAGGCCCCGCGGATCTCCACGTTCCCCGTGGCCACGCAGGACGTCGCGCTCGTCGTCGGCAAGGACGTGCCGGCCGCGGTCGTCGAGGACGCCTTGCGCACCGGCGCCGGGGAACTGCTCGAGGCGGTCCGCCTGTTCGACGTGTACGAGAACGCGGAGCAGCTCGGCGAGGACAAGAAGTCCCTCGCCTACGCCCTGCGCTTCCGTGCCGCCGACCGGACGCTGACGGTCGAGGAGGCCAGCGCCGCGCGTGACGCGGCGGTCGCCCACGCGGCCGAGAGCACGGGCGCGGTGCTGCGCGGCGCCTGACGCCGCGGCAGGACAGGACAGAACGAAGGGGCGCATCCGGATCACCGGATGCGCCCCTTCTCTGTGGGACCACCTTCCGTGGACCTGAGGCCGGCCGCAGGATCGGCGCCGTCCGCCCGCCGCAGGAGTTGTCGGGCAGGCGAGCGGACGGACGGCGCAAGCGCGGGCCGTCGTCTGTACGAGGGGGAGCCGACGACCCGGCCGGCCTCTCTTTCGAGGCAGTTCAGTCAAGCGGGCGGATACCGGGAGCAACAGAGTGCACACCGGCTGGAGTTGGGTATTCCGATCACACCCCGTGTGAAGGCGGTTGCCCTAGGCTGACGTCACCGAGCCAACGGAGGGCCTCCATGCAGCCCAACACCCTGCTCGACGCGATCCTCGACGAGGCCGGGATCTCCCATGCCGGCCTGGCCGCCCATGTGAACCAGGCGGGGAAGGCCCGCGGACTCGCGCTGCGCTACGAACACACGGCCGTCGCCCGCTGGTTGAAGGGCCAGCGCCCGCGCGGCCAGGTCCCCGATCTCATCTGCGAGGTCCTCGCGGGACGTCTCCAGCGGCACGTCACGCTGGACGACATCGGCCTCGGCATCCCCGGTGAGCCCGCCTCGGCGCACGGGTCGAGCCTGTCCGGCTTCGTGGAGCGGGCCACCGCCCTGTGGCGCTCCGACGAGCAGCAGCGCCGGCACGTCCTCGACGCCCCGGCCGTCACGGGGACCCCGGCCGTGATGCCGGTCTGGGAGTGGGAGAACCCGCCGGAGGACAACGACGTGTCCCGCGGCGGCCGGCACCCGGTCAGCCAGGCCGACATCGACATGATGCGCTCGGCGCGCACCCACTACGAGCAGATGTACCGCAAGGCGGGCGGCATCGCGACCCGCACGCGCATCGTCGGCTTCCTCAACACGGAGGCGGCGCCGCTGCTGCGCGGCCGCTACACCGACGCGACGGGCCGTCAGCTGCACCGGGCCACCGGCGGGCTCGTCGCCATCGCCGGGATCTGCGCCTACGACTCGGACGCGCACGGGCTCGCCCAGCGCTACTTCCACCAGGCGCTGCGGCTCGCGAAGGCCAGCGGGGACCGCGGGCTCGGCGCGTACGTGATAGCGCTGCTCGTCAATCAGGCGCTGCACATGCGCGAGCACCGCCAGGCCGTCGCGTTCGCGGAGGCCGCGCTGCGGGCCGCCGGGCGGCACATCACCCCGGCGCTCGCCTCGGACCTGTACGCGATGCAGGCCAAGGCGTACGCGCACATCGGCGACGGCACGAGCGCCCTGGAGTGCATCCGGCGTGCCGAGTCCGCCGCCGACCGCATCCGGCGGGGCCACGAACCGGACGAGACGGGCTACGTGCAGCCCGGGTTCGTCAACGTCCAGGTCGCCGAGGCGCTGCTCCGCCTCGGGGACTGTGCGGGGGCCAAGGAGCACGCGCAGGAGGCCGTCCACACCCCGGCGCACGACCGCGGCCGGGTGCACCGGCTCGCGGTGCTCAGCCAGATCCAGCTGCGTCAGGGCAACGCGGAACAGGCCGTGGCCACCGCGGTCGAAATGGCCGAGCGGGCCCGCGGGATGGAGTCGCAGAGGCTGCGCGACAGACTCCGGGCGGTCCGCGAGCACCTGGTGCGCAGCGGATGCGCCGGTACGGCCGAGGCGGCCGAGCTCATCGACGGAGCGCTGCGCGTGCCGCTCTGAGCCCCCTCTGATTCCTTCTGGTCCCTTTCGAGAGGCGCTCGTTCACGCCCCTGCTGCGATATTGCCATCAACTCGGCGGAAGGTGGCAGAACCGTGCAGTGGACGAAACAGAACGAACAAACTGTGTACGAAAACAGGTGGTTCAGCGTCAATCTGGCAGATGTCGAACTCCCTGACGGTCAGCACCTCGACCACTTCCTCATCCGGCTGCGCCCCGTGGCCGTGGCCACCGTGGTGAACGAGGCCAACGAGGTGCTCCTGCTGTGGCGGCACCGCTTCATCACCGACAGCTGGGGCTGGGAGCTGGCGGCCGGCGTCGTCGAGGACGGCGAGGACATCGCGTACGCGGCCGCGCGGGAACTGGAGGAGGAGACCGGCTGGCGACCGGGACCGCTGCGGCACCTGATGAGTGTCGAGCCGTCCAACGGCCTCACGGACGCCCGGCACCACATCTACTGGACCGACGAAGGGACGTACATCGGCCACCCCCAGGACGACTTCGAGTCGGACCGCAGGGAATGGGTCCCGCTCAAGCTCGTCCCCGACATGATCGCCCGGGGTGAGGTCCCGGCCGCCAACATGGCGGCCGCCTTACTCCTGCTCCACCACATGCGCCTGTGAGGACGGGCCTCGCCCCGGTGTCAGCGGCCCAGCAGCTGCCAGACCGCGACGGCGAGGGCGCCGACGGCGGCCAGCGCGGCCACCGCGGGCAGTGGCCAGCGGGTGTGCTCGAGCGCGGTGACGCGTGCGCTCAGCTCGTCCTGGTCCTTGGCCGTCTCGTCGTCGCGGTGGGCCAGCAGGGCCAGCCGGCCGTCGATGCGGGTCAGCCCGACCTCGAAGACGCGGCGTAACTCTGCGAGTTCCTCGGGGACCACGGGACGCTCCGGGTCGGTGGTCACGGGTCCGCTCCTTTCCGTAGCCGTCACTTCCTTGTCGTGCGCATCTTTGGTGCGCACGGGAAGTCAACTCGCCTGGTGGGCGCGGCGGGAGCGTGTGCGGAGGGCATATGCGGGTCACGCGCGCGTGCCCCGTGCGAACGCGACGGGCCCGGTGTTCCGAAGAACACCGGGCCCGTCGGCGAGCACGGAGTGTGATGCCCCGCGGGGCGTCGGTTCAGGAGTACGTGTAGAAGCCCGAGCCCGTCTTGCGGCCGAGCCGGCCCGCGTCGACCATCCGCTGCAGCAGCGGGGGAGCGGCGTACAGCGGCTCCTTGTACTCGGCGTACATCGAGTCGGCGATCGAGACGATCGTGTCGAGGCCGATCAGGTCCGAGAGCTTGAGCGGGCCCATCGGGTGGGCGCAGCCCATCTCCATGCCGTTGTCGATGTCCTCGCGGCTGGCGATACCGGACTCGAACATCCGGATCGAGGAGAGGAGGTACGGCACGAGCAGCGCGTTCACGACGAAGCCCGAGCGGTCCTGGGCGCGGATCGCGTGCTTGCCGAGGATCTTCTCCACCATGGCCTGGGCGCGGCTGATCGTGCCCTCGGACGTGGTCAGCGCCGGGATCAGCTCGACGAGCTTCTGCACCGGGGCCGGGTTGAAGAAGTGGATGCCGATGACCTGGTCCGGGCGGGACGTCGCGACGGCCAGCTTCACCAGCGGGATGGAGGAGGTGTTCGACGCGAGGATCGCGTCGGGGCGGGTCACGACCTGGTCGAGGACCTGGAAGATCTCCGTCTTGACCTGCTCGTTCTCCACGACGGCCTCGATGACGAGGTCGCGGTCGGCGAACTCGCCGAGGTCCGTGGTGAACGTGAGGCGGGCCTGCGTCTCCGCGAGCTCCTCGTCGGTGATCTTGCCGCGCGCGGCCGCCTTCGACAGCGAGTTCAGCAGCCGGGTCCGACCGATCTCCAGAGCCTCGCCGGTGGTCTCGGCCACCATCACGTCCAGACCGGAGCGGGCGCAGACCTCTGCGATCCCCGCGCCCATCTGGCCACAGCCCACCACTCCGACGCGTTGGATGTCAGTCAAGGGGTCCGTCACCTCGTGCCTTTCGCTGATCTTCCGGGGTCGCCGGGGATCGGGGGTCTACCGGTCGGTGCTGCACGTTACCCCGTCGTAGGGGCGGGAGTGGAGCCCGGGTTGACGCCGGATCGCCCCGGCCACACGGTGGCACAACGGAACCGGCGCATCCATGGGACGTATCTCACGTCCCCGGAGGCGCCGGTGTGAGAGGTGCGGGTGGAGTGGGGTGTGGGGTCGGACGGGACCTAGGCCGTGGCGGTGGCGTGCCGGACCTCGCAGTCGGGGCCCGGCGACACGATGGCCTCGTGGCCGTCCTCGAAGCGGACACGGAACGGCGGGCCGCCGTCGCCGCCGAGTACCTCGATGATCTCGGCGACCTTGTCGTGCTGGCCGACGACCCGGCCGTGGACCAGCAGCCGGTCGCCTTCGCTTGCCTGCATCACGGGACCTCCTCGCCATACACGTCGGTACGCCCAGTTTAGGCGTCTCGTCCCTTTCGGGACCCCCGTCGGCCGGACCTCTGTGTCACCGCGATGCACACCAGGACCACGACCGCCGTGACCGGCGCCGCCACCGGAAGGTCCTCGCCGAGCAGCGTCACCGACCACACCAGCGTGAGCAGCGGCTGCGCCAGCTGCAGCTGGCTGGCGCGGGGGACGCCGATCAGCGCCATGCCCCGGTACCAGACGACCATCCCGAGGAAGAGCGAGCCGACCGACACCCACAGCAGGCCCGCCACGCTGTGCGCCGTCAGCCGCACCGGCTCGTGCGGCAGGGCGAGCGCCGCGCCCGCCACGGCGAGCGGCAGCGACAGGACGACGGCCCAGCCGATCACCTGCCAGCCGGGCATCACGGACGCGAGCCGCCCGCCCTCCGCGTAACCGGCCGCGCAGACCAGGAGGGCCGCGAACAGGTACAGGTCGGCGCGGCCGAGCGAGCCCCCGCTCTGCTGCACCGTGAACACGAGGACCGCCGCGGCGCCCGCGCAGGCCGCGACCCAGAACGCGCGGGGCGGCCGGGCGCCCGTCCGCAGCACGGACACCGCGGCCGTCGTGAGCGGCAGCAGGCCGACCACGACGGCGGAGTGCGCGGTCGTCGCCGTCTCCAGGGCCAGCGTCGTCAGCATCGGGAAGCCGAGCACGCAGCCGCCCGCGACCACGGCGAGCCCCGCCCAGTCGCGCCGGCGCGGCACAGGTGTCCGCAGCGCCAGCAGACAGCCGCCGGCGATCAGTGCCGCGAGCACCACCCGCAGGCTCACCAGCGACCAGGGTCCGAACCCCTCCAGGCCCCAGGCCGTACCGGGGAAGGTCAGCGAGAACGTCGCGACCCCCGCGGCCGCGAGCAGCAGGCCGCGGCCTGAACCGGCACCGCCCTGGGCCTCTGCCGAGGTGCCAGGGGGTTTGCCCGCCGACGTGTCCGCCGAGCCGCCCGCCGGGGTGTCGACTGCTACTCCGCTCGGTGCGATAGCGCTATTCTCTGCTCTCATGCACGAGCGTAGCAGTGGGGATGAACTGGCGAAATGGCTGCGGACGGAGTTGAAGCGCTACTCCGTGGGTGAGAAGCTGCCGTCGAGCCGGGCTCTCGTCGACCGCTTCCGCGTCAGCCCCGTGACCGTCTCCCGGGCCCTCGCCCAGCTCGCCGCCGAGGGCCTCGTCGTGACCCGCCCGGGCGCCGGCGCGTTCAAGGCCGCACCCCGCGCCACCGCACCCGTGGGCGACACCTCCTGGCAGGAGGTCGCGCTGAGCGCCGAGACCGCGGGCGAGCCCGTACCGCGCGCGGTCGACGCGTCCGGCGTCCTCGTCACGCTCGCCGCCTCGCCGCCCGGCGTCATCGAGTTCAACGGCGGCTATCTGCACCAGGCCCTCCAGCCGACCGCCGCCATGGCCGCGGCCCTCGCCCGGGCCGGCCGCCGCCCCGGCGCGTGGAACCGGCCGCCCGTCGACGGACTCCCCGAACTGCGCGACTGGTTCGCCCGCGGCGTCGGCGGCGGCGTCACCGCCGCCGAGGTCCTCGTCACCAACGGCGGCCAGTCCGCGCTCGCCACCGCGCTGCGCGCCCTCGCCCCGCCCGGCGCCCCCGTCCTCGTCGAGTCGCCCACCTACCCCGGCATGCTCGCCATCGCCCGTGCCGCCGGGCTGCGCCCGGTGCCCGTCCCCGTCGACCGCGACGGCGTCCGCCCCGAACTGCTCGAACAGGCCTTCAAGGCGACCGGCGCCCGCCTCTTCGTCTGCCAGCCCCTGTTCCAGAACCCCACCGGCGCCGTCCTCGCCCCCGAGCGCCGCCCCGAGGTGCTGCGCATCGCCCGCGCCGCCGGGGCCTTCGTCGTCGAGGACGACTTCGTGCGCCGCCTCGTCCACGCCGACGCCGGACCGCTGCCCAGGCCGCTGGCCTCCGAGGACCCCGACGGCGTCGTCGTCCACGTCTGCTCCCTGACCAAGGCCACCTCGCCGAGCCTGCGCATCGGCTGCCTCGCCGCCCGCGGCCCCGTCCTGGAGCGGCTGCGCGCCATCCAGGTCGTCGACCAGCTCTTCGTGCCGGGCCCGCTGCAGGAGGCCACCCTCGAACTCGTCGGCTCCCCGGCCTGGCCACGCCATCTGCGTACCGTCGCCGCCGAGCTGAAGTCCCGGCGGGACCTCCTCGCCGCCGGGATCGCCGAGCGGCTGCCCCGGCTGTCCGTCGACCACATCCCCTCCGGCGGCTACCACCTGTGGGCCCGGCTCCCGGACGGCACCGACGAGCAGCGCCTCGTCGCGAGCGCCCTGCGGGCCGGCGTCGCCGTACCGCCGGGCCGCCCCTACTTCGCGGCCGAGCCGCCGGCCCCGTACCTGCGGCTCAGCTTCGTGGCCGTCGCCGGGGCCGCCGAGATCACCGAGGGCGTACGACGCCTCGCCACGGCCTGGGACGAACCCTGACGGACACGGCCCTTGACCTCTCTTACCGGCGAGTACACGATCGGGCCCATGCAGCTCAGCGTCACGCTCCTCGCCGCCGCGCGCAGCTCCTCCCTGCTCGCCGAGCGCTTCGACGACGACCGCCCGCTCGACGAGGCCGGCTGGTACGAGGTGCAGCGCGTGGGACCGGTGCTGGGAGCGCTCGCCGCGGCCGAGCTGCGCTACTGCTCACCGACCCCGCGCAGCCGGGCCACCGGCGACGCCCTCGGACTCGCCCCGCTCGTCCAGCCCGCCCTGCGCGACTGCGACATGGGGCGCTGGCGCGGCCGTACCCTCGGCGAGGTCACGGCCGTCGAACCGGCCGCCGTCGACCACTGGCTGCGCGACCCCCGCTCGGCCCCGCACGGCGGCGAACCGCTGCTCGCCTTCATCTCCCGGGTCGGCACCTGGCTGGACACCCGGCCCGCCGACGACGGCACCCGGATGGTCGCGATCGCCGAGCCGTCCGTGGTCCGCGCCGCGCTCGTCTACGCCCTGAAGGCGCCCCCGTCGACGTACTGGAACATCGACGTACGGCCGCTGTCGACGGCCACCGTCAGCGGGCAGCCGGGGCGCTGGAGTCTGCGGCTCGGCGGTAGTACGTCTTGATGACCAGGTTCTTCGCCGGGCCCCGGACGTTCCACTCCGACCACCACCGGTCCCGGCCGGTCACCGTGAACGTGCCCCGGTAGAGGTCCGCCGCGCACGGATGGTCCGCGACATGGCTGCCCGTGCGCAGGTCGAGGCCGTGGAAGAAGCGGCCGTCCGCGAAGTGCACCACGGCCGTGCCGGGCTCGTCACCAGGCCGGAAGAAGAGCGTGCGCTCGGCGGGCCGCTCGACCCCGCGCCAGGTGAACGCGCCGGACTCGACGTGCCGCAGCCCGCCCTCGCCGTCCGCCGCCGGAACGAAGTCCGTCGTACCGGCGAACCGCCCCGTGACCTGCGCCGACAGATCCCGCACGGTCCGCTCGACGTCCCACTTCCCGGCCAGAAACGCGAGCGCGTCGGCCACCGGCCAGTTCTCGATCACGACCCTCGCCTCTTCCGCCGAAGCCCTGTCTTCCGGATCCGCCGCAGTCTAGAACCCGGTCCGGCCGTCCCCGGCCTCAGCCCCGCGCCGCCGCCCACCGCCCATCCGCTGCCGTCAGGACGTGCCGCCGGTCAGTCCCTCGACCGTGCCGAGCTGCTTCCAGGAGCCCTTCACCCGCCGGTCGACCCACACGGGGCGGTCCTGGGCGCGGTGGTCCTTGAACGCGTAGTGCCCGAGCAGCCCGTCCACCTCCACGTCGTCGAGGCCCGTGCGCAGTTCGGCCCGCACCATGTCGAGCTGTCCGACGGCGGGCCGCTCCGCGCCCAGCGCCCGGTCCACCGCCGCCGCGACGGCCAGCGTCGTGTCGTACAGCTCCGCCGTGCCCCGGTGCTTCAGCAGCGCGCGCACCTCGGCGGGCGCCGAGCACAGCTTCGGGAAGTCCACGCAGTCGGGCTTCTGCCGCTCGTCGTTGAACGCGCGGAAACGCAGGCTGCCGTCGGGGAGCTGTGCGTCGTGCCGGTCGAACATGGCACGGTCCTGCGGGGTGTCGCAGGCGTTCGCGTACACGTCGCGCACCGCGAGCGGGGTCTCGCGCTCGGCCAGCTTCTCGATCCGGTCCTCGTCGTCGTGCGAGGGCAGATCGCTCACCACGACCATCTGCGAGCGCTTGCGGTCCAGGTCATTCAGGAACTTCGCGGTGTCCGGGGTGCTCGTACCCCGCCCGTCGACGGTGTCGTCGGCCGTGAGGCCGGACGCCCGCAGGCCGAGACCGAACGACTCCTCGCCCGCGTACGACGCCGTCCAGTTCAGCTCGGATATGTCCATCACCCGCTCCATGCCGAAAGCACCGCGCAGATAACGCCCCGCCTGCCGCCCGGCCGCCGTCTCGGGCGCGGTGACGCCGTACTCGCCGCCCTCCGCCGCCCATCTTGACCGGCACACGTTGACGACGGGCATGCCCGCCTCGAGGTCGTCGAGGTCCGCGATGTCACCGATCAGGGCGAGTGCCGACGGGTGCCGGTCGGTGAAGGTCGCCGCCGTCTCCTGGTCGTCCCGTACGGTGACGACCTCCAGCGGCACCTTGTGCTTCGAGCGCCGGCGCGCCTCGTCGAGGGCCGCCCGCACGGTCCGCTCGCGCGCCTTCGCCGTGGCACCCGCCGCGTTGTCGTCCAGGGCGAGTCCGATCGTGTACGTCCCCGGGGGCGCGGTCGACGTGGCGACCGGGGGAGGGCCGTCGGGCCCGGTCTCGACGACACCGTCCTCCCCGTCCGAGGCGGCGGAGAGGCCGATCGCGGTGGGCACCCCGAGGACGAGCAGCGCGGCGGCCACGCCGAGGAGGGGACCGCGGCGGGAGCGGCGGGGCGCCGGGGGAGCGGGCGTCCAGGCGCTCACCGGCGTCTTCACGGGCTCGGGGGCGGCTGCTGGTGCGGGTACCGGGACCTTCGGAGCCGGAACGGCATCCTCCGGCTCCTTCTTCACCGCAGGCGCGGGCGCGGGCGCAGGGGCAGGCGCGGGCGTCGGCTCGGCCTTCTCCAGCGGCGCCGGTTCAGGCACCGGCTTCGTACCCGGCCGCGCCGCGAGCACCCGCTCCAGCGCCTCCCGCGCGTCGGCGGGCCGCTCCCCGGGCTCCTTCGCCATCAGATCGAGCACCAACCGGTCGACCACGGGCGTCAGTTCGGCCCGCGCCCGGCTGGGCCGCAGCGGCACGTCGTTGAGATGGTTGAACATCACGCCCGCCGCGTCGCCCACGAACGGCGGCCGCCCGACGAGCAGTTCGTACAGCACGCACCCTACGGCGTACAGGTCCGCGCTCGCGTCCCCGGCCCCGTCCCGGAACCGCTCCGGCGCCATGTACTGCACGCTCCCGAACGGCAGCTGCCCCGTGTGCGTCAGCCGGGGATCGGCGGCGCGGTAGGCCACGTAGCGCGCGATCCCGAAGTCCACGATGCGGGCCCGCGAGACCCCGGACTCCGCGGAGACCATGATGTTGGCCGGCTTGATGTCCCGGTGCACGACGCCCGCGCGGTGCGCCACGTCCAGGCCCCGGCACACGTCCGCCGTCCACTCCAGCGCGTCCGCGACCGACACCCGCACCTCGTCGCGCAGGATCTCCTGCACCGTCCGTCCGGCGACCAGCGCCATCACCAGGTACGGGCGCGTCCCGTCGACCCCGTGATCGTGCACCGCCACGACGTACGGACTGTCCAGCGCGGCCGCGACCAGCGCCTCGCGCCGGAACCTGGCCAGCGCCTCGGCCTCCTCCGCGCTCCCGTCGCCGCCGCCCTTGAGGACCTTGACCGCGACCTCCCGGTCCAACTGCAGGTCCCGGGCCCGCCAGACCTCGCCCATCCCGCCCGCGCCGATGACCTCCACGAGCTCGTACCGCCCGCTGAGCCGATGCCCCCGCACCACGTCCCCCTTCACCGACCGCTTCTCGGTCCCGGCCACCGAGCCTAGAGGTACCCTGCCGGATCGCCGAGTTCCGGAGGGGCACATGCGGGGGACGCGAGACAGGACCGTACGCGGGCCGTGGAGGACGGGGAGGACGGTGGCCGCGCTGGCCGCCGTGCTCGGACTGCTCACGGCGTGCGACGGCGGCACGGCCGCGCCCCGGCGGTCGCCGGGCGCCGAACGGGCCTCGGTCACCTGGGAGTTCGCGCACGTCGCGCCCTTCCGGGGCCGGTACGCCGACCTCGCCGTGCTCGCGGAGGACGACATCTGGGCGGTGGGCGTCGAGCACAACAGCACGTCCGGCGGCCAGTTGTGGCACTACGACGGGAAGAAGTGGTCCCGGCAGAAGCTGCCCGAGGCCCTCGGCGCCTCGGAGAACCCGCCCGCGCTCGAAGAGGTCGGCGACGGGGTCGTCTGGCTGCGCCCCAACGCGTACGCGCCCGCCTACGGACTCGTCCAGGAACCGCCCACCGGGCCGAACCGCTGGGCCCGCTGGGACGGCACCCGCTGGTCCTCCGTACCCGCCCCGCCGCCCGGCGCCATCGCCGACTTCGAGGCCGCCGGGCCCGACGACATCTGGGTCCTCGACGGCACCCGCGTCGCCCGGCACTGGGACGGCGGCCGCTGGACGTCGACCCGGCTCCCGCTGGACACGACGGACCTCGCGGTCGCCGGGCCAGGCGACGCCTGGGCGGTCGGCTCGCGCGGCAGCGGTCCCGGCACCGAGGCGCACGGGGACGGCACGTACAGCCAGCCCGCGTCGGCGCACTGGGACGGCACCGCCTGGAAGCCGGTCGAGACCCCGCAGGCCCGCTTCGCCGAACCGCTCCCGCCCGAGGCCGGCGCCTCCCTGGACGGCGTCGTCGCGCTCGGCGGCGGCGAGATCCGCGCCCACGGCGTGAACACCTTCAACCACGGAGAGGTCGAGGACGAGCCCGGCGACCAGTACCTCCGGCTGCGCTGGACCGGCACGGCCTGGAGCGCCGTGCCGCCCGCGCCCGGCGGCTGCGCCCTGCGCGTCCCCGTCGGGCGGGACGACGAGGGAGGGCTGCTGCTCGACGGCAACTGGTACCTGACCCGCGGCGGCCGCTGCCTCAAGATCACCCGCGACCGGCTGCCCCTGTCCAGCGGCGCCCGCAGGACCTCCCACCAGTCCCTGTGGCTGCTGGAGGTCCACCGGGCGCCCGGCACCGACACCTGGTACGGAGCGGGCCACGTCCAGGTCAACCAGTCCGGCGACCCCTTCGGTGCCCCGGTCGTGGTCCGCCTGAAACGCCGGGGCCTGCCCGGCTGAGACGCCGACTGGCCGGGTCGGGCCGAGCCGGGGCGCGGACGGCCGCCGCCGCGCGGACCCGGGCCGGCGCGCCTACCGTGCGAGAGAGGGGGAGCGAGGGGCGCGGGGGATCGCCGGTTGATCGATTGCATAAACGTGCAGTGCGGCGTATAGTCATGCCATCCAAGAGGAGGGTTCCATGGCGGTACGCGCAGCGGTGGCGGGAGCGAGTGGATACGCGGGCGGCGAAGTCCTGCGTCTGCTGCTCGCCCACCCCGAGGTAGAGATCGGCGCCCTGACGGCGAACACGAACGCGGGGCAGCGACTGGGTGCCCTCCAGCCCCATCTCCAGCCACTGGCCGACCGCGTGCTGCAGGCGACCACCCCCGAGGTGCTCGCCGGGCACGACGTCGTCTTCCTGGCGCTCCCGCACGGCCAGTCCGCCGCCGTCGCCGAGCAGCTCGGCCCGGACGTGCTGGTGGTCGACATGGGCGCCGACTTCCGGCTCAAGGACGCCGCGGACTGGGAGAGGTTCTACGGCTCCCCGCACGCCGGCACCTGGCCCTACGGCCTTCCCGAACTGCCGGGCGGCCGCGCCGCGCTGGAGGGGTCCAAGCGCATCGCGGTGCCCGGTTGCTACCCGACCGCCGTCTCCCTCGCGCTCGCCCCGGCGTACGCGGCGGGCCTGGTCGAGCCCGAGGCCGTGGTCGTCGCGGCGTCCGGCACCTCCGGCGCCGGCAAGGCCCTCAAGCCCCACCTCCTCGGCAGCGAGGTCATGGGGAACATGACGCCGTACGGCGTCGGCGGCGGCCACCGGCACACCCCCGAGATGATCCAGAACCTGAGCGCGGCCGCGGGCGAGCGGATCTCCGTCTCGTTCACGCCGACGCTCGCGCCGATGCCCCGCGGCATCCTCGCCACGTGCAGCGCCAAGGCCAAGGACGGCGTCACCGGCGACACCGTGCGCGCCGCCTACGAGAAGGCGTACGGGGACGAGCCGTTCGTCCGGCTGCTCCCCGAGGGCCAGTGGCCCGCCACGGCCGCCGTGTACGGGTCGAACGCGGTGCAGATCCAGGTCGCGTACGACGAGGCCGCCGGCCGCGTCATCGTCATCAGCGCGATCGACAACCTGACCAAGGGCACCGCAGGCGGTGCCGTCCAGTCCATGAACATCGCCCTGGGTCTCGACGAGACCACCGGGCTCTCGACGATCGGAGTCGCGCCGTGAGTGTGACGGCAGCCAAGGGATTCCAGGCCGCGGGCATCGCCGCCGGAATCAAGGAGAGCGGGAACCCGGACCTGGCCCTCGTGGTCAACCGCGGCCCCCGTCTCGCGGCCGCGGGCGTCTTCACCTCCAACCGCGTCAAGGCCGCCCCGGTCCTGTGGTCCGAGCAGGTCCTCAAGGGCGGACTCGTGTCCGCCGTCGTCCTCAACTCCGGTGGCGCCAACGCGTGCACGGGCCCCAAGGGCTTCCAGGACACGCACGCCACCGCCGAGAAGGCCGCCGAGGTCCTCGGGCTGAACGCGGGAGAGGTCGCCGTGGCCTCCACCGGCCTCATCGGCGTCCTGCTCCCCATGGACAAGCTGCTGCCCGGCGTCGAGACCGCCGCCGCCCAGCTGTCCGAGCACGGCGGCGAGAAGGCCGCCATCGCCATCAAGACCACCGACACCGTGCACAAGACCGCGGTGTACCAGGGCGACGGCTGGACCGTCGGCGGCATGGCCAAGGGCGCGGGCATGCTCGCCCCCGGCCTCGCCACCATGCTCGTCGTCCTCACCACCGACGCCGACCTCGACAGCGAGGTCCTCGGCAGGGCGCTGCGCGACGCCACCCGCGTCACCTTCGACCGCGTCGACTCCGACGGCTGCATGTCGACGAACGACACGGTGCTGCTCCTCGCCTCCGGCGCCGCCGAAGTCACCCCCGAGTACGCCGAGTTCGCCGAGGCCGTCCGCACTGTGTGCGACGACCTGGGCCGGCAGCTCATCGGTGACGCCGAGGGCGCCAGCAAGGACATCAAGATCGAGGTGATCAACGCGGCGAGCGAGGACGACGCCGTCGAGGTCGGCCGCTCCATCGCGCGCAACAACCTCCTCAAGTGCGCCATCCACGGCGAGGACCCCAACTGGGGCCGCGTCCTGTCCGCGATCGGCACCACGTCCGCCGCCTTCGAGCCCGACCGCCTCAACGTCGCGATCAACGGCGTGTGGGTCTGCAAGAACGGCGGCGTGGGCGAGGACCGCGACCAGGTCGACATGCGCTTCCGCGAGGTCGTCGTCACGGCGGACCTCGCCGCCGGCACCGAGACGGCGACGATCTGGACGAACGACCTGACCGCCGACTACGTCCACGAGAACAGCGCGTACTCGTCATGACCGAGACCCCGAAGCCCGCCGAGGGCCGGAAGCAGCAGGCGACCGCCCGCAAGCACACCGCGCTGCCCAAGGCGCAGACCCTCATCGAGGCGCTGCCCTGGCTGACCCGCCACCACGGCAAGACCGTCGTCATCAAGTTCGGCGGCAACGCCATGATCGACGAGGAGCTCAAGGCCGCCTTCGCACAGGACGTCGTCTTCCTGCACCACGCGGGCCTCAAGCCCGTCGTCGTGCACGGCGGCGGCCCGCAGATCAGCAAGGCCCTCGACCGGCACGGCATCGTCAGCGAGTTCAAGGCCGGCCTGCGCGTCACCACCGAGGACGCCATGGACGTCGTACGGATGGTGCTCGCCGGGCAGGTCCAGCGCGAGCTCGTCGGTCTGCTCAACCAGCACGGGCCGCTCGCCGTCGGCCTCACCGGCGAGGACGCGCACACCATCACCGCCACCAAGCACCAGCCCCGCATCGAGGGCGAGCTCGTCGACATCGGCCGCGTCGGCGAGATCACCGAGATCGACACCGGCGCCATCGAGGCCCTGCTCGCCGACGGCCGGATCCCGGTCGTCTCCTCGATCGCCCGCTCCCAGGACGACCACCATGTCTACAACGTCAATGCTGATACGGCGGCTGCGGCACTCGCTGCTGCGCTGGACGCCGAGACGCTGATGGTCCTGACCGACGTCGAGGGCCTCTACGAGGACTGGCCGAACTCGGACGAGGTCATCAGCCGGCTCACCGCGAGCGAGCTGGAGAAGCTGCTCCCCGACCTGGCGAGCGGCATGGTCCCGAAGATGGAGGGCTGCCTCCACGCCGTGCGCAACGGGGTGCACACCGCCCGCGTCATCGACGGCCGCGTCCAGCACTCGATCCTGCTGGAGATCTTCACCGACGAAGGAATCGGCACGATGGTCGTGCCGGACGGGGAAAAGGGGGAGACGGCATGACCGGCACCACGGAGCTGGCCCAGCGCTGGCAGGGCGCCCTGATGAACAACTACGGCACGCCCCGCATCGCCCTGGCCAAGGGCGCGGGCGCCCAGGTGTGGGACGCCGACGGCACCCAGTACCTCGACTTCGTCGGCGGCATCGCGGTGAACGCGCTGGGCCACGCCCACCCCGCGATCGTCGACGCGGTCTCCGCCCAGATCGCCTCCCTCGGCCATGTCTCCAACCTGTACATGGCCGAGCCGCCCGTCGCCCTCGCCGAGCGGCTGCTCCAGCTCTTCGGCCGCGACGGCGCCGTGTTCTTCTGCAACTCGGGGGCCGAGGCCAACGAGGGAGCCTTCAAGATCGGCCGGCTCACCGGCCGCCGCCACATGGTCGCCACGACCGGCGGCTTCCACGGCCGCACCATGGGCGCCCTCGCCCTCACCGGCCAGCCCGGCAAGCAGGACGGCTTCACCCCGCTCCCCGGCGACGTCACGCACGTTCCGTACGGAGACGTGGAGGCGCTGCGGGCCGCGGTCACCGAGGACACCGCCTTCGTGATCATCGAGCCGATCCAGGGGGAGAACGGGGCGGTCACCCCGCCCGCCGGCTACCTCAGGGCGGCCCGCGAGATCACCCGCGCCACCGGCACCCTCCTCGTCCTCGACGAGGTGCAGACCGGCGTCGGCCGCACCGGCCACTGGTTCGCCCACCAGGCGGAGGAGGGCGTCGACCCCGACGTCGTCACGCTCGCCAAGGCCCTGGGCGGCGGACTGCCGCTCGGCGCCACCGTCGCGTTCGGCGAGGCGGCGAAGCTGCTGAAGCCCGGACAGCACGGCACCACCTTCGGCGGCAACCCCGTGGCGTGCGCCGCCGGGCTCGCCGTCCTCGACACCGTCGCGGCCGACGGACTGCTCGAGAACACCCGGCGCCTCGGCGAACGGATCGCGGCCGGAATCGAGTCCCTGAAGCACCCACTGGTCAGCCACGTCCGGGGCGCCGGACTGCTGCTGGGTATCGTGCTCACCGGGCCGCGCGCACCGCAGGTGCAGCAGGCGGCCCAGGACGCGGGCCTCCTGGTGAACGCGCCCGCCCCCGACGTCATCCGGCTCATGCCCCCGCTGAACCTGACGGACGCCGAGGCGGACGCGTTCCTCGCGGCGCTGCCCGCCGTACTGGACACGGCCGCGGCCGACGGGGAAGCAGGATCCTGAGGATGGGACGACGACGATGAGCAGCAAGGCGGAGAACGACCTGCGCGCAGCCGAGAACCTCGCGCTGAGCGCGGTATCCGGCCCGCAGGTGCCGCAGACACGCACGGCCCGCCACCGCAGGATCGTGGACATCCTGAACCGGCAACCGGTGCGCTCGCAGAGCCAGTTGGCGAAGCTGCTCGCCGACGACGGACTGAACGTCACGCAGGCCACGCTCTCGCGCGACCTGGACGAGCTGGGCGCCGTCAAGATCCGCAACACCGGTGGTGAGCTGATCTACGCGGTGCCCAGCGAGGGCGGCTTCCGCACCCCGCAGGCGCCGCTCGGCGAGTCGGCGAAGGAGGAGCGCATGCGCCGCCTCGCCGGGGAACTGCTCATCTCCGCCGAGGCCTCGGCCAACCTGGTGGTGCTGCGCACCCCGCCGGGCGCCGCCCAGTTCCTCGCCTCGGCGATCGACCAGGCGGAGCTCCAGGTCATCCTCGGCACCATCGCCGGCGACGACACCCTCATGCTCATCAGCCGCGACCCCGCGGGCGGCCAGGCACTGGCCGACCACATGCTGCGCCTCGCGCAGAACGACCACTGAGCGGGTCCCGGGGGATACGTACCGGGCGTCAGGCCGCGCGCCGCGCCCGGTACGACATCCAGGCCGCGACCAGCGCGCCCGACACGTTGTGCCACACGGAGAACACGGCGGCGGGCAGCGCGGCCAGCGGGCTGAAGTGGGCCGTGGCCAGGGACGCGGCGAGGCCCGAGTTCTGCATGCCGACCTCGAAGGCCATCGCACGCGACGAGGGCGCGCCCAGCCGCGCCGCCTTGCCGGCGCCGTACCCGAGCAGCAGGCCCAGGCCGTTGTGCAGCACCACGGCAAGGAGCACCAGGGCGGCCGCCGACTTGATGGCCTCGGCGCTGCCCGCCACCACCACGGCCACGATCACGGCGACCGTCAGCGCCGAGAGCCACGGCAGCGCCTTCAGCAGCCGGTCGACGTACCGGCCGAGCACGAGCCGCACGACCAGGCCCGCGAGCACGGGCAGCAGCACGGTCTTCAGGATGTCCGTCATCATCGACGCGGCGTCGACGGGCAGGTAGGCGCCCGCGAGCAGCAGCGTCAGCGGCGGCGTGATCAGCGGCGCGAGGATCGTGGAGACGGTGGCGACCGACACCGACAGGGCGACGTCGCCCCGCGCGAGATAGGTGACCACGTTCGACGAGGTGCCGCTGGGCGCGCAGCCGACGAGGATGACACCGGCCGCCAACTGCGGGGACAGGCCCAGCGCGTGGGCGATCAGCCAGCCGAGGCCCGGCATGATCACGTAGTGCGCGACGAGCCCGAGGCCGACGGCCCAGGGGCGCTGGGCGACGCCCTTGAAATCCGCCGGCGTCATCGTGAGACCCATGCAGAACATCACGACGCCGAGGAGGTAGGGCACGTTCGTGCCCCAGCCGGCGAAGGTGCCGGGCGCGGCGAGTCCCCAGGCGCCCGCCACGAGGACGAGGACGGGGAAGACGGTGACCGCGAGCCGGGCCGCGCGGTCGGCGGACGCGCTCGGCGCGGGCGCTTCGGTGGAGGCGGGTGAGGTGGGTTCGGTTCGGCTCTGCACCCGGCGATGCAACGTTGTCGGCCGGGGCGCCCGCAACCGTGTCTCGTTATGTGGTCGCTACACGGGTTTCGGGCCGGCGGTCGGGTGCGGGCCTCAGTACCGGGTGATCGCGGTGACCCCGGACCGGGTGCCGATCGCGATGTGCGATGCCTTCTCCGGCCGCACCCAGGTCAGGATGCGGCGCATGGCCTCGCGCGGCACGGACACGCAACCGGCCGTCGCCGCCCGCCCGTTGACGTGCAGGAAGATGCCCGCGCCGCGACCGCGCACCGGCGTGCGGTAGTTGAAGCCGACGACCAGCGCGTGCGCGTACTGGGTGCCGTAGTCGGCGAGGTGCTCGGACTCGGCGGCGCGGCAGTCGGCGGGGCGCGGGTCCGTCCAGCGGTTGTAGGCGCGCGAGTCGTTGTCCTGGCACCACCAGGAGCTGTCCCGCACCGGCCGGTACGGCATCGAGGTGCCGCCCGGCGCCGCCTCGACGCCGAACGCGAAGGGCAGGTCGTACAGGCCGGCCGGCGTCGTGTTCGTGCCCTGCTCGCGCCGTGACCCCTCGACCAGCCCGTTCGCCCCGAAACGGGCCGGGGCCGAACCCGCCTTCGCCCAGCGGCCGTCGGGCCGCCGGTCCCACCAGGTGACCGTGCCGCTGGTCGCCGCCGCGCGAGGCGCCTGCGCGGTGATCAGCTGACGGCCGCCGCCCGTGTCGGCGAGGCGGTCGGGCAGCGGGACGGAGGGCTGGGCGGAGGGCGCGGCCGCCCCGAGCGCCGCGCAGGCGGCGATGGAGGCGGCGACACCGGCACGGACTGCTCGGGAGCGGCGCATGGCTCAGAAATTAGCGGGCGGCAGCGGGAGCGGCAGCCCAGGTAGGCCATCCAGGCTCTGCCCGATGTGCTCCTTCTTCTGGAAGTAGGCGTCGAGCGAGGCGTCGTCCTCGCGCGCGAAGCGCTTGCCGTGCAGATCGCGGTCCTCGTCGTACGCCATGAACGGCACCCCGTAGCCGCACGTGTCGCGGACGAGCTCGGCGGTCACGACGATCACGGCGCGCAGGCCGTGCTGCGAGGGGTCGATGTCGGGGAAGCGGGCGAGCAGGCCGGGGAAGCGCGGGTCGTCACGGAAGACGGGCTCGCCGCGGCCGTGGACGCGCACGATGTTCGGCGGGCCCTGGAAGGCGCACCACATCAGCGTGATCCGGCCGTTCTCCCGCAGGTGCGCGATCGTCTCCGCGTTCGAACCGGCGAAGTCCAGATAGGCGACCGTGTGCTCGTCCAGCACGGCGAACGAGCCGCTGAGGCCCTTCGGTGAGAGATTGACCGTGCCGTCACCGGAGAGCGGCGCGGTGGCCGTGAAGAAGACGGGCTGGGACTCGATGAAGGAGCGCAGACGTCCGTCGATGCGTTCGTAGGTCTTTCCCATGCGGGCATTGTGCGGCGCGTCCGGGGCCGGCGGCATCGTCCGCGAGGGCGATTGACGAATCATGCAGAGGACTGCATACTCATGCATGAGTACTTTCACGCATGAACGCCCGGCTTGAGGAGCAGAGCACGTGAGCAGCAACACCGGCGATGTCCGCCTCTGGGGCGGCCGGTTCGCCGACGGCCCCGCCGAGGCCCTGGCCAAACTGTCCGCGTCCGTCCACTTCGACTGGCGCCTCGCGCCGTACGACATCGCGGGCTCCCGTGCCCACGCGCGCGTGCTGCACACGGCGGGCCTGCTCACCGAGGACGAGCTGACCCGCATGATCGCCGGGCTCGACCAGCTCGAGGCCGACGTCGCCGACGGCTCCTTCGTCGGCACCATCGCCGACGAGGACGTCCACACGGCCCTGGAGCGCGGCCTGCTCGAGCGCCTCGGCCCGGACCTCGGCGGCAAGCTGCGCGCGGGCCGCTCGCGCAACGACCAGGTGGCGACGCTCTTCCGGATGTACCTGCGCGACCACGCCCGGATCATCGGCGGTCTGATCGCCGACCTCCAGGAAGCCCTCGTCGGCCTCGCCGAGGCGCACGCGGACGTCGCGATGCCCGGCCGCACGCACCTCCAGCACGCCCAGCCGGTGCTCTTCGCCCACCACGTCCTGGCGCACGTCCAGTCCCTGTCCCGGGACGCCGAGCGGCTGCGCCAGTGGGACACCCGCACCGCCGTGTCCCCGTACGGCTCCGGCGCGCTCGCCGGCTCCTCGCTCGGCCTGGACCCGGAGGCGGTCGCCCGCGACCTCGGCTTCGAGCACGGCTCGGCGGCCAACTCGATCGACGGCACGGCCTCGCGCGACTTCGTCGCCGAGTTCGCCTTCATCACGGCGATGATCGGGGTGAACCTCTCCCGCATCGCGGAGGAGATCATCATCTGGAACACGAAGGAGTTCTCCTTCGTCACCCTCCACGACGCCTTCTCCACCGGCTCGTCGATCATGCCGCAGAAGAAGAACCCGGACATCGCCGAGCTGGCACGCGGCAAGTCCGGTCGCCTCATCGGCAACCTGACGGGCCTGCTCGCCACCCTCAAGGCGCTGCCCCTCGCGTACAACCGCGACCTCCAGGAGGACAAGGAGCCGGTCTTCGACTCCTGCGACCAACTGGAGATCCTGCTCCCGGCGTTCACCGGCATGATGGCCACCCTCACGGTCAACCGGGAGCGCATGGAGGAGCTGGCCCCCGCCGGCTTCTCGCTCGCCACCGACATCGCCGAGTGGCTCGTGAAGCAGGGCGTGCCGTTCCGCGTCGCCCACGAGGTCGCCGGCGAATGCGTCAAGGTCGCCGAGGCCGAGGGCAAGGAGCTCGACGAGCTGACCGACGACCAGTTCGTGAAGATCTCCGAGCACCTCACCCCCGAGGTCCGCACGGTGCTCAACGTGCCGGGCGCACTCGCCTCCCGCTCCGGCCGCGGCGGCACCGCGCCCAGCGCGGTCGCGGTCCAGCTCACCGAGGTCAAGCAGGACCTGACGGTCCAGCGGACCTGGGCGGACGCCAAGAAGTAGCCCCGCCGGCAGCCGTTCACGCGGCCCGTCCCCTCGTACGGGGGACGGGCCGCGTCGCGTTGTCAGTGCACCCCTCTAGAGTTCCCGGCAGTTGATCGGTACGGCTGTCGGGGAGGCAGTGATGGGGTGGATGCCCGCGGGCGACTACGAGGTGGCCCTGGACGAGAACGGCAAGGTCATCTGCCGGAACGGGAAGGGGCGTCTGCTCAAGTCGGTGCCCCCCAAGATCGCTGACGAGCAGGCCGTGATCGGCCTGCGCCAGCTCACCGAGTGGCTCGAGCGCCACGAGCGCGACTGCCGCGACCAGGTGGAGAACTGGATGACGCGCTCCCTGCCCGTCCCGACCGCCGTCCTCGCCCGACTCTGGCCCGACCCGTCCTGGCGCACCGCCCTGCGCGACCTCGTCGTCACCGGGACCGACGGCACCGTCGCCGGCTTCCTGCGCGACGCCGACCCCGAGCGCGGCATCGGCCTCGTCGACCTCGACGGAGACACCGTCCGCATCAGCCCCGAGCAGATCCGCGTCCCGCACCCCGTCCTCCTCGACGACCTCGACGAGCTGCGCGAGTTCGCCGTCGAGCTCGGCGTCGAGCAGGGCGTCCAGCAGCTCTTCCGCGAGACGTACGTGCGCGGCGCCGACCGCGACACGGGCGCCCGCGGCGTCGACGACTACGAGGGCGGCGTCTTCAAGGAGCTGCGCTTCCTCGTCGGCCGCGCCACCTCCCTCGGCTACCGCGTCCGCGGCGGCCAGGCCGTCCTGCCCGTCCTCGAAGCCGGCCGCGGCATCGAGGCCCGCGTCTGGGTCGGCGACTACGAGGGCTACGAGCAGACCGAGACGGGCCCGCTGACCTGGACCACCCCCCAGGGCGGCGCCCTCACCCTCGGCGAGGTCGGCCCCGTCGCCTGGTCCGAGGGCATGCGCATGGCCGCCGCGCTCTACGCCGGCCGCGACGTCGAGGACGGGGAACAGGCGGCGTGAGCACGACCGACATCAGCGACCAGCACACACGGAACAGCGCGACGGGGGACCGGCGGATGAACGACGACCAGCAGACACACGACACCGGAGTACTCCTGGAGGCGGGCGCCGTCCTGCTTCCCGGCACCCACCGGGGCGAGGACGCCGACGAGCTGACCGTCCGCGCCTACGAACACCCTGTCCTCGAAGGCCGCACCGTCGTCCGCCTCGTCCCCGGCACCCTCGGCGACGCCGAGGACCTCGCCCTCGACTTCCTCGGCCTGACCCGCACCGCCCTGCACGACGGCCTCGGCCAGGTGCGCCGCGAGACCCTCGGCTTCCCCGCCTGGGCCCTCGTCCACGACCCGGCCAACGGGCACCACGCACTCGCCCTCGTCAAGGACGTCGAGCGCTTCTCCCGCATGGCCAAGTCCCGCGCGGGCGCCGCCAAGGAGGGCTTCGAGGCGCTCGGCGAGCGCCTCGGCCGCTCCGTGCCCCACTTCCTGCCCACGTTCTACGAAGAGGCCGGCCGCGCCTTCCTGCGCCACGAGAACACCACGTACGCGGCGCAGTTCTTCGGCAAGGCCCGCGAGGCCGAGCGCGTGCACAGCCTGACCGTCGACGAGGCCCGTCAGCGCGCCGTGTTCCTCGAGTTCGCCTTCGCGGGCGCGCTCACCGTCAAGGCCCTCAAGGAGCACGTCGCCGACCTCACCGCCCGGCTCAGTGCCGAGGACGCCTGGCTCCAGTACCGGCAGCTCGTCGTCGAGCGCTGCGGCGCCGGCATGCCGCCCTACGCCGCCCTGCCGCAGGACGCGCGCAAGCTCATCAAGGCCGCGGGCCTCGACCGCGTCACCGAGGAGACCGCCCTCCTCGCCGACCTGCTCGCCTCCCCGGCCGTCGTCCGCGCCCCCGCCTCCTTCTGGACGGCGTACCAGGCCACCCTCGTCGTCCTCGCCAAGGAGCGGCCCGAAGTGCGGGCCCGACTCCTGGAGTTCGTGCCCACCGGCCTGGGCCGGGGCGCCGCCGCCGAGCAGCAGTGGCTCGGCCTGCTCACCGAGTCCGGCGCCGAGGAACTGCTCACCGGCCCCGCGGCCGGCGCGGAGGTCTCCGCGAGCGACTGGCTGACCCGCTGGGCCGCCCACCTCCAGGGCGGGTACCGAGGCCGCCGCCGCACCCCGCTGACCTACGCGCTCGTCGAGCGGATGGCCCCGCGCCTCATCGCCGACGGCAGCCCCGTGGACCTCGACAAGGCGAGCACTCAGTGGGCCAGCCGCATCGACCTCGACCTGCTCGACCTGTGCCTCGCCCTCGGCGTACCCGTCACCGACCCGCGCCGGCACACGAACCCGCACTCCTCGGACCGCAACCGCGTGCTGGGCCTGGGCGAGTGGCTCGACGGCGGTTCCGAGGGCCGCCGCGACCTGGCCGCCCTCGCCGCCGACGAACACTACGGCCCGCTGCTCCGCGCCGACGTCGGCCACAGCCGGTGGAACGACAAGCTCCACCTGCGCACCGTCGTCGGACACCCCGTGCTGCGCGGCGTCCTGAGCACGTGGCTCGACGAGCGGACCGACGCCTACGTCGCCGCCGCCGGACTGCCCGGCGCCGAGATGGTCCTGAACCAGCTGAACCGCTTCCGTGCCGTCGCCGCCGAGGTCAACCCGGAGGCCGTGGACCGCGTCCGCCGCCACGACCTCTCCCGCAACCTGGCCCGCACCCTGCGCGCCGGACTCTTCGACGAGCTCGGCTGGCCCGCGCTCGAAGAGGCGATGCACCGGCTGGGCCCCGCCCCGAAGGAGAACGGCCGAGGCGGCATCCGGGTCACCGAGGCCTGGCCCGCCCTGATCGTCTCCCACCGCGACAAGGCCGTCGTCGCGGGCCCCGACGGCGTCCTGGCCGAGCACGACCTGCGCGTCCCGAAGGAGGCGGACCGCTGGACCGACCCCGCCTTCCGCTACGTGGACGGCGACCTCCTCGTCATGTGGCGCGAGGACGGCCGCTCCCGCGCCTACTGGACCTCCCGCCCCGGCGACGTCTTCGCCCTCTCCGCCCCGCACACCGTCTTCTTCCACCACCGGGACCGCGGCGCCGGCCTGCCGCTCCCCGCCGGCGGCCGCACCACCGGACGCCGCCCGCTGCACGCCGGAGACACCCAGCTCACCGAGGAAGAGCGCGTCATCGGCGACGGCACCGGCCACTGGCGACTGCGCACCACCAGCGCGGGGTCGTCCTGGATCGAGTACGACGCGGCGACCGGCGCGGTCGGCCGCGCCTCGCTGCCCGCCTTCTTCGCGGCCGCGGTGCGCGACGGCAGCAGCCTGCGCCCCGCCGACTGCGAACTCCTGCCGATGCAGCCCGGCCTGGAGGAGACCCCGCTCGGCACGGACGGCACCGTCCTCGGCCGCTGGGTCCGCTCCGACGGCGACACCCTCACCGCCGGCACCCCCGACGGGACCACCGTCACCCTGCCCGACGGCCTGGGCGCCATCCCGGTCGGCGCCCTGCGCCTGCCCGGCAGCGCGCCCGTGCTCGCCCACCAGGGCGGCCTCGTGGCCCTCTACGAGGAGGGCGCGACCAAGGCCGCCGGCCCGCTCGTCGCCGCGCATCCCGGGAGCCCCGGTGGTCGGTTCGCCGCCGGCACCGTGCTCGTGCCGCCGCTCCCGTTCTGGCACCTGCTGCGCGTCCGCGACGAGGCCGGGTCCAAGGCGCTGCGCGACTGCACCGACGAGCTCGCCGCCTCCCTGGTCGACACCCTCGCCGGCATCATGGACGAGCACATCGCCGCCACCGGCGGCGAGCGCAGCGAGGAGCAGCGCGCCCAGGACCGGCAGGACCTGGCCGACGCCACATCCGCCGCCGTCGCCCGCGCCCTGCCCGGCATCACCGACTTCGCCCTGCTCGCCGGCGTCACCTCGGTCGCCCTCGTCCCGGTCGGCCTGCGCGCCACCGCGCGGCGCTACACCGACCCCGAGCCGGCCGGGCCGAGCGCCCCGGCCGCGCCTCGCCCGCCGCAGGCCATGTACGCGGACTTCTCACCGGAGCACGGCGGCGACACCACCCTGCTGAGCGCCGTGCGCGCCGCGCTCGGTCACACCGTGACCGGATACTGGTCCGGCGACGAGCCGACCGTGCTGCGCCACGTCAAGGCCGTCAACGACGTGCTGGGCGGCACCCCGGCCCACGGCCCCGCGCCGCACCCCGACACCCGCCCGCTCGCCGAGGGCTGGACCCGCGACCCGGGCACCGTCCCCTCCACCAGCAGCGGCTGGCCGCAACTCCTGGACCGGCTGCCGGTGCTCGCCACGCGGGCCGCCGCCCCGTCTCTGTTCGAGGGCGAACGGGCCGCGCTGCTCCACCTGTTCGAGGCCGTCGCCGCCGGACCGCTCGGCGCCGGCGGCGGCACGCTGCGCGTCGTCCGGCTCCGCGAGCCCCTGCCGGGCAAGAACGGATCGCCCGTGCGCCGCGGCGAGGTGCACCGCCAGGGCGAGCGCACCCTCGTCTTCCTGGAGGCCGAGTCCCTGTACGGGGAGGACCGCGGGCAGTTCCTGGCCTGGCGGGCGCTGGAGCACGACCCGTCCGGCGTCTTCGGAGCCGTCGGCCACTTCACCGTGCACGCGGCCACCCCCGTCGGCGCGGGCGTGACCTCCGAGCGCCTCACCGAACTCGCCACGCTGCTGCGGACGCACGGGCCCGCGCAGTGGGACGCGCAGGCCGTCGACCGGCTCGCCGCCGCCCCCGGCTGCGGACCCGCCCAGGCCGCGCTGCTGCTCACGGGCCGGCCCACCGGCACCCTCACCACCACGGACATGGCCGAGTGCCGTGAGCTGACCGGCCTCACCCGCGGCCAGATCGAGGACGGCGAGGAGCGGCTGCGCGCCCTGCCCTTCGACGAGCGCTGCGAGATCGCCGCCGCCCTGCTGCCCGAGGACCTCACCGCCCTGTGGCGCACCGGCCTCGACACGGACGCCGCGCACACCGCGTGGACGGAGCGCTTCGGCACCCTCGTCCGGCTGCCCGAGGGCGGCGACGCGGACGTCCTCGACCTCCCCGCCACCGAGGCCGTCCTCAACCCGGCCCGGCAGGCCTGGCTGACCCGCACCACCACCCAGCGCCTCGACGAGAACGGGCGGCTGCGCGCCGAGGATTCGTCCGCGGTGCCGAACCGCCGCACCCTCACGGGCGCCGTCGAGGGCCTCGCCACCCTCGCCTACGGCCTCCCGTACGGGCATCCGCTGCGCGCCCGGCTCCCCGAAGGACTCGACGCCCTGCGCGAGCGCCTCGCCGACCCCGGACTGCTCCTGGACGCCGACCTGTCCTGGGCCGCCGAGGGCCGCCTCACCACCGCCGCCCGGCTCCGCAAGGCGTACGGGATGCCCGAGGCGGGCGGCGCGGAAGCGGACGGAATGACCCGCGCCGGCACCGCGTTCGTCCTCCACCCCTGGTACGCGGAGAACGAGGGCACCCTGCTGCGCCCCGCCGGGCTCACCGGTACCGACGACCCGGCGGTCGGCCTGGCCGAGGGCATCGCCCGGTCCTCCGCCGGCCTCTTCGTCCGCCGGATCGCGGCCGTGCGCGGTGACGAACTCGCCCGCACGCTCGCGGCCGACGGCGGCTTCGAGGGCTACGCGCAGGACCCGGCCCGCAGTGTGCCCGAGCTCGTCACCGAGGTCGCCGAGACCCACGGCATCGGCGCCGACGCCGCGGCCCTCTACCTCCAGCTGCTCGCCCTGCCCGACCCCACGGACCGCAACGTGGCGCGCTGGACCGGCTGGAAGCCCGCCCGGCTGAAGAAGGCCCGCGCCGAACTCGCCGCGACCGACCTCGTCGTCGAGGCCAAGCGCGCCCGGGCCGGCCGCGCCCTGTTCCTGCCCGGCGGCTGGCTCGCGCTGAAGTCCCCGGCGCTGCCGGTGGAGGCGTGGAAGAGCGGCCTGTACCCGGTGCCGGGCGACAGCAGGGCGGTCCCGATGCTGCCCGTGCCGGAGCTGTTCGCCGTCGCCTGGCAGCGGGTCCGCTCCGGCGACGTCCCGGCGTACGAGGAGCTGACCACCCGTGCCACCAGCAAGGGCCGCAGGCGTGGCTGACCGCACGAGCGCGGGACCGACGCGGAGTTCGACAGACAGTGAGAGAGACGGGGTCATGACCATCACCGAGACGAACACGGCGACCGGCGCCGCACCGGCCCGCCAGATCGTGCCGCCCGAGGAGCTGTACGCCCAGGAGCTGGCGTTCCTCGCCGCCCATGACGAAGGCCCGCGGCCGCCCGGCTGGGCGCTGACGCCCCGCGCGGTCGTCACCTTCGCCATGGGCAGCGACCAGCCGCTGAGCCTGCCCGAGGGCGCCGCCGCGCCCGAGGGGACGCCCCGGCGCATGACGATCCGACGCAAGTTCGTCGGCGAACGGGCGCTCGTGGAGCGGTGCGTGGTGACTCTCGCGGGCGAGCGCGGGCTGCTGCTCGTCGGCGAGCCCGGTACCGCCAAGTCGATGCTGTCCGAACTGCTCGCCGCCGCCGTCAGCGGCACCAGCGCCCTCACCGTCCAGGGCACGGCCGGCACCACCGAGGACCAGCTCAAGTACGGCTGGAACTACGCGCTGCTGCTCGCGCAGGGCCCCAGCCCGAAGGCGCTCGTGCCCTCGCCCGTCCTCACCGCGATGCGCCGCGGCGCCGTCGCCCGGGTCGAGGAGGTCACGCGCTGCCTGCCCGAGGTGCAGGACGCGCTGATCTCGCTGCTCTCCGAGCGCCGCGTCGCCGTGCCCGAGCTCGCCGGCACCGAGGACGCCCAGGCGCACGCGGCCCCCGGGTTCAACGTCATCGCGACGGCCAACCTCCGCGACAAGGGCGCCTCCGAGATGTCCGCCGCCCTCAAGCGCCGGTTCAACTTCGAGACCGTCGGCCCCATCGGCGACTTCGAGGCCGAACTGGACCTCGTGCGCAGCCAGTCCAGGGCCGCCGTGGAGCGCTCCGGCGCCGAGTACCGGCTCGACGACACGGTCCTCGACATCCTCGTGACCGCCTTCCGTGAGCTGCGCAGCGGCCGCTCGGCCGAGGGCTGGGAGATCGAGCGGCCCTCCACCGTCATGAGCACCGCCGAGGCCGTGTCCGTGGCCACCGCCCTGGGTCTCGCCACGGCGTACTTCCCCGGCGACCGGGACCCCCTCGCGCTGCTGCCCGGCCACCTCACGGGCGTCGTGCGCAAGGACGACCCGGCGGACGCGGCCCGGCTGCTCGGCTACTGGGACGGGGCCGTGCGCCGCCGCGCCGAGGAGGGCTCCGCCACCTGGCGCACCCTGTGGGACCTGCGACCGGTGCTGGAGGGCTGACCCGCATGACCACCCCGCCGCCGCTGCCGCAGGCCCCGGACGAGGCCGTCGCGGCGCTCACCGCGCCCGACGGCCCGTACCTGATCGGCGTACGGCACCACGCGCCGTCGCTCGCCGCCGCCGTGCCCCGGCTGCTCGACGCGGCGCGGCCCGACGTGCTGCTCGTCGAACTGCCCGCGGAGACCCAGGACTTCCTGGGCTGGCTGGCCGACGAGGAGACCGTCGCGCCCGTCGCCCTCGCGGCGGTCCCGGAGCCGGAGCCCGGGGCGGACGCGGCGGCGGACCGGCGGGGCCCGGCGTTCTACCCCTTCGCCGACTTCTCGCCCGAACTGGCGGCGCTGCGCTGGGCCCGGGACGCGGGCGTGCCCGTGCTCGCCTGCGACCTGCCGCTCGCCGACCGCGCCTGGCGCGAGCCCCGGCAGCACGGCCCGGCCGCCTCGGGCCCGGATCTCCGGCACGCCCTGCGCGACCGTCTCACCGGCCGCGAGGGCGACGACCTGTGGGACCGCCTCGTCGAGGCCCCCGCCCCCGGTGCCACCCCCGAGGAACTGCGCCGCGCCGCCCTGCTCACCGGCTGGGCCCTGCGCCGCGACGCGGCGGACGGCCCCGGCATCGACCCGCTCGACCTCGCCCGCGAGTCCTGGATGCGGGGCCGCCTGCGCGAGGCGAGCCGGGACGGGCGCCGGGCGGCGGCGGTGATCGGCTCGTTCCACGCGGCCGCCCTGACCGGGGCGGCCCTGAGCGCCGACTCCCTGACCGAGGATCCCCCGAGCACGCAGCCTCAGGCTCCCGGACACCCGCCCGCCGGCGGCCCCGGCAGCACCGTCAGCCTCATCCCGTACACGTATCCGCTGCTCGACGCCCGGTCCGGCTACCCGGCCGGCATCCGGGACCCCGAATGGCAGCACCGGGTGCTGGACGCGGCCGGGGACCCGGACGCGCTGCGTGAGGCCGTGCTGCGGGCCGCCGTCGCCGTCAGCGCGGACCTCCGAGCCCAGGGACACCCGAGCGGTCCGGCCGACGCCCGCGAGGTGGCCCGGGTCGCCGGGGACCTCGCCGCGCTGCGCGGGCTGCGCGCCCCCGGCCGCGGTGAACTCGTCGAGGCGCTCCAGACGGTGCTCGCCCAGGGCGAACCCCTCGGGCGGGGCCGCGCCGTGGCCCGCGCCATGGAGCGCGTGCTGGTCGGCGAGCGCACCGGCCGGCCCACACCCGCCGCACCCCGCGGCGGACTCGGACCCGCCGTCGAGCGGGAGGCGGCCGAACTGGGACTGCCCGGCCCGGCCGAGCCCGGCAAGGAGCGCGACCTGCGGCTCGACCCGCTGCGCACCCCGCGCGACCGGCGCCGCGAGATCCTGTTCCGGCGCCTGACCGTCTGCGGAGTGCCGTACGCGGACGAGCAGGGGGTCACCGGCGCGGGCGGGGCCGACGCGCTCACCACCCGGTGGACCGTGACCTGGACCCCGGCGACCGCCGCCGTCCTGACGACCGCGAGCGTGCGCGGCGTGACCCCGGCCCAGGCGGCGCAGGGCGTCCTGCGCGCCCGGGCCCGCGCCGCCCGCGACGAGGGCGGGCCCACCCCCGCCCAGGCCCTCGCCGCGCTCGTGGCCGCCGCCGAGTGCGCGCTGCCCGAGCTCGCGGAGGAGGCACTCGAGGAGCTGTCCCGGGCGCTCCCGGCCGCCGGTTCGCCGGCCGAGCTCCTCACGGGGCTCGCCCTCGTGGACCGGCTCGCCGCCGGGCACGTCGCCGGGTTCACGCCCGACGGCGACCGGCCCGCCCGGCTCGCCGCGGCGTCCGAGGTGCTGAGCGCCGCCGCGGTGCGCGCCGTCGAGGGCATCACCGGCTCCGAGGACCCCGAGGACGCCCGCGCCCTGGTCGAACTGGCGCGCCGCGCCGACGCGCTGGGGTCCCTGCGGCTCACCGACGCGCTGGCCGCGCTCGCCGCCGACGGCACCCCGCTCATGGCCGCCGCCGCGGCGGCCGTACGGGTCCTGCTGGGCCATGCGCCGGCCCCGGAGCTCGGCGCCCGCGTCGCCTCCTGGGTCGACGCCGCCTCCGGCTCCGCCGCGCGCGCCGCCCTGACCGCCCGTCTGACCGGCCTGTGCACCGCCGCCGGCGCCCTCCTGGAGACCGCGCCGGACGCGCTGGACCCGCTGCTCGACCGGGTGACGGAGCTGACCGACCGGGCGTTCCTCGACCGGCTCCCCGCCCTGCGCGGCGGCTTCGACACCCTGTCACCGGCCGCGCGCGAGCGCCTCCTGGAGACGGTCGAGACCCGCATCGGCACGGCCGTCGGCGATCTGACGGTCGACCCGGCGACCCAGGCGGTCTGGACGCGGGCGGACCTGGCGGCGGCGCAGGCCGTGGCCGCACTGGATCTGGGCGTGCCGCTGACCCCCGTACCGCAACCGATCGCCGCACCGCACCCCACCGGCCCCGTGCCCCCCGCAGGCGGAGCCGGAGGAAGCATCACTCCGGCCGAGCGCTGGCGGCTCGCGCTCGGGCGGCATGCCGACGAACTGCCGTCCCGCACCGCCCCGTTGGCCACCGCGCTCGACGAGCTGTACGGGGCCGGCCGCGGCGAGGGCTCCCGCGGCGGGCTGCGGGCGCGCGGCGGCGGACGCGAGGCCCCCTACCCCGGAGTGCGGGAATGGGCCGAGGAGCTCACCGCGCTGTTCGGCCCCGGTGTACGTGAAGAAGTCCTGGCCGCCGCCGCGGCGGCGGGCCGCACCGACGCCGTCGAAGCGCTCGACCCGGACGCGGCGCGCCCCTCCGTCGAACTGCTGCGCACCGTCCTGCAGCACGCGGGCGGCCTGCCCGAGTCCCGGGTCGCCGCACTGCGCCCGCTCGTCCGCCGCCTCGTGGACGAACTGACCCGCGCCCTCGCCACCCGCCTGCGCCCCGCGCTCACGGGCGCCGCCACGGCCCGCCCCACCCGGCGCCCCGGCGGCGGCCTCGACCTGGCCCGCACGCTGCGCGCCAACCTCGCGACGGCGCGTCGCGGGGACGACGGGCGGATCGTCGTCGTGCCCGAGCACCCGGTCTTCCACGGGCGGGCTCGGCGCTCCGCCGACTGGCGGCTGATCATCGTCACGGACGTCTCCGGCTCGATGGAGGCCTCCACGATCTGGGCGGCGCTGACCGCGTCCGTGCTCGCGGGCGTGCCGGCCCTGTCCACGCACTTCCTGGCGTTCTCGACCGAGGTCATCGACCTGACCGAGCACGTCAGCGATCCGCTGTCGCTGCTCCTGGAGACACGGGTCGGCGGCGGTACGCACATCGCGGCCGGCCTGCGCCACGCGCGCCGCCTGGTCACCGCGCCGTCCCGCACGCTCGTCGTGGTCATCAGCGACTTCGAGGAGGGCTACCCGGTCGGCGGCCTCCTCGGCGAGGTCCGCGAACTCGTCGGCGCGGGCTGCCATGTGCTCGGCTGCGCCAGCCTCGACGACGCCGGCCGGCCGCGCTACTCGCCGGGCACGGCCGGCCAACTCGTGGCGGCGGGCATGCCCGTGGCCGCCCTGAGCCCGTTGGAACTCGCCCGCTGGGTGGGGGAGAGGATCCGATGACCACCGCTGGACTGCCGCCGGTGCTGCCCGACGTCACCGCCGAGATCGTCGAGGCGCTGACCCCCCGGCTCGCCAAGCGGCTGGACGCCGCCGTGGCCAAGCTCGCGGCCCGCCCGCACACGGTCGACCCGGCGTCGGGCGTCCACCGGATCGCCGTGGACGAGGAGTCGAACGTCGAACTCCGCCCGACGGACGGCATCGTGACCACCCCGGACGCGATCCACTGCGACTGCCTCCTGTCCCCGGCCTGCGTCCACCGCGCGGCGGCGGCGACCCTGGCACCGGTGGCGGTCGACGCCGTCCAGGACATGAGCGCGGAGCCGGAGCCGGAGCAGGAGTCAGAGCCACGGCCGGAGTCGGGGCCAGGCGCGGAGCAGAATTCCACTGAGGCGACTACGGGACCCCCCGCCCACCCCGAGCCGAGCCCCTCGGAGCAGCCGAGCACCCCCGCACACGACACCACCGAGCACACCGTCGCCGCCCACGCCCTCTGGACCGCCGCCGCCCGACTCCTCGACGCCGGGGTCGACGGCGCCGGAGCCGTCGCCCAGGCCGGACTGCTCCGCGCCGCGCACATCGCCAAGGTCGCGGGCCTGCACCGCCCCGCGGCCGCCGCGATCCGCGTCGTGAACGGCGTACGCGCGGCCCGCGGCGCCGACCCCGCCCACCGCACCGCCGAACTGGCGGACGCGCTCACCGAGTTGCTCGGCATCGCCCACGCCCTGGGCACGTCCGGCACGGACCCCGCCGCGACGGCCGCCCTGCGCGGCACGGCCCGCCGCAGCTACGCCCAGGCCGGATCGCTGCGCCTGTACGGCCTGTTCACCGAGCCCGTCCTGACCGCGACCGGACACGCGGGCTGCGTCACCTGGACCGCCGACGCCGACGGCACCCTGTACCAGGTCCCGGACATCGCCCCGGGCGGGGCGAACCGGGCGCGGGGCGTCGCCGACCGCGCCGTCCGCCTCGGCGACACCGCCCTGACCCACCGCGAGCTGTCCGCGGCCGGCCTCGTGGTCTCCGGCGCCACGGTCGCCGAGGACGGCCGCCTCGGCGCGGGCAAGGCGGTCCAGGCGGTCCGGGCCAAGGGCGCCGACTGGACCGAACCCCCGCTGGACGCCCTGTGGTCCGTACCCCTGGCCGACCAGGCGGCGCGGGCGCGCCGTTCGCCGGACGGGCTGCTGTTCCTGGACGCCACCCTCGGCGGCGTCCTCCGCGAGCGGGACGGCGAGAGCCTGGTGGCCCACTGTCAGGGGGTCACCGTCCGGCTCGCCGTCGCCCACGACGACCCGGGACTCGCCCACCGGGAGAACCTCACCCTGCTTGCCTCGGCCCCCGGCACCCGCGTCCGGCTCATCGCCCGGCTCGTCCCCTCCACTCCGGCCCGTGTGATGCCCCTCGCGGTGCGCCTGCCGTCCGGTGCCCGGCACGACCTCGGCCTGGACCGGCTGACCCGCGCCGACCTCCCCGTACCGACCGCCAGCGGTGGCGAGGCCTCGCCCGGACCCCTGCCCGGCACGCCCCCGCCGCCCGTCCACCCCCTGCGCCGCCGCGTCGAGCAGTCCCTCGTCGCCGGACGCCGCGCCCTCACCCTCGCCCGGCCCGACGAGGCCCCCGCCCTGCGCCGGGCGGGCCTGCCCACGGCCGCGGTCCTCCTGGAGGCACTGCTCCGCGCGGCCGCCGACCGGGGCCGGGACCCGTTCGGCCGCCTGGCCCCCGCAGACCTCGACGCGTTCGCCCGCACCTGGCTGGCCTGCGCCCGCTACACCCAGGAGGTCACCGAGGCCTTGGGCACGGAGGCATGGAAGGCATAGCCCCACACTTCGCAAAAGCCCTATAAGGCCTCTGAGAGCCATGGGCTCCGTACGGCACGCGCTGTGAGACGTCATCCTTCCGGATGAGACATCTGTGTCTCATTCAAGCTATGCTCGTCTCATGGCTGTCGACCGATCCCAGACGCTGCACGCCGCAGCGGCCCTCCTCACCCGCAAGTCCACCGCCACGATGGACGAGGTGGCGAAGGCCGCCGGCATCAGCCGCGCCACGCTGCACCGCCACTTCGCGGGCCGTGACGCGCTCGTGCGCGCGCTGGAGGAGCTGGGCATCCAGGAGTGCGAGGCGGCCCTCGACCGGGCGGCCCTCGACTCCGGCCCGGCCGAGGACGCGCTGCGCCGGCTCATCCGCGAGCTCGAGGCGGCCGCCCCGCTGCTGGCCTTCCTGAACACGGAGAGCCAGCTGTTCGAGGGCGAGGAGCAGCACGCCGGCTGGGCCCGGATGGACGCCCGCATGGCCGCGCTGTTCCGGCGCGGCCAGGAATCCGGCGAGTTCCGGATCGATCTGACCCCCGCCTGGCTGTGCGAGGCGCTCTACGGCCTCGTCGCCAGCGCGGCCTGGGCCGTACAGGACGGCCGCGTCGCGGCCAAGGACTTCTCATACATGATCGCCGAGCTGCTGCTCGGCGGCGCACGACGGAGCGTGGAACCATGACCAGCACCCACCAGCGACCCCAGGTACCGGAGGTGGTGGCGCGCCCCGGCCGGTGGCTCGCCCTCTCCGTGCTCGTGCTGGCCGTGCTGCTCGTCGCCGTGGACGCGACCGTCCTCGGCCTCGCGACCCCCTACATCAGCGAGGACCTGGAGCCCTCCGGCACGCAGCTGCTGTGGATCGGCGACGTGTACTCGTTCGTCATCGCCGGACTCCTCGTCTCCATGGGCAGCCTCGGCGACCGCATCGGCCGCAAGAAGCTGCTGCTCACGGGCGCCGTGGCGTTCGGCGCGGTCTCGGTGCTCAACGCGTACGCGACGACGCCGGAGCTGATGATCCTGGCGCGCGCCCTGCTCGGCGTCGCCGGTGCCACCCTGATGCCCTCGACCCTGGCGCTGATCCGGAACATCTTCCACGACCCGCGCGAGCGTTCCCTCGCCGTCGGCATCTGGGGCGCCATGGCCTCGGCCGGCGCGGCCGTGGGCCCGGTCGTCGGCGGCTTCCTGCTCGAGCACTTCTGGTGGGGCTCGGTGTTCCTCATCAACCTGCCCGTCATGGCGGTGCTGGTGGTGATCGGCGCCAAGCTGATCCCCGAGTCGAAGAACCCGGTCCCCGGCCCGTGGGACCTGCCCAGTGTCGGCCTGTCGCTCGTCGGCATGATCGGTGTCGTCTACGCGGTCAAGGAGGCGGCGGCGCACGGTCTCACCTGGGACGTCGCCCTGTCCGCGCTCATCGGCCTGGGTGCCCTCGCCGGGTTCGTGCGGCGCCAGCTCACCCTGGAGTCGCCGCTGCTCGACATGCGCCTGTTCCGCAACCGGGGCTTCTCCGGCGCGGTCCTCGCCGACCTGCTGACCATCCTCGGCCTGTCCGGCCTGGTGTTCTTCCTGTCCCAGTTCCTCCAACTGGTCCAGGGCCGCAGGCCCTTCGAGGCCGGTCTCGCCGAACTGCCCGCCGCGATCGGCGCGGTCGTCGCCGGACTCGTCGCCGGCGCCGTCGCACGCCGCTTCTCGGTGCGCGTCGTCGTCGCGGGCGGACTCGCCGCGGTCGGCCTGTCCCTGGCCGTCCTCACGGGCCTGAGCCAGGACACGGGCTACCCGCTGCTCGGCACGGTGCTCCTGGTCGTCGGCGTCGGCGCCGGCTTCTCGTTCACCGTGACGGCCGACGTCATCCTCTCCAGCGTCCCCAAGGAACAGGCGGGCGCGGCCTCGGCGGTCTCGGAGACGGCGTACGAACTGGGCGCGGCGCTCGGCATCGCCCTGCTCGGCTCGATCGTCACCGGCGTCTACGCGGGCTTCACGGCCCCCGCCGGCACCCCGGCCGAGGTCGCCGACGCGGCCCACGCCTCGCTCGGCGGCGCCGTCGAGTCCGCGGCCGCGCTGCCGCCGGCGCAGGCCCACGAGCTGCTCGGCTCGGCGCAGGGCGCCTTCGTCGACGGGCTCCAGGTGGCCGCGGGCATCGGCGCCGCGGTGCTGCTCGCGACCTCGGTCGCGGCCTGGTTCCTGCTGCGCGGCCAGCAGTTGGAGAAGTGACACGCCCCGGTGACGCCGTCCGGGTGAACACGGCGCGACGACCGGGGCCCGGCCCCGCGGAGCGAACTCCGCGGGGCCGGGCCCCGGTCACAGCAGGTGGAGGGTTACGCGGCCTTCGCCTTCGTGGCGTACATGTCCACGTACTCCTGGCCCGACAGACGCATGACCTCGGCCATCACCGAGTCGGTCACGGCCCGCAGCACGTACCGGTCGCGGCCCATGCCGTCGTAGCGGGAGAACTCCATCGGCTCGCCGAAGCGCAGGGTCACCCGGCCCGGACGCGGCATGCCCGCGCCACCCGGCTGGAGCTTGTCCGTGCCGATCACCGCGAACGGCACGACGGGCGCGCCGGTCATCAGCGTCAGGCGCGCGATGCCCGTCCGGCCGCGGTACAGACGGCCGTCGGGGGAGCGGGTGCCCTCCGGGTAGATGCCGAAGACCTTGCCCTCCTCCAGGACCCGGCGGCCCGTCATCAGCGCGGCCACACCGCCGTTGGCGCCGTCCCGGTCCACCGGGATCATGCCGACGCCGGTGAAGAACCACGCCATCAGGCGGCCCTTGAGGCTCTTGCCGGTGACGTACTCGTCCTTGCCGATGAAGAACACCTGCCGGTCGCAGACGAGCGGCAGGATCATCGAGTCGATGAACGTGAGATGGTTTCCGGCCAGAATGACGGGGCCGTCGCCCGGAATGTTCTCGGCGCCCTCCACCCGTGGGCGGAACATCAGGCGCATGATCGGTCCGAGCACTGCCTTGATGAGCGCGAAGCGGGACAACGGGCCCTCCGGGGTCAAGGAATGGACATAAGGTCTGTGCAGGTGAGGACGATACTCGCGCGTACCGTCCTACCGCACATCGGGTTCACCGAGTGGATACACAGTGTTGATCCGGGTTGATCCCGCACGACGTCACCGACGCACCCCTGCCACGCGCGCGACACACAGCGGTCATCCCGCATCACCCCGACGTTCCGTACGCGGTCTCCCCCTCGTCACTCCCGCGCACCTACGATCGGTCCCGCTTTGACAGGTACAAGGCGGTAACTCGGCGGGAGGAGCGCTCCATGGGGAACGAGAAGGCTCAGGCGGCACACGAGGCGGGCACCGGTGGGGGAGTGGGCCGCCGGGCGCTGCTCGGCGCCGCGGTGCTGAGCGCGGGCGCGGCCGCCGTCGCCCTGCCCGGCACGGCCCGGGCCGCCGAGCGGGCCAGTGGCGGGAATCACTCGGGGCAGGGGTACACCGCGCTGCCCGTGCCCACCGTCATCGCCCACCGCGGCACCAGCGGCTACCGGCCCGAGCACACCCTCGGCTCCTACCAACTCGCGCTCGACATGGGCGCCCACGTCATCGAGGCCGGCGACATCGTCCCCACCAAGGACGGCCGGCTCGTCTGCCGCCACGAGCCGGAGATCGGCGGCACCACGGACGTCTCGGCCCACCCCGAGTTCGCCTCCCGCAGGACCACGAAGGTCATCGACGGCGTCTCCACCACCGGCTGGTTCACCGAGGACTTCACCCTCGCCGAACTGAAGACCCTGCGGGCCGTCGAGCGCATCCCGGGCAACCGGCCGCACAACACCCTCTACAACGGCCGCTGGGAGATCCCCACCTTCGACGAGGTGCTCGCGTGGCGCGCCGAGCAGAGCCGCGCCCGGGGCCGCGAGGTCTGGATCCACGTCGAGACCAAGCACCCCACCTACTTCCGCAAGCTCGGCCTCGGCCTCGAGGAACGGATCGCCAAGCTGCTGCGCGCCCACGGCCTGCACCGCAAGAACGCGCCCGTCTTCCTGCAGTCCTTCGAGCCGACCAGCATCCAGCGCCTGGACAAGCTCGTCGACAACCCGCTCGTCGTCCTGCTCTCCTCGGCCGGCTCCCGCCCCGCGGACTTCGTCGAGAACGGCGACCCGCGTACCGTCGCCGACCTCATCACGCCCGCGGGCCTCGAGGAGATCGCCGGCTACGCGCAGGGCATCGGTCCGACCCTCGACCTGATCATCCCGAAGGACAAGAGCGGCAAGCTCGGCGAGCCCACCACCCTCGTGCGGGACGCGCACGCCGCCGGGCTGATCCTGCACCCGTACACGATGCGCAACGAGAACACCTTCCTGCCCGCGGACTTCAGGAAGGGCACCGACCCGAACGCGTACGGCGACGCCTTCGGAGCCTTCAAGACCTACTTCGCGACCGGCATCGACGGCATCTTCACCGACAACTGCGACACGGGCCTGCTCGCCCGCGAGGACTTCGTCAACGGCTGAGCCGCCGGTCCCGGTTGGAGTGAGACGCGGCCGCCCCGGCAACCGGGGGAGCGGGCGGCCGCGTCCCGCCGGGCATGATCCACGACACCGTCTTCGAGACCCTGCGCCCGCTGCTCGCGGCCGAGGCCCGCGCCGAGCTGCCCGGCGACGGGCGGGCCGACCTCGAGCAGGCCGTCTGGCTCCGCCTCCTGGAACACCTCGACACCCAGGGGCCACCCGCCGACCCCGCCGCCTGGCTCACCGCCACCGTCCGCGCCGAGGCCCGCCGGCACCGCCGCACCGCCCGGCACGAGCAGCCCTACGCCGTCGAGCCCGTCGCCGAGCACCCCGACCACGCCGACCCCGAGCACCACACCCTCCTCACGGAACGCGCCCGTGCCCTGCATTCGGCCGTACGCCGGCTGCCCGGCCGCTGCCCGGGCCTCATCGGCGCACTCCTGTCCCCGAAAGACCTCACTTACCGTGAAATCGCAGGTGAGTTGGGTATCTCACAGGGCAGTCTTGGGCCGGAACGTTCCAGATGTCTGGGATGCCTGCGCAGAATCCTGCCCGCCGAGGTTGCGCCGAGGCGTCGCTGGGGAAAAGAGTGAGGGCAACCGGCGAACAGGTGAGCGGGAGGCATGCACACATGGGCATGAGCGTGACCATCTCTGCGGCGACCGATGCGGACGCCGAGCAGATCCTCAAACTGCAGTACCTCTGCTACCAGAGCGAGGCGCAGCTCTACGGGGACTACTCGATCGAGCCGCTCACACAGTCCCTCGACTCGGTCAGGACCGAACTGACGGCCGGCACCGTTCTGGTGGCCCGCCTGGGCGACGAGGTCGTGGCCTCCGTCCGGGGGACCGTCGACGCGGACGGCACCGCATGGATCGGCAAGCTGATCGTCCACCCGCGGATGCAGCGCCACGGCCTCGGCGGCCGGCTGCTCTCCGCCATCGAGTCCGCGTTCGCCGGCACGGCCAAGCGGTTCCAGCTGTTCAGCGGCCACCGCAGCGAACACAACCTGCGCCTGTACCGCAAGCACGGCTACGCACAGGTCTCCACCCGTCAGGTGGACGAGCGGCTCACCCTCGTCACCCTCGCCAAGGAGATCGACGCCTCGGCGCTCGCCGCGAGCGCCTGACCGCTGCTCAGGCGGCGGCGGCCTCCGGCCGCTGCCGCAGCACGCCCTTGCGCAGCCAGTACATCCCGGTGACCGGCAGCAGCACCGGGATGAACAGGTACTCCATCCCGTAGTCCGACCACACCGTCTGGTCCGGGAACGCGGAGGCGTCCACCAGCGTCCACGTGCCGACGATCAGCACACCGGCCAGCTCCAGGGCGCAGCACACGAAGGCCGAACGCCTGGCGCGGTCGCCGCCGCGCACCAGCGAGTACGTGATGAAGCCGTACACCAGGCCCGCGACCGCCGACAGCGAGTACGCCAGCGGCGCCTTGTCGAACTCGGTCGAGATCTGGAAGACCGAGCGCGACACCGCGCCGACGACCATCACGCCGTAGAGCCACACGAGCAGCAGCCCGGGCCCGCCGATGAGCCGGCGCCGCCCGCCCCGCTCCGGCCGCTCCGCCTTGTCCGTGTTCTCCGTGCTGCCCGCGCTGTCCGAAGAGGTCACCGCCACCTCATCCTCCCCAGATGTCGTAGAGCCGTACTTCGAGGACCGCGAGCACGACACCGCCCGCGGCGACCGTCACCGAACCCCAGCGGGTCCGCTCGGCCAGCGACATGAACCCGGCCGCAGGGACGCACGCGAACGCCCCGATCAGATACGCGACAAAGATCGTCGTGCCCTGGTCCGGCTTCTCGCCCCGGGCCAGCTGCACGATCCCGACCACCAGCTGGAGCAGCGCCAGCGCCGACACCACGGCCATCCCGATGAAGTGCCAGTCCTTGGTCGGCTGGTCGCGATAGGCGGCGAAACCGCACCACGCGGCGAGCGCGAGCGCGGCGAGACCCGTCACCAGGGTCAGGACATCAAGCATGGCCCAGACCCTATTACGGGACAGAAGACCCGCCGCCCTCGCCCCCGGGCCGCCCGGCGGCCGTCCGTGCCGCCGGTGGGCGGACCGTGGCGTTGACCACAACGCACCCGGCTGCGCACCCGCCCGCCGTCGCCGTCACGGAGGGCCGCTCGGCCGTGTCAGTGCTGGCCACGACGGCCGGCGTGGGGATCGCCGGAGGGGAGCGAGTGCCTCCGCATACCCGTCCACGGCTGTCCGCTATACGGACAGCACCGGCCGGAAAGGCCCTCACGTCTGCTTTACTTGCCCGCATGACCACGACGAGCAGCCGCATCCTTGCGACCGAGGCGACCAGGACGCCCGGTGCTCGCTGTATGTGTCGAATGTGCGCCTTCTGAGGGCCCCCGCACCTCTCCCGCGCCCCTGGGGCAGGGAGGGAACCCCGTTCTCGCGCCCCGAAGCGAGATCCAGGTCTGCCCGCGCACAGTCTCCGCGTACTGGTCCCAGTACCGCTCCCCGTCGAGAGCGAGAGCACGCGCGCCCGGACTTCCGCAACTTCCCGAATGAATGCCCCGTGCCCGGCGACACCCCGTGCCGCGCACTCGACAGTGACGGAAACCCACGTGATCACCACCCAGGGCCTCACCAAGGTCTACCGCTCGCGCGGCCGAGAGGTCACCGCCCTCGACGGCGTCGACCTGCACGTCCGCGAAGGCGAGGTGTACGGCGTCATCGGCCAGTCCGGCGCCGGCAAGTCCTCCCTCATCCGCTGCGTCAATCTCCTGGAGCGCCCCACCTCCGGCACCGTGACGGTCGCCGGACAGGACCTCACCGCCCTCGCCGGGCGCGGCCCCCGCGCCGGCAAGCAGCTCCGCGAGGCGCGCAGCCGCATCGGCATGGTCTTCCAGCACTTCAACCTGCTGTCCTCGCGCACCGTCCAGGACAACATCGAGCTGCCGCTGGAGATCCTCGGCAAGTCGGGGAAGGAACGTTCCGCCAAGGCGCTGGAACTGCTCGACCTCGTCGGCCTCTCCGACAAGGCCAAGGCCTACCCCGCCCAGCTCTCCGGCGGCCAGAAGCAGCGCGTCGGCATCGCCCGCGCCCTGGCCGGCGACCCGAAGGTGCTGCTCTCCGACGAGGCCACCAGCGCCCTCGACCCCGAGACCACCCGCTCCATCCTCCAGCTCCTGCGCGACCTCAACCAGCAGCTCGGCCTGACCGTCCTGCTCATCACGCACGAGATGGACGTCGTCAAGACCGTCTGCGACTCCGCCGCCCTCATGGAGCACGGACAGATCATCGAGTCCGGCACCGTCAGCGAGCTCCTCGCGACGCCCGGCTCGGAGCTCGCCTCCGCGCTCTTCCCGGTCAGCGGCGACGCCACCGGCGCCGACCGCACGGTCATCGACGTCACCTTCCACGGCGAGTCCGCGACCCAGCCCGTCATCTCGCAGCTGTCGCGCACCTACAACATCGACATCTCGATCCTGGGCGCCGCGATGGACACCGTCGCCGGCAAGCAGGTCGGCCGCATGCGCATCGAACTGCCCGGCCGCTACGAGGACAACGTCGTGCCCGTCGGCTTCCTGCGCGAGCAGGGCCTCCAGGTCGAGATCCAGGGCCCGCAGGGCGAGAGCGCCCCCGTACTGCAGAAGGAAGGTGTCACCAAGTGACCTGGTCGGAGATGCAGCCGCTGCTGTCCCAGGCGTGTTGGGACACCCTCTACATGGTCGGCTGGTCCACGCTCATCGCCATCGTCGGCGGCCTCCCGCTCGGCGTGCTGCTCGTCCTCACGGACCGCGGCGGACTGCTCCAGAACGCCCTGGTGAACAAGATCATCGGGCAGGTCGTGAACATCGTCCGCTCGATGCCCTTCATCATCCTGATGGTCGCGCTCATGAGCTTCACCCGCGCGGTCGTCGGCACCACCATCGGCCGCGAGGCCGCCATCGTGCCGCTCGCCATCGGCGCCATCCCGTTCTTCGCCCGGCTCGTCGAGACCGCCGTGCGCGAGGTCGACGGCGGTCTGGTCGAGGCCGTCCAGTCCATGGGCGGCAACACCTGGACCGTCGTGCGCAAGGTCCTCGTGCCCGAGTCGCTGCCCTCGCTGATCTCCGCGACCACCACGACGATCGTCGCCCTCATCGGCTACTCGGCCATGGCGGGCACCGTCGGCGCCGGCGGCCTCGGCGACATCGCGATCCGCTACGGCTACCAGCGCTTCGAGGGCAACCTCATGTGGATCACCGTCGCGGTCCTCGCCGTCGTCATCTCGCTCATCCAGTTCGCGGGCGACAGCGGGGCGCGCGTCCTGCACCGCCGCGCCGGCAAGGGCGGCGAACCGCTCCGCTTCCGCCTGTTCGGCGGCTTCCTCCCCGGCGGCCCCGTAGCCGCCGAAGCCACCGCGGGCACCACCGGCAAGACCGCCGGCTGAACCACCCGCTGACCCCCGAGGTCACGTCCCCCGACTCCCCGTCCCCCGGCGGGTTGCACCACCCATGGAGAAAGGCACTTTTCGTGCGTAACACCACCAAGATCACCGCTGCTGTCCTCGTCACCGGAGCCCTCACCCTCGGCCTCAGCGCCTGCGGCTCCGACAAGGGCGACGCCAAGGCCAAGGCCTCCGACCCCCTGGTCGTCGCGGCCACTCCCGTCCCGCACGCCGAGGTCCTGAACTACATCAAGGACAACCTGGCGAAGAAGGAAGGCCTCAACCTCGAGGTCAAGGAGTTCACGGACTACGTCCAGCCGAACAACGCCACCGAGGACGGCTCGGTCGACGCCAACTACTTCCAGACCGTTCCGTACCTGGAAGACTTCAACAAGAAGAACGGCACGCACCTCAAGTCCGTCGCGGTCGTCCACCTCGAGCCCCTCGGCCTCTACTCCGAGAAGTTCAAGAAGATCGACGAGCTCAAGAAGGGCGGCACCATCGCCCTCCCGAACGACGCCGACAACGAGAGCCGCGCCCTGCGCTTCCTCGCCTCGACCGGCGTCATCGGCCTGAAGAAGGGCTCGGAGGCCACGGCCACCCCGCAGGACATCGCCAAGAACCCGAAGGACCTCCAGTTCAAGGAGGTCGAGGCGGCGCAGACCCCGCGCTCCCTGCAGGACGTCGACGGCGCGGTGATCAACGGCAACTACGCCATCGGTGCCGACCTGAACCCGGCCAAGGACGCCCTCGCCCTCGAGTCGACGAAGGGCAACGCGTACAACAACGTCCTCGCCGTCAAGGAGGGCAACGAGAACGACCCCCGCGTGAAGAAGCTCGCCAAGCTCCTCACCTCGCCCGAGGTCAAGAAGTTCATCGAGGACAAGTACAAGGGCTCCGTCCTGCCCTCGTTCTGATCCGGCGTCACTTCCGCGGCCGTCCATGGGCCGTTCCACGGGGGCCGCACCCGGCAACGGGTGCGGCCCCCATGTGCAGTGACGTGCCTTCATGCTGCATGCTGGGCACTCACCCCGGCCGGCACGAGGGACGAAGAGGCGGCCACGAAGGTTACGGAGCGGCGCATGACGAACACCTTCCCCGAGATCTCCATCAGCACGGAGCGCTTGGTGCTGCGCCCCCTCGACGAGGACGACGTCCCCGCCCTCACCGAGATGATGAACGACGAGCTCGTCGCCGCCTGGACCTCGGTCCCGCAGCCCTTCACCGAGGAGGGCGCCCGCCGCTGGATCACCGAGTACGCGCCCCGCGAGCGCACCTCGGGACGCGGCCTCGACCTCGCCGTCACCGAGTTCCTCACCCAGCGCCTCGTCGGCGTCGTCCAGCTCACCAAGACCAACTGGCACGTACGCGCCACCGAGTTGTCGTACATCGTCGCCCCCTGGGCCCGCGGCGAGGGGTACGCCTCCGAGGCCGCGCTCGCCACCGCCCAGTGGCTCTTCCGCGACCAGCGCATGGAGCGCATCGAACTGCGCACCGCCGCCGACAACACGGCCTCCCAGCAGGTCGCCCAGAAGATCGGCTGCATCAGCGAAGGCGTCCTGCGCAACGCGTGCATAGCGCGTACGCGCACGGAGGACGGCGGCTGGGCCGAGGTCCGCACGGACTTCATCGTGTGGAGCCTCCTCCCGGAGGACCTCGAAGGCGTCACGGAGCAGCTCGCGGAGGCCGGCGGCTTCACCGCCTTCTCCGACTGGAACTGACCGCCCCTGAGGTGCGCCCGAAGGGCGTGCACCTCAGGGGCGCGGGGAACTGCGCGAGAAGCCCCACCGGCCCGCGGTCGGCGACGACAGGGGCACCCCCACCGACCGGGCCCGCCCGGCGACCACCGGGTACGCTCACGATGCCCGGCGCCGCCCGCGCGGGCGCAACCCCCCGCGCACACCCAGGAGACAGACGACGATGGCCGACCGGGTCACGGTGATCGGCTGGGACGGCTCGCCCCTGACCGCGGCGGCCCGCTCCGCACTCGGCGCCGCCACCCTCGTGGCCGGTGCCGCCCACCACCTGGCACTGCCCGAGGTCCCGCCCACCGCGGAGCGGATCCGGCTCGGCAGCGTCTCCCTCGCCGCGCGCCGCATCACCGCCCACCGCGGCACCGCCGTCGTCCTCGCCGACGGCGACCCCGGCTTCTTCGGCGTCGTCCGCACCCTGCGCGCCCCCGAGTACGGACTCGAGGTCGAGGTCGTCCCCGCCGTCTCCGCCGTCGCCCAGGCCTTCGCCCGCGCCGGCATGCCCTGGGACGACGCCAAGGTGGTCGTCGCACACCGCCGCACCCTGCGCCGTGCGGTCAACGTGTGCCGCGCCCACACGAAGGTCGCCGTACTGACCTCACCCGGCGCGGGCCCCGCCGAACTCGGCCTGCTCCTCGAAGGCGTCCACCGCACCTTCGTCATCTGCGAGGAACTCGGCACCGACCGCGAACAGGTCACCGTCGTCACCTCCGACAAGGCTGCCGACCACACCTGGCGCGACCCCAACGTCGTCATCGTCATCGGCGGCCCCGCCGCGGCCATCCCCGAGAACGGCGGCTGGCTCGCGGGCGGCGAGCCCGGCACCGCGCCCCGCGGCTGGGCCCTGCCCGCCGCCGAGTACACCGGCCCCTTCGGCGAGGGTGAGACCGAACAACTGCGCGCCGCCCAACTCGCCCGCCTGGGCCCGCGCACCGGCGACCTGGTCTGGGACATCGGCTGCGGCAGCGGCGCCTTCACCGCCGAGTCCGCCCGCTTCGGCGCCGCGGTCATCGCCGTCGACAGCGACCCCGACGCCTGCGCCCGCACCCTCGCCACCACCCGCCGCCTCGGCGTCCAGGCCCAGATCGTGCACGGCACCGCCCCGCACGTCCTGGAGGACCTGCCCGAACCCGACGTCGTACGGGTCGGCGGCGGGGGAGCGGCGGTCGTCTCCGCGGTCGCCGACCGGCGCCCCGCCCGCATCGTCACCCACGCGGCGACACGCGACGCGGCCGAACTCGTCGGCAGGGACCTGACGGAGCACGGTTACGAAGTCGAGTGCGCCCTCCTGCAATCCGTCGAACTGGACACTCGCCGCTGGACGGAGAAGGAGCGGACCGTGGGGTTCCTGCTGTCCGGGCGCCTTCCGGATCGCCACCCGTGACCCTGACGGCCGGGCGCGCGCGGTAGGCTGACCGATCGTTGTACCGCACCAGGACACCTGACGATCCGTCGGTCGATGTTCCGGAAAGGTCCTGGAAACGCACCATGTCCGGGGCGCCTGTGGTACGACGCCGACCGGAGGACGCGCAACGTGGCGCAGTCCACAGAAAGCCATGGTCGAACTACGTACCGTGGCCGCGATCCGACGGGGACAATGCCTGTTGTCCGGGTCGGTTCGTGCCGCGCGGCGTGTGCGCTCGTTCTACTGGACGGGCGGACGACGCACCGCTCCGGTCAAGGGGGTTGCATCTCCGGCGGTCGGCCGGGGGCGGCCAGTAAGTTCTCACGATGGGCGAGGGGTAGGCATGACCGAAACCGGTCAGGTTCCGGGCGAAGGACTGCCGGAGAACGCGGGAGGGGTGGACCAGCCGGGCGTTCCCGCCCCGGGCGCGTACACCTACCTCGATCCCGCCGACGCCGTCGCCGAGGACGATGAACTGCTCCTGATGCCGGGCTCCCAGGGCGCCTGGGGCCAGCCCCAGGTCGCGACGCCCCCGCACCAGCAGCAGCCGGGCCCCGCCGTCGTGCACGAGCCCGGCCCGCACGAGATGGCCGGCCGCGACAGCGGTCACCACGACCTCGGCGCGATGCAGATGCCGCAGGCCCAGGCCCAGGCCCAGACCCCGAGTCAGGGCGGCCCGCGCCGCCCGCTGCACATGGGCCCGCCCGTGCCCGAGACCGGTACCGGCCCCGTGCGTTCCCTCGCCGACCGCGGCCCCGCGCAGCAGACGCCGCCGCAGGCCATGCCGATGCACCAGTCCGGGCCGCCCACCACCGGCCCCGAGTACCTCGACGTGCCGCCGCAGGGCGCCGCACCGTGGGGGCAGCCCGCCGGCACGCAGCCGCAGCAGGCCGGGTACGACCCGGCGACCGGGATGCCCGTCCCGGCCGCAGAAACGGTCGTCCCGGAGTCCGCCGCGGCGCAGTACGCCGACCACTCCGGACAGTTCCCGCAGCCTCAGGGGCCGGGCGCCGCCCAGGACTTCCAGCCCGTGCCCGAGCAGCAGCCGGTCGGCGCGTACGCCGGGCCGCCGGAGCAGGTCGTCGCGTACGCCGGGGCGCCCGACATGCAGGCCGCACAGGGTGCGCAGGGTGCGCAGCAGTTCGCCGGTGAGCAGCCGCTGGGCCAGTTCGTGCCCGTGGAGGGCTCGGTGCCCACCACGCCGCACCTGGCGCCGACGCCGCCGCAGGCCATGGTCGTACCGCCGCTGCCGGAGCCGGCCGGTGAGCAGCCGGTCGCCGAGCAGGCCGCTCCCGCGCCGGAGCAGCCGGTGGCCGAGCAGTCGCTCCCCGAGCAGCAGGTGGCCGAACAGCCCCTCCCTGAACAGCAGTCCCTCCCCGAACAGCAGTCCCTCCCCGAGCAGCAGCCCCTTCCCGAGCAGCAGGCCGCCGAGCCGCACGCCGGGGAGCAGCAGCCGGTCGCCGAGCCGCAGCAGGCAGCCGACCAGCCCGCGGGTGACCAGCCCGCCGCCGATCAGCCCGTCGCCGAGGCGCCGGTCGCCGAAGCGCCGGTCGCCGAGGCCGTGGCGGAGACGCCCGCGCAGCAGCCGGTCACCGAGCTCGTCGTCGAGCCCGTGGCCGAGGCCCCGCAGACCGAGCAGGCCCAGCCCGGGCAGCCGGAACAGGCGCAGCCGGAGCAGACCGCCGAGCCGCAGACCGCCGAGCCCCAGGAGGCCCCGGCGCAGGAGCCGCAGGGCCAGGGCCCGCAGATCCAGGAGCAGCCCGCGCAGCAGCCGCAGGCCGTCGAGCCGGCCCAGGACGGGGCCCAGCCGGTCGCGCAGGCCCCCGAGGCTCCCGTGGCCGAGCCGGCCGAGGAGCCGCAGAGCCCGGAGCAGCAGGCCGCCGAGCCCGAGCAGCCCGTGGCGCAGGAGCCCGCCGAGCCCGCCGCAGAGGAGCAGCCCGCCGAACTCCCCGTCGAGGAGCCCGTCGCCGCAGCCGTCCCGGCCCCGCGCGACGGCGCCGCCGCCGACGACGAGTCCGCGCCGGCCCAGTCCGCCGACGACCTGCCCATCGCCGAGGGCGACGCCGACGCCGAGCCGGAGCCCACGCTCGCCGGCCCCGCGGCCCCCGCCTACGACGACGCCGAGCGCGAGGCCGTGCTGCGCGTCATGCGCGAGCGCCGCGACATCCGCAACGGCTTCCGCAGCGACCCCATCCCGCACGAGGTGCTGCTGCGTGTCCTGGAGGCCGCCCACACGGCGCCCTCCGTGGGCCACTCGCAGCCCTGGGACTTCGTCGTCATCCGCTCCGCCGACACCCGGCGCACGATGCACGAACTCGCCGAGCGCCAGCGGGACGCGTATGCCAAGTCCCTGCCCAAGGGCCGCGCGAAGCAGTTCAAGGAACTGAAGATCGAGGCCATCCTCGACACCCCGGTCAACATCGTGGTCACCGCCGACCCGACCCGCGGCGGCCGCCACACCCTCGGCCGGCACACCCAGCCGCAGATGGCCCCGTACTCCTCCGCGCTCGCGGTCGAGAACCTGTGGCTCGCCGCCCGCGCCGAGGGCCTCGGCGTCGGCTGGGTCTCCTTCTTCGACGAGCGCGAGATGGTCCGCACGCTCGGTCTGCCCGAGCACCTCGAAGTGGTCGCGTACCTGTGCGTCGGCTACGTCGACGAGTTCCCGGCCGAGCCCGAGCTGATGCAGGCCGGCTGGTCCAAGCGGCGCCCGCTGTCCTGGGTCGTCCACGAGGAGACGTACGGGCGCCGGGCCCTGCCCGGCGAGGACCCGCACGACCTGCTCGCCGAGACCGTCTCCAACATCCGCCCGCTGGACGCCAAGGCGCTCGGCGAGGCATGGGAGCGGCAGAAGCGCATGACCAAGCCGGCCGGCGCCCTCGGCATGCTGGAGATCATCTCCGCGCAGCTGTCGGGCCTGTCCCGGATGTGCCCGCCGCCGATCCCGGAGCCCGCGGCCGTCGCGATCTTCGCCGGCGACCACGGGGTGCACGCTCAGGGCGTCACCCCCTGGCCGCAGGAGGTCACCGGCCAGATGGTCGCGAACTTCCTGGGCGGCGGCGCGGTCTGCAACGCGTTCGCGAACCAGGTCGGCGCCGAGGTCTGCGTCATCGACGTGGGCGTCGCCTCCGAACTCCCGGCCACCCCCGGCCTGTTGCCGCGCAAGGTCCGCGCCGGCACCTCGGACATGACGACCGGCCCGGCCCTGACCCGCGAGGAGGTCAAGGCCGCCGTGGAGGTCGGCATCGAGACCGCCCGCGACCTGGTCGCGGCGGGCAACAAGGCGCTGCTGACCGGCGAGATGGGCATCGCGAACACCACCGCGTCCGCCGCCCTGATCTCCGTCTACACCGAGGCCGACCCCGCCGAGGTCACCGGCCGCGGCACCGGCATCAACGACGAGACGCACGCCCGCAAGGTCGAGGTCGTGCGCCGCGCCCTCGAACTGCACCAGCCCGACCCGGCGGACCCCATCGGCGTCCTCGCCGCGGTCGGCGGCCTGGAGCACGCGGCCCTCGTCGGCCTGCTCCTGGGCGGCGCGTCGCTGCGCACGCCGGTGATCCTCGACGGCGTGAGCGCCGGTGCGGCCGCCCTGGTCGCCCGGGCCATCGCGCCCGAGGTGCTCGCCGCGTGCATCGCCGGCCACCGCAGCGCCGAGCCCGGCCACGTCGCCGCGCTCAACAAGCTGGGCCTGCGCCCCCTGGTCGACCTCGACCTCCGCCTCGGCGAGGGCACGGGCGCGCTGCTCGCCCTCCCGATCGTGCAGAGCGCGGCCCGCGCGATGCACGAGGTCGCCACCTTCGACTCGGCCGGCGTCACCGAGAAGTAGAGACCGGCCGACGGGACGCCTGCCCGCCCCGCTCGTGGGCAGGCGTCCCGCACGGCAGGACGGGTGGGCGCAGCCACCGGTGCCGGACGCGCCCTCGCGGGGCCCCGGCATAAGCTGACCTCGAACCCCGAACGCGCACGTCACAGGGCTCCGACGACGCAGCCCAGATCAAGAGCCCAGCCGCACCAGGAGCCCGCCCGCCATGCCTCAGCACCCCGCGTACCCCGTAGGCCTCCGCCTGACCGCCCGCAAGACGATCGTCATCGGCGGCGGCCAGGTCGCCCAGCGCCGGCTCCCCGCCCTGATCGCGGCGGGCGCGGACATCACCCTGATCTCCCCCTCGGCCACCCCCTCCGTCGAGGCGATGGCCGACGCGGGCGAGATCAGCTGGACCCGCCGCCGCTACGAGCACGGCGACCTGGCGGACGCCTGGTACGTGCTGATCGCCACCGCCGACCGTGCCGCGAACGACGAGGCCTCCGCCGAGGCCGAGGCCAACCGGACGTGGTGCGTCCGCTCCGACGACGCCGAGGCGGCCACCGCCTGGACCCCGGCCACCGGCCGCACCGAGGGCGTCACCGTCGCGGTCCTGTCCGCCGAGGCCGCCGACCGCGACCCGCGCCGCACCGCCGGCATCCGCGACGCCCTCGTCGAGGCCCTGCGCGACGGCACCGTCTCGGTCCAGCGCGAGCACAAGCCGGGCGTGGCCCTGGTCGGCGGCGGGCCCGGCGACCCCGACCTGATCACGGTGCGCGGCCGCCGCCTGCTCGCCGAGGCCGATGTCGTCATCGCCGACCGGCTCGGCCCCCGCGACCTGCTCGACGAACTCCCGCCGCACGTCGAGGTGATCGACGCCGCGAAGATCCCGTACGGCCGTCAGATGGGCCAGGAGGCGATCAACCAGGCGCTGATCGACCACGCCAAGCAGGGCAAGGCCGTGGTCCGGCTCAAGGGCGGCGACCCGTTCGTGTTCGGGCGCGGCATGGAGGAGGCCCAGGCGCTCGCCGCCGAGGGCATCCCGGTCACCGTCGTCCCCGGCATCTCCAGCTCGATCTCGGTGCCCGGCGCCGCCGGCATCCCGGTCACCCACCGCGGGGTCGCGCACGAGTTCACTGTGGTCAGCGGCCATGTCGCGCCGGACGACGAGCGTTCCCTCGTCGACTGGTCCGCGATGGCCCGGCTGACCGGAACCCTCGTGATCCTCATGGGCGTCGACAAGATCGGCAAGATCGCCGAGGCGCTCGTCGCCCACGGCAAGGACCCCGAGACCCCCGTCGCCCTGGTCCAGGAAGGCACCACCGCCGCCCAGCGCCGCGTGGACGCCACCCTCGCCACCGTCGGCGCGACGGTCCTCGCCGAGGGCGTGAAGCCCCCGGCCGTCATCGTGATCGGCCCCGTCGTCCACGAGAACCCCGTACGTAACCCGCGGTAACGTCAGTTCGTACCGAGCCGTTGGCACCGCACCCAGGACAAGGCAGTATCGACCCGTGGCAGAACCCAGAGGTCTCATCACCATCGAGGACCCCGACGACCCGCGCCTGCGCGACTACACCGGCCTGACCGACGTCGAGCTGCGCCGCAAGCGCGAGCCGGCGGAGGGCCTGTTCATCGCAGAGGGCGAGAAGGTCATCCGGCGCGCCAGGCTGGCCGGGTACGAGATGCGCTCGATGCTCCTGTCCGCGAAGTGGGTCGACGTCATGCGCGACGTCATCGACGAGGTCCCCGCCCCGGTCTACGCGGTCGCCCCCGACCTGGCCGAACAGGTCACGGGCTACCACGTGCACCGCGGCGCCCTCGCCTCGATGCAGCGCAAGCCGCTGCCCACCTCCGACGAACTCCTCACCACCGCCCGCCGGGTCGTCGTCATGGAGTCCGTCAACGACCACACCAACATCGGCGCGATCTTCCGCTCCGCCGCGGCCCTCGGCATGGACGCAGTCCTGCTCTCGCCGGACTGCGCGGACCCGCTGTACCGCCGCTCGGTGAAGGTCTCCATGGGCGCCGTCTTCTCGGTCCCGTACGCCCGCCTGGAGGCCTGGCCGAAGTCGCTGGAGACGGTCCGCGAGGCCGGCTTCAACCTCCTCGCGCTCACCCCCGCCGACCAGGCCAAGTCACTCGACGAGGTCGCCCCGCACCGCATGGACCGGGTGGCGCTCATGCTCGGCGCCGAGGGCGACGGTCTGTCCACCAAGGCCCTGATGGCCGCCGACGAATGGGTCCGCATCCCGATGGCCCACGGCGTCGACTCGCTCAACGTGGGCGCGGCCGCGGCCGTCGCCTTCTACGCCGTCGCCACGGGACGCCCCGAGCTCTGAGCCCGGGGCCCCGGCTCAGCTCTCCGGGCGAGGCGAGTCGGGCGCGGTGCTCGCCGGGCCGGTGGCCGGCCGGTGGTCGTCGCCGAGCCCGCGCGAGGGGCCCTGGCAGCCCTGGGCCGCCGCGATCGCCAGCGCCACCAGCAGCGTCACCACCACGAACACGAACAGCCGCTGACGCAGCAGCCGGGGATTGGCCGGACGCAGCTTCTTGCCGGTGCCCGTCCCGTTCGTCCGCGGCGCGGGCCGTCCCGCGCCACTGCGCGGCGCGGGGCGGCTGCCCGAGCGCGGGTTCGTCGAGCGCGGCGCCGGACCCCGGCCGCCGCCCCCGGTCCGCGGCCCCTGCGTACCCGGCTGGGTGCGCCGCTGCGTGGTCCGCTCGCCGCGGTCCACGCGCTCCGTGTACGTCTCGGTGAGCCGGCCCGTCGGACGGTCCGGGTCCGTGCGCGGCGCCGGCGGCCGGGCCTCGCCGAGCCCCTGCGCCTCACGGGCCGCGATCTCCTTCAGCCGCAGCGACAGCTGCAGCGTGCTCGGCCGCTCCTCGGGGTCCTTCGCCAGGCACGCGCGCAGCAGCGGCGCCAGCGCGTCCGGCACCCCGTGCAGCTGCGCCTCCTCGTGCACGACGCGGTACAGCATCACCTCGGAACTGCCGTGCCCGAAGGGCGAGTCGCCCATCGCCGTGTACGCGAGCGTCGCCCCCAGCGCGAACACGTCGGTCGCCGGCGTCACCGCGGCCCCGCGCACCTGCTCCGGCGCGAGGAAGCCGGGGGAGCCCACGGCGGTGCCCACGTGGGTCAGCGTCGAGGCGCCGGTCGCCCACGCGATGCCGAAGTCGATGATCCGCGGCCCCTTCGGGGACAGCAGGATGTTGGACGGCTTGAGGTCACGGTGCACGACCCCCGCCTCGTGGACCGCGACGAGCCCCTCGGACAGCGCGGCCCCGACGGCGGCGACGTCCGCGGCCGCCATCGGGCCCTCCTCGGCGACCTTGTCGTGCAGCGAGGGCCCGGGCACGTACTGCGTCGCGAACCACGGCCGGTCGGCCTCGAGGTCGGCGGCCACGAGCCGCGCCGTGCAGCCGCCGCGGATCCGCCGCGCGGCGGACACCTCGCGCGCGAACCGCGAGCGGAACTCCTGGTCCTCGGCCAGGTCGGGGCGGATCACCTTGAGCGCGACGCGCTGCCCCCGCCGGTCGGAACCGAGATAGACGACGCCCATCCCGCCGGCCCCGAGCCGTCTGTGAAGCCTGAACGAGCCGACGACGCGCGGGTCCTCGCGCCTCAGGCGCATCATCGCCATGTTCATCCCCGCTGCTGCCCGGTCCGCCCTCTGACGAGCCACAGCTTACGTTTCCCCGCCCTGCTGTGTGCTCAGGCCGCGCCCTCACGCCGGATTCGATTGTCAGTGCCCGGCCGCGGACTTGAAGGACGGTCAGGGAACGGCGCGTCCACGGGCCACGACCGGGCTCCGTCCGCCAACGGGCCTAAAGAGCAGGGGGATTGGGCCCACGCGGGGCGACCGCACGTGGCCGGCGGCGGCCGTCGATCACCGTACGCACCGGTAGCGGGCGGTGGCGGGCCGGGCGGCGGAGATGGATCAAGGAACGCCGACCGCGCCCCGCAGGACCGGCGCGGAAGTGAGGGAAGTCACCCGCCGGACCGAAAGTCCCCTCGGGGAAGACCCCGAGACCTAGGCCCCCTTCTCCACCCAGGGGAGTACGCGGGGCCCGGGCGCTCATCCTCCGGGAGGCCCGGCAATCGGTACGAGGGCATGACGCCCGGGACGGGCGGCGTCCGTAGATTTGAGGTCAAGCGGCGGGTGCAGCACTCGTCCCCCGAGGTCAGGCACCCGCCGCTGCGAGCAACACCGAGCCAGAACTCAAGATTTCGACCGGGAGAGGACCATGGCGCACACGGCACCGCGGACGACAGCGTTCCGCACACGGTTCGGCCGGGCCGCGGGCCCCGCCGCGGGCCGCCGTCACCCGCTGGTGGCCACGGCCATGGTCCTCCCTCTCGCGGCCCTTCTCGTCGTCGTCTTCGGCGGCTGGGACGCGGTGGTCACACAAGCGTCGTCCGTGGGCGTGATGCTGGGGCGCTGAGCGGCGCTCCCAGGCCCGGAAGAGCGGTCCGGGCGGGGACATCCGGCCAGGAAACCCCGTGGGGACGGGGGTGCGGCGGACGGCACCAATGCCGCGTGCAGCTGGGGAGCTGCACGCGGCATTACCTTTTCCCGGGCTTCCCCGGCTCACCGGACCCGAGGACACCACCCGGCGCCGTAGGCTCGGCGCGAGACCACGCACCTCCGGGGGATCCGAGTGACCACGCCCAGCTCCATCCTTCCCGCGCTCCGAGGGGCGGCGCGCGGAGCGGCCCATCCCGCGGGCATCGCCTGCGTCTGCGGCGCGCGGACCCTGGCCGACCGCCCCGACGGCACCGTCGTCCGGCACGGGGACACCGTCGCCAAGGCGCACGCCCCCGGCACCGACGCCGCCGAGCTGGAGCTCCGGCTCGCCGTCGCCGCCGCGCCCGCCCTCCACGGCGTACTCCTCGCACCCCTGCTCCCGGCCGCGGCGCCGCTGGACGGCCGCCTCGTCACGTTCTGGCCCCACGGCGCCCCCGTCGACCCGGAGCACCCCGAGCACGCCCCCTGGGAAGCGGCCGCGACCCTGCTGGCCCGGCTGCACACCACCCCCGCGCACGAGCTCCCCGCCGGCCTGCCCCCGATGCGCGGCCCCGAGAAGGCGGCCCGCGCCGTCGCCCGCCTGCTGGCCGGCGCCCCGGACCACCGCGCGGCCGCCCCGGTCCTCGCCGCCTGGCGCACCCTGCCGCCCTGGGCCCGCGCCGAGGCCCCCGGCCCGCACGGCCGCACCCTGTGCCACGGCGATCTCCACCTCGGCCAGCTGGTGCGCCACCCGGCCGACACGGGGGAGTGGCTCCTCATCGACATCGACGACCTCGGCACCGGCGACCCCGCCTGGGACCTGGCCCGTCCCGCCGCCTGGTTCGCCTGCGGCCTGCTGCCCGCCGAGGACTGGACCCGCTTCCTGTCCGCCTACCAACGCGCGGGCGGGGCCAAGGAGCTGACCGTCGACGATCCCTGGCCCGCGCTCGACGTCCCCGCCCGCGCCCTGACCGTCCAGACGGCGGCCCTGGCCGTGACGAAGGCCGTCGCGGCGGGCCGTGACCTCGACGAGGTGGAGGAGGCGGTGATCGACGCCTGTGCCCGAATGGTCTCGCTCCCGCCCCCGTTGGGCGAGGACGGCGCCAAGTAGGGTGCGGGGGACGGAAGCCGGGAAGTGTTCCGGCGAAGCAACACCGAACGGCGAGGAGTTGAGCCGAGCATGCAGTGTCCGAAGTGTCACGCACCGATGCACACCTACAACCGCAACGGCGTCCAGATCGAGCAGTGCAGCGGTTGCCGCGGGATATTCCTGGACTACGGCGAGCTGGAGTCGCTGACCCGCCTCGAGTCCCAGTGGCAGCAGCAGGCCCCGCCGGCCCCGCCCGCCCCGCAGGCCTACCCGGCCGCCCCGGCCCCCGCCTGGGGCGCCCCGCACCACGGCGGTCACCACGGCCACCACGGTCACCGCTCCTTCGGCCGGATGCTCTTCTCCTCCTGAGCGGCCCGCAGCACGAAGAAGCCCCCGGTCCGAGGACCGGGGGCTTCTTGCTGGTGCGCGATACTGGGATTGAACCAGTGACCTCTTCCGTGTCAGGGAAGCGCTCTCCCGCTGAGCTAATCGCGCGGGAACGGGCCAGACTCTATCAGGCGCCGCAAGGGGTTTTGCCAGGTGGTGCGGTTACTGCGTGCGCGATACTGGGATTGAACCAGTGACCTCTTCCGTGTCAGGGAAGCGCTCTCCCGCTGAGCTAATCGCGCGGGACGGATCAGATACGAACCGGAGTCCGAAGATCCAGTGCGCGATACTGGGATTGAACCAGTGACCTCTTCCGTGTCAGGGAAGCGCTCTCCCGCTGAGCTAATCGCGCATGGAGGTGGAGACGGGATTTGAACCCGTGTAGACGGCTTTGCAGGCCGTTGCCTCGCCTCTCGGCCACTCCACCAGGAGCTTATGGGGGTTCGGGAAGATCCCCCACATCCGAGCGAACGACCGGGTTCGAACCGGCGACCTCAACCTTGGCAAGGTTGCGCTCTACCAACTGAGCTACGTTCGCGTGTCTTTCCGTTTCGCTTCCGCGTCCCGGCGACGTGTTGAACTCTAGCGGATTCCCGGGGGAGGTCCAAAACGCGTTTGCGCAGCGTGCTGCGCTGCCGTCACCGGAGCGCCCCCGAACGCTCCGTCCCAGGTCACCGTCCCGCCACCCGACCTAGACTCGAAAGCGTGCACGGCTCCCCCTCATCTGCCCCGCTCGCCCGCTTCGGCGAGCTCGTCGCCACCGACCTGCGCGACGTCACCAGCGACCCCGCCGCCCTGGACTCCACCGGGTTCTGGGCGGTCTCCGCCGACTTCGAGGGGCGCCTCGTCTGCGCCCGCTTCGGACAGGTCCGCAGGGAACCGGTGCCCGCCCCGCGCCCCGGCGCCTGGCACGGCCCCGCCCCCGAGGACTGGACGTCCTCCCTCGACCACGCCGCGTACACGGAAGGCGTGCGCCGCGTCCGCGCCCACATCGCGACCGGCGAGGTCTACCAGGCCAACCTCTGCCGCGTCCTGAGCGCGCCCGTCTCCGCCGACGCCGACGTGGACGCCCTCACCGCGCTCCTCGCGCGCGGCAACCCCGCCCCCTACGCCGGCACGATCCGGCTGCCCGGTCACGGCGTGGAGATCGCCACCGCGTCCCCCGAGCTGTTCCTGCGCCGCGACGGACGCGTCGTCGAGTCCGGACCCATCAAGGGGACCGGCCGCACCGAGGCCGACCTCCTGGAGAAGGACTACGCCGAGAACGTGATGATCGTCGACCTGGTCCGCAACGACCTGGGCCGCGTCTGCGCCACCGGCACCGTCACCGTCCCCGACCTCTGCGTCGTCGAGAAGCACCCCGGCCTGGTCCACCTCGTCTCCACCGTCCGCGGCGAACTGCGCGAGGACGCCGGCTGGCCCGAGCTGTTCGACGCCACCTTCCCGCCCGGATCCGTCACCGGCGCCCCCAAGTCCAGCGCCCTGCGGATCATCGACGCCCTGGAGACCGCCCCGCGCGGTCCCTACTGCGGAGGCATCGGCTGGGTCGACGCCGACCGGCGCACCGGCGAACTGGCCGTCGGCATCCGTACGTTCTGGATCGACCGGGACACGGAGGGCGACCGGCTGCGTTTCGGCACCGGCGCGGGCATCACCTGGGGCTCCGACCCCGAGGGCGAGTGGCGGGAGACCGAGCTGAAGGCGTCCCGGCTGCTCGCGGTAGCGTCACACGGGTACGACGGGCACGACGGACGCGCGGACGCCCGCTAGTCCGGTTCAACTGGGAGGCACCACGTGAAGATCTGGCTCGACGGCGGGCTGCGGGACACCGACGCGGCACGCGTCTCCGTCTTCGACCACGGGCTGACCGTGGGTGACGGCATCTTCGAGACGGCCAAGACGATCGACGGCCGGCCCTTCGCCCTGACCCGGCACCTCGACCGGCTCGCGCGCTCGGCCCGGGGCCTCGGCCTGCCCGAGCCCGACCTCGACGAGGTCCGCCGCGCCTGCGCCGCCGTCCTGGAGGCCAACCCGATGCCGCTCGGCCGGCTGCGCATCACGTACACCGGTGGCCTCTCGCCCCTCGGCTCGGACCGCGGGACGAGCGGGACCACCCTCGTCGTCGCACTCGGCGAGACCAAGCGGCGCCCGGACACCACCTCCGTGGTCACCGTCCCCTGGACGCGCAACGAGCGCGGCGCGCTCGCCGGACTCAAGACCACCTCCTACGCGGAGAACGTCGTCGCGCTGGCCCGCGCCCACGAACACGGCGCCTCCGAAGCCCTGTTCGCCAACACGGTCGGACAGCTCTGCGAAGGCACGGGGTCGAACGTGTTCGTCGTCCTCGACGGTGAGATCCACACCCCGCCCGTCGCCTCCGGCTGCCTCGCCGGCATCACCCGCGCCCTCGCCGTCGACTGGACCGGCGCCAAGGAGACCGACCTGCCGCTGGCCGTCCTGAACGAGGCCGACGAGATCTTCCTGACCTCGTCCCTGCGCGACATCCAGGCCGTCCACCGTGTCGACGACCGCGCCCTCGGCGAGGCCCCGGGACCGGTCACCGCCAAGGCCATGCGGATCTGGGACGAGCGCGCCGCCGACGACCTGGACCCGTGACCGGCCCGGCAGCGGCGCCGCAACCGGAAAAACCGCTGTCGCTCCCCGTCCGCATGCGGGTAGAACACCCGTGATGACGACGACCCTGCGGCCGACCGAGCCGCTCCAGCAGTCCGACGACGGACAGCGCTCACGCGGCTACGCGGTGTGTGTGAACAGCCGTCCCGTCGGCACGCTCCGCCTCGCCACGCACCCCGTCTTCGGCCCGACGGTCGCGCAGATCACCGACCTGCGCATCGACGAGCCGGACCGGGGGCGCGGCCGCGGCACCGTCGCGGCGCTCGCCGCGGAGGAGGTCGCGCGCGGCTGGGGCTGCGTACGCCTGGAGGCCTCCGTCCCCGCCGAGGAGGCCGGCCTGCTCCGTCTCGCGACCGCCCTCGGATACGTCGAGCGCAACCGCGGCATGGACAAGGAGCTGCCCGCGAGCCCGCCCGCGCTCCCGGCGGGCACCACGGGACGGCCGATGACCGACGCGGAGTACGAGCCCTGGCTCGCCCACTCCATGGAGGACTACGCGCAGACCTGGATCGAGCGCGGCGTCCCGGCCGACGAGGCCCACCGCAAGTCCGAGCGCGACCACGCCCTCAACCTGCCCGACGGCCCCGCCACCCCCGGCGTGCGGATCTCCGTCCTGGAACGCGACGGGGAGCGCGTCGGCACCCTGTGGGTGGCCCGGCGCGACGGCGACTGCTTCGTCTACGACGTCGAGGTGGCGGCCGACCGGCGCGGCGAGGGCCACGGCCGGTCCCTGATGCTCCTCGCCGAGGGCCAGGCGCTGGCCGAAGGAGCCGCCCGCATCGGACTCAACGTCTTCGCGGGCAACACCCCGGCACTGCGCCTGTACGAGTCGCTCGGCTACCGCGCGACCGCGTACCACCTGTACAAACCGCTCGCCTGAGGGTCAGTCCCGCTCGGCCAGGAGCCGGTCCGCGATCTCCTCGATCCGGGCCCGCAGCCCGTCCTGGCTCTGGCCGCCGTCGAGGCGCTCGCCGCCGATGACGTAGGTCGGCGTGCCTGACACCCCGATGGCCTTGCCCTCGGCCTGGTCGGCGTCGACGATCAGGATGTGCCGGCCGTCGATCAGGGCGGTGTCGAACTCCTCGGCGTCCAGGCCCAGTTCACCCGCCACCTCGACGAGGAACGGCTCGCCCCGGCGGTCGAACTCCTCGACCCGGCCGAGCACCGCCTCCACGTACGGCCACCCCTTGCCCTGCTCGAAGGCCTCCTCGACGGCCTGCGCGCCGGCGAAGGAGTGCTTGTGCTTCTCCAGCGGGAAGTGCCGGAAGCGCAGGTCGAGCCGGTCGCCGTAGCGCTCGCGCAGGGCCTGCACGTCGGCGAGGGCGGTGCGGCAGTCGGGGCACTGGAGCTCGCACCACACGTCGAGGATGGGGTTCGGGGCGTTCATGCGGCCAGTCTTCCAGGAGTGCTCGCGCGCGCCCAACCTGGACCTGCGGAGGAGACCCGACCCCGAGATGACCCGGAGATCTGCCCGAGGTCGCCTCGCACCGTGGCCCGAACGGGCCTCGGCGGTGCAGGATGGAAGGGACGAAACCGCCCCGGTGCCGTCCAGCACGCCCGAGCCCAGGAGGACCGGATGATTGCCGAGACCGTCTGCTCCGCCGTCGCCGTGGCGGGCCTGGGCATCGCCGCGGTCACCGCGTACCGGAAGCGGTTCCTCTCCGCCGCCCGGCTCGCCGCCTACTCCCTGGTCCCGCTGGGCCTGGTGATGACCGGCGCCGTGGAATGGGTCGTGGACACCGCCTTCAGCCCGACCGCCTGGGCCGGTTTCGGCGTGCTCGGCGGCGCCTGGCTGCTGTTCATGACCACCCGCGCGATCGAGCGCCGCTCCGGCGGCACCCGCAAGGAGCGCAAGGCCGCCGAGGCCGCACGGCGCGAGGCCGTCGCCCCCGCAGCATCCGCGCCCTCGCTCGGCGGGACCGCCCGGCCCGCACAGACCGCCGCCCCGCAGCAGCCGAAGAAGGGCGCGGCCGCCGGGGGCGAGGACTTCAGCGACATCGAGGCCATCCTGAAGAAGCACGGCATCTGACGACAGGGCCCCGCCGGACGCCGTGCTTCACCCCCTGCCGCGCGAGGGGCGGGCTCAGAGCGACGCGAGCACGTTCACCCCGTTCACCCAGCGCACGCTCGCGTTCGCGCAGCGCACCGCCCGGCCCCGTCCCGGGAAGCGCGGATCGGGCAGCGCCAGCCCCAGCCGCGTCGCCCCGCGGCCCAGCGGCAGCGAACCGCGCACCGTGTACGTCGCCGGACCCGTGTGGTCGTCGTCCGTCTCGGAGCGGCCCTGTGGCTGCCAGCCGCGCCAGTCCGCGCCGCTGTCCGTCTCCGTCACCACCCGCCCCGCGTCGTCCAGCAGCACGAGCCGCACCGGGCGCGGCTCCTTCGGCGCCGCGAACCCGCGGTTCACCAGATCCACCTCCACCTCCAGCCGGCCCGAGCGCACCGAGGTCCGTGCCCGGCGCACCTCGATCCGATAGCCGAGGTGGTCGCGCAGGTACTCGAACTGCGTACGGGACACCGCGCGCCCGTCGCGGTCCCGGAAGTACCCGTCCGACACCGGGAGCAGCGCGTCCCGCACCTGGTCCTCCGTCAGCGCGGCCGCCTTCCAGCCGGGCACCGTCACCGTCGCGTTGTGCACGATCGACAGGCTGTCCCAGCGCAGCGTCTGCAGCCGGCGCGCCGCGGCGAGGCCCGGGATCACGGTGCTCCACGCGTACGGGTCGGCGCTCTGCCCCTTGTCCCAGGGCATCTCGCCGTCCATCGCGTGCGTGGGTCCGACCTCCAGATAGCGGGGCCAGCCCGGGTTGTCCGGCACGTAGTAGTCCCACAGCCCCTCGCCGAGGGTGATGTAGTCGTTGTGGAACCCGACCCGGTCCAGGATCGCCCGGTTGGTGATCATGTCCCGCTTCTCGGCGTACCGGACCTGTGTGTGCATCCCCGACGGCAGCGCCGCCACCAGCGAGGTCATGATCGCCGTGACCGCGTCCGGATAGTTCTCGTGCTGGTAGTAACTGCCGTGCCACTCGCCCCAGGCGCCCAGGAACCCCGCCTGCCACACCGCCACGACATCGCTGTTGCGCGCGACGATCGGCGCCAGCTGCCCGATGTGCCGCTGGATGTCCTGCACCGTGTACTTCTGGCCCGCCCGCACCCCGTCGTCGTACGCGAAGCGGAGCACCGCCGCGTAGCCCTTGGCGCGCAGTCCGCGCAGCACGCTCTCGATGTTGTCGAGCGCGCTCCGGGGTATCTCCCGCGTCGCGAAGTCCCAGAGGTAGAAGTACAGCTGGGTCAGGTTCGCCCCCGGACCGTACTCGCGCTCCAGCGTCTCCAGGGTCTTCGTGACGTCGGGGGAGTGGTCGGCCTCGTTGTCCCAGGGGCTCGTCAGGTCGACGGCGTTGTACGACATCTCGTAGCGGAACCCGCGCCGCGGATTGGCCAACGGGCCCCGCCCGTCCGGATCGTCGGGCCGCAGACCGCGGTGCGGGACCGTGCGCCACCCGCCGGACGCGGCCGCCGCCGGCTGCGCGACCCCACCCGCCAAGAGGCCCGCGGCCACCCCGGCCCCCGCCCCCAACACCCGTCTGCGGGACGGCGATCCGCCCGCCGCCCCACGTCCGTCCCGGCCGTCCTGTGCTGTCGACATGCGGTACTCCCTCGTACGCGATGGACGTCACCGGCACGGCTCGGGCCGCGCCGGACGACCGAGTCTGGGGCCGCTCCTGGGCCCGCGCCCATGGACGCGCGTACGAGAGCCGCTGGACTTTTCGCGCGGGCGGGCCGCTCGGCTCACGGGATCAGGCGAACCGCCCCCGCATCCGGGCGTGTTGGCCTCACGGGGTGGTCCGGCTGGGCCATCATCACCGCGAGATGCTGGACACACCACGGCTGGACGACCAGCCGGCCGCAGAGAAGGGCCCGGCGGCCCTGCCGCCGCCCGCCCCCGGGAACCCCGAAGCGCAGCGCGGCTGCCTCTTCGCGCTCTCCCAGCCGCCCCTGATGATCTTCCTCGGGGTCATCGGCTGCCTGCTCCTGATGGCAGCGCTGCACGATCTCCTGCTGCTGTGACCCCGGGCGCCCGCTCCGGCCCGGCTCAGCCCGCGGCGGCTTCCTTGCGGCGGGCCCGGTACGCGGCGACGTGCAGCCGGTTCCCGCACGTACGGCTGTCGCAGTAGCGGCGCGAGCGGTTGCGCGACAGGTCCACGAACGCGTGCCGGCAGTCCGGCGCCTCACAGCGCCGCAGCCGCTCCTGCTCCCCGGCGACCACGAAGAACGCCAGGGCCATCCCGCAGTCGGCCGCCAGGTGGTCGGCGACCGAGGCGCCCGGCGCGAAGTAGTGCACGTGCCAGTCGTAGCCGTCGTGGTCGGTCAGCCGGGGCGTGGTGCCCGCCGCGGCCACCAGTTCGTTGATCAACGACGCCGCGCTGTGCGGATCCGGCGCCGCGAACACCTCCGCGAACCGGTCACGCACCGCACGCACCGCGGCCAGGTCGTCCTCGGAGAGCACACCCACATCACTGATTTCGTACTTTTCTACGAAATCTGCCAGAGCGGGCACGGTCGCGAGGGTGTCCTGGGTCGTGGCGCTGCCGGAGTCGCCCTCGGTGTCGCCGTCCTGTGCACGGTCCGGTGCGGTGTTCACCAGAGCGACCACGGTGTCGAGCGCGCACCGGGTGTCGTGGGTGATCAGCACGATTCGCTCCCTGGCCTGGAGGTCGGGCCTGCGCCCGCCGATGCGGGCAGAGCCTAGCGCCTGAAGGTCACGGGGAGATCCAGGGAACGCATCGGCGCCGTCGCCGTGGGAGATCCACGGCGACGGCGCCGATGTATGCCGTATGCGGTTGTCCTGCGGGTCCCGTCCGGTTCCGCGGCGTCTCCCCGAGTCGGACGCCACGGCACGCTCTCGCTCTGCTCACGCCGGTCTGGTCCTGGTCGGCGTGGGCCCTCTTCCGCGGTGGTTCAGTTCTCCGCGAGGATGTGCGACAGCTCCTGGTCGAGATCGAAATGGCGGTGCTCCGTGCCGGGTGGCACGGCGGCGTCCGTCCGCTTGAGGAAGGACTCGAGGGCCCGCGCCGGGGCCTCGAGCAGAGCCTCGCCCTCCGGAGAGCTCAGGGCGATGCAGACGACGCCCTGACCGTGGCTGCGGGACGGCCAGACTCGGACGTCTCCGGTGCCGGTCGGCCGGTGGAGGCCTTCGGCGAGGAGGTCGCGGGCGAACACCCATTCGACCGTTTCCTCGGCTCCGGTGTGGAAGGTGGCGTGCACGGCATACGGATCGGCCGTGTCATACCGCAGTCCTGCGGGTACAGGCAGTGAGGACTCGCTCGACACAACGAGGCGCAGGTGCAGCTCGCAGCTGACCGTGGTGTTCATAAGCGCCAGGGCCTTTCGCTCAGTGTGCGCTCGGGGATTCGCACGTCGGCGAAATCGACATGCCACCTACGATGCCGTTGTAAACCCCTCTGAGTGTTTTGGGAGCCTTTACGTAGCTCGTACGGCCGAGTCTTTCTTGTTCGGGAACAGCCATTCCGGTGACGAGATCGGGTCCGGTAGGTTTGGGACCATGAATACGGGGAGTGACGAGGCGGCCGACGCAGCCGCCGGAGCCGAGACAGAGGCGTCCCAGGCCGAGGAGAAACCTCTCGGCTCACGGGCGCCGGAGTTCGTCCAGGCCCGCCGGGCCCTGCACCTCAGCTGGCAGGTCGGCGTCTTCGTCGTCGGCCTCGCGGTCGTCGTCGCGGGCATCATCATGCTGCCGCTGCCGGGACCCGGCTGGCTCGTGATCTTCGGCGGCATGGCGATCTGGGCGACGGAGTTCGTCTGGGCGCAGCTGGTCCTGCGCTGGACGAAGCGCAAGGTCACAGAGGCCGCGCAGCGCGCCCTTGACCCCAAGGTGCGCAGGCGGAACATCATCCTGACGACCATCGGGCTGGTGATCATCGTGGTGCTCGGCGGGATCTACGTGTGGAAGTTCGGCCTCGAGATGCCGTGGAACATCAAGCAGTGACCGGGGGCCGCGCGGGGTGGTCCCAGGCACCCGCTGACATGGGGTAATGTTCTTCCTGCGCCCGGGCGATTAGCTCAGTGGGAGAGCGCTTCGTTCACACCGAAGAGGTCACTGGTTCGAACCCAGTATCGCCCACCCGGACCGAAGGCCCCGGAGACATCGAGTCTCCGGGGCCTTCGGCGTTTTCGATCACCGGCGCGGGCTCCGGGCGATCTTCTCGGTCCGCTTCTTGAACCGAGTTCAGGATGCTGTCTGAATTCTTCTACTGAATCCGTCAGAAATCCGGCAGGTCATTTCCAATACGCCGTCACATTTCCGCGCAAGTACGACAAGCGCGAGCACTCCGGTGATCCCAAGAGGCCCCCGGCGCGCATGATCTGACCGCGTACAAGATCCGCGACGCGTCGCTGACCTGCGGTCAGGTCGGGGGACAAGACGTCCCGACCCGGGCAGACTCCCTCCATGCCGCCGCGCCACGCCTGGAGCCACTACCGCTTCCACTGCGTCTGGAACCTGCCCGCACCCCCCGCCGCCGTCTTCGCCGTCCTGGAGAGAGCCGAGGAGTACCCCGGCTGGTGGCCCCAGGTCCGCTCCGTCACCCCGCTCGACGAGACCAGCGGCACCGCCGTCTTCCGCTCCTTCCTCCCCTACGAGCTCATGGTCACCGCGCGCGAGCGGCGCCGGGACCCGGCCGCCGGGGTCCTGGAGATCGGCATGAGCGGCGACTTGGAGGGCTGGGCCCGCTGGACGCTGCGCCCCGCGCCGGGCGGCGGCACCCGCGCCGACTACGACCAGGAGGTCGAGGTCCGCCGCCCCCTGATGCGCCGGCTCGCGCTGCCCGCCCGGCCCGTCTTCCGCGCCAACCACGCCTGGATGATGCGCGGCGGCCGGCGCGGACTGGCCGCGCTGCTCCAACCGGTTTGAACACACCCCACGACGACCTGTATGGTTCAACCCGTTCCCGGGCGATTAGCTCAGTGGGAGAGCGCTTCGTTCACACCGAAGAGGTCACTGGTTCGAACCCAGTATCGCCCACCCGGAGAAGGCCGGTCTGCACTACGCAGGCCGGCTTTTCTGATGGTCAAACACGTTCTGAGGGGGGCGTCTTGGCGACTGGGAGCAGGGGCGGACGAAGACGCAGACTGCGCGGATGGATCGCGATCGGCATCACCCTGGCGGTTTTCGCCGGAGCCGTCGCGGTGGCGCAGATCGTCGCCAACAAGGAACGGGTCACCGCGATGTGGGTCCGCGCCGAGATCCGCGCCGACGGCAGTGCCCGCGTCACCGAGGTCATCGACTACGACTTCGGCCACTCCGGCACGACCCACGGCATCTACCGTGACGTGCCCGACGCCGACTTCTACGCGTCCGACGTCCGGGCCACCATGGACGGGCACCCGGTGCCCTTCGAATCCACCTACGGCGACGAGTACCGGGAGGCGAACGGACGCAGCAGCCTCGCGGACCGGCTCAAGGTCGGCGACCCCGACCGCACCGTCGGCGGCGTGCACCGCTACCGGATCGCGTACACCGTTCCCGAGGTGGTCAAGAAGGGCAGGCTCGCCTGGGACGCGGTCGGCACCGGCTGGCAGGTCGACCGGGCGCGCGTGGAGATCCATGTCGTCGACCCGCGCGGGCTGACCCGGCCGCGCTGTGTGTACGGCACTTGGGACCACGGCAGGCCGTGCGCCGTCCGGCAGGCCGGACCCGGGCATCTCGTCGTTCGCCGCGACCGGCTCACCGGCCACGAGGGACTCACCCTCTACGCCGGCACGGGGCACGCCGAGACCGACCGTAGAGCCGCGCTGCCGCCCGCACCCGGGGGCCGGGCCGTCGGCACCACCCTTCCTCAGCCACTGCGCGACGCCTGGATCTTCCTGGCCGTCGCGCTCGGCTGCGCCCTGCTCACCGTCGTCGTGCTGCGCCGGGCCGGGCGCGACCGGCTCGGGGCGGACGGCGGGCGGCGCGTCGAGATCGGACGACTGGCCGGCACCGTCGCGCCCTCGTCCACACCGCCACAGGATCTGACGCCGGCGCAAGGCGGCGTCCTGCACACCGAGACGATCGAGGACCGCCACAAGGTCGCCTGGCTGCTGAACGCCGCAGCCGAGGGGCGCCTGATCATCGAGGGCGACGACCGGCATCCGGTCCTGCGCCGGCCGGAGGAGCCCGTGCTCCCCGCGAACCGGGAGATCAGAGACGTCCTCGACATGATGTTCGCCGACCGGACCGCGCTGGCCCTCGGTGCGCGGGACCCCTGGTTCAAGAAGGGGTGGAACGACATCGCCTGGAAGCTGGGCAACTGGCGCAAGGACAGCGGGCTCTGGGAGACCGGTGCCTTCCGCGCCGCGCCCCGCGCCGTGACCGCCTGTCTGATCGCCGGCGTGCTCGGCCTCGCCCTCGCCGTCACCGGGGGCGCGCTCGAAGGACGCCGGATCGCCGCCGGGACCGTCGTGGTGATCGTCGCCGCGGTCCTGTCCGGCACCTCCGTCGCCGCCCTCGTCAGACTCTGGGAACTGGAGCGGCGCACCCCGCTCGGCTCCGCCCGCTGGCTGGAGGTCGAGGCCTTCCGCCGCTACCTGGCCGACCCCGCCTCCTGCCCCGGCGAACCGCTCGACGAGCGCCGGACGGACCTCTACACGGCCTGGGCGGTCTCCCTGGGCGTCGCGTCCGCGTGGGAGAGCGCCGTCGACGCCACCACGGCCGCGGTACCGGTCGCCGCGGGGCGGCGCTCCACGATCGGCTTCACCGAGATCCTGCTCGCCGCCGCCGTCGTCTCCGCCATGAACCCGCCGTCCTCCGGCGGTTCGAGCGGCGGTTCGGGCGGCGGTTCGGGCGGCGGATCGTCCTCGGGCGGCGTCGGCGGAGGCGCCGGAGGCGGGGGCGGCGGCTCCTGGTGAACCCCGTCCGACGCTCCGGCGCCCGTGCGCACGGTGGAGGCCGGACCGTCGGGCGCTCGGGCACGGCCGGATCCCGCTCGCCGGCGCCAGGGCCGGGCGCGCGGTGTGACCTTCCGGTGAGCCCGTGACCGAGCCCGTCCAGGGTGCTCGCTCTCAGGCCGCGGCCGGGAGCTCCGGCCGCAGCGGCCACGCCGGATCCACGGGCTCCGGAGTGCCGCTGCGGGCGAACCAGGCCTGCAGGCCGCGGGCCTGCGCCGCGTGCCAGACCGCCTGCAGCGTGTGCAGCTCGGCGGGGGACAGCCGGTCCAGGCGCGTCGCGAAGCGGCGGCCCACCGCGCGGACCACGTCGAGCGCCGCGAGCGCGTCCGCCGCCGCGTCATGGGCGTCCGCCAGCTCCACCTCGTAGTGCGCGCACAGGTCCGTCAGCGTGCGGCGGCCCTTGCGGTAGCGGTCCAGGTGCTTGTCCAGGACCCGCGGGTCCAGGACGCACAGCGGAGACGAGTCCAGGTAGCGGGCCAGCGACGACGCCCGGTGCCGGCGCAACTCGCGGTCCAGGAGCGTCAGGTCGAACGGGGCGTTCATCACCACCAGCGGCCGCCCCGCCGCGGCCTGCTCCGCCAGCTCCCGGCCCACCTCCTCCATGACCGGCGCCGGCCAGCGGCCGTTGCGCCGCAGATGATCGTCGGTCAGACCGTGCACCTCCGTCGCGCCCGGCGGCACCGGCACCCCGGGGTTCACCAGCCAGCGCGTCACCCGCGGCCGCGTTCCCGGCGCGTCCTGCACCACGAGCGCGGCCGACACGATCCGATCGGTCTCCACGTCCACACCCGTCGTCTCGGTGTCGAACGCCGCGAGAGGTCCCTCGTACCAGTGCGTCATGTCGATGCAACTCCTCGTTCCCGCGCGGCAGATGACGTCCCGTCCGTCGTCGCCCCCTGCCCGCTTCGGTGATACCCGGGCCGTTTGCGTCGTACGCCGAGCGGTGACAACACAGGTACGAGTCATGGCAGTTCAGCGGCGTGCCGTCGACCCGTGCCCGCACATCCCCGGTCCCCGCCCGGGACCACCCCACTTCCGGAAGGTCAGTTGGACCATGGCGCTCGCGCAGCCCGAACAGGGCGGGCTGCTGCCCGAGCGGAACGCACCGCCGCGCGGCTCACTCGCCACCACCGCCTGCATGGAGACCTTGCAGGTGGGCTATCTCCACGCCGTGGCGGCGGCCGCCGGATGCTCGCTCTCGCAGCCCTTTCCCGACAACGGCATCGACTGGCACGTCAGCCACAGCGCCCCCGGGCACACGGTCGACGACGAGGTCACCATCAAGGTGCAGTTGAAAGCGACGTACCAGATCCCGCCGCACCCACCCGGCCCCGCCTTCTCCTTCACCCTCGACAACGCCCACCTGGTCAAACTCGCCCGGACGCCCGTGTCCGTGCACAAGATCCTCGTGGTGATGCTCGTGCCGCGCTCCCAGGACGACTGGCTGCGGGCCGGCCACGACGCCCTCGACCTGCGGCACTGCTGCTACTGGACCAACCTCGCCGGACACCCGGTCACCGGCCGGCGCAGGACCACCGTGCGCGTACCGACCGCACGCATCTTCGACGACCGCGCGCTCTGCGAGATCATGACGCGCGTCGGCCGGGGCGGCCGCCCCTGACCGACCCGCGCGGTCGGCCGGCGGGCCCCCGAAGGGAGTCACCACATGCAGCACCGCCCGACCGACGAACCCGTACGCTTCCTCGGCGTCGCCCGCGCCCACCCCGTCGACCCCGCCGAACTCGCCGGACCCGACCCGGGCCGCGTCGACCCCACCGTGCTCGGCGCCCTCCTCGACCGGCACGGCTGGCAGCGGCGCGGCGGCGCCGCCGGGCGCTACGCCCGCTGGACCCTGGCCGGCACCGGACCCGGCGCCAGCCTCCTCGTCCCCGAGAGCCGCGCCTTCCCCGACAGCGAGGACCTGCTCGGCGAGGCGCTCGACGCCCTCGAACGCAGCGGCACCCCCGCCGCCCGCGAGGTCCTCGTCGCCCTCGCCGTGCCCAGCGACGAGATCCGCTGGTGGCGCGACGTGCCCCGCACCGCCGCCGACGCCCCCTCCTGGACCGCCGAGGAACATCTGCGCGCCGCCGCCCGCCGCATGCTCCTCGCCGGGGCGCTCGCCGCCCGCGGCCGCGCCGGGTACTACGGCGCCCGGTACCGCAGGCCCGCCGCCGCGGCGCTCGAACCCGTCCTCGTCCAGTCCGCGCCCGGCGGCCGCCGGCTCACCGCCTTCGTCCCCGTCGACACCGGCCGCACCCTCGCCGTCCGCCTGCACCAGGCGCTGTACGCGGTGCGCGAGGCCATCGACTACCGGCGCGCGACCGGCGGCATGGACGCCTTCGACGGCGCCGTCGAGGCCGGCGTCAGCCATGAACTCACCGAGGCGCTCGTCGCGTTGGTCCGCGGCACCGAAGGGGCCCGGGTCGGCGTCGCCTGGTCACCCGCCGCCGGGGTCCCCGCCGAGTGCACCGACGGCGACGACCCCGTCGAGTTCTCACCCGGCGACCTCGACGTGCTGCGCGCCGCCTCCGCCCGCTACCTGCACGCCGAGCCCGCGGTCTTCGTCCGCGTCACCGGCACCGTCGTCCGCATGCGCCGCACCGGCACCCGCGGCGAGGGCACCGTACGCCTGCACGTCATCGCCGGGGCCGACGTGCCGCACCTGCGGATGACGCTCGACGAGGAGGCGTACCGGATCGCGGGCCACGCCCATCTGGTCGGCCTGCCGATCCGGGTGCACGGACGTCTGGAGAGCAGGGGCGGCTTCCGGCGGCTCACCGGCGCGAGCGGCGTCGTCCCCGTACAGGTGGACGAGGCCGAACGGGACCGGCTCCTGAAGTCCCTCCAGGAGAACCTCGACTTCTTCGAGGAGGCCTGCGCCGGAGGGGACGAACCCTAGGAACTCTGCGGCGTGTGCGCGTACAGGTCCCTGAGCAGGGCGATCTCCGCGCCGTGATGGATCATCTCGCGGTGGATGTGCAGGACGAGCGTCGCCATCGGCTCCTTGGCGAACGGTCCCTCGGCCGGACCGCACGGCTGCTCCAGGGCCCCCGCGTCGAGGCTGCGCACGCCCGACATCCAGCGCGCGTAGGAGGCGTCGAGCCGGTCGAGCGCCTCCGCGGCCGTGCCGGGATACCCGTACGTCAGGTAGTCCACCGGCGGCCCGCCGAAGTGCGAGGCGACGCGGGTGCCCAGGACGCCCACCAGGATGTGGCCGAGGCGCCAGGCGATCGTCGTCACCGGCGCCGGGACCGGCTCCGGATACGCGAAGTCGATCGTGAAGTCGCCCGAGCCCGCCCGCACGGGGGCGGTGCCGCTGCCGCGCGGGCGCACGCTCCACACGGCCTCCGGGTCCGCCACGGGCTCCCAGAAGTACTCGTCGTCGGTGAGCCCGGCCAGGCGCCGGCGCAGCTGGTTGCGCCAGTGCCAGTCGAGCTGGTCGGCGAGCAGCGCGTTCCATTCCAGGGCCATGCGCCCACGCTAGGGCGGCACCCGCCGGTCCGCACGGTCAACCGTTTCGCGAGCGGTCCCGGTGACTCGGTACGATCGGCCTTGCGCGCGTCACAGGTAATGGCGCGGCGTTTCGTCTTCAGGTAGGAGAGACCGGTGTCTGACGTCCGTGTGATCATCCAACGCGATTCCGAGCGGGAAGAACGCGTGGTGACCACGGGTACCACGGCCGCCGAGCTCTTCGCCGGTGAGCGCAGCATCGTCGCGGCCCGGGTGGCCGGAGAGCTCAAGGACCTCGCGTACGCCGTCCAGGACGGCGAGGAGGTCGAGCCCGTCGAGATCACCTCCGAGGACGGTCTGAACATCCTGCGCCACTCCACCGCGCACGTGATGGCGCAGGCCGTGCAGGAGATCTTCCCCGAGGCCAAGCTCGGCATCGGCCCGCCCATCAAGGACGGCTTCTACTACGACTTCGACGTCAAGGAGCCGTTCACCCCCGAGGACCTCAAGCGCATCGAGAAGAAGATGCAGGAGATCCAGAAGCGGGGCCAGAAGTTCTCCCGTCGTGTCACCACCGACGAGGACGCCCGTGTCGAGCTCGCCGACGAGCCGTACAAGCTCGAGCTCATCGGCCTCAAGGGCAACGCGGCGCAGGCCGCCGACGGCGCCGACGCCGAGGTGGGCTCCGGCGAGCTGACCATCTACGACAACCTCGACGCCAAGACCGGCGAGCTGTGCTGGAAGGACCTCTGCCGCGGTCCCCACCTGCCCAGCACCCGCGTCATCCCCGCGTTCAAGCTGATGCGCTCGGCCGCCGCCTACTGGCGCGGCAGCGAGAAGAACCCGCAGCTCCAGCGCATCTACGGCACCGCGTGGCCGTCGAAGGACGAGCTCAAGGGCTACCTCGAGTTCCTCGCCGAGGCGGAGAAGCGCGACCACCGCAAGCTGGGCGCCGAGCTCGACCTGTTCTCCTTCCCGGAGGAGCTCGGCCCGGGCCTCGCGGTGTTCCACCCCAAGGGCGGCGTCATCCGCAAGGTCATGGAGGACTACTCGCGGCGCCGCCACGAGGCCTCCGGCTACGAGTTCGTGAACACCCCGCACATCTCGAAGGAGCACCTCTTCGAGACCTCGGGCCACCTGCCGCACTACGCGGAGGGCATGTTCCCGCCCATCCAGTTCGACGAGCAGAACTACCGCCTCAAGGCGATGAACTGCCCGATGCACAACCTGATCTTCAAGTCGCGCGGCCGTTCCTACCGTGAACTGCCCCTGCGCCTGTTCGAGTTCGGCACCGTGTACCGCTACGAGAAGTCGGGCGTCGTGCACGGCCTGACCCGCTCGCGCGGCTTCACGCAGGACGACTCGCACATCTACTGCACCAAGGAGCAGATGCCGGAGGAGCTCGACAAGCTCCTCACCTTCGTGCTCGACCTGCTGCGCGACTACGGCCTGACCGAGTTCGAGCTGGAGCTGTCCACCCGCGACGACTCCGACAAGTTCATCGGCACCGACGAGGACTGGGCCGAGGCCACCGAGGCGCTGCGCCTGGCCGCCGAGAAGCAGAACCTGCCGCTGGTCGCCGACCCGGGCGGCGCCGCCTACTACGGCCCGAAGATCTCCGTCCAGGTCAAGGACGCGATCGGCCGGTCCTGGCAGATGTCGACCCTCCAGGTCGACTTCAACCAGCCCAAGCGCTTCGGCCTCGAGTACACGGCCGCGGACGGCTCCCGCCAGCAGCCCGTCATGCTGCACCGCGCCCTGTTCGGCTCGATCGAGCGGTTCTTCGGCGTGCTGCTCGAGCACTACGCGGGCGCCTTCCCGGCGTGGCTCGCGCCCGTGCAGGCCGTCGGCATCCCGATCGGCGACGCGCACGTCCCGTACCTGGAGGAGTTCGCCGAGAAGGCGCGCGCCCAGGGCCTGCGCGTCGAGGTCGACTCGTCCTCGGACCGCATGCAGAAGAAGATCCGCAACCAGCAGAAGGCCAAGGTGCCGTTCATGGTCATCGCGGGCGACGAGGACATGAGCGCCGGCTCGGTGTCCTTCCGCTACCGCGACGGCTCGCAGGAGAACGGCATCCCGGTCGACGAGGCCATCGCGAAGATCGTGAAGGTCGTCGAGGAGCGCGCGCAGGTCTGACGCTCAGCCCTTGCCGTCGAAGGCCCCCGGGGAGCTCCCCGGGGGCCTTTCGCCGTTCTCGTCCTCCCGCGCGAACACCTGGAGCAGCCAGGACGAGAACGATCCGACGACCGCGCCGAGCAGGGCGAGCCCGCAGCCCATCAGGCCCACCGCGACGAGCCGGCCCACCGGCGTCACCGGCGCCATGTCGCCGTAGCCGACGCTCGACACCGTCGTGCACGCCCACCACACCGAGTCGCCGAACGTCTGGATCGTGGCGCCCGGCGCCCCGCGTTCCTGCTGGTAGACGGCGAGCGACGCGGCGAAGCCGAGCAGCAGCGTCGACACCCCCGCGTACAGCATCACGCGCGCGTGCAGCGCGAACCGGGGGCGGCCGTGCCGGCGCTTCACCCGCTCGTAGGCCTGCACGATGCGGACGGGGCGCAGCAGCGGCAGCAGCAGGACCAGGGTGTCCAGCCAGTGCGTGCGCACGAAGCGCGGCCAGCGCTGCCCGCTGAGCCGCCGCCGCACGACGTAGTCCGCGGCGAACAGCGCCCACGCCGCGCAGGTCACCGCCAGACACAGATCGCGCACGGCCCCGGGCAGCCCGGGGCCGAGCACCAGGACCGCGTACGAGGCGAGGAAGAGCAGGGACGCCGCGGCGAGGACACCCGCGGTGCGTCGCTCCCAACGGGCGAGGGCACTGTCGGTCATCCGCACAGCATCGCGCGCACGGGCCCGGGACGGGCCCCGGCGACACGCCCCGCCGAGGTCACGCCATATGCTGCACAGCATGACGAGTGAGCCGGAGCAGCAGATCGGTCCTGTGGGAGAGCCGGACGGATTCGGGCGTCTGTGGACCCCGCACCGCATCGCCTACATCCAGGGCGAGGGCAAACCGACGGGCCCCGGGGCCGACGACGGCTGTCCCTTCTGCGCGGCTCCCGGCAAGAGCGACGAGGACGCCCTCATCGTGGCGCGCGGCGAGCACGTCTTCGCGATCCTCAACCTGTACCCGTACAACGGCGGGCACATGATGGTGCTGCCCTACCGGCACGTCGCCGACTACACCGACCTCGACGACGCCGAGACCGTCGAGCTCGCCGACTTCACCAAGCGGGCGATGACCGCGCTGCGTGCCGCGTCCGGCGCGCACGGCTTCAACATCGGCATGAACCAGGGCGCGGTGGCCGGCGCCGGCATCGCCGCGCACCTGCACCAGCACATCGTCCCGCGCTGGGGCGGCGACACGAACTTCATGCCGGTCGTCGGCCACACCAAGGTGCTGCCGCAGCTCCTCGCGGACACGCGCACGGCGCTGGCGAAGGCCTGGCCGACCGCCTGACCGCGCCTCGTACGACGCCCGGGGATCCGGCGCCGCGGGGCTACGCGTCGTAGACGTCGGCCTTCCGCGGCGACGGGTCCTGCACCAGGCCGCTGAGCACCCCCGAGCGGTTCCCGAACTTCTCCGTGTCGACGCCGTGCTCCTTGAGGACCTTGAAGGCCGCCGCGTGCACGACCCGCAGCACCGGCGTCGCCGTGCGCAGCGCGTCGTCCGCCATGAAGCGGTGCCGCCACGGCTGGTCGGCCCAGGCGTGCCGCAGGCCGAACGGCTCGGGCAGGGCCAGCTTGCCGCCCAGGTAGTCCAGCAGCGGTGGGTACCAGGTGAGCGGGGCACGGACCGCGATCCGCACGACCTCGTCCGCGTCGATCAGCGGCAGCGTCTTCGTGGTCGTCTCCCAGAAGCGCACCGACTTGGCGATCTCCTTGGTCTTCGGCTCGGGCTTCGACGTGAACAGCGAGTTCACCGGGCCCAGCGCGTGGCCCGTCACCTCGATGCGCAGCGTCTCGTGCAGCACCGTCACCGTGATCAGCATGGTGATGACCAACTGGCCGTCCCACAGCGTGAACTGGACGCCCAGGTAGTGGCGGTCACCGCTGCCGAACTGCTGCTCGTTGCAGATCCGCTGTATCTCGTGCGGCTTGATCCGGTACGCGTCCACGTCCGCGCCGGTCGGGCGGGAGACCGAGCCCGCCTTCTCGCCGATCGGGGTCACGATCCAGTGCTCGACCGAGGGGCGCGGGAAGCCGCCCGTGTGCAGCGTCTTGCGCTCCAGGAGCTTCAGCTGGTCGTGGATCGCGCGGACCACGTCCCAGCTGCGGAACGGGTGGATCTCCTTGTCGGGGTCGACGGAGACCAGCTCTTCCGCCAGCTGCCAGCTGCCCCAGCGCGTGCCCATGCCGAGGATGCCCTTCGGGCCGGCGTAGAACACCGCGTTCGACTGCTGCTCCGCCGAGAGGCGGGCCAGCCCCTGGCGCAGCTGCTCCGCCGCGGTCTCACCCGGGCTGCCCGGCACCGCCTCGGGGATCTTCGCGCCGATGCCGCCGCCCGACAGCAGCGCGTCCCACCGCTCGCGCAGGTCCTTCGCCGTGCGCTCGCAGACCTGCCGCGCCCACAGCCCGCCGACGACGGGCACCACGAAGGAGGCGCGCAGGTACCAGGCCCAGCCGCCGGCGAACGGCAGCTTGAGCAGCACGATGACGACGGCCACCCCGACGACCGCCATCAGGGCCGTCGTCAGCGCCGCCGTGCCGCGGACCTTGCGCTCCTTGTTCCGCGCCTCGGTCTTCGCCGCCCCGGCCGAGGCGTCCTTGGTCGCCTTCTCGGCGGCCGCCACCTTGTTGTTGCTCGTACGGCGGAGCTGGAAGGCGATCAGCCACAGCACGAACCCGGGCAGGAACACGAGGCCGAACAGCACCGTGATCAGGGTCAGCAGCGCGTCCCGCTGGCGGCGGATCCGGGTCGCCGCGAGGCAGTGCTCCACCACGACCTGCGGCTCCGTGCCGAAGGACTGGATCAGCGGCTTGCGGCCGCCGCCGAGCATCCGGACCTGGACCGCGCGCGAGAAGGCCTCACCCAGATTCGGCGCGAACAGCGACCAGGCGCCCTTCTTCACCTCGGACTTGTGCCACTCGTTGTTCGCGTCCTCGATCTTCGCGGCCGGGTCGTCCCGGTACGCGGCCGAGGCGATGGCGAACGTCGCCGCGGTCTGCCCCGCCGAACCCTGCAGGGGGACCTGTGCCCCCGGCCTGAAATCGAACGCGTCGTCCGCCACTGCCGCCCCCATCACCGCACGTCGCTGCTGCTGCGGCTCTTCCCGACTTCCTTGCCCCGCACACCTGTTGATCAGTTGATCGTCCTGATCCTATTGATCGTCGACCAGCGTAACGGCCGCCACCGACATCCGTCCCGGCAAGCCGGACGCCGGTGGCCGCACCGGGGGCACGGGGGCGCACGCCCCCGCACGACGGGCCCAACTACGCGGTGTCCGCGGCCTGTTCCCTGATCCGCTCGCCGATGTGGGCCGGCATCGGCTCGTGCCGGGCGTAGCTGCGGCTGAACCGCGCCGTGCCGTGCGACAGGGAGCGCAGATCGACGGCGTAGCGCCCGATCTCGATCTCCGGCACCTCGGCCCGTACGAGGGTCCGGCCGCCCGGCGCCTGCTCGGTGCCGACGACGCGGCCGCGCCGCCCGGACAGATCGCTCATCACCGCGCCCACGAAGTCGTCGCTGACGAGTACCTGGACCTCGGACACCGGTTCGAGGAGATGGATCGTGGCGTCGGCCGCCGCCTCGCGCAGCGCCAGCGCGCCCGCCGTCTGGAACGCGGCGTCCGAGGAGTCCACCGAGTGCGCCTTGCCGTCGAGCAGCGTGACCCGTACGTCGATCAGCGGGTACCCGGCCGCGACGCCCTTGGCCGCCTGGGCCCGTACACCCTTCTCCACCGACGGGATGAACTGGCGCGGGACGGAGCCGCCGACGACCTTGTCGACGAACTCGATGCCCGAACCGTTCGGCAGCGGCTCCACCTCGATCTCGCAGATCGCGTACTGACCGTGCCCGCCGGACTGCTTGACGTGCCGCCCCCGGCCCGCGGCCCGGTCCGCGAACGTCTCGCGCAGCGACACCTTGTGCGGGACCACGTCGACCTGCACCCCGTACCGCGCCGACAGCCGCTCCAGGGCGACGTCCGCGTGCGCCTCGCCCAGACACCACAGCACCACCTGGTGGGTGTCCGGGTTCTGCTCCAGCCGCATCGTCGGGTCCTCCGCCGCGAGCCGCGCCAGGCCCTGCGACAGCTTGTCCTCGTCGGCCTTGCTGTGCGCCTGGATCGCCAGCGGCAGCAGCGGGTCCGGCATCTCCCACGGCGCCATCAACAGCGGGTCGTCCTTCGCCGAGATCGTGTCGCCGGTCTCCGCCCGGCCCAGCTTCGCCACGCACGCCAGGTCACCGGCGATGCAGTGCGACAGCGGCCGCTGCTGCTTGCCGAAGGGGACCGACAGGGCGCCGACCCGCTCGTCCACGTCGTGGTCCTCGTGCCCGCGGTCGGTGAGCCCGTGCCCCGACACGTGCACCGTCTCGTCCGGGCGCAGGGTGCCCGAGAACACCCGTACGAGCGAGACACGGCCCACGTAGGGGTCCGAGGCCGTCTTCACGACCTCGGCGACCAGCGGGCCGTCCGGGTCGCAGACCGGGATCGTGCGGGGCGCGCCGTCCGGCGTGGTCACGGTCGGGGCCTCGCGCTCCAGCGGGGTCGGGAAGCCGCCCGTGACCAGCTCCAGGAGCTCGACCGTGCCGATGCCCTGGCGGGCGCCCTCCGGGGCGGGGGCCGCTGCGAGGACGGGGTGGAAGGTGCCGCGCGCGACGGCCCGCTCCAGGTCGTCGACGAGCGTCTTGAAGTCGATCTCCTCGCCGCCCAGGTAGCGGTCCATGAGGGTCTCGTCCTCGCTCTCGGCGATGATCCCCTCGATGAGCCGGCCGCGCGCCTCCTGGAGGCCCGGCACCTGGCCGGCGTCCGGCGGCGACTCCTCCAGCGCGCCCGACGCGTAGGCGTGGATCCGCTGCGACAGGAGCCCGATCAGGCCGGTCACGGGGGAGTGGCCGTCCGGGGTGCGCTCGCCGTGCAGCGGCAGATACAGCGGCAGCACGGCGTCGGGGTCGTCGCCCCCGAAGGCCTCGGCGCACACCCGGGTCGTCTCCTCGAAGTCGGCCCGCGCCGCCTCCAGGTGCGTCACCACGATGGCCCGCGGCATGCCGACGGCCGCGCACTCCTCCCACACCGCGCGCGTGGCGCCGTCCACCCCGTCCGCCGCCGAGACGACGAAGAGGGCCGCGTCCGCAGCGCGCAGACCGGCCCTCAGCTCCCCGACGAAATCCGCGTATCCGGGGGTGTCCAGAAGATTGATCTTGCAGCCGCCCCAGTCGACCGGGACGAGCGAGAGCTGCACCGAGCGCTGCCGGCGCCGTTCGATGTCGTCGTAGTCCGAGACGCACGTGCCGTCCTCGACGCGGCCCGCGCGGTTGACCGCCCCCGCCGTGAGCGCGAGGGCCTCCACCAGCGTCGTCTTGCCGGAGCCGCTGGGGCCGACCAGCACCACATTGCGCACGTCCGAGGGCCGGTCGGCCGTAGCCGCCCTGCCGGCGGCCCCGGGATGTGTGTTCGCCTTGTCAGCCATGTCCCTTGCCTCCCGGTTCGCATCCACGGTGTGGGGGCCCCGTCGGGGCCTGTGGAAGTGCGGCAGGCGGACACGCGAACCCGCGTGTGAGAGGCGGCTCCGGCGACGCCCGCGGTGTCTTCGAGCTTTGCACTCGTGTCACCGTGCGTCCATACGTCGTACGGGATCCCACGCGCGCGTGGTGGCCCGACGGCCGTGGCGGCGGGTGCGTGGCTACGATGGGCCAGCCGGTGGCCAGAGGGGCCGCACGGCCACCGACCCCTCGGGAAGGCCATGCTGAACAAGTACGCGCGTGCATTCTTCACGCGTGTCCTCACACCGTTCGCCGCGTTTCTCATCCGTCGCGGGGTCAGTCCCGACACGGTCACGCTCCTCGGCACCGCCGGGGTGGTGGCGGGCGCGCTGGTCTTCTACCCGCGCGGGGAGTTCTTCTGGGGCACGGTCGTCATCACGCTGTTCGTCTTCTCGGACCTCGTGGACGGCAACATGGCGCGCCAGCTCGGCCGCTCCAGCCGCTGGGGCGCCTTCCTCGACTCGACGCTCGACCGGGTCGCCGACAGCGCCATCTTCGGCGGCCTCGCGCTCTGGTACGCGGGCGGCGGCGACGACAACGCGCTGTGCGCCGTCTCGATCTTCTGCCTCGCCAGCGGCCAGGTCGTCTCGTACACGAAGGCCCGTGGAGAATCGATCGGCCTGCCGGTCGCGGTCAACGGTCTGGTGGAGCGCGCCGAGCGGCTCGTCATCTCGCTCGTCGCCGCCGGCTTCGCCGGTCTGCACAAGTTCGGTGTGCCCGGCATCCAGTACCTGCTGCCCGTCGCCCTGTGGATCGTCGCTGCCGGCAGCCTGGTCACGCTGATCCAGCGCGTGGTCACCGTTCGCCGCGAGTCCGCCGAGGCCGACGCCGCGGCCGCCGCCCAGGAGGAGACCGCCTCGTGAGCGGCGTGCAGGAACGGATCACCGACGCGCTCTACGGGCTCGGCTGGGGCACGGTCAAGAAGCTGCCCGAGCCGGTCGCGAACCGCTTGGGCCGCACCATCGCCGACGCCGTCTGGCGCAAGCGAGGCAAGGGCGTGCTGCGCCTGGAGTCGAACCTCGCGCGCGTGGTGCCCGACGCCACGCCGCAGCGGCTTCGGCAGCTCTCCAGGGCGGGCATGCGCTCGTACCTGCGCTACTGGATGGAGTCCTTCCGGCTTCCCGCCTGGAGCAAGGACCGTATCCGCGAGGGCTTCACCCCGCAGGACGTGCACCACCTGACCGACGGGCTCGCCTCCGACAAGGGCGTCATCCTCGCCCTGCCCCACATGGGCAACTACGACCTCGCCGGGGCCTGGGTCACCACGAAGCTGGAGACCCCGTTCACGACGGTCGCCGAGCGCCTCAAGCCCGAGACCCTCTACGACCGCTTCGTCGCCTACCGCGAGGGCCTCGGCATGGAGGTCCTCCCGCACACCGGCGGCGCCGCGTTCGGCACCCTCGCCCGGCGGCTGCGCGACGGCGGCCTCGTCTGCCTGGTCGCCGACCGCGACCTGTCCGCCGCCGGCGTCGAGGTGAAGTTCTTCGGCGAGACCACGCGCATGCCCGCCGGGCCCGCCCTGCTCGCTCAGCAGACCGGCGCCCTGCTGCTGCCCGTGACGCTCTGGTACGACGGCTCGCCGATCATGAGGGGCCGGGTCCATCCGCCGATCGACGTGCCCGAGACAGGTACCCGCGCCGAAAAGACGTCTGTGATGACACAGGCGCTGGCCGATGCCTTCGCCACCGGGATCGCGGACCATCCGGAGGACTGGCACATGCTGCAGCGTCTGTGGCTCTCGGACCTGGACCCCGCCAAGAACCCCGAGGAGCGGCCGGCGTGAAGATCGGAATCGTCTGCCCGTACTCCTGGGACGTGCCGGGCGGCGTCCAGTTCCACATCCGCGACCTCGCGGAGCACCTGACCGCGCTCGGCCACGAGGTCTCCGTTCTCGCCCCCGCCGACGACGACACCCCGCTGCCGCCCTACGTGGTGTCCGCGGGCCGCGCCGTGCCCGTGCCCTACAACGGCTCGGTGGCCCGCCTGAACTTCGGCTTCCTCAGCGCCGCACGCGTGCGGCGCTGGCTCCACGACGGCACCTTCGACGTCATCCACATCCACGAACCGACGTCCCCGTCGCTCGGTCTGCTCACCTGCTGGGCCGCCCAGGGCCCGATCGTCGCCACGTTCCACACGTCGAACCCCCGCTCGCGTGCCATGATCGCCGCCTACCCGATCCTGCAGCCCGCCCTGGAGAAGATCAGCGCGCGCATCGCCGTCTCCGAGTACGCGCGCCGCACCCTCGTCGAGCACCTCGGCGGCGACGCGGTCGTCATCCCGAACGGCGTCGACGTCGACTTCTTCGCCCGGGCCGAGCCGAAGGCCGAGTGGCAGGGCGACACGATCGGCTTCATCGGGCGCATCGACGAGCCCCGCAAGGGCCTGCCGGTCCTCATGAAGGCGCTGCCCAGGATCCTCACCGAGCGGCCGCAGACCCGTCTCCTGGTCGCCGGCCGCGGCGACGAGGAGGAGGCCGTCGCCTCGCTCCCGCGCGAGATGCGCTCCCGCGTCGAGTTCCTCGGCATGGTCAGCGACGAGGACAAGGCCCGACTGCTGCGCAGCGTCGACGTGTACGTCGCCCCGAACACCGGCGGCGAGAGCTTCGGCATCATCCTCGTCGAGGCCATGTCGGCGGGCGCGCCCGTGCTCGCCTCCGACCTCGACGCCTTCGCCCAGGTCCTCGACCAGGGCACGGCCGGAGAGCTCTTCGCCAACGAGAACGCCGACGACCTGGCCGCCGCCGCCCTGCGCCTGCTCGCCGACCCCGAGCGCCGCACCGAGCTGCGCGAGCGCGGCAGCAAGCACGTGCGCCGCTTCGACTGGTCGACCGTCGGCGCCGACATCCTCTCCGTCTACGAGACCGTCACCCAGGGGGCCGCGGCCGTCGCCACCGACGAACGCACCGGCCTGCGCGCCCGCTTCGGCCTCGCCCGCGACTAGGGCCTTTCTTTCGGATCCGGCTGGGCTCGCGGGGCGTAGGACCCTGTCCGCCGATTCCCTTCTGCTTCGGGCGACGAAGGGGAGGGTCGGACAGGCCCCACCCGCGGGCCGGGGCGGCGGCCCCGCGACGGTAGCCTTGCCGCCCGTGACCGTCACCCTGATCTGGATCGCCGTAGCCCTCTTCGCGATCGGCCTCTACCTCAGCTGGACCGCGGGCCGGCTCGACCGCCTGCACGCCCGGATCGACGCGGCCCGCGCCGCACTCGACGCCCAGCTCCTGCGCCGCGCCTCCGTCGCCCAGGAACTGGCCACCTCCGGAGTGCTCGACCCGGCCGCCTCGATCGTCCTCTACGAGGCCGCGCACGCGGCACGCCAGGCGGAGGAGGAGCAGCGCGAGGTCGCCGAGAGCGAGCTCAGCCAGGCGCTGCGCGCGGTCTTCGGGGAGGCCGACCAGGTCGAGGAGGTCCGGGCCGCCCCGGGCGGTGAGGAGGCCGCCGAGGAGCTCGCCCAGGCGGTGCGCCGGGTGCCCATGGCCCGCCGCTTCCACAACGACGCCGTACGGGCCGCACGCGCGCTGCGCCGGCACCGCAAGGTCCGCTGGTTCCGGCTGGCCGGACACGCCCCGTTCCCCATGGCCTTCGAGATGGACGACGTGCCGCCGACGGCCCTCGCGGACCGGGCCACCACATAGCTCCCGCAGGCCATGATCACGGTCCACCACCTGGATCGCAGGCCAAAAGGAGCCACCGCCTCCCTATTGGCCCTTGTAGTGGCCTGGGGCACAGATGTTTCCTCGGTGCAGCACAAGCGCGCAGCAGCACGCACGTGCGGCAACAGACCCTCTTCACTGAGTTCACCGAGCGAGGTCCCCGTGTCCACTGTCGAAAACCAGGCTCCCGCCACCGGCACCGCCCGCGTCAAGCGCGGCATGGCCGAGCAGCTCAAGGGCGGCGTGATCATGGACGTCGTCAACGCCGAGCAGGCGAAGATCGCCGAGGACGCGGGCGCCGTGGCCGTCATGGCCCTCGAGCGGGTCCCGGCGGACATCCGCAAGGACGGCGGCGTGGCCCGCATGTCGGACCCGAACATGATCGAGGAGATCATCGAGGCCGTCTCGATCCCGGTGATGGCCAAGTCCCGCATCGGCCACTTCGTCGAGGCCCAGATCCTCCAGTCGCTCGGCGTGGACTACATCGACGAGTCCGAGGTCCTCACCCCGGCCGACGAGGTCAACCACAGCGACAAGTTCGCCTTCACGACCCCCTTCGTCTGTGGCGCCACCAACCTGGGCGAGGCCCTGCGCCGCATCGCCGAGGGCGCGGCCATGATCCGCTCCAAGGGCGAGGCCGGCACCGGCAACGTGGTCGAGGCCGTCCGCCACATGCGCCAGATCAAGAACGAGATCGCCCGCCTGCGCGGCTTCGACAACAACGAGCTGTACGCCGCCGCCAAGGAGCTGCGCGCCCCGTACGAGCTCGTCAAGGAGGTCGCCGAGCTCGGCAAGCTCCCCGTCGTGCTGTTCTCCGCCGGTGGCGTCGCCACCCCCGCCGACGCCGCGCTGATGCGCCAGCTCGGCGCCGAGGGCGTCTTCGTCGGCTCCGGCATCTTCAAGTCCGGCGACCCGGCCAAGCGCGCCGCCGCCATCGTGAAGGCCACCACCTTCTACGACGACCCGAAGATCATCGCGGACGCGTCCCGCAACCTGGGCGAGGCCATGGTCGGCATCAACTGCGACACCCTCCCCGAGACCGAGCGCTACGCGAACCGAGGCTGGTAAGCACCCATGAACACCCCCGTCATCGGCGTCCTGGCGCTCCAGGGCGACGTACGGGAGCACCTCATCGCCCTGGCCGCGGCGGACGCCGTGGCCAGGCCGGTGCGGCGCCCCGAGGAACTGGCCGAGGTCGACGGCCTGATCATCCCCGGCGGTGAGTCGACCACCATCTCCAAGCTGGCCCACCTCTTCGGCCTGATGGAGCCGCTCCGCGCGCGCGTGCACGCCGGAATGCCCGTCTACGGCACCTGCGCCGGCATGATCATGCTCGCCGACAAGATCCTCGACCCGCGCTCGGGCCAGGAGACGATCGGCGGCATCGACATGATCGTGCGCCGCAACGCCTTCGGACGGCAGAACGAGTCCTTCGAGGCAGCGGTGGCCGTCCAGGGTGTCGAGGGCGCACCGGTGGAGGGCGTCTTCATCCGCGCCCCCTGGGTGGAGTCCGTCGGCGCCTCGACCGAGGTGCTCGCCGAGCACGAGGGACACATCGTCGCCGTACGCCAGGGCAACGCCCTCGCGACGTCCTTCCACCCCGAGCTCACCGGCGACCACCGGCTCCACGGCCTTTTCGTGGACATGGTCCGGGGCAAGGACGCGCCGGGTTCCTTGTAGGATCTCTGGCGTTCGTTATTGAGGTTGGTTACGCGAAGGAGACAGGCAGATGTCCGGCCACTCTAAATGGGCTACGACGAAGCACAAGAAGGCCGTGATCGACGCCAAGCGCGGCAAGCTCTTCGCGAAGCTGATCAAGAACATCGAGGTCGCGGCGCGCATGGGCGGCACGGACGTCGAGGGCAACCCGACGCTGTACGACGCCATCCAGAAGGCGAAGAAGCAGTCGGTCCCGAACAAGAACATCGACTCCGCGGTCAAGCGCGGCGGCGGCCTCGAGGCCGGCGGCGCCGACTACGAGACGATCATGTACGAGGGCTACGGTCCCAACGGTGTCGCGGTGCTCATCGAGTGCCTCACCGACAACCGCAACCGCGCCGCCTCGGACGTCCGCGTCGCCATGACCCGCAACGGCGGCAACATGGCCGACCCGGGTTCCGTGTCGTACCTGTTCAACCGCAAGGGCGTCGTCATCGTCCCCAAGGGTGAGCTGACCGAGGACGACGTCCTGGGCGCCGTCCTCGACGCGGGCGCCGAGGAGGTCAACGACCTGGGCGAGTCCTTCGAGGTGCTCTCCGAGGCCACCGACCTCGTCGCGGTCCGCACCGCCCTCGTGGACGCCGGCATCGACTACGACTCGGCCGACGCCAACTTCGTCCCGACCATGCAGGTCGAGCTCGACGAGGAGGGCGCGCGCAAGATCTTCAAGCTCATCGACGCGCTCGAGGACAGCGACGACGTGCAGAACGTCTTCGCGAACTTCGACGTCTCCGACGAGGTCATGGAGAAGGTCGACGCCTGACCGGACACGAGCGGCGGGCCGACGGGACACACCCCGTCGGCCCGCCGCTTTGTCAGTGGCACCCGATAGCCTGCGCAAACAGGCGATCGAAAGTGGGGGCGTGGCGTGCGTGTACTGGGCGTGGACCCGGGGCTCACCCGGTGCGGGGTCGGCGTGGTCGAGGGGGTCGCGGGCCGGCCGCTGACCATGCGCGGCGTCGGCGTCGTACGGACGCCGCCGGACGCCGAGCTCGGCCTGCGCCTCGTCGCCATCGAGCAGGGCATCGAGCAGTGGCTCGACGAGCACCGGCCCGAGTTCGTCGCCGTCGAGCGCGTGTTCAGCCAGCACAACGTGCGCACGGTGATGGGCACCGCGCAGGCCAGCGCCGTCGCCATGCTGTGCGCCTCACGCCGCGGCATCCCCGTCGCCCTGCACACCCCCAGCGAGGTCAAGGCCGCCGTCACCGGCAGCGGCCGCGCCGACAAGGCCCAGGTCGGCGCCATGGTGACCCGGCTGCTCCGGCTCGACGCACCGCCCAGACCGGCCGACGCCGCCGACGCGCTCGCCCTCGCCATCTGCCACATCTGGCGCGCCCCCGCGCAGAACAGACTCCAGCAGGCCGTCGCCCTCCACTCCGCCAAAGCAACGCACGCATCGAAAGGCCGAACCGCATGATCGCCTTCGTGAGCGGCCCCGTCGCCGCCCTCGCCCCTGACGCCGCGGTGGTCGAGGTCGGCGGGATCGGCATGGCCGTCCAGTGCACGCCGAACACACTGTCCGGCCTGCGGATCGGTCAGCAGACCAAGCTCGCCACCTCCCTCGTCGTCCGCGAGGACTCGCTCACCCTGTACGGCTTCGCCGACGACGACGAGCGGCAGACCTTCGAGCTGCTCCAGACCGCCAGCGGCGTCGGCCCCCGCCTCGCCCAGGCCATGCTCGCCGTGCACACCCCCGACGACCTGCGCCGCGCCGTCTCCACCGGAGACGAGAAGGCCCTCACGGCCGTCCCCGGCATCGGCAAGAAGGGCGCCCAGAAGCTCCTCCTGGAGCTGAAGGACCGGCTCGGCGAGCCCCTCGGCACCGCGCGTCCCGCGATCGGCACCGCCGTCACCACCGGTTGGCGCGAGCAGCTGCACGCCGCGCTCATCGGGCTCGGCTACGCCACCAGAGAGGCCGACGAGGCGGTCGCCGCCGTCGCCCCGCAGGCCGAGGCCGCCGAGGGCACCCCGCAGGTGGGGCAGCTCCTCAAGGCCGCGCTGCAGACGCTCAACCGCACGCGCTGAGCACCGCCCCGGGGGACTCGCCGAAGGTCCCCGGAGGCCCCCGAGAAGACGCCGCCCGCCCCCGATCCCGTAACGCGAGGCACAGAACATGAACTGGGACGAGACGACCGACGCCGCCGAGCCGCAGGCCGACCGGCTCGTCGGTGCGGCCGCCGACGGCGAGGACCAGGCCGTCGAGGCGGCCCTGCGCCCCAAGGACCTGGGCGAGTTCATCGGCCAGGAGAAGGTCAGGGAGCAGCTCGACCTCGTGCTGCGCGCCGCCCGCGCGCGCGGCGCCACCGCCGACCACGTCCTGCTCTCCGGCGCCCCCGGCCTCGGCAAGACCACCCTCTCCATGATCATCGCCGCGGAGATGGGCGCCCCGATCCGTATCACCTCGGGTCCCGCCATCCAGCACGCCGGCGACCTCGCCGCGATCCTCTCCTCCCTCCAGGAGGGCGAGGTCCTCTTCCTCGACGAGATCCACCGCATGTCGCGGCCCGCCGAGGAGATGCTCTACATGGCGATGGAGGACTTCCGCGTCGACGTCATCGTCGGCAAGGGCCCCGGCGCCACCGCCATCCCCCTCGAACTGCCCCCGTTCACCCTGGTCGGCGCCACCACGCGCGCGGGCCTGCTGCCGCCCCCGCTGCGCGACCGCTTCGGCTTCACCGCGCACATGGAGTTCTACGAGCCCACCGAGCTGGAGCGCGTCATCCACCGCTCGGCGAACCTGCTGGACGTGGGCATCGACCCGCACGGCGCCGCCGAGATCGCCGGCCGCTCCCGCGGCACGCCCCGTATCGCCAACCGGCTGCTGCGCCGCGTCCGCGACTACGCGCAGGTCAAGGCCGACGGCCACATCACCCAGGACATCGCCGCCGCCGCGCTCGGGGTGTACGAGGTGGACGGGCGCGGCCTCGACCGGCTCGACCGGGCCGTCCTGGAGGCGCTGCTCAAGCTGTTCGGCGGCGGACCCGTCGGCCTGTCCACGCTCGCCGTCGCCGTGGGGGAGGAGCGCGAGACGGTCGAGGAGGTCGCCGAGCCGTTCCTCGTCCGGGAGGGGCTGCTGGCCCGGACCCCCCGCGGACGCGTCGCGACCCCGGCCGCCTGGGCGCACCTCGGGCTCACGCCGCCGCAGGCAAGATCGGGTGCAAGCGGACAACAGGACCTGTTCGGGGCGTGACGGCGCGGGTACTCGCCGGGCCAGGAACCCCGGTGGGATGCTGAGCGTTGTTCCCAGATGGCGGACTCGCTTAGACTCCGCCGACGTCGTCCTTCTGGTTTCGCTGGTTCCGGACGACGGCCGACCCCCGAAACCGACAAGGCCGCACCCCGGCGCGGTCGCCTGAAGGAAGTTCCCACCCGTGAGTCTCGCAGCCCTCCTCCCGTTCGTTGTGCTCATCGGGGCCATGTTCCTGATGACCCGGTCTGCCAAGAAGAAGCAGTCGCAGGCCGCGCAGATGCGCAATGAGATGCAGCCCGGTTCCGGCGTCCGCACGATCGGGGGCATGTACGCCACGGTCAAGGAGGTCAACGAGGACACGGTCCTCCTCGACGCCGGCCCCGGCGTCCACCTCATGTTCGCGAAGAACGCGATCGGTGCCGTGCTCTCCGACGACGAGTACAACCGCATCGTGCACGGCGTCGAGGCCGACGCCGACGACGCCGTCGTGCCGGACGACGCGTCCTCCCTCACCGAGACCGACGGGACCGCCGCCGACGACGCGCGCATCGACCTCGGCAAGAAGAACGAGCCCGTCGAGGCCGAGAAGGCCGACGAGGCCCCCAAGGCCGACGACGCCGACGCCGAGCCGAAGAAGACCGACGGCGAGTCCGACGCGAAGTAGCCACGACCACCTCCGTGGGGCCCGCCACCGCGTGCCCCACGGTCCTGGTTCGTGCGTGATCCGCGCGGATTCTCGACCATTTCGTGGCCGTCCGGGCAGTCCGGGGCACGCAACCCGATGCCGGACGGATGGAGAGGGAGTACGAGAAGGTGGCCACACCTAAAAAGAGCCGAGGGGCGGGGGCGCAGAGCAAGCCGGGCCGCGCCCTGAGTCTGATCGTGATCGTCATGGTCGCGCTCGTCGGTGGGATGTTCATCTCCGGTACGTTCACGCCCCGCCTCGGCATCGACCTCGCGGGCGGCACCAGCATCACGCTGCAGGCCAAGAACGAGCCGGGCAAGCCCAATGCGATCAACAAGACCAACATGGACACCGCGGCGGACATCATCAACCGCCGCGTCAACGGCATGGGTGTCTCCGAGGCCGAGGTCCAGACGCAGGGCAACGACAACATCATCGTCAACATCCCGCGGGGCACGAACCAGAAGCAGGCGCGCGAGCAGGTCGGCACGACCGCGCAGCTCTACTTCCGCCCCGTCCTGACGGTGGCCGCAGGCGCTCCCGCGGCGGAGAACTCCGCCAGCCCGTCCCCGAGCGCCTCCTCCGGCGACAAGGCGACCGGCAAGCCGACGGACAAGGCCACGGACAAGGCCGGGCAGCAGGCGACCGACGGAAGCTCCGCCTCCGCGACGCCCTCCGCCACCTCGCAGGGCCGCGCCGTCACCGACGGCCTGAAGGCCGACGCGACGCCGAGCGCCGGCGCGAGCGACAAGCCCTCCGCCAAGGCGAGCGACAAGCCCGCCGCGTCCCCGACGCCGGACAAGGCCACCAGCGCCCTGCAGAAGAAGTTCACCGAGCTGGACTGCACCGACAAGGCCGCCCGCACGACGGTCAACGAGGGCGCCAAGCCCTCCGACACGATCATCGCCTGCGGCGAGGACGCCCCGGGCCAGTGGTCGAAGTACATCCTCGGCCCGTCCGAGGTGAACGGCAAGGACGTCAAGAAGTCCCAGGCCGTGATCAACCAGCAGTCGGCCCAGTGGGTCGTCAACATGGAGTTCACGGGCTCCGGCTCCAAGAAGTTCGCCGCGATCACCAGCAAGCTCTCGGCGCAGCAGTCCCCGATGAACCAGTTCGCCATCGTCCTCGACGGCGACGTGGTCTCCGCGCCCAGCGTCCGCACGACGCTCAGCTCGAACGCCGAGATCTCCGGCAACTTCAACCAGCAGTCCGCCCAGGACCTGGCCAACGTGCTGTCCTACGGCGCCCTGCCGCTCACCTTCCACGAGCAGAGCGTCACCTCGGTGACCGCCGCGCTCGGCGGCGAGCAGCTGCACGCCGGTCTCATCGCCGGCGCCATCGGCCTCGCCCTGGTCGTGATCTACCTGGTCGTCTACTACCGCGGCCTGTCGATCGTCGCCCTCGCCTCGCTGCTGACCTCCGCGATCCTCACGTACACGCTGATGACGCTGCTCGGCCCGGCCATCGGCTTCGCGCTGAACCTGCCGGCGGTCTGCGGTGCGATCGTCGCCATCGGTATCACCGCCGACTCGTTCATCGTGTTCTTCGAACGGATCCGGGACGAGATCCGCGAGGGCCGCTCCGTGCGACCCGCCGTGGAGCGCGCCTGGCCGCGTGCCCGCCGCACGATCCTCGTCTCCGACTTCGTGTCCTTCCTCGCCGCCGCGGTGCTCTACATCGTGACCGTCGGCAAGGTCCAGGGCTTCGCGTTCACGCTGGGTCTGACCACCCTGCTCGACGTCGTCGTGGTCTTCCTCTTCACGAAGCCGCTCATGACGATCCTGGCCCGCGGGAAGTTCTTCTCCGGCGGACACAAGTGGTCCGGCCTCGATCCCAAGCGCCTCGGCGTCCAGCCCCCGCTGCGCCGCACGCGCCGCGCCGCCCGCCCTGTCGACCCGAAGGAGGCGTGAGATGTCGAAGCTCGGCACTCTCGGCGCCAAGCTGTACAACGGTGAGGTCGGCTACGACTTCATCGGCAAGCGCAAGCTCTGGTACGGCGTCTCGATCCTGATCACCATCACGGCCATCGTCGGCCTCGTGGTGCGCGGCCTGAACATGGGCATCGAGTTCGAGGGCGGCGCCGTCTTCACCACCCCGAAGACGACCGTCTCCGCCGCCAAGGCGGAGGAGTACGCGGAGAAGGCCTCCGGTCACGACGCGATCGTGCAGGAGCTGGGCAACGGCGGACTGCGCATCCAGGTCGCGGGCGTCGACACCGCGAAGTCCGACCAGATCGCGGACGAACTGTCCAAGGACATGAACATCCCCGCGGACAAGATCAACGCGGATCTGGTCGGTCCCAGCTGGGGCGAGACGATCGCCAACAAGGCATGGCAGGGCCTGGCCATCTTCATGGTCCTCGTCGTGATCTATCTGGCGATCGCCTTCGAATGGCGGATGGCGCTGGCCGCGCTCATCGCCCTGATCCACGACATCACCATCACCGTGGGTGTGTACGCCCTGGTGGGCTTCGAGGTCACCCCGGGCACGGTGATCGGTCTGCTCACGATCCTCGGTTACTCGCTCTACGACACGGTGGTCGTCTTCGACTCCCTCAAGGAGCAGACGAAGGGCATCGAGAAGCAGACCCGCTGGACCTACAGCGACATCGCCAACCGCTCGATCAACGGCACGCTGGTCCGCTCGATCAACACCACGGTCGTGGCGCTGCTCCCGGTCGCCGGCCTGCTGTTCATCGGCGGCGGCTTCCTCGGCGCCGGCATGCTGAACGACATCTCGCTGTCGCTCTTCGTGGGTCTGGCCGCCGGCGCGTACTCGTCGATCTTCATCGCCACCCCGCTGGTCGCCGACCTCAAGGAACGCGAGCCGAAGATGAAGGCCCTCAAGAAGCGGGTCCTCGCCAAGCGGGCCGCCGCCTCCGCCCAGGCCGACAGCGGCCCCGTCGTCGGCCACCAGGCCGAGGGCGAGTTCGCCGACGAGCCGGAGGACGCGGCTCCCGCGGGCGCCGGTCCGCGCAACCAGCCGACGTCCCGAGGCCGCGGCCGCGGACGCCCCTCGGGCAAGCGCCGCTGACCGGCGGACCACCGCAGCGCACACGGGCGCCAGGAGCCGACGAGGCTCCTGGCGCCCGCGTCGTTCCCGCACCGACCGACTGCTAGGGTTGTCGATCGCGCGAGCGCCTCGCGGAAGACGCGCACCAGACCCGTAGAACGCCCATCACCCACACGCTGAGGTGCAGAAATGACCGACATCAAGGAGCTGCTCCTCAGCCGCATCCGTGATGTGCAGGACTACCCGGAGCCCGGGGTCCTCTTCAAGGACATCACCCCGCTGCTCGCCGACCCGGCGGCCTTCACGGCCCTGACCGACACGCTCGCCGAGCGCTGCGTCGCCGCCGGCGCCACCAAGGTCGTCGGCCTCGAGGCCCGCGGCTTCATCCTCGGCGCCCCCGTCGCCGTCCGCGCCGGCCTCGGCTTCATCCCCGTACGCAAGGCGGGCAAGCTCCCGGGGGCCACCCTCGCGCAGGCCTACGACCTCGAGTACGGCTCCGCCGAGATCGAGGTGCACGCCGAGGACCTGACCGCCGAGGACCGCGTCATGATCGTCGACGACGTGCTGGCCACCGGCGGCACCGCCGAGGCCGCCGTCCACCTGGTGCGCCGCGCGGGCGCCGAGGTCGCGGGAGTCTCCGTCCTCATGGAGCTGGGCTTCCTGCCGGGCCGCGAGCGGCTGGAGCCGGCCCTCGAGGGCGCCCCGCTCGACGCCCTGCTCGTCGTCTGACTCAGCGCTGAAACAGCAGGTCACAGCCGCACGGGCGGGCCCTGAGGAATCAGGTGCCCGCCCGCCGCGTTCTCCCGGTACGAAACTGTCCCACCGGCCGAATACGTTCGGTGGCCGCAGGATCGATACCATGGGCTCCCCGGGACCTGTACGGGGGACCCGTCGCGCACGAGGAGCGCCGTTGCCAGACGAGGCCAAGCCACTCACCGCCGCCAAGGCCGACCAGCAGGCAGCCCCGGCGGCCGCTTCCGGCGCGCCCGCGAAGAACGACCGGCCCGCGACGACCGCCAAGCCCGCACCGCCCGGCGGCAAGCCCGCGGCGGAGCAGCCCCGCTCGCAGCCCCCGGCCGACAAGCCACGCCCCGCGGCGAACCCACCCGCGATCCGGCCCGCCGCGAACCCGCCGGCGCGCTCAGGCTCCTCCAACCGGGTCCGCGCCCGCCTCGCCCGTCTCGGCGTCCAGCGCTCCAACCCGTACAACCCGGTCCTCGAGCCGCTGCTGCGGATCGTGCGGAGCAACGACCCGAAGATCGAGACGGCCACCCTGCGCCAGATCGAGCGTGCCTACCAGGTCGCCGAGCGCTGGCACCGCGGGCAGAAGCGCAAGAGCGGCGACCCGTACATCACGCACCCGCTCGCCGTCACGACGATCCTGGCCGAGCTGGGCATGGACCCGGCGACGCTCATGGCCGGGCTCCTCCACGACACCGTCGAGGACACCGAGTACGGCCTCGACACCCTCAAGCGCGACTTTGGCGACCAGGTCGCCCTCCTCGTCGACGGTGTCACCAAGCTCGACAAGGTCAAGTTCGGCGAGGCCGCGCAGGCGGAGACAGTCCGCAAGATGGTCGTCGCCATGGCGAAGGACCCCCGCGTCCTCGTCATCAAGCTCGCCGACCGCCTGCACAACATGCGCACGATGCGGTACCTCAAGCGCGAGAAGCAGGAGAAGAAGGCCCGCGAGACACTGGAGATCTACGCTCCGCTGGCGCACCGCCTGGGCATGAACACCATCAAGTGGGAGCTGGAGGACCTCGCCTTCGCGATCCTCTACCCCAAGATGTACGACGAGATCGTGCGGCTCGTGGCCGAGCGCGCGCCCAAGCGCGACGAGTACCTGGCCATAGTGACCGACGAGGTGCAGTCCGACCTGCGCGCGGCCCGCATCAAGGCCACCGTCACCGGGCGCCCGAAGCACTACTACAGCGTCTACCAGAAGATGATCGTGCGAGGCCGCGACTTCGCCGAGATCTACGACCTGGTGGGCATCCGCGTCCTCGTCGACACGGTCCGCGACTGCTACGCGGCACTGGGCACCGTCCACGCCCGCTGGAACCCGGTTCCGGGGCGGTTCAAGGACTACATCGCGATGCCCAAGTTCAACATGTACCAGTCGCTGCACACGACGGTCATCGGGCCCAACGGCAAGCCCGTCGAGCTCCAGATCCGCACGTTCGACATGCACCGCCGCGCCGAGTACGGCATCGCCGCGCACTGGAAGTACAAGCAGGAGGCCGTCGCGGGCGCCTCCAAGGTGCGCAGCGACCAGCCCCGGTCGACCGGCAAGGACGACCACCTCAACGACATGGCGTGGCTGCGCCAGTTGCTCGACTGGCAGAAGGAGACGGAGGACCCGGGGGAGTTCCTGGAGTCCCTGCGCTTCGACCTCTCGCGCAACGAGGTGTTCGTCTTCACCCCCAAGGGCGACGTCATAGCGTTGCCGGCCGGGGCCACCCCGGTGGACTTCGCGTACGCGGTCCACACGGAGGTCGGCCACCGGACCATAGGAGCGCGGGTCAACGGGCGGCTCGTGCCGCTCGAATCGACCCTGGACAACGGTGACCTGGTCGAGGTCTTCACCTCGAAGGCGTCCGGCGCCGGCCCGTCCCGCGACTGGCTCGGCTTCGTCAAGTCGCCGCGTGCGCGCAACAAGATCCGGGCCTGGTTCTCCAAGGAGCGCCGCGAGGAGGCCATCGAGCAGGGCAAGGACGCCATCGCGCGGGCCATGCGCAAGCAGAACCTGCCGATCCAGCGCATCCTCACCGGCGACTCCCTGGTCACCCTCGCGCACGAGATGCGCTACCCCGACATCTCCTCCCTGTACGCGGCGATCGGCGAGGGCCACGTCACCGCGCAGAGCGTCGTCCAGAAGCTCGTCCAGGCGCTGGGCGGCGAGGAGGCCGCCAACGAGGACATCGCCGAGACCGCACCGCCGTCGCGGGGCCGCTCCAAGCGGCGGTCGAACGCGGACCCGGGTGTCGTGGTCAAGGGCGTCGACGACGTCTGGGTGAAGCTGGCCCGCTGCTGCACCCCGGTGCCCGGCGACCCCATCATCGGCTTCGTCACGCGCGGCAGCGGGGTCTCCGTCCACCGCAGCGACTGCGTCAACGTGGACTCGCTCTCCCGTGAGCCCGAGCGGATCCTCGAGGTCGAGTGGGCGCCCACCCAGTCCTCGGTCTTCCTGGTCGCCATCCAGGTGGAGGCCCTGGACCGCTCCCGCCTCCTGTCGGACGTCACCCGTGTCCTCTCGGACCAGCACGTCAACATCCTCTCGGCGGCCGTCCAGACCTCCCGCGACCGCGTCGCCACGTCCCGCTTCACCTTCGAGATGGGCGACCCGAAGCACTTGGGCCACGTCCTGAAGGCGGTACGAGGCGTAGAGGGCGTCTACGACGTCTACCGAGTGACCTCGGCCCGCCGCCCGTAATGCCCTTGCAGGCGCCGGGCAGATCTGCCCCGTAAGGGGCGCGGGGAACTGCGCGAGAAGCCCCGCCGGGGCGCAGGCGCGCGGCGGCGGGCAGGGAAGACATGAGGGCGTGAAAAAGCGGGCCCGGGCTGTGAAAGCCCGGGCCCGCTTCATGTCCCGCTCAGCGGAGCGTCAGCCGCCGAACTCCTCGAGACCCTTCAGCGCGGAGTCGAGCAGCGCCTGGCGTCCGTCGAGCTCGCGCTGCAGCTTGTCCGCCTTCGCGTTGTTGCCCTGCGAACGCGCCTGCTCGACCTGCCCCTTGAGCTTGTCGACCGCCGCCTGCAGCTGGCCCGTGAGGCCCGCGGCACGCGCCCGCGCCTCCGGGTTCGTACGACGCCACTCGGCCTCCTCGGCCTCCTGGATCGCACGCTCCACGGCCTGCATCCGGCCCTCGACCTTCGGCCGGGCGTCGCGCGGCACGTGGCCGATGGCCTCCCAGCGCTCGTTGATCGAGCGGAAGCCGGCGCGGGCCGCCTTCAGGTCCTGGATCGGGAGCAGCTTCTCGGCCTCACCGGCCAGCTCCTCCTTGAGCTTCAGGTTCTCGCCCTGCTCGGCGTCCCGCTCGGCGAACACGGAGCTGCGCGCCGCGAAGAACACGTCCTGCGCCCCGCGGAAGCGGTTCCACAGATCGTCCTCGTGCTCGCGCTGCGCCCGCCCGGCCGCCTTCCAGTCCGCCATCAGCTCGCGGTAACGGGCCGCCGTGGCACCCCAGTCCGTCGAGTTCGACAGCGCCTCGGCCTCGGCGACCAGCTGCTCCTTGGCCTTGCGGGCCTCCTCGCGCTGCGCGTCGAGCGACGCGAAGTGCGCCTTGCGGCGCTTCGAGAACGCCGAGCGCGCGTGCGAGAAGCGGTGCCACAGCTCGTCGTCCGTCTTGCGGTCGAGCCGCGGCAGCCCCTTCCACGTGTCCACCAGGGCCCGCAGCCGCTCACCGGCGGCCCGCCACTGCTCGGACTGCGCCAGCTCCTCCGCCTCGGTGACCAGCGCCTCCTTGGCGTGCCGGGCCTCGTCGGACTGCTTGGCCTTCTGCGCCTTGCGCTTCTCGCGCTGCGACTCGACGCTCTCCACCAGCTTGTCGAGCCGCTTGGCGAGCGCGTCCAGGTCACCGATGGCGTGCGCCTCCGTGACCTGGGCCCGCAGGTGCTCGATCGCCGTCATCGCGTCCTTGGCCGACAGGTCCGTCGTCTGCACCCGGCGCTCGAGGAGCCCGATCTCGACGACGAGACCGTCGTACTTGCGCTTGAAGTAGGCCAGGGCCTCGTCAGGGGATCCTGCCTGCCACGAACCGACCACTCGCTCACTGCCGTCGGCCGAACGCACGTACACGGTCCCCGTCTCGTCGACGCGGCCCCACGGGTCGCTGCTCACAGCGCCTCCTCCACATGATGCCTGCGGGGGCTCATCGGCCCCCGGGCATCGTCCACAGTTTCGTCACGGCCAACATAGGCGACCGGCGGGGCGGCTGTCCGCATCCCGCGCGACCGAAATTTGTCGGTCGGCAGGTCAGGACTTGGTGACCGTCCCCTTGTCGATCACCACCGTCGCGTTCGGCGCCGTGTTGCCCGTCTGCGGGTCCTGGGGCTGCGCGCCGGCCTTCGCGATCTTGTCCAGGACCTTGAGGCCGGAGTCGGAGATCGTGCCGAACGGGGTGTAGGTGGCCGGAAGCTTGCTGTCCTTGTAGACGAGGAAGAACTGGCTGCCGCCGGAGTGCTTCTGGCCCGTGTTCGCCATCGCGACCGTGCCCGCCGGGTACGTGTACAGCTGCGTACCCTGCATCTTCTCCGCCTTCTTGAGCGAGGCGTCCTTCAGGTTCTCGTCCGGGATCGTGTACCCGGGGCCGCCCTGGCCGGTGCCCGTCGGGTCGCCGCACTGCAGGACGTAGATGCCCTCGGTGGTCAGACGGTGGCACTTGGTGTGGTCGAGGAAGCCCTTGTCCGCCAGGAACTTGAACGAGTTCACCGTGTGCGGGGCGGCCTTCGTCTTCAGCGCGATGTCGATGTCGCCGCAGGTGGTCGCCAGCTTCATCGAGTAGTCCGCGGCCTGGTCGACGGTGAGCGCAGGCTCCTTCTTCCAGGTCTCCTTCTTCACCTTGCCCGCGGCCGGCTTCTCGCACGGGTCCGGGGCCTTCGACGCCGACGGGCTCGCGCTCGGGTCGGCGGCGGCCGAGTCCTTCTTGTCGTCGCTCTTGAACGCCCCGGCGGCGTACGCGGCGCCCGAGCCGAGGACGGCGACCGCGAGCACGGAGGCGATCACGATGTTGCGGGTGCGGGCCTTGCGGCGGGCGGCCTCGCGCCGCTGCTGCTGGCGCAGGAACTTCTCCCGGGCGAGCTGACGCTGCCGCTGATCCTTGCTGACCACCGGGTGTTCTCCTCGTACGTCTCGTGACCTTGGTTTCGGGCCGTCGGCTAGTGCCCCGTACCGTATATGGGTTCGCTGTGGAAACGGCAGCGCCGGTAGGCTCTGATCTGCCGCATTCCGCCGCCGCGACGACCGTGACGGCTGTGACGACGACATACGAAGGACGATCGTGCTGATTGCCGGGTTCCCCGCCGGGGCCTGGGGCACCAACTGTTACCTGGTTGCCCCCGCCGCGGGTGAGGAGTGCGTGATCATCGACCCCGGCCACCAGGCCACCGAGGGTGTCGAGGAAGCGCTGAAGAAGCACCGGCTCAAGCCGGTCGCCGTCATCCTCACGCACGGACACATCGACCATGTCGCCTCGGTCGTCCCCGTGTGCGGAGCGCACGACGTGCCCGCGTGGATCCACCCCTCGGACCGCTACATGATGAGCGACCCGGAGAAGGGCATCGGCCGCTCCATCGGCACCCAGCTGATGGGCGAGCTGACCGTGGGGGAGCCCGACGACGTGCGGGAGCTGACCGACGGCACCCGGCTGAAGCTGGCCGGACTCGACTTCTCCGTCGCGCACGCGCCCGGCCATACCAAGGGGTCGGTGGCCTTCCAGATGCCCGAGACCGCGGACATCCCGTCCGTCTTCTTCTCGGGCGATCTGCTCTTCGCCGGCTCCATCGGACGCACCGACCTTCCCGGTGGCTCCATGGACGACATGCTCGAATCGCTGGCCCGTGTGTGCCTGCCGCTCGACGACTCGACC